>NZ_CP083727.1:0-1300642 GCF_054149795.1 Wolbachia endosymbiont of Muscidifurax uniraptor
TTATACATAATGTATTACTGTTTTTAATAGCATGCTTCTAATCCTCGATACAAGCGACATTTACAAATTTTTCATTTTTTTGAAATAAAAATGATCAATTTTGATGTTTTTATACCCTTTACAACCCATCAAAAAATCACCATAATTTTTAGTATGTATTAAGTAGTATTAGCTTTTCATTTTGCAGTAAGCTATTGATTATCTTGTATTTTTCTAATTATTGTTTTTTTCTTGGTGTGGTATATGAACTTAACTAGCCCTAAGGTTTCTACTATGTTTTTTGATCAGATTATTACAGTAACGGATCACAATGTTACTTGGGAAAAAATCCAAAATTGTCTTTATAATCTTTATGGAGAAGCAACATATAATAGTTGGCTGAGTTCACTAAAATTTGTCAGTAGCAGAAATGGGGAAGTTCTTTTATCCGTGTCAACAAGGTTTATAAAAGAGTGGATTACAGTTCATTACATGAAAAAAATATTATCATTATGGCAAAGCGAAGATAAAAGTATACGTTCTATTGATATTCAAGTAATTGAGGAGAGGAATTCAAATTTTAATGTTATACTAAAAAACAGAGAGGAAAGTAATCATAATCTTGGTTCGCCGCTGGATCCAAGATTCACCTTTGATAATTTTGTAGTGGGAAAGCCAAATGAATTAGCATTTACGGCGGCAAAGCGTGTGGCAGAATCTATAGATCCAATATTAGGCAGCAATCCTTTGTTTCTATATGGTGGAGTGGGACTTGGTAAAACACATCTAATGCATGCTATAGCTTGGCACATAGTCAATTCCCCATCAGCAAAAAGAAAAGTGGTGTATTTATCAGCAGAGAAATTCATGTACCAATATATTACAGCGCTGCGAAGCAAAGATATTATGTTATTTAAAGAGCAATTTAGATCAGTAGATGTATTGATGGTAGATGATGTGCAATTTATCAGTGGTAAAGATAGTACACAAGAAGAATTTTTTCACACTTTCAATGCATTGATAGACCAAAATAAACAATTGGTTATATCAGCTGATAGGTCTCCTAGTGATCTTGATGGAGTGGAAGAAAGAATAAAATCACGACTCGGTTGGGGGTTGGTGGCAGATATTAATGAAACAACTTTTGAATTAAGGCTTGGTATATTGCAGGCAAAAGTGGAGCAGATGAATATGTATGTTCCGAAAGATGTCCTAGAGTTTTTAGCAAGGAACATAAAATCTAATATAAGAGAATTAGAAGGAGCATTAAATAAGGTTACCCATACCTCATTAATTGGAAGAAGTATGACGGTAGAATCAGCTAGTGAAACCCTAATCGATCTTCTTAGGTCAAATCATAGGTCAGTCACAATAGAAGAAATACAAAAGAAAGTAGCTGAATTTTTCAATATAAAGGTTGCAGATATGCAATCCAATAGAAGGCTTCGCAGTCTTGCAAGGCCAAGACAAATAGCTATGTATTTTGCCAAAAAATTTACGCAAAAAAGCCTACCAGATATTGGGAGAAACTTTGGTGGCAGAGACCATGCTACTGTTATACATGCAGTAAAACAAGTAGAAAATTTTATAAAGACCGACTCAAAATTTGCTGATGAAATCAATCGATTAAAAAAAACGTTTAAGTAGCGTTTTTAAAATAGCTAATAACAAATCCTAAAATGAATCGACTATAGTTTTAATCCGTTTAAGTTTAAAATCTTCTGTTAGCTTCGCAGAATACATTTCCTTATTGTGTTGATTATAGAAGGTAAATTCGTGATCATCTAAATTTAGTATTGCAAAGCCAAAGCCAAAAAAGTTTCTAACCTCGTGTGCTAAGTAGTTTTTACCATTTAAATAGTCAAATTCTACATTTTGATAAACAGATTCTTGATCTTGAGCGTGTAATGATGCACCACCGTTTCCAACTATAATTTGGTCTGGAACATTATCCATTAATAAAATCTGGGCTATATGAATGTGGCCAGAAACTATGGTAGTAACATTGCTTGGAAATTTATCTCCAAAAGCTTCGATTTGTGTAAGATTACCATGGCTTTTTAATGTCAAAAATTCTTTTTTTGGAGATCTCCAAAGCGGTTTATGAGTTAAAAACCACATGGGCTTGTCAGAACTATTTTGTATCAATTTATCAAATTGCCTCTCAAAAGCATCAATTGTGCTTTGGGTTGTAAAAATATCCTCACCGGATGAAGAGTCGAAGATAAAAAATTTCATCGGTCCAGCATCTAAGGACCAACTAGAAACGAAGTTTCCACATTTTTCAGACGAAAAGGGGTATGAATCTAGATACCTGAACCATCCTTCATAAGCTCTATCACAACTCTCATGGTTTCCACGAACAAAAAGGAAAGGGGATTGTGATAAAATATCCTTTGCAGGCTCAAACCAATCAGCGTACCAAACTTCTTTATTATATCCATAAATATCGCCACACTTTTTTGTATTTCTACATTTTGTTTGTCTATAATGATAATCACCAACATGGATAATTAAATCTGGTTTATGAAGGGCGATTGAATCTAAATTTTTTTTTAAAGGCCAGCTATCTACTGAATTACATTCCTGCTGAAATAACATATTTATTCTACAGCCCGTGTCACCAATGAAAGCAATTTTATTAACCTTTTTTGGTAATATAGGAACCCGTAGATCCTCAATACTAATGTTTTTGGCACTTGTTTGTACTGTCAGTTCACAAACTGTTTCGTTATGATCACCATTGTTAATTGAGCTGCGATTCAGCATTTCTGTTTCCTCGCCATCAACATAAACAATGGGACACATGTCATTGTCCGTAATTGCGCGTATGCTTAGTTTATTTTCTGGGATAACTTGAGACCATGTGTATAATATTTGTGCATGGACGAAATGAAAGCTAGTTATAAGAGAGAGAGCTAAAAAAATAAAGATATTAGCTATATTCATTTATATAAAAACCTAAGTTAAAAATTAGTAGTAAGGTTATCTTAAATGATTAAAATTTATAATCACAAAATTCATAATCAAATTATACAAACAATTTCTAAATTATTCTAGTATCAGATTGACACTCTAGATGAAAAATTCTAAAATGATTAAGTAATTTAAAATAATTATATAAAAACTAGAATATAGTGCGGCCGTGGTGGAATTGGTAGACACGCAGCGTTGAGGTCGCTGTGGCTCATAAGGCCTTGGAAGTTCAAGTCTTCTCGGCCGCACCAGTTTTTATCGCTGTTTAATATGGGTAAAAATGTTTATAGGAAATCAGAGTAGCAATAAGGTAGAAAGAGCTATCAGCGAAATCAGGCGCGGTCGGCCAATTGTAATATATGATGAAAGTAATTACCTATTGTTTGCTGCTGCTGAGGCTTTAGAAAGAGATTTATTTAATCAATACAAGCTTACATCAAGTAATGTATATGTTACTTTAACTTCAAGTAAGGTAAAATACATATCTCAGAATAAAGAACGTAACAGCAAACGTCTGTTGGTGAATAATTTTGATGAACTGCTCTATTTAATAAACTGTTCAAAGGAAGATTGCATAAAAGAGTTGCAATGCTCAAAGACAATAGATGAATGTGCTATTGCCTTGCTTAAGTTCTCAGAATTATTGCCATGCGCGTTAGTGGCTGATATGACTTTTGAGAATAACCATGAAATGCGAAATTGGTGCGAGAAAAATGACGTTATTGCACTGGACACGTCATTCATAAATAATTTTCAAGAAAATCAGGATGTATATGAAGTGTGCAAAACATCATTATTTTTAAAACAGACTCAAGAAGTAAATATCATATCTTATAGAACCGAAAGTGGTGGAAGAGAACATCATGCAATTATCATTGGCAATCCAGATAAAGATGACGAACCATTAGTGAGAATTCATTCTTCGTGCTATACGGGTGACTTGTTAGATAGCTTGTCATGCGATTGCAGAAGTCAGTTACATCAAGCAATTCAAATGATAGCTGACTCTGGAAGTGGTATTATATTGTATTTGATGCAAGATGGAAGAGGCATTGGTTTAACTAATAAGTTAAGAGCGTACAGTATGCAAAGAGGACATAATCTTGATACTGTTGATGCAAATAGAATATTGGGTTTTGAAGATGATGAAAGGAGTTTTGCTGTTGCAGCTAAAATGCTTAAGAAATTGAACATTAACAAAATCCAATTACTTACAAACAATGATAGGAAATTGTCAGAATTGGAAAGTAGTGGTATAGGAGTTACAAAGTGTCTACCACTTATTGTGGAACGTAATAAATATAACGATTCATATATGGAGACAAAGTTTGGTAAATTAGGCCATAGATTAAGAGTTTTTTAGCTTTTTTGCTGTAACTACTTTGTTAATTTGCTATGTTTATTAACATAAGTTAAGATTTTTAGGAATACTAAAATGCTAAGATTTTTTAAGCGAGAAAAAAATACTGAATCCTTAGATAAGGATATAAATTGGAATTCAAACCGCTACAGCACAGTTATTGCTCAAAGGAATATTCTACTTTTATTTGCATTAATATTATTAGCAACGACCTCTATCAGCATATTAGTCGTATTTAAAATTAGCACAAGTAGCACTATTGAGCCATTTGTTATAGAAATTGACAAGAAATCAGGAATAGTGCAATTGGTTGATCCTGTCACAGTAAAACAGTATTCTGCAGATGAAGCGCTAAACGATTATTTTATTTCAGAGTATATAAAAGCAAGGGAGGTTTTTGATCCATATCATTATAATTATAACTATTATACAAAGGTGAGGTTGTTTTCCTCACCTAATGTGTATAATGAATTTAGAAATTATGTAGGATCGCAGAATATGGATGATCTTTTTAATTTATATTCAGATACCAAAAGTGAATTTAAAATTCGCTCAATTCAAAAGTTGGGTAACGATGCTCTTCAGGTGAGATTTTTTGTGGAATTTACACGGAAAGATGGAAGTTCTACGAGAAAAAATAAGATAGTTATTATGTCATATAGATATGCATCGCTTGAAATGGATGATCAGCAAAGATATATTAACCCATTAGGATTTCAAGTTATTTCATATAGAGTAGATGATGAATATGTATAGGATATTATTAGTTTTAGCTTTACTTGTAAGTGGCAATTTAAACGCATCCATTAATTATAATGAGCCTATTTCTATAGATAGTAGAATAAAGACTTTTGTGTATAGCCCTAATGAAGTATTTACGGTGGTTTTTAGTCAGGGTTACTATTCTTATATTGAATTTGCGGAAGGAGAAAAAGTTAAAAATATCGCTGTTGGTGATGCATCAAGTTGGAAAATTAATCCTTATGACAATAAATTGCTTATCATGCCATTTGAAGTTAGTAGTCGCACTAACATGATTATTACGACAACTAAAAAAAGAAATTACATTTTTGATTTAATCTCAAGGCCAAACTACGATAAATACCCGGGTACTGATGCTAAGAAAGTGGATCACGATTATTCTGCTGAAAAGGATATATCTTACGTAGTACGTTTTTATTATCCTCAAGAAGAAGGTGAATTTGATGTTGATTTAGATGAGGTTTCTTTACCTACTCAAATGCAATATACTAAAGACAAGCCAGAAAAAATAATACAAGAAAATGATACGAAGTACAATTATACATATATTGATGAAGGTGGTAATGCGGATATAGTTCCGATTGAGTTATTTGATGATGGTTATTTAACCTATTTAAAATTTAGAAATAATAATAAAATACCTCAGATTTTTGTAGAAGGGGAGGATAAACCTTGTAAAAGGCTGTTATTTGATGATTATGTTATAATAAAAGGAGTACATAAAAAGCTATTTATGCGTTATGAAGATGGTGAAGTTGAAATTATAAATAGGTCACTTTAGCTGTGGTACATGCAATATGAATAAAGAAAGGCGTAACAATTCAGAAGATGAATCAGAAATAGAGAATAAGGTAGTAACAGTTGGCTCTAATCAAGGTCATAGGGCATTGATGGTCATTATTTTAGTGCTTCTGGTTGGTGGAGTGTATTATCTCTATTTTAGTCCTTCTCCTAAAGAGGGTTCAGAAGTTATTAAAAAAGAGGAAACAAAGCAAAACGTTCAAGAATTAAAAGGAAAGTTGGAACAAGTTCCAGATAATGTAATGGTTCCTGAAAGAATAATAACTGATCACTTACCACCCTTACCTCCTCTTCCTACACCACTAATCATACCAGAAATAAAACAAATTAGAAAAGAAGAAGTGATGAAAAAAGAAGAAGAGAAACCAAAAGAAACTCCTGTGTCAAATATACCTATTTTGCCAAAGCAAAATTTTCCTTCTAGTAATGTTATGGGCAATTTACCTACCTCGTTTCCTACAATAGGGGGTGGCGGTTATCCTAGAGACAGACGTAGTGCACAGATGTTGACAATTTCAGGTGGTAGTGGAGAGAACAAGGCTGCTGATGCTATTTTATCCGACACTTCAGCACAATCGAGCAAAGCTACCAGAGTAGGAAAGCTTGGTTTAATGATTACTCAAGGTAAAATTATTGATGCTGTTCTTGAAACTGCAATAAACTCTGATCTGCAAGGAATGCTGCGTGCTATGGTGAGTAGAGATGTTTATGCAGAAACTGGTGATACAGTTTTAATACCTAAAGGCTCAAGATTGATAGGCAGTTATTCATTTGACTCGAATGTTGCTAAATCTCGTGTAAATATAAACTGGAATAGAGTGATTCTGCCACATGGAATAGATATTGCAATCTCATCACTTAGTACTGACGAGCTTGGTAGAGCAGGAATAGCAGGAATAGTTGATAACAAAATAGTAAGTGCGTTATTCTCTTCAGTGACACTTGCTGGTGTTTCGATTGGTTCTGCTGTTATAGGGCAAAAGGCTTCTAATCTTGTTGATACGCTAACTATCAGAGATGCAGTAAAGTCTATCACTGCAACCGAAATAGATTTTTCTTCTCTCCAACTCATTATTGACCCAGAAAAGAAGATATCTAGTGACAAATGGAAATTAGGCCTTGGGGCTATCGGAAGAATTCGGAGTGCCAAAAGCAGACAAGATTTACTAAAAATAATGAAAGAGGAAATAGCAAAAGCACTAGGAATTGAAGAAGACGAGGTAAATATAAGCCTGGAAATTGTAAATCAACTGTTAGAACAAATTCAAAGAAAAAGCAAGTCTGTTTATGATGAAGCAATCGGGAAATCAATCGAGGATTTTTCTAAAGATATGCGGGATGTAGTGGGCAGATATACAGATAAAAAACCAACTATTTATGTTGATCAAGGCACTGCATTGAAAGTATTTGTTAACCAAGATATAGTATTTCCTCCACAGGCAATATTAAATCAATGAAATGAACTATGCTGCACTTGATACATATTTGGAGCCATTACAAGGCATATTTCAAGAAGAAGGCGTAAATGAAATATCAATAAATAAGCCAAAGGAAGTATGGATTGAAAATCGCGGTGAAATAAGGTGTGAAAAATTAGAAGTATTCGATCTTAACCATTTGAAATCTCTTGGCAGACTGATTGCTCAAGCTACAGAACAAAAACTTAGCGAAGAAGCGCCGTTACTTTCGGCAACATTACCAAATGGTTATCGTATACAGATAGTATTTCCGCCAGCATGTGAACCTGATAAAGTAGTCATGTCGATTCGTAAGCCTTCTAGCATGCAGTTAGCACTCGATGATTACGAAAAAATGGGGGCTTTTTCTGAAACTGTTACAGAAGCAAATGATAATCCAGTTGACCGTCATTTGGATTTATTGTTAAGGCAAAAAAAAATAAAAGAGTTTTTAGAATACGCTGTAATAAGTAAGAAAAATATTATAATTAGTGGTGGAACTTCCACTGGTAAGACTACTTTTACTAATGCTACTTTGCGTGCTATTCCAGCTGAGGAAAGAATTATTACTGTTGAGGATGCAAGGGAAATCGTTTTGAACGATCATCCCAATAAAGTCCATCTAATTGCCTCTAAAGGAGGGCAGGGCAGAGCAAAAGTAACCACTCAAGATTTGATAGAAGCGTGCTTACGTTTAAGGCCAGACAGAATAATAGTTGGTGAGCTCCGTGGAGCGGAAGCTTTTAGTTTTCTCAGGGCGATAAATACTGGTCACCCTGGATCAATATCAACCCTTCATGCAGATAGTCCAACAATGGCCCTTGAGCAAATAAAATTGATGGTTATGCAGGCAAATCTTGGCATTCCTCCAGACCAAATTATACCATACATTAGAAATGTGATTGATATTGTTATTCAGCTAAAAAGAACCGGTGGGGGCAAAAGAAGCATTTCTGAGATATTATTTACTAGATCTGCGAGCGAAAATGCTTAAATTTATACATAAGTTAAGGAAGAGTAGTTTATGAGTAATGGAAATCACCTACGTAATATTCTCATAGGAGGTGTAGTAGCTTTTAGCGTACTTGAGTTTTGCTTCTATCTATCTGGTATATTGTTTGTTCTGTTTGCTGATGGTCCGGATGCTGTGGATTTTAAGGCAATTAATCCTAGTTTGACGCCTTTCCCTCAAGCTCTTTGGCCAACGATTTTTGATCATATACAATATTGTTGGCATCATCCAGAGTTATATAGCCTTGAGCTCAAAATCACATTAATTATATCTTCTGCACTGCCTATCATTGTTTTAATGATTATCTTATGGAATTTAAGAGAAAGGATAATTGAGTGGCGACCATTTAAAAAGAAGGAATCACTTCATGGAGATTCGCAGTGGGCATCAGAGAAAGACATACGAAAAGCAGGATTAAGAAGCAAAAAGGGATTATTGCTTGGTAAAGATAAAAGAGGATACTTCATTTCTGATGGGTTTCAGCATGCATTGTTATTTGCACCTACAGGTTCTGGTAAGGGTGTTGGCTTTGTAATTCCTAATTTATTATTTTGGACTGACTCGGTAATTGTACACGACATAAAATTAGAAAACTATGAAATAACAAGTGGTTGGCGAGAACGACAAGGACAAAAAGTATACGTATGGAATCCAGCGCAGCCAGATGGAATAAGTCACTGTTACAATCCATTACAATGGATTAGTGAAAAACCTGGGCAGATGGTTGACGATGTGCAGAAAATAGCTAACCTAATCATGCCTGAACAAGACTTTTGGCAGAATGAAGCAAGAAGCTTATTTGTTGGAGTGGTATTATACTTACTTGCTGCACCAGAGAAAGTTAAATCTTTTGGTGAAGTTGTGCGTACGATGCGTAGTGATGACGTGGTTTATAATCTTGCTGTTGCTCTTGATACAATGGGTAAAATACTACACCCTGTAGCATATATGAATATTGCAGCTTTTTTACAAAAAGCTGATAAAGAAAGGTCAGGTGTTGTATCAACCATGAACTCATCACTTGAATTGTGGGCAAACCCATTGATTGATACTGCAACTGCGTCAAGTGATTTTAATATTCTAGATTTTAAAAAGAAGAAAATTACAGTTTATGTTGGTTTAACTCCTGACAACTTGACTAGGCTCAGGCCTTTAATGCAGGTTTTTTACCAACAGGCAACTGAGTTTTTATGTAGAAAATTGCCATCGGATGACGAGCCTTATGGCGTATTGTTTTTAATGGATGAGTTTCCTACACTTGGAAAAATGGAGCAATTTCAAACAGGTATTGCATATTTTCGTGGTTATCGAGTTAGGTTATTCTTAATTGTTCAAGATACTGAGCAGCTCAAAGGAATATACGAAGAAGCAGGGATGAACTCCTTTTTGTCAAACTCGACTTACAGAATAACTTTTGCAGCCAATAATATTGAAACAGCTAATTTAATATCGCAACTTATAGGAAACAAAACTGTACAACAAGAATCGTTGAATAAGCCTAAATTTTTAGATTTAAATCCTGCTTCAAGGTCATTACATATCTCTGAAATACAGAGAGCATTGCTATTGCCTCAAGAAGTTATTATGTTGCCACGTGACGATCAGATAATTTTAATAGAGTCGACTTACCCAATTAAATCAAAGAAAATTTTGTACTACAGTGATACCACCTTCACAAGAAGGCTGCTCAAACAAACTCGTGTGCCTACACAAGAACCATATGACCCAAACAAAGTTCTTTCTGCCGCTGCGAGCAAAGATAAGGTTAATAACGAGGGGAATAATGTTCTTGAGGGACCTAATTCAGTTGATTATCCTGCTGAAACTAAAACCGAAGATGCAGTATATGATGAATCAGATGAATTTGCAGACGAAGATATTGATGATGAAGATATCGACGATAAGTTTGAAGATGATGACGAGGAAGATGAGGATAGGAGCGATGATGGGTTTGATGACGAAGAAGAGGAGGATGAATTTGAAGATGAGGATAAATTAAAAAATGACGAGAAGTAAGGTTAACTTTGCCTATTTTTAGCTCAGAAAAGTGCAAGTTATGCAAATAATTAGGTTTTTCATATTAAGCCATTTTTAATTAATTAGTATTAGATTAGCTATTTTAACTAGGGGAGTAGTAATGATTAGTAAAAAAACATTAGCGGTTACAGCACTTGCTTTATTGTTGTCACAACAATCTTTTGCGAGTGAAACAGAAGGGTTTTACTTTGGTAGTGGGTATTATGGTCAATTTTTTAATGGCATGGGTGAACTAAAAACAAGCACTACAGATATCAAAAATTTGTCTATAAATGACAGGGATGCTCAGAACACAAAAGGTCAGTCACTAAGTGAGTATAAAGGAGATTATAATCCACCTTTTGCTGCAAATGTGGCATTTGGTTACACAGGAGAATTGGGTAACAACAGCTATAGAGCTGAATTGGAAGGGATGTATTCTTCTGTAAAAGTGGATAATGTTGGTTTAACAAGTAGTCAAATAACTGTTTCATACCTAAAGGACATTGGTAAGGATGCTGGTAAAAAAACTTATATCTATAGTGCTACAGTTAATCATGACCAAATTGAAAACATGTCTCTAATGGCAAATGTTTATCATTATTGGAAGAGTGACCGTTTCTCTTTTTCTCCTTATGTTGGGGTTGGAGTCGGTGCAACAAGAATGACAATGTTTGAAAAATCGTCAATAAGACCCGCAGGTCAATTAAAAGCTGGCCTTGATTATCACATAAACGAAGATGTAAATATGCATATCGGATATAGAGGTTTTGGTGCTATTGGTGGTGTTATTGGTGATGGTCTTAAACTTACAACGGATGCGCTTGGAGAAATTATAGATGATCCTAATAACAGGGGTAAAAAGAAGCTTGATGATCAGAGTAAACCAGCAAATGCAGCAAAAGAAGATATAAATATAGGTAATACATTGTTTTACACACACGGTATAGAGGCTGGCCTTACTTTCCACTTTGCCAGCAAAGCTTAAACATGTTGCCCTTTTAAAAAATGCATAAAACCGTTCCTGTCATCCTATGCCTTGACCATAGTAAATATAGATCCAAGTGGTCACGCTACTTGGATGACTAGCTAGAGGGTGCTGGGATGACATAGGATAATATGGGATGAAGGAAGAAAACATTAGCTATGTTTTTTGCATAACAATGCACCTCTTCATTCCTGCCAAATCATGTACATATTCCTGAAAAGCTAATTTGTATGAGGGTATTATTTTGTCAATATCATTTTGATCTTCACCTATCTCCAATATTGCAAACCCATTTTTTTTAAGGCACTTTTTCAATATTGGAAAAATACTCAAGTAACAGTTTAAACCATCAATTCCACCATCAAGAGCAATTCTTGGCTCTTTTTGCACTTCGGCTTGTAAGTCTTTTAATTTGCTTCTTTTAATATATGGAGGATTGCTAATTATCAGATCAAATGAACCTCTGCACTCTGTCCATGAGCTTGGAAATATTTTGGCTCTGCTGAGAAGATCATGTTTCTTTGTGTTCTGATAGGCAACTTTGTATGCTTCCAAGCTTTTTTCAAAACCGATACCAACGGCATATTCATGCTCACTAAGTACGGATATCAATAAACAACCTGTGCCTGTACCAAAATCTGCAATTTTTAGTCTCTGCTTTTTATTTGGGTAATATTTTAACACTGTTGAGATTAATGTTTCACTATCTGGTCTTGGATCCAAAACATGCTGGTTAACTATAAAATTTTTACTCCAGAATTCACGATTACCTATTATTTGCGATATTGGATATCTTTCCGCTCTTTTTTTTGTTAATTTCCAAAATAAAAGTTCTTTCTCCATCGGCACTTGATCAGCATGGTTCATAATTATGAATGATCTTTCCACTCCAAGTACGTGCTGCATGATGATTTCACAATCTAAATGTGGTGATTCAACTTTATGTGACGATAATAACTCCGATCCTTCTTGAATTAAAGTGCTGATTGTTTTCATTATTCTAAAAATATGTTCCTTTCAGCCAAGAATAGCAAGATGAGCTTCCAGTTTAGGGTAGCTGCACTAAATCCCGGTGTCAAGCACGCAGCTGTACGAACATTGCAATTTGCAGATCCAAGTAGCTTGACTACTTGGATCCAGCTAAGTTGGTGAGCATAAAAGTATAGCTAACGCGAGCTTTACGTCATACCGCCACGAACCGTCATACCGCGATTCATTCGCGGTATCTTAGCCGCTAACACGTAGCGGAATGACAGCAGTCCACGTCATACCGCCGCGGTATCTCTAGATCCCGCTAACACGTAGCGTGATGACGATTGTCGTTTAGCCATAAATATTTAAGAAATTTACCAAATAAAAAAAAGGCAAAAGAAGCCCCGTGGTTGGCTAATTACTTACATTATACTTTCAAGTATGGCGTTTTTTTATTCTAAACACTTAATAACCGCGATTTGGCTGCTTTTAAACCGCAACTAATCTAAATTATAAACGTTAAGAAATTTACTAAACAGAAAAAAAGGCAAAAGAAACCCTAGGGTAGCTAGTTATTCACTATCCATTTTTTAAGCTGGCGTTTTTTAATGTTTTAAATGCTTTATAAGCGCATTTCAGCTTATATTAGGTAAAAACCTAGAAATTTTATAAAGACATAGAGTGCACATAGTGCAAAAAATTAAACATGATACGCCAGATACGTGAGTTTTTTTGTCATTTAATCTGTGCAGAGAAGATAAATAAATAGCTTCAGTTTCATGATAAGGGGGCTGGCGAAGCTTGTAAAGTAATTTTTTCGTTTCTACTGAATGACAGTTGTGGCTTGGGAGGTAGTGCAAGAAGTCTACTGATGGCTTTCAAGGCAGTTGAGCTTAATTATTAGAGTAGTAATGTTTATTTTTATATTGACTATTGAGGTTTATTATTTTATAACTAAAAACTTAGTTATTTTAATGAGCTTGAGTTTATAACATATGCCTACGATAAATCAATTAATACGTAAGGGTAGATTAGGATTGACCCATAAGAAAAAGGTACCAGCTTTGGGAGAAAGCAACCCTCAAAGGAGAGGTGTTTGCACTAAGGTGTATACTACAACTCCTAGAAAGCCTAACTCAGCACTCCGTAAAGTAGCCAGAGTAAAAATTAGTGGGTATGGTGAAGTGACGGCTTATATACCTGGTGAAGGTCATAATTTACAAGAACACTCTGTTGTTTTGATACGTGGTGGGCGGGTTAAAGATTTGCCAGGTGTGCGTTATCACATAATAAGAGGTGCCCTTGATCTGCGTGGTGTGCAAAATCGAAAGAAAGCTCGTTCAAAATATGGTGTAAAGAAATCTGGTTAAAGTTTATGGCTCGTCGGAATAAAGCAAAAAAAAGAGAAATAAGTCCTGATTCGCGTTACGGCAGTGTTTTGCTGATGCGTTTCATTAATACAATCATGAAATGTGGTAAAAAATCTACTGCAGAAAAGATTATCTATGACGCTTTGTCTTTAGCTGAAAAGAAAATAAGCGAAGGTGGGTTATCAATTTTTGAGACAGCAGTAGGAAATGTTACTCCTTCTATAGAAGTGCGTTCTCGACGCATTGGTGGTGCAACTTATCAAGTACCTGTTGAAGTTCGACAAGATAGAGCGGTTTCTTTAGCGTTAAGGTGGATTGCTAAAGCAACTTCTGCCGCTCGAAAAAAGAGTGGAAAAACCACTGTTGATTGTTTGCAATCTGAAATACTGGATGCTTATAATAAACGCGGTGGTGCGTTTAAGATGTGCGAAGAAAGATATAAAATGGCTGAAGCTAATAAGGCATTTTCTCATCTTCGTTTTTAATGTTAGCTAATTAATTGTGATATGGAAATTGGAATATCTAAATACAGAAATATAGGGATAATGGCTCACATAGATGCTGGTAAGACTACCACAACAGAGCGTATTTTATTTTATACTGGTAAGCAAAATAGAATTGGTGAAGTGCACGATGGTGCAGCTTCTATGGATTGGATGGAGCAAGAAAAAGAGCGTGGTATTACAATCACATCTGCTGCAACAACATGTTTTTGGAATGATCATAGGGTCAATATAATAGACACTCCTGGTCACGTTGATTTCACTATTGAAGTTGAGAGATCTTTAAGAGTTTTGGATGGTGCAGTTGCTGTATTTGATGGAGTTGCTGGAGTTGAACCTCAATCTGAGACAGTGTGGCGTCAAGCTGATAAATATAGCGTTCCTCGTATCTGCTTTGTTAATAAGATGGATAGAATAGGGGCAAATTTTTATCGATGTGTTGATATGATAAAGACGAAGCTTGGTGCAGCACCTTTAGTTATTCATTTACCAATAGGGAGTGAGAAAGATTTCAAAGGTATAATTGACCTTATTTCTATGAAAGCCATTATATGGCAAGAAGAAACGTTGGGCGCTAAATTTTCTTATGAAGATATTCCTTCTGATTTGCTTGATAAGGCTCAAGAATATCGAAATCTTTTATTAGATGCTGCAGCTGAGATGGATGATGAAGCGATGAATACTTACTTTGAGTCTAATGATCTGCCAGTGGATTTACTGAAAAAATGCGTGAGAAATGGGACCATTAAAGGAAAATTTGTTCCTGTGTTGTGTGGATCAGCTTTTAAAAATAAAGGCGTACAACCACTTTTAGATGGTGTGGTTGACTTTTTACCTTCTCCTATTGATGTTGATGTAATTGTTGGAATTGATCCTAAAGATTCAGAAAAGAAAATTGAGGTCAAACCTTCAGAAAAAGAGAAATTTGTTGCTCTTGCATTTAAAGTGATGACGGATAAATTTGTAGGCAGCTTGACGTTTATCCGTATTTATTCTGGTAAATTAAAGTCTAAATCTACCGCTTCAAATGCGTTAAAAAACGAAACTGAAGGGATTGGCAGAATGTTACTTATGCATGCAAATAACCGAGAAGATATAACTGAGGCTAGGGCTGGAGATATAGTTGCTTTAGTTGGGCTAAAGAAAACAACCACCGGAGATACTTTATGTTCTGTTGATTTTCCTATATTATTGGAGCGTATGGAATTTCCTGAGCCTGTTATTGAAATTGCTGTGGAACCTAAAACCACTTCAGATCAGGAAAAATTAGGTATTGCTCTAAATAGGTTGGTTGCAGAAGATCCTTCTTTGAGAATGTCAGTAAATGCGGAAAGTGGCCAGACTATATTGAAAGGCATGGGTGAGCTCCATCTTGAGATTATTGTTGATAGAATGAAGCGCGAATTTAACGTTGAGGCTAACGTCGGTGCTCCTCAGGTTGCATATCGTGAAACTATCACTAGATCTGTTGAAATTGATTACACTCATAAAAAACAATCTGGTGGAGCTGGTCAGTTTGCTAAGGTTAAAATAAAATTTGAACCTCTTGAGCCTGGTTCTGGGTTTCAATTTGAAAGTAAAATTGTAGGTGGTGCTATTCCAAAAGAGTATATTCCTGGGGTAGAAAATGGCTTGGAGTTGATAAAAGAAGGTGGTATAATTTCGGGATTTCCGTTGATTGATTTTAAGGCTACCCTTCTTGATGGTGCTTTTCATGAGGTTGATTCTAGTCCTTTAGCTTTTGAACTTGCTGCTAAAGGTGCTTTTAAAGAGATGGCAAATAAAGCTGGTCCAAAAATGCTGGAGCCTATAATGAAAGTTGAAATCATTACTCCTGAAGAATATATGGGTGATGTTATGGGTGATATAAATAGTAGAAGAGGAAATGTTGCTGATATGCTCGATTTAGGTAATAATAGTAAAATAATTACTGCTTCGGTACCCCTTGCAAATATGTTTGGTTATATCAACGTTTTGCGTTCTATGTCTCAGGGAAGGGCGCAGTATAGTATGCATTTTTCTTGTTATGAGCAAGTGCCACAATATGTGGTTGATGAGTTAAAGTTAGAGTATAATTAAGGGTAATAATTATGACAGCAGTAGTGGAAGCATTTGGAAAGCCGCATGTAAATGTGGGAACAATAGGACATGTGGATCATGGGAAGACGACGTTAACAGCGGCGATAACGAAGCATTATGGAAATTTTGTAGCGTACGATCAGATAGATAAAGCGCCAGAAGAAAGGAAGAGGGGGATAACGATAGCAACAGCGCATGTTGAGTATCAGACGGAAAAAAGGCATTATGCACACGTTGATTGTCCTGGACACGCTGACTATGTAAAGAACATGATAGTAGGTGCAGCACAGATGGATGCGGCGATATTGGTAGTGTCGGGGGTTGATGGGCCAATGCCACAAACGAGAGAGCATATATTGCTGGCGAAGCAGGTAGGTGTTGGATATATCGTGGTGTATATAAATAAAGCTGATGTTGCTGATGCTGATATGATAGATTTAGTAGAAATGGAAGTGAGGGAATTACTGAGTAGATACGGATTTCCAGGGGATGAAGTGCCTGTGGTGGTTGGTTCAGCACTCAAGGCGCTGGAGGATGACAGCAGCGAATATGGAAAGAAATCAATAGACAAATTGATGGAAAAGTTAGATGAATATGTAGCGGTTCCACCAAGGCCTGTGGATTTACCATTTTTATTGCCAATCGAAGATGTATTTTCGATATCGGGGCGAGGAACAGTGGTAACAGGAAGAATAGAGAAGGGAGAGATAAAGACGGGAGAAGAGATAGAGATAATAGGTCTGAAAGCGACGCAAAAGACGATATGCACAGGTGTTGAGATGTTTAAGAGGTTGCTGGATAAGGGAAGTGCAGGGCTCAATGTAGGAATATTGTTAAGAGGAACAAAAAGAGAAGAAGTGGAGAGAGGGCAAGTATTAGCGAAACCGGGGACGATAACACCGCATAGAAAGTTTAAGGCGGAGGTTTATATATTAAAGAAAGAGGAAGGAGGAAGGCATACACCATTTTTTGCGAATTACCAGCCACAGTTTTATTTAAGGACAACGGATGTAACTGGGAGCATAAAATTGCTAGATGGGAAGGAGATGGTAATGCCAGGAGATAATGTGAGTGTAGAAGTAGAATTGCAAGTACCGATAGCAATGGATAAGGGATTGCGTTTTGCGATAAGAGAAGGCGGTAGAACTGTTGGTTCTGGTGTTGTTTCTGAAATTTTGGAGTGAGAGTTTGAGTTATAGGAGTGTAGCTCAATTGGTAGAGCGCTGGTCTCCAAAACCAGAGGTTGTAGGTTCAATTCCTATCGCTCCTGCATTAATGTTGTGGTGGAAATGTTAAAAAGTTTGTGTGGTTTTTTCTGTGATATAAAGCAAGAAATACGAAGAATTGCTTGGGTAAAGAAACAGGAGGTGTTGTCATCTCTATTTGTTGTGATGATTGTTATATTATGCTTTTCGATTTTCTTCTGTTTTGTGGATTTTATGTCTCTTTACGTAATTAAGGCTTTATTTGGAATTATTTATGGAATGTGAATATAAATGGTATATCATTAAAGTTGGTTATGGATATGAGCAAGGTATACGCGAATTGGTAAGTAATGCTGTTTATTTTAAGGAAGTGTTTATTCCTTATCAAACGGTATGTAATTCAAAGTCTGATATAAAAGAATTATGTGAAGTGTATGTGTATATGCATCTGTGTGATGAAAGCAAAAATATTTTGAATCAAACGCCTGGATTCTGCAGTGGCGAATCTGGTAATTTTGAGATGATTTTAGATGATGAGATAAGTTTAAAGTGTAAAGAATTTAATAGGTATAAATGGTATATCTTGAGAGTTGCTTCTAATTGTGAAGAGAAAGTGCGCCAACATATATTAGAAAATTCTATGAGATTGGGTGTTAATGATTACTTTAAGGAAGTTTTTATTCCATATGAAGAGCTAAGTGAAGTAGAGTTGAAATCTAAGAAAATTGCTACACGAAGGAAATGCTTTCCTGGTTATGTCTTTTTATACGTGAATTTATGCGATGAAGTATTGAATTTTATCAATAATATACCAAAATCTCTTAAGGTTTATGGATTTTTGAAAAACGGTAATATTCCAAAGGTGATTTTGGATGATGAGATTCACTCAATGTGTAATGCACTTTATAATGCTCAAGAGACAAAGAAGTTAGGTTATGGTTATGAAAAAGGTGAAAAAGTGAAAATTAATGATGGTCTTTTTCAAAATTTTACTGGTAAGGTAAATATGGTAAACGATGAGAAAAAAATTATTAATGTGGAAGTATCGATTTTAGGTAAGCCGACAATAATAGAGCTTGATCTGGCTCAAGTAGAGAAAATAGAGGATTAATTATGAGTGTTATAGTTGCTAAGATTAACTTACTTATGGAAGCTGGGAAAGCAGTTCCAGGACCGAAAATTGCTTCAGTACTTGGTCCACGTGGTATACCTGTTCCTAAGTTTTGTGAAGCTTTTAATAAAGTTACTAGTGCTGCTAACGCTAATTATAAAGTAGGCGATTTAGTAACAGTGCGAATTTCCATAAAGGATGATCGCTCTCATGATTTTACTGTCAGCGGTCCGCCTGTGGCTTATTTACTTAAGCAGGAGGCTAAATTAAGTAAAAGTTCTGGTAATCCTGGTAAAGAATTAGTGGCTAAATTACCTATGTCTGCTATAATTAAAGTAGCAAAGTGCAAGATGGTTGATATGAAAGTGGATAATGAAGATTCAGCAGTGAAAATGGTTGTAGGCACTGCAAAATCTATGGGTATAGAAGTTGTGGAAGGTTAGGTAAATGAATACATATAATGATAATCCTAAGCAGTGTTTGAGGAAGATTGTTGAGTCTGCTTCAGCAAAATTTAATGAATCAGTTGATATTGCGGTCAATTTAGGCGTAGATTCACGTAAATCTGAAGAGCAGGTGCGTGGTACAGTAGTTTTGCCTAAAGGTATCGGGAAGAATATTAAAGTAGCTATTTTCGCTCAAGATAAACATTTATTAGAAGCTGAAAAAGCTGGTGCTGATATTGCAGGAGGAGAGGATTTAGTTGAAGAAATAAAGAAAGGTAGAAAGTTAGATGTTGATTGGTGCATTACTACTCCTGATTTTATGGCAAAAATCACTCCTATTGCAAAAGTATTGGGTGCTAAAGGGCTGATGCCTAACCCTAAATTTGGTACTGTGACTTCTAACATTGCAGAAGCTATTAAAACCATTAAGTCTGGTCAGGTAAAATTTAGAACAGATAAAAATGGTGTTATTCATGGTAAATTAGGAAATATTAAATTTGATATTGATGACTTGCTAGAAAATTTAAAAGCCTTTCTTAAAGTAATTAAAGATAATAAACCTATTTCTGCGAAAGGAATTTACTTTAAGGGTGTTTTTTTAAATTCAACTATGGGTAAAGCTTATAAGATAGGCAAAGTGGAAGATATAATTTAAGGGAGTGATACCGTGAAGCGTAAAGATAAGGATGAATTTATACAGAGCACAATAAACGTATTTGTAAATAATGATTTCTTGATATTAGTAAATTTTAAATCTATAAATGCTAATGATTCATTAACTCTGAGGAATAGTCTGAAGTCTATAGCAGGTGGGGTATTAGTAGTTAAAAACACTCTAGCGCGCTTGGCTTTGGAAAGGACTGGTAAATTCTCTTATTTATCAGGCAAATTTTCCGGTCCTGTTGCTATTATATACTCTAGTGGCATAGTAGAAGCTGCAAAATTAATAGTTGATTTTACTAATGCTAACAAAGAAAAAATGTCTGTGATTTGCGCAGCTCATTTAAATGAATTGTTAACAGTGGAAGATGTTAATAAACTGGCTAAGTTGCCTTCTCTGGATGAATTGCGTGTTAAAATTATGCGTTTAATATCTTATGATATTCCTGCTCGGTTAGCGTTGTCTATTAATTCATCTTCTATGAGGCTTATGAGAGTTTTGGATTATTATAGTTCTAAAAAATAAATTTGTTGTTAAGTAAGGTGGTAATTATGAGTAATGTAACAAGTGATTTGGTTGATAAGATATTATCTTTAAACCTATTAGAGGCTTCTGAACTTGTAAAAGTTTTAGAAGAGAAAATAGGGTTGCCTGCTGGTTCTTTTCTTGGTGGAGCTGTTGGTGCTGGGGCGCCTATTGGTGATAATGCTGCTGTTCCTGCTGCTCAAGAAAAAGCTGAGTATAAAGTTGTGATTAAAGAAATTGATGCGAGTAAAAAAATAGGAGTTATTAAAGCTGTGAGAGAGGTTAATTCTACATTGGGTTTAAAAGAAGCAAAAGAGTTGGTTGAATCTTTACCTAAAGATTTGACTGCTAATGTTCCTAAAGACGAAGCAGAAAAAATCAAGCAAAAACTTATTGAAGCAGGAGCAACTAAAGTGGAGCTTGAATAATATTTAATGTATTAATTTTATATTGATATAGCTCTTTTAATTAGTTTGGGGTATTTTAATGGTTGATTCTTCTTATATGTACGCTTCTGGTGCTTTTGTTCCTAGAGTTTCTTATTCTAGGTCGATTGATTTAAAAGATTCTTTATTGGATTTGGTTAAGGTTCAAAAAGAATCATATGATTCTTTTACTCCTAAGAATAAGGGTAATGAAAGACTTGAAGTTATCTTTCATACAATCTTTCCAATAAATGATCCTTTGCGTAGCGCTACTATTGAGTTTATAAGTTGTAGGGTAGATGATCCTAAGTATGATGAATCTGAGTGTATAAAGCGTGGTGTAACTTTTTCTGCTCAGGTTATTGCTTCTATACGTCTTGTTGTTATGCAGGATGGTATTTCTCTTGATGAATATAAATCGATTAAAGAGAGTGGAGATCATTCTAAACTTGCAACCGTTGTAAAATCTATAGAAGAGCAGAAAGTCCACTTTTGTGGGTTGCCTATGATGACTGATAAAGGCACTTTCATCATTAATGGTGTGGAAAAAGTTATCGTCTCACAAATGCATAGGTCTCCTGGTGTATTTTTTGATAGCGATAGGGGAAAAACTTACAATTCTGGTAAATTGATCTATTCTGCTAGAATTATTCCTTATAGGGGTTCTTGGCTTGATATTGGATTTGATGTTAAAGACCATTTGTATTTTCGTGTTGATAGAAAAAGAAAATTGCCAATTTCAGTTTTATTAAAGGCGTTGGGTCTATCAAATAATGATATACTCGATAGATTTTATGAGAAAATAAAGTATGTAAAACATAAAGATGGTTGGAAAGTGCCTTTTGTTCCTGATAAATTTAAAGGAGTGAGGCTGCCTTTCGACTTAATGGATATTGAGGGTAATGTGCTGCTTAAAGCTAACGTTCGTATTACCTCAAGACTAGCTAAAAAGCTATATGATAATGAATTGAAAGAGTATCTGGTTCCTTTTAATTCTATATGTGGTTTATTCCTCGCAGAAGATTTAATGGATAGTGCTAGCTCTACGAAAATTTTATCTGCTGGTGAATCTATAAAGCTGGAAGACATAAAGAAGCTTGAGTTATTATCTGTAGATGAAATATCAGTGTTGAACATAGATAATTTGTTTGTTGGACCTTATATATTAAATACGCTTTTCTTAGATGAAAACATGTCTTATCAGGATGCACTATATGAAATATATAGAGTTTTGCGTCCTGGTGAAGTTCCTGTTTTAGAGATAGTAGAAGAGTTTTTCCGTAATCTTTTCTTCAGTCCGGAATATTATGATTTGTCTAACATTGGTAGGTTGAAGCTTAACTCTTACCTTGGATTAAATTATGATGAGGATTTAACTGTTTTAACGCATGAAGATATTATTGAAATTGTGAAAAAAATAGTATTGTTACGTGACGGTCAAGGATCTGTAGATGATATTGATCATTTAGGAAACAGAAGAGTAAGATCAGTTGGAGAGTTTATAGAAAATCAATTTAGAACTGGGTTGTTGAAATTGGAACGCGCAATAGTTGATTCTATGTCCACTTCTAGTTTAGATAAAGTTTCTCCATCTGATTTTATTAATCCAAAAGTGTTAACTAATGTTTTAAGAGATTTCTTCAATTCTTCTCAATTATCTCAATTTATGGATCAGACTAATCCGTTATCTGAAATAACACATAAAAGAAGGTTATCCGCGTTAGGTCCTGGCGGTTTAACAAGAGAACGGGCAGGATTTGAGGTGCGTGATGTTCATCCAACTCATTATGGAAGAATTTGCCCTATTGAGACTCCTGAAGGGCAAAATATAGGGTTAATCAACAGCTTAGCTATATACGCGCGTATTAATAGATATGGTTTCATTGAAAGCCCTTATAGAAAAGTAGTCAATAGGGTTGTTACTGATCAAATTGAGTATCTTTCTGCTATAGACGAAGGCTCACATCATATAGCTGACACTAGCGTAAAGCTTGATGAAAATAATTGCTTTGTTGATGACATGCTATACTGTAGATATGCTGGTAGCTTCGTCATGGTAAGTAGCGACCAAGTTAGTTACATTGACGTATCTCCTAAGCAGGTAATATCAGTTGCAGCTTCCTTGATTCCATTTTTAGAAAATGATGATGCTAATAGAGCATTAATGGGCTCAAATATGCAACGTCAGGCCGTACCTTTATTGAAGCCTACCGCTCCTCTGGTTGCTACTGGTATGGAGTCTTTTGTAGCTTCTGGCTCTGGTGCTGTAGTTTTAGCAAAACGCGATGGCATAGTTGATAGTTCTGATAGTAACTCTATAGTTATACGTGCTTTTGATAAAGAAAGTGTTAACTACTTGGACGTAGATATTTATCATCTAAGGAAATTTCAGCGTTCTAACCATAATACTTGTATTAATCAAAGACCGCTAGTGTGCGTAGGTGATTATGTTAAAAAGGGTGATGTAATAGCTGATGGTCCTGCAATTAACAGTGGTGAGTTGGCGCTTGGTAAAAATTTGCTAGTCGCTTTTATGTCTTGGCAAGGTTATAATTTTGAAGACTCTATTATTATTTCTAGTGAAGTTGTTAAAAAAGATCTCTTTACTTCTATTCATATAGAAGAATTTGACTGTGTTGTACATGATACCCCTTTAGGATCAGAAAAAATAACTCGTGCTATACCTGGTGTTAATGAAGAAAATCTATATCACTTGGATGATAGTGGTATAGTGAAAATTGGTACAAGAGTTGGTCCAGGCTATATTCTGGTAGGTAAAGTTACACCTAAACCTTCTCTTTCATTGCCTCCTGAAACGAAGTTATTGATGACAATTTTTGGTGAAAAGTCATTCGATTGTGCGGATTCCTCTTTATATACATCTCCAGATGTTGAAGGGACAGTAATTGATGTACAAGTCTTTACACGCAGGGGGGTTGAAGAAAATGAAAGGGCATTACTCATCAAACAAAAAGAGATAAATGACTTTGAGGAAGAGCGAGATTATATAATCAATGTTACTAGTGAATATTTCTATGATGAACTGAAGAAACTTCTTATTAATTCTGGTTCTCAAGATCGAGAAAAATTTGACTCTATTGAACGTGAGCAATGGTGGGGTATAGGATTAAAAAACCAATCCATTTCTGAGCAAGTTAAGAGCTTAAAAAAAGATTTTGATGAAAAAGTGTCACATGCAATAGCACAGTTTAAGCGAAAAGTAGAAAAATTACATGAAGGTTATGACCTGCCTCAAGGTGTGTCGATGTCAGTAAAAGTTTTCATTGCTGTGAAACATAGTCTGCAACCAGGGGATAAAATGGCTGGTAGACATGGAAATAAAGGTGTGATTTCTCGAGTTGTGCCAGTGGAAGATATGCCTTATTTGGAAGATGGTACTCCTGTTGATATTATTCTTAACCCTCTTGGTGTTCCTTCACGAATGAATGTAGGGCAAATACTGGAAACGCATGTAGGTTGGGCTTGTAGAAAATTAGGGGAAAAGGTAAGTAATATTCTCGATGAGATCAATAAGATCAAAAGTGCTTTTTGCAAGGGAATTAGGTCCCTTAACGATGATAATTTTACACAATTTGCAGTAGCATACCTTGATAATAAAAAAATTGAAAATATTGATGATGATGAAATAACGGCTTCTGTTTTAAATACACCTAATAAGAATGCACTAAATGACGAGTTGAATGAGTTAGTAGAGAACTATTTGAACTCTTGTAAAAGTTCATACAGCAATTTACGTAACTTCCTGATTGAGGTTTATAGCTATGGCAGTAACGTATCTATCTGTAATGATATTCGTAATATTAGTGATAATAATCTCATTGAATTTGCACGCAAATTACGTGATGGCGTTCCTGTTGCTGCACCTGTATTTGAGGGTCCAAAAGATGAACAAATAGCAAAATTATTTGAACTTGCTGGTTTAGATAACTCTGGACAAGCTGTATTATATGACGGTTGCAGTGGTGAAAAATTCGACCGCAAGGTTACAGTTGGTTACATGTACATGCTTAAGTTGCACCACTTGGTTGATGGTAAAATTCATGCGCGTTCAGTAGGGCCTTATAGTTTGGTTACTCAACAACCTCTTGGAGGAAAATCTCATTTTGGTGGTCAGCGTTTTGGTGAAATGGAATGTTGGGCATTACAAGCCTATGGTGCTGCTTATACTTTGCAGGAAATGTTAACTGTGAAGTCTGATGATATTAATGGTAGAGTTAAGATTTATGAATCGATAATAAAAGGTGACAGTAATTTTGAATGTGGAATTCCTGAATCCTTTAATGTGATGATAAAAGAACTACGTTCTTTATGTTTAAATGTAGATTTAAAGCAAAATGATGTAGTGGTTGAAGATATATCTCACACTAACATTGCACAACCTTTTAATGAGGTTAGCATATCGATTGCTAGCCCTGAAAGTATTAAGCGTATATCTTGTGGTGAGATAGAAGATGTTTCAACTGCAAATTATCGTACGTTCAAAGTTGAGAAAGGTGGATTATTTTGCCCTAAGGTTTTTGGCCCTGTCAATGACGATGAATGTTTATGTGGAAAATACAAAAAAAGAAGACACAGAGGTCGCATATGCGAAAAATGCGGAGTAGAAGTTACATCTTCTAAAGTAAGAAGAGAAAGGATGGGTCATATAGAGCTTGCATCTCCTGTTGCTCATATATGGTTTTTGAAATCGCTTCCTTCAAGAATTGGAGCATTATTGGATATGTCTCTCAGAGATATTGAGAATATTTTATATAGCGATAATTATATCGTAATGGATCCTCTTGTTTCGCCTTTTGAAAAAGGTGAGATTATTAGTGAAAAAGCTTATAATGAAGCTAAAGATAGCTATGGGATCGATAGTTTTGTAGCTATGCAAGGTGTTGAAGCTATAAGAGAGTTGCTAACGCGCCTCGATTTACATGAAATTAGGAAGGATTTAAGACTAGAATTAGAATCTGTTGCTTCTGAGATAAGAAGAAAGAAAATTATAAAGAGATTGCGTATTGTTGAAAACTTCATTAAATCTGGAAATAGGCCTGAGTGGATGATACTTACAACTATACCTATTTTACCACCTGATTTGCGTCCTTTGGTATCGCTTGAGAGTGGTCGTCCTGCAGTTTCTGATCTGAATCATCATTATAGGACTATTATTAATAGAAATAACAGGTTGAGGAAATTGTTGAGCTTAAATCCTCCTGAGATTATGATTCGTAATGAAAAAAGGATGTTACAAGAAGCAGTTGATTCTCTTTTTGATAATAGTCGTCGTAATACTTTGGTAAATAAAGCTGGTGCTGTTGGATATAAAAAGTCCATTAGTGATATGTTAAAAGGAAAACAGGGTCGTTTTCGCCAGAACCTCTTAGGAAAAAGAGTAGACTACTCTGGACGTTCTGTAATAGTTGTTGGTCCAACTTTGAAACTAAATCAGTGTGGATTACCAAAAAGAATGGCTCTTGAACTATTCAAACCTTTTGTTTACTCAAAGCTTAAGATGTATGGTATGGCTCCAACTATTAAGTTTGCTAGTAAGTTGATAAGAGCAGAAAAACCAGAAGTTTGGGATATGCTTGAAGAGGTAATAAAAGAGCATCCTGTTTTGTTGAATAGAGCGCCTACGCTACATAGACTTGGTATTCAGGCTTTTGAGCCAATCCTTATTGAAGGCAAAGCAATACAGCTTCATCCGCTTGTCTGTACGGCGTTTAATGCTGATTTTGATGGTGATCAAATGGCAGTGCATGTGCCAATTTCATTGGAAGCTCAGCTTGAAGCTAGGGTGTTGATGATGTCCACTAATAACGTTTTAAGTCCTTCTAATGGCAGACCGATTATAGTTCCTAGTAAAGATATAGTACTTGGTATATATTATCTGACTTTACAAGAACCTAAGGAAGATAATTTACCATCTTTTGGTGCTTTTTGTGAAGTTGAGCATTCCTTGAGTGATGGTACTTTACATATTCATTCTAGTATAAAGTATAGGATGGAGTATATTAATAGCAGCGGTGAAACTCACTATAAAACTGTTTGTACAACTCCTGGCCGTTTAATATTATGGCAAATTTTTCCTAAGCATGAGAATCTAGGCTTCGATCTAATAAATCAGATATTAACAGTCAAGGAAATAACTGGTATAGTTGATTTGGTATATCGTAACTGTGGTCAAAGTGCTACAGTGGCATTTTCTGATAAATTAATGGTACTTGGCTTTGAGTATGCCACATTTTCTGGTGTCTCTTTTGGTCGTTGTGATATGGTTATACCTGAAACTAAAGCTACACATGTTGATCACGCGAGGGGTGAAATTAAGAAATTCTCTATGCAATATCAAGATGGGCTAATAACTAGAAGTGAGAGGTATAACAAGGTTATAGATGAATGGTCTAAGTGTACGGATATGATAGCTAATGATATGTTAAAAGCAATATCTATATATGATGGAAATAGTAAGTACAACTCAGTGTATATGATGGTTAACTCTGGTGCAAGGGGTTCTACTTCACAGATGAAACAGCTAGCAGGAATGCGAGGGCTCATGACCAAACCTTCTGGTGAGATTATAGAAACACCTATAATTTCTAATTTCCGTGAAGGATTGAACGTATTTGAATACTTTAATTCTACTCACGGTGCGCGTAAAGGTTTAGCTGACACTGCACTTAAAACTGCAAACTCTGGATACTTAACTCGTCGTTTAGTTGATGTATCTCAAAATTGCATAGTTACAAAGCATGACTGTAAAACAAAAAATGGTCTTGTTGTGAGAGCTACAGTTGAAGGAAGTACTATAGTTGCATCTCTAGAGAGTGTTGTGCTGGGTAGAACAGCTGCAAATGATATATATAACCCAGTGACAAAAGAATTATTAGTAAAAGCAGGGGAATTAATTGATGAGGATAAAGTAAAGCAAATCAGCATTGCAGGTCTTGATGTTGTAAAAATTAGATCGCCTTTAACTTGTGAAATAAGTCCTGGTGTATGTTCTTTATGTTATGGAAGAGACCTTGCAGCTGGTAAAATTGTTTCAATAGGTGAAGCAGTTGGTGTTATAGCTGCTCAATCTGTTGGAGAGCCAGGTACTCAGTTAACGATGCGTACTTTTCATATAGGTGGAGTAATGACTAGAGGCGTTGAATCCTCGAATATTATAGCTTCTATTAATGCTAAAATAAAGTTAAACAATAGTAATATAATTATAGATAGAAACGGAAATAAAATTGTGATAAGCCGTTCCTGTGAAGTCGTGTTGATTGATAGCCTTGGTAGTGAGAAGTTGAAGCACAGTGTACCTTACGGCGCTAAGCTTTATGTAGATGAGAGTGGGTCAGTAAAAATTGGCGATAAAGTTGCGGAATGGGATCCTTATACATTGCCTATTATCACGGAGAAGACTGGTACAGTGTCTTATCAGGACTTAAAAGATGGAATTTCGATCACTGAAGTGATGGATGAATCTACAGGAATATCAAGCAAAGTAGTAAAAGACTGGAAATTGCATTCTGGTGGAGCTAATTTACGTCCTCGTATTGTGCTGCTTGACGATAATGGTAAAGTAATGACACTCGCAAGTGGCGTTGAAGCATGTTATTTTATACCAATCGGTGCAGTGCTCAATGTACAAGATGGCCAGAAGGTTCATGCAGGTGATGTTATTACAAGAACACCAAGAGAGTCAGTTAAAACTCGTGATATTACTGGTGGTTTACCGAGGGTTATAGAGTTATTTGAAGCACGTCGTCCTAAAGAGCATGCTATTGTTAGTGAGATAGATGGCTATGTAGCGTTTTCTGAAAAAGACCGTAGAGGAAAACGCAGTATATTAATTAAACCTGTAGATGAACAAATTTCTCCAGTTGAATATTTGGTATCAAGAAGTAAGCATGTAATAGTCAATGAAGGTGATTTTGTACGTAAAGGTGATCTATTGATGGATGGTGACCCTGATCTCCATGATATTTTACGTGTGCTTGGGTTAGAAGCTTTAGCGCACTATATGATTTCTGAAATACAGCAAGTTTATAGATTGCAGGGTGTTCGTATAGACAATAAGCATTTAGAGGTGATCTTAAAACAAATGCTACAAAAAGTGGAAATTACTGATCCTGGTGATACTATGTACTTGGTTGGCGAAAGCATTGACAAGCTGGAAGTTGATAGGGAAAATGATGCTATGAGTAACTCTGGCAAACGGCCTACTCATTATCTTCCTATTCTGCAGGGGATTACTAGGGCAAGTCTTGAAACTAGCTCCTTTATTTCTGCTGCCTCTTTCCAAGAGACAACAAAGGTACTTACAGAAGCAGCATTCTGCGGGAAGAGTGATCCTTTAAGTGGATTAAAAGAAAATGTTATAGTAGGAAGATTAATTCCTGCTGGTACAGGTTTGATTATGAATAAGATCAGAGCACTTTCACTTTGTGATAATGTGGATAAATATGAAAAATATTTTGATATTGAAACTTATGACGAGGAATGGTTGATGGATAATGGTTGTCATTTACACTCTGGTGAGGAAGAGAGCGTAGTGGCATACGATCAGTCGAATTGAGTACAGCTAGTGTGTCTCTTGACCAAAAAAGCCAATAATATTTTCTTTCACTTCTGTGCTATCTGTCATGTTATTTACTCTCACACGAAATTCAGATGAGCCTTGAAGCCCGCTACTGTACCAACCTATGTGTTTGCGGGCCATCTTTATTCCTGTGTCATTTCCATAGTACTCAAGAATATTGTCGTAATGCTCGAGTATGATGCTTAATCTCTCTGAAGCTGTTGGCTCAGAAGTTTCACTTCCACTGAGAAAGTTCATTGCTTGATTAATCAGCCAAGGTTTACCGTAGGCACCACGACCTATCATCACTCCGTCTGCTCCAGATTCTTTGAGAGCATTCTGAATATCATTTAAATTTTTAATATCGCCATTTACTATAACTGGGATTTTTACTTGCTCTTTAACATTTCTAACGAATTTCCAATCTGCTTGACCGTTATAAAGCTGTGCCCTTGTTCTTCCATGTACAGTAATCATCTTTGCTCCTAAGTCTTCGGCAATTTTCGCAAGTCTCGGTGCATTGCGATTTTCATCGTTCCACCCGGTGCGCATTTTCACTGTAACTGGCACATTCACTGCCTTGACCACAGCTTCAATTATCTCAGCGGCTTTTTTCTCATCACGCATTAGCGCTGATCCTGCATAACCGTTTACAACTTTTTTAACAGGGCAACCAAAGTTTATGTCTATAATTTTTGCTCCCATGTCCTCGTTTAATTTTGCAGCCTCCGCCATAACATATGGCTCACACCCAGCAAGCTGCACAGCAGTTAATGCATCGACTTTTGCTTTTTGCAGACTCTGATGAGTTTGCATAATCATAGCTCTGCTTGCAATCATTTCTGAAACTAACAAACTTGCACCAAGTTTCTTCACAATACTTCTAAACGGATAATCAGTCACTCCAGACATTGGAGCTAAAATAACTGGAGAATCAATTGTCAAATTTCCTACTTGTAGGGACATATATTCTATGTGTTCAAACCTAGCGCATTTACACATACTGTTACAACACTTTGTATAGCCGAACTTACTTTTTCCATAAGAGAAGGCTCTACCTCTACTATCTCAGCTCTCTCATAATGACCAGGTGCCAAGTATACCGTTTCTTGTTCTTTATTTCCCCATAGCTCGTTGTTCTGCTGATAACCTTCATTTATCATTCCCGCATTTGGCAGAAACAATGTATTTACATCATTACCATTATTTTTATAGTAGACGTCAATTTCAATATTAGCCAGCGAAGCTAAGATAGAAATTTCTTCTATGAAAACATGGTAACTTTGGCTGCTGATTGCCTCTAGATAAGATCTATAAATGGATTTGCCATTGAGAAAAGAATTTGCTGCAGTATCACTATTATAATTTCTATCATATTTTCTTTCACTAATATTGAGATTACTAGCACTAATGCTTCTTAAATCACCTATAACTTCATTTTCTTTTAATGTCGTAAGACAACATAACTTTTTTATTAATTTATTAGTCTTTTTTTTGATCTTCTCTACCCGTCTGTTTGTATGCTGAACCAAATCTTTTATTGAGTCCGACATACCAATCAAATGATTTGGATTTTCTAAGAATGCACCAAAAACTTTCTGCATCTGTCCCTTCAATAACTCAGGCATCCTTGGATTATTCAAAGAGTTAAATTGACTTAAAAATTTGTGCCATTCCATTCTCATATCTTGTGCTTTTTCAGTTTTATATTGACCAGAGCTATTATCACCAAATACCGCATGGAAAAAGCAGTTGCCATCACCTGTAGTATTATATTGAACAATTTTTGTTTGCTTACTTTCTACTGAATCTAAACTTACTCCGCTATCTTTACGACTTATATTTCCTGGACCACCTAATACAGGGCTTGGCGTGCCAGCCCTGCTTTGTTCATCCTTTTTCAACGCTTTTGCAAATTCTTTTCTCTTCTCTATTAATTGCTCTGAACTAAGTTCATATTTTAGCTGATCATCAATTTCATCAAACGATTTGCCTGCTTTCAGCATATCTGTAATTTTCTTAGCATTCTCTAAGGCAAATATTCCACAATTATACTTATCATCTTGTTGTTTAGCTTTTGAGTTTCTAATACTACTATTGTCTATTCCTAGAGTTTTCTGTAGCGCACTTGATACCTCTTCTGGTAATGGTTCACCAAATGAATCGCAATAGCAAGCTCTAAACTTTTCACTCTTTTCGTCGTAAGAAACACCCAGTGTTACCCAATGGTTTCCATTTAAATTAAGGATTGAAGTGAACACTAAATCACTACCCTCTCGTTCTACTTTATTTTTATATTCTTTTAGTTCTTGCTCTAAAGATGATGTAGAGTCAGGACAAGCAAAAATCACACCTTCAGAAGTATCTTTTAAGCCTTTTTTATTTTTGTGTGCTATCCACCCATATTTGCTTTTTACAATATCTCTAATATCAGTAGTAGTTAATTTGTAATTATAATTCTTTTCTTTCTCTGTTTGATGTAAAAAAGAATTATTATCTATAGCTATTTCCGATGTAATAACACCACTATCCCTATCGGGAGTTTTCGGTCTTGCTTGCTTTTCTGGAGTCTTGCCTTGCAAATCTTGTAGTTCTGTATCTTTTTCTTCACTCTTTTCCCCCTTTGAAGCTCTTTTTCCATTAATATAGTTCTTCGCTAAGTAAAATAAAGGTTCAACAACCATTTTGTATGCTACTGTAAGAATTATTCCCATTAAAACCCAAACTACGGGGTTAGAGATGAGCATAGCAAGTGGAAAGGTCAATAGAGGGGATCCTATTACCGCCCCTAAACAGCCAGCAGCGAATGTGGCTGCTAGGCATACACAAGTAGCGTAGATAACGAATTCCTCACCAGCAAAGTAAGTGCTCTCTTTCTGATTATTTTTTGTAATGCCCAACATACTACACCCTATGAACGCTAAGTTAATTAAATTTTAACAAATTCTAACAAAAAAATCAACCATAATAATTTTAGTAGTATGAGAAAATATTGAATATTAAGAGCTTTTGGAGTACAGTAACAATGTTAGTAATAGCACAATATATGCACGATATAGAATATATACGCAAAAACCCTGAAGGATTTGAAAAGGCAATGAAAAGCAGGGGAATTAGAGAATCTACTGCGGAAGAGATATTAGAAATCGATCACGAGAAAAGATCATTAACCACTAAACTGCAGGATTTGAATAGGCAGCGCAATGAAATCACAGAGGAAATAAAAAAGCTTAAAATGAGCAAGAGCCCCTGTGAAGAGCAAATAGAGTTGTCAAAAAGCATCACAAATGAGATAGAGGCAATCAGCTTAAAAGAACAAGCAGAAAAGGATAAGTTAGTGAATGTTTTATCTAACTTGCCGAATATTCCTGCGCAAGATGTGCCAATAGGCGCAGATGAGAACTCTAATTTAGAGGTGAGAAGATATGGAGGAAAAAGACAGTTTGATTTTGTACCAGAATCTCATTATGAACTCGGAGAAAAATTAGGTTTAATGGACTTCGAACAAGCGGCGAGAATTTCCGGATCAAGATTTACGATATTAAAAGGACAGTTAGCTAAGCTTGGACGAGCGCTAATAAATTTTATGCTTGAAATGCATGTTAATGAATTTGGCTATACTGAGCTGTACCACCCGACTTTGGTGAAAAACGAGGCTATGTATAATGTTGGTCAGCTACCGAAATTTTCTGACGATTCGTATTTAACTACCGACGAATTGAGGTTGATTCCCACAAGTGAAGTGTTTTTAACAAATTTAGTTGCTGACAAAATAATGGAAGAAAAAGAACTGCCTATTCGCTTTACTGCATATTCGGAGTGCTTTCGTAAAGAAGCAGGCAGCGCAGGGCGAGACACGAGAGGTATGATAAGGCAACACCAATTTGGTAAAGTGGAATTGGTTAGTATCACAACTGAAGACCAATCAAATGATGAACTTGAGCGCATGACGAGTATTGTTGAAGAGATATTAAAAAAACTAGAATTACCGTATAGAGTAATGCTACTCTGTAGTGGTGATATGGGTTTTGCTGCACAAAGGACTTATGACATAGAGGTATGGTTACCTGAGCAAGATAAATATAGAGAAATATCAAGCTGCTCAAATTGTGGTGCATTTCAAGCAAGAAGGATGAACACTAAATACTCTTCAGAAACTGATAAAAAGATGAAAAAATATATTCACACTTTAAACGGCTCAGCTTTAGCTATAGGAAGAACGATTATTGCCATAATGGAGAATTATCAAAATTCTGACGGGTCGATTGCAATACCAAACGTGTTGCAAAAATACATGAGTAATGATACTGTTATAAGCAAATAATAATTTTGACATATAGAAAAGCGAGGAAATAAAGATGAAGGTTCTGGTTATAGGTTCTGGTGGGCGTGAGCACGCTCTACTTTGGGCTCTAAAAAAATCTCCTATCTTGACTGAGTTATATGTAACTCCTGGTCGCCAGGCCATGGAAAATTTGGGAGTTCTTGTGGATGTAAATATTCAAAATTCAGTGGATGTTACACAATTTTGCAAGAGAGAAAATATAGAGTTGGTTGTTATTGGTCCAGAACAACCAATAATTGATGGGCTTGCTGATGATTTAGTTGCAGAGGGAATAAATGTTTTTGCTCCAAGTCAAGCAACTGCAAAACTTGAGGGATCGAAGTCTTTCACCAAGGGACTATGTAAACGATATGGTATACCAACTGCCAAGTACGAGTGTTTTGTTGATGAAGGGTTAGCTAAAGATTTTGTACGTAGCAATAAAATAAAGTTTCCACTTGTAGTGAAAGCAAATGGAATTGCAGCAGGAAAAGGGGTGGTTATATGTAATACAGAAAGCGAAGCTTTTTCAGCAATAAATTCAATGCTAGTGGAGAAAAAATTTGGTGAATCAGGTGAAGAAATAATCATAGAAGAGTTTTTAGTTGGAAAAGAAGTAAGTTTTTTTGCTCTTATTGATGGGTTGAAAGTAGTAACTCTTGGGTGTGCAAAAGATTATAAGAGAGTTGATGAAAGTAATGGAAGCCAAAATACTGGAGGTATGGGGTCGTACTCATCACCTTCAATTATAAGTAAGGACATGGAGCAAAAAATTATCCAAAAAATAATATACCCTACAGCTCAAGCATTGGTTAACATGGGTACGTCTTATAAAGGAGTACTCTTTGCTGGTTTAATGATTTGCAAAGATAGCCCAAAACTTCTCGAGTATAACGTTAGATTCGGTGATCCAGAAACGCAATCTATATTACCTAGATTTGATTCAAATTGCGATTTGTTAAAATTGATGTTGTCAGTTGCAGAAGGAAAGTTAAATGTCAAAATGGTGGAACTTAACAACAAATCTACAGTTTGTGTAGTTGTTGCAAGTAAAGGCTATCCGGGTGATTATCAAAAGGGAGAAGTAATTAAAGGATTAGATAAGATTGAAAGCATTCCTGGTGTGTTGGTGTTTCATGCTGGTACTAAATTCGATGAAAGTGGTAACTTAGTTTCCGATGGCGGAAGAGTGCTAAATATAGTAGCAGAAGGGAGCACTATAGAGGAAGCCAAAAGTAAGGTGTACTCAGCATTAAATTTTTTAGAATGGCCAGGGGGCTTCTTCAGATACGATATCGGTAGTTAATGTTAGCTGTCGGTTAGCAGGTGGTTCACAGAAACGAAAAACTTCCTTGACAAACTCCGCCAGCCCCCTTATCATGAAACTGAAGCTATTGTATTTGCTTTCGCCAATCTGCAGATTAAAAGGTAAGGATTACTTAATGTATCGGCGTCTTATGTTCAATTTTTTGCAGTATATAGATACTGTATGTCTTTACAAAACTTCATCTACATCTAGATTTTTATCTAAATAAGCTGAACGCGCTTATAAAGCGTTACAAGACATCAAAAAATGCCAATACTCGACAGAGATAGTAAAAGACTAGCTAACTCGGGGATTCTTTGTCTTTTTTTCTGCTTGGTAAATTTCTTAAACATTTGCAGCATAGGTTAGTTGCAATTAAAAGCAGCTAAATCTTGCTTGTCAAGCGTTTAAAACATAAAAAACGCCAATATTTTAAAGCAGATAATAACCCCAGGGCTTCTTTTGCCTTTTTTTTCATTTGGTAAATTTCTTAAATATTTATGGCTAAACGACAATCGTCATCCCGCTACTTGTTAGCGGGATCTAGAGATACCGCGGCGGTATGACGTAGGGAAACCTTTCTTGGGTTAGCTATAAAACTAATCAGCATCTTGTTTAGCACATATAAATTAAGTTTCACAAATATAGTGCTAAACCTTGAAAATATGTTATAGCTACTTCTTCCAATTTAGTGGTGGGTTTTGACAGTACACATGTTATTTTACTAGCTACCAACTCAAGTGTCACAGAAGTTGCAATCATTTTAAATGTCACAGAAGTTGCAATCACTGCATTTATATTCTGTACTTTAACATTTACTCTACTTTCTATTAGAGGCTTTACCCCCCTTACATCATTACGTACAGCAGTATGATTTATTTCATTTTCAATTCCACTACTATGCTGCAACAAGATATCCCCATTAACTTTTATTTCAACATTTTTGTCACTACTACCATTGTTAAAATTTAATCCCTCATCTCTTCTACTTTGTCTTTTTTCTTTTTATTTTAATTCAGTTTCTCTTTTATCAAGGGTAGGAAATGGGATGTGAGTTTTTTCCTGACCATCTTGATTTATAGCTCTTGTTGTATTAAAAGCTTCGTTGCTTTTACATGATATTGTATAAGTAAGTGGTGTGTAGATTTTTTCTTCACTATCTGGATATTTTATAGTGATTGTTGCATTAAGAATGTCTTTCAGAATATCGTTTTCTCTAGCTATGTCTAAAATTTCTTGAATAACTTTGCGATCATGTAATGCGGCAAGTAACTTATCAGTTACTTTTTGATTATTTTTATGTTTTATGGTTATTGTTGTGTTAAGAATGTCTTTCAGAATACCGTTTTCTTTAGCTACTCTTAACATTTTCTCAACAGCTATACTATCTTTACGTAGTATAGCATAAGCAAGTGGTGTGCAAGTTTCTTCCTGACCATCTGGATATTTTATAGTTGTTGTTGCGTCAAGAATGTCTTTCAGAATACCGTTTTTTTTAGCTACTCTTAACATTTTCTCAACAGCCATACTATCTTTACGTAGTATAGCATAAGCAAGTGGTGTAACAGTTACTCTCCGACCATCTAGACATTTTATAGTTATTGTTGCGTTAAGAATATCTTTCAGAATACTGTTCTCCTTAGAGATTTTTAAAATTTCTTCAATAGCTATACTATTTTCACGCAGTATAGCATAAGCAAGTAGTGTGTAAGTTACTTCCCGGCTATCTGAATGTTTTATAGTTGTTGTTGCGTCAAGAATGTCTTTCAGAATATCATTTTCTTTAGCTACTCTTAACATTTTCTCAACAGCTATACTATCTTTACGTAGTATAGCATAAGTAAACGGTGCGCAAGTTTCTTCATGACCATCTGGACATTTTATAGTTGTTGTTGCATCAAGAATATCTTTCAGAATACCGTTTTCTTTAGAGATTTTTAAAATTTCTTCAATAGTTTTGCTATTTTTACATGATATAGCGTAAGTAAGCGGTGTGTAAATTTCTTTCTGACCATCTAGATATTTTATAGTTGTTGTTGCGTCAAGAATGTCTTTCAGAATATCGTTTTCTTTAGAGACTTTTAAAATTTCTTCAATAGTTTTGCTATTTTTACATGATATGGCGTAAGTAAGCGGTGTGTAAATTTCTTCTTGACCATCTAGATATTTTATAGTTGTTGTTGCGTCAAGAATGTCTTTCAGAATACCGTTTTCTTTAGCTACTCTTAACATTTTCTCAACAGCTATACTATCTTTACGTAGTATAGCATAAGCAAGTGATATAATAGTTGGTTCTTTACCCCGATGTTTGCTTACTTCCGTAGTAAGAATCCTTTGTTTTTCCTTTTTAGATATTTTTTCTAGTTCTTCAGCAATGCTACTTTTTTTGCCTTTTATTTTTGATGCTAATTTTAAAATACTTTTTTCATCTTTCTCTTTCAATTTCGAATCGTTTACCTGATGAGTCATTTTTTTTCTCAAGGTCTTTCTTATTAAACTAAGCATAACATTTTCTCTCTTCGTGGTTATAATATTTGCTTTTATGAATCAGTTGTGTTGATAATGTATTAATTGCATAGTTCAGACATTGTTTTATAAAGCAAAATTTTAGTAGACCACCTTACAAGAACGTTTCTTGCTAATTCTGAATCCGAAAAAAGGACGCAGTAAAGTTATTTGTAAGGGAAGAATGAAACTTGTAGCTATAGCTAAACTGACTTACGATAATTTGAAAAACCGTCATCCCGCTGCTTGTTAGCGGGATCTAGAGATACCGCGGCGGTATGACGGTTCGCAGTGGTATGACGGTTCGCGGCGGGATGACGATAAGCTCGTCATCCCGCTACATTAATATTGTATTAATAAAAACTTAATAATAATCCTTAATAATATATGAACTAACATGTTCGCAATTTCGTATGACAGAGGAAACAAAAGATGGATATGCTTCCTTATACGTTGCAATTCAGGAAGGTAATATTGAAGCTGCAGAACTACTAATAAAATGTGGCACAAACGTCAATGATCATTATGAACGCAATCGTACGCCACTGCATATTGCCATCGGACGCAAACAATTAGAAATAGCAAAATTGCTGATAAAAAATGGAGCAAACGTTAATGCAAAAACTCAAAATCATGGTAAAGATGATCTAACACCAATGCACTTTGCAGTTTTTACAAATACGCCAGAATTTATAGAATTACTAGCTAGCCATGGTGCATTGATTAATGAAAGAGAAAGTACCGAAGGGTATACTCCTCTTCACTTTGCTGCTTTATATGGGAACAAAAATATAATACAAGCCTTAATTGATAAGGGACAAGATATTGAAGATGTGGACAATAATGGGCGAACAGCTCTGTTTTTAGCTGCTAGGCAGTGCACTGAAGCAGAAGATGATAGCAGAATAGAAATTATCAAGTGTTTGATAGACAAGCTCAAAGCAGATGTAACAAAGAAAGACAATAATAACAATGCAGTACTCTTTCCTGCCGCTAATAATTGCCCTGGAAAAGTGGTAGAATTCATCATTGAGCAATATATAAAAATCTTTGAGTTAGAGAATTTTATCAACCACAAAAATAATGATGGAATGGATGCTTTGGATATTGCGCTGAATAGTGGAAACGAGAAAGCTATTGAAGTATTAAGATCATATGGAGCAGATATCAAGAATAAGGTAGATGGTAGCATTCAAAAAATTACTGCAGAAAAACCAAGTAGTACCCTAGACAGAGCAGAAAGTGCAGAGGTAGCGCCTCCAATTAAGCAAAGAGTATAAAGCTTTTTATAAAGCGATTATAAATTTCAGTAAGTTGCAGAGGCTCTACAATGGGAAGTGTAGTATGTTAGCAGATACAAATGACTAGATAAATTATATTTCATTAAAGTCATTTATCTTGAAACATAAGCAGGATTTTGTATAGTTGTTTCAATTTGGGTCTGTATATTGAAACAACGCGTGAAAATGACAGGTCATTGTACAAGAGGTACCTAATTCACCGACAAGAATGCTAGATAAAGACACTTACATTTCAATTATTTCACAATTTCTGTATAATCTTAAAAACTCAATTAGTGCGTTATGAAGATAATAATAGGTAATGCTAGTAAGGAATTAGGGGAATCAGTAGTTAACCGGCTAGATGTTCAACCATCCTCTGCTTGGATATCAAAGTTTACCGATGGCGAGGTAAATGTAGAAGTAGCAAATGATCTATATAATCAAGAAGTATATATAATACAATCTCTTTCTCCCCCTGTGAATGATAACCTTATGGAGCTTCTGCTCATAATTGATGCAGTAAATAGATTAGGAGCCAAAAGGATAGTAGTAATTATCCCTTATTATGGATATAGCAGGCAAGATAGAATTATCAAGAACAATAATGTGCAGTCTGCTTTAAGTGCCAAATTAGTTGCAAATCTTATTCAAACTGCAGGTGCAAGTAGTGTTGCAGTTATTGATTTGCACTCAAGTCAAATTGAAGGATTCTTTGATGTACCGATAACTAATTTGAACTGCTTTGAAGCATTTGTTGACTCTATACACACGGAAAATTTGGCAATTGTTGCACCTGATGTTGGAGCAATTGGTAGAGCACGTGCTTTTGCAAAGACTTTAGAGGAAAAGTACAAGATAGGGTTAAGTGATAAGATTATTGTAGTAGATAAATATAGGGAGAAAGCAGGCACATCTCAAGTAATGAACATAATAGGAGAAGTTGCAAACAAAAATTGTGTCATTGTTGATGATATAGTTGACTCTGGTGGAACATTGTGTAATGCAGCTCTTGCTTTAAAAAGTTACGGAGCAAAGTCCGTAACTTCATGCATCACACACGGTGTGCTTTCAGGAAGTGCAGTTGAGAAAATCTCTTCCTCTTCTTTAGATAAATTAGTGATTACGGATACCATACTTCACAAATTTGAAAAAACTGGTAAAATAGAAGTTGTTTCGGTCGTAGATATTTTAACTCACTTTATCCAAGGAGGTAAAGATGCCAGCTAAGTCAACAGAAGACGTTATTACTTCACTAATAGAATTTGCAAATAAGAGAAAAATAACAATTACCAAGGAAGAAATGCTTAAAATTGCACAGCTTGTAAGGATTAAGTTATCAAATGACGAGATTGATCACTACTCCAAAGAACTGACAATGCTGGATTGGATACACGATACTTTATTGCAAGTTAATACTGAAGGTGTTTCTCCTATGCGTTATGGCAGTATAGACAAGGACATTCATGTACGCGATGATGTTATAAATTCTCAAAATATTAAAGAAGAGATATTGTCCAATACAAAACCTGAGCATGGGTATTTTGTAGTGCCAAAGGTTATAAGCGATTAAAGTAAAATAAGGCTCATATCAAACCTATAATAGATCTACTTTCAAAAATAAGACCAATCCGGTAAAGAAGCATTTGTGGGAGTGGAAACCATTTTTTGATTTTTCTTTACTAAGTCTACTAAATATAGTTTAGAGTTGCTTGGTGATTCTGTTCTTGTAAAAATGATTTCTCTACCATTTGGTAGCCATGCCGGGGATTCAATTTTATGCCCCTCTGAAAGCAGACGTTCTTCTTTGCCATCTGGCTTCATAACTCCTATGTAAAATTTTCCTGACTGAATCTTTGTAAAAGCTATCAGATCTCCTTTTGGCGACCAAACAGGCGTAGCATATCTTCCACTTCCAAAACTAATTCTTTTAGGTTTTTTACTTTTGTTAGTAAAATCGATAACGTACAGTTGCTGACTCCCACTTATATCAGAACTAAAAGCCATATACTTTTGATCTGGAGAAAAAGAGGGAGAAGTGCTTATAGCTGAACCTTTAGTAATTTTTTTTGTCCGTTTACTACTTAAATCTAAAGATAATATATTCGTTTCACCACCCAATGAGTGGGAAATTAAAAGAGATTTACCATCAGGAGAAAATCTTGGTGCAGAAACAACTCCTTCAAATGCGCTGATTATTGATTCAGTGTTATCTTTTAAATTTTTTAATATTATATAACTTTTACCATTTGCGTACGAGATATAAACAATACCCTTTCCATTTGGTGAGAATCTCGGTGTTGACACAAATCTATCGCCATTTGTTAAGTATTTTATATTACTTCCATCTTGATTCATCACAGCAATTTTACGCACAGATTTGTAGTTGCTATCTTTTTCTTCAGCGATATACGTGATTTTTGTGTTGAAGTGCCCTTTCTCACCAATCAATCTATCATGTATCACATCCGAAACGAGGTGACCAATTTTTCTCCAGTCTTTTGCTGGAAAAACAACTGACTGAGTAAGTAATTCTCTTTTTGTAAAAGCGTCAAATAAACGAAATGATAGCTCTAATGCACTACCAGATATTTCGCTTAAACTTACTGTGACTACAGTATCGCTTTTCCAAGATTTAGATTCAGCTTCCGCGCCACGTTTTACATTAAATAAGCCACAATTAGATAAATTTGTTCCTATTACCTTTGCAATATTTTCGCTTAATTCGCTTTCCAACGCTGTTTTACATGTACATTTAGATACAACAAGACCAATGTTACCAACACTGCTTTTTTTTATATCAACATATAAAGCAGCTTTTGTAAAATAAGGAATAAATAACGAAATAAATAACACCAGATGAACGAATAGCTTCATTCATTTCATACCTGTTCTATCTGAACCTCAATTATAGGTCTTTTTAGTAAATATTCCTTTAAGATACTCAATATTGAACTTTCAATCTTATTTTTAATTTTTTTTGTTGGCTGCAAACTAAACAACGACTCAACTTTCTTGACAATTTTCTGTATGGTAGCTGCATCTTCTAGCACTTCAAAAACACCAGGTACAAATACTTTTGGTTTAGCAAGCAATTTATTTTTCTTGTTTACAACTGCTGTTACCACAATAACTCCGGCATCTCTCATTCTTTTACGCATTTTTATAACACTGCTCTCCGGATGACGTAGCAACATACCATCAATACCAAAGTAGTCAACATCAATTGAATCAACCTTTTCTCCGTTCTCCAAATTAACAATATCACCTGGTGCAATCATTATTGCTTTTGCCACACCGCACTCTTTAGCAAATTTTACATGTGCATGCGTGTGAATATATTCGCCGTGAACTGGAATAGACATCTTCGGTTTTATTAAAGAATACATTTCCTTTAGCTCTTCTCTTGTTGGATGCCCAGAAGCATGAACATGCTCTGTTTTTTCAGTAATAACTTCTACCCCCATCTCAATAAAGGCATTGAGCATGTTGTGCGCACGAGTTTCATTTCCAGGAATGATTTTTGACGAAAAGATCATGGTATCACCTTGCTGCATTTTAAATGCTTGATGACTCTTAGCAGCAAGTCTTGCGGTAGCTGCCAGTGGCTCACCTTGACAACCTGTGCAAAGTAGCACCAGTTCTTCCCTTGGAAAATTTACTGCTTCCTTTGCTTCAAGAAACTGAGGAGAATCAGTTAAATAACCACTATCTTGCGCAACTTTCACTATTCTCCATAAAGATCTACCAAGTAAAACTACTTTTCTATTTAGTGCTTTTGCAGCTTGGCTTATCGTTTCAATTCGTGCCACATTTGAAGCGAATAGCGAAACAGCAACTAATTTTTTAGACCGCTTTATTATGTTATAAATATTATTATAAATTTCACCTTCTGACTCAGGGTGATGCTTGCTTAATATATTGGTTGAATCGCAAATTGCTGCAAGCAGGTCACCTTTATCGCCAATTTCTTTTAGACGCTCCATATTAGAAGTTAATCCAACAACAGGTTTTGGATCAAATTTCCAGTCTCCGGTATGGAGTGCACTACCCATTTCAGTGCTAATTAATATTGAATTTGCCTCAGGAATTGAATGAGTTACATTTATAAACTCGACGGTAAAAGGACCCAAATTTATGCTGCCATTTATGTCTACCTCTTTCACAGGCACTATACCTTCCAATCGAAATTCTTTTAGTTTCTCTTTAAGAAAATTAACCGTAAACTTTGTTGTATATATGGAGCACTGCAACTCTTCCCACAAGTGGGGCACTGCACCGCAGTGGTCCTCATGTGCATGTGTAATTATTATTCCAAGTAAATCTTTTTTTCTTTGAGCAATAAAATCTATATCAGCAATGAGCAGCTCAACACCTGGCATAATTTCATCTGCAAAACCAACACCAAGGTCGATCATAATCCACTTACCTTGGTAATGATATAGGCTAACATTCATCCCGATTCTTCCTACTCCCCCAAGCGGAAGAAATAAAAACTCATTTTTGTTTATATTCATTAAATTTAAATTATTAAAACCTGAGAATAGCAAAACTTCGACCTTAAATAAAGAAATTTATTGCTTTTACATAGTTTTAAGGAACTAAGAAGTTTCTGTTGGCTAATAATAACACTATTGTTAAGTTTTCCATTAATAAGGTCAAAGAATTGCAGGATTAAATGAAAACCCGTAAACAGTTACCCCTTTATGTCATTTAGCAGATTTCTTATTTTTTTTTTACTTTACTAAAAAACCCTTCAGATTGCTGTTGTACACTTGCATTTTCCTCTTCTTCAAGCGCTTTTAATAGTTCAATTTGCTTTTTAGTTAAATTTTTTGGATTTAAAGTCTCAACTATTACCTGTACGTATAAATCACCACGAGCATGTGAGTTCATATATGGCATACCCTTTTCCCTACAACGTAGTTTGGTACCAGTTTGAGTGCCTTCAGGGACCTTTACTTTTATTTTAGCTCCATCAATTGATTGAATATCGATTTCACCACCAAGCACTGCTAGTGTCATTCTTATAGGCACTTTACAGTGTAAATCTGCTTTATTTCTAGTAAAGATTTTATGGAAAATTATTTTCACGTATACGTATAAATCTCCACTTTTTCCACCTTTTGTTCCAGCTTCTCCTTTACCACTTATCCTTATCTTAGCTCCTTCTTCTATGCCTTTTGGAATTGAAACGGATATATTTACTTCATCTCTTCTACGTCCACTTCCACCACATTTCTTACATTTGTTTTGTATTATTTCTCCTTCTCCATAGCATGTAGTACATGTTCTTTCGACGGTAAAAAAGCCTTGTTGAGTTCTAATCCTACCGCTTCCCTGGCATGTGTGGCACTGAACTGGTTTAATTGCTCCTTCGCCACCTGTGCCTTGGCATGTATCACATTTTACATTTGTCACATAATGTATAGGCGCTTGTATTCCTTTAAATGCATCTTCTAAGGTAATTTCAAGATCATAACGTAGGTCTGCTCCAGATACTCCTGTTGTACTTCTTTTTGCTCTCGATCTACTTGCACCACCACCGAATTCTCCACCAAAGAAGTCATTGAATATGTCGCTAAAATTTCCTGCAGAGCTAAAGCCTTGAAATCCACCAGAAGCACCTTCGTGGCCATAACGGTCATAGCCTGCCCTTTTCTCAGAGTCAGACAGAACTTCATATGCAGCTGTTACTTCTTTAAATTTTTCCTCTGCTTCTTGATTGCCAGGATTTCTATCAGGATGATATTTTAATGCTAATTTTTTATACGCTTTTTTTATCTCATCAATACTGGCATTTCTGCCTACTTCCAGCAGATCATAGTAGTCTTTTTTGCTCATATATAATAGTTTAGTGCTTAACCTTTAAAGATAGGTATTACATATATTAATTTCAAGTATGACTTCTGTTTCCTATAAAATGTGGTGCACCCTGAGCGACTTGAACGCCCGACCTTTTGATCCGTAGTCAAATGCTCTAATCCAACTGAGCTAAGGGTGCTTTCACAAAGTTAACTTTAGCAGGTTTTGTAGCTTGATTCAATTAATTTGGCTAAAAATAAAACTATTCATTTCTATCATACGCGAACCCCTCACAATTCTCAGACTGCCGTTTCGCATTAGGATTATCAAATTCACTACAAGGAGGAGCAGTTGGAGTAGTATTAGGATCTTGAGAAAAGTAAGGAGGTGGTGCATCATAACGAGAAGGATCTCCATAACCATGCCCTTGTCTAAGACAGCTATCTACCGCTCCTTTAGCTTTCTCGATATTTTCTGATTCTTCCTCATGCTTCATATGAAAAGCTAAACCACCAGCAAAACATACGAGAGAATTAACGCCAAGGATAGCTAAACCCCACACTGGTAAGACTGGGTAAACAGCACAAGCTACCAAAGCTGCCAAAGAAACAACGCCAACCGCAAATTCTATATTTCTGAACGTTTTAAATTTACCATCCAGGTAATCTATTCTTTCTTCTTTTCTAGCCACTTTTCTGCTGCTGTTATACCAAAAACACATACCAGCATGGAAAGCAACACACACAACTGCAGCTACTATACCCAAAGCTAATAGCTTTCTACTGTCTTCTGATTCTTTTTTATTCTCTTTTCTCCCTTGATGAGTGGTATTACCATTGTTAATATTCGTTATATTATTAACCGTAGTGTGACCACGTCCACCGAATAAAGAATCCATCCAGCATTGTAATAGCAAATAATCCCAAAAGTCTAAACCTCTATTGTGTACATGTATATGTGTAATCTGAGAGCCTGTAGGTTGTGCGTTATTCCCTGCGTTATATTGATCATTTCTGCTTCCTGTATCGTGCCTATTGCTTGAATTTGGATGTGTAAATTTTTCATACGCATTTTTAAAATTCTCCTCACTCCAATTTGTGGTATTTTGCGTATTACAAAATTGTAAAAACTCTTTAACATCACTGTTACTACCAGATTTCTTTATATAGGCTAACGCATACCTTTTTAAAACACTACCACTTGCCACCATAAATACCCTCTTAATTTAAGATTAAATTAATAAGTACTTACTTATTATAACAAGATAACATCTACTTGTCAACTTGAGCCTGATTCAAATATCCGTTCAGAGTGTGGCAGAAGAACTTATTCAAATAAAGTAGGTGGTAAAATATAAACATTTTATAAAGTGAAAAATGGACTTTTCAGACCACTGCCGAGCTAAAAAAGCCCTAAAAACCGTGATACTTAGGCCACTTCTTGCTTAAGCTGTACAATTTCAGCTTGAGAAAGGCCAGTGGATTCAGCTATTAAATTAACAGATACACCAGCTTTAAGTAAATTTTTTGCAACTTCGATTTTTCCTTTCTCTATACCTTCCTCAAGTTTGTATTCAAGAATGGCTTCTTCCTTACGTAGATCCATTATTCTTTCTTCATATGCTACTAAATCTTTTTCATTCCAGCTAAACCTGTCTAATTCATCGTAGGCTAACTTTATTATTGGTGCTTTTTCTGCTATTGCCTTAGATGGAAAATAGAGATATTACATAAAATTTTAAATTCGGTCTCAAAGTTGAAGAATGTAGGCTTGGAATAGCAGAAAGACTAATGAGATATCTAACAGTTGTGAGTATTATTGCTTGGAGGATCTTCTTTATTACATCAATTGCAAGAGCTAACCCAACATTACCATGTACTACTTTATTAGCTGAAGAAGAATGGAAAGTTTTATACGTTAAAATACACAGAAAACCATGTCCAAGTGTAGTTCCCAACATAAAAGAAGCTGTTTCATGAACTTGGAGGCCATTTAGCAAGAAAAAATGACCCAAAACCAGGACCAATTACTCTTTGGAAAGGATATAAACGTCTCTTTGATTTAGCAGAAGGATGGCGACTTGCTCACGAACCTCATATTTGTGGGTAATAGTAAGATTTGATATGCTGCCAACACTTATGTTCAAATTAAAAATGTCATTTATGATACTAGCCACTTCACGCTTTGAGTTTTTGTAAAATCCGCTGAGTGCTGCAATTATAGACTTAACCCTTGGACCAAATGCATCTGGCGTAACACCTTCTGGTAACTTGCTACTTTTTCTTTTTCTGCATCTCCGACAACGACCATGTTCCAATTACTACATAGGGCCTAATTTCCGGAAGATCAACTTTTTGGTGAACATAAGGTTTTTCGCATATTACAAGCTCTCCTCCGCATTCGCAAATATTAGGCAACTCTATTTTTACTACTTTATCCGCTTCCATTGTGGCATGAAAATTTCCTTTATGCCCAACCTGATCGCCAACATTCCTTTCGCTTTTTGGCTTGTCCTTTTTTGTTTTGTACAATTCTTTAGAGCTCGGTAGAGATGAATTTTTCGAGTTTAAACCAAGCCTCTCTTTCAACTCAGCGTTCTCAATCCTCAAGGCCTTATTTTCTGCCTCTAACTCTTCTATCCTCCCTTCCAACTTTTCTATTTTTTGCTGTAAATTTTTGCAAAGTTCTAAAAGGTTTACCACATTACCTCACTTTTGCTCTATGATTATCTTTATTATCTTGCTTTGTCTACCTTATTCTACCACTCCGCTGAACGGATACAATTTACTAAACAGAAAAAAAGGCAAAAGAAACCCTAGGGTAGCTAGTTATTCACTATCCATTTTTTAAGTTGGCGTTTTTTAATGTTTTAAATAGCGCGTTTCAGCTTGTGTAGGTAAAAACCTAGAAATATTGTGAAGACATAAGGTGCACATAGTGCAAAAAACTAAAAATAAGACGCCAACTACGTTGTTTTCTTGCTGTTTAATCTGCACAGATGAAGATAACTGAATACCTTCAGTTTTATGATAAGGGGGCTGGCGAAGGGTGTCAAGCAAGTTTTTTCGTTTCTATTTCCAATAAAAGTTTGTTATATGGTTATGCAAGAAGTCTATTATAAATGAAATGAATGTGAAAAATATCTTATTAGCGTTTTTAGTACAAATGGTATTCAGTTTGCCGCTATTTGCAGCTGATCCTGTTTTGCTCAACTGCATTGAAACTCCAGAAATATATGACCTTGATGCAAGGCCAAAAAATTTTAGCTCTTCAAACAATTTAAGAAGGAAACCTGGTTCTCCAAATAGTGCAACAGGAGAATTAATACACATAGTGGGTAGAATTACTGATATAAACTGTTTACCAATACAAAATGCTGTAGTTTCTATATGGCACGCGAATTCACGCGGCGTGAACCATTACGATAAGAATATAGAGGATGATCCGAATTTTGCTGGATCAGGAAGGTTTGTAGTGAATAATCTTGGCTATTATAATTTTATTACGATAGCACCTGGTAAAATTGGTGATAGAGCTCCACATATCAACTTTCTAGTTCAACATCCGGATTTTCCAGAATTCACAACGCAAATGTTTTTTGCTGACCATAATTGCGATAATTGCGCTGATCCTGTTCTTGAAGATTTTGTTAGTAATGGGCTTGCAAGCCTTCTCATAACACCATTTACTTACAGTGATCAGGTCATAAAAACCTATACGTTTAACATTACCTTGGGCGGATATAATAAGTTCTCTAATAAAAGATAAAAAAACTTGCATGTAAGGGAGTCCATAGTAAACTTAAGTGTTATTGTACTTAGGATGTATATGAAAAATATCTTACTGATGTTTTTGCTATGTTTTATGTACAGTTTACAATTATTTGCAACGGAGATACCAGCAATGAAAATAACAATTTCTAAAATTTCGCCCGATTTTAAAACAATAGTAATGGGTTTATTTGAAGACAACGAAACCGTAAATGATGGCGGAGTTTTGCAAGGAAAACAGGTCATAGATAATATAAAGCAATTTAGCGATTTCAATGGAAGTTTTGGTGAATTTTTCTCTACTGCTTTGCCAGAAGAAAAAAATGTTATAGTTGTTGGACTGGGTAAGAAGGATGAATGGAATGAAAATAAAGAATTAAATATTGGTGGTAAAATATATTGTGAGCTAAGCAGATTAAAAATTAAAAAAGCAGCGGTTTTAATCGAAGATAGTGCAGCAAATGTTGCATATGGTGCGTTTCTGCGTAGTTTTAAGTTTGATAAGTATAAAACTAAAAAGGATGAGAAAATTACAGAGGTAGAGGAGATTACCGTATTAGTAAAAGATGAACAATTAAGTAATGCTGAAAGATCATTTGAGCACTTAAGGCAAGAAGGTGAGAGTATATTCCTTGCGCGCTCTTTTATAACAGAGCCTCCTAACATTCTATATCCAGAATCCTATGCTGATCATATAAAAAAGGAACTTACTAAGCTTGGCCTTGAAATCGAGGTGCTTGATAAAAAGCAGATGGAAGAGAAAAAAATGGGAGCCTTGCTTGGAGTTGCACAAGGAAGTAGTAAAGAACCAAAATTAGTAGTGATAAAATGGAATGGGGCTTCTAAAGAACAAAAGCCTATAGCTTTTGTTGGTAAAGGTATAACGTTTGACACTGGCGGAGTATCACTCAAACCTTCACGTGGTATGGAGTCGATGAAATATGACATGGCAGGCTCTGCTACTGTGGTTGGGGTGATGCATGCTTTAGCAGGACGAAAAGCAAAAGTAAATGCAATTGGCGTGGTCGCACTTGCAGAAAATGCAGTGGGTGGTAATGCTCAAAGACCAAGTGATGTAGTAACTTCAATGTCTGGACAAACAATAGAAGTGTTGAACACCGATGCAGAAGGAAGGCTCATACTTGCAGATGCTTTATGGTATACGCAAGATAGATTCTCACCAAAATTTATGATTGATCTTGCAACTTTAACTGGTGCTATAGTGGTTGCACTTGGAAATAACGAATATGCTGGTCTTTTTTCAAATAATGATGAATTAGCAAACCGTCTGATTGATGCAGGAAATGAAGTAAATGAGAAGTTATGGCGTTTTCCTATGAATGAAACTTATGACAAAATTATTGATTCACCGATTGCTGATGTTCAAAACATCGCTCCTGCAGGCTCTGGTGGAGATAGCATAATGGCTGCACAGTTTTTACAGCGTTTTGTGAATGAAACTTGCTGGGCACATTTAGATATCGCAGGCACTGCTTGGCACGAGAAAGGTACTGACATTTGTCCAAGAGGAGCAGTAGGTTTTGGTGTAAGGTTACTTAATAAGTTGGTTGAGAAGTACTACGAAGCCAATGATTAAAGGTCTTTATACTGGATTTATGGCTTAGCTACATGAACGTTTATTTTCGAGGCGCAGCAAATGAAAGTAGCTGATACATATTTCTTTTTTTCTGGATGCCAGTGGGCTTTGTTGCATAGCAACTGAAAAATCTGGTGGCTACTGACAAAATTCATTATAAATAGCGATTTAACTGTTGAAGAAAAAATATGCCACAAAAAATGAGGGTCAGTAACCATAGCGAATATAACAAATTTCTAGAAAAAAGAGGAAATATTTTTCATTATATCAACGAAGCCATAGAAAAGTGGTACGAGAATGGTCCAAAAATACCAGGTGGCAACAATATTTATAGCGATAAAGTTGTAATTTTGGTGCACATAATAACTTGTTTATTTAGAATAGGCCTGAGGCAAACAGTTGGGTTTATAGCAGGATACCTTGAGCAAATTGGGAAAAATTTGCAAGTTATCAGCTATTCACAATCATCAAGAAGGTTTAAGAAACCCAATATTAAGATCAATGATTGCAGAAAATAATATGGAAGATATCGAAATTGCTATAGACAGTACAGGAATTAGTATATACAACAACACTCCTGGTCATAGCAAAGAAAATAGCGAAGATAGAAAGTATCGCAGCTATGAACAGACAAGAAAATTGCATGTAATGTTGAATACAAACAGCAAAAAAGCCATAGCTGTAAAATACAGTAACGGTGTCTACTCTGATCACTATGGAGCTTGTGATTTGCTAAAAGAAGTCGATTTTCAGTATGTCATAAAAGTACTATATGCAGATAGGGCATATGACAGAGAAAAGCTCTATAAGCTGTGTAATCAATATGGTATAAAAACGAAAATTCCTCCGAAAAACAACGCAGCAGAGCATCCAAAATTGGATTATATGCTTGATAGAAATGCCGCTATTCAGTTAATGAAATTACATGGTGAGAATGGTATAAAAAGATGGAAAGAAGAAGTAAATTACGGAAAAAGATCGTATATTGAAGGATTTTTCTCAAGGTTGAAGCGAATATTTGGGTTTAGTTTTAGGAGCAAATCTGAAATTAATCGTGAGAAGGAACTGCTACTCAAGTGTTATTTGCTTAACAAATTTACTGAAATAGGCATGGCTAAGTTTGAGATAGCTTCATGAATTTATTGTACGTTACCTACTATCCGAAGAGCGATGCAACAAAGCCATTCCAGTGTCAAGCACTGGAATGACACCGTCTTGGATGGAAACCAGTGTTGGCTACTCGGATGACATCATAGGGGCGCTAGGATGACACCCTGACAATCGTCGTCCCGCTGCTTGTTAGCGGCTAAGAGATACCGCGGCGGCATGACGTAGGGAAACCGTTTTTTGGGTTAGCTATAACAGTAGTCAGGAAACAATAGCTTAAAAAGAGACTTAGTGTTAAATTTCTAATAGATTACTTATAAAAATAAATCTTATGGAAAGCAGAGCTAAGGCTTGGTTCATTTGGCTGATTAGTAACTTGGTTGTTATATTCAGCAACATGCAGATAATTTATACCTTTATAAGTGTAAATCTCGAAAAGGAACTTGGACTTACAATCGCGCAAGTTGCACTGGCTAATTCAGTATATACTTGGACTTTCGCCATCTTACAATTTTTTAGTGGAGCAACGTTTAATGTTTTTTCCAGTAAAAAAATTTATTTTTTCTCGTTATCAACTATGATCTTGGGGTTTTTTGTCCTTATTAATAGTGACAATTTCTCCCATTTGATTTTGTCTCAAGTGTTGATTGCAACTGGAGCATCATTTGGTTTTATTGGTGCTGCTCACACAAGTAGCATATGTTTTTCCGCTGCCCAATTTGGACTAATGTTTTCACTAGTGCAGACAATTTCAAGCCTTTCTGCTTTGGTAATTCAAATACTGTTCTCTAACTTGCTTGCCGAAGATGCATATTGGAAAAATCTGATTGTATGCATAATACTATTTGGTGTGTTGATATTTGTACTTACGCTTTTTTGTCCAAACACACTTCCAGAAAGCAGCTCAGAAAAGCGCACAATAAAAAGCTCTATGAAGACAGTAATGTGCTCTATATTAACAGTGCTAAAATTAAGAGATATCTGGATAACTTCAGTGGTGGGTGCTATTACTTTTGGAACATTTTTAGCACTTAATACCTTGTGGGCTCCAAGGTTACTGGGCAACTCAGAACTCAATGCAATGGAGTCAGGTATAGCAACTGCAATACTATGGCTTGGTCTTGCAGTTGGTGCTCCAATTGCAGATCGAATCTCAAACTTATTTAAAAATAGGAAACATGTAATTTCTGCTTTTGCTTTATTGCAAGGCGTCTCAATTATTATTTTACTATACAGCCATTTAACAGTCCACGTTGTGTACTTTTGTATGTTAATGTTCGGGTTTTTTGCGGGAGGACATATGCTTAATTTTACTGTCGGCAGCGAGATTGTGAAACGAAAATACATCAGCACATCATCATCCATTATCAATGGATTTATGTTTATTGGCAGTGGAGTTATAGTGTCAATGTTAGCACTTTTTACAGATCATAAAATGGCACTTTTTGCAATATTTGCGATATTGATAGTTGCCGGTATTTTAAATTATGCAACAAAAGAGACATACTCTAAAAAATAAAGTAGCTGAATCTCGAGTCGATTGCTATATTATATTTACGTATTGTAATATTTATCAATAATGGATCACGTTACAACAAAAGACACAACAGTAACTAAGGCAACGATAGCTGGAGATATAAACCAAGAAATAGGATTATCAAAGGAAGACTCTGTTTCGATAATAGATGATATATTGGACGAAATAAAGACAAGCTTGGTAAAGGATGGAATAGTAAAAATATCGTCATTTGGAACATTCTTGGTTAAGAAAAAGAAGGAAAGACCAGGAAATATACCAAATACATCGGAGAAAGTGATGATTCAGGCAAGAAATTCAGTTTCTTTTAGGCCTTCAAAAATTATAAAAAAATCAATCAATAATTAATGAACAAGGAAAAATTATTTTATACGATTGGGGAAGTAGCTGAAGAGCTACATTTGGAACAGCATGTTTTGAGATTTTGGGAAGGTCAATTTCATCAAATTAAGCCTACAAAGCGTAAAGGAAGAAGGCTATATGATCGCAAGTGTATAGAGGCCATAAAGAAAGTAAAATACATGCTATATGATAAAGGATATACAATAAAAGGAGTGCAAAAAGAATTTGGTAATGATATAAAAGTCACAAAGAATTTGTTGCAAGAACTCACCGATTTGAGGGACTATTTAACTAGTAAAATAAATAACGAGGAAAGTAACAAGCAGGCGTGAAACACTACGTCTCGCTAAAATTTTGGAGTTTTGTGAGAGTTTAAAATGTGGCATATAGCCTCATTTCTTATGTTATTAGCAATATTAATAGGCTGTGGCCTGCAAAAACCTGCACCTGTGCTGCTTAAAGGCGAAGAATTTTACGGAAAAAGAGATCTGGAATATACAAGAGAGTACCATTTAATTAGGGAGCCTTCAGTGCAAAAAGAAAGTAGAAAAGCCATCATAAATAGGATATACAAAGATAACAATAATACACAAAATGTGGGGGTAAATTGTAAATTTGTAATGCCAGTTAAAGGTTCAGCTACCTCTTCTGATGAAATGTGTAAGGATGGCATAAAAATTGCTGCTCAAAATGGAACGAACGTAGTTTCCTCTGCACCAGGCAAAGTGATATATGTAGGCAAAGGGCTGAGATGGTATGGGAATTTAATTATAGTGGAACACAAAGATAATTACATGACTGTGTACTCCTATTTAAAAAACATACATGTTGAAATTGGCGATAAAGTAAAGCAAGGTCAAGTAATTGGATCTGCAGGTAAATCAAGCACACAAGATAAAGATCCACAGATGTGTTTCACAATACGACATAATGGCCAAGCGGTTGATCCTTTGATGCATATGAACTGTAATTGAATTTGGATTTATATGAAATATGATTTTAAAAGTGTTGAAAAATTTTATCAAGATAAATGGGATTTTTCTGTAAGCAAGAGTGGTAAACAAGAAAAGTGTTACGTGTTGGAAATGTTTCCATATCCATCTGGTAAAATTCATATGGGACATTTACGTAACTATGCAATAGGGGATGTGATAGCGCGTTACAAGAGAGCTAATGGATTTGAGGTTTTGCATCCAATTGGCTGGGATGCGTTTGGATTACCAGCTGAGAATGCAGCAAGGGATAACAATATTAGCCCCGAAACATGGACAAAAGAGAATATAGATAATATGCGTACACAGTTGAAATCTATAGGTCTTTCTTATAATTGGGAGCGTGAACTCTCCACATGTGAGCCTGATTATTACAAACACGAACAAAAATTTTTCCTGGATTTTTTAAAGCATGGGCTTGCCTATCGAAAAGAATCATGGGTTAACTGGGATCCAGTGGACCAAACAGTGCTTGCAAATGAACAGGTGGTTGATGGAAAAGGATGGCGATCAGGTGCAGTTGTTGAAAAACGTAAGTTGTCCCAATGGTTTTTAAAGATTACTGATTTCGCTGAAGATTTACTCAAGTGCCTGCAAAGTTTGAAAAATTGGCCAGAAAAAGTCAAAACAATGCAGGAGCGTTGGATAGGAAAATCTGAAGGAGCAACTATAGAGTTTGAAGTAGTTGGCCTGAATAAGAAATTAAAAGTTTTTACAACTTATCCTCATACTTTGTTTGGGGCTTCTTTTTGTGCAGTGGCAGCAGAGCATCCTATTGTGCAGGATTTAAAGAATGGTTCTTCTGTTGTCATCCCAGTGCTTGACACTGGGATCCAGGAAATAAAATCGAAAAGAGAGAACGATGAAAAAATAGGAGTTTACACCGGATTAAACGTCAAACATCCATTTCTTGATAAGGAATTGCCGCTTTACATAGCGAATTTTGTGTTGATGGAATATGGGGAAGGCGCGATTTTTGGTTGCCCTGCACATGATCAGCGTGACTTTGAATTTGCACAGAAATATAATTTGCCGATAATTCCCGTTATTTCTTCAGCCCACTTAGGTGTCATTCCAGCGCGTGACCAGAATTCTTACAATGGATCCCAGTGTCAAGCTACTCAGATGACAAAGGAGGCGTATACTGGAGACGGGACAATGTTTAACTCCGAATTCTTAAACGGATTAATGGTTAGTGAAGCAAAGGAAGCCATAGTTAAAAAATTTGAAGAAAAAAAAATAGGCAAAAAAACAATAAACTATCGTTTGCACGATTGGGGAGTTTCAAGGCAGCGTTATTGGGGATGCCCTATACCTATCATATATTGCAAAGATTGCGGAACTGTTCCAGTGCCAGAAAAAGACCTTCCTGTAGTTCTACCAATAGATGTAGAATTTACAAGTGGTGGCAATCCGCTGGATAAGCACCCAACTTGGAAATTTGTTGATTGTCCAAAGTGCGGAAAGCAAGCAGAGCGTGAAACTGATACATTCGACACCTTTTTTGAATCTTCCTGGTATTTTGCTGCATTCTGTAGTGAAGATAAATCAATAGACAAAGATGCATGTAATCGTTCTATGCCTGTTGATTATTATATAGGTGGGATAGAACATGCAATTCTGCATTTGCTTTATTCAAGATTTTTCTGCCGTGCTTTAACCAAATGTGGCTATTTTGATATTAAAGAGCCTTTCTCTACTTTAATCACTCAAGGAATGGTCTGCCATGCAACTTATAAAGACGAAAATGGTAAGTGGCTATTTCCCGCAGAAGCAAAAGAGTTGATTGCACAAGGAGCTAAGGTTCAAGTTGGAAAAGTCGAGAAAATGAGCAAATCGAAAAAGAACACAGTTGATCCAAATTTTATCATAGAAAAGTATGGTGCTGATACTGCCCGCTTGTTTGTGTTGTCCGACACTCCTCCGGAGAAAGATATGGAATGGTCCGATAATGGCGTGGAAGGTTGTTCTCGTTATGTAAATAAATTGTGGCGTATGGTCATGCAGCTAAGACCTGTAAATATACACTATGATAATGAAAATGTTACGGGTGGACTTCTAGAGTACAGAAAAAAAATTCATAAACTCTTACACGGACTTACAGATGACTTGGAAAACTGCAGATTAAACTGTGTAGTGGCAAAATTTCGTGAGATGACGAATTTAATAGCTGAAATAGACGTAAAAACTGGAAAATCTCTTATTGATGAAGGTATATGTATATTAATCAGAGTAATCGAACCATTCATACCACATCTAGCTGAAAGCCTATGGCAAGAAATAGGAGGTCAACCTTGGCCAAAAGCTGATGAATCATTATTAGTTGACGATACGGTAACTATAGCAGTGCAAATCAATGGAAAATTACGTACAACAATCAAGGTGGCAATTAACTTACCTCAAGAAGAATTGAAGAAAATAGCGATAGACTCTGTGTCCAGTAAGATCGATCAAAGCAAAGTTCGCACTGTATATGCTGTACCAAATAAGATAGTAAATATAGTTATATAAAAGACCTGAGTAGTACGTTTTATATAATCTGATTTTATGGCTATACTTTTTTTGACATGTAGTTATATCTTTTTTAATATAAAGGATATATACTTATGCATTATATATTTTTTTGTATGAGGAGTTATATGAAAATAAAGAGATTGTGCGTTTTGGCTGTGTTGCTTACTTCATCTCTAGCAGGTGCAGCTAGTAATAGTGCAAGTAAGTCAGAAGATAAGTACTATGCAGGTTTAAACTTTGGTGCTGGTTGGGGTGGTGGCTTTAAAATGAAACCTGGTGTTGTTCTTGTTACCATTATGACCAAAACTCTAAATTTGAACTTGAGGTTCTCAGTAATATTAAGTCATTAAAGAGCATAGGAGCTAGCTTATTGGCAAACTACCGCTTCTATCCTGACCTTGATATTGATCCCGTTAAACTATATGTCAGCGGAGGTTTAGGAGGATATCTCCAAATAACACCTTTTGGCTTTGGTGTTAGTGATACAGTTGATGGTGATGACAATAGTTCACAAGAAGAAAAAGAAAAGGAAGAAGAAACACAAGGTGCTCCAGAATCAGGTGGTGAAGCTGCTGGTTCATCTGTAGTAGATAAAATACTGAGTTCTATTTCCTATAAACTAAAGTTAGGTGTTGATTATGAAATTACTCCGCAGATAATTGGTGCAGTTGGTATGACCATGGGTGGGCAACTAAGTGGTATAAAAGCAAAACAAATACCAGATGCAACTCTAGAGATAGGGGTACGTTATAATTTTTAATGCTGCTACTTAGTTCATAAAGGTAGAGACGATGTTGAGGATGAAATAAACAGCATTAAAAAAAATCCGAAAACGTATTTTCGAATATGGTTTTGAACGCTAGCTATAGATTAGAAAAATAACAAGAAAAAGGGTAAACATACTGTAATTGCTGTTGAATGATGGAGTCCATTATTTTAGCACGAAGTAACGAATTCAGTAGAATAAGTTCTTCAAAAATAATTTAAACTTTTATTAGTAGGAGCAGTCTCATGGAATATTATAGCGATCTCACTAAAAGAAACTTTTATAAGTATCGTTGATGAGAAAGGAAAAATTGTTAAGGAAGAAGTTGTTGCAAGAGAAAGTAAGGCAATAGCTGAATTTTTTCTTGGTCAAGGCAAAAAATATGAATCCATGGGAATAGAAAGTGGACAGTTATCAATTGACCTTACCCAGAAAAAGTGGAGAGAAAGTTTGGAATGTTTTTTACAAAAAGAATGATGCATCAAATTGTTCTGGAATGCAATAGTTAGAGGTTGTCCACAAACCAGTAAATCAAGCATATTCCCTACTTAACATAACTTTACTCATAGCCAGATATATGAAACTTTCAGTAGATGTTGTAAGTAAATCGTACTCCTTTGGTAGCCTTCTATTTCTATTGATCCAAGCAAAAGTCCTCTCTACCACCCACCTTCTCGGCTGTACTGAAAATCCAGGATCCCGTTGTGGCAATAGTTCTAGTGGTGTATCTTTATGCACCCAAAACCTACATGGAGGCCTTTTGACAATTTCAATATTTATCCCATATTCTCTCTTTACGTAATCCTTTAAATCTTTTCCTTGGTATCCCATATCAGCCCACATTTTCTTAATATTGCTGTATTTTTCCTTCATATTGTCCAATGCCATCTTCACCCCATCTCTGTCATTTTCGCTTGCAGCTCCTACATAGCAACCAAGCACAAATCCTTGAGTATCTGTGATTATATGTCTTTTTCTCCCCTTTACCTTTTTCGCACCATCATAACCTTTGCCCCCCCTTTTTCCGTGGTTTTTACCGATTGACTGTCCACTATGCATGCGCTCGGCTTCCCATTTTTGACCTACTATATTTAGTGATATCATAGTTCATTTTCTCAAAAATTCTCTGCTTTTTCCATCTTCTAAACTGTTCATGCACAGCCTTCCACGGCGGAAAATCGTGTGGTAAATAGCGCCATTGACATCCTGTGCGCAGTATATAAAGAATTGCATTTACTATCTCACACTTCTGTATTTTGGTGGCCTTCCTCCTTTCTTGTACGATACTCTGAAGTGTTTTTCTATTCTTGCCCATTCCCTTTTACTTAAATCTGTTGGATATTTTTTCCTCATCTCTTACCTCAATATTCTTTCTTTATATACTACGTATTCCTTGGTTTGTGGACAACCTCTAATAGTGACGTTGTTTGTTATAAAAAATTTCTATGTATTCAAATATTGCAGTTCTAGTTTGTTGAGCAGAGTGTTGTGAAGTATCAATAAGTATTTCTCTTTTCAATGAGCTAAAGAAGCTTTCTGCAACAGAATTGTCGTAACAACAGCCTTTATTACTCATCTATATTCTTTACAGCTAAGAGATATTGATACCCTTGCGCAGTATATTGTGAACCTTGGTCACTGTGCAGCAGTAGATTTTTACAGGTTTACGCCTATTAATGGCCATTAATAAAGAGTTCATAACCAATTGTTTATTTATTGCACTACTCATTAACTACCATACGTGAGAATTATTGCTGCCAAATATAGCCATCCCTCCTTGGTTTTGATGTAAGTAATCCCATACTTTATTTGGTTGATCAACAATAAAGTTTTGATCTAGTATATTGGGAGCTACAGCTCTATTATCTGTTTGTTGTTTTTTAATTTTAAACTTTCTTCTCAGTATAGCCCTGATGTCATTTTTCTGCATAATACTTTGCACCGTTTTCAAATTGCAACTTTTACCCAAAGCCTTCAATTCAGCATGAATTTTAGGAGCTCCATATCTACATTTAGAAACTTGATATATTTTTTGAATAGCTTCGAGTAGCTCTTTATTTGCTGATTCTCTACTGCTTATTTTTCTTGTGGTCCACTTATAGTAGCAACTAGCAGAAAATCCTACATAATTCCTGTACTTTATAGCAGTTACTATGCTCTTTTATAAAAAAATATTTTACTCTTTTTGACTGGCCAGGGCTTTTTTTTAAATGTCTCTTTCCCTTGTTACTTTTGCTAACTCTTTCTGTAAATCAAATCTCTCTTTGTCGTAAGGAGCCATGTTACCTCTACCTGGAAATGCATCTGCTGCCGACTTTTTTTCGTTGTGTTTCTTTATCCATTTTCCTAATAAACCACCCTTTATTCCTAAATCCTTTGCTGTTTTTGTAATTGTTTGACCTACCTTTCTTTGTTCATTTGCCAGCTTAACAGCTTCCAATTTGAATTCTGCCGTATATTCTCTTACCATTTCTAATCCTCCAAAATTTTATTTTACCCAAAAAAACTCTTTTCTTTCTCTCCACTTTTTCTGGGTAAGGTCAAACAATGACTATGCAAAAAACCTAATAACATGTATAATCTACAAATAATTTCTGAGGTAGATTGTGAAACTAGGTGTTAATATCGATCACGTTGCAACCCTCCGCAACGCACGCGGAACTTCTTATCCAGATCCATTGAAAGCAGCAGAAATAGCCATTGACGCTGGAGCAGACTTTATTACTGTACACTTACGAGAAGATAGAAGGCATATTAGAGATGAAGACGTATTTAACCTAAAAAAAAGCATTAGCACTGAGCTAAATCTTGAAATTGCAGCCACGGAAGAAATGCTTGAAATAGCAAAAAAGGTAAAACCCTATTCGATTAGTATAGTACCAGAAAAAAGAGAAGAATTAACAACCGAAGGTGGCCTGGATATCGTGAATATGCACAGTAAACTTTCTAGTATAATAGAGGAAATGCATAGCTCTAGCATAAAAGTCTCACTGTTTATCGATCCAAATATTGATCAACTAAAATATCTTGAAAAGCTAGGGACAAAACCTGACATAATAGAAATTCACACAGGGGATTACTGTGATAATCCATCAGAAAAAAAGTTACAGTTAATTACTAATGCTGCAGAGTACGTCAATAAATTAGGAATAGAATGCCACGCAGGACATGGCATAACTTATAAACACGCTAAGAAGATGACAAGAATACCTCACATCTCAGCTCTTAACATAGGCCACTATTTAATTAGCGAAGCTGTATTTTACGGCTTACACAGCGTAGTAAAAACAATGAAAATGACAATGTCTAACTAACTGCTGCTTTTTCCTTCTCATTTAAAATACTTAAAAGAGTTTGGCTTGCTTTAAATTTTACCCTTGTCTTTTTAGGAACAGTCATGATCTCACCACTTTGGGGGTTACGACATTGTTTTTCCTGACTGATAGCAGTAGAAAATGTTCCTATTCCATGCAAACGTATTTCACCTTTCCCATGCAGCTCATTCTTTATTATTTTAATAAACGCATCATGAATCTTGCTCAAATCAGATTTTGTTATATCTATATTCTGACTAGAACAATCTTCCTTTAATTGTTTTATTATATCTTCTTTACTCATAAATTACCTTAATATTGAAAAAATCACATAAATAGCATATTATGTTGACACCGATAGTCAACTAAATTCATCACAAAAATAGAGGATATCATACATTTTTGCAAATATTTGTATAATACTTACAAAAAAACACCCCTATAAAATAACTATCTCTTAGAAAATTGACACTTTTTCCGAGCTTTATGTTGACCATATTTCTTACGTTCAACAACACGTGAATCTCTAGTTAAGAACTCACCATTACGTAGTATAGAATGCAAATCTTGGCTTACACTACTTAAAGCTCTGCTTATTCCATGAGCTAGAGCACCTGCTTGACCAGATAGCCCTCCACCTTTTACAGTTGCAAATACATCGTATTTATCCAATGTGGAAGTTGCAACAAATGGCATTTTTACTATTTGGCACACTGACTCTCTTTTAAAATAAGAAATTAGATCGCCTTTTTTGTTAACACTAAATTTTCCACTCCCCGGCTTTATCCATACTCTTGCTACAGATTCTTTTCTTCGGCCTGTAGCATATAAACGACCAAGCGAATCAACTGCTGATTTAATTGTCTTTTCTGACCAATCATTGTTATTTATTGTAGAACTCTTCATTTTTACTCCATTACTTTTTATTTTTACGATTCAAAGAGGCAAAATCTATCTTTTTAGGTTGCTGTCCTTGATGCTTATGCTCTGAACCAGAATAAACATACAAATTTTCAAAGCGTCTACGTGCCATAGGCCCATCATCAAGCATCCTTTTCACTGCCATTTCTATTACACGCTCAGGAAATTTGCCATTTAAAATATTATCTGGAGTAGTTTTCTTCAAACCACCAGAATAACCTGTATGCTTATAGTAAATTTTATCTTTAAGCTTCTTTCCGGTGAAATGCACCTTTTCTGCGTTGATAATAATTACATTATCGCCACAATCCATATGAGGTGTATACTCAGGTTTATGCTTTCCACGTAATAGTGTCGCTACAAATGCTGCAAGCCTCCCTACCACTAATCCTTCTGCATCTATGACAAACCACTTTTTATTGATTTGTTTCTCCTTTAAGAAAAAAGTCTTCATTACTTGATCCAACAATAGTAGGCTATGATATACTTAATTTCTCAATAGTGTCAACAATATTAGTTATTGATTATTAAAGTAATTTATGTTAGTAATTGAGCTGCGCAACCAATATGCATAGGAATTAGAATGTTTCGATTGATTATCACACTTGCGATCATTTTTAATACTATAAGTTGCTATGCAACCGATGTGGGAGAAGTGATAAGCAAAGCCATCAAAAATAGCTCAAAAATAAAGTCTCAATTTTACCAATATAAAAGCGCAGAAAAACACTATAAATCTTCTGGGTTAGCTGGATTTTTACCTGACATTAATTTGCAATACAATTTCGATAGTAACTTTAATCTTGATACATCTGAAAAAAAACTTACATTGCGCCAGAAATTAATCGATGGCGGTGGTACCTTTGCCACATTCAGTCGATCAAGCCATCTTCTCAAAGCAGAAAAGATGCGATTTCAGCAATTAAAACAAGAGCTTGCACTTAATGCTGTGAAAGCATATGTTAATGTTTTACAAAAGACAGAAATATTAAAGCTCAGAGAACATAAAGAACGCGTTTCTTTGGAACATTTGTCAGCTATGAAAAAACGCTTTTCCCTTGGAGAGGTAACCAATGCTGAAGTTTTGTTAGCAAAAGCAAAATTTTCGTCTTCTATATCCGAAAGAGTTGATGCTGAAGGTAAATTAAAGTTGGTAAATATTGCTTATTATCATTTGATTGGCGAAGATGCTGATGACCTTTCTGAAGCTAATGATAAACTACCTTCTGTTCCAGAGCTAAATGAATGTTTACAGTTAGCAAAAACCAATAATTTATCTCTAAAAGCAGCAGTTTATCAAAAAAGAGCAGCCGGAATGGAAGTGATTGCTGAAAGCTCCAAGTGGCTTCCTTCTTTAAATCTAAGTGCAAGCAAAAATTTTGGGGAGGATGGTATGAAGGTAGACAAACTATTAGAAAATGTTCATGTAGTTTTTACTCTTGATGTTCCGATCTTTAAGAGAGGAGTTAATGCTTTTGGTGTCAGTAAAGCTAAAATGGATGCAAAAAAATCTACCTACGATTATTATGAAACGGTAAAAAATATAGAACAAGCAGTTGTAAATGCTTGGAATAATGTGTTGACAGCAAAGGCCATTATCAAAGCAAGTCAAGAAGCGGAAAAAGCAGCAGCTCTAGCATTGGAAGGAGTTGAGCAAGAAGTAAACTTAAATTTAAAGAGTACATCTGACCTTTTGGACACTGAAGATGCATTATTTAAAGCACGTTCAGACTTAGTTGAAGCAAAAAGCAATTATGTGATTAGTGTTTACAACTTGCTTTTTATGATAAATAGTATAGACCTCTAAATTTAATGGTATTAGCACTATGCATGATGAACAAGGCAATCAATCTGTAAAAGATATCCTAGAAGATATAAAAAAAGCTATATCGGGTAAAAACGCGAGTAACGATAAAGCAGAAATAAAGGATGAAAATGATGATGTGCTATACCTTGAGGAAGAGTATCCAGAAGAAATAGAAGAAGATGGCAAAAAAGAAAATAATGAAAAAGAGGACATTGATAATGATGACCAAAGTGAGGAAATGGCTTGCAACAATAACCAATTTAATGGCCATAGCTACAATTCAGAAGAAAAAAAAGATATTTATTTGTACGATAATATCCAAATGAGTAATAACAAAGCGAGTAATAGCGGCTTACAAGCGCAAAATAACGATCATCTAGTTTTAAAAGAGAATATGGAAGAGATCAAAGCGTTGCTTGGAAAAATGCAAAACGAATTACAGCATAAACAACAAAAAAAAGCGAACCTTACTGTTGAAGAATTAGTTACATCTCTTTTAAAACCTCAGCTCTCAGAATGGCTGAATAAATATCTACATGCACTGGTAAAAGAAGTAGTTGAAAAAGAGCTTAAAGATATAATCAATAATAAGTAGGGTATTAGCAATAAAAACTAGAGTAAAGACGGCTAGAGGCAGAAAACTATCTTCAACAAGGTGGCTACATCGTCATTTGAATGATCAGTATGTGCAAAAAACTAGCAAGGATGGTTATAGGTCACGCTCAGCATATAAGCTGGTAGAAATGGATAACAAATTTAAATTATTCCAAGAAGGGCAAAAAATTATTGATCTTGGTGCTTCTCCTGGTGGATGGTCACAAGTTGCATCTCAGAAAGATGCAAATGTAGTTGCTCTTGACGTAAAACCAATGAATGCAATTAATGGAGTAGAGTTTATACAATGTGATATTATCAATGAGCTTGAAATTTTAAGAGAAAAATTCAAGGATCAAAAATTTGATGTAATTTTATCTGATATGGCCCCCGAATCTTGTGGTTTAAAATCGTTGGATCATATCAGAATTATGCTTTTATGCGAAGCAGCGCTCAATTTTGCAAAGCATTTCTTGAGTCATGGTGGCACGTTTGTAGTAAAAATTTTCCAAGGAGAATCTGATAAAGATTTTTGTAACGAGCTAAAAAAAATGTTTAAAACAGTAAAATACTTTAAACCAAAGTCAAGTAGATCTGAATCTACAGAAATGTATTTGGTAAGTTTAGGCTTTATTGGCAGCAAACCTTCTATATAATATTAATCCAGGTAGTCCGCAGAAACAAAAAACTTACTTGACAAACTCCGCCAGCGCCCTTATCATGAAACTGAAGCTATTTATTTATCTTCTCTGTACGGATTAAATGACAAAAAAACTCACGTATCTGGCGTCTCATGTTTAATTTTTTGCACTATGTGCACCTTATGTCTTTATAAAACTTCTACCTACATAAGCTGAAACGCGCTTATAAAGCGTTTAAAACATAAAAAAACGCCAACTTAAAAAATGGATAGTGAATAACTAGCTACCCTAGGGTTTCTTTTGCCTTTTTTTCTGTTTAGTAAATTTCTTAATGTTTATAATTTAGATTAGTTGCGGCTTAAAAGCAACTAAATCGCGGTTATTAAGCGTTTAGAATAAAAAAACGCCATACTTGAAAGTATAATGTAAGTAATTAGCCAACCACGAGGCTTCTTTTGCCTTTTTTTTCGTTTGGTAAATTCCTTAATGTTTATAGCTAAACGACAACCGTCATCCCGCTACTTGTTAGCGGGATCTATGTTAAGGTATGACGGTTAAGTAACTCGTCATCCCGCTACGTGTTAGCGGGATCTGGAGATACCGTCACGGTATGATGAGGGAGAACAGTTAGCGGCTGAGATACCGCGAATGAATCGCGGTATGACGGTTCGCGGTGGCATGATGTAGGACTGCTGTGACACCATTATAGAGTGAACCAGTGTCAGCTACTTGGATGACAGACAAGAAAATGTTTATGACTAATTTTTAGATCAAACATGGAATTTCGACAAACTTAACTTTTTTGTGAGACTGTTCAGCAATAATAAATAAATTGAGAGGAAAGGTTATGGCAATAAAAAAGGAAAAGTTTTTTGAAATAATAAATGAGGTAAGCAAGAGTGAAGGTTTAAATGAGAATAATTTACTTGAAAGAATAGGAAGTGAGCTAAAAGATGCAGACTCAATAGTATATAGCACTTATAACAATTTGAAGATAGATAAGATGTTCAGTATATTAGATTCAGACAAAATTGTAAATTATATGTTGGTACATCTTGCTGTGGAATGTAACAGTGTACCAATAGTAAAACTCCTACTAGCAAAGGAAGCAAAAGTTAATGAACCAATATATGAACTTGATGAAGCTAAGTCTCAGCTAACTGCTTTGCACATTGCTGCTTTGCATGGTCATCAAGAGATAGTTCAGCTTTTATTGAATAATGACGCAAATCCTTTACTAAAAGATACTCAACCACTATCGGCTGAGAGCCGAAAGGTTGGATATAGCGCTGGAAGCGCGATGAGAAGCTAAAGCTACTCCAATCTTATACTAGATATAGAATGAGGCTGATGTGCATCTGTATGTTTATTGATGTACTCATTAATGACTTCATCTGTGATATGTCCGCTGGTAGCACTAAAGTATCCTCTTCCCCAAAAACGCTTTCCCCAGTACATTTTATTTAGCTCTGGAAATTCTTGTTGAACTTTGCGTGAAGACCTGCCTTTGGCTCTTTGAACAAAATCACTCACAGCTATATGAGGAGGTATTACTACGAATAAATGTAAATGATCTGATGATATTACTCCGTTTTCTATCTTAATCCCCATTTCTTCAGATACTTCTGCTATGATTGTTCGTATTCTCTCCTTCATAGCCTTAGTTAATACTCTGTACCGATATTTTGTAATCCAGACTATATGGTACCTATGATAAAATACAGTGTGTTTTCCTTTGTCATATTCCGTCATAACTATACTTTATAAAGTACAGTTATGACATTGACAAACTAAAGTTTCTCCACCTAGAAGGTGGAGGCTTGTACCATCTTATGGAAAGTCAAGGCCGAACTCCAAGGGATATTGTCGGTGATGTAAAAGGTAAAAAGGCTATAATAGAAATGTTAGAGGAAGGAGAACAACGTTATGCTGAGGCAGGAGCTACGAGAAGACAAAATAGACAAGGCACTTTACCGCAGCCTAATAATAAAACTCCAGGAAATTTAGCTGTGAACGGAAATAACGCAACTGCTGCAGTGCAAGCATGTAATGCAAGAGATCAGGAAGAGAACAACGGAACTACACCAAACAACAGAAAAATCTATGTACAAGATGAGGATGAACAGACTTCTTCAAACTCAATCGTTAATGAAAACAATACAGACAAAGTAGATGATACATTAGAAAAAGAACAGGCTATAAGAGAAAGAGATGCTATGGCGCAAAAGTTGCAAGAGGCAGAACAAAGACTTGCCAATAATCAGAAGCGCATAGAACATAATGACTTGCACAGTCAACATCCAGAGCAGTATACTACATATAATGGGGAGCAGATCTTTTTAAATAAAAGTAATAGTGGCGATAGTGGAATATATTTTGATGTAGATGAATCTGAAGCTTTAGACCAATCTATATTAGAAGATGGAGAAGACATTAATGCACAAGATAAAGATGGCGTGACCATTTACATTATGCTGCTACATATGGTTATGTAGAGATTGCAGAATATCTAATAGATAATGGAGTAGATGTTGATGCACAAGATAAAGATGGCGTGACCCCTTTACACTATGCTGCTGCAAAAAGCGCTAAAGAATCAGTAAAACTTTTGATAAAACGTAAAGCAAATATTAATGCACAAGATAAAGATGGACATACCCCTTTATATTTTGCTGTTGCAAATGACAATAAAGAATTAGCAAAACTTTTGATAAAATATGGAGCAGATTGCTCATTGATAAAGGATGAAGACCTAATAGATAGACTAAACAGTATGTGTGATCAGCCATCTGAGGTTGTACCTAGTACCTTTTCTCATTCCAAAACACACAACGCAACGGAAACTCCAGAAAAAGCAGAAAAGGTTGAAAAACGTAAAGCTAAGTTAAAAGAATTACGTACTCAGCTAAAGGATGAGCAGAAAAAGAATGAATTGCTAAAACAAAAAATACAAGATCTAGAAAGTAAAAACACAACACTTGAGGGTGGACTAGGAAAAGCGCAAAAGGAACTAACAGAATTGAGAAATTGTGTCACTGAACATGAGACTAAATTGGAAGTACTGGAGAAACTCAATGAAGAGAATGAATCACTAGAACAAAAAATACAAGATCTAGAAAGTAAAAATACAACGCTTAATAGCGAATTAGAAGAAAACGAAAATAAGCATTCTAAAACAAAAGTGTTGTTAGAAAAAGCGCAAAAGGAACTAGCAGAATCAAAAAGTTGTATAGCTAGACATGAGACTAAGTTGAAACAATTCAATAAAGAGAATGAATCACTAACACAAAAAATAAGAAGTCTGGAGAATGAAAACACACCACTTGAGGGTGAACTGGGCAAAACTAAAACAAATGAAGTGTCACTAGAAAAAGTAGGAAAAAGACAATTTTCCCCAAAAGTTGCCTACGCGAGCCTTGCAGCTATGTTAGCAGTAGGTGCTGCTCTTAGTATTGCTTCCGGATTGTCTGCTCTATTAATAGTTGCAGCTTCTGTGGTATCTGCATTGATAGCTGGTGGCATTACATACACAATATCAAAACCCATCGCTCCTGACACTGAATTGAAAGAAGTGGATATTCAAGGTTCAGCACAACGGTGTTTGTAAAACTTAGCACCCACAGTTGTACGAACATTGCAATTTGCAGATGCAAGTAGCTGCACTGGAATGACATCATCTGCCACCTGCAAATTGCAATAGCTGTGTCTGTGAGGGTTAATTATGGAAAAAATTCAAGCTATAAATGAGTTGTACAATAGCATTTATGCAGCACTAAAGGCAAATTCTGATTTAAGAAAATATGTTACTAACATTTATGATTACTTACCTAAACAGGTCACCATTCCTTACCTAAGATTGCGCGTAGTGAATTATAATAACCTGCATATGCTGTCCAATTTTGCTACAAAGGCAAGATTTTCATGCGACATATATACCCATCATATAGGCAGTATGTTTGCCATTATAAGGCATATTAACTTGATACTTAAGAGCATTGAAGGTTTTAATAATGAGGCCATTTTAGAAAGTAATTGTGCTATGGATCAACACGATGAAATTTTACATTCAACAATTAATTTTGATATTTTAATAAAAGGAGGTGATAATGAGCAAATTACAGCTAAAAATTAAAGATCATGACAATAATTTTATTGTGTTAAATAATATACGAAACCTAAGGTTTACTTTGCGTAATAACAGAGAAGAGGTGAAAGATATTTCTTCTTTTGGCTGGAGAAAAGTATTGGATTCTGCTGGAAGCAGACACATTACGATAAAAATTAATGGAATTTTAGACTCTGTATTAGCTGATGAATTATTACGTAATTCTGCTATGCTAAACTCTAATAATGATTATGAAATTAGTTTTAATGCTAAGGAAAAGATAAGGCTTAGGTGTTCAGTTGAATTGTATGAGAGGTGTTATGATCCTGTTACTTTTGACAGCTTTACTGTCGTTTTAGTCAGTGCTGAAGTTGTAAACGCTTTTCATTAATGTTAATTTAATTTTTTCATATACAATAGTAACTGGTGAGAATTTTAACTAAATTAAAAAAAATCATGAACGACAAAGACCTTTTCGAGGAAGACGGTGATGATATTGAAGAAAATAACGATGATAAAAGAGAGAAAAGTTTAGAAAATGAAAATCAGCAAAATCAAGAAGAACAACACAAAGAGGAAGATAAGCAATACATAATACAATATATTCAAGACTATTTGAAAGTTTTTGAGGATATTCTAAATCAGATCGACGAAGGAATTGATAATTTAGATAGTTACGAAAGGACTATGCAAATAAAGCGAAGCATAGACAGGCTCATAGAGACTTTATATAGTCAGGCTGCGTCCGAAGATATTGATGCAGAATTTGAAACTACCAAACACACTCGCGATAAATCAGAATCTATGAAAAGAGTTAGAGAGAAGAGAAGAAAGCAAGTGATAGAAGAAGTATTAAGTAGCATGTTTGCCCAGCAACAAAAGGAGCTAATGAACGCTAAACACTTAAGTCATGGACATGAAACAGCAAAAGATGGGGATGTCCACGAAGCAAAGGAAAAAGTGAAGTCTTCAATCAGGGGAGTGTTGTTTTCGGTGATTGCTCATAGGATGGATCCAAGAAGGAGGGCAGGGGAAACTGCTGACGGTAACGAAAAGCAAGCTCATATATATGGCAGGGAAGCAGTTGGTGGAGCTTTAGGTGCATTGTTAAAAACGTTTTTAACAGCAGTTATTGCCGTTGTGCGTGAAATTGCTAAGCCACTTCAGAAACCGGAAACATCTTTTGCAAAACAAGTTGAAGAAAGCAGAAACGCAGATTCACAAAAGGGTCGATCTGTGTAGATTTCTCCTTGTAATAATCTTTCGATTCTACTGTCTGTTAATTCAAATTAGGGTTATAAAATTTTAGAAGCCAGCTCTTATATAACCAATTTATAGCAAGAAATTACGATACAAAAATCAGCGTCCGTTAGAAAATAAACATAACACAGGGTGATAGAGTTGCCCCTATCCATAAGCGTCAGTTAAGCTCAAAATTGTAAGCTTAAAATATGGTTGAATAATTATTAATAATAGTATATAATTATTAACGTTTTTCAGGCATTTTTGTTATGGGTGCGCCAAGTAAGCGTTTAGAATACAATTGGTGAAAATCCAACTGACCTTACCCAGAAAAAGTGGAGAGAAAGTTTGGAATGTTTTTTACAAAAAGAATGATGCATCAAATTGTTCTGGAATGCAATAGTTAGAGGTTGTCCACAAACCAGTAAATCAAGCATATTCCCTACTTAACATAACTTTACTCATAGCCAGATATATGAAACTTTCAGTAGATGTTGTAAGTAAATCGTACTCCTTTGGTAGCCTTCTATTTCTATTGATCCAAGCAAAAGTCCTCTCTACCACCCACCTTCTCGGCTGTACTGAAAATCCAGGATCCCGTTGTGGCAATAGTTCTAGTGGTGTATCTTTATGCACCCAAAACCTACATGGAGGCCTTTTGACAATTTCAATATTTATCCCATATTCTCTCTTTACGTAATCCTTTAAATCTTTTCCTTGGTATCCCATATCAGCCCACATTTTCTTAATATTGCTGTATTTTTCCTTCATATTGTCCAATGCCATCTTCACCCCATCTCTGTCATTTTCGCTTGCAGCTCCTACATAGCAACCAAGCACAAATCCTTGAGTATCTGTGATTATATGTCTTTTTCTCCCCTTTACCTTTTTCGCACCATCATAACCTTTGCCCCCCCTTTTTCCGTGGTTTTTACCGATTGACTGTCCACTATGCATGCGCTCGGCTTCCCATTTTTGACCTACTATATTTAGTGATATCATAGTTCATTTTCTCAAAAATTCTCTGCTTTTTCCATCTTCTAAACTGTTCATGCACAGCCTTCCACGGCGGAAAATCGTGTGGTAAATAGCGCCATTGACATCCTGTGCGCAGTATATAAAGAATTGCATTTACTATCTCACACTTCTGTATTTTGGTGGCCTTCCTCCTTTCTTGTACGATACTCTGAAGTGTTTTTCTATTCTTGCCCATTCCCTTTTACTTAAATCTGTTGGATATTTTTTCCTCATCTCTTACCTCAATATTCTTTCTTTATATACTACGTATTCCTTGGTTTGTGGACAACCTCTAATAGTGACGTTGTTTGTTATAAAAAATTTCTATGTATTCAAATATTGCAGTTCTAGTTTGTTGAGCAGAGTGTTGTGAAGTATCAATAAGTATTTCTCTTTTCAATGAGCTAAAGAAGCTTTCTGCAACAGAATTGTCGTAACAACAGCCTTTATTACTCATCTATATTCTTTACAGCTAAGAGATATTGATACCCTTGCGCAGTATATTGTGAACCTTGGTCACTGTGCAGCAGTAGATTTTTACAGGTTTACGCCTATTAATGGCCATTAATAAAGAGTTCATAACCAATTGTTTATTTATTGCACTACTCATTAACTACCATACGTGAGAATTATTGCTGCCAAATATAGCCATCCCTCCTTGGTTTTGATGTAAGTAATCCCATACTTTATTTGGTTGATCAACAATAAAGTTTTGATCTAGTATATTGGGAGCTACAGCTCTATTATCTGTTTGTTGTTTTTTAATTTTAAACTTTCTTCTCAGTATAGCCCTGATGTCATTTTTCTGCATAATACTTTGCACCGTTTTCAAATTGCAACTTTTACCCAAAGCCTTCAATTCAGCATGAATTTTAGGAGCTCCATATCTACATTTAGAAACTTGATATATTTTTTGAATAGCTTCGAGTAGCTCTTTATTTGCTGATTCTCTACTGCTTATTTTTCTTGTGGTCCACTTATAGTAGCAACTAGCAGAAAATCCTACATAATTCCTGTACTTTATAGCAGTTACTATGCTCTTTTATAAAAAAATATTTTACTCTTTTTGACTGGCCAGGGCTTTTTTTTAAATGTCTCTTTCCCTTGTTACTTTTGCTAACTCTTTCTGTAAATCAAATCTCTCTTTGTCGTAAGGAGCCATGTTACCTCTACCTGGAAATGCATCTGCTGCCGACTTTTTTTCGTTGTGTTTCTTTATCCATTTTCCTAATAAACCACCCTTTATTCCTAAATCCTTTGCTGTTTTTGTAATTGTTTGACCTACCTTTCTTTGTTCATTTGCCAGCTTAACAGCTTCCAATTTGAATTCTGCCGTATATTCTCTTACCATTTCTAATCCTCCAAAATTTTATTTTACCCAAAAAAACTCTTTTCTTTCTCTCCACTTTTTCTGGGTAAGGTCAGTCTTTAGGCACCCAAACAAAGGGAAATGCTGGATAAAAAGAAAATACTTTAAAAAGTATAATAACGATAACTGGCGTTTTATGACAAGTAACAAGATACATCTTATTATACACAGCGATCATGATATTAAACGACATATCAAAGTGCAAAAAACCAGATCTCCATATGATGGTGATTGGGTATATTGGGGTAAACGTCTGAGAAAAATACCAGATAAGCCATTAAGAGTAATAAAACTATTGAAGTTACAACAAAGTAAATGTGATAATTGTAGACTATGGTTTAAAAGTGATGATACAATAGAAATACATCACAAAGACCGGAATAGACGAAACAACATGATCAAAAACTTATCTTTGTTACATGGACATTGTCACGATGAATTACACAGGAGGTGTGCATGAAAAGCACCAAATTGGAGAGAAGCCGTATGAGGCGCAAAGTCTCACGTACGGTTTTGAAGTCGAGTGAGGAGGGGCGACCTTCTTCACTTAGACAACAATATGCAGATGAAACTACGGAAGAAGACTTAAGGAAAATAGCAGAAAAAGCACCAATAATAAAGTTAGCCTACGATGAATTAGACAGGTTTAGCTGGAATGAAAAAGATTTAGTAGCATATGAAGAAAGAATAATGGATCTGCGGAAAGAAGAAGGCATCCTCGCTAAAAAACTTGATGAGGGAAAGATTGAAGTAGCAAAAAACCTACTTAAGGCTGACATCTCTATTGATATTATCTCTCAGACAACCGGCCTTCCTCAAGCTGAGATTAAACGACTTCAGGAAGAAATCACCTAAAAGGCTAATGATCAACGAAAAAATTGTAAGAGAGAACTTAAAAAAAGTCATAGAGCAAAAAAGCGGTAAAGATGTGACCGCTCTTGGCATAATATCCTCAATTATTATTAAAGGTCAAGATGTTGGTTTTGTGCTTGAAGTTGCCGGTAACACGCAAGCAAATGAAGAATTAAGAAAAAATTGTGAGCAAGCTGTTAAAGCTATACCGGGGGTGACAAAAGTGACCGTGGTTGCTACTGGTCAAAAACAAACTGGGCAACAAAAAGCTAAATTACATATCGAAGGAGTGAAAAATATAATCGTTGTAGCCTCTGGTAAAGGCGGTGTGGGCAAGTCCACAGTTGCGCTAAATCTTGCTCTCTCATTAGCAAAGTTGAAACATAAAGTTGCGCTGGTTGATGCAGATATATATGGTCCTTCAATTCCTAAAATGCTTGGCGCTGAAAAATTAAAGCCAGAAATACAGGATAGTAAAGCAATGCCTATAGAAAAGTATGGACTGCATACTATTTCAATTGGCTATTTTATCGATAAAGATCGTGCAGCAATATGGCGCGGACCTATGATTACAAAAGCACTTTATAGTCTGCTAATGGGAACAAAATGGTCCGATATAGAGTATTTGATAATTGATACACCACCTGGAACTGGCGATGTGCATTTAAGTCTTATGGAAAATTTTAACTTAACTGGGGCGATAATAGTTTCAACTCCACAGGAGCTCTCTTTAATCGATGCTCGCAAAATTTATGATATGTTTACAAAGCTCAGCGTACCGGTTATTGGCATTGTAGAAAATATGAGTTATTTCATTCAAAGCGGCTCAAAAATATACATATTTGGAAAAGACGGTGCAAAAAAAATGTCTGAGGAGCTGGGCATCAAACTTCTAGGCAGAGTTCCTCTAGATCCACAAATATGCCATGCTTCTGATTGCGGAAATCCTTTAATGCTAAGTGAGGATTTGGCAGAGATTTATGAAGACATTGCTCAAGGTATAGTTAAACAATAGAATAAGCGTGAGAAACATGCGAATCAAAGTCCTCTTTTGTTAGTTACAAAATAGACTGCTTGCATAACCATTATTTACATGAAAAATTAGCAGCTTTTGTCATTCCAGCGCGTGACGCTGGAATCCAGAAAAAAAGAAGAATGGATTCCAGTGGGCTTTGTTGCATCGCTACTTATGAAAGGCTAACTATAATTAGGATTATAAGCAACTTATTGAAAATCTTGTTTTTTTTGCAATCAATCTGATCAAATTTAAGAATAGTAACTTGTTATTTATATTAATAAATTTAATTCTATTGAAAATAGCTAAAGCATTGAAATTCTTGAATTTTAGCCGGATTAGTGAGTGGTAGTGAAATTTCTTTTACTCAAATTTAGGTATTCACTGACCGTTCTTGTTATAAATACCAGAATAATAAGCTACTGATATTCTCCACCTTTTTTATCTTTAATCCATCATAGCTAGCGATGCAACAAAGCCATCCCAGTGTCAAGCACTGGGATGACACCTTTATGTTTGAGGCAAAACCGGCCATAGCATTTAACACACTGCCTTCGCAAAATGTTCGTACAGTTGTTCGTTACGTGCTGGAATGACAAGGTGGAGTGTCTTTAGATGTCATCCAAGTAGCTGACACTGGGATCTAAAAAATTTAATTTATATATAAAGTTTGTTTAAACTATTTTCAAAACAGATAAAATATAATTTTACAATTAGCGTAAATAAAATGAATTATGATGTAATCATTTCAGGTGGTGGGTTACTTGGTCTTATTACTGCCATTGGCCTCAGTTGTGACTCTGTGTCTGTAGCTGTGATTGAAAAAAATAGTCTACCACGTGTAGTAGATGATAATCGAGCATTTGCTATTTCTCAAGGCTCGAAAAAAATATTGGAAAAGTTAGGGATTTGGCAGTTTGTGGAAAGTGAAGCTGAGCCAATACTTGATATATGCATATTAGATGCGGTTACTGTGCATTACAATCATAAAATGGTTAGCGAAGAGCCAATGGGTTATGTTATCAACAATGCTACTATATGGAATGCAATCAACAATAATTTTCTAAATAAACTGAATATATACTCTCCACATTCCTATAAAACAATTGCTTGTGATTCAGGATATGTGGAAGTGATTCTTGATAATAACCAGGAATTAATATCATCGCTACTTATCTGCGCTGAAGGCAAAAACTCTAAATTACCAGAGTTATTTTCTATACCGACAGTGAAATTTGACTATAAACAAAGTAGCATAGTATTTAATGTAAAGCATGAACTGCATCACCAAAACTTAGCTGTAGAGCGTTTTTTTCCTGGCGGTCCATTTGCAATTCTACCGATAAAGGATGGCTATACTTCTTCGATAGTTTGGACAGAAAAATCTGGAATTTCAAAAATGCTAATGGATCTGTCTGAAGAAGAATTTATTATAGAGCTTAAAAAAAGATTTGGTTCTTATTTAGGAAAGATAAAACTAGAGGGTGAAAGAAAACTTTATCCTTTAAGTTTTGTTTTCGCAAAAAAGTTATATAAGGGTAGAGTTTTGCTTATCGGCGATGCAGCACATTCAATTCATCCAGTTGCAGGTCAAGGGCTTAATCTTGGAATTAGAGATGTAGAAAGTATTATAAAGCACGTAGTTGCCGCAAAAGCATCTGGTATTGATGTTGGCAGTAGTTATTTATTAAAGAAAATTTCACGTAACAGATACTTTGATAATTTTACAATGGCGCTTGCAACTGATGGATTAAATAGGATGTTTTCCAACAGAATATTCTGCGCTAAAGCACTAAGAAATCTTGGCTTGATTGCAGTTGAAAATTCAAATTTCCTCAAAAAACGCTTCATTCGGCATGCTATGGGATTTATATAAATCACTATTTTATAGTTAATGCAAGTCAGGTTTCCCACGTCATACCGCCGCGGTATCTTGGCCGCTAACACGTAGCGGGATGACGAATGTATCTGTTTAGCAGTTGTGTTAAAAGTCAATAGAAAAATTGATGTAGCTGTGGATAAGTACTTTTATCTGTATAAACGTGCTTATCCACAGCTATACTGGCTCTTAGATAGAAACAGACAGAGAGTTATATTCCTCAGTAAAAACCCTGTCATCTCTGACTAAAGAGTTAGCAAGAATAAGCAATTTCCTCATGGCAGCAGTGGAAGCAATTTTATATGGCTTTTTATATTGACTATATAATCTAGTAAAGAAAGGTTTGATATAGGAATTAGGGGGGGAGGGGGGGGATGTATGGTCCCAGAGTGTGATGGTATGATAAAATATGAGAAAACAATACCATCAAGGGAGGAATTATGGGACAAATATTACATGGGTGCGCCAAAACAACAGAGACAATTCGTAGAGCAATACAAAATAGTAAAGAGAGCATAGCAAAACTCTCCAGGTACTATAACCTTAATCCAAAAACTATCATTAAATGGAGAAAACGGTCTTTTGCCAAAGACGCTGATATGGGTCCGAAGCATGCAAGATCAACTGTTTTAACTTTAGAAGAGGAGGCTGTAATTGTTGCATTTCGTAAGCATACTCTATTGCCATTAGATGATTGTCTCTACGCTTTGCAAACCTCAATCCCACACTTGACTCGCTCTAGTCTACATCGTTGCTTACAGAGGCACAGCATTAGCAGACTACCAGATGTTGATGGCGAAGTTAAACCAAAAAAGAAATTCAAACAATATCCTATAGGCTATTTCCATATTGATATTGCAGAAGTCAGAACAGAAGAAGGAAAGTTATATTTGTTTGTTGCAATAGATAGAACATCCAAATTTACGTATGTTGAGTTGCATAAAAGTGCTACAAAACCTATAGCTGCTGAGTTTCTACGTAATTTGATTAAAATTTTACCATATAAAATCCACACTATTTTGACAGATAACAGTGTACAATTTACCAACCAAAAACGCCATAAATACGCTTTTCAACATATATTTGATAGAGCTTGTGAAGAAAATGACATTGAACACCGTCTAACAAAAGTTAGCCATCCTTGGACAAATGGGCAAGTTGAGCGTATGAACAAAACTTTAAAGAATGCCACTGTTAAGAAGTATTACTATCAGTCTCACCAGCAACTCAAAGAGCATCTTTATGACTTTGTTATGGCCTACAATTATGCTAAAAGACTCAAAACTCTTAAGGGTCTTACACCTTTTGAGTTTATATCTTTACAGTGGACAAAATCTCCTGAATTGTTCATACTAAATCCACACCATCACACTCTGGGACCATACACTTCCTGTGTTTCGTAATATTATACAATCAAATTGATAAAAGCTGTATTATCTCCTTGCAGCATCAAGTGTATATTTTTTGCTATTTTTTCCACTAAGGGAGTAACATTATCAAAATTTGAAAATTTTGATAACACATAATCTGCTAAGCTTCTTTGATCTTCAGGTCTACCCACTCCAAATCTCAAGCGCCAATAATCGTTGCCAATAAAACTATCTATGGATTTAAGTCCATTATGTCCAGCAGAGCTACCACCTTTCTTTATTTTTATTCTTCCAAGTTCCAAATCAGCGTCATCGTGTATGACAACGATATTATCTAGCGATAATTTGTAAAAGTTTCGTATTTTTGCAACAGGGATGCCTGAATTATTCATAAATGAATAAGGCTTTATTAACATGATTTTATTATCATTAATTATGCCAGAGGTTATCAGATAATCGGCTTTTTTAGAGAACAACTGAAAACCCCAATATTTGCAGATTGCATCAACGGTGATGAAGCCGATATTATGATGAGTTAACTCATATTGACTACCAGGGTTACCAAGCCCAACTATCAGGTGCACTATTCCTCTGTTTCTGCTTGAGGTTCTTCAACGTCACTATCGGCAGCAGAAATTGTAACAATGGTAAAATTTTCTTCTTCATGGGCTACAAACTTAACACCTTCTGGTAATTTTACATCATTAATATGTATAGACTGGCCAATCATTTTACCGGATAAATCAACTTCAATAACCTGAGGTATTTTATCAGGAGAGCATTTAACAGCAATAGAACGACACAAAACATTAAGCACTCCACCTAACTTGATCCCTGGGGCTTTACTTTCATTCACAAATGATAGAGGTATGTCTATTTTAATTTCACTGCCTTTATCAACAAATTGAAAATCAACATGTTGCACAGTATCCTTTACTACATGCAATTGGATATCGCGAACAAGAGCATATTCCTTTTTGCCCGAAATATTCAGCTCTATCAAATGTGCAGAAAGAGAACCTGATTTATATTGCTTCGTGAATTCCTTTGCAGACAATGTCAAATTTACATTATCATGGCCCTTTCCATATATTATTCCAGGGATGTTTCCTTTCTTCCTTAGAGAATGCACCGCTTTTGTTTTTGTCACGTTACGTAACTCTGCATTAATTGTTACTATTTCCTGTTGCGTCATCGATTACTCCTATTCAGCTAATCCTTTTAATATAATTTAATAATAATATAACATAAAAATATTTATTTCAAACTTCATTCTTTCATACTAATTGTTTGTGAAAGGATTTATTTAGATATATATTTAAACTTATTTAACAAGAACTATGGGCATTGACGATAAAGTAGTTTTTAGGATTTATAAACCAACAAGAACTGCAACACAATCTGGTTTAGGTAATACAAATTTCTGGCACCTAAAAATTGAATCTGGCTCCTACTACATTGAACCTTTGATGGGGTGGGTTGGCTCAAAAGATCCCAAAAAACAGATTGTATTAAAGTTTGATTCTCTTGAAAAAGCAGTATTCTACGCAAAAAAATGCAACGTTAAATACATAATTGAAATGCCAAAAAATGTTAAGAGGCTGCCAAAATCTTACGCAAGCAATTTCATACTAAAGTAAGGTTTATTGTGGTGTGCTTATCTGTAAAAGATAAAGCTTAGTATAACCAATTTAACTCTGGGTTTTAAGTTGTGCTAACACACTGCGGCCATTTAAAGAGTCAAGATTTTTAACCTGGCTAGCCAGTATTAAAGAGTTATTTTTCAGGTATTTCTTTACAAGGCTTGCAAGTCTTTTTGGATTATTCAAATAGCTCCATTCTGCTTGTAAAACTTTTATATCACTTTGCACTAAATTAATTTCACTTTTTATTTTTATTAGCTCTCTATTTAACGACTGAACATGTAATTTTACCTTAAATAATCCTACAATGCTAAGAAAAAACACAGCTATTGAGATGATGCAGAAAGTTCTCACGACAACCTCTGTATAGCTCTTAGTTTTGCTGAGCGTGAACGCGGATTTGCACTTACTTCTTCTATACTTGCTTCGATCACTTTTTTATTTAGCAGAGAGAATGTCTTGCAATCAGTAGCACATAAATCTTTAAAAAAAGTTTTGACTATACGATCTTCTAAGGAATGAAAGGTGACGACAATTAATTTGCCATTCTCACTTAAAATCTCAGATGCAGCTTTAATACCCTTTTCAAGTTCTCCCAGCTCATCGTTTACCCATATTCTGATTGCCTGAAATGTTCTGGTTGCAGGATCAATTTTGCTTTTTCCACGAAATACCACGGAACGTACAATATCCGCAAGCTCAAATGTAGTTTTGATAGTTTTCTTCTTCCGTGCATTTATTATTGCTCTTGCAATTTTGCGAGAATGACGTTCGCCTCCGTAGTTATATATAGTATTTGCGATTTCTTCTTCGCGTAAGGCGTTAACAAACGTTGAAGCGTTTATATAAGAAGAGTTATCCATGCTCATATCGAGTGGACCATCATGTAAAAATGAGAACCCTCTATCTCCGTTATCAAGCTGCATAGATGAAACTCCGATGTCAAAGACCACTCCATCCACCCCGTTTGATGTCATTCCAGCGCGTGACCAGTTATTTTTTCCAGTATCAAGTACTGGGATGACAGGAGATGGCTCAACGCTGCTTAGTATACTTTTAATATTACTAAACTTCTCAATGAATAGTTTTATTCTATCTGGATATCTAACGCTTAAATCATCATAAAACTTAGTTACCGTTTCATCTCTATCAATTGCATATACTTTGCAATCAGCTGACTCCAATATTGCTTTGCTATACCCTCCAGCTCCAAATGTGGCGTCCACGTATATGCCACCATCCTGCGGTGATAGTAGTGATAGCATCTCTTTTAACAAAACTGGAGTGTGTGTCATAGTGCTCCATCAAGAGACTCTGTGCATACAAATAAAAATAGCTTCCCACTAAAACATATGGAAATATACAGGCAATAATATAAAAATACTTGAATATAGTCAATGATATAAAAATATTAAGATTTAATAAGATACCATTATTAGTATAATGTTCAAATTTTTCTATTATATAAAAAAAAGTAATGTATATTACTAAATACTAAACAAACTATAGAAGATTATGCAGCAAATAACAAAAGCAATATTCTCGAGTTTGATTTGTAACACTTTATTGTGGTATGACCACATGCTTTTTGGCCACTTAATAAACATAATAGGTGGTGTGTTTTTTCCATCAGATGATCAACTAACCAGCGTATTGAAAGCTTTTGGAGTGTTTGCAGTGGGTTTCTTAATGAGACCAATCGGCGCTGCTATATTTGGTCACATTGGTGATAAGCATGGCAGAAGAGTTGCCTTATTGCTCTCGATTATATTAATGACTTTATCAACCGTATTAATTGCTTTTGTTCCAGGTTATCAAAGCATTGGAATACTAGCGTCAATGCTGGTAGTGTGTTTAAGATTATTGCAGGGTATATCTCTTGGAGGAGAAGCAGGAAATGCACCATTTTTAATAGAACATGCTCCTAAAAACAAAAAAGGATTTTTTGGCAGCATTGAAGTATTAAGCGCAATTTTTGGTTCAGTATTAAGCCTGATAGCGGTACTCATATGCAAAAAAGTATCTGATTTTGAATCTTGGGGGTGGAGATTACCTTTCATTTTCAGTTTAGCAATGGGATTAATTAGCATATATATGAGATATATACTTGATGAAAGCCCAGAGCATAAAAGACAAAAAAATCCGTCTAAATTGCCACTAAAAGAGTTATTAAACAATTACAAAAAGCCTGTTCTAATATCAATAGGTATTGACTTGGTTGAAAATGCGTCTCTCTATATATATTTGGTATTTTTCAATGTGCTTACGAATAAAATATTAACAGTAAATACTCATTTTAATCATATAGTGGAAATACTGAGTCAAATTGCGCTCGGAGGATTGACAATATTGTTTGCAATACTTTCTGATAAGGTAGGAAGAGAAAAAGTTATGAAATTTGCATTTATAGCTTTTGTAATAGTGAGTTATCCAGTTTTTTCAATGTTATGTAGTAGCAATTACTTGCTGGCACACATTCTTTTTATAATTCCAATAGCTGCATCGCTTGGTCCTGTCAGTGCACTTATGTGCGAATTATTTCCAACAAAGGTTCGGTACAGTGGATTTGGTTTATCAAGAAATATAGCTGCTGGATTTTTTGGCGGCCTTGCACCATTTATATGCACAACAATTATCAAGGTTACAGGACAAGAGACTTCAGCTAGTTTTTACATGATTTTCTGTGCATTAATTGGGCTAGTTGCTATATCGCAAATTAAGGGTGAGCTTTCTTCAAAATTACCCAAAGTAAACCAAGTATAGTTGCAGTATAGCAGAATTTAAAAAAATCTAATTATAAGGCGGGAAGTGCCAATTTTTAGGTGATAATGTGAATATTTCAGCACCATCTTTTGTTACTCCGAGCGTATGTTCAAATTGAGCAGAAAGTGAAAGATCGCGTGTTGTCACTGTCCAATCATCGAGTTTACTGAGCAGAGTCTCATGTTTTCCAGCATTAATCATTGGCTCTATTGTAAAGAACATACCTTCCTTCAAGACGAGATTTTCATCTTGATCATAGAAATGCACTACATTTGGTGGAGCATGAAAGACTTTTCCTATACCATGTCCGCAGTAGCTGCGTACGATAGAATATCCAAAATCTCTAATATATTTCTCTATAGCAAGCCCTATTTCATTTAACTTATTGCCGGGCTTAACTTGTTTGATTGCTTCCATCAATGCATGATAAGTAGCGTCACACAAGCGTTTTGCTTTTATTGATGGCTTGCCAACCCAAAACATGCGACTTGTATCACCATGCCAGCCATTTAAAATCACCGTGACATCAATATTTAAAATATCTCCATCTTTAAGTGGTTTATTATCGGGAACACCATGGCACACAACTGCATTTTTTGAAGTGCAAATCGATTTTGGATACCCCCTATAGTTTAGTGGTGCTGGAATTGCACCTGCATTAATTATAAAATCATGACATAGATCATTTAACTCATTAGTTGTCACCCCTACCTTTACGTACGGTGCAATGAAATCAAGAGTTTCAGCAGCAAGCCTGCCAGCCTTGCGCATAAATTCAAAATCTTCTTGTGAGTGTATAGTTATGTTCATATTTTCCATGTCTTATTGTAATTGGTACGCTTACTCGCAAGTACATAAACATAATAATTTTACATATTATAAAAATAAGTCCTATGGATCCTAGTGTCAAGTCATTTGTATGAAAGGTGGTAAAACAGAAATCTAGACTGTAACTTTTGATTTAACCCAATTATACAATTTACTCATTTTACCATCCTGACCTAAAATACCAGAATTATTTTTATAAAAAGTGTCAACTATTAGCTTTATAGAGCCTATAGCAGCAGAAAATACAGGATTTTTATCATATTCGCCATCAAGACCGCTACAAGACTCAGGGCACCCAATTCGAACTTGCTTATTGAATATATAGCCTGCAATTTCCTTCATGCTTGTGAGTTGACTAGTTCCACCTGTGATCACTACTTTATTAATTGGATCTTTCTGCTCTTGAAATTGCTCTCTTACCATTTCAAGTATTTCTTCAACTCTTGGTCTTATGATGTTAATAAGCTCAGATTTGAATACTTGAGTAGGTTCATCATTTTCGTTGTTTTGCATTGTAATGTACTCATTCTCATCTATTGAAGTTACGATAGTGCTGCCATACAGTATTTTTATATACTCTGCACGTTCTATGCTTGTGCATAGCCCGTAAGCAATATCTCGAGTGATATGAACACCACCAATTGGAACGCTGCTTGCATACACAAGTTTCCCTCTTTTGAAAATTCCAATTGCAGTGCACCCACCGCCTATATCAACAATAGCAGTCCCGAGCTCTTTTTCATCTCCACTCAGACAGGCAAGACCTGCAGAATATGCAGAAGCAATACAACCTGCCATATTTAATCCACCATTATTGGTAATACAGTTTTCAATATTGGTAAGCGCTGGACGCGAAGCAGTGACAACATTAACATCAGCAGATAGTCTTTTTCCGTACAATCCACCAACTTCTTTTATGTCAGTCATGTCATCTAAGTGATATTTTAGTGGTATATTGTGAATGATAACATTGTCTTCAATATATTTCTCAAATGTTTGAAAAACTACACGTCTTATATCACGCTCAGAAATCTCATGGTTAGCTGCAATAATTTCATTATGTACATTGAAAGATGAGATGCCACATCCAGCAATGTTCACATATATCTGATCTATGGTTTCTTCTGATACTTGTTCAGCTAAACCTATAGTTGATGAGATGGAGTAATTTGCGTGTTTTACATTAGTTATTGATCCACCGTTTACACCTTCTGCAATCTTATAACCCGTTCCTGTTACTTTATAGCTGAAGTTGCTATTTATCTTAACGATTAGACAAATAATCTTTGTTGTACCTATGTCTAAAACAGCAAAAACGTTTCTCTTTGGTTTTGCTATTACTGCAGAGTACATTAGTTAACCTTATTACGCAATTTCATTTAAATTGTAGCTTTCTTTAATAATTTATATTTCTATTATAGACATAGCAACATTTTAATATACACTAAATTCTGGACAAAAGGAAAAGCAAAACATAGAATTATAATTTTTATGTCCATATTACCAATTGTAATTGCCCCTGATGAAAGACTAATCACACGTGCCAGTGAAGTAACAGATATAAACGATAAAATTAAAGAATTAGTAAACGACATGTTCGAAACCATGTATGATGCAGAAGGTCTTGGCCTTGCTGCAGTGCAAGTTGGAGTGTTAAAGAGAATTTTTGTTGTGGATGTTCAGCTAGAAACAATTGAAAATGAGCCAGCAGGATATGAATCAATTGGCAAATTTTGCATGATTAATCCAGAAATTACGGAATTATCTGATGAACAAGTGACTCTCAAGGAAGGGTGCCTTTCAATTCCAGAGCAAAGCTATGAAATTAAGCGTCCAAAGTATTTAACTGTGAAATACAGAGACTTAAATAACGAAGAACAGACGCTAAAAGCTAGTGGTTGGCTTGCAAGGTGTATTCAGCATGAATTAGATCACTTAAACGGCATATTATATATTAGACATTTATCTAAATTAAAGTATGATATGGCCATGAAAAAAGCACAAAAGGTTAAAAAGCATTATGAGCAATAAAGACCTAGAATTATTAAAATTTTACCATGAAGTGGGCGTTGATTGCACACTAATGGAGGGTGAAGAGGAAAAAAAGCTGGAGAGCAAGGAGAGTGTACAACCCTCTGTTATCCAAACTGGGACCAAGAAGAAAGATGCAGATATGCGCTGGGATGACACTAAAGATGGAAAAGACATGTTTCCAAGTGACTGGATAATCGAAGCAAGGAAACTTGCAAGCAAATGTAATAGTGTGGATGAACTAAGAAGTGTAGTGAAGTCATTTGAAGGTTGTGAAATAAAAAAAACTGCAACTAATACTGTCTTTTCCGATGGTAATCCAAACGCAAAAGTTATGCTCGTTGGTGAAGCTCCAGGAGCAAATGAAGACCTTCAAGGCATACCATTTTGTGGTGCAAGTGGAATGTTGCTCGATAAAATGTTAAATGCAATCAATCTTGATCGCACTAAGGTATACATAAGCAATACTGTATTTTGGCGTCCACCTGGCAATAGAAAGCCAACCGACCTAGAGCTTGATATGTGCAGACCATTTGTCGAAAAACACGTTGCACTAGTTTCACCACAAATTTTAATTTTGGTCGGGGGAATCGCATGTTATAGCCTTCTTGACAGCACAGAAACTATATCGAATTTGCGTGGCAGATTTCATACGTACACTAACCAATATTTGTCCAATTCAATCACCACAGCTGCTATATTTCATCCAGCTTACCTACTTCGCCAACCGGCACAAAAACGTTTAGCCTGGGAGGACTTGAAGAAGATTAGGGAGTATCTTGATAACACCAATAACTGCACAAATACCTAATAAAGTGGTAGACCTCTTGCATAGTTTTTTGCAGCATGTTAACAATCGTTAGAAACGAAAAAACTTACTTGACACCCTTCGCCAGCGCCCTTATCATGATAGTGAAGCTATTGTATTTGCTTTCGCCAATCTGCAGATTAAAAGGTAAGGATTACTTAATGTATCGGCGTCTTATGTTCAATTTTTTGCAGTATATAGATACTGTATGTCTTTACAAAACTTCATCTACATCTAGATTTTTATCTAAATAAGCTGAACGCGCTTATAAAGCGTTACAAGACATCAAAAAATGCCAATACTTGACAGAGATAGTAAAAGACTAGCTAACTCGGGGATTCTTTGTCTTTTTTTCTGCTTAGTAAATTTCTTAAACATTTGCAGCGTAAGTTAGTTGCAATTAAAAGCAGCTGAATTTCGCTTGTCAAGCGTTTAAAACATAAAAAACGCCAATATTTTAAAGCGGATAATAACCCCAGGGCTTCTTTTGCCTTTTTTTCCGTTTGGTAAATTTCTTAATGTTTATAGCTAAACGACAATCGTCATCCCGCTGCTTGTTAGCGGGATCTATGCTTTGAGATACCGCGAATAAATCGCGGTATGACGTAGAGCTCGCGTTAGCTATACTTTTATGCTTACCAACTCAGTATCCAATCAAAATCCTGGATTTCAGTGTCAAGCACTGAAATGACACCAAAAGAGCTACTGCTGTTTTGGATGGAAACCAGTGTCAGCTACTTGAATCTGCCACGCAAATTGCCTGCAAATTGCAATGTTCGTACAGCTGTGCGTCATGCGCTGGAATGGCATCAAGGGGTAACTTTTTATTTAAACAATGATTGTAAAATGATTATAATAAGAGATCTATTGAAATTTTAAAGTTATTAAATATTGACGCTATATACTTAAGTGTTAAAATAGAATGAAAAGTTTTTAGGAGTTTATATGGCAGCAGGTGGGAAAGCAAAGACAGCTAGTAAAAATAACCCTACTCAGCGTAAGAAAGCTGAGCAAAAAATGTATAAAGATAAACCGGTAAAACCTGTTAGATATATAGATCGTGATTCGCGCATGAATTATATGTCTGCTCAATATGACAACGGCAATCTGGTTGAAGATGAGGTAAGCGGCAATCCTATAAAGTGGGAAGCTGTATAATAGTTGTGGTTAAAGTTACTATTAATTCTAAGGAATGTGAAGTAGAGCATGGGCTCACTATAATTCAAGCTTGTGAAGTCGTGGGCGTTGAAATTCCACGTTTTTGTTATCATGAGCGTTTAGCAATTGCTGGTAATTGCAGAATGTGTTTGGTTGAAGTGGAGGGTGGACCTCCAAAACCAGTAGCCTCTTGTGCAATGCCAGTTGCAGAAGGGATGGTTATTCACACTGATACCCCTAAGGTTAAAAAAGCACGTGAAGGTGTGCTTGAGTTTTTGCTAATTAACCACCCGCTTGATTGCCCAATTTGCGATCAAGGTGGTGAATGCGATTTGCAAGATATCACGATGGCTTATGGGAAAGGAACCAGCAGACTTGATGAGCATAAGAGGGCTGTGCCAAAAAAACACTTCGGACCACTGATTGAGACTGCGATGAATCGATGCATTCATTGCACTCGGTGTGTTAGATTTTTGTCTGATGTTGCAGGTACAAATGAACTTGGAGGAATCGGAAGGGGAGAAAATGTAGAGATTAGCACTTACATAAAAAGGCATATTAGTTCTGAATTATCTGGAAATATCATAGATCTCTGCCCGGTAGGGGCTTTAACTTCAAAGCCTTACTCCTTTACAGCGCGTCCATGGGAGCTATCACATTGTGAGACTATAGATGTGCTAGATGCTGTGGGCAGCGCAATTAGAGTTGATTATCGTGGCCCGGAGGTTATGAGGATATTACCAAGGCTGAGCGAAGAGGTAAATGAAGAATGGATATCAGATAAAACCCGCTTTGCCTATGATGGACTAAAAGTTCAGCGTCTTGATCGACCTTATATAAAAAAAGATGGTAAATTAGCCCCAGTTGATTGGAATGAAGCATTAACTGTTGCTGCAAAGAAATTAAAGAATACAAAATCAAATAAAATAGCTGCAATTGCAGGTGATTTAGCAGATTGTGAGTCTATGCTTCTACTCAAAGAAGTGATGCAGAAGCTCGGCTCGGGGAATATAGACTGTAGGCAAGATGGTGCAAAGCTTATACCAAGTAATCGTGGATCGTATGTGTTCAATACCACTATTGAAGGTATAGAAAATGCAGATTTATGTCTGCTTATAAATGCAAATCCAAGGATAGAAGCACCGATTATTAACGTAAGATTGAGAAAGAGATATTTACAGGGCAACTTTCCTGTTGCAAGTGTTGGTCCTAACATTGAATATTTGTATCATGTTGAGAAATTGGGCGATAATCCTGATATTTTGAGTGAAATAGCAAATGGAAATCATAAGTTCTGTGAGCTGCTGAGTGCTGCTCAGAGCCCTATGCTGATTATCGGTCAAGATGCATTAGTAAGAGACGATTCTGAATCAGTTCTAGTTCTAGCTGGCAAAATTGCAGAAAAATTTAACATGGTCAGAGATGACTGGAATGGCTTTAATATGCTGCATAAAGCTGCAGCAAGAGTTGGTGGGCTAGATACTGGGTTTGTTCCTAAAAAAGGCGAAAGGGATATTAATCAAATATTGGAACATGCAGAAAGTGGTGAAATAGAAGTGGTTTATCTTCTTGGTGCAGATGAAATTGATACATCAAAATTAGAAAATACATTTGCAATTTATCAAGGTCATCACGGTGATAAGGGTGCACATGTGGCAGATGTTATCTTGCCTGGTGCTGCATATACAGAAAAATATGCAACTTATGTAAACACTGAAGGTCGAGTGCAAAGAACAAATTTAGCTGTATTTCCTCCAGGTGAAGCAAAGGAGGATTGGTTAATTATTAAAAATCTCTCGCAATATTTGGATCTTTGTTTACCATATGATAGTTTATTTGACGTGAGAAAAAAATTAGATACTATCGGTCCACAGTTTAGAAATGCTGATCAAGTGGTAAAAAACACATGGGTACCAATCAGCAGCGGTGAAATAAGCTTAAGTAATACACCTTTTACTTTAAAGGAGTGTAATTTTTATATGACGGATTCAATAAGTCGCGCTTCAAAAATAATGGCAGATTGTACTAAAGCTTTTTATGAACACGCTAGTTAATATTTTATTTATTTTAGTACCGCTACTACTTTCAGTTGCATATTTGACATACTTTGAGCGTAAGGTCCTTGCTGCAATTCAACTGAGGCACGGCCCAAGTGTAGTTGGACCTTTTGGGCTATTGCAGCCATTTGCAGATGCTATTAAGCTCCTGATTAAGGAGCCGATAATACCATTTAGAGCGAGCACCATACTGTTCATTATGGCTCCAATGCTTACCTTTATCTTGGCATTAATTGCCTGGGCAGTTATACCGTTTGGTGCTGAAGTAATTGTAAAAAATGGCCAGCAAGTAGTGATTCCTAAGGTTATAGCAAATATTAATGTTGGAGTGCTTTATGTGCTAGCTATATCGTCGCTGGGAGTATACGGCGTAATTATTGCAGGCTGGTCAAGCAATTCTAATTATGCATTTCTTGGCGCTATACGGTCGGCTGCTCAGATGATTTCATATGAAGTTTCAATAGGCTTAATAGTTGCTACAGTCGTTATTACCACTGGAACATTGAATCTTGGAGAAATGGTAGTGGCAAAACATAATATGCCATTTTGGGTTGATTTACTACTAATGCCTATAGGAATAATATTTTTTATTTCTTTGCTTGCAGAAACTAATCGTCACCCATTTGATTTACCAGAAGCTGAAGCAGAGCTTGTCTCTGGATATAACGTTGAATATTCATCCATGCCTTTTGCCCTCTTTTTTCTTGGAGAATATGCAAATATGATTTTAGCAAGTGCTATGATGACAATATTCTTTCTGGGGGGATGGTATCCTCCGTTAGAGCTTGGTTTGCTTTATAAAATTCCAGGTTTGATTTGGTTCGTTTTGAAGATAGTTATATTTTTATTCGTATTTATTTGGATTAGAGCAACAATACCTCGTTATCGATATGATCAGCTAATGCGCCTTGGTTGGAAAGTATTTTTACCAATATCAGTGTTTTGGGTGATACTCATTTCAGGGGTGTTGCTCTTTACTGGGAATTTGCCTGGATCCAATGTTTAATTTCCCAAATACAAGATTAAGACGCAGGCGCTCGAGCAAATGGGTTCGCAATTTAACAAGTGAAAATAGTTTATCAGTAAATGATCTGGTTCTTCCTCTGTTTGTTCATGACGGAGAAGAAACAACTGAACCAATTTCTGGCTTACCAGGCGTAAAGTGTTATTCAATAGATGGATTAGTGTCTATAGTTAAGGAAGCTAAAGATTTAGGGATTAATGCTGTTGCAATTTTTCCTGTAGTTGATAGTAAACTAAAATCTGAAAACGCTGAGGAAGCATATAATTCTGACAACTTAATCTGCAGAGCAATTTGTGCTGTAAAATTAAAGGTACCTGAAATTGGTATTATTGCAGACGTTGCATTGGATCCATACACTATTCACGGCCATGACGGCATTTTAAAAGATAATCAGATGGATGTAGAAAACGATGAAACTATATCAGTGCTGTGTAAGCAAGCGTTTGCTTTAGCGAAAGCAGGATGTGATATAGTTGCTCCTTCTGATATGATGGATGGTAGAATAGGAAGAATCAGAAAATCATTAGATGATAACAACTTTCAAGACGTATTAATATTATCTTATGCAGTGAAATACTGCTCTAGCTTCTATGCTCCATTCAGGCAAGTCGTTGGTTCATGTGGGCTATCACATTCTATAGACAAAAGTGGTTATCAAATGGATTATAAAAATGCGCGCGAAGCAATGTGCGAAATTGAAATGGATATAAATGAAGGTGCAGATTTTATTATGGTTAAACCGGGTATGCCATATTTCGATATTATCAAAACAGCAAGTGATAAGTTTAATTTTCCGATTTTTGCTTACCAAGTAAGCGGTGAGTACGCAATGATAAAAGCTGCTGCAAATAATGGCTGGCTAGATTATGACAAGGTGATTTATGAATCTTTGATTGGTTTCAAACGTGCGGGTGCAAGTGCAATATTCACTTACGCTGCACTTGATATTGCAAAAAATTTAAGTGCATAAGCCCTATAAAATTATTAAATTTTTGGCGCACGTTCTTCTACTGTTGCTGCATATTACTTAAAGTTTTCCAATACGTGTTTTAAGTTGTTGATAAGTCCGTTACAATACAGTATTATAAATAATATAAACCAAGTGTTACTTAGAACATGGGGATTTTTTTTAAATTTTTGGGAAAGATGCTAGGTAAGGTTTTTCCTGCCAAAACAGTAAGCTCTCTTTTAGGAATAGGATATTTACCAAGTTGGCAGAACTATTGGTCTTCTTTTTTAATATTATTTATTGTCGATGTTATATTAATTCTTACATATGGAGGCGAATACTTACTATATAAAATGCCAGACTCAGGAATAGTTGTAGCTGCTGTTTTTACAAAATTGGCAATAGTTATGTTAGTAATGCAATTAATTGGAATATTTATTTTTCATGCTCAAGACCCTTCAGCAAACAGTGGTGAAGAAATAGTAATACAAATAGCGTCAGGGCAAGTACTGACTGTAGCACTTTCAATGCCAGCAATAATGTCAATTTATTATGCTGTAAGTAAACTCTATGGGAATATATGTAAGCAGATGTTTCAATGCCCATTTTGGTTTAATGATTTTATGCACTTTTTCTTTTTTCTTATGATACCTTACGTATTTTTTAATGTCGTAGAAGTGATAAAACCATGGCCAATAAGTTCAATACAGCTCAGCTATAATAATGCAATGTCAATTACATTTGAGGGGATTTTTCACACATTTTATGCGGTGATTTTACTGTATTTAACAGCATTTATATTCTGCGATTTAACTATGCGTGATGCAATTGTCCTAAATAAAAGCATAATTCAGTATGTGAGGGAAAGTTCAGCAGTTTTAGGTGATTATTTACATAGTGCTGCAAAAAAAATAAATATTGAATAGTACTTATTTATTTATATATTTAGTATAAAAAGTGTACAATTTGTGTGAACTTACAAAGTATAATAAAAGAGTTACAAGATTTTTGGGCTGGTGAAGGGTGCGTTATACTTCACCCATACACATCTGAAGTTGGTGCTGGTACATTACATCCTGCAACAATTATGTCTGCAATTGATACAAAACCGACAAAAATTGCATATCTACAACCAGTAATTAGGCCATCAGATGGGCGCTATAGTGATAATCCTAATCGCTTGTATCAACATCACCAATATCAAGTTATAATAAAGCCATCTGGTAATAATTTACAAGGCGTCTATTTAGATAGCTTAAAAGCTCTTGGCATATCTACAGAAAAATATGATATTAAGTTTGTTGAAGATGATTGGGAAAACCCAAGTGTTGGTGCATCAGGACTTGGATGGGAAGTTACATGCAATGGAATGGAAGTAACACAGCTTACTTATATACAGCAAGTTGGAGGGATTGACTGCAAGATGATTCCTGGTGAGGTGGCATATGGGTTGGAACGTTTAGCAATGTGCATACAAGGTGTAGATAATGTTTACGATATAATTTGGAACGATAACGGTGTAACTTACGGAGATATTTTTAAACAAAGAGAATATGAATTTTCTTATCTAGCGTTAGATTATTATGATACTAAAGTGGTACAGCAGCAATTCGAAGATACGGAAAAATTGTGTAAGTTCCTTATTGAAAAGGAGCTACCAATGGCAGCTTATGACCAATGTATTAAAACTAGTCACCTACTTAATCTGCTTGATGCAAGAGGTGTGCTTGGTGTGAATGAACGTACAGCTTATATTGGTAAAGTTAGAGAGCTAACAAAAAAATGTTGTGAATTGTACATGAGTAAATAGCGTATGTCGTTGCAGTTGTTATTTGAGTGCCTTTCAGAAGAAATACCACCGAGAATGCAGAATTCAGCTACAGTTCAAGTTAAGAGCTGTATTGCCAATGTTTTTAACAAAAATAATGTAAAATTTACATCAATGGAGGTTTTTATAACGGCACGTCGCATTACCCTATTTGTCGACAATATAAATGCTTTGGAGCTAAAGGATTCCAATAACGAAGTTAAGGGACCAAACATTAACGCACCAAAAAGTGCTATCGAAGGTTTTTTAAGAAAATATCAGAAAAATGAAGAAGATTTGCTCGTTCGAAAAGTAAATAATGAGGATTTTTACTTCATTAAAAGAGAAAGCTGCTCATTTAACATTCAAGAGTTTCTTAAAAATCAACTAGGAGAAATATTAAAAAATTTCTCTTGGCCAAAAAGTATGAGATGGGGCAAAGGAAAAGAAAGGTGGGTTAGGCCAATTAAAAACATTTTATGCATTTTAAATGATGAAATAATACCTGTATCTTTTGCAGGGATTACAGCATCTAACACAACATATGGCCATCGATTTCTCTCAAGTGGTACGGCGCTTACTGTTAAAACACCTAAAGACTATTTTGAATTGCTAGAAAAAAACAGTGTAATTCTCCAAATGGACAAAAGAAAGCAATTTATACTAGATCAGATTAATAAATTCACAAAAGAGCAGAATTTACAACTTGAGAAAAATGATTATTTACTAAATGAATTGACAGGGCTTATAGAGTGGCCAATCGTACTGTTTGGTGAAGTGAATCAAGAAAAGTCATTTGGATTACCGAAGGAAGTAATACTTAGTATAGTTAATACACAACAAAAATACCTTGCTTTAAGTAATGGAAAGAGAATTTCACACTTTGTCACTGTTGTCAACGTCAACAATGGTGAAGTTGTTAAAGGACACGAAAGAATATTAGAAGCACGTCTTGCTGATGCCCAATTTTTAATATCTCAAGATAAAAAGGAAAATCTAGATTATTATGTCAAAAGATTAGGTTCAATATTATTTCATGCTTCACTTGGCAGCGTGGGGGAAAAGGTGAAGCGTATTACGGCTTTGTCAAAGTATATAGCTATATTTATTCCACATGCTTCGCTGATAAAAGTTGAACGTGCTGCATATTTGGCAAAAGCTGATTTGGCAACATCGATAGTAAGAGAGTTTCCAGAATTACAAGGAGTAATGGGTGGATATTATGCTTCTTATTTTCAAGAAGATAGAGAAATAGTGGAAGCTATAACTGAGCATTATAAGCCAATCGGGCCAGAGCAGGAGTGTCCTAAATCTCCTTCTGCAATTGCTGTGTCAATTGCAGACAAAGTGGATAGCTTAGTTGGTTTAATTGCAGCAGGTGAGAAAATCTCTGGTTCGTATGATCAATTTGGTTTGCGGAGAATGACAATTGGTATAATTAGGACAATACTTGAAAATAATTTGCATGTTCCAATTAGGCTAATGATAGACAAGTCAGTATCTTTATATTCAAGGCTTCTATTTAATAAAAATACAGCGTCAGTTGATAAGCCGAATAGAAAACAAATTTCAGAACTAGTATTTAGATTTTGCTTAGAAAGATTCAAGGTTATTTTAAAAAATAGAGATATAAGGCAAGATGTTGTAGATTCAATACTATATAAAATCGATATTAATGATCTGCTGACAGCAGAAAAGCAAACTGTTATATTGGATCGTTATCTTAGTACTCCAGAAGGTGAACAAATTCTAAGCACTTACAAAAGAGTCAGTAACATGATGAGCAAAGCAAGGAAAAGTGATGGCACTACTTATAGTGCATCTTACGGTAAGAGGTTTTTGATTGAAAGTGAAGAAATTGCGCTATCAAATTGTGCTATAACTGCTTGTAAAAACATAAAACAAGCGATAAAAAATAACCACTTTAATGTAGCACTTGATGAACTTGCTGGTTTTGCTCCGTTTATCAATCAGTTTATGGACAGTATAAAGATTAACTGTGATTCTGATAAGCTGAGAAGAAACAGATTATCTTTGCTTGAAAATGTAGTTTCCATCTTTCATTTAGTAGCAGATTTTAACCTCATACAGGTTAAGCAATGGATAAATGCTCAGGCAATATAAAGAACAAATCAAATCATCTCCACAGTCCTGTGGCGTGTATAAGATGGTCGGAGATAAGAATAAAGTTTTATATGTTGGAAAAGCAAAAAACTTAAAGTCGAGATTATCCGACTACCTTCAATTCGAAAACCTTTCTGAACGAATTAGAGTTATGCTCTTACAGGTTATTAAGGTTGAAATATTCATCACTGAGAATGAAATCGAAGCACTGCTTCTTGAAGCACAGCTAATAAAATCATTGAAACCACTTTATAATATTGTGCTCAAGGATGGAAAATTTTATCCTTATATAACAATTTCCAAGCACGATTATCCAAGAATAGCAAAATATAGAGGCAAATTTAAGAAAAATGAGTTTCATTATTATGGTCCCTTTACATCTGCCGCTGCTGTTAAGCAAACTATATTGTCATTGCAAAAAGCTTTTCTCCTAAGAGTATGTTCAGATCAATACTTTTCCTCAACAAAAAGACCATGTATTGAATATCAAATTAAGCGCTGCTCAGCACCATGCATAAACAAAATCACAAAAGACGACTACTGCCAATCAGTAAAACAGGCACGAAATACATTGCTTGGAAGAAATAAGGAAGTGAAAGAACAGTTACTTTTCACAATGAGAAAGTGCAGCAGTGAAGAAAACTATGAGCTTGCTGCTATATATAGAGATCGGGTAAAGTTTCTTGAGCAAATTCAAATACAGCACACGGATTTTTCTTTTGAAAAAGATGCAGATTTCTTCAGTATTGTACGTGAAGAGGATCTAGCATGTATTAGTGTGTTATCGTTCAGAAATAAAGACAACTACGGCAGCACTCCTTACTTTGCCGAGAACAGTGGTGATCACTCAAATGATGAAATTTTATCCACCTTTTTGGTCAATTTTTATAATTCAGCTAACATACCTCCAATACAAATTTACGTTCCAGATTCTATTGTGGATAAGGAAATTATAGAACAAGCACTATATAAGGTTGCTCAAAAGCCAGTAAAAGTTCTGCATGCAAAGAATAAAAAAGAGCGTGATTTATTGAAATTTGTTTATGATAACTCTCAGCATAGCTTAGAGCAGAAGCTTATCGATTATAGGAATAACCTAGAAAAGCTTGAGGAGCTTAGCAAAATCTTCTTGTTACCAAATATTCCAAAGCGTATTGAGGTTTATGACAATAGCCATATATTTGGAAACCAACAAATTGGTGTAATGGTTGTTGCAGGGCAGGGGGGTTTTTTAAAAAGTGAGTACAGAAAATTTACTATAAAGGAAAAATTTTCAGGCGATGACTATAAAATGATGAGGGAAGTGCTAACCAGACGTTTCTCCGGCAATATAAAAGGCATAATACCTGATTTTTTACTGATTGATGGTGGACCAGGACATGTTTCCATAGTACAGAATGTACTGGAAGTATTGAATATAAACGTTCCTTTTGCTTGTATGGCAAAAGGTCCTGATCGTAACGCAGGAAATGAAAGATTTTATATGCTGGGCAGGGAAGAATTCAGTCTGGCAAATGACAGCAAAGTCATGCTTTACTTACAATCGCTGCGTAATGAAGCCCACCGTTTTGCGATAACTTCACATAGAAAAAAACGCGATAAACAGTTTATAGTTTCACAATTAAGCAAAATACCCGGCATTGGCAACAAAAGAAAAAAAGCGTTGATGTCTTATTTTGGTTCAGTGAAAAATATAAGCAAAGCTTCTCTGGCTGAAATTCAAAACGTACCTGGAATTAGTAAAGGTTTAGCAGAAGTCATTCTTAAATACGTGAATTATAAGAGAGGAGTACTGGAATGACACAAAACCCGTTTTATTATTAGGGAATTTATATCTTAAAACCGCAAAAAAAGGTGTGCGTATTTGTGAAAAAAAATCTCCATAAAATTTGTGAAGCAATGTGGTGGGACTAGTGCGATTCGAACGCACGACCTTCGGATTAGGAGTCCAACGCTCTATCCTGCTGAGCTATAGTCCCGTGTTTCCTACCATTCATGTAAAGTTATAGCAAAAAATCCTTTCTTTTCTAGATTTCTTGCATAACCAATTTATGACGACAAAAAACATTTCTGTACTTCTTGAGTATAATGCTATTATACTTAATAACATGGTTTAAGTAAGATTAATGCTAGTTAACAATATTGGTTATTTCTATAACAATCAAAACGACTTTGCTTTAAGCAATATAAACATTAAAGTAAAGAAAGGAAGTGTTGCATGTTTATTGGGGCATTCTGGCTGTGGCAAGTCAACAATTTTGAAATTAATTGCGGGGATAGAAAATCCAAAATCTGGAACTATTTTTATAAATGATAGGTTAGTTGCAAGTAATAAGGCATCAGTCGCTATAGAGCATAGAAATATCGGATTGATTTTTCAGCATTCTGCATTATTTCCTCATAAAACAGTAGTAGAAAATATAACCTTTGCTATCCGCAGCTCTTCCAAGAGAGAAAAGCACCTAATTGCATTGGAAATCTTGAAGTTACTCAATATAGAAAAATATGAAAATATGTACCCTAACGCCTTATCTGGAGGACAGCAACAATTAGTTGCAATAGCAAGAGTGATGGCACAAAACCCTGATGTTGTGTTGTTAGATGAACCATTTTCTAATTTAGATATACTGCTCAAGTGCCGAATAAGACAACATATATTGTCCCTTTTTAGAAGTAAAAATATCCCTGTGCTAATGGTAACTCATGACCCGCAAGAAGCATTGAAAGTTGCAGATTTTATCTACGTAATGAAAAATGGTAAAATTATTCAATCAGGAGTTTCTAGCGATATATACCATAAGCCTAAAGATGATACGCTAGCAAAGTTTTTTAGTGAGCTCTCTTCTACTCTACAGTTAAGCGAAAAGTTTCCACTTATTCGCTGCAAGAAAATAATCTAGTTTGGGATTGTTATAAAGTAATTAAAAAACCTTGATTTATAATTAAATAAAGGTGATATAATCTATGTGTTACTTGACTTCAGTCAAGTTTTAACATTTAAAGGTCAATATTTTAAATGGAGGTGAAAATGAGTTTAGGACCATGGCAATTGTTTCTAGTCTTAATAATAATTTTAGTTCTGTTTGGTGCAGGCAGATTACCGCAAGTTATGGGTGATTTAGGAAAAGGCATCAAAAACCTTAAACAGGAGCTTAAGGACTCAGAAAAATTATCGTCTAATGAACCAGATCGTTAGCGTCCTCATACTTCGTGACATGCACCTTAGTGCATGTCATCTGTTTAAAAACTTAGTCAGGTTAAAGAATGAAAGAGATGAAGTGTTGGTATGAAATAAATAACAAATATTGAAATACAGCAACAACTATGTTAGCTTAAGAGGAATATTTTATTAAAGGATAATTGTGCAAAAAAGTGAGAAACTAACTAAAGATAAAAAACTAGCTTCTGATATTCTAAAAGAGGTTGCAGATACCAATAACAATGATAGCGATAAAGTAACTTTGTTTGACATTAAAACAGCTTTGCATGAGCGTGGTTTTGGTATTTTAATAATCATCTTCTCCTTGCCGCTATCGGTGCCTATACCGGTTCCACCTGGTTATACAACTATTCTTTCTATACCTTTAATCTTATTCTCACTGCAGCTTCTATTTGGATTTGATTCTCCTTGGATGCCCAGTTGGCTAGAAAGAAGATCTTTTCAGCGTTCAACACTAGCTCTTGTGGTAGAGAAAACTTCCCCTGTATTAGAAAAAATAGAAAAATTCATGAAGCCAAGACTGTCTTTCATTTTCTATGGGCCTGGTGAGAAGATTCTGGCTTTTATGATGTTGCTTTGTGCAATAATAATAGCTCTTCCATTACCTTTTACTCACTTCCTTCCTGCAATTGGCACAACTCTTATTTCACTTAGCATTATGAGTAAAGACGGGTTTCTATCCATATTGGGAGTTTTAGTATCATTGTGCGCGTTGTTGCTTACTCTTGTTGTAATAGTCAAAGGACCACAACTTATAACCGGAGCACTTTCTCTTCTTAAAAGCTTTACAACACTTTAACAAAAGAACGAATTACTAGCGCAAAATGAATAATGCATATTGAAATAAAACAATAATTGTGTTAAGAATTATTTTTATCAAAGGTTTTTCGTGTCAAAAAATGATAAGTTGACTAAAAGTGATAAATTAGCTTCTGATATTCTAAAAGAAGTTGCAGATACCAATAACAATGATAGCGATAAAGTAACTTTGTTTGACATTAAAACAGCTTTGCATGAGCGTGGTTTTGGTATTTTAATAATCATCTTCTCCTTGCCGCTATCGGTGCCTATACCGGTTCCACCTGGTTATACAACTATTCTTTCTATACCTTTAATCTTATTCTCACTGCAGCTTCTATTTGGATTTGATTCTCCTTGGATGCCCAGTTGGCTAGAAAGAAGATCTTTTCAGCGTTCAACACTAGCTCTTGTGGTAGAGAAAACTTCTCCAGCATTAAAAAAAATAGAAAAGTTCATGAGACCAAGAATGTCTTTTATTTTCTATGGGCCCGGTGAAAAAATTTTAGCTTTTATAATGCTGCTTTGTGCGTTATCAATAGCTCTTCCACTACCTCTTACTAACTTCATTCCTGCAATTGGTACGACTCTTATTTCGCTTGGTATCATGAGTAAAGATGGGTTTCTATCCATATTGGGAGTTCTAATATCATTGTGTGGGTTATTGCTTACTCTTGTTGTAGTAGTCAAAGGGCCACAACTTATAATTGGGGCATTTTCTTTTCTCAAAAGCTTTGTATATGGTTAGGCTTTACAACACCTTAACAAAAAAAAAGGAACTTTTTACACCAACCGATAAAGATCATGTGAAAATGTATGTTTGCGGACCAACAGTATATGACACAGCACATATAGGCAATGCACGATCTGTTGTTGTGTATGATGTGTTATTTCGGCTACTCAAGTTTTGTTATGGCAAAGTTACCTATGTGCGTAACATAACCGACATTGATGATAAGATAATTAATGCAGCAAGCGAGAAAAATAGCAACATAGAAAGTATAACCACATATTACATTAAAGCTTTTCATGATGATATGGAAAGCATAAATTGTAAAGAGCCAACACACGAGCCAAAAGCAACGGAAAACGTAGATTATATTATAAAATTAATTGAACATTTACTGCAATCAGGCCACGCTTACGAATCTGACAAACACGTGTATTTTAATATAGAATCTTACCATGAATATGGTGCTTTATCAGGAAAAAAAACTGATGAATTGGTTCCAGGTAGCAGAGTTGAAGTTAATGAAAATAAAAAGCACCCTGGAGATTTTGTGCTGTGGAAGCCTGCAAATGATATTGACTACAAACTTTCAAGTTATTGGAATAGCCCATGGGGAGAGGGCAGGCCTGGATGGCATATAGAATGCTCAGCAATGTCATATGCTTACCTTGGCAAAGATTTTGATATTCATGGTGGCGGCATAGATTTACAATTTCCTCACCATGAAAATGAAATTGCACAGAGTAAGTCCGCATTTGCTGGATCAATGTTTGCAAAATACTGGATACATAACGGCTTTCTTACAGTAAATGAAGAAAAAATGAGCAAGTCCTTATTTAATATAGTCAAAGTAAGGGATTTGCTAGATAGTGGAATAAAGGGTGAAGTAATACGCTATGCACTGCTCAAAACTCACTACAGAAAACCACTTGATTGGACAGAAAACGTTATTTCTGATGCACAGGAAACCTTAAACAAATTTTATCGGTTATTACGTGGTTTAGATATAACGAATATTGATGAAAGTAACGCAGAGATTTCTAAAGATTTTATAGACGCTTTAAAAAACGACTTAAACATCCCTGAAGCTCTAGCTATATTACATGAAATGGCTGCAAAAATCAACAAAATGAGTAATGAAAGTGAAAAGCTTAAATTAACTGAGAGTTTTGTTAAGAGTGCCAGATTTATTGGTCTTCTTGAGTCAAGTTATGAAAAGTGGTTTGCTGTGGATGTAAATCATCAAGAAATAGAAAGGTTGATAGACTTAAGAAAAATTGCAAAAAAAAATAAAAATTACGATACTGCAGACAAAATAAGAAATCAGTTGAAACAAATGGGGATTACAATTTCTGACAATGAAGATGGTACAACAACCTGGTAAATTCATATGGAAAACTACTTCCTGTTATTCACAGATAGTCTAGTATCATCATTAGTCTTACCCATACATCAAGGTTTTGTGTTCAATACCATGCTTTATTTCAGGTCGTATCACACTCCACTACTTATGTTATTTTTTGGAGTACTAGGATCAAGCCTTGGTGGAATAGTTAACTGGTACTTAGGTAGAATAACAATCTCTATACGAAAATCATACCACAAACTAGAGAACGAGCATAAAACACCAAAAATCGTAAGAAATCTACTGATTTGTGCAGTTGCATTACTTTCGTGGGTGCCAGCACTTGGAAGTGTGATTCAAATTTTATCAGGTTATTTTAAGTTAAACCTTTATATCCTTGCCCCTTTAATCATTCTATCTAATTTCTTCTATTTGTTATATCTAATACTTACTTTTGGCGTATAACAGCTATAGTACTACAGCTATTAAAGCCCACTTCTGTCATCCTATGCCCTGATAGAAGAGGAGCTATAAATTAAATGCAAAATTTCAATAGTTATAAGGATGCACCATGAGCTAAAAGTAACTTTATTTGAAAAAATTTCTCTTATACAAATATCATCAGGAGCAAGGTAGGACATTGTAATTTTCCAAATTACAAATGTTGTTTTAGTATAACAGTCACTTTTATATTTGGATTCAAAGTCAAGCAGTTTTTCTGCTTCTTCTTCATATTCTTTCAGGTAGTCACTAACACTAATTTTTTTCTTACTTCTACGACTTAGTACAATATTGCTTTCGTTTATATATTTTACTGCTTGCCCCAAAGCTAATGGAAAATACTGCAATTCTTTTGTTAGTTTTTTTATTTCTTCATCTTGTAAATTATTTCTTATATTCAAAGCCTTCTTCACAAACCTCAAAGCTTCTGTTTCAGTAAACTCATCTAATTGTATTACTTGTATCTTACCTTCCTCTTCTCCTACTTTCCAATCTTTACTACGAGAAGTAATTAATACGCAAGGCTTGTTATAGTCCTGGCCTAAAGAGAATGGCAAAAACTTACTAATATCCTCATATCCCTCAGCATTATCAAAAATGAACAGGCTTTTCCTTCCCCTTCTTGCAAAGAAAGCATATATTTCTTTAACAATAGTTTCTATCGTCTTGTCATTTCCGTACTTATCCTGGGGAGGAATACCTAGTTTATCATCCTCAGCTAACTTCAGAAAAGAATTCTTCATAATTCCAAAGTTTTCAGCGTTTACCCATACAACATTGCCATCATAATCTTTTCTATATTCATAAGCGTATTTCCTAGCTAACTCACTTTTTCCTATTCCTCCAAGACCACCGATAACAACCATTTGTGATATTGCCGTTAGTTTGCCAGTACTTTCATGCAATTTACCATATATTTCTTGCAATTCGCTGTCCCTCCCAACAAACATCTCAACTGGATATACCATATTAAACTGAATAGGCTTCTCTATCTGCTTGTTATTCTGTGTTGTTGCAACTGCATGTATTTTATGCAGTGTTTTACTATCCTTACGCTGTTGTTTTGCTATTTTACCTATTTCTTTATTCCCTTTCTCTACTTCTTGTCTTATCTCACTTAAAGTACTAGCACACATCTCTACTTTTCGGAAAAGCTCTTCGCCTTCTTTATGTGAAAGGAAACGTCCTTCTCTATCCTTCATCCAACTCCACATTTTCATAAAAAGCGCGTTGTAAGCAGTTTCGTCATTACCAAAGTAGTTGAACTTTTCGATCAATTTGTTACTTATCTCATTTTTGATTAATCCTTCCAGTTCAGCATGGTTAGGTAAATTAACTGCAAACACCAATTTATCTGGAAATTCCTCTATTTTCTTATTTATTTCTCCATCGCTAACTTGTCCACCTACCTCACCCTTTATAAAATCCATATTCTCTTGCAAGTGTGAGATAATACTATTATCAAATTTATATCTTACACTACTGCCTATATTCAGAAACTCATCTTCTGTGTTCATTCTTGTAAATGAAATTCCCTTATCTGCTAGACTTTCAAAGTCAAAACCGACATTTGTGGCAATAAAAAAATCCTTTATTTCACCCTCAAACTCTCCACTACTTTTGATCTTTAAATAAGCAATGAGATATTTTATTAAGCCAAACGCACCATTCTTTCCCGGTGTTAATAAGTCACCTATGCTGATCTTTTTGTGCCTACCCTGCCTGTGCTTGACTTGTATGAATCTATGTACTATTTTCCCATCTTGTTCATACCGAAGAACAATATCATCAAAATCCTTAGCTGATTTTTTCTCTGTGAATAGGCGGAAAGAATACTCTCTATCTACTGCATGTTTAGGAAACAGCATTAGCCATCTTGCTTGATACATAATACCATGAAAGGTGCGCTTAACTGCCGAGCAGGATAATCTTACAGGCACCTCACTCTAATCTCTCACTCAAAATTGAATTCACCACATCAGGGCTGGCTTTTCCTTTGGTAAGTTTCATAACTTCGCCGACAAAGAATCCGTATAACTTTGTTTTACCGCTTTTGTATTCTTGAACTTTATCTTGGTTGTTATTGACGATTGTGTCGATAACTCCTGATATTTGACCTCTATCGGTTATTTGTTTTAGGTCTTGCTCTTCTATAATTAAAGATGCAGGTTTGCCAGTTTCAAACATACTATCGAATACCTGCTTGCCAAGTTTAGCAGAGATTGTTCCATCAACGATAAAATCTAAGAGTTCGGACAAAGCATTTGCTTTGATTGGGGAGCTCACAATATCAATACCTGCTTTATTTAAACGACCGAAAAGCTCTACAGTTAACCAGGTGACCGCGGGCTTTGAATCATGTTTTTTTATCAATTCCTCAAAGTAATCAGCAATCGCCTTATCGGAAGTAATGACGTTTGCATCGTATTCGTTGATACCCAATTCCTCAATGTATCGCAGCTTTTTTTGATCTGGCAACTCAGGCAAAGATGATTTAATAGAATCGATTTTATCCTGGCTTACCTCAACAGGTAATAAATCAGGCTCAGGGAAGTATCTATAGTCGCTTGCATCTTCTTTGTTTCGCATCACTTTTGTTTTTCCCGAAGCAACATCAAACAATAAGGTATCTTGACTTATTTCTTCCCCACTTTCTAAAATTTCAATTTGTCTTTGTATTTCATAGTCTATAGCTTGCACAATATAACGTATCGAGTTCAGATTTTTTATCTCACAACGAGTGCCAAGTGCGCTACTGCCTTTTAGGCGGACAGAAACATTTGCATCACAACGAAGTGATCCCTTTTCCATATCACCATCACACGAACCAATGTAACGCAAAATCTGCCTCAATTTTTTCATGCATTCTGCAGCTTCCGCAGATGAACGGAGATCTGGTTCTGAAACAATTTCCATTAAAGCAACCCCTGCACGATTTAAATCTACATAAGTTTTGCTTTCCTCATGAACGCTCTTTCCTGCATCTTGCTCTAAATGAATTCTCGCAATTCTTATTTCTTTTTCATTGTCGTTGATAAATACTCTACCGTTTTTAACTATTGGCTCAAAAAACTGAGTTATCTGGTAACCTTGCGGTAAATCAGGATAAAAATAATTTTTCCGATCAAAGTAAGAATACTTATTAATTTCTGCAGAAAGTGCAAGACCAGTGCGTATTGCTTGCTCTATGCAGTAATAATTTAGTATTGGCAGCGTACCTGGCATTGCCGCATCAACTAGAGAAACTTGAGTGTTATGCTCAGCACCAAATTCCGTTGATGAGCTAGAAAATAGCTTCGTATTAGAAGAAACTTGAGCGTGTACCTCAAGCCCAATTACCGCTTCCCAATCCTCTTTCGTCATGTATTTTATTTAAATGATAATCTTAATATTCTGCAAAATTAGCACAAAAAGTCAAAACAAAACTCATGTTAGCTAAGTGGTATGCAGATTGTTTTACCCATAGAAACGGGTTAAATGCAAAAGATTACTTGACAAGCTCCGCCAGCCCTCTTATCATAAAATTGAAGCTATTTATTTATCTTCTCTGTACAGATTAAATGACAAAAAAGCTCACGTATCTGGCGTCTCGTGTTTAATTTTTTGCACTATGTGCACCTTATGTCTTTATAAAACTTCTACCTACATAAGCTGAAACGCGCTTATAAAGCGTTTAAAACATAAAAAAACGCCAACTTAAAAAATGGATAGTGAATAACTAGCTACCCTAGGGTTTCTTTTGCCTTTTTTTCTGTTTAGTAAATTTCTTAACGTTTATAATTTAGATTAGTTGCGGTTTAAAAGCAACTGAATCGCGGTTATTAAGTGTTTAGAATAAAAAAACGCCATACTTGAAAGTATAATGTAAGTAATTAGCCAACCACGGGGCTTCTTTTGCCTTTTTTTTCGTTTGGTAAATTTCTTAATGTTTGTAGCTAAACGATAACCGTCATCCCGCTACTTGTTAGCGGCCGAGATACCGCGAATGAATCGCGGTATGACGTAGGATTGCTGTCATTCCAGTGCCAAGCACTGGGATCCAGCCTTTATTATTTGGTTGAAATTAAGTCTTCTGGATCCCAGTGGGCTTTGTTGCATCGCTCTTCGGATAGTAGGTAACGTACAATAAATTCATGAAGCTATCTCAAACTTAGCCATGCCTATTTCAGTAAATTTGTTAAGCAAATAACACTTGAGTAGCAGTTCCTTCTCACGATTAATTTCAGATTTGCTCCTAAAACTAAACCCAAATATTCGCTTCAACCTTGAGAAAAATCCTTCAATATACGATCTTTTTCCGTAATTTACTTCTTCTTTCCATCTTTTTATACCATTCTCACCATGTAATTTCATTAACTGAATAGCGGCATTTCTATCAAGCATATAATCCAATTTTGGATGCTCTGCTGCGTTGTTTTTCGGAGGAATTTTCGTTTTTATACCATATTGATTACACAGCTTATAGAGCTTTTCTCTGTCATATGCCCTATCTGCATATAGTACTTTTATGACATACTGAAAATCGACTTCTTTTAGCAAATCACAAGCTCCATAGTGATCAGAGTAGACACCGTTACTGTATTTTACAGCTATGGCTTTTTTGCTGTTTGTATTCAACATTACATGCAATTTTCTTGTCTGTTCATAGCTGCGATACTTTCTATCTTCGCTATTTTCTTTGCTATGACCAGGAGTGTTGTTGTATATACTAATTCCTGTACTGTCTATAGCAATTTCGATATCTTCCATATTATTTTCTGCAATCATTGATCTTAATATTGAGTTTCTTAAACCTTCTTGATGATTGTGAATAGCTGATAACTTGCAAATTTTTCCCAATTTGCTCAAGGTATCCTGCTATAAACCCAACTGTTTGCCTCAGGCCTATTCTAAATAAACAAGTTATTATGTGCACCAAAATTACAACTTTATCGCTATAAATATTGTTGCCACCTGGTATTTTTGGACCATTCTCGTACCACTTTTCTATGGCTTCGTTGGTATAATGAAAAATATTTCCTCTTTTTTCTAGAAATTTGTTATATTCGCTATGGTTACTGACCCTCATTTTTTGTGGCATATTTTTTCTTTCAAGGTTAAATGGCTATTTTATAATGAATTTTGTCAGTAGCCACCAGATTTTTCAGTTGCTATGCAACAAAGCCCACTGGCATCCAGTCCTTTTGCACAGTTCCATCAAAAACGTTGTAAAGCGCTTTCGTGTTTACCAACTTAGTGCCCAATCTGGATCCCAGTGGGCTTTGTTGCATCGCTACTTATGAAAGGCTAACTATAGTTAGGATTATAAGCAACCTATTGAAAATCTTGTTTTTTTGCAATCAATCTGATCAAATTTAAGAATAGTAATTTGTTATTTATATTAATAAATTTAATTCTATTGAAAATAGCTAAAGCATTGAAATTCTTGAATTTTAGCCAGATTAGTGAGTGGTAGTGAAATTTCTTTTACTCAAATTTAGGTATTCACTGACCGTTCTTGTTATAAATACCAGAATAATAAGCTACTGATATTCGCTATCTTTTTTATCTTTAATCCATCATAGCTAGCGATGCAACAAAGCCATTCCAGTGTCAAGCACTGGAATGACATCATAGGGGCACTGCCCTTTTGGATGGAAACCAGTGTCAGCTACTTAGATGATACCTTTTTTCTACTTAGTTTGGGTTATGCAAGAAGTCTATTGCATTCCTGAGCAATTTGATTCATTATTCTTTTTGTAAAAAATTTTCTTAACTTTCTCTCCACTTTTTTGGTAAGGTCACTTTAAAGGAAGTCTAATAGATGCTACATAGAAATCCAGATGAGTTTCTAAAGTCTATTCCAAAAGATAAGCGCATAATGTGCCTTGACATGGGAGAAAAGCAAATAGGCATAGCATTTAGCGATAAAACACAGCTCATAGCCACAGCTCATAGCATATATCACAGAAAAAATATGAGCAAAGATTTAGGTTATCTGCATAGAATATTCAAAGAAAATGAAGCTGGATCAATGGTAATAGGAATACCATTAAACATAGACGAGCAAGAAACTAAATGGTGTAAAACCATAATCCAATTTGCAAATAAAATAATAAAAAAATATAAAGTAAATATATACTTACAAGACGAGAGCTTATCAACATCTATTGCAACTCATACACTAAAAATCACTGGAATATCAATCACAAAATCGAAAAAAATAGATGATAAAATCTCCGCATGTATTATTTTGCAACGAACGTTAGACAAGATAAATACAATCAAATAGTTTTTCCAGATCTGGAAATCTTCAAACTGAATCCCATATAAAAGTTACTCAACAAAACAAGAACCTTTCGTATAAGCATGACAAATTGCTACAGCAAGAGCGTCAGCAGCATGGTGGCATTTTATACTCAAATTTTTAACTATTTGCTTCACCATAAATATCATCTGATCCTTATCAGCATGACCATTTCCGGTAATGCTTTTTTTTACATAGTTTGCATCATATTCATTCATAGTTAGCTTTGTTATTTTTAACGCTAAAATTACAACCCCTCTTGCATATCCTAAAGTTAGTGAAGATTTAGGATTTTTATTAACAAAAATTTTCTCCACCGCAGCTTCATTCGGAGAGTATAGGGAAATTACTTTCTTTAATTGTTCAAAAATTGTATGTAGGCGTTCACCTGTACCCAATTTACCATCAGTTGATATGGTACCGCCGCCCAAAAATTCAATATTATTTTTTTCGTTCAGGCTGATAATGGCCCACCCAGTCTTGCTTATTCCTGGATCTAGACCTATTATTTTAACCACTTAATAAACGCTTAACCAATAGACAAACAAAAATAAAAATATCCAGACTACATCTACAAAGTGCCAATACCAGGAGGCAAACTCAAAGCACAAATGGTCCTGAAGTGTAAATTGGCCTTTCCGTGCTCTAAATAAACACACTGATAAAAATATTATTCCTATTATAACGTGTGCGCAGTGAAAACCGGTAATCATATAAAAATTGGATGTATAAATAAGCTTTTCTCCTGTTTCTTGTAGAGAAAAACTCGCTTCATGATACTCTATTGCTTGCACTATTATAAAAAAAACTCCAAGCAATATAGTTATGGACAGCATTTTAATCATGCTCTTTTTATCATTTTTAAGTAAAGAGTGATTTGCCCAAGTAATTGTTGTACCAGAAAGCAATAATATTAATGTATTCATGAATGGTAGTGACCACGGATCAGGTGGCAAAATTCCCTCAGGGGGCCATTCAACTTTTTTTGCAGGAGAAAACGCCTCAAATAAAAAAACTGGATCAAGCCAGGCTTTAAAGAATGAACAAAAGAACACTATAAAAAATACGACCTCCGAGAGAATAAACAAGTACATTGCAAATTTGAGTCCATGTTTTACAATGGCAGTGTGACATTTGTCATAAATGGCCTCCCTTATTACATCTCTCCACCAATAAAACAGCACCCCTGATACTGCGGAGATTCCCAAAACTAAACAAAACATTCCGACAATTTGTTTATGAAGCGCGCCAACTAATCCAAGTGCAAGAATAAGAATTGCTGCTGATACAGCAATTGGCCAAGGGCTTGGATCCACTAAATGAAAATCATGTTCTTTACTTTTCATAGCATTTTAAAAAATACTTATTAAGGATACAAATTAGCTTAAAATTGTCAATGTTCCTTAGGAAATTGATTGAATCTTGAAAAATTATATGCACCGTTCAAAAAATCTAACACAAATTGTGCAGTTATTCTAAACAACTCAAGCATTCTGCTCTTTTCGTTTTCTCTTGCTCTGCTGCAATATCCATCAACAATATTTTCCAAAATAATGCATCCAGACTTTACTGAATCACTGTAACAAAAATTAAACCAATCCCTGTATCTATTATTTTTCTTGAATCTATTTTTCATGCTATCAACGACAGTCTCGTATATAAACATGCAAGAATACAAAACCGTCATAGCCTCATAGGTATTACTATGCGAGATGGATAAAAGAAAATTAGTGAAATTAAAACACTCAAGAGATTTCTTTTCGCGACTTATACCGTACATAGTAAAGTAGTAGTCATATAGCATTCTATTAACAGTCACTACTCTTTGGGCTACTTCAGCAAGCGAGATAATACTACTATAATCTTCCATTTTGGATGCAGTAATTAAGGTGGTACGAATATAATCACCTAAGAACAACGTCTTTTGTTGAGCATAGAATTTGAAGTTCTCTATATTTAGGGTGTTATTCGCTAACTCAACATTAAAAGGATGCTCAATTATATCCTTTAAAAGATTTGACCCGTAACAGCTCCTAATTATGCCACTGAACACTGTAGTTATCGATAAAAGATCAAGTTAACGTAAATAATCCGCTGCTAATATTCTTTGCTAGATATATTAGAGTAATATGCCTCATCCCAAAACATTATTTCTAATTCCAGCCCTTTCTTAAAAAACTCATACATCCTCTTTTTTTCACAGTCACTAGCTTTTTTATATAGCTTATTTGTAATATCAGTAACCTCATCAATTACAGCATTTACTGTTTCGCTACTATAAATGTTGGTCCACTCTTTGTATTTGTTATTTTTAACCCCTTTAGTTGTTATCTCATTTACCATATGGCGTATAACGATTTGGTATATGTTAAAGCAAGAATAAGATGCTACTAAAGCTTCATTAACAGAATTGTGATATGCGGCACTCATGAAAAAGTCAGTAAAGGCAGAACAAGCTCTTGACTTTTTGTGATCATCAGATAGATCACAATCTTCAAAATATTTTTTATACTGTTCTCGAACATAAAATGCTCCTTGTGCCAAATTGATTAAACTACTCATCATTTCAATATCATCAACTCTAGCTGCAACAATTAAAAAAGCACGAGCGCAATCTATACAATACAGAAAATCCTGCTGAAGGTAGAATTTGAATTTTTCATAATCTAATGTATTATTTATCAATTCAACATTAAAAGGGTGTTCTTTTATTTTATCAATAAGATCAGAAAACTCTTTTAGAGGTTGTCCGGAAACAAGTAAATTCAAGCATATTCCCTCTTTAACATAACCCTACTCATAGCTAGGTATATGAAATTCTCAGTGGATGTTGTGAGTAAATCATACTCCTTCGATAGCCTTCTATTCCTATTAACCCAAGCAAAAGTCCTTTCTACAACCCATCTTCTTGGCTGTACTTTAAACCCTTGTTCTCTTGTTGGTAGTAGCTCAGGTGGCGTATCTTTGTGCACCCAAAATCTACATGGAGGCCTTGTAACAATTTCAATATCTATGTCATATTCTTCCTTTATGTGATTCTTTAAATTTCTTCCTTGGTATCCCATGTCAGCCCACATTTTTTTAACTTTAGTATATTTTGTTCTCATATTGTTTAATGCTATTTTAATACCATCTCTATCATTTTCGTTAGCAGCGCCTACGTAACAACCTAGTATAAAACCCTGAGTGTCTGTAATTATATGCCTTTTTCTACCCTTTACTTTTTTACTTCCATCATAGCCTTTGATCCCCCCTTTTCTGTAGTCTTTACAGATTGACTATCTACTATACAGGCACTTGGCTGCTCATTCCTTCCTATTTTTCTTCTACTATATTTTGTAATTTCATAATTCATTTTCTCAAAAATTCCCTGCTTCTTCCATTGCCTGAACTGCTCATACACAGTCTTCCATAGCGGAAAATCATTTGGTAAATACCGCCATTGACACCCTGTACGCAATACATAGAAAATTGCTTCTAATATTTCTCTTTTGCTATACTTTGGCGGCCTTCCTCCTTTCTTGTATGATACTCTGAAGTGTTTTTCTATTCTTGCCTATTCCCTTTCGCTTAGATCTGTTGGATACTTTTTTCTCATCTTTACCCCGTACTAAAATTTCAGATATTATAGCCTTTTACTTGTTTCCGGACAACCTCTAATACCAATTCTCATTGTTGTCCAGTCAAATAGGAAACATTGCAGAGTTGTTTAATTGTGGAGCTGGCAAGAGAAGTAATAAATTTGCACAAAGCACCCTCAAGTAGAGCAATTGTATCGTATATTTTATTGCGCAAAATGTTCTGTTTTATATATAACCAAAGCCTCTCAACAGGATTTAGCTCAGGTGAGTATGGAGGTAGGTATATAATGTCGATATTTTTAGGTACCTTTAAATTTTTTGACCTATGCCAACTAGCACAGTCCATAACGAGAAAAGCCTCTCGTGTTTCTAGATATTGCGAAATTTGCTCAAGAAATATGTTCATGCAATCAGTGTTGACATTTGGTGCAAATAAGCTAGAACTCTCTCCATTTCTAGGATTAACTGCACTATAGAGATAGAAATTTTGCCTACCTAATTTTGTTTTAACCTGTGTTCTAATCCCCTTTTTAAACCACCCATGTCCAACTTTTGAATGTGTGCCAAACCGTGATTCATCAAAGAAAAATAGCTCTTTTTCTGGATACTTGCTAATAGCTCAATTGAGATTTTTTTTTGAATTCCTCTTGTTTGCTTTTATCTTGTCCATTATGAACTGGTCTTGGTGTAATATATGAGAATTTCATCTTTTGCATATGGCGGTGTACTGTAGATTTGCTGATATTTAATCCGAACTTTTCCTGGATTCTTATTCTCATTTCTTTAATGGTGATATTAGGATTTTCTTCTATCCACTCTTCAATTTGCTGTAGTTGAGCCTGATTTAATTTAGTTTTTCTACGACGTTGTGAAGGAGCAAACAGTTTTTCTTCTCTGCCAATTTTCAAGAGTTTTACCCACGAAGTTAGTGCGCTTCTTGAAATGCAATATATTTTTGCTACAGCCGTTATACTGTACTTTTTTGCTGCAATTACAGCATTTAGTTTTTTTGAAACATATGCATTATTCCTTACTTTCTTCAGCATTTCTTTTGCTGATTCTACTACTTTTTCATCCAATAATTTTGATCTTAATGCCATTTAAACCTCGCTATTTTACTTACTTCAGTATGGCTTTTCTTCCATCATTGTCCATCTGTTTGCCCTGTAATGGGAATTGGTATTGCTATGCTCTTTTATAAAAAAATATTTTACTCTTTTTGACTGGCCAGGGCTTTTTTTTAAATGTCTCTTTCCCTTGTTACTCTTGCTAACTCTCTTTGTAAATCAAACCTCTCTTTGTCGTAAGGAGCCATGTTACCTCTACCTGGAAATGCATTTGCCGCTGACTTTTTTTCGTTATATTTCTTCATCCATTTTCCTAATACACTATCCCTTATTCCTAGATCTCTTGCTACTTTTGCAACTGGTTGACCTACCTTTCTTTGTTCATTTGCCAGCTTAACAGCTTCCAATTTGAATTCTGCCGTATATTCTCTTACCATTTCTAATCCTCCAAAATTCTATTTTACCCAAAAAAACTCTTTTCTTTCTCTCCACTTTTTCTGGGTAAGGTCAGTTTACTGGCCTCTCCATGAGTGAGATTGAAAAATTAAGTGGAAATCTGTGAACGGTTACCTTGGATGACAGAAAAGAGTGTTGGAAGGAGGCAATATTAAAAACTTAATTTCAGTCCAGCCAAGAACACATAACCAGAGTTGTTATTTTCTATTTTAGGCTCTTTTGTACTAAACTTTACAATATCGAAATAGTATGAAGTACCTAAAAAAAGAGAATTTTCAAGACTTAAAGCATATGATGTTAACTCGTTTGTACCTTCGCCTGCAATATCCCTACCACTACTAAAATATGTTAAGCTCGATTTGTAAGAATCAGAACGGTAAGCGATACCTGCATTCATATAATACGTATTATTTGTTTCAGGATTACGCTTCTCACCAGATTTACCACCATTACCATACGAAAAAATGTAATCAAGATCGAACAATTTTAGCTTCAAACCAAAATTCCAGTGTAGTAATTGATTGCGGCATTCATAATTTTTAGAAGTCCCATCTGAGCAATCAGTTAAATTTTCTCTTGCAAATTCACCAGTTAAGGCAGTAGTAAAACCTATATCATCTGACAAGCTGTTTTTATAGGAAAGGCCAGCAGCAATTAAATTGCTATACTGTAAGTTATTTTTTCCTGGAACATAACTGAATCCGAGTTGAAAGTTATAGATTTCAGGGGAGGTGTAGTTAATTGATGATTGTTTTAACCCTAGTTCGAGTTCATTATAATCGCTATAAATATTGGGCTTGACCCAGAACACCTTGTCTTGATCATATCCAGGGTCACCATCTTTTTTATGATCACCGCGCAAATTTGCATAGTTTGTCCAATGACCATTTACTCCTCCAGCAGCTGCATAAATTTTTGAAGTGTTAATTAACATGCTCTGACCAACTAAACTTCTTTTACCATATTCAATTGATCCAAGTTCCTGGTTTTTTATGATAAAATACCATTCCTCCATGTCTAACTTTTCTATGTCTAACGCTTTTAGGTTTGCAATACCAGAAACCCCTGCCTTAACATTAATCCCCATTTGAGTATTTGGATAAACTTGCTGTAAATAAAGAAAGCGCAAGTATGAATAACTTGAAGTTTTATCCTTAGGCTTAGCATTGAAAGAATCTCTGTTGAAGGCGTAGCCGAATCTCAAATCTATTTTTCCGTCTAGTTCTGCATAAAATATTTCCTTATCCAAAATTGTTTTAGAGCTAGCACTATTCTGCAAAAACAATGATGAAAGCAGTGCTACCAGGTAGTACTTTAACTTCATAAATAAACTTAAATCTTTATAAAAATTTAAGTTTAAACTCAATATAAATAAAAAACAACTTTTCAGAAGGCACCGCTGGTAGATTTTGCTGCCTGTTTTTGAGCTATATTCCCATAAATTATTGATACACTTGGTAATTTTTGCATTAATAACTGCTTATTAATGGCAGAATGTATACGATTAATTATTTTAGATGTACTTTTTACATCGCAGTTAATCAAAACAAAAAGCACTTTATTCTCATCAATATACCCTAGAAAATCATCACTACGGCAATTTTTATAAAAATGTTCTATGACAACTTTCAGTGCATCATTTGTCTCGCTACAGCTACTATTTAAGCCAATTATTCCTATAGCTGCATTAATTTGATGTTGAAAGGCGAAATTCAATATAACGTATAACTCTAGAATAGTGGACTCATTGCCCGGTATATCGAATAAGTCATGGTTTTTATATTTTTTACCCATTAGATATTCATCTCTAAAGATTCCTAATTTATGGGACAAACTGATATCACGTATTAACAGCTCATAATTTATTTTATTACTGGCAAATTGTGCAGTGCGGAAAACTTTTACTTTTGTCCTGATATCTTCTCCTTTAGCATCAGTTAAGGAAAAATCTATCACTTTAGGTAATATATCAAGTAAATCGTGCCCATTTTCGGTATACTCTAAATAATTCTTCACGTTGTCAGCTGCTCTTGTGCTTAAGATATTAATTAATGGCTTATTAAGCAAATTCTCCTCTTCATATTTTAACAAATCCCTTGCAACTTGATTGAGCCCTAAAATTAACACGTTTTTTTCTTATTATCCTGACAAACAGATACCACAGCATCATCTTTTCTTCTTGCAGTTATGAAATCATCCATACTTTCATTCTATACAGCGTATTTATAAGTATAATAAGATTATATTAAGATTTACTTACTTATTGATATGCTTAATTAGGTATAGACAAAATGTCATACGGGATGGCTTTGTTGTAGAAGAATCAAGATTACTGTTTATAGACTTCAAGTTACTGCAAAAAATATTTTAAAACATAGTGATATCTTGACTTTACCTAGTTAATATTCCAAATTATAAAAAAACAGATAGTTCTATGACGACAAGTCTATTACAAGGCAAAAAGGGATTAATAACCGGAATAATAAATAAGAGATCAATAGCATACGGTATAGCAAAAACTCTCTCAGAGCACGGAGCAGAACTTGCAATCACCTACCAGAATGAAATAATAAAAGAAAAACTATCACCAATAGCAGATGAACTAAATGTGGAGCTAATATTACACTGCGACGTTTCAAATGAAAAAATCATAGATAACGCTTTCGAAATAATAGAGAAAAAATGGGGTACTCTTGACTTTTTGGTGCATGCAATAGCATTCTCCGATAAAAATGAGTTAGATGGTAAATATGTCAATACTTCACTGGATAACTTCCTCAATGCAATGCATATATCGTGCTATTCTTTTACTGCTTTAGCGCAAAGGGCTGAAAAAATGATGTCAAATGGTGGTAGTTTACTTACTTTATCTTATTATGGCGCTGAAAAAGTTATGCCAAATTATAACGTTATGGGTTTATGTAAAGCGGCACTTGAAGCAAGTGTAAAATATATAGCATGTGATCTCGGGCCACAAAATATCAGAGTAAATGCAATTTCCGCTGGTCCAATCAGAACTTTAGCATCTTCTGGAATAAGCGATTTTCACTCCATATCAGAATGGAATAGAAATAACTCTCCGCTCAGACGCAATGTTACAATAGAGGATGTTGGCAAGGCAGCGTTATACTTATTAAGCGACTTAAGTAGTGGCACTACTGGAGAAATTTTGCACGTTGATTCAGGATATAACGTTGTGGGAATGAAGGTGGTTGACTGAGATCTAAATCCTTAATTCAAAGCGCTAGTTCCTTCGGGTTCATACACAACTCTATCAGGAGTTTTGTGACTGTGATTGCAGAAAACATCGAACATAAAATTCCTATTGATAGAGTGACAGAAAAGCCTCTTATTGCTCCACTGCCAATAATGAACATTATTCCTGCAGCAATTAATGTAGTGATATTTGAATCCAGTATTGTCTTTATAGCGTTTTTAAACCCTTCTTCAATAGCACGTTCCACTCTCTTGCCAGATTTGATTTCCTCACGAATTCGCTCAAATATTAAAACATTTGCATCCACCGCCATACCGACAGTGAGTGCAATACCGGCAATTCCAGGTAAAGTTAGAGTTGCTTCAAGCAGAGTGAGAATTGATAATATAAGAACTACATTAGAAAAAAGTGCAACAGAGGCCAATACACCTAATTTGCCGTAAGTGATGATTATAAATAAAGCCACGGCTATAATAGAGATTGTTGCTGCCATTTCCCCTGCCTTTATTGACTCTTCTCCAAGACTTGGGCCAATGTTTTTTTCTTCAATTATTTTAAGTGGTGCTGGCAGTGCTCCAGATTTTAAAAGTATTGCAAGTTCGCTTGCTTGTTTTTCAGTGAAATTACCGCTAATTTCTCCCTCTCCATTTAAAATTGGCTCACGTATTGTAGGTACTGTTAAGACTGTGTTATCCAGAACAATTGCAAAAGGTTTTCCCACATTTTCTTTAGTGATTTTTGCGAATCTTTTACTCGCTATGCTGTCAAATTTAAAATGCACTGTTGGTTTACCTAAGTGACCAAATCTAACTGATGCGTTAACCAGCGAATCACCACCTATTTCAGTTTTGCGGAATATTGGATAAGAATTACCTAAAGAATCCTTGAGCATGACAGTGGTTTCATGGTCTATATCCTGCACCTTGGCTATGTTAGTGTTTGCCAAATGAAAAGCTAGCTTAGCAGTTTTGCCAAGCAGAGATTTTATCTGCTTGGTATCTTCTACTCCAGGCACCTGCACTAATATTTTATTCTGCCCTTGTTTTTGAACGCTGACTTCCTTTGTGCCAAGTTTGTCCAAACGGCGCTGGACATTGTTTATTGATTCTGCAGCTACTTCACTGATCAAAGAATTTTTATAATGGGGTTTATACGAAATGAGAATTGAAGAATCTTTTCTATTTAGCTCTAAATTTGGATTTATCGCATTAATCAACACAGATGCTTTTTTATAATCATCAATATTATTTAAAGTTATAACGCTATTTTGTACGTTAGATTCAATATCTTTTGTTAGCAACGTCTCTTTTATTTCGTTAGCTAGCATGCTTAGCTTTTCCTTAAAATAGAAGTCTAAGTCTATGTTTAAAAGCAAAGATGCCCCTCCTTTCAGGTCAAGGCCTAAGTTTATTCTTTTTTTCGAAATAAAAAGCTTATTATCAAAGAAATTTGGCAGTGTTATGTATAAAGCAAATAAACAGATGCATAATACTGAAAAAGATTTGACTATAAGTCTGTTGTACATAAGTTGTAGGTTTAAAATTGTAATAATTGATTGTAAGTTAAAAATAGATTTTTGTAAAATTCTCTATTTGACCTTACCCAGAAAAAGCAGAGAGAAAGTTAAGACGTTTTTATCATGAGAATAAATTGTGCAGGAATGCAATAGTTAATAGTAGAATGTCTACGTTATTTGTTATAAAAGATTTCTATGTATTCAAATATGGCAGTTCTGGTTTGTTGAGCGAGAAGTATCAATAAACAGCTCCCTTTTAAGTGAACTTTTCTGCAACAGAGTTATCGTAACAACAGCCCTTATGGCTCATGCTGGAAATGATGTTTTTTGTATTCAATAGAAATTGGTAATTTTGAGAGGTATACTGTGACCCTTGATCGCTATGTAACAGCAGATTTTTATCGGGTTTGCGTTTATCAACGGTCATCAATAAAGAATCTATAACTAATTATCATGTTACTCATTAACCACCATGCGTGAATATAGGTCAATTATTGCCGCCAACAACCTTCTTTAGTTTTTATGTAGGTAATCCCAAACTTTATTTGGCTGATCAGTAGTAAAATTTTGATCCAATGTGTTCGGAGCCACAACTCGGTTGCTTATTTGCTGTTTTTTATTTTTGAACCTTCGTCTAAGCTTGGTTTTAATGCCATTTTCTTGCATAACACTTTGTACTGTTTTAATTTTTGCCTAAAGCTTTTAATTCAGCGTGAATTTTAGGGGCTCCATATCTGCATTTAGAATGCTTGATGTATTTTTTGAATATCTGCTAGAAGCCCTTCTTTTGCTAATTCTTTACTGCTTTTTTCCTTAGCAACCCATACCACCAGTACGAAACCCTACATAGTTCCTGTGTTTTATAGCAATTTCTATATAAAAGAATACTTTACTCTTTTTCTTTGCCCAGGGCTTTTTTTAAGATGTCTCTTTCTCTTATTAGCTCTTTTTTTAGATCAAATCTTTCTTTGTCATAAGGAGCCTTTGCCTGGAAATGCGTATGCTCCAGACATTTTTCCATCATATTTTCTTACTTAACATACTGCCATCTATACCTAGATCTTTTGCTATTTTTGTACTTGCTTGACCTGTTTCTTTAACCAGCTTAACAGCTTCTAATTTGAATTCTGCTGTATATTCTCTTCTATTTGTCATATTTTGAAAAAACGTTTTATTTTACTCCAAAAACGTCTTAACTTTCTCTCTACTTTTTCTGGACTACTCCGAATCGGTTGACAAATTGGACGCTTGATAAGCATAATTTGGAGCTTCTTGTGTAATGACTATATCATGAGCGTGACTCTCTCTTAATCCTGATGCAGTAATAGTAACAAATTTACAATTTTTTTTCATCTCTTCTATATTCCTATTACCAGTATACCCCATTGCAGCTTGCAATCCGCCAATCAATTGATGGATTACTCCTGAAGCTGGACCTTTGAATGGAACTCTTCCTTCCACTCCTTGTGGAACTAATTTGAGTTTTGAATCTTTATCTTGAAAATAACGGCTAGCTGAACCTCGTTTCATTGCACTAATAGATCCCATTCCTCGATAGCCTTTATATGCTCTGCCCTTATACATAATAATCTCACCTGGGCTTTCGTCAGTGCCAGCAAAAATCGAACCAATCATCACAGAGTCAGCACCAGCTGCAATAGCTTTTGCAACATCTCCTGAGTATTTTACCCCACCATCAGCAATTAGTCTGACGTTTCTTGCTCTACACGCCTCTGCAACATTCTTGATTGCAGAGAATTGTGGCACACCAACACCTGTAACTATTCTGGTTGTACAGATTGATCCTGGTCCTATTCCGACCTTCACTGCATCAACACCCGCATCAATCAACGCTTCAGCAGCCTCCTTTGTTGCAATGTTTCCGCCAATTAATTGCGTATTAGGATACATCTTTTTTATTTCCCTAATGGTATTGATAACGTTTTCGGAATGACCGTGAGCAGTATCCACAACAACTACATCAACTTCTTCTCCGATCAAAGCTTCACATCTGTCTATACCATCTTTTTTACCAGTGCCAATTGCAGCGGCAACTCTGAGACGCCCTTTACTGTCTTTACATGAATTTGGGTATCTATTGTATTTTTCAATGTCTTTAACCGTAATTAAACCTATACAACAAGAATTTTCATCTACGACCAAAAGCTTTTCTATTCTATTTTCATGCAACAATTTCATTGCTGAGGCACTATTCACTCCCTGCTCCCGCACTGTCACTAACTTATCTTTTGTCATCACTTCGGAAACTTTTACATTCATGTTCTGGTCTTCAATAAATCTCACATCTCGGTTAGTTAAAATTCCAACTAACTTGCGTTGATCGACTACAGGAATGCCAGAATAATTGTGCTCTCTCATTAATGAAATTGCTTCCGCAACTGTTTTATCCGGTGAAATCGTAATTGGGTTATACACGATCCAACTTTCATATTTTTTCACCCTTCTTACTTCTAAAACTTGTTCATCTATTGATAAATTCTTATGTATGCAACCTATCCCTCCATGTTGGGCAATAGCTATTGCAAAGCCCGATTCAGTAACAGTATCCATTGCAGAGGATATGAGAGGGATATTTAGTTCTATACTATTTGTTAAATAAGTTTTTGTATCTGCATCGCAAGGCAATATATTAGAATAGGCTGGCAAAAGAAGTATATCGTCAAACGAATAACAAGCTTCCATTTTTTTCATAGGCTTTATTTAAAGCTTATACGCCAATTAATTAAATTGCAATAGGCAAAATTAGCTAGGAGCCTTTAATTGTATAGCTCTAACTGTTTTTAGGAGATAGAAAAGCTATATGGTTGCTAATACATTTTATTGCAGAATAAGCATTCTATAGCTAACCCAAGAAAGGTTTCCCTACGTCATACCACGATTCATTCGCGGTATCTCTAGATCCCGCTAACAAGCAGCGGGATGACGGTTCTTCAAATCGTTAAGGTGTCATCCAAGCCTCCTATGATGTCATTCCAGTGTCCCTATGATGTCATCCCAGTCTGGGATCCAGGAATTTTATTAAGTATAAAAGTAGCCGTTTTATGTTAAAATACAACGTTTTAATGATTATGAAAAAGCTGGATTCCAGACTGGAATGACATCGTTTACTATGTGCCATATTGCAATGTTCGTACAGTAAGCCATAGGATGACAGAAGCGGAGCTATAGAAGCCGGTGTGGCTCTGTCGTATAGCTCTCACTGTTTTTAGGGGATAGAAGAGATACCAGAATATATAGCTGCTAATATATTTTATTGCACAATAAGCATTCTACATTATTTGCCAGCAAACAGAACTGCTCAATAGTTAAGTTTTCTGGACGTTCATTTCCACTCAATTTAGCGTTTTCAAGGACAGTTTCAGCGTGGTTCGTTATATTTTGCAAGCTATTTCTCAGCATCTTTCTTCTTTGAGAAAAAACAGCACGTGTTAATCTTGTTAAGGTTTCCAAATTTACTGCAAATTTTGGGATAGGCAAAGGATTTACTGTAATTACTGAAGAATGTATTTTTGGTCTTGGAAAAAACTCTTTAGGTCCAATATCAAATTCCTTTTTTATATCACATAGTAACTGGCTTAGCACTGATAAGGAACCATAATCTTTAGAATTGGGTCTTGCCGTAATGCGATCTGCTACCTCTTTTTGAAACATTAATGTCAAGTTCGTAAAAAATTTTATATTATTTAACCACTTTAAAAATAACACTACCGAGATATTGTAAGGCAAGTTAGCAATAACTTTAACTGGACGTTCTATCAGCTCTTCTTCTATAACGTGCAGTGCATCTGCTTCTATAATTTTATACTTTCCTTGATGCTCATTTAGCAGTTGATCATGGTGTTTTACTAAATCTCTATCTTTTTCTATAGAAAGTAGAGACTTTGGATTATGCACCAATATTTCTCTTGTTAATGCACCATATCCAGGACCAATTTCAATGACATTAAAATTTTCCAGACTACCAGCTAAAGCGACTATTTTTTTTGTTATCTCACTCGATAAAATAAAATTTTGCCCTAGACTCTTTTTTGGCTTCAGTAAAAATTTTCTCATATTATTTTCATTATACAGTATTTTATAAAAATTAGTTGACGAAAATTCATTGATAATTGTATATTATTAATGTGTTTAACGCCGGCTTAGCTCAATTGGTAGAGCAACTGACTTGTAATCAGTAGGTTGTCAGTTCAAGTCCGACAGCCGGCACTCTCGCCCATATAAGTAAAGTTGATGTCCTTTTTAATAGTAGCAAATTGGAAAATGAATGGAATGCGTTCTTCATTTGTTGACTTTATAGGCAAACTTAACAACAAGAGCAACGAAATTACCTCTAAGCTAGTGATTTGCCCTCCTTTTACGTCATTTCCAAGCAGTATAGAGTTGAACAATAATATTAATATAGGAGCACAGAATTGCCATCATAAAAAGTTCGGTTCTTACACAGGTGAAATTAGTGCAGAAATGTTAAAAGAACTAGGGTGTACTTACGTAATACTTGGGCATTCTGAAAGGGCTAATGAAAAAGATAGTGAAATAAAACTTAAGTCGGAAATAGCAATAGAATCAGGCTTACACCCAATTATCTGTGTGGGTGAAAATTCAGAAGATTATAAGAAAGAAGTAATAGAATATCAATGCAAAAACCGCTTGCCAATACACGGTGAATATACCGTAGCATATGAGCCAATATGGGCAATAGGCACAGGTCATGTGCCAAATAATGATGCAATTGCTGAGGTGATAGAGGTAATAAAATTGTGTACTAGTAAAAAACACATTATATATGGTGGTTCAGTCAGTTCAGAAAATATAGAAAATTTGTTAAATATTTCAAATTTATCAGGAGTTTTAATTGGCAGTGCAAGCTTAGATTTCGATCACTTTTATAAAATTATACAACAAGTTGAAAAAAAGTTTTCTCTTATCAATTCTAAAATCAGCAACTAAGAATCCTATAACAAATGGCATCATTCCAGTGTCAAGCATATGTCTGTACGAGCATCTAGTATAGCTAAAGTAATCTAGAAAATTAACGATATTTTATTCCCCGGTGAACGCTCTATTTTGTTTTCCAACTCTAGTTCCAAAAGAGCCATTAGAGCTATGTTGGTAGAAAGTCCGCTTGCTAATATAAGTTCATCTATATCAACAGGTACAGAGTTAATATGATCAACTATAACAGATTTTGCCTGTTGTAATTTTTCTTGTTTTTGGTTAACAAAATGGTGCTCAACATCAAATAGGTTTTTTTGCTGCGGAGGTAAACTAAACCTAATACTCTCTATTATGTCATCAGCGGATTCGACAAGCTTAGCACCGTTTTTAATTAAATAATTACTACCACTACAGCGTGAATCTAAAGGGAAACCAGAAACTGCAAACACCTCTCTCCCTTGATTTAAAGCAAAATCTGCTGTTATTAGAGAGCCAGAACGTTTCGATGCTTCAATCACTGCAACACCCAGCGATAGACCAGATATAATTCGATTCTTTTGAGGAAAATACTGAGGCTTTGGTTTAGTAGCAAATGGAAGCTCAGTAACTACTAATCCACCATTCTCGGTGATTTTTTTGTATAGATCAAAATTTTCTTTTGGGTACACCACATCAATTCCGCTTGCTGTAACAGCAATAGTGGGATGATTTTTGTATATTACACTGTTTGCTGCAGTATCGATTCCTTTTGCAAGTCCAGAAACGATAACAAAACCAGCTTCGCTTAAATCAAGTGCCAACTTATTGGCAAAATTTCTTCCATTCATTGAAGAGTTACGCCCACCGATTATTGCAATTATCTCACGGCTTAATAATGATATATCACCAAGCGCAGTTATTACAGGAGGACAACTAGAGATATTTCTTAAAAGATCAGGGTAATCTGGGTCACATGCGGGTATAATTTTAGCTCCAATTCTTTCTGCATTATTGATTTCTTCTCGTGCATCTTGAATGCCATACACCTTATTATTAGCCACCCTATTGAGATATTTTAGCACCTCATCTAGCGATCCATGTGTTCTTAGTATACTAAAAAACTTTGTTGGTCCTATAGTTCTAGCCAAGCTTAACCATACTTCTAATTCTTTGTTGTTCAATTTATTTATCTTCATAAAAGGCTTGAATTTCTTATCAATTTAGTGTACCCAAGATAATGCAAATATACAGTGTTTTATGACGCATTTTGTTACAGATAAATGCATAAAATGTAAATATACGGACTGTGTGGAAGTATGTCCCGTTGACTGCTTCTATGAAGGTAAAAACATGCTCGTGATTAACCCAGATGAATGTATTGATTGCGGAGTGTGCATACCTGAGTGTCCAGTAGATGCAATTGTAACTGATGATTCCATAAAAGATATTTTAGAACTAGATGAAGAGTTACTGAACAGTGAACAAAAAATCTTCAAATCATTTTACAACATAAACGTAGAATACTCACAAAAATGGCCAAATATCACAGCTAAGAAGCAACCTCTCTATACTGCAGAAGAGTATAAGGAAAAAAAGGATAAAACAGCTTATTTTGACGAAAATTTAGAATAATGCTACTGAAGGAAAAAGAAAATTTCTCTTGTATCTCACAGTTATTGTTTTGCATTGCTGAAAGTGGCTGTATTGTTTATGTCCTTGATAGCATAACTAGTTTACTTGAGAATACAAATAGTAATACAGCAATTTTACTGCTATTTAACTGTTAATAGGTACATTAGACGGATCATATGGGGTATAAAATGGATATTAAAGTAAAATATGCGGGAATAACTAAGCGTGCTGCAGCTTATATAGTTGACCAAATTATATTCCTAGTCTGTTATTCATTATTTTATTTATTAATTTTATTCATATTATCAGGAGAGCCCCTTGCCGATGTTTTTAATTATGTCTTTCCTGATATTGACACTAATAGTGACCTTATATCAGAGCGATATGAAATATTAGAAGACTTAGATATATTATTGAAAGATTTAGTATATATAGCATTGGAAGTATTAATGATAACAAGACTTGGTTGGACTCCAGGAAAGTTGCTACTTGGTATATACATAAAAGATGCAAACACACTTAAAAACGCTGCTTTAATGCAAGTAGTGATGAGAAGCACTCTCAAGGCACTTTTGTGGGTACCCACCTACATTTCTGAGTGGTTTTTTATTTTACCAATATTGGTTCTAATGTTTGCAATATTTGATAAGCGCAAGCAGCTTTTCTACGACAAAATTACAAAAACAGTAGTAATGGATTATAGGTCTGAAGCATGCTACCCAAAATTAAACTATGTATATGTGGGAATAACTAGGCGTGTGTTAGCGCATATTATTGACAGTCTTATTATTAAGGGAATTCCTTTATTCTGTTTGATTCTTGTAAGAGTGGTTTTTCACATTGCTAGACCTAAATTATTAATTATACGTATTTGCTTATCTTTTTTGCTATCGATAGTATTCGGAGTATTCATGATAAGAAGATTTGGTGGTACTCCAGGACAATTGTTATGCGGTATTAATATCAAAGATGCAAATACACTTGAAAATGTTACTCTAGTGCAAGCAATAGTTAGGCATATTTCATTTGAAGTTATTTGCTTCCCCATATTCATTACGAGAAGGAAATTTTTTGATAAGTATACCTCTGAATGGTGGTTTGATCCTTTATTAGGCTTAATCTTTATGACCACAATACTAATTTTCATATGTGCAATATTTGACCAACGCAAGCAGTTTCTTCATGATAAAATTGCAAAGACAGTGGCAGTAGATTATAAACCTCCAAGCTAACTTTCCCTTCTGTTTACAAGGTTCATATACGTAGTTATAATTAATAAGGTTCTTCTAAGAGTGCCCATGGTTCCAACTATAGCAATTTTAAGTGGTGGATTTTCTTGTGAGAGAGAAATATCACTTATGAGTGGAAGAGCAGTAAAGAAGGCACTTGATAGCCTTTCATATAATGCAATAGAAATAGATGTTGACAGCAACATTGCTGAAAAGCTTAAAAAAATTAATCCGGGCCTTGCTTTTATCGCTCTGCATGGACCTTATGGTGAAGATGGCTGCATTCAAGGTTTATTGGAAATCTTAGGTATAAAATATACACACTCAGGAGTTATGGCTTCTGCTGTTGCTATGAACAAGGCAATGTCAAAGCATATATTTTGGTCCCTTAGTATTGATACTCCAAAAGGTTATGTAATTAGCCGAGAAGATCTACTAAAAAATAATATTAAAATTGATTATCCGTACGTCTTAAAACCAATTAATGAAGGCTCTAGCATCGGAGTACATATTGTTTCCTCACATGAGGATTATTTAAAACTGAAATTTGATGTCATTCCAGCGCGTGACCAGGAAAAAAAAACAGTATCTGGCTACTTGGATGACAAGGAAGGAGCTACTTCTATGACAAAAGATTTGATGATCGTAGAAGAATACATACCGGGCATAGAGTTACATACTGCTGTATTGCTGGATGAAGCAATTGGCACTATGGAAATACGACCAAAAAATAAATTCTATGATTATGAAGCAAAGTATACAGATGGATTTGCAGAACATATATTTCCTGCTGAAATTCCTGACAATATATATAAAATGACCTTGGAACACGCACTGAAAGTTCATCAATTTTTAGGATGCAAAACTATTTCCCGCTCAGACTTTCGTTATAATCCCAAGAATAACACTTTAAAAATGCTTGAGATTAATACACATCCTGGCTTTACTGAGTTATCGTTAGTGCCAGAAATTGCAAAATTGGCAAAAGGAATCAATTTTAATGAATTAGTTAAAATTATTATTGAAGATAGTTTGCAGCACAAAAATATTAGGGATTTAAGTCATGTTGAGCAGTATTACTAGAAGCCAAAGGAGTTTTTTGCGTAAGTGTGCCTTGGTTATTATCACAGCACTTTTTCTTACGCTAATACTTTACAGCTCACTTGATAAAATAATAAATCGATTTAATTACTACTTTACTTGGTATAATGACTGCCTATCTAGTTTATTACTCAGTAGTGGATTTTCAATCGACGAAGTAGTCGTGAGCGGCAATAAATTTACAAACAAAAAGGATATTCTAAGTTTGACAGATAGAACGCAACCTATCCTGTATATATCACTTTCAAAACTTGCCGGTAACATACAATCCGTAAGCAGGTGGATAAAACACGTAAGAGTTCACAGAATTTTGCCCAATACTCTACGCATTAATATAGATGAGCATAAACCGTTTGCTCTCTGGAAAGATAATAACAAAACCTCGGTAATTGATTTCGAAGGCAAAGTGATCGTAGATAACTATCCAGTAGATGATCTTGTTGTAATTACAGGACAAAACTCGTTATCAAACCTAGAATTTGTTAGAGATGTGTTAGAGAGTAAAACTCAATTAAGTGACCACATTTCTTCTTTTGCTTATATAGGGAATAGAAGATGGAATATCATACTTGATAACGATTCCACAGTAAAACTGCCTGAAGATAACCCTTATAGTGCATGGGAATATTTAAACCACTTGCAAAATACAACTGATTTTACTTTCAGCGATTGGAGTATTATTGATATGCGTATTACTGATAAAATCTTTGTGAAGAGGTGATCTGCTGTCATCCAAGCAGCGGGATACTTAACCGTCATACCGCGATTCATTCGCGGTATTCAGCCGTTAACAAGCAGCGGAATGACAGCAATCCTACGTCATACCGCGATTCATTCACGGTATCTCTTGGCATAGATCCCGCTAACACGTAGCGGGATGACGGTTGTCGTTTAGCTATAAATATTTAAGAAATTTACCAAACGAAAAAAAAGGCAAAAGAAGCCCCGTGGTTGGCTAATTACTTACATTATACTTTCAAGTATGGCGTTTTTTTATTCTAAACGCTTAATAACCGCGATTTAGCTGCTTTTTAATGCAACTAACCTTTAGTCATAAATGTTTAAGAAATTTACTAAACAGAAAAAAAGGCAAAAGAAACCCTAGGGTAGCTAGTTATTCACTATCCATTTTTTAAGTTGGCGTTTTTTTATGTTTTAAATGCTTTATAAGCGCATTTTAGCTTATATTAGGCAAAAACCTAGAAATTTTATAAAGACATAAGGTGCACATAGTGCAAAAAATTAAACATGGGACGCCAGATACGTGAGTTTTTTTGTCATTTAATCTGTACAGAGAAGATAAATAAATAGCTTCAGTTTCATGATAAGGGGGCTGGCGAGGTTTGTCAAGGAATTTTTATGCAAGAGATCTATTGAAATGCCCCTGTAAAATTATACTATTAATTAGTGCACTGTAAATTTAAAATTATAGATATGTTAAGCAGATTGGTAATTTTGCTATTAGTTTTTATACTTCCTTTTTCTTCATACTCATACCAGTTTAGAACCAAAGCAAAGCAAGCAGTAGTCTTAGATTTAGCTTCAGACTCATTCATTTTTGACCATAATTCTGATGAAAAAATGGCCCCATCTTCAATGAGCAAGCTAATGACTTTATATATAGCCTTCGATTATCTAAAAGCTGGAATAATACACATGGAGGATAAATTTCGAGTAAGTAGAAAAGCGTGGGAAAGGAGAGGCTCTTCTATGTTTTTGAAAGAAGGTCAATCCGTTACGGTGAGGGAATTACTTGAAGGAATTACAATAGTCTCAGGCAATGATGCCTGCATAACACTAGCCGAGGGCATTGCAGGATCAGAAGAGAATTTTGTGGCTGAAATGAATGAAGTTGCACAAAATTTGAATCTGAATGACAGTCATTTTGTCAACTCAAGCGGGTGGCCAGATGAAGATCATTTTATGAACGCAAAAGACTTGGTAATGCTGGCAAAAAGGATTTTCACCGATTTTCCTGAATATTATGATTTATTTTCTGAACAATATTTGACATATAATGAAATTGTACAAAAGAATAAAAATCTTCTACTTTTTCACGACATTGGGGTTGACGGTTTAAAAACCGGTTATACAAATGCTGGTGGTTACGGCATTGTAGCATCTGCAAAACGAAATGATAGGAGAATTTTTGCTGTCGTAAATGGCTTAAACACTGAGAAAGAGCGAATAGAAGAAGCAAAAAGACTGATACAATACTCCTTAAATCATTTTAACACCAAGAAAATATTCGCTAAGGATAGCGTAGTTGAGGAAGTAAATGTTCTCTATGGAAAAGATAAAAAAGTGCCTATTACAGTTGCAAACGATGTTACCATAACTTACAACCGCAAATTGCATGACCAAATTAAGGTGCGTATTGAATATAAAGATATGATACCTGCACCCATTAAAAAAGGTCAAGAAGTGGGCGAAGTTTTTGTAGAAATACCAGGTATTGAGCAACAAACTACACCACTTTATGCAGCAAATGACGTGCAGGAATTGAATTTCGTAGAAAAGTTTTTTAGGATGTTGTTTTAAGTTTGATATTAAAGCAATTTCGAAAGAGAGATCTATTGCACTTTAGTGTAGTTTTAACTAACAATTTCTGTTACAATACAAGATTGAAGTGTTACGAAAATGTGCTGGTTATATTTGTTGCTGTCTAGTATCCTAGAGATACTGTGGGCTGTAACACTAAAGTTTAGTAACAGTTTTACTAAAGTTGTGCCTTCGATTGCAACATTGGTAATTATGATCATTAGCATTTATTTTTTATCTCTTGCAGCATGCTTTCTACCTATTAGAGTATGCTATGCAGTTTCCTCTGGAATATGCACAATTGGAATAACTATAATTGGTGCAACCACTTTCACAGAGAATATTAATTTATATCAAGTTTTATGTATCGTTTTAATTGTAATAGGAACCATAGGGCTAAAGCTCTCTATTTAAACCTAAAAATTTATGCATGAATTGGATATATTTACTCTTATCGTCACTAATTGAAGTGTTCTGGGTCATAACACTTAAGCATAGTTATGGATTTACTCATCTCGTACCATCAATAATTAGCATACTCTCCATGGCTCTTAGTACATATTTACTTTCGCTCGCTACACGTTCTATACCTATCGGAGTATGCTATGCAATTTGGACTGGAGTGGGCGCTATAGGAGCTTCGATACTTGGAGTTTACCTATTTGATGAACCAGTTAATTTATTCGAAGTAATATGCTTTATTTTAGTTACATTCGGGATTATAGGATTAAAATTGTTTGATACTGCAAAACAAACTGTTGATAAAATGGAATAAAAGATCCCACTGGGATGAAAGAAGCAGATACTCCATATTGTCATGCAAATTGGAATCCAGACTTTTTTCTATATAGCATGGTGAAGACGGGAAACCGTAACCGTTCACACAATGGCGTCAACTTAAGGAAAAATGTCAGAGATTGTGTATAAAATTTCTCTCTAAATTTTTTATCATTAAATTATCCAAAGAGTGCAAGGGACAGCACTTTTGTTTCTATTTTATTGCAACAAAAAAGTTTAAAATGTGTCTTTTTTAGGTGAGGCATGCAAAAAGGAAAAGATCTTATCTTACAAATTAAAAATGCAATATACTCGAAAACTTTTCAGAAAATCCATTGTGTTGAGTTTTACACGAACAAGAAAACTTCCTTTTTCGACAGTATTTTCTATGATTTTAAAGTTAGTTAAAAAAAGTTTGGGAATAGAATGTGAACTTATGTAGCCATTGACATGTACCATCAAAGCAAGCTTTTTCTAAAGCAAGGTATAAGATTTGCCATACAGGCTTTCAAGAATTTAAGCATCCAAACAGCCTATCAGGATGAACCTGAGTTGGAGAGGCTATAGACTTATTGCAGCAGATGGTTCTGGTATGAGATTACCCAGCTCTGGGGAAATTGTATCCGAGTTTGAACCAAATGGAACAACAGGCACCATTGGCAATTTGTTTGTTGATTTGTGTACTTCGCTGATTTGTAGTGCTCGTCTTGCAGCTTGGAATATAGGTGAACAAACGTTGGCGGCAGAGCAATTACCCGAAGTTATCACTCAAATGCGTTTATTAAATCAAGAGAAATTATTATTTATCTATGATCGTCTTCAGTAAAATTCATTCAGCAGCATTATGATTTGGAAGTAGATTTTATTTTTCGCTTGCAAAAAAGAAATTATAGTAAGCTATGGGAACGCTGGCGAATTAGATTTTGATTTTATATTAGAAAATGAAAAGCTAAAAAATAAAATGAAAGGACAGAAAGTAAGAGTTATAGTGCTGACATTAGCCAACTGAGAAACAGAGTTTTTGACCGAGACTTTGGAGCAAAGCTTATGTGCTAAGGTGGCACATAGAGGAAACGACTCAAAGTAGGAGCAGAGTTAGAGAATTTTTCTGGAGAGGCTGTATTACAAGAATTTTGGGCAAACTTGGTCATGTGCAATATATTATCGCTTCATATATGTGATGCACAAGGGCCTTGGAACCCAGATCAAATTACTTATACCAATTCTCATTGTTGTCCAGTCAAATAGGAAACATTGCAGAGTTGTTTAATTGTGGAGCTGGCAAGAGAAGTAATAAATTTGCACAAAGCACCCTCAAGTAGAGCAATTGTATCGTATATTTTATTGCGCAAAATGTTCTGTTTTATATATAACCAAAGCCTCTCAACAGGATTTAGCTCAGGTGAGTATGGAGGTAGGTATATAATGTCGATATTTTTAGGTACCTTTAAATTTTTTGACCTATGCCAACTAGCACAGTCCATAACGAGAAAAGCCTCTCGTGTTTCTAGATATTGCGAAATTTGCTCAAGAAATATGTTCATGCAATCAGTGTTGACATTTGGTGCAAATAAGCTAGAACTCTCTCCATTTCTAGGATTAACTGCACTATAGAGATAGAAATTTTGCCTACCTAATTTTGTTTTAACCTGTGTTCTAATCCCCTTTTTAAACCACCCATGTCCAACTTTTGAATGTGTGCCAAACCGTGATTCATCAAAGAAAAATAGCTCTTTTTCTGGATACTTGCTAATAGCTCAATTGAGATTTTTTTTTGAATTCCTCTTGTTTGCTTTTATCTTGTCCATTATGAACTGGTCTTGGTGTAATATATGAGAATTTCATCTTTTGCATATGGCGGTGTACTGTAGATTTGCTGATATTTAATCCGAACTTTTCCTGGATTCTTATTCTCATTTCTTTAATGGTGATATTAGGATTTTCTTCTATCCACTCTTCAATTTGCTGTAGTTGAGCCTGATTTAATTTAGTTTTTCTACGACGTTGTGAAGGAGCAAACAGTTTTTCTTCTCTGCCAATTTTCAAGAGTTTTACCCACGAAGTTAGTGCGCTTCTTGAAATGCAATATATTTTTGCTACAGCCGTTATACTGTACTTTTTTGCTGCAATTACAGCATTTAGTTTTTTTGAAACATATGCATTATTCCTTACTTTCTTCAGCATTTCTTTTGCTGATTCTACTACTTTTTCATCCAATAATTTTGATCTTAATGCCATTTAAACCTCGCTATTTTACTTACTTCAGTATGGCTTTTCTTCCATCATTGTCCATCTGTTTGCCCTGTAATGGGAATTGGTATTAGAGGTTGTCCGGAAACAAGTAAAAGGCTATAATATCTGAAATTTTAGTACGGGGTAAAGATGAGAAAAAAGTATCCAACAGATCTAAGCGAAAGGGAATAGGCAAGAATAGAAAAACACTTCAGAGTATCATACAAGAAAGGAGGAAGGCCGCCAAAGTATAGCAAAAGAGAAATATTAGAAGCAATTTTCTATGTATTGCGTACAGGGTGTCAATGGCGGTATTTACCAAATGATTTTCCGCTATGGAAGACTGTGTATGAGCAGTTCAGGCAATGGAAGAAGCAGGGAATTTTTGAGAAAATGAATTATGAAATTACAAAATATAGTAGAAGAAAAATAGGAAGGAATGAGCAGCCAAGTGCCTGTATAGTAGATAGTCAATCTGTAAAGACTACAGAAAAGGGGGGATCAAAGGCTATGATGGAAGTAAAAAAGTAAAGGGTAGAAAAAGGCATATAATTACAGACACTCAGGGTTTTATACTAGGTTGTTACGTAGGCGCTGCTAACGAAAATGATAGAGATGGTATTAAAATAGCATTAAACAATATGAGAACAAAATATACTAAAGTTAAAAAAATGTGGGCTGACATGGGATACCAAGGAAGAAATTTAAAGAATCACATAAAGGAAGAATATGACATAGATATTGAAATTGTTACAAGGCCTCCATGTAGATTTTGGGTGCACAAAGATACGCCACCTGAGCTACTACCAACAAGAGAACAAGGGTTTAAGGTACAGCCAAGAAGATGGGTTGTAGAAAGGACTTTTGCTTGGGTTAATAGGAATAGAAGGCTATCGAAGGAGTATGATTTACTCACAACATCCACTGAGAATTTCATATACCTAGCTATGAGTAGGGTTATGTTAAAGAGGGAATATGCTTGAATTTACTTGTTTCCGGACAACCTCTGAGTATCGTTTAAATTTTTCAGTTTTATTTAGTGTAATGAGACAGAAACTCTATCAGGTACTTATTGCGCCAAAAAACTTTCAAGCCCTTTTTAAGTATACGCGCTAAAGTTAAAATCCGACCGGGACAGCCGCAATAAAGTAGATAAGCCTAAACGCCATCATGTCTTTAGGAGAGTTTGCTAATGAAAGTTCTTAAGTTGACGCCATTGGCTGAACGGATACGATTTATTTCAGTGCATGAGCTGGTCCTTTTCGGATTTTAGCGCTGTGTACATAACTGCACGAACGTCTAGTTTAGGGGTAAGAAAAATTAGGGCCTGCAAATTAATCCAAACACATAAGTGTAGTGTTACCACCAAATGCTGTAGTGTTAACACTTACAACTTTTTCTGTAGAAAAACGCTGTAAATAATGAGGACCACCAGCTTTTGGCCCAGTGCCAGATAGTCCTCTACCACCAAATGGTTGTATCCCAACTGCTGCACCTATCTGGTTACGGTTGATGTAGACATTTCCAACTGATATTTTTTTACTTATAGTGTCAATTTGACTTTGTATACGACTCTGCAAAGAAAACGTAAGCCCATATCCAGTACTATTTATATCACTTATAACTTCATTTAATTGTGACTTGTTAAAACGTATGATATGTAAAATAGGACCAAATACCTCTTGCTTTAATTGCGAAATTTTTTGTATCTCATAAATATATGGAGGAAAGAAATAACCATTATGAGAATTTGTATCCATGGGTACTTTAAATAACAGATTTGAATCTTCATCCTCTGACATTTTTTGCGTATGTTGAGTGAGCATATCGATAGATGCTTTATCAATTATTGGACCAATATCAGTACTAAGTTGTATTGGGTTACCAATCTTGAGTTCTTGCGCTGCACCGCATATCATTTTTATCTGCTTCTCTGCTATGTCCTCTTGAATAAACAGCACTCTAAGCGCAGAACAGCGTTGACCACTGCTACGAAACGCAGAAAGCAAAGCATCCATAGCCACTTGCTCTAAAAGAGCAGAGCTATCAACTATCATAGCATTGAGCCCTCCTGTTTCAGCAATAAGTGGCACAATAGGACCATCCCTATTTGCAAGCATTTTATTGATTATTTGAGCAGTTTGTGTTGAGCCAGTAAAAGCTACTCCGGCAATTCTATTGTCTGGAACTAATATTTTGCCTAAATATCCACCATCCCCAGGAATGAGGTGTAACACATTCTTTGGTACCCCAGCTTCATGTAGTATCTTAACAGCTTCGTAGGCAATAATCGGCGTTTGCTCTGCCGGTTTTGCCAGCACTGCATTACCTGCTGCAAGTGCAGCTGAGACCTGCCCAATGAAGATAGCGAGCGGAAAATTCCACGGTGATATGCATAAGAAAACTCCTCTGCCTTCAAAAAAGATGAAGTTATCTTCACCTGTTGGGCCCGGCAATTTTTTCCAGTCGCTCAGTTCATTTTTTGCTATCATTGCATAATAACGCAGAAAGTCGATTGCCTCTCTTACTTCTGCTATTGCATCGGATAAAATTTTTCCTGCTTCCACAATCAGAATGTAAATTAACTCTTTCATCCTTTCCTCAAGCAAATCTGCAGCTTTTTCAAGGCATTTAGCGCGCTCTTCTGCTGAAACATTCTGCCACTTAGCAAAAGCACTATGTGCTATTTCAAGAGCGTTTAAAGCTTGATCGCTTGTTGCACTTGACACTTCTCCAATTACATTTTCCAAATGTGCAGGATTCACTACTTCGATAAATTCAGCATTATCAAATAGTGCTTTTCCATCAATTATTGGTCCAACTTGCCACTTTTTTTCACTAAAACCCTTTATATCATCTGCAAATTGTGAGACTATCACAGAATCACTAATATCCATCCCCAAGGAATTTTTTCTTTCTGGTCCCAAAATATCTTGTGGTAATGGAATGCCTGGATGAGGTTCATAATTAAAATTTATAGCTTTTTCCAGTGGATCTGAAATTAACTCATCGATTTTAACGTTAGGATCACTTATTTGATTAACAAACGAACTATTAGCTCCATTTTCAAGAAGGCGTCTTATAAGATAAGGCAACAAGTCACTATGTTCCCCAACGGGTGCGTAGACACGACAGCTAACATTTGTTGCAAGCTCTGACATTGCATAATCATATAAGTCTTTTGCCATTCCATGTAAGCGTTGAAATTCAAATCCAGGGTGGTTTTTATCAGCAAGTTCCATGATAGAAGCAAAAGTATAGACGTTATGAGTTCCAAAGCATGGGTAAAAGCTGTTTGGTTTACTCAAAAGTTTCTGTGCGCACACGAGGTAAGATACGTCAGTATAGCTTTTTCTTGTAAATACTGAGTAATCATTTAATCCCAATTCTTGCGTACACTTGATTTCTGAATCCCAATATGCACCTTTTACAAGCCTCACCATAATTTTATGATTTGATCGAATAGCAACATCCTCTACAAAGTCAAGAACAGATAAAGCACGTTTTTGATATGCTTGTACAGCCAAGCCGAGCCCTTCCCACTCAGAAAGTGATTCATCAAGCCGTAATTGTTCAAACAAGATTAAGGAAATTTCAAGCCTTTCTGTTTCTTCTGCGTCTATGCATAGTGAAATGTTGTATTTTTTTGCCTCGCGGCAGAGCTCTAAAACCTTAGTGAATATCTCACCAGCAATTCGGCCAAGTTGACTAAATTCATAACGTGGGTGTAAAGCAGAAAGTTTGATTGAAATTCCATGGGATTTAAAACAATCATTTATTTCAGTGGATTCACCTATAGCTTTTATTGAGTGCATGTATGAATTAAAATACTCTTCTGCATCCTCAGTTGTGTGAGCAGCTTCGCCAAGCATATCAAAAGAGTATAAAAACTTACTATTGTCATCTAGTTTTGCGTACCTTAAAGCTTCTTCTATGGTTTCTCCAACAACAAAATGATTACCAAGCATAGACATTGCTTGTTTTACTGCTTTGCGAATGATCGGTTCTCCTAAATTCTTAAGTAACTTAGAAATTGCGTAATAGAACTTCGAATCGCCTTCATTATCTCTCAATATACTGCTACCTATCATCAAGCTCCATGTGGAAGCATTAACAAACAACGAAGAAGAGTGCCCTAAATATTTATTCCATTCCTGATTGGCAATTTTATCTTTGATTAGCTCGTCTATTGTATAATCATCTGGTATTCTAAGTAGTGACTCAGCAAGACACATAAGCGCTATTCCTTCATCATTGGAAAGCGAGTATTGCTGCATAAAGGAATCTACAATACTTAATTTATTGTGTTTGATTTTTTCAATAACTTGTTTTGCTATATTATAAATTCTATTTTTTGAATCAGCCGAAAGCTCTGCTTTTTCTACAAGATAACGTATATAACTCTTTTCATCAGTACGATAAAATCCTTGTAAACGTTTTCTGAGTTCATTAGGTTCTTGTATAGAGCTTATCATATATAATTATCTCCAAAAAATACTCCGACACCATATGTATGGTGAAATTATATCATAACTTTGCGCAGAGCAAATTGCTATTTACAAAGGGATCAGGGCTGGCTAAAAGAAGTCCATGCAATAACTTCACTAAATCAAAAAGATTGTGCAAGTATGTAGCTCAACACTCCACCACACATCAAGTATTTAGTCTCAGTTGCGGTTTGTACACAGCATTTGAGTTGAATTGATTGCCTTGAATTATCCTTTCTTTTGATGATACATTCTAGATTTCCACTCGGCACTATTTCACCTTTTATGCTTATTACCTCGCTACCATCAAATATCTTTCTGGTTATTCCATTTTGGAATATAAGTGGAAGAACACCCATACCAACTAAGTTGGACCTATGTATACGCTCAAAGCTTTCTGCAATTACAACTTTAATCCCCAACAATAAAGTACCCTTTGCTGCCCAATCCCTACTTGAACCTGTGCCATACTCCTTTCCTGCCACAATGATGAGAGCTTTCTTGTAGCGCATCGCCGCATCAAAAATTGGCATAGTTTCTTGAGAAGGAATATATTTTGTATATCCACCTTCGGTGCTAACCATTTCATTTTTTATTCTAATGTTAGCAAAAGTCCCACGCATCATTACATTGTGATTACCACGACGAGATCCATATGAATTGAAATCCTGTGGTTCAATTCCAAGCCCTTTTAAATACAGACCGGCAGGACTACTCGAGGCAATATTTCCCGCAGGGGAAATATGATCAGTAGTTATGCTATCGCCAAACATTGCTAATATTTGTGCACCCTTTATATCGATTTTATTATTTTTAGGTGATAAGTTATCAAAATAAGGCGGATTTTGTATGTAAGTGCTGTTTGCATCCCAATTATAGATTTCACTTTTTTCACACTTTATCTTTCGCCAATGTTCATCACCAGAAAAAACATCCTTATACTTTTGTATGAACATCTCACGTGTTACCACACTTTTAACACAATCTTCGATTTCATTGTTTGTTGGCCATATATCTTTGAGATAGACATCATTTCCATTCTTATCTTTGCATATTGAATCTTTTGTCAGATCAATTTGCACAGTACCAGCAAGTGCATATGCAACAACAAGTGGCGGAGATGCCAAGTAATTAGCTTTGACTAACGGATGAATTCTTCCTTCAAAGTTACGATTGCCAGATAAAACTGCAGCAACGGTTAAGTTTTTGTTTTTAATGCCATTTTCTATATCTTTATTAAGTGGACCAGAATTCCCAATGCAAGTTGTGCAACCATATCCAACTAGATTAAAACCCAAAGCATTTAGATCTACCTGCAATCCAGACTTTTCTAAATATTCTGTTACAACTTGTGACCCTGGAGCAAGAGAAGTTTTAACCCAAGGCTTTGATTTTAATCCAAGTTTAATTGCATTACGAGCTACAAGACCTGCAGCAATCATCACACTTGGATTTGAGGTATTAGTGCAGCTTGTTATTGCTGCAATAACTACACTTCCATCTTGGAGTTTATCGCTTTCCTTTGACTCATTAACTGAAAATGATTTAGAAAAAGACTCTGCCACTTGTGAAAGAAAAACCTTATCTTGTGGTCTTTTAGGACCAGCCATTACTGGCTTCACGCTCGATAAATCAAGTTCTAGTGCGTCAAAAAATGCTAACTCATTATTGCCACGCCACAATCCTTGCTCTTTCGCATAAGCCTCAACTAACTTAATCAGCTTTTCTGGTCGCCCTGTTAAATGTAAATAATCGAGTGTTTTCTGATCAATTGGAAAAAACCCACAAGTTGCACCATACTCTGGGGCCATGTTTGCTATAGTGGCTCTATCTGCCAAAGATAAATAATCTAAACCATCACCATAAAATTCTACAAACTTACCAACAACGCCTTTTGTTCTTAGGATATTGGTAACCGTCAGCACTAAATCAGTCGCAGTTACTCCTTCCGGCAATCTGCCAATTAATTTAAATCCAACTACTTCTGGAATCACCATACTAATTGGTTGACCAAGCATCACAGACTCAGCTTCTATGCCTCCAACACCCCAACCAAGAACTGATAATCCGTTAACCATTGTAGTATGGCTGTCAGTACCAACTAAAGTGTCAGGATATATGACTCCATCATTATTACACACAACTTGCGCTAAATATTCAAGATTCACTTGGTGGCAAATCCCTGTGCCAGGCGGCACTACTCTAAAATTTGTGAAGGACGATTCCCCCCACTTTAAAAATTGATATCTCTCCAAATTTCTTTTTACTTCTAGCTCAACATTCTTACTGAATGCGGAAACACTTCCATAACTATCTACTTGAACAGAATGGTCAATCACAAGATCAACCGGTACAGACGGATTTATGTTGCTCGGGTTTCCTCCATTTTTCTTAACATAGCTCCGCATTGAAGCTAGATCAACAACAGCAGGAACCCCTGTAAAATCTTGCATCAACACCCTTGCTGGTTTATAGCTAATTTCGTGATTAGTGTGTTTATTAACGCAGTCTGCTAGCACTCTTATGTCATCCAGCTTTACGTTTACTCCATCTTCATTGCGCAATAAATTTTCAAGCAGAACCTTAAGTGAGCAGGGCAATTTAGTCACATCTATTCCTAAAAATTCACTAACACTACTTAGGCTAAAATAGTTGTATGACTTCCCGTCAATGTTTAAAGTCGTTTTTGCGTTTAAAGAATTATTCATCAAGTTACATCATATTAGTTAAAATTGGAATTACTACCGTTACTTTTTTGTTGTTGACCTTGCTGCTCATACATAGTTTCAAAATCTATAGGATCTAGCATCAGTGGGGGAAATCCACCACTACTTGTAACTCTTGCAATTATTTCTCTTGCAAAAGGGAAAAGAAAAGTAGGTCCGCCAATAAACAAAGCTTGTCTTACCTCTTCCTCACTCAACTCTTTTAAATTTTCTATTGAAAAAATACCACAATATTTCGTCTCACAAATGAAAGCTACGCCATCTTTTATGCCTTCATCTTTTACCGTTGCTTTGACTTCTATATGCAAAGTAATTTCATGGAAAGATTTTTCTTCATTCACTTCTTCTTTGTTTTTCGTCCCTTCTAATTTTGCTGAATTGATATTAACCATTACATTAATATCTGGAGCTTTACTAGAAGAAAGGAATGGCGAATTCGGATTCTCAAATGACAGATCTTTAACATATTGACCGTGAATTCTCATTTTTTGTTGTGGCATTTCTTACGTCTCCTTTAATTAAGTTGAGATATTTAATACTTTCTTATATAATATATTCATTTACAAACGAATAGCAAACCTGATTATAAGTTGATATGAAAAACATATTTTCATTAATAATTAATAATGTTCGGATACTTTATATGCCAAGGAGTTGAGTTACTATGATAGAGCTTGTAATATATGCTTTATTAGCGGCGTTCATTTTTTCACGTTTGTATAATTCTTTAGGAAGGTCAGCCAACCTCAACCTAAAAAAGCTAACTAATGTATTGGATGTAAGCCGAAGTAGAGAAGATGTAGTAGAAAACATTGAGGGTTACATTGATAGCAATGATGAAAATTCAATAAAAGTTACTTATAAACAAATATTAAAAAAAAACAAAGATTTTTCTATTTCCCACTTTATAGAAGGTTCAAGCATAGCTTTTGAATTAATAATAAAATGTTTCAATCAAGGAAATTTGTCTCAGTTAAAACCACTTCTCGATAAAGACTTATATGATAATTTTGCAGAGAAGATTAAACATCGTAAAGAGGTGCACGAGTCTATAATTGTTTCTATTGTTTCACAAAAGATTTTAGAAATAAAGCTAGTAAAAAACGCAGTGTTTATTGCAGTATATTTCCTTTCAGAGCAAATTAACTTCGTTAAGAATAATAAAGGGGATATCATATCAGGTAGTACATCCACCATTAATAAAGTTGAGGATGTATGGCAATTCAAAAAAAATGTTAATTCATCAGACCCAAGCTGGTTGCTTGTTTCTATTCACTATAAAAAGACAAGTAACGATAAGACAAATGACAAGTAAGATGAGTTTTTTTTGAAATGGAAAGCAAGCTACGCGAAATAGTACTTGACACTGAAACGACAGGTCTTGACACTGGATCTGGTCATCGAATTATTGAAATAGGGTGTGTGGAATTAATTAACCGCATTCCAACAGGTAAAGTATTCCATCGGTACCTTAACCCAGAAAGAGATATACCTTATCACTCATTTAAGATTCACGGTATTAGTGAAGAATTTTTAGAAGATAAACCATTATTTTCAGATGTTGCACTTGAATTTCTTGACTTTATATCTAATGATATTTTGGTAATTCACAACGCTGAATTCGATGTTAAGTTCCTTAACATGGAGTTAAGCAAGCTGAATGCTGGGTTAATTTCCTCAGATAGAGTGCTAGATACATTACCTCTTGCGAGGAAAAAATTCGCAGGATCACCTGCTTCTTTGAATGCATTATGTAAGCGTTTTGATATATCGCTAGAGAATAGAGAATTGCACGGAGCACTAGTTGATGCTCAATTGCTTGCAAAGGTATATGTTGAACTTACAGGAGGGTTACAAACCTTTCTGTTTGATAATGAATGCAATCAGGACAGTAACTCTACATTCGTTCAGCATAAAGTGCGTAATCTAACTCCCAGAGAACATTCACCAAATAGTGAAGAAATTGATGAACATAAGAAACTGTTAGACAAAATTAACAATACACTTTGGAATAAATGTATTGAATAGATCAACCAATAAAGATACAATTTAATTTTACTGAGAGCATTCTAATGGTAAGGTTTGTAAGATTGTTATCTAATGTGCTAGCAGCATTAGCAGTTGTTTTTTTAGGTTATTGTTATTTCACTAAAAAAGGCATATTTGCCCCAGTAGCGATTCACAACGCAGAAGTTAAGATAGGCGGAGATTTTTCTTTAATTAATCAGGACGGACAGATCCTGCGCAGTAGTGATTTTAAAGATAAATACATGATGATTTTCTTTGGGTTTTCCTCATGCAAAAGAGCTTGCCCTATGAACCTTGGAATAATTTCAGAAACACTTGCAAAGTTAGATGAGAAAACTAACAACAAGCTACAAACATTTTTTATCACAGTTGATCCTGAGCACGATAGCACGGAAAGACTTAAAGAATTTCAGCAGCAATTTGACCACAGAATACAAATGTTAACTGGTGAAAGAGAAAAAATAGACGAAGTAGTTGCGAAATACAAAGTATATGCAAGCAAAGTTGGTGGAGAAGAAGAAATCAACCATTCTTCGATAATATATCTTATTGGCCCTGGAGGAAAATATGTTACACACTTTGCAGCCGATTTAAATTCAGACGAAAGTCAATCTGATAAGATTTTGGCTGAGATCAGAAAATACGTAAACTGAATTATAGATTCTTCTGTTAATTACGCAACTGCATGAGCGTTATAATTTAATCTCCACCTGGAAGACACATTGGAATGACACTATTTGCTGTCTTCAAAAATAAACATTCGTAAAATTGTGCTTTTAATATGGGTTATCAGTTTAAAAATGTTGCTAATCAGCATATATGAATGTAATATTAATTAACATTCATAAACGAAGCAATACCATGGAAAATAGTTATAATGCCGATGCAATAAAAATCTTAAGGGGTCTTGATGCTGTAAGGAAACGTCCAGGTATGTACATTGGTGACACTGACGATGGATCTGGCTTGCACCACATGGTATATGAGGTTGTTGACAACGCAATAGATGAGTCTTTAGCTGGATATTGTGATAAAATTGAAGTTAGTATAAATGCAGATGGTTCAGTATCTGTAACTGATAATGGTCGTGGCATTCCAACTGACATTCATGAAGAAGAAGGAATATCAGCAGCAGAGGTAATAATGATTCAACTCCATGCTGGTGGTAAATTTGACAGCAATACCTATAAGGTTTCTGGGGGATTACATGGTGTTGGAATCTCAGTTGTGAATGCATTATCAAGCTGGTTGGAATTAACTATTTGGCGCAATAAGAAAGAACACTTTATGCGTTTTGAAGATGGTGAGTCTATTGAACCTTTAAAGGTAGTCAACGAAAATACAAACAAAAGAGGAACTAAAGTCACGTTCATGCCATCAACAGAGACTTTTAATGGCATTAATTTCAGTTACTCAACGCTTGAAAGTCGTATAAGAGAATTAGCATTTTTAAATTCAAATATCGACATTACTTTACGTGATCTGCGCAATGAACCATATACAGAATCTCATTTCAATCAGAGCAATCAATCTAAAGACAATTTTGGTACAGCAAATTTTGTGCAGTATTTAGATAAGAATAAGACACATGTAACTAAAATTGCCAGTATGAAAGGAGATGCAGAAGATCTTGGCATCAGCTTGGAAATATCGATGGAATGGAATGATTCCTACTATGAGAATATGTTGTGTTTCACTAATAATATACGGCAACGAGATGGTGGTACGCATTTGGCAGGATTTAGATCTGCACTAACTAGATGTATCAATAACTATGCAACTAATGAAGGGTTTTTAAAGAAAGCAAAAGTAAATTTAACTGGAGAGGACGTTAGAGAAGGTTTAACTTGTGTTTTATCTCTCAAGATGCCTGACCCTAAGTTTTCTTCACAAACAAAAGATAAACTAGTTAGTTCTGAAGCACGTGCAGTTGTAGAAAGTATAGTTTCTGATAAATTGAGCACAATCCTTGAAACTGATCCCAAATTGGCGGCAAGCATAGTAGAAAGAGCAATTAGGTCAGCAAAAGGAAGAGAAGCCGCAAGAAAAGCACGAGAGCTAGTTAAAAGCAAAAACAATATTGATATTGCAACTCTGCCAGGAAAGCTTGCTGATTGCCAGGAAAAAGCCCCTGAGTTATCGGAATTATTTATAGTAGAGGGTAATTCAGCGGGTGGTACTGCAAAGCAGGGGCGTAATCGTAAAACACAAGCAGTGCTTGCCTTAAGAGGAAAAATTCTAAACGTAGAACGTGTAAGTTTAGATCGTATTTTTTCATCTGCAGAAATAGGCTCTTTAATTACTGCAATTGGTGCTGGAATAGGGAGTGAACACTTCGATATTGAAAAAGCTAGATATCATAAAATTATCATCATGACAGATGCAGATGTTGATGGTTCACATATAAGAACTTTGATTCTGACTTTCTTTTTTAGACACATGCGTGAAGTTATTGAAAAAGGCTACTTATACATAGCACAGCCACCCCTCTATAAAGTTACAAAGAATGCTAAAGACACTTATATTAAAGATGACGAAACTTTTGAAGAGTATATAATAAACTCAGCAGTTAAAAGATTAACACTAAGTAGTACAGCTACAGAATTTAACGATTTGCGCCTTATTTTGAATAAATGCGTTGGCATTTCTAATATTAGCAAAAATTATGATAGAGAAATACCACAAAATCTCTTAGAGTCATTGCTAATTTTAAGTAAAAAGAATGCTCTATCATCGGCTGATGAGATATTAAAGTATTTGAAGTTAATGTACAGCGAATACACTTGGGAAGTGGAAATAAAAGATGAAGAAAAAGAAATTCATATCTCTAAATTGTTTCAAGGATTGGCAGACAAATATATATTTGCACTTAGTATGCTTGAAGGCAAAGATATGCAAAACATATTAAGTTTGCTTGATGGTATAAGTAATTTATTTAATGGTGATTCATTTTTAAAGTCACAAGAAACTGAAATAAGAATCACTTCTCCAAGTACGCTTGCAAAAATAATAATGGACTATGGTAAAAAAGGTTTAACTCTGCAGAGATTTAAAGGTCTTGGTGAAATGAATGCTGATCAGCTATGGGATACTACGTTAAATCCTGAGGCTAGAACTTTACTAAAGGTTGAAATAAAAGATTGTGAAGAAGCTGATTCCATATTTTCAATACTAATGGGTGATATAGTTGAACCACGCCGTGATTTTATTAATAGCAATGCACTCAACGTGCATGATGTTGATATTTGAACTTTTAGCAAAATGTACGAACGTTACGGGTTTAAGCAAAGACTGTGTCATTCAAGTAGCTGACACTGGTTTCTTTATAACGGTGTCATTCCAGTGCTTGACACTGGAATGGCTTTGTTGCATAGCAACTGAAAAATCTGGTGGCTACTGACAAAATTCATTATAAATAGCGATTTAACTGTTGAAGAAAAAATATGTCACAAAAAATGAGGGTCAGTAACCATAGCGAATATAACAAATTTCTAGAAAAAAGAGGAAATATTTTTCATTATATCAACGAAGCCATAGAAAAGTGGTACGAGAATGGTCCAAAAATACCAGGTGGCAACAATATTTATAGCGATAAAGTTGTAATTTTGGTGCACATAATAACTTGTTTATTTAGAATAGGCCTGAGGCAAACAGTTGGGTTTATAGCAGGATACCTTGAGCAAATTGGGAAAAATTTGCAAGTTATCAGCTATTCACAATCATCAAGAAGGTTTAAGAAACTCAATATTAAGATCAATGATTGCAGAAAATAATATGGAAGATATCGAAATTGCTATAGACAGTACAGGAATTAGTATATACAACAACACTCCTGGTCATAGCAAAGAAAATAGCGAAGATAGAAAGTATCGCAGCTATGAACAGACAAGAAAATTGCATGTAATGTTGAATACAAACAGCAAAAAAGCCATAGCTGTAAAATACAGTAACGGTGTCTACTCTGATCACTATGGAGCTTGTGATTTGCTAAAAGAAGTCGATTTTCAGTATGTCATAAAAGTACTATATGCAGATAGGGCATATGACAGAGAAAAGCTCTATAAGCTGTGTAATCAATATGGTATAAAAACGAAAATTCCTCCGAAAAACAACGCAGCAGAGCATCCAAAGTTAGACTATATGGCTGAGAGAAATTCTGCAGTCAAGCTCATAAAGTCATATGATGAAGATGGTATAAAGAAGTGGAAAAAAGAGATGAGTTATGGAAAAAGATCTTATATAGAAGGTTTTTTCTCGCGATTAAAAAAGACATTTGGATTTAGTTTTAGGAACAAATCTGAAATGAATCGTGAGAGGGAACTGCTACTCAAATGTTATTTGCTTAACAAATTTACTGAAATAGGCATGGCTAAGTTTGAGATAGCTTCATGAATTTATTGTACGTTACCTACTATCCGAAGAGCGATGCAACAAAGCCCACTGGAATCCAGTTATTTGGATTTTGACTCTCATATAAAGACCAAGAGACTAGGCAGTATTTCTAAAGCTTATACAAAGCATAAAATGGGTTTACTGTTGCATAGTGCCTAGCAAAGACGGATTACCTTTAGGTCTATCTTCCCAACAATGTTGGGCGCGTTCTATTAGGGAAGAAGAAACGGCACAAGAAAAAGCAAACAGAAAATACCGTACCTCCATAGAAGAAAAAGAAAGTTATAAGTGGATAACAGCTCTCAAAGAAACTATAAACAACCTTCCTCCAAATGTACAACTTGTTACCCTTGGTGATAGGGAAGCAGACATCTTCAAATTTTTATGGGTGGCTGAGACGTTAGGTAGTTTTTATGTAATCCGCAATCGAGCTAATAGAAGATTTATCTGTACTGAAGTCGGAAAAACAGATTTGCAAACACGCATCACTCAACTGCCAGTAAAAAAGAAAATTTCTCTAGAAGTTACTAAAGGTGGAAACCAGAGATCAAGAAAAGCTAATATTGAAGTTAAGTATATGAAAGCCTATCAGATCTTCTTCCATTTATGGGTAAGGTCATAATTAACCGTGAAAGGTTACGTGTAATGTTTCTTCACATAATTATCAATAATTGCCTTAAATTCTTCAGAGACATTATCACCTTGTAAAGTTTTGAAATATTTGCCGTTTTTGTAGACTGCTGAAACAGGTTTTTCTCCATATCCAGGTAAGCTGATTCCCAAATTTGCGTGTTTGCTTTCTCCAGGACCATTTACTATGCATCCCATAACAGCAATGTTCATATGCTCTACACCTGGATTTTTTTTCTTCCACATCGGCATATGAGTTTTTATATAGCCATTCACTTCTTCAGTTAATATACGAAAACGATCGCTGCTCGTGCGCCCACAACCAGGACATGAATTAACCTGAGGGTTAAAGTATCGCAAGCCTATAGACTGCAATATTTCCTGACACACCACCACTTCATTAGTACGCGATTCACCAGGACGTTGAGTCAAAGAAGCCCGTATTGTATCTCCAATGCCATTTTGCAATAAATAAGTAAGCCCTGCTGCGGTATTTACCACACCTTTATTGCCCATACCAGCCTCAGTTAAACCCAAATGCAGCGCATAATTGGAAGATTTTGCAAGTGCCATATAAACTAAAATTAAATCTTGCACTTTGCTAACTTTACATGAAATGATTATTTTGTTTGAATTTAGACCAATTCCTTCAGCTTTTTTTGCACTATCAAGAGCAGACATTACAAGTGCTTTGCGCAGTATAACATCAGAAGGCCTTGAATTACTAAGCGAAGAGTTTTCATCCATCAATTTTTGCAAAAGGTATTTATCAAGACTACCCCAATTTACCCCAATTCTAACCGGAAGATCGTGCATTATTGCATACTCTATCACCCTTTCAAACTTCTCATCACGTTTGTCGCCAAAGCCTATATTGCCTGGATTGATTCTAATTTTACCCAGCATTTTGATGTTGTCTGGATAATCTTGAACTAATTTATCTAGCTCATATTGACCGCAGCCTACCAATATTTTACCGTCAAAACCTTCTTTATTTATCTCTTCTACTATATAAGGTATTGCTCTTGCTACCTCCTCTGAGTTCAAGGCAATTCGCACCAATTCTGAACCTGTACGCGCTAGTTCTGTTATCTCTTTTGCATAATGTTTTGCGCTACTTTTTATATTATCAGAATCTATATGCACACCAAGCGCCATAGATTGTACAACTACAGGATTATTTCCGCCTATCTTTACTTTTCCAACTTCTACAACATGAGTTTTGTGCCTGGAAATTGGCGATAATTCACATGCATCGTCATTCAATATCAGGTCTGTATCTAGCATATTATTAATTGTGATACTATTTTACTGTCTCAGCTACGCTGCCAAACGAACTTGAACCATTCAAACTATAAGCATCTACGTTATCCAAATTAGCAATAGAATCATGTGAGCACGTTCTTCTTGAAGGAGTTTCTTTTATAGTGATATTTATAGGAGAAACTTTCTTTTCTCGTGTTGAAGTAACTTTCTTCCCTTCTTGTTGTTCACTTTCATGCTGCTTACTTTCATACTGAGAAACTGGCTCTTGATCTATAAATACAGCACCCTTTAAACGTGCGATATTAATACCATGCTGATTTATCATAGCGCTCTCTTCATCGTCGACTATGCACGCTTCCATGTCATTTGGCTCATTATCAAGACTAGCAATTTTTTTCTCTTTTAATTTTTTTATTAGATCTTCTTTATTTATAGCTCGATCTTGTGACTTTTTTTTCTTGAGCAATTCCCTACGCTTCTCATACAGTTTATATGACTCAGCAAAATCCTCATCTGTATGAAAGTTTGCACCACCAGGGTTACCAGGAGGTATGTATCTCTTACTGAGCTTAGATTTAGCTCCAGCACTATGCACAGTAAAAAAGCTAGAAACCAAAAACATTAATATAAACAAAACTTTAGAAAAAATCCTAAGCATATGGTGCTATAGTAAATATCGTGTTTTAAAAGATAGCAATTAACAAACTTTAAGTAAACCAGAATCTTTACTAACTTTACAATACAAATATTTTTCTAAAAAGTGATATGTTTACTATCAAAAAATCTACATAGGCTAAGGGAAGAGGAAGGTGTTACAAGTTGCGTAACACCTTTTCAAGAAAAGTGTTATGCAGCTATATGTTTGTCAACTTTTAAGTCATTCCGTAGTTTTTTAGTACCATCGGTAGCATCTACATTATTAAGTTTTGCGTCTGGTGTATCTTTAGACAAGTTCTTTTCTTTCTCCCTTTCACACTTAACTCCCTGATAGATACAGAATGCAACAAAACTAGTTATCGCTATTACGGCAACAGCAGTGGCTATGGTACAAATTAGTAGTGTTTTTTCTTGATCTGCTACTGCCTCTGCAAGTGTTTCCACTTTTTCTTGCAGGCCGTTTAAGTGCTCTTGCATAGCTTGAAACTGCTCAGTACCAATCTTGTCTTCTAATGCACTAAAAACTTTTTCAAACTGCTCAGCATCTATCTTTTGAGCTTCTTGCCATTCTTTTAATGCACTAAATACCTCTTCAAACTGTTTAGCATCTATCTTTTGAGCTTCTTGCCATTCTTTTAATGCACCAAAAACTTTTTCAAACTGCTCAGCATCGATTTTTTGACTTTCGTGCAATTCTGTTACACCTAACCAATTGCACAAAATTTCTTTTATCATTTTAACCCCCTAGTTAATTAATATATTATAATTTTACATTCCCAATGTTTAAATTATTATTAAATTAACTGTCATTATGTATTGACCTTTTAATAATTTTGTTTGACTTGCTTTTTGAAAGTGCGGAGACTTAAATTAAGGTATTACAAGATTGTTATTCAACCAATATCTCTCTTTTCCCTGAGTAATTTGGAGCGCTGACAATACCTTCCTTTTCCATTCTTTCAACGATGTTTGCTGCTCTGTTATAGCCTATTCTAAGCTGCCTTTGAATGTAACTGGTTGAAACTTTTTGATCTCTTTGAATGATGGCCACTGCTTGGTTATAGAGGTCATTTTCTTCATCCTCCGTTTCATCGTGTGACTCTGTAGAAGAATTTTCATCTTCTTTAGTGATTTCCTCCATGTAGTTTGGCTCACCTTGCATTTTCAGATGATCAACTATATCTTGCACCTCATTATCACTTACAAATGGGCCGTGAACTCGAATGATCTTACCACCAGAGGCCATATAGAGCATGTCACCCATGCCGAGCAATTGTTCAGCCCCTTGTTCGCCAAGTATTGTACGGCTATCTATCTTAGAAGTAACAGCAAAACTGATTCTCGTTGGAAAGTTCGCCTTTATCACACCTGTGATCACATCCACAGATGGGCGTTGTGTTGCCATTATGATGTGTATTCCTGCAGCACGAGCCATCTGAGCTAAGCGTTGAATAGAGCACTCTATTTCTTTGCCGGCAACAAGCATCAAATCTGCCATTTCATCCACGATCACTACAATATATGGAAATGTTTCCATCTTGATTGGTATTTTTTCAAACAGAGGTTTGCCTGTTGTTGAGTTAAAGCCAATCTGCACAACGCGCTCCAATTCTATTCCACTATTCATCGCTTCTGTGATTTTTTGATTATAGTTTATAACATTGCGTACATTCAAATACGACATCATGCGATAGCGGTTTTCCATTTCTTTCACTATCCACTTAAGAGCGACTACAGCCTTTTTTGGCTCTGTTACTACTGGCGTTATTAGATGTGGTATTGCATCATATATTGAAAGCTCAAGCATTTTGGGGTCGATCATTATCATCTTGCATTCGTCAGGACTTAATCGATAAACGAGTGAAAGAATCATAGTGTTAATCGCAACTGATTTACCAGACCCTGTGGTTCCAGCAACGAGCAAGTGAGGCATTTTAGTTAGATCTGCAATAACTGGTTTTCCACTTATTTCTTTGCCAAGCGCAATTGGAAGATTTAAGTTTGCATTTTGGTATTCTGGTGATTCAAGCAAATCACGCAGCATTACAATTTCCCGTTCCTTGTTCGGCAACTCTATTCCCATAGCATTTTGCCCACGAATTATTGAAATACGTGCAGAGAGTGCACTCATCGAACGTGCAATGTCATCTGCAAGGCCAATTACTCTTGCAGATTTCGTACCAGCTTGTGGTTCAAGTTTGTATAAAGTCACAACCGGCCCATAGCATACACTGATAATTTTTCCTTGCACGCCAAAATCACTCAGGACTTGTTCCAGCAGAGATAAATTTTTATTGCTCTCCATTTCATTCAGCTGTTTTCTCTGCAAAGACTCCTCTGCTTTGGAAAGTAAATGAATGCTTGGAAATTCGAACTCACTGGAAGGTTTAAAAATTTCTTCGGTAGCTTTTTTCTGTCTTTCTTTTGGTTGTTGTTTAGTAGTGATTTTAGTTTTATGTTTTTCTTCTACTACTAATGGTGCAACTGAATATTCAGCAGTTTTATGTGATCTGAAGAATGGAACATTTACAAATAAGCAAGCTATTTTTTTACATAAGAAGAATAGAGAGTAAATTGTTCTCTTCCAACCAACAGATCCTACAAGACCTATTAATGTTACTATCACAAATACATAAAACGGGCAGTTATTAACGAGTGCATTCCCTATTATTCCACTGTGTCTGTACCTTGCTGTGATGCCTAGCGAAAGTTGTGGTAATATAGCACATACCCCTAAATTGATTAATATTAAATAGAGAATTTTCAGCAGTATTTTTGCTGGCCTGAAGATCAACAAGTAAACTATGGTTGTAGCTATTGTAACACTAGTTAATCCAAGAAATTGAACCAATATATCAGCTAAATATGAACCTACTATTCCACCTAAATTTGTCACTTCCTCATTTGTAGCCGTGTTTAAGGAAGGATCTTTATAGTTATAGCTAAAAACTGACATATATATATATATTAAAAGGGATAGATATATTGCTGATTTTAGATATTTTTTTAACATCTACCTAAAGTAGTAAGCTACTGTATATTTTACAAAGTGAATTGTTATTAGCAATATCATTATAGATAAATCTAATCCGTTGAACGGTGGTATATATCTTCTAATAATCTTTAGTGGTGGATATGTCAATTGGTTCAAGATGTGCATTATGCTACTGACAGTTTCATTATATATGTTCACCATATTAAGTTTAACCAGCCAGTTTAGGACAACCCAACATATTAGAATGAAGCTATAAAGATCAAGTAACGTATTGAGTAGATATATGATTGGATGCATACATATCTATTACACGAAAGTTATATAAAAGACAAGTATTTAGCCTTTTCAAACTCAAAATGTTGTTTTTGCTGAACCAAAAAAAACTTCATTTTTTGAGCTGGGCAAAGCCACCTAAAGTAGAGAATGGACAAGGAAGGAGGGGTGTATAATATATATTAATGTTGGTATTTATTTCTTATAAATATCATCTCTATGTCCTATCTCTGTGATAGTTACTATATGATCTAATTGATTTACTCTGTAAATTACACGATAGTCACCAACTCTTAGCCTTCTACATCCTTTTAAGTTATGATGTAGTGGTTCACCAAAATTTATTGGGTCAACTGTAAGACGTTCTTTTATAGCCTTTTGAACTCTTAGCCTTATTGTCTTTGGAAGGTTTGGTAAATCTTTTTCAACAACACTCTTTAGAGACTTAACCTTGTAACGCTCTAATCCCACTTAATATCTTCAAAATCAACTGTTTCTGCACCTTCAACATCACGCTCATCAGAAATTTTAGATACTAAAAAATCCTCCATTTCAAGCTCAACTGCTTCTCTAAATAGTTTTCCTGCTAATTCTTGAACGGGCTGTTTAGTAAATTCAGATAATTCAGCAAGATGCTTTAAAGTTTCTTCGCTAAGAGCTATGTTAATGCCTGAATTTGCCATATGTTTTACCAAAGTCCACTAATAATTATACAACATTTTTTTTAATTTTTCAATAAAGAAAGGAAGGAGGGCTGTATAAAAATATATTTAATGTTTATCAAGTAGCCTTCTCATAAATGGTGTCTCTATGTCCTGCTGTAGCAACAAATACCTTATGTTTTGCAATATTTACAGTATAAATAATTCGATAATCACTAACCCTTATTCTTCTATACCCTTTTAGCCTGCCACGTAATGGTTTACCAAATTTAATTGGATCAGTTGTAAGCCGCTCGTTTATCGCTTTTGTAATCCTTGATCTTATTGTTTTTGGAAGATTTAGAAAATCTCTTTCAGTAAAGTTTTTTGAGTAGACAATATCGTATTTCAGTTTATGTCCTCTCCCTTTCAGATAGTACTGTGTTCCAGTCTACATCCTCACATTCCTTAATAGTTTTATATAACGCAATATCTTCTACTTCGCACTCGATTCCTTCGATGACTAACCTTTTTGCTAGTTCTTGAACGGATTCCTTGGTGATTTCAGCTAACTTAGTAAGGTTATGTGAAGTTTTTGGGTCAAAAGTTATACTAATTCCTGAATCTGTCATATGTTTTACCAAAGTCTACTAATAATTATACAACATTTTTCTGAATTTTTCAATAAAGGAAGTTGATGATATGTAAGAAAAATTTTGCCACCTGCGTTAATAAATAATTAAAGATTTAGCATATTTATCTACCCTCTATTCTATTACTGAAGTTAGACCACTTTTTTCTATTAATATTTTTTGTTTATAAAGATGAGCAGTTACTCATCACGCAGTTGATCTATGGATATAATACTACCGTTTGATAGTTTTTCAGTACATTTTTCACTTTTGTATTCTTTATCAGAGTCGATACTGATTTTGTCAAATATTAAAACATCTCCTGAAATTTTATCACGAAACTCACTAATAGCAAAAAACGGTATAGTAATTCGCTCTTGTTTTCCTTGAAAACTCAAACTGACGCTAAATTTATCCTCAGAAACTTTTAAATCATAGAATTGATGCTGTAATATAATAAGCATTTGAGTAGGGTATGACTTTTTCAAACGATCTGGCATGGTCACACCATTAAAATATGTGAAAAATAATATTTCTAAGTGAGGGATAAAACCATTACCTGATATAACATCTAAAGTCTTTTTGATAACTTGAAACTTAGCAGAATTAAGCAGTTTTTTGTAATCTGTTTGCTCCATATAACTTTCACATACGTAAATTTTGGGGGAACTTCTGTTACCCGGCGTTCCCTGAACCGTGCTTTAGTAATAAATTGGTTGTGCTAAATTAAGCAGCAACACGATATTCTTCAGCAGCAAAATTATCGTTTGCATTTAAATTATGAACTCTTAGCGGTGGTGTCTAACCGAGCAAAGCTACCATCTTTACTATGCATGTCGATCCTTAATCGCCCCCGTATAATTAAAAAACATGGTGGAGGCGCCGAGTACTGCCCTCGGGTCCAATACACCTATTACAAGGTAATTTTATTGCTATAGTACACAAAATGTACATAGCCATTATATAGCAACATTAAATAAATGTCAAGATATTATGACCTTAAGTTGATTTATTGCTAAAACAAAATTAATATTTCCAGTAAAAAATTCTGTGCTCTTAACCTGACACATATGGCTTTTTGAATACTCCCAATGAAAATATTTATAAATAAATATTTACTCTTCTTTTTTATTGTTTTTAGGTTTTTCTTGATCAGCCATTTCTCCACCGATCTCTTTTATTTTTAGTATCAACGACTCTGGTACATACATGTCAATTACTTCTTCTGCTGTCACAAATAAAGCCTGATAAGAGTGTGAATTTATTATCCAATTAGGCAATATGTCTTCTGCTTCTATTTTATACTCTCCCTCTTTTTTGTCATATACTGTGTAGCAATATAAGTGCACAGCAAAAAATAATACATAAGAGAGCAATATTCCTTTAAGCACTCCGAGAAAGATTCCAGTAACTCTATCGATAAACCCCAACCTTATGGGTGATAATATGTACATTAGCCAGTTATTTATTATCATGAATATAAGATTAAGTATAATAAATACAGAGATTGTAGAAAGTATGTTTAGTGTAACTTTAGAATCAAAATATTTACTATAATTTGGAGCGAAAAAATCATAGTGATTAGCTGTCAGAAAGACCGATAAAAATAGAAACATTAGTGCGCATAGCTCTTTTATAAAGCCTCTAGTTACCGAGATTATTACGCATAGAACAACAATGAAGATAATTAGGCTATCGAAAAGCATGTTTTATATCTATATGGTTTTCAAGATATAATAGTTGTAAATAACAAGGTTGTAAAATTAATTGTATTTATGCTGCATCAATTGATCTAAATACCTAGCGATCATGTCAATTTCTAAATTCAAATAATCATTTACTTTGTTGTACTGAAAAGTTGTATTTTCCCATGTATAGGGAGTGATATTTACTGTAAATTCCTGATTAATAACTGAATTCACTGTGAGGGAAACCCCATCTAGTGTAACGGAGCTTTTTTTTGCAACAAATTTAATTAATTCTTGTGGGCACGATAGTTTGATTTCATGAGAATCTAAATTTTGATTAATTGTTAAAAATTTTACTATCCCGTCAACATGACCCTGAACTAGGTGGCCATCGATCTTATCACTTAATCTCATTGCTTGTTCGAGATTTATTTTTTTTCCTATTCTCCACGTATTTAAGTTAGCAACCTTCATAGTTTCTTGAGATGCTTGGACTGTAAATGTATCGCTCATTATATCAACAACAGTTAAACACACACCAGAGCAAGCTATTGAATCTCCTTTATTTATAGAGGATAAATTTTGTGTCTTGATATGGAAAATTTGATCAGAGTTGGAGTGAGTGGTAGTATCAGTTGTAGTCCCGATATCCGTGATAATTCCTTTAAACATATGGTGAAAATAAATAATTTTACCATGAAAAATTTTTTACAACAACTTATTTCTATTTTGTTATAGTTAAAGTAATTCTGGTTTACCGACAATTTAAAAAACGACAAATTCGTCATCCCGCTACGTGTTAGCGGGATCTAGAGATACCGTGACGGTATGACGTAGGAAAACTGAGCCTGCACTAGCTATAGGCGCGAGAAAGGGGATCGTTTTCACTTACTTGTTCAATAGATTCTATAGAATATTCAGAATATATGAAATAAGCCAAACTCAGAACACATAATGCAGTTAATATTGGTAACCCTATGTTCAATGCTAGCCCAATACTTTCTCTTTTTTCTGGTGGCACTAATCCTTTTAACATTGACACTTTTCCTAACGGAAAATGCCATAAGCAAAGTGTTGATGCAGATGCTACTATTATAAATAGACAAAAATAAGCCTTTTTTGAGGAAAATACAGTTTTTAATGATGATTTGAGTGTAATGTTAGTAGGTGGTAGAGTTTTAGCTTCATTTGTTGCTGGTGAAAGATCTTTAATTGGTAAAGGGTTTGTAGATTTATGAGGAGTATTTTCATGTTGTGGAGAAGGTTGTTGTATATAAACACCTGAAACTAATTTAAGCAATTGCTCTTTTTTTCTATATACTTGTTTTTGTAAATATTCTTTACCTAAAAGTGAGTTACTAAGAGGTTGTGGCCTTTCGAGTATCTGTAATACTTCTGATATTTCGCCTGGCTCTAATATTGCATGTAATTGTTTATCTTGAAAGTAAACAATATTGAATACTGAGCTGAAAATATTGCAAAATGTTTCTGGATCTTGATTTTTGTATCCACTCATCACTTCAATAAATATTTTATCGAGTTTTTTCCCCCTGTGCTCAATTTGGTTATCTATCATAGCTACTCTAGCATCATTTTGTGCTTGTTTTATGGCTAATGGTTTTTCTTTCTCTGATAGTTCTTTGGTCTGCTTTTTTGACTTCTTTTTTCTGTTAGCCTTAAAATACTCTGTGTGCGAAGTAGTTTGACCGAAATCAGAAATAAGCATTGTGACGTCTTCTATTCTTCTTTCGTCGATTCCATCTTTTTGTGTTACCTTGTCCTGTTTTGTCTCTTGAAGTGTTGGATGGTAAGTCAAAGCCCTCTGGTTTCGTATGGACAGTTTTGGTGGCTGTTGAAAGAAGAATTGTATTGTATTAAAAAAATTGGATAGCCGAAAAGAAGATCCAAACCAAAAAAAATTGTCACGCATTGCAGCAACAACTATTGGAACCCGCATCACTTGCTTTTTACTACTTGTTAAATTATAGCCAAACAGGCCTGTAACTGGTACGATTTGTTTATTTTGTGCATTTTTTTGGTTAGTTTCACTCTGTTCTTTTTTGTCTTCATTTTCAGTTTTTTCTGCATGTTGTAGCTTTTCATTTAGAAATAACTCGATTTGGTACAAGTTGTCCAGGTTAATGTTTTCAACGTCTGTTTGTAGCGTTATCGTTGTGCCCTGCAGAAGGATTTGAGGCGGAGCACTATTTACGAATTCTTCTACAGTTTTATAACTGTTAGTTTTACAGTAGTTATTATATAGTTCACTGCTTTCTTTGGGCACTTTTATGTTGGCTGTAAATTTTTTTTCCCGGGAAAGGCAGATTTTGAAAAAATCAATTAAAGGGTTTATTCGAAATAATCCTACATTAAAGGTGTCTTTATCTGTTGCTGTTAGCTCAAATGAAAATTCTTGTATATTACTTTCAATACTTCTCGAGCGAATAGTACTGATCTTAATTGTTTCGCTAGAAAATGCTTTACTTATGTTTCTGGATTTTTCCTTAAAGAGCTTAGGTAAATCCTCTATTTTATACTTATTCTTAGTTTCAGTATTACTGTTGTGCATAGTTGATACAGCAAATTCATCAACGCAAAGGTAAATAAAAAAGATTAATCAGTCAATAAATTAATAATCAGAATAGGGCAATTTTTCGGATTGTTGATGATATTTAAAATTTCACTATAATGAAAGTTTAAGCCAGCGTTTTTAAGATGAATAAAGAGTTATTAGATGACATACTTTCACTTGAAGATAAAGCAGTTTCCGAAATTGAGAATGCTTCTTCTTTGCAAGATTTAGAAAAAGTTAGGCTATTATATTTGGGAAAAAAGGGTGTAGTTAGAGCGTATTTTGATAACTTAAAAAAGATAGAAAATGCAGAGAAAAAGCGTGATTTAGGTGCAGTGATTAACGCTTTACGTGATAAGATAGATCATCTTATCATGAATAGGGAAAATGTGCTAAAAACAGAAGAAGTTAACTTTAAATTGCAGGACGAGGCGGTTGATATCACGTTGCCCGTTAGACCAGAAAAAATGGGCAAGGTCCATCCACTCAGTAAGGTTATAAATGAAGTAAAGCTTATTTTTGCACATATGGGTTTTAAAGCAGTTGATGGCCCTGATATTGAAGATGAATTTCATGTATTTGATGCACTGAATACTCCAAGTCATCATCCTGCGCGGGAGGAGCAAGATACCTTCTACTTAAAGAATAAAATAAACGATAAAAGAATGGTACTGCGCACTCACACTTCATCTGTACAGATTAGAACCATGGAAAAAACAAAAAAATTCCCAATTAAAATAGTAGCCCCTGGTAGGGTATACAGAAATGACTTTGATGCAACTCATACTCCTATGTTTCACCAGATAGAAGGGTTATATGTCGATGAAAACGTCAATATGGGCCAGTTAAAATTTACTATTCATCACTTCCTTAATAAGTTTTTTGGAGATAAAGGGCTGAAGATACGTTTTCGTAATAGTTTTTTTCCTTTTACTGAACCCTCTGCGGAAGTGGACATAAGTTATAAAGGTAGTAAATGGATAGAAGTGCTTGGATGTGGTATGGTGCATCCAAATGTCTTTCAAAATGTTGGAATAGACCATACTAAATACAACGGTTTTGCGTTTGGCATTGGTATAGAAAGGCTTGCGATGCTAAAATATCAAATCAGCGACCTAAGAAGCTTTTACGATAACAAAATCAGTTGGCTTGATCATTATGGTTTTCATTTTTCATCTTTAAGATAAGTGATAAATAAAGCTCATACTTTTATCATACTTGCTGCCGGGCATGGCAGGCGGATGAATTCAGATTTGCCTAAGGTTCTGCACGAAATAGGCAATTTTTCCATGCTTCAGCATGTCATTTACAATGCAAAACAGTTAAATCCTGAAAATATTGCTGTTGTAGTTGATCTGCCTTTAATTGAAAGACTAAAGTGCTTTAAGGATATACAGTTAATTACACAAGAATTAACACTTGGTACGGGAGATGCGGTCAAAACTGCGATGAGAAACCTAAGAGAATTGCCAGATTCAAGCATAGTTGTTGTGCAGTATGGGGATACTCCGCTCATAAAAAGCAGCACAATAACTAAAATGATTAGTTATTTAGAAGGCAAGGCTCTAGTTTGCCTAGGTTTTAGGACAAGCAATAAAGAATACGGTAGGTTAATTATTGAGAATGGTTCCTTAAGAGAAATCGTAGAAGCAAAGAGTGATAAAAATAATCATGAAGAATTTCTTGCAAATGCTGGAATAATGGTTGCATGTGCAAAGAATTTACGTGAATTGGTGGAGAAAATAGAGTGCAATAGCTCAACTCATGAATATTACTTGACCGATATAGTTTCCATTGCAGTGAAGAGTAATTTAAATGTCGGTTACGTTATTACCGGTGGAGAAGAAGCAACGGGAATAAATAACAGAAATGACCTTATAAAAGCTGAATTTTACTTTCAAGAAAATAAAAGAAAAGTTTTTACCGACTCCGGAGTAACGCTTGTTGCACCAGAGACTGTTTTCTTTTCTCTTGATACGCAAATTGCCAGAGATTCAGTTATTTACCCATATGTTTTTTTCGGTACTGGAGTGAAAATAGAGTCTGGTGCGAAAATACTGCCATTTTCGCATTTAGAAAACTGCTTAATTAAAAGTAATGCTGAGGTCGGTCCATTTACCAGAATACGCGGAAACACAACAATTGGTAATAAGGCAAAAATAGGAAATTTTGTGGAAGTGAAAACAAGTGAAGTTGGTCAAAACACTAGAATAAAACACTTAAGTTATATAGGAAATGCTAAAGTAGGGCAGGAGAGTAATATAGGAGCAGGCACTATTGTTTGTAATTATGATGGGAAAAATAAACATGAAACGAATATAGGGAGCAATTGCTTTGTTGGCGCCAATAGCTCACTAATTGCGCCGCTTAATATTCATGATGAATCTGTAATTGCAGCAGGTAGTGTTATAGTTGAGGATGTACCAGAAAAAAGCCTTGCAATAGCAAGAGAAAAGCAAGTAACTAAGAGAATAAAGTAGTCTAATTTAATTATGTTGTTGTGTCATTTTTAATATTAGACTTCTTGCGTAACCATATAACAAACTTTTATTGGGAATAGAAACAAAAAAACTTCCTTGACAAACTCCGCCAGCCCCCTTATCATAACAGTGAAGCTATTGTATTTGCTTTCGCCAATCTGCAGATTAAAAGGTAAGGATTACTTAATGTATCGGCGTCTTATGTTTAATTTTTTGCAGTATATAGATACTGTATGTCTTTACAAAACTTCATCTACATCTAGATTTTTATCTAAATAAGCTGAACGCGCTTATAAAGCGTTACAAGACATCAAAAAATGCCAATACTCGACAGAGATAGTAAAAGACTAGCTAACTCGGGGGTCCTTTGTCTTTTTTTCTGCTTAGTAAATTTCTTAAACACTTGCAGCGTAGGTTAGTTGCAATTAAAAGCAGCTGAATTTCGCTTGTCAAGCGTTTAAAACATAAAAAACGCCAATATTTTAAAGCGGATAATAACCCCAGGGTTTCTTTTGCCTTTTTTTTTATTTGGTAAATTCCTTAATATTTATGGCTAAACGACAATCGTCATCCCAGCGGGATCTAGAGATACCGCGGCGGTATGACGGTGTAGATAGTATCCCGCTACGTGTTAGCGGGATCTATGTTAAGGTATGACGGTTAAGTAAGGGATCTATGTTAAGAGATACCGCGAATGAATCGCGGTATGACGGTTAAGTAGGGTGTCATCCTAGTGCTCCTTTTTTTGTCATCCGAGTAGCTGACACTTGGATGACATCGTCATAAAGGAACCAGTGTCAAGCTACTCGGATGACAGGAGAAGGGGCTACTTGCATGACGGTGTCGGTAAACTTAGAGCTATAATAACTATTTGCCTTTTTTCTGCTTAGGTTATGCAAGAAGTCTACTGTCTGAGAAAAGGTAGATAAAAGATGAAAACAGATAGAAGTATTTTAGTAGCTCAAAAAGAACGTTAAGTCATGCTTTTTATTTATATTGACAGCGTATATGACATCGTTTACGATTAAAGTTAATAACAATAATTTATATTTATCATGTTTGCAGTAATTGAGACTGGTGGAAAGCAATATTTAGTAAAAGAAGGTAGTATAATAAAGGTAGAGAAGTTAGAAGCTGAAGAAAAAAAAGAGGTGGAAATCAATAAGGTGATTTGTATTTCAAATAATGGCTTATCTTATTCATCTAATGCTACTGTTAAAGCTGAAGTGTTGGAGCAGTGCAGGGGGGAAAAAATTATAATCTTTAAGAAGAAAAGAAGAAAAAATTACCGTAGGAAAACTGGTCATAGGCAGTATATAACTGTTCTTCGTATAAATGAAATTAGTCTTCAAAAGTAAGAGGTAAGATATGGCAACTAAAAAATCAGGTGGTAGTTCCTGTAATGGTAGAGATTCAGCGGGTCGTAGGTTAGGAATAAAGAAGAATGGGAAGGTTATTCCTGGTAACATAATTGTGCGCCAAAGAGGCACAAAATTCCATCCTGGGAAGAATGTTGGTATAGGTAAAGATCATACGATTTTTGCTAAAATAGAAGGCTGGGTCAGCTTTAGAAGATCAGCAAATAAAAAGACTTTTATTGATATCGTGCCTACAGATAATATGAAAGCTTCAGCTTGAATAAATCATGGGTCTGTAGCTCAGGTGGTTAGAGCGCACGCCTGATAAGCGTGAGGTCGGAGGTTCAACTCTTCCCAGACCCACCATTTAGTAGTTACTAACTGTGTTTTCTATAGCGGTTTTGATATTGTATAAGCAAAAACATGAGTTTATATAAAAATTTAGTAACCAGTGAATCAGTGGCGGCTGGTCATCCAGATAAAGTAGCAGATCAAATTTCAGATGCAATACTTGATGAGTACCTTTTTACTGATCCTTTTGCGCGAGCTGCAATAGAGACTTTAGTCACCAAAGATAACGTTATTATAGCTGGGGAAGTGTTTGGGCCTAACATCAAAAATAGCAGGATTGAAAGTATTGTACGGAATACAATAAAAGATATTGGTTACAAGCACGATGGGTTCCACTGGAGAAAAGTGAAAGTAAATATATTGCTGCATGAGCAATCAAATGACATTGCAATAGGGTTGGATCAAGGTGCTGGAGATCAGGGCATAATGTATGGCTATGCAACAACAGAGACAGAAAACCTTATGCCGGCACCCATTTTTTATGCACACTCGATTCTGAAAAATATCATGAGCGCAGTTAAAGAAGCAAAACTTGGTCCAGATGCAAAGTCACAAATCACTTTGGCATATGAGAATAACCTCCCGGTACGTGCTGAAAGTATTATTGTCTCAATACAGCACCCTGAGGATTTGGATCAATCAAAAGTAAAAGAAATAATTTACCCTTACATAGTTTCATCTTTACCTGAAGGATGGATGTGTTCTGAGGAAAATCTCTTAGTCAATCCAACTGGTAGATTTGTTATTGGTGGACCGGTTAGTGATTGTGGATTAACCGGACGAAAAATTATGGTTGATACTTATGGAGGTTATATTCCACACGGTGGAGGAGCGTTTTCCGGAAAAGATGCAACCAAAGTTGATAGATCTGCGGCTTATATGGCAAGATATCTTGCTAAAAATATTGTCTTTGCAGGTTTGGCTGAACGTTGTCTTGTGCAACTTTCTTATGCAATTGGTGTATCAAAACCTACTTCATTCTATATTGATACATTTGGTGCGAATAAGGTAGAGGAAAGAGTAATTAAAAAGTTTATCGAGAATAATATAGATTTATCAACAAAAGGCATAATCAAGCATTTATCGCTTAATTGCCCTATATATAAACGTACAGCCTGTTATGGACATTTTGGTAAAGAGTCAGAAAGTGACGGTGGATTTTCTTGGGAAAGCATAAACTTGTCTGCTGATCTTCGTAGAGAATTCAATATAGAAGGTAATAGTAAAATTTCTTTAGATTGCTAAAATTTTTGATTTACAGCCCCATATTTATATACTAGCTTATTGTTAAAGCATAGCACGCTTTTTCATAATAATTATACCGCATTAGTAATAATTTTTATATTCAATTTTTATTGTGAGGCTTATAAAGTGTATAACGAAATAGAAGGAGAACTGTACAACGTAATTGTAAGAGGTTGTCCGGAAACAAGTAAAAGGCTATAATATCTGATACCAATTCTCATTGTTGTCCAGTCAAATAGGAAACATTGCAGAGTTGTTTAATTGTGGAGCTGGCAAGAGAAGTAATAAATTTGCACAAAGCACCCTCAAGTAGAGCAATTGTATCGTATATTTTATTGCGCAAAATGTTCTGTTTTATATATAACCAAAGCCTCTCAACAGGATTTAGCTCAGGTGAGTATGGAGGTAGGTATATAATGTCGATATTTTTAGGTACCTTTAAATTTTTTGACCTATGCCAACTAGCACAGTCCATAACGAGAAAAGCCTCTCGTGTTTCTAGATATTGCGAAATTTGCTCAAGAAATATGTTCATGCAATCAGTGTTGACATTTGGTGCAAATAAGCTAGAACTCTCTCCATTTCTAGGATTAACTGCACTATAGAGATAGAAATTTTGCCTACCTAATTTTGTTTTAACCTGTGTTCTAATCCCCTTTTTAAACCACCCATGTCCAACTTTTGAATGTGTGCCAAACCGTGATTCATCAAAGAAAAATAGCTCTTTTTCTGGATACTTGCTAATAGCTCAATTGAGATTTTTTTTTGAATTCCTCTTGTTTGCTTTTATCTTGTCCATTATGAACTGGTCTTGGTGTAATATATGAGAATTTCATCTTTTGCATATGGCGGTGTACTGTAGATTTGCTGATATTTAATCCGAACTTTTCCTGGATTCTTATTCTCATTTCTTTAATGGTGATATTAGGATTTTCTTCTATCCACTCTTCAATTTGCTGTAGTTGAGCCTGATTTAATTTAGTTTTTCTACGACGTTGTGAAGGAGCAAACAGTTTTTCTTCTCTGCCAATTTTCAAGAGTTTTACCCACGAAGTTAGTGCGCTTCTTGAAATGCAATATATTTTTGCTACAGCCGTTATACTGTACTTTTTTGCTGCAATTACAGCATTTAGTTTTTTTGAAACATATGCATTATTCCTTACTTTCTTCAGCATTTCTTTTGCTGATTCTACTACTTTTTCATCCAATAATTTTGATCTTAATGCCATTTAAACCTCGCTATTTTACTTACTTCAGTATGGCTTTTCTTCCATCATTGTCCATCTGTTTGCCCTGTAATGGGAATTGGTATTAGAGGTTGTCCGGAAACAAGTAAAAGGCTATAATATCTGAAATTTTAGTACGGGGTAAAGATGAGAAAAAAGTATCCAACAGATCTAAGCGAAAGGGAATAGGCAAGAATAGAAAAACACTTCAGAGTATCATACAAGAAAGGAGGAAGGCCGCCAAAGTATAGCAAAAGAGAAATATTAGAAGCAATTTTCTATGTATTGCGTACAGGGTGTCAATGGCGGTATTTACCAAATGATTTTCCGCTATGGAAGACTGTGTATGAGCAGTTCAGGCAATGGAAGAAGCAGGGAATTTTTGAGAAAATGAATTATGAAATTACAAAATATAGTAGAAGAAAAATAGGAAGGAATGAGCAGCCAAGTGCCTGTATAGTAGATAGTCAATCTGTAAAGACTACAGAAAAGGGGGGATCAAAGGCTATGATGGAAGTAAAAAAGTAAAGGGTAGAAAAAGGCATATAATTACAGACACTCAGGGTTTTATACTAGGTTGTTACGTAGGCGCTGCTAAGGAAAATGATAGAGATGGTATTAAAATAGCATTAAACAATATGAGAACAAAATATACTAAAGTTAAAAAAATGTGGGCTGACATGGGATACCAAGGAAGAAATTTAAAGAATCACATAAAGGAAGAATATGACATAGATATTGAAATTGTTACAAGGCCTCCATGTAGATTTTGGGTGCACAAAGATACGCCACCTGAGCTACTACCAACAAGAGAACAAGGGTTTAAGGTACAGCCAAGAAGATGGGTTGTAGAAAGGACTTTTGCTTGGGTTAATAGGAATAGAAGGCTATCGAAGGAGTATGATTTACTCACAACATCCACTGAGAATTTCATATACCTAGCTATGAGTAGGGTTATGTTAAAGAGGGAATATGCTTGAATTTACTTGTTTCCGGACAACCTCTTACATCAAAACCAAGGAGGGATGGCTATATTTGGCAGCAATAATTCTCACGTATGGTAGTTAATGAGTAGTGCAATAAATAAACAATTGGTTATGAACTCTTTATTAATGGCCATTAATAGGCGTAAACCTGTTAAAAATCTACTGCTGCACAGTGACCAAGGTTCACAATATACTGCGCAAGGGTATCAATATCTCTTAGCTGTAAAGAATATAGATGAGTAATAAAGGCTGTTGTTACGACAATTCTGTTGCAGAAAGCTTCTTTAGCTCATTGAAAAGAGGAATACTTATTGATACTTCACAACACTCTGCTCAACAAACTAGAACTGCAATATTTGAATACATAGAAATTTTTTATAACAAACAACGTCACTATTAACTATTGCATTCCAGAACAATTTGATGCATCATTCTTTTTGTAAAAAACATTCCACACTTTCTCTCCACTTTTTCTGGGTAAGGTCAGTTAAATCCAGCTTAGGGTCGAGAAACTTAGATAAAGCCATAGTAAAAATACTGAGAAAAGATTAATAATTATACACTATTCTATACAAATATTCAATCTTTTTTGATATTCGTTCAAGTGTGGCAGAAGAACTTATTCAAATAAAGTAGGTAGTAAAATATAAACATTTTATAAAGTGAAAAATGGACTTTTCAGGCCACTGCTGACTCAATACCCAGTCAATATCCTTTCCACCAGTTCTTTTACTGCCGGTACGTAGCCATTCTCATAAAATGGATCTTGCTTAAATTTGTACACATTGTGCCCGGAAAACATGAGTTCGTTCTCAATATCACCATCGTGTATAACGTTTTGCAGTGTTTTTTGTATGCAAAAACTACGCGGATCTGGCTTTCGTCCTGTTGAATGGTCACCATGATCTTTCCAATTGCTAAACAAACAATGACTTAAGCATCCCATACAATTGATTTGATCTTGTCTTATCTCTGCAAACCTGCCTGGCGTCACAAAAATAACAGTTGTATCTGGAGTTTTCATTGCTTCTGTATACCCTGCTTTAGTCCATGTATTTGCCAGTTCTTTGTCTTTTGCAGTAAGGTAGATCTTTCTACCTCTGCTACCCATTGCAAATTCATTATTAAATTCTTCGCTAGCATTTTCTGAAAACTTTATTTGACGTGAATTCCGTTCCTGCAACTCACGTATGAAGTTATTTTTTACTGCAGATGAGTAAAACCCTGTTGGACTGAATTTATTTAAAAATACATCACCTTCTTCTAAAGTGAGTAGCTTCTTTTTCCACTCTGCAGAAATTGGGCTTTCTTTCGTCAAAAGTGGACGAGTGCCAAACTGAAAAGCTATTGGTCCAATTTGCAGATTGTCAAACCAATGTTCCCAATCTTTCAAATGCCACACTCCTCCTGCTATAACAATTGGTGTTTCTGAAAGACCGATCTCGTTCATGAAAGATCTAAGCTCTGCAACTCTTTCAAATGGAGCCTGTGGTAGCTCTGGGTCTTCACTGTTACTCAGTCCATTGTGCCCTCCAGCAAGCCATGGATCTTCATACACTACTCCACCAAGCAAATAGGAAGATATTCTTTGGTAAGCACGCTTCCATAATGCTTTAAAAGCACGCACCGATGAGATAATAGGGTAATAATAAACCTGATATTTAGCTGCAATTTCTCCAAGCCTATAAGGCATACCAGCACCGCAGGTAATACCATGAATCAAACCTTTCGCTCCTTCTAATATGCCATGAAGCACGCGTTCTGCTGCTCCCATCTCCCAAAGTACATTCATGTGTATTCTTCCATGACCTTTTGATATTTCATTTGCTATTCTTGCCTGACTAATTCCAGCTTCAATACTATACTCAATCAATTCACTATGCTTTTCATTTCTTGTTTTGCCTTTATAAATTAGTGGCACTAACTCGCCATTATCATCAATAAGCTTAGCATTTGCACCAGAAAATGTACCCACAGCATCTGCTGCAGCAAATGCTCCGCTTGATCTTCCATCACTAACTGCAATGCCTTTGCCGCCCTCGATGATTGGCCACACTTCCTTTCCTGAAATTACTATCTTTTTTATCTTATTTTTCAAAACTTCCTCGCAATCTTTCACTCTATTTTACTTAATTACTAAAAAAATGATAGCTGTTTATTTTTTCTTGTATCATTAAAGCTTCTGTAGCTACTCATGCTGTTGTAGTTTGAAAGCAGTTCCCATCGGAAGGGTGTCATTCCAGTGCCAAGCACTGGGATCCAGCCTTTATTATTTGGTTGAAATTAAGTCTTCTGGATCCCAGTGGGCTTTGTTGCATCGCTCTTCGGATAGTAGGTAACGTACAATAAATTCATGAAGCTATCTCAAACTTAGCCATGCCTATTTCAGTAAATTTGTTAAGCAAATAACACTTGAGTAGCAGTTCCTTCTCACGATTAATTTCAGATTTGCTCCTAAAACTAAACCCAAATATTCGCTTCAACCTTGAGAAAAATCCTTCAATATACGATCTTTTTCCGTAATTTACTTCTTCTTTCCATCTTTTTATACCATTCTCACCATGTAATTTCATTAACTGAATAGCGGCATTTCTATCAAGCATATAATCCAATTTTGGATGCTCTGCTGCGTTGTTTTTCGGAGGAATTTTCGTTTTTATACCATATTGATTACACAGCTTATAGAGCTTTTCTCTGTCATATGCCCTATCTGCATATAGTACTTTTATGACATACTGAAAATCGACTTCTTTTAGCAAATCACAAGCTCCATAGTGATCAGAGTAGACACCGTTACTGTATTTTACAGCTATGGCTTTTTTGCTGTTTGTATTCAACATTACATGCAATTTTCTTGTCTGTTCATAGCTGCGATACTTTCTATCTTCGCTATTTTCTTTGCTATGACCAGGAGTGTTGTTGTATATACTAATTCCTGTACTGTCTATAGCAATTTCGATATCTTCCATATTATTTTCTGCAATCATTGATCTTAATATTGGGTTTCTTAAACCTTCTTGATGATTGTGAATAGCTGATAACTTGCAAATTTTTCCCAATTTGCTCAAGGTATCCTGCTATAAACCCAACTGTTTGCCTCAGGCCTATTCTAAATAAACAAGTTATTATGTGCACCAAAATTACAACTTTATCGCTATAAATATTGTTGCCACCTGGTATTTTTGGACCATTCTCGTACCACTTTTCTATGGCTTCGTTGATATAATGAAAAATATTTCCTCTTTTTTCTAGAAATTTGTTATATTCGCTATGGTTACTGACCCTCATTTTTTGTGGCATATTTTTTCTTCAACAGTTAAATCGCTATTTATAATGAATTTTGTCAGTAGCCACCAGATTTTTCAGTTGCTATGCAACAAAGCCATCCCAGTGTCAAGCACTGGGATGACACCATAGGGGGCTACTTGGATGGCAGGGGAGGGAGGCTGCTGGGATCCTGACAACCGTCATCCCGCTGCTTGTTAGCGGGATCTAGAGATACCGCGGCGGTATGACGTAGAGCTACGTGTTTAGGTTTAATGAATCCACTATATCTTTTACTTGAGAAAAAACATACTCTTTGCTTACACTGGTATCGATAATAAAGTCACTCATCTTCCTTTTCTCCTCAATAGATAACTGAACATCGGAGATTAGATTAAGCTTTTCTTTATCTATGTTGCGTTCGTTAAGTCTTTGAGCTTGCACAACGCTATCTGCATGAACAAAAACAATAAGGTCGCAATATAAATAAAATTTTGTTTCTAATAGAAGTGGCACATCTAAGACTAAAAGTTTTCTATCGATCTTTTTTTCCTTGGCAATAAAAAATTCTAATTCACGCAGCACAGCAGAGTGAACCAAAGATTGAAATTGTTTCCAATTTTCATCGTAGGCTAAGAAATATTTAGACAGTACTGTTCTATCTATTTCACCATTTACTACCACTCCAGGAAAATTTTTCTCTGCATAACTTATTATGCTTTTATCCACTTTATAAAGTTGGTGTACAACAGAATCAGCATCAAATACAACAGCACCAAACTCTTGAAAGCAATTAGCTACAAAGCTCTTTCCTACCCCAATTCCGCCTGTTAGACTTATAATCATATAACAAAATACATTCGACTTCTTTTGAAACTATAGCTAAGGTTTCTCTATATATATTAACTAGATTTTCTAGATCCCAGTGTCAAGCACATAACTATACGAACATTGCAATTTGTAGGTGGTGTCATCCCAGTCTGGGATCTAGCTTTTTGGTAATTTTATCGAAAATGTTTGCTCGTTTACAATCAATTTTCCTGGATCGAAGTAGTCAAGGCACTGGGATGACACCCTACTTAACCGTCATACCGCCGCGGTATCTCTTAGCCGCTAACACGTAGCGGGATGACGATTGTCGATAAATCTAAGTTACTTTAGCAACAGTTATTCTCCACTAAATTACTCTGAATTTTGGTTATATTATTTGCGGATTTCACTGCTGAAATCTCAAATTTTGAGCTTGTGTTCAAAAATGATTCAACTGACCTGCCAAAAAAATCATATCTCCACCCCTTGAATAATTTATCTGTCTGTCCAGATATTGACCCGGTTAACTCATCTTTTGAAGAAACTAATTTCCTTGATATGTTACTTTCTTTACATTTACTATCTAAAATAATTGAGAGTATATCAAGTACAGATTTATCATAATTACTCGATAAGGTGTTGTTTTGCTGCATCCAATTTCTCTCATTTTCATTAAAAATATTCACAAACTCTAGTAAATCCGCATCTTTTATATTTTTTGTATTCCTCTTGAGATCATCTAAAATCTCATCAACATGCTCTACATTTTTTTCAATAAAATCAGCTATTACAGCATTATTGATTATTTTATTACGGTTCATATTATAGCGCTGTGCTAAGGTTTCTTGCCACTCACTAACTGCTTTAACAGTTAGTATCAATCTTGGATTTACTTCATAATTAAATTTAATCCTCTTCCATGCATCTTTTGGGCTATGTAAATACTTATTTATATCAACTATTGATTCCATCTCTTCTTGAAACCAACCCATCCTATTATTTTCTTCAAGTTTATTGCACAATATTTGGTATAGGTCATATAGGTGTACCACGTCGTTTACTGCATAATCTAACTGATCTTCGGACAACGGACGCCTTAACCAATCTGAATTTTTAGCTTTAATTTTATCCAGTGCTATTCCTTGATATTGCTCCACTACTTTTGAGTAACCAATAAAGTCATGATAATAATGACAAAACATAGCAGCAACTTGGGTATCAAAAATGGGAGTGGGAATACATTTAAACACAGTGAGTAAGGATTCTATATCCTGCCGGCAGCTATGAAACACTTTGGTTATCCCCTGATTTAGCATTATTTTCTTAATGAATGATAAATCAATTTCTGGCACTAATGCGTCTACAATAAAACTCTTCTCTCCGTAAGAAATTTGAATTAACGATAATTTTGGGTAGTAGATTAAATTATTTCTAATGAACTCCGTGTCAACTGCTATAAATTTTGGCTTTTTTGCTATCAACCCCTCACATATGTCCTCCAGCTCCGACGTTGTATTAATTAACATATGTTTTTTATTCAGTGGTTCTACTTTACCACTTATATTAAATTTTTGCAATTAATGACTTCTTGCAGAACTTTCTATCACTCATTGGCATCACACAAATAGCCTTTTCCATCCCAATCCCAGTGCTTCCTTCTCCTGTCATCCAAGTAGCTGACACTGGGATCTAGAAGACTTAATTTCAACCAAGTGGCTGCATAATAAAGGCTGGATTCCAGTGGGCTTTGTTGCATCGCTAGCTATGATGGATTAAAGATAAAAAAGATAGGGAATATCAGTAGCTTATTATTCTGGTATTTATAACAAGAACGGTCAATGAATACCTAAATTTGAGTAAAAGAAATTTCACTACCATTTACCAATCCGGCTAAAATTCAAGAATTTCAATGCCTTAGCTATTTTCAATAGAATTAAATTTATTAATATAAATAACAAATTACTATTCTTAAATTTGATCAGATTGATTGCAAAAAAACAATATTTTCAATAGGTTGCTTATAATCCTAACTATAGTTAGCCTTTCATAAGTAGCGATGCAACAAAGCCATTCCAGTGCCAAGCACTGGAATGACAGCACTCTACGTCATACCGCCGCGAACTGTCATAACGCCGCGGTATCTCTAGATCCCGCTGCGGGATGACGATTGTCGTTTAGCTATAAATATTAAGAAATTTACCGAATAAAAAAAAAGGCAAAAGAAGCCCTGGGGTTATTATCCGCTTTAAAATATTGGCGTTTTTTATGTTTTAAACGCTTGACAAGCAAGATTAAGCTGCTTTTAATTGCAACTAACTTACGCTGCAAATGTTTAAGAAATTTACTAAGCAGAAAAAAAGACAAAGAATCCCCGAGTTAGCTAGTCTTTTACTATCTCTGTCGAGTATTGGCATTTTTTGATGTCTTGTAACGCTTTATAAGCGCGTTCAGCTTATTTAGATAAAAATCTAGACGTAGATGAAGTTTTGTAAAGACATACAGTATCTATATACTGCAAAAAATTGAACATAAGACGCCGATACATTAAGTAATCCTTACCTTTTAATCTGCAGATTGGCGAAAGCAAATACAATAGCTTCAGTTTCATGATAAGGGGGCTGGCGAAGGGTGTCAAGTAAGTTTTTCGTTTCTATAGCTACTACCACGATTGTATAGGTAATTCTTCACTCATAATAATGATTCAAGCCTTCAGCTCCTCAAACACTTCACTTGCTCTATTTAAAACAGAATCAGGAAAACCAGCAAGTTTTGCTACATGTATTCCATATGACTCATCTGCAATGCCTTCAATGACTTCATGTAGAAAAATAACCTCTCCGTTCCACTCTCTTATTTTTACACAAAAACATTTCACGTTCTTCAAGTATTTGCTTACTTTAGTTAATTCATGATAATGAGTTGCAAAAATGGCGCGGCACTTATTTACATTGTGAATATGTTCAATCACCGCCTGTGCAATAGATAATCCATCATACACCCCTGTGCCCCTACCAATTTCATCAAGTATCACCAAGGAACGGTCCGTTGCCTGATTTACTATCGTTGCTGTTTCGATCATCTCTACCATGAAGGTAGAATAACCAGCTGTTATATTATCCGTTGCGCCAACCCTGCTGAATATCTTGTCAATCACTCCAATATGTGCACTCTCTGCTGGCACAAATGACCCCATGTGAGCTAAAATTGCAATGAGAGCGTTTTGCCTCAAGAAAGTGCTTTTTCCAGCCATATTAGGACCAGTAATTAGATGTATACCAGCTAAATTGATGCTATTTGCAATGAATTTATCGTTAACTTCAACCACTGGATGTCTTCCGCTACAGATATTGAACTCTTTGCTGTCATCAATAATGGGTTTTACGTAATTATTTTGCACTGCAAGCTCTGCAAATGCGGTTCTAATATCAAGTTTTGCCAAAGCATTTGCAGCAAGAGCAATTTTTTCAGACTCTTTAGCAACTTCACTACACAGTTCACTAAAAATTTTCATTTCTAAGCCGATTGCAGCATCACGTGCCGTAAGAATTTTATTTTCTAGTTCTTTCAATTCATTAGTAGTGTAGCGCATGCTATTTGCTAAGCTTTGCCTATGAATAAATATATCCGAAGTTATTTTGTGATTTGCCGACACTTCAACGTAATAACCAAGTATGTTGTTGTGTAATATTTTGAGTGCGGCAATGCCAGTTAGGTCGCGATAAGATTCACGGAGTTTGGTTATTAGTTTATTACTATTATTTAATATGTAGGATAACTCAGATAATTCTGAGTTGCATTTTGAGTGAATAAATCCTCCTTCTTTCACGGAACTGAGGTTATTATCGAGTATAGCACTATTTAACAGTTCAAATAGGTCTTTATGATTGCCAAGGCTTTTATGTATTGTGCTTAGTTCACTCTCGTCTGATTTTACTGTTATTCCAGCGCGTGACGCTGGCTGGATCTCAGTTTGGATGACATATTGTTGTGGGAGAGATCCATTTTCACCTGATTCAATTTTACATAAGAACTCAGACAACTCTAAAGTTTTTCCTAGGCCTATTTTTAATAGGTTCATATCCTTTGGTGAACCACGCCCTAGTATTAAGCGCGATAAAGACCTTTCAATATCCGGAATGTTAGATAATATCTCTCGTATTTTTTTGCGTGAATCATGATTATTTACAAAAAATTGAGCGGTACTGAGCCTTAGGTTAATCGCCTTAGAACAAGCAAGGGGTGAAGCGAGCATTTGTTTGAGCAGGCGTCCACCAGAAGCTGTAACTGTATGATCAATAACTGAAATTAGTGAACCTTTCTTTTCACCAAATTGAGTTGAAAACGACTCAAGATTTCTCCTTGCTGAAGCATCAATAAGCATGAAATTTTGTTGCTTATAGGTTTTTGGGAATTCAAGCCTTGGAATGGAGCCCCTTTGCGTTACTCTGACATATTCAAGCAGTGCACCACACGCCATGATTTCTACTTTGCTGAAATTTCCTATACTCCCAAGTTCCCTGATTTTATAAAACTCGCATAACGTTCTGTGAGATTTACTATACTCAAAAAAGCTCTGTGCGTGTTGCGTAATTGATATTTTATAATTTTTTAAAACCGATCTAATTTTTTCATCCTCAGTGAATTTTTCAGAAATTAATAATTCTCTTGGTGATATACGCAATAAATCACTATCTAGAGCTTTCAAACTCGTTAAAGTGTGAAAAAATTTTCCCGTCGATAATTCAAGCCAACTAATAGCATATTCGTCATTTTGTTCAACTATGGACGCGAGATAATTATTGCTTTTATCCTCCAGTAGTGAATCTTCTATAATTGTACCTGGAGTTACAACTCGCACTACATCACGTTTTACTATGGATTTATAGCCCCTCTTTTTTGCTTCATCAGCAGTTTCTAATTGGTCACAGATTGCTACTTTGAATCCTAAATCTATTAGCTTGTGTAGGTAAGATTCACTACTGTGTGCTGGTACTCCACACATTGGTATTTCTTGCCCACACGAATTACCTCTCTTAGTGAGCACTATATTCAGCAATTTCGCAGCTTTAATAGCATCATCGAAAAACAACTCATAAAAATCTCCTAGCCTATAAAATAGCAGATGATCCTTGTATTGAGCTTTCAGGTTCAAATACTGCTCCATCACAGGGGTGTTTTTTTCTTTTACGAAGCTCATAATATTTTTTAATATATTGTATTGATAAACGTTATTATAGATTATATTGTACATGTGGATAATATAAAATTTAAATAGGTGTATAGAGGGGAAAATTTAAAACAATTAAATTTCTTGGATCCAAGTAGTCAGGACACTTGGATGACATAAAGAGTAGGAGTATTTGATGACAAAAAAACAAAAAACGCAGTTGTCATTCCAGCACGTGACGCTGGAATCCAGAATATCCTAATTACAAGGTTTATTATTTAGTTTGAAAAATACTATAGCTTTTTCTATATAAGTTGTTGCCCTTCTTTATCATTTTTACCATTTGCAGCACCAACAGATATTTCAGAGCTAACAGAGCTAACAGTGCTAATAGTTTTTTCTATCGCTTTAGCCTGTTCATAGTCTTGACTCAAAAAATACATGGCCAGTCCAACAGCTATACTAGCAACAAGAACAGATGCTATCATTACACCTAGTATCATACCACCAGAAAGACTTACTGCAACATACACACCAGCTCCAAGTACAACACCAAGAAAACCACCAATTATTACGCCAGGCACTAAACTGCCTATCATAGCGCTTTCTTTTTTCGTATGAGCTTGTTTTTTCATACTTTTAATAAGCACTTCTTTTGTTTTTCCTTGAGCTAAATCTGAAGGAATTTTATTATCCGCGTTTTGTATCAAAGGATTTGCACTATATGTAACAAGAAGGGTGGTTATTTCTTCAGTTTTATTAACTATAACTGCATGATGTAGTAATGTATTTCCCTCTTCATCTTTAAAGTTTATATGAGTACGAAATTCTTCATCTAGATTTCTTATTGGGTTGTTTTTTGCATATATCCCAGATTGTATTGCTCTATCTAAGCATTGTATCACTTGTTCTAGTGATTGCTCGCCAGGATTTTGTATAAAATGAAGCAGAATTTCGTGTACTATCGCTTCCTTTGTAGTTTTTGGGCATCGTAAAGCGTAATTAAATGTCTGTGTAGTAATAACTTCTTCTTTTCTTTTTTTAAGAACAACCCTTAAATCTTCAATCGCCTTTTCACCATCTTTTATTCCAAGAATTATTGAATCCAAATTATTTATCATGCTATCCTCCTTGGTTTGATTGCATTACTCATTAATAAATAATATAATAAATCCTGCTAAAAGTCAAGCAATTAATTAATAAGTTAATATAATCCTCCAAAAGGAGCCCCTTACTTTTTGTTCAGCATGTCCATTGGATCAGACTCTTTAAGCTTGCTGTTTGCTGAATTTATTCATCACAATAGCTACAATGTGCTATCGAAGTTCTCTGTAATCTTAGTTGGTTCTTCTAGAATATTCAAAATATCAGTTGCACAATAAACCCGATCTCTCTTTCCTTGAGAAGTTTGTGAAACGATGCCTAAATCTTCAAGCTTTACGATTGCTCTTTGGGCTGTTGTAAATACGACACCTAAGTTTTCAACCACTTTCCTTATAGTAAAGTAAGGGTTTAAAGACTATTAACTAAATCATTGTCCCATTCAAATTTTTGTGGCAAGGGGCTTGGTATAAATGCCTGATAACCAGCGAATACTTTGCCTGATGGTGATCCTTTAATATACATTCATTCAACCGAGCACACTATTTTTATAGTATATATTATTTTCAAATAAAGTCAAAAATGAAAATAAGGCTTTATCTTATTTGCGTGCATGAAAATAAGAAACTCTCTTATTATTGATTTTGCTCAAAAACGAAAATAGAAGAAGCTGCTGAACTTTATGTATCCTGTTTTTCTGGAGAACTGCTATAAAACTTCTGAGTGAAGTCACTTAATTTTTACACATCTATTGTAGAGTAAGAAGAACCGAATTTGAAACAAAAATGCTAACTGATGCTTGGACTTTACTGACACTTACACTACTTGAAACTATACTTAGTGTAGACAATTTAATCTTTATTTCTCTAGCAATAGATAAGGTACCAAATGCGCTGAGAGAAAGAGTGCGCCTTATGGGCCTTGGATTAGCACTATTAATGCGTTTTGTAATACTATTTTTTACATCATCTATATTATCAATGCAAAAACCTATATTTCACACTGCATCAGCAAGGGATTTACTTATGATCGCAGGGGGATTATTCCTTATTGTTAAGAGCTCTATGGAGTTACGGGATGACATCTTTGTATGTAAGAAAAATAAAAAGAAAGCAAACGTTAAATCAAAATTTTTTTTAGTTGTGCTACAAATTATATTAATAGATTTAGTTTTTTCGGTTGATTCGATATTAACTGCTATAGCACTAACTTATAACATGGTAATAATTGCTACAGCATTTACATTTTCCATGCTAGCAATGCTGTTTTTATCAAGTTATACCGCCCAGTTAATCAAATCTAACCCAGGGTTAAAAATAATCGCCATTTTATTTATTTTACTTGTCGGTGTGTACCTCATGCTTCATGGATTTCATATAGAATTACCAAAAGGATATTTGTATTCTTCATTTATGTTTGCACTGCTTGTGGAAATTATAAGCAAAATAAAGAAAATTAACCGTCATACCGCGATTCATTCGCGGTATCTCAGCCGCTAACAAGCAGCGGGATGACGAGGTTATCGTCATGTTGCCGCGAACTGTCATACCGCGATTCATTCGCGGTATCTCTAGATCCAGCTAACAAGCAGCGGGATCTTTTTGATTTACTCCCACTCAATAGTTGCGGGTGGTTTAGAAGTGATATCATAAACAACTCTATTTACTCCGGGAACATTATTAACAATTATACTGCCGACATTGCGTAAAAAATCCCAAAATACTAGCAAGTGTTGATCCTTATCTTCAAATGGAAATGCATCGGCTGTCATACCATCAGATGATGTTACAGCCCTTAAAGCACAAACATATCCATACGTACGACCATCTCCCATAACGCCTACAGTTTTTATTGGTAATAATACAGCAAAAGCTTGCCATATCTTATCATATAGATCGTAATTTTTCATCGTATTAATATATATTTCATCTACTTCTTGCAATATTCGCACCTTTTCTTCATCGACTTCACTTATAATCCTCACTGCAAGTCCAGGTCCAGGAAATGGATGTTGAAATATTATCTCATCTGAAAGCCCAATTTCTTTTCCAAGTAGCCTTACCTCATCTTTAAAGAGGTAGCGTAAAGGCTCCACTAGCTTCAGGTTCATCTTTTCTGGCAACCCACCAACATTATGGTGAGACTTAATTGTACTAGTGTTGTTTGAGGCATGCCCTGACTCAACTACATCAGAGTAGATGGTACCTTGCATCAAAAAATCCACATCACCTATTTTTTTTGCTTCTTCTTCAAACACTTCAACAAAAGTGTTACCGATAATTTTTCGCTTTTCTTCTGGATCAGTTATTCCCTTCAACCTACTCAAAAATAAATTTGATTTATCAACGTAATTTATCGGAATCTCTTTCAACATAGCGATGGTTTGGTTCTTGCGTAACAACCCAGTATCGATAAAAATACAGTTCAATTGTTTTCCTATAGCTTTATGTGTGAGAGCCGCTGCAACGCTTGAATCAACCCCACCACTTACTGCAGCGATTACTTTTTTCTCTCCTACTACATTTTTGATTTTTTCCTTTTGCTCCTCAATAAACGACTTCATTGTCCAGTCTCTTTTGCAATTTGCAATATCCAAGAAGTTAGAGAGCAATTTACTGCCATTTGTTGTGGGCTTAACCTCAGGATGGAACTGAGTACAGTAAATCTTCCGCTGTTCGTTGACAATCATTGCAATTGTTTGATTTATCACACCTGATGCGATAACAGTAAATCCCTGTGGTATAGTATCAACACTGTCCGCATGGTTCATTAATACATCCACTTCAGAATTAACATCCCAGGTATCCTTTACAATGGGGGATTCTTTTAGTATCTTGATTTTAGTTCTACCAAACTCCTGTTTGAAACTCTCTTTTACTTTTGCTCCAAAATAATGACAAATGAGTTGCTGTCCATAGCATATTCCAAGTATAGGAACGCTTGTTGCCTCATTAAGTTTTATAATTTCATGTACTACTCTACTTGTTTCAGAACAATCATCATTTACAGATTGTGGTCCTCCAGAGAGAATAAACCCATTGAATTTTGATATTGTTTCAAAACTGATGTTGCTTGGAAATATCTCACAATAAACACCCATTCCTCTTACTTGTCTTGCGATAAGCTGTGTAAACTGTGAACCAAAATCAATAATGGCAATTGCTGACAATTTGCTCCTCCATATTATTTAAAATGATATCTGATAATAAAGAAAATAATGGAGTAAGTAAACCAAGACCTGTTTAAAAGCTTTAACGCGTGGTACAAGTTAGCTATATAGCTAATTTTCCTACACCATACCGCTGCGGCGCTAACTAGTAGCGGAATGACAGCAATCTACGTCATACCGCCGCAGTATCTCAGCCGCTAACAAGTAGCGGGATTATCTTCATGCTGCCACGAACCGTCATACCACCGCGAACCGTCATACCGCGATTCATTCGCGGTATCTCAGCCGCTAACAAGAGATCCCGCTAACAAGCAGCGGGATGACGAGGTATAAACTTTATCGTCATGCCACCGCGAACCGTCATACCGCGATTCATTCGCGGTATCTTGGCAATAGATCCCGCTAACAAGTAGCGGGATAACGATTGTCGTTTAGCCATAAATGTTTAAGAAATTTACCAAATGAAAAAAAAGGCAAAAGAAGCCCCGTAGTTGGCTAATTACTTACATTATACTTTCAAGTATGGCGTTTTTTTATTCTAAACGCTTAATAACCGCGACTCAGCTGCTTTTAAATGCAACTAACCTTAGCTATAAATGTTTAAGAAATTTACTAAACAGAAAAAAAGGCAAAAGAAACCCTAGGGTAGCTAGTTATTCACTATCCATTTTTTAAGTTGGCGTTTTTTTATGTTTTAAACGCTTTATAAGCGCGTTTCAGCTTATGTAGGTAGAAGTTTTATAAAGACATAAGGTGCACATAGTGCAAAAAATTAAACATGAGACGCCAGATACGTGAGTTTTTTTGTCATTTAATCTGTACAGAGAAGATAAATAAATAGCCTCAATTTTATGATAAGAGGGCTGGCGGAGTTTGTCAAGAAAGTTTTTTCGTTTCTATTCCCAATAAAAGTGCGTTATATGGTTATGCAAGAAGTCTATTTACCCATTTGCTTAACTTTCTCTCTACTTTTTCTGAGTAAGGCCGCTATTGGCATGACAGACATTCATCGTAGTCAATGTCTGTTTTTTGTTGCAATATTTCACTTTTTTTGAATATGTCATGCGAGACCTTATCGGCTCTCTGCATTGATTGTGATCTGCAGTAATATAAGCTCTTCAATCCTTTTTTCCAAGCAAGCATGTGTATTTTGTGCAAGTAACGTTTATGTACGTTGGCAGGTAAGAACAGATTTACTGATTGAGATTGACAAATATACGAAGTTCTATTACTTGCATGTTCTATAATCCATCTTTGGTCAAGCTCGTACGCTGTTTTAAATGTCAATTTTTCATGCTCACTAAGAAAATCTAAATGCTGAACGGAACCCTCGTTTGTTGAAATTGAAGACCATATTTTATCATTGTCTTGATTTTTTTCTGCTAATAGTTTTTGCAAGAATTTATTTCGCACTACAAATGAGCCTGTAAGTGTCTTTTGTATGAATACGTTTGCTGCGTATGGTTCTATTCCAGGGGAGGTATTACCTGCAATAATGGAGATCGAGGCAGTAGGAGCAATAGCGAGTTTGTGTGTAAACCTTTCCATTAGATCAACTTCTTTGGCATCAGGACATGCTCCCTTTTCTTCTGCTAATTTTTTAGAAACTATATCTGCTTGCTCGCGTAAATACTTAAATATTTTTTTATTCCATTGTTGTGCTGTTACTGATTCAAAAGGAACCATTTTGCTTTGTAAAAATGAATGAAAGCCCATCACACCAAGACCAATACTGCGTTCTCTGGCTGCAGAATATTTTGCTCGCTGCATTTCATTCGGTGCTTTATTTATGAAATCTTCCAATACATTATCAAGAAAGCGCATTATATCTTCTATGAAGAGTTTATTGTCTTCCCATTCTTCGTAGTACTCAAGGTTTACGGATGATAGACAACACACAGCAGTGCGTGACTTATTCAGGTGATCATAACCTGTGGTTAAAGTTATTTCACTGCATAGATTTGACATCTTGATGTCTAAGTTGAGCTTTTTGTAAGATTCTGGCTTATTGTTATTTGTTGCATCAAGGAAAATAATGTAAGGTTCTCCAGTTTCAACTCTTGCTGTTAATATTTTGATCCATATATCCCGCGCTTTTACAGTTGAAATAACCTTATTGTTGTGAGGGCTTATTAAATTCCATTCTTGATCATTCTCAACAGCCTGCATAAATTTATCTGTTACTATTACAGCATGATGTATATTTAACGCTTTGCGATTTGGGTCACCGCCTGTTGGCTTGCGTAAATCTAGAAACTCTTCTATCTCCGGATGAGATACAGGAAGGTAGACTGCTGAACTTCCTCGCCTTAGGGATCCCTGACTAATTGCAAGCGTTAGAGCATTTTGCACTACAATAAATGGAACAATTCCTGATGTTTTGCCGCTACCCTTTACGCTTTCGCCTATTGAGCGTAAATTTCCCCAATAACTACCTATGCCTCCTCCACGTGCAGCAAGCCAAACATTTTCGTTCCATAGATCAACTATTCCCTGCAAGCTGTCTTCGGTTTCATTAAGAAAGCAAGAGATAGGTAACCCTCTCTTAGTGCCACCATTGCTGAGTATTGGTGTTGAAGGCATGAACCACAAGTTGCTCATGTAGTCATAAAGACGCTGCGCATGTTCTTTATTATCAGAATAGTAATTAGCAATACGTGCAAAGAGGTCTTGATAACTTTCATTTTCTATTAAATACCTGTCTGATAGAACTGCTTTTCCAAAGTCGGTTAATTTGCTGTCCTTTGCGTAATTAATGGTAATGTTATTCATAAAGTTCCTTTTATTCTTTTATTATATATAGATACTTAAAAGTCATTTTGAGCGATTTTTAAGTTAGGTTTTTCGGACTTTCTTGTTGATGCTGTAATGCAAACAAGATACCGTCAACCTGACTGCCATATATTTTACAGTAACTCATATAACTTATTTGCATATTTATTTCTTTTGCAACATGTTGAACATAACTTTCTGAGTGACGAAAATAGTCTCCTTTATTTACAAAGTCAATACCTTCACCTTCCTTTCTTCTTATTAAACATACAATAACCCCTTTTTTGCTCGTAGATCTTTTTGCTAATTCCAATTCTTCTTGAAAGTCATGTAGATAATGTAGCACTTCAGCAAAGATAATTACATCATACTGCTGGTTTTTCTCTTGTTTAAGAAACTCTTTCATTTCCATATGTATTAATTCATTGTAAACAGGCTTACCTTTTATAAAGCATCCTCTTGCGATATTTAGCATTCTACTTGAAATGTCAATTCCTGTTATATGGTTTCCAATACCATTTATTTTCAAGAAATGACCACATATTCCAGTTCCACAACCAAGGTCGAGTATATTGAGCTCAGAAGTGGAGTTGTTGAAGATTTTTGTAATTATCATGTGTACAAGTTCATGCCCTCTATATTGTTTGGCAATCAACCAATGCTCAACAAAATATTCACCTGTGTAATCAAAATATTGTCTTATGAGGTTTTTTGGCAATTCTGTAATAGGCGCTGAGTTTGTCATTTTTTTTATATAGTAAGACGCCTCCTCGTGGTCATTATCTAATTTTAGTGCCCTTGTTAAATAATTATAAGCTTTGTTAGTATTCCCTACCGCAAAATGACACCTTCCGATGTTATACCAGACTATAGGTAAATGGGGGTAAAATATGCTAATTAACCAAAATCGTAACTTTGCATCTGATATGCTACCTTCATAAAAGTGATATAAACCGATTTCAATGTTGGTGTTTAACAGGTTCTTAGATTTTTTAAGAAGCACTGTCATTTCTTTATGAAGAGTATTATATTTATTCACAATGAAGTGTTTTACTTTCTTAATATTTAATACGCCAATGAGCTTAGACATACAATTTAAAGCAACGTTTTTTATAAAAGAGAGATTACTTTTCATACGTTAGAAATACTCCGAATGTTTATTATCATTTTTAGGCAATTGATTTTAACACATTTTATCTTACAAAATATCTTTTTTATTAATTTTTACTGTATATATAAGTTTACCACATATTTCTCAGATTATACTGTTTAGGATTGCTAGTATATTGTTGTTGATAATATAAGTAAATGTTTTGTGCAAAAAGGCGTTGACATATTATTTATTAGGTTATAACATATAAAAGATTAATTTAGTTTTTAGATGTTTGACAAGTTTTATGGTAGAGATTAATTTAATCTCAATTCAATTTTAATAATATTTAACTCTGCATATTCTGCATATAGTCGGATAAATAAATTATTGAGAGCACTTGATGGATGCCTTGGCGTTAAGAGGCGATGAAGGACGTGGCAGGCTGCGATAAGCTGTGGGGAATTGTCAACAAATTTTGATCCGCAGATTTCCGAATGGGGAAACCCAACTAGTTTAGCTAGTTATTACGTACTAAGTATGTAAAGCAAACTTGGTGAACTGAAATATCTAAGTAGCCAAAGGAAAAGAAATCAACCGAGATTCTGTTAGTAGTGACGAGCGAAAGCGGAAAAGGCTAGTGATTTAAGAATAAGAATTAGAATACTCTGGAAATAGTAACCATAGAAGGTGATAGTCCTGTATAAGTAGAAAGTTTTTAAATCCTTGAGTAGAGCGGGGCACGTGAAATCCTGTTTGAATATGGGGGGACCATCCTCCAAGCCTAAATACTCCTTAACGACCGATAGTGAACAAGTACCGTGAGGGAAAGGTGAAAAGAACCCCGGGAGGGGAGTGAAATAGAATCTGAAATCAAGTGCTTACAAACAGTTGGAGCTCTATATCAATTTATTGATATTTAGAGTGACAGCGTACCTTTTGCATAATGGGTCAGCGAGTTAATCTATGAAGCAAGCTTAAGCCGTTAGGTGTAGGCGTAGCGAAAGCAAGTCTGAATAGGGCGTTTTAGTTTTATGGATTAGACCCGAAACCAAGTGATCTAGTCATGACCAGATTGAAGGTGTGGTAAAACACACTGGAGGATCGAACCAGTTAATGTTGCAACATTATTGGATGAGTTGTGATTAGGGGTGAAAGGCCAATCAAACTTGGAAATAGCTGGTTCTCCGCGAAATCTATTTAGGTAGAGCGTTGTATGTATGTTGTTGGGGGTAGAGCACTGGATAGACTAGGGGGATTCACCGTCTTACCAAATCTAACTAAACTCCGAATACCAACAACTAATTATACAGCAGGCACACTGCGGGTGCTAAGTCCGTGGTGAAGAGGGAAACAACCCAGATCACTATCTAAGGTCCCAAAATTACAGCTAAGTGGGGAAGGAAGTAGAAAAACCATTACAGCTAGGAGGTTGGCTTGGAAGCAGCCATCCTTTAAAGAAAGCGTAACAGCTCACTTGTCTAAATAAGTTTTTCTGCGCCGAAAATGTACCGGGGCTAAAGCTGTATACCGAAGATGTGAGTGCTTATTGATTTCGATCAATAGGCGCGGTAGCGGAGCGTTCCGTAAGTCTGTGAAGGTGGTTTGTGAAAACTGCTGGAGATATCGGAAGTGAGAATGCTGACATAAGTAGCGTAAAAGAGTGTGAAAAACACTCTCACCAAAGATCTAAGGGTTCCTACGTTAAGTTAATCTGCGTAGGGTTAGTCGGTTCCTAAGGCGAGTCCGTAAAGGAGTAGTCGATGGCAATTAGGTTAATATTCCTAAACCTCTTAAGTGTGACGGGTTTCGTATTTGTATAGATCTTATTGGATTGATCTATGCTTAAAAGAAGCTCCAGGAAATAGCACTTATATTTATGAGGCCGTACCGCAAACCGACACTGGTGGATGAGTAGAGTATACTAAGGTGTTGAAAGAATGATGTTGAAGGAACTCGGCAAATTATACCTGTAACTTCGGAAGAAGGGTAACCTGCTTTTAGGCAACTATGAGTAGGTGGCACAAAATAGGGAGTAGCGACTGTTTACTAAAAACACAGGACTCTGCAAACACGTAAGTGGAAGTATAGGGTCTGACGCCTGCCCGGTGCTGGAAGGTTAATAGGAAGGGTGCAAGCTCCGAATTGAAGCCCCAGTAAACGGCGGCCGTAACACTGACGGTCCTAAGGTAGCGAAATTCCTTGTCGGGTAAGTTCCGACCCGCACGAATGGCGTAACGATTTCTCCACTGTCTCCAACATCACTTCAGCGAAATTGAATTCCCCGTGCAGATGCGGGGTACCCGCGGTTAGACGAAGAGACCCCGTGCACCTTTACTATAGCTTTACATTGCTATTAAAAGTGTGATGTGCAGGATAGGTGGGAGACTTTGAAGTTATGGCGCTAGCTATAATGGAGTCAACCTTGAGATACCACCCTTTACACTTTTGATATCTAACTATGTTTCATTATCTGGAGCTAGGACATTGTATGGTGGGTAGTTTGACTGGGGCGGTCGCCTCCTAAAAAGTAACGGAGGCGTGCGAAGGTAAGCTAGAGCTGGTCGGAAATCAGCTTGATAGTATAATGGCATAAGCTTGCCTGACTGCGAGGCTGACAAGCCAAGCAGAGACGAAAGTCGGTCATAGTGATCCGGTGATTCTGTATGGAAGGGTCATCGCTCAACGGATAAAAGGTACGCCGGGGATAACAGGCTGATGGTGTTCGAGCGTTCATAGCGACGACACCGTTTGGCACCTCGATGTCGACTCATCACATCCTGGGGCTGAAGAAGGTCCCAAGGGTTCGGCTGTTCGCCGATTAAAGTGATACGTGAGTTGGGTTTAGAACGTCGTGAGACAGTTCGGTTTCTATCTGCCGTGGGTGAAGGAAATTTGAGAAGGTCTGACTCTAGTACGAGAGGACCGAGATGGATATACCTCTGGTGTACCAGCTGTTATGCCAATAGCATCGCTGGGTGGCTATGTATAGATGGGATAATTGCTGAAAGCATATAAGCAAGAAACCCTCTTCAAAAAGATTTCCCAATTAAGGCCGTGGGAGACTACCACGTTGATAGGCTAGGTGTGGAAGCATGGTAACATGTGAAGCTAACTAGTACTAATAGCCTGATTGATTTATTTGCTTTCTATATGTGTGTATGCAGTGTTAAATATTAAGTTAAAATTGTTAAGTTAGAAATTTTTATTGACTTGGTGGCTATAGCAAAAATGAACCACCCGATCTCATCTCGAACTCGGAAGTGAAACTTTTTAGCGCTGATGGTACTTGAAAAGGGAGAGTAGGTCGCCGCCAAGTTTATAAAAATTTCTTTGTTAATTAGACAGTAGGTATACTTATATTTTAACTGTATCCGTTAAGCGGAGTGGCAGAATAAGGTAGACAAGGTGATCTAAAAAGATAATCATAGAGCAAAAGTGAAATAATATGGTAAACCTTTTAGAACTTTGCAAAAATTTACAGCAAAAAATAGAAAGGTTAGAAGCAAAAATAGAAAGATTGGAAAAAGAGAATGAAAGTTTAAAAGCAGAAAATAAGGCTTTAAAGATAGAAAATGCTGAGTTAAGAGAAAGACTCGGTTTAAGCTCAAAAAATTCATCAATACCAAGTTCCAAAGAGTTGTATAAAATAAAAAAGAATAAGCCGAAAAGCGAAAGGAATATTGGCGGTCAGGTTGGTCATAAAGGAAGTTTTCGCGCCAACATGGATGCAGATAAAGTAGTAAAGATAGAGTTGCCTAATACTTGCGAATGCGGAGGAGAAATTGCAATATGTGAAAAACCATATATTCATCAGAAAGTTGATCTTCCAGAAATCAAGCCTTATGTAGTGGAATATCAGTTAGAACATGGCCGTTGTCGGAGATGCGGAAAGAGAAGAAGTAGCAAGTTACCGGAAGGTGTTACGCCAAATACATTTGGTCCAAGGGTTAAGTCAATAATTGCAGCGTTCAGCGGATTCTACAAAAATTCAAAACGCGAAATAGCGAGTGTCGTAAATGATATCTTCAATTTGAACATAAGCGTCGGTAGCATATCAAGTAGTGAACATAGAGTTGCTTCAAAATGCAAAAAAATGTATGAGCAGATCGAACAAGAGATAAGTAGGAGTAAAGTTCTACATATTGATGAAACGAGCCATTATAACAAAGGTAAACTCGCTTGGTGTTGGATGTTTGCAAGCAATACGGCAAGTTTTGTAAAATTTACAGAGTCAAGAGGAATGAAAGTTTTACAAAATAGTAAATTCTGCAATCGCAATAGCTTGGTAATAACTGACAGGTATGCAGCATACAATTATTTTGCCGATAAAAACAGGCAAATCTGTTGGGCACATTTATCAAGAGATTTTGAAAGATTAGCACATAGTTGGAATATTGAAGTTAAAGTTCTGGGTTGTTACTTGAGAAACGTGGCCACTGAATTATTTGCACTAAAAAAAGCTTTACTAAAAAGTGAGATAGATGTTTTGAGGTTTGTCAGACGTGCCAGAAAATTAAGAAAACGTACAAAGTATTACTTGAAGGAGATATCTCGTTTACCTGAAGCAATTGGAGCCTCTCGAGTTGCAAAAAATGTTCTGAGATCTGAAAGAATGATGTGGAAATTTTTAGATGACCCAGAAAATATTCCGCTGACAAATAACCACGCTGAACGGCAAATTCGGCATTATGTCGTTTATCGCAAAAACTCATATTTTACACAATCAAAGCGGGGAAATACATTCCTTGAGCGGATAATTTCATTATACTTAACTTGGAAACAAAGGGGTCTCAATCCTTTCCAAAATCTCCTATCTATTGTTTCTTAAACCACTCTCCTGAACGGATACTTTTAACTTTCTTGTTTTGTTACTATTCTTTAAGTTTTTACTTTAACTACGATATCTTTTTTTTCTTATATGCTCTTGGTCATTTTCTACATTATTTAGCATTGTTCCTACTTCCCCTAATTGATTCCCTTTTGAAGGAGAATTACTGATTTCTGGTAATATTACATTACCTCCCACTTTTTTAAATAATTCTTCTTGTTGGCGAAATGCTGACCTCCAATCTGTTCCTGTTCCTTTAGGAAGAAATAAGAATTGATACATCTGACCAAAGCCTGTGTTATTTACCTCTTTTATATGCTCTACCACTCACCACACCCATTAACTATTTTTAAAAATTTTACCTATATTATCATAAAAAATATAGTTGTAAATACCTTAATTGAGATTTTTTTTTATTTTATCTTTTTTAAGCAAATAGTTAGATCTTTTTGTAAATTTTTATAACTTGCTTGCATAATGTTTCTATGAGTTAGTATTATGTAGTAGTGTCCTATATTACTTATATTTAAAATGCTAATTTTAGCAAGCATTCGTAGTTGCCTTTTTATTTTATTTCTTTTTGCTGCTTTTCCGGTTTTTTTACTGATAGCCAGACCTACTCTAATAGTATGAATGTACTTCTCAGGTTCTCTTTCTTTTATAGCGTACAGTGATATATAAAGCCCACGATAAAAAAGACTGCTGAGTGCTAACTTATTTTTGAAAGCAGAAGAAAAATCTTTTTTTTTATACTTACTATGCGCATAATTTGTTACACCCTAATGAACGGCGCCTATTAAGGATTTTTCTTCCAGCTCTTGTTGCCATACGTGAACGAAATCCGTGTCTGCGCTTTCTTATCAAATTTTTTGGTTGAAATGTTCTCTTCATTGTTTTTATATTAATATAATTATTTATTTTAAATTGTTTTACTTTATTGTCAAATAATGGTGAACTTGTATGACATTTTCGTAGAATAAAATTTGATGCATGGAAGAATGAATTCGGTGATAGTCATACCTGTCTTACTAATCCTTTTATTTTGTTTTAGTAGGTTTCAAGAAGTAAATAAGGTTAAATCTTATCTATATCTTAGTTGTGTATGGATGCTAACTTGGTTGTTAGTATTCTATAATAATTGTTTTGTAACTTTTATTTCTATAGCGTTACTTTTTTTCATGCTTGCTTTTATCTTTAAAAATAAAAGAAATAAGATAATAAAACTTTCGTTATTTGTGGCTTTGGCCATATCATTTTTTACCACTTTATTTATAATGCTGTCTATTTTTATTCAATCCATTAGTTTTTTTAATAAAGTAGCTATTTCAGAATTCTTGTTTTGCTTGAAATGGGGCCACAATGTAGTCACTATCAATGAAGAGAAGATAGGATGTTTTGGTATAGCGCCGCTTTTAGTTGGTACATTACTTATAACTATTATAGCAATGTTAGTTGTCGTTCCGCTTGGTTTATTTTCTGCAATATATATTAGTGAATATGCGAGTGAGAAAGTGCGTTATATTGTTAATACAACTTTGCAAGTTTTGTCTGCTATTCCTACGGTTGTATATGGATATTTCGCGGTTGTGTTTTTGTCTTTCTTTATAAAGCAGGTAGCAAATTTTTTTGGTTTAAGTATACACTCAGAAAGTGCCTTAGTTGCCGGTTTATCGATTGGGATAATGATTCTTCCTTTTATTATTTCTTTACTCGAAGATGCCATAAGATCTGTTCCAAAAAGCTTGCGTTATGGCTTCATGGCACTTGGTGCAACTCCAGCGGAAACTATATGGCATATAACAATACCTTATGCAATGCCTACAATTTTAAGTGCAATTTTATTGTCAATTTCAAGAGTGATAGGTGAAACAATGATTGTGCTAATGGCTGTGGGAATCAACGCAAATTTGACTTTTAACCCTCTTAATTCAGTTACTACCATTACCGTGCAGATCGCTACATTACTTACCGGAGATCAGGATTTCAATAGTGTACAAACTCTTGCTGCTTATGCGCTTAGTTTAGTATTGTTTATTATTACTTGGCTATTAAATGCATTTGCATTGTTTGTAATGAAGCGTAACTAGTAAGCGTTTTAATGTTGCAAAATTTCTATTAATAATATAAAATTTATTTTCTTTAGAAGTTCTTTTATGGAATTATAGTGTTAGGTGATAAAAATAAAGAGATGAATATAGGTAGAGCGATTAAGGTAACTCAAGCAGTTGTTGATATAAAATTTGAAGGTGAATTGCCTAAAATATTTAATGCTTTAAAAAGCAAACTAAAATATAAGGATAAGGAGCTGGTTTTAGAAGTTTCGCAGCATATAGGTGACAATATAGTTCGTTGTATTGCTATGGATAGCACAGATGGCATGTCAAGGGGGGATGAATTTGTTGATACAGGTGCACCAATATCGGTGCCAATTGGGCGTTCAACTTTAGGAAGGATTTTTAATGTTGTTGGAGAGCTTATAGATGAGTGTGGTCCACTGAAGGGAAAGTATAACTTAGAGCCTATACACAGAGCACCTCCAAGTTTTACTGAACAGAGAATACAGGAAGAAGTTTTAGTTACGGGAATAAAAGTTATAGATCTTCTTGCACCTTATCTTAAAGGAGGAAAAATTGGCTTATTTGGTGGAGCCGGTGTTGGTAAAACAGTCCTAATAATGGAATTAATTAATAATATAGCAAAAGCTCATAAAGGATTTTCTGTGTTTGCCGGGGTAGGGGAGAGAACGCGTGAAGGTAACGATCTTTATCACGAGATGATCACTTCAAATGTAATAAATATAAATGAGCATGAAAAATCTCAAGCTGTTTTGGTTTATGGTCAGATGAATGAGCCTCCTGGAGCAAGGGCTAGAGTTGCTTTAACAGCACTTACTATGACAGAGTATTTTCGTGACCGTGAAAACCAAGATGTTCTATTTTTTGTGGATAATATCTTTAGATTTACACAAGCTGGTTCTGAAATTTCTGCTTTACTTGGAAGAATACCGTCAGCTGTTGGTTATCAGCCAACCCTTGCAACTGATATGGGTGCAATGCAAGAAAGAATAGCTTCAACAACTTCTGGCTCTATTACTTCTGTGCAAGCTATATATGTTCCTGCGGACGATTTGACTGATCCAGCCCCAGCAACTACATTCTCTCACCTTGATGCAACCACAGTGTTGTCAAGGCAAATAGCTGAAATGGGAATATACCCTGCTGTTGATCCACTTGATTCAACTTCTCAGTCTTTATCTGCTGAAATCATTGGTGAAGAACATTATAATGTAGCTTCTGAGGTGAAACGTATATTGCAAACTTATAAATCACTGCAAGATATTATCGCAATACTTGGTATGGATGAGCTATCTGATGAAGATAAAATTATTGTTGATAGGGCTCGTAAGATTCAGAAATTTCTTTCTCAACCTTTTCACGTTGCAGAAATATTTACTGGCATGCCTGGTAAATTTGTTTCACTTTCTGATACTGTTTCCAGTTTTAAAGGGATTGTTGAAGGCAAATATGATCACTTACCAGAGGCTGCTTTTTATATGGTGGGGAATATAGATGAAGCAATAAAAAAGGCTGAATTAATACAAGCTGAAGCTAAATAAAAGTTAAAGATTATGAATACTTTTAAAGTGCAATTTTTCTCTCCTGATGATCAAATTTCATTCAGTGGAGTGGTTTCTCTTTCAGTAACTGGGCTCGAAGGGGAGCTTATGATTTTAGCTCACCATGCTCCTTACTTAATTTATTTATTGCCTGGTATGATTACTGTTAAAATGAGTAACCAAACAGAAAAGAAGGTTGTAATTGATAGTGGCGTATTAGAAGTTGCAAATAATAATTGTAGCATTATAACAAGTCAAATTCAGGTTTTTGATCGTGCAATTCATGATGAGAAATCGTTTAAAAATAAGAGAATTAGTATATATTTAAGTTATCTTGATGAGAAGTTTCTTTCTTAGTTATTTTAGGCAAAAAGTCAATTATCATTCAAGTGGCTATAAGATTTTTGCTCAGGGGGCTCTTTTTTGTCATCCCAGAAACCCCGGGGTGTCATCCCAGTGTCGGAGTACTTTAGGTGTATGATCCCAGAGTGTGATGGTATGGGACCATACACCTAATCAAATAAAAATTAAAGAAGGAGAGTTGGTTGTAACGGTTGGAGATAACGACTTTGTTTTACCTGGAATTTACGTTGGATAAACTACAAAAAATAACAGGTAAAAATCAACGTAAATTTAAGATAAATCGATTTTATTAGTATTATCAAATCAAAATCTGTTTTTAATTAATCAATAATACTTTTTTACATATTTTCATCCCCTTTCATGGATTTTTTAATTTTATAGATGATATCTAATATTATTAGAAGCATTGTAAAATATCTTATGAGAAAAATTATAAAATATATTAGCATTATTGGTATTGCATGTTTGACCTTACCCAGAAAAAGTAGAGAGAAAGTTAAGACGTTTTTATCATGAGAATAAATTGTGCAGGAATGCAATAGTTAATAGTAGAATGTCTACGTTATTTGTTATAAAAGATTTCTATGTATTCAAATATGGCAGTTCTGGTTTGTTGAGCGAGAAGTATCAATGAGCAGCTCCCTTTTAAGTGAACTTTTCTGCAACAGAGTTATCGTAACAACAGCCCTTATGGCTCATGCTGGAAATGATGTTTTTTGTATTCAATAGAAATTGGTAATTTTGAGAGGTATACTGTGACCCTTGATCGCTATGTAACAGCAGATTTTTATCGGGTTTGCGTTTATCAACGGCCATCAATAAAGAATCTATAACTAATTATCATGTTACTCATTAACCACCATGCGTGAATATAGGTCAATTATTGCCGCCAACAACCTTCTTTAGTTTTTATGTAGGTAATCCCAAACTTTATTTGGCTGATCAGTAGTAAAATTTTGATCCAATGTGTTCGGAGCCACAACTCGGTTGCTTATTTGCTGTTTTTTATTTTTGAACCTTCGTCTAAGCTTGGTTTTAATGCCATTTTCTTGCATAACACTTTGTACTGTTTTAATTTTTGCCTAAAGCTTTTAATTCAGCGTGAATTTTAGGGGCTCCATATCTGCATTTAGAATGCTTGATGTATTTTTTGAATATCTGCTAGAAGCCCTTCTTTTGCTAATTCTTTACTGCTTTTTTCCTTAGCAACCCATACCACCAGTACAAAACCCTACATAGTTCCTGTGTTTTATAGCAATTTCTATATAAAAGAATACTTTACTTTCCATAAGATGGTACAAGCCTCCACCTTCTAGGTGGAGAAACTTTAGTTTGTCAATGTCATAACTGTACTTTATAAAGTATAGTTATGACGGAATATGACAAAGGAAAACACACTGTATTTTATCATAGGTACCATATAGTCTGGATTACAAAATATCGGTACAGAGTATTAACTAAGGCTATGAAGGAGAGAATACGAACAATCATAGCAGAAGTATCTGAAGAAATGGGGATTAAGATAGAAAACGGAGTAATATCATCAGATCATTTACATTTATTCGTAGTAATACCTCCTCATATAGCTGTGAGTGATTTTGTTCAAAGAGCCAAAGGCAGGTCTTCACGCAAAGTTCAACAAGAATTTCCAGAGCTAAATAAAATGTACTGGGGAAAGCGTTTTTGGGGAAGAGGATACTTTAGTGCTACCAGCGGACATATCACAGATGAAGTCATTAATGAGTACATCAATAAACATACAGATGCACATCAGCCTCATTCTATATCTAGTATAAGATTGGAGTAGCTTTAGCTTCTCATCGCGCTTCCAGCGCTATATCCAACCTTTCGGCTCTCAGCCGATAGTGGTTGAGTTATAGGAAGCAGCCCATCTTTGAGAGAAGAAACCGCTACAATAGAAGGTGTATGCAAGTGAAAAATTGCTTGAATATCTTTCCTTGCTTGATAAATAAAACCATGAATTATATAGCCAGTTCTATTATATTGATATTCTTTGCCTTCAATTACATCTCCATCAAATGATACTTTCATTAACGAACGTTCATCTACTTCATCAAAACGCATACCAAACGGATAAATATAAAACGACTTTTGATCTTCAGAACGCACTGAAAGGTGAGTATATGTATGATCATCGAACTTAAGGTAGGACAAAATCTGATAGGCATAGACTAGATCCCTTTTTACTCTGCTCTTTGTTAACAACACAATCCTCTGTTAGAATCTTCTGAAGGTTTATACGCGAAAAGAGACTTGTAGTAAACTAATAAGTCTATGCCACTCTGTCTTGCTTTCTGAATACCAAACACTTTTGTGTTGTAGCTTGCTTAAAAATAGTTATCGTTATTATAGAGTTTATATACAGAATTTATGTTTTTAAATTACATAATATCTTAACTACAAAAATAATTTTCTATATAATATTTCATATGTTTTAAAGCCTCATTTTTATGTTATTATAAATGTAAGTTTCAAGATTGAAAATAATATGGTAAATATTAACACAAGGAAACAGCCAGCAGGATTTTTCATATATCTCTCTGGTCTTTCGGGAAGTGGTAAACTTTCCACAGCAATAGAATTATCTAATATGATAAACGCATTAATTGTAAATAGTAAGTTCTATAACAATGTTCAAGCTTGCTCTATATACGATGGTGTCTTTGAACGTGATCAAATACCTAAAGAAGTTCAAGATAGAATATATGGCATTATGCAAATTATGCTTCAGGTAATAGAAAATTATCCGATTCACTCAAAAAATTACATATTTATTGATGAGTTGATGGAAAATAATGACCAGAACATGAGGATGTATGATTCAATAGTAAGGCTTAGTAAAAAAATGAACACAGAAATCCTTCCTGTGGTACTTAGGTGTGATCTACCGACATTACAAAAGCGTATTGCATTAAAAAGGCAAAGAAAAAATAGGAAGGTGATTAATCTAAATAGCATGATAGAGCAATGTAGGATTAACAACTTATTTACACCACCGAGTGCTATAGAGATAGAAAATTCAAATATGAGTATAAAAGAAGTAGCTCAAGAGATAGTAAACCAGATGCACAAGCTTAGCCAAATTGCGTGTATGCAAAAAAATAGTCTATAGCAATTTCATATACTGAGGCTCATTTAAATATAGAGCTTCAACTTCATTTAATTTTTGCTTGTTCTTTAGTCTATAATGAACTAATAGCCCTGCATGGCTAGCATTTAAATTGCAATCCATATGTGTACTGCTTGTAGCGTGACCAGGGTCACATGCTGCAGTTGGACCAGACAGCGGCAACAAATTGAAATCAAATAACTGTGTATAAAACCCTTGAGCATTTTTGATTATAGCTCTGATATTTTTTTTGCTATTTGCACAAAGCAAAGATATTGCGTAGGCTTGAACTTCCAGCGCACTAACCCCGTATAACGGCTTATTTGTAGCAAGATTTATACCTTGTGCAGCTGATATACCAACTCTAATTCCAGTGAAACTTCCTGGTCCAACTACTACCGCCAAATGATCTATTTTATCATAATTACAGTTGTGCTTATCAAATAAAGTACTTAGTATTTGAAAAAATGATTCTGCATGACTATTGCTGGTGGAATTGTGCTCTACAAAACAGTTACCATCATAATCAACTATTGCTATTGAACTACCAATACCTACAGTATCAATCGCTAAAATAGACATTACTTAAGCTTATCATAGAGTTTTGAAAATATCATAGTAAAGGCACCATTACCCATAACATTTGCTGAAGTGATTATTGGATCAAACACTATATACAATGCTGTGATTAACGAAAGCATTTCTGGAGAAAATTTGAGGTATTTCTCAAGAATAGGTAGCATTACCATAATTCCTCCTGCCGGCACTGCAACGATAGCAAACTTAAATAACAAAAAATAGAGAAGGAAAGTTACATAGTCTGTTGTGCACAATGAATAACCGGAGGCAATTATCATTGATAATATTATGATAAAAAAGCAATCACCTACTAAATGAAAGCTAGCAGTTATTGGCACAACAGACGATGCTATGTCAGGTTGCTTTACATTTTTTTTGCTTCCTTCAAGACTAAGAGGCATAGTTGCATTACTAGACATTGTGCTCATCGCAGTAATAAATGCCGGTATCATATTGCCTATACTAGCTATCCAGCTTGTGATCTTGAATGAATTTGCTGCTCCATATAAGAGGAAAACATAAAGGTAGGTTGCAGATGCTATAATAATGAAAATTATTGAGTAATCCTTAAATATTATAGATAAAACTTGATCATGCTGCATTTTTAAAGCAAGCCCAAGTACAAATATTGGAATAATCGGCGTCAAAAACGTCTTCAAAATAAAGAGAGTTAAATCTAACATTTTGTTCGAAAGCTCTTTGCTTTTCTTGGGTAGCAGTGTGGACACTACTATGCTGGACACAAATCCACAGGCAAGGGCATAAAAATTAGAAAGCAATGCAGGCAGCCTAAACGACCATAAGGGAACAATTGTTTCTTCATACGTTATATCTTGTATTGAATGAGTGTTTTGTATGATGAAATGCCCAACAGAATAAGCTATTAAACTTGAAGCCAGATTTGACAAGAAGATCATTATAATAAGTAACAATATGAACTTTATAGCTGACTGCTTAAGATTGTTAACACTGCTAAAGATTAACGCAAAAATAATAAAAGGCATTATAAATAGCAAAACCTCTTTTATACTCAGGCTCGTTGAGTACAAGAAGGTTTTTGCTTCCATTGGAACTAAATGACCAAAGAATGCAACTGAAGTGATGACCGTGAGTAAGATTAATAGTTGTAGCACGTTCTTATGTACCAATGTCCTATGGACATATATATGGTAAGTTAGTTGTTAAGTAAAGCAAAACTGTCTAAACTGCACAGCAAATGGTGTAATGAAAGTAGCTGACACTGGAATGACAAAGAAGAGTGAAATTAGCACTCACTTATTATTCGTGTCGTTTTCAGTAAAAGCCTCCTCCCATGTGCCTTGAGTTGCTGCACGGCTATACTCTGTTACTCTATTTTCAAAGAAATTCGTATGTTCCACGCCATTTAGTATTTCATCAAGCCACGGAATAGGATTATCATTAACATCATATATGGACTCAAGACCTAATTGCATTAACCGTCTGTTTGCTACGTAGTGTATGTAATTGCGCACTTCTTCTGCGGATAGTCCTTCAACGTCTCCGAAATCAAAAGCAAGCTTTATGAATTCATCCTCAAGTTCAACAATGGTGCGACATGCAGAATATAATTCCTCTTTAAACTCGTCGTCCCAAATTTCATTATTTTCTTTAATAAATGTATTAAACAACATGATAATTGAATTGGTGTGCAAAGTTTCATCACGGGCTGACCAGGCAATTATTTGTCCCATGCCTTTCATTTTTCCAAAGCGTTGAAAATTGAGCAAAATTGCAAATGATGCGAATAACTGCAACCCCTCGGTAAATGCACCAAACACCGCTAGAGTTTTAGCTACATGTTTTTTATCGTGTTTTTTGCTTTCCTCGAATTCTAACATGTATTCATACTTCTTTCTCATAGCATCATACTTTAAGAATGCTTGATACTCGCTTTCTGGCATGCCAATTGTGTCTAAAAGATAAGAATAAGCTGCAATGTGTATAGTTTCCATATTGGAAAAGCTTGCAAGCATCATGCATATTTCCGTTGGCTTAAATATATTTGAATAATGCCTCATGTAGCAGTTATTTACTTCAATGTCTGCCTGAGTAAAAAATCTAAAGATCTGGGTTAGTAGATTTTTTTCTACACTTGAAAGTTTAGTTTTCCAATCCTTTACGTCATCAGCAAGTGGAACTTCCTCAGGTATCCAATGGATTCTTTGTTGCTGCAGCCACGCATCATACGCCCAAGGGTAATTAAAAGGTTTGTATATTGGATCTGCTTCTAACAATGACATAAGACACCTATTACTTTCTAAAGTAAATATTATATTAAGTGATATTGAGAATCAGTCAATTTAACTTTTTTGAAATTTGACGGCAGATAATTTATTAGTGTATTATAGCTTCAAGTAATTTATCAACAGAAATGCGAGTATTAATATCTTTTATTTTATTATTTACAGTGAGCTGCACTCACACTATTCACAATCACGGAGCTCCTGGCATTAGTGTTGAATTGTGGAGCAAGATAAAAGTAGGTGACGATAAAGAAAAAGTGGTTCACACTTTAGGATCACCAACATTAGTATCAAAGTTCGATGACAATGTTTGGTACTATGTCTCATATAAAATTAAACAAGCCAACTTTTTAGGAAAAAGGAAGTATAGTAGTAAGTCTCTGCAAATTTCATTCGACCAGGACGGTAAAGTTGAAGATACAAAAGAAACTGACATCTTAGAGAGATCTTTGGCTGTTTCTGATTGAAAGTTTGCTAACTATGGAGTTTTTCTCACTCTTCTTTGCATCCAAGAACCGTATAACGTCATCCCAGTGTCAAGCACTGGGATGACACCATTTGTTGTAAACTCACTTTTACTCTATGGTTATACTACCTTGCTGCTATCCTGAACGGATACAGTGGGCTTATTAAATTATAGAATTACTTTAGCTATAGAATAAAGTCTAGTGTTACTTCACGCCAAATGTGGTGGTGCTGAGTAGGCAAGCCGGTTAATGGGCTACATTTATATACTGCACGCATTGCGTTATCTGCTATCGACCTGAAAAGTGGATTATTTCGATAGGAATCACTGTCTGCTACATCCGCCATAATTATCTCGCCTTGACTGGATAACAATAAGTTAATTTTTATATTAAAATTTTCTTTGTAAGCTATGCTTTCAGGAATGCTCCAGCATTTTGTGAGCTTGTCTCTTATAGAGTTAATAATTTCTGTTACAACTAATTCATCCTTTTTGCTCTCAACGCTTTTTTCGTTTCCTATTTCATTTTTTGCCCCTCTAACATCCCTTCTTAGTTTTTTCTCTACACTTTTTTTTCTTTTTGGAATTGGAATGAATTCTTTACCCTCGTTAATAATGACTTCTTCTTGCATTTCGATAATTTGCCTCGGTTGTGCTACAACAGTGTGCTCAACCAATTCTTTTTTCCTTTGTGGTATAGGAACAACTGACGTATCATTCGTTTGGGCTTTTGTTGAAGGTAACGAAAAAAGCAGAAAACAACATAAAGACAAAAAAAGAATATAATTAGAATAGAAAAAACGCATATGTTAAGCAGCTTGTTTTACTGGTTTAAAGCTAATATTGCACGTAAAGTCAATATATTTTAGTTGATGGACAACTTTGAAGTCAATAAGGAATCCCTTCAAAGTTGCAGGCAAGCGAAAGATTGTCTTCTCGACAGACAAAGAATTGTATAATGGATTAAAAGGGACCGTATGACAAAAATTATAGGAAAAGAATATACAGAACTTTTAGAGCAGTTGAAAGATCGTATTGCAACAAACCGTTATAAGGCAGCACTTGCAGTAAATAGTAAGCTTATTTTGCTTTACCACCATATTGGTACAGAGATCCTAAAACGCCAAAAAGAACATACCTGGGGAGCTAAGGTAATTGATCAATTAAGTAAAGACATAAATAAACCAATAGGATTAGCGGAATATCGAATAACTGAAAATCTACCAGAGAACATAAAAACAGCTTTACCGACGATAGAAGAATTAGAAGCTGAATTATCCAAAATTTCAGATAAGGAAAAGTAATGGTTACTAAAATCATTCAAACAATTATTTAGCAAACCAAAAACCAAAAGCTCAGCATGGAGGCTCAGGAAGAAGGGTGGCAGCCAATACCTTACTCTCTCATAGCCTTGAAACTTTGGAAGCAGACAGTAACGGAGTAAGTGATTTTTATGGATTACAAGCTCTAGGTGTACTATCCTATAATATCATACGGTCAATATACTCTAAATGAGATGGAAAGATGAAGGCATCATTATAGCTGCTAAAAAATACGGCGATAAAAACTTAATTCTCTCTCTGTTTACAAAAAATCATGGAAAGCGCAGGGGATTAACTAAGCTAACAAACAATAGCAATTATAAGTTTCAGATAAGTAATCTATTACATGCAGAATGGAGTGCTAAGTTACCTGAAAATCTAGGTTTTTTTGAGTGCGAATTAATCGAATCTCCATTCCATCATTTCTTTCAAGATAGGTTAAAAAGCATTACTATTGTTTCTTTCTCCTCTATTTTAGAAAAAGTGCTTCCAGAAAGTGAACCCTGTGCCATGCTGTATGACAATTTTCGATATTTCATCGATGTAATTAAACACAACAATCAGTCTTGGCAAAGCCATTATCTTAACTTAGAGCTTCTGCTTCTTACGCAATTGGGATTCAAGTTAGACTTATCCAAATGCGCTGTAACAGGTGTTAAGGAAAATCTGCAATTTATTTCTCCAAAAACTGGTAGAGCAGTGTCAAAAAAAGTAGGAGATTATTATGCAGATAAACTCCTACCTTTTCCACAAATGTTGCATGATGTATACAATAATACCCTACAAAACAGCTACTCATTCCAAGAATTTCAGTTAGGACTGAAAGTCACAGGATATTTTTTAAATAAGTATCTATTTTTGCAGTTAAACGTGAAATTTCCAGAGCTGAGAAACCTCATGTTGTCGCTTTAATCTTAGTTATCATTTTTTTGAAATCATTTCAGAAATCTATAGCTAACCCAAGCAACACGTCATACCGCGATTCATTCGCGGTATCTCAGCATAGATTCCGCTCACGAGTAGTGGAATGACGGTTGTCGGTAAACTTAAGCCACTTTAGCTATAGCCAGTAACCACTCTATTTCTACCACTGTTTTTTGCTTTATATAAATATCTGTCAGCACGTACTATAAATTTTTTAATATCATCAAAGTCAGATCCTTGCATTTCTGCAATTCCAATGCTCACAGTTACATTATGGGTTGTATTTTTATCCGCAAGTACAAAAGGTTCTTTAGCAATAATTTTTCGTATTCTCTCCGCAATAGTATACGCATCTGATACATTGGTATCTGGCATTACAACAACAAACTCCTCACCACCAAACCTAGCTAGTAAATCTGTCACTCTGATATTTTCAGAAATTCTTTTCTGTATTTGCTTTAAAAGTTCATCTCCAGCACTATGCCCAAAACTGTCATTCACTATCTTAAAATAGTCTATATCAAGTATCATAAGAGACAACCTTCTATCCTTTTCCACAGAGTCCTTAACAATGTTTCTTAAGTGTGCATCAAAATATCTTCTATTATAACAGTTAGTTAATGGGTCCTTTATAGACATTTCCGCATTATTAAATAAATTCATTCTCAAGGCATCTTGATATCTTTTGCGTTTTACTTGCGAATTAACCCTTGCTATTAGCTCACCCTCATCCAAAGGTACTGTTAAATAATCATTAGCACCTACATCAAGTGCTTTTACTAAATTGTTTTTATCATAATCCTCAGAAAGAATCAGAATTGGTGTATAACGTGTTTCCACCTTACTACGAAACTCAGAACACAAACGCAAGCCGTCAGTTTTTGAAAATTGCATATCAGAAATGATCAGGTCGTAACCATTCTCAATACCAACCTTCAATGCTTCCATTGGATCACTCAGTATTTTAATTGACCTAAAGCGTTGCTTTAATATATTATATATCTGCTCTGCTTGATGAACATCCTCATCTATAACAAGTATGTTAGCATCAAAAATCTGATTGGAATAATCCATAATACTGTTTCCTGCGACTCCACCAATCTCAGCGTTAGTTTCTCCTCTCAAACGCAATTCATCAATAATCATCTTTAAGCGTGTGAGAGACTTAATTCGTGCAGATAAAGCAGTTTCGTTTATTGGTTTAGTCAGAAAATCATCCGCGCCAGCATTAATACCTTGCACTCTATCATGAGTATCATGCAGCGCAGTTACCATAATTATTGGAATATGGGTTGTCAAGGGATCACTCTTTAGCTCCTTACAAACTTGAAAGCCATTCATCTTTGGCATCATGATATCAAGTAATATAATATCGGGCTGCTGCTTTGCTACTAAATCTATAGCTTCTTCACCATCATGAGCTACGCTAACCGTATAGTACTCTGCTTTTAGTCGAGCTTCTAAAAGCTTGACATTAGATAGTACATCATCTACTACCAGAATCTTTGCTGTCATTATCTTTAGATGTATTATCTATATCATAAGTAGGATAAAGCTTACCATTTTTACCAATTATGTAATTTACTTTCTCAGCATTACATTCTTTATATAAGTCTTCAACTCCTGCGTCTTTCAATAACCTCCTAGCTTTTGATTTTATAATCATAAGATACTTATACACATTCCTAATAAGATCAATAAATACAGGCACCTTATTTTTATCAAGAACAATTATGCTCACTAAAGCTACAACTAAAATTTCTGAAAGACCTATATTGAACATTTTCCTATGAAGCAAGTACTTTAATCCTTCTGATTATAAATATTAATTTGCTTAAATCAAGTTTAGAAGCAACCATCTCATCTAAAAAACTATTATAACGTTCTATGTAGTCCTTATCATTACAAGCCCAGGTTTGAACCTTATCTTCAGGGTTATCAGTAGCTTTTATGACTTTAACAGCTAGCTTGTGATGGTAATTGCTTAAATCGTCCAATAAATCATTAACTAAGCTGCGATCCCAATAAGAAGAGCGGCTTTTCATCTTGATGGCAATTGTTCTAATCAGATCGAATCTTAACAGCGACTTTAACTCAAAGTATATTTTACCAGCATCAAGAATGGACAAAGATGTCTGTTCAGCAACAGATATAATGTCCAGTGCATAAGCAAGAACGCATAGATCAGCAACTTTTTTTGCTAGATCTTTATTTATATTAAGTTCTACTAAAGAAGTTGATCCATGGCTATAGATCTTTAATAGGTGTTCATCTAAAACATCAGTTAAGTTCTGGCCTAAAGTTTCAATTGCATCTTTAAATTTTGTAACATCATCCAATTCTACAAAGCTAAGCTTGCCAAGATTTTTCACTAGCCAAAATGATACTCTGCCAATAAATTTCTGCACGTTCCTCACTATTTGTAAGTATGAGTTAACATCAATTTTTCCATCCAATTCATCAATTTTCTGCCACAGGCTGTTTAAATCATACAGGTGGTTAACAACAATATATATGTTAACCGCTTCTTGTATCTTAATTCCAGTGTTCTCAGCCAAATTATTGATGAATATACAGCCCATTCTATTCACTACATCATTTGCAATGCAAGTAGAGATAATTTCTCTACGAAGTTGGTGTTTTAATATGAAATCCTTAAACTTTGTTACCATCTTTTTAGGAAAATAACCTAGCAAGTAGTCATGAGATATAAGATCTTTTTCAGACAGATCGGAATGTATAATTTCATTTTTTATTGCTGTTCTAGCATAAGACATTAGAACAGAGAGCTGAGGAGAACTGAAACCTTCTGCACCAGTTAACATCCTTGCTATCTCTTCTTCAGTTGGAAGAAATTCTACGCTTCGGTTTAACAGCCCAGATTTTTCTAAACTGAGCAGTAACCTGTGGTGCTGCTCCAATCTCTCTTTAGCTTGCAAACACTCAAGAAGTAATGCTTTTGTTTCAATTTTGTTGTGGTTCTCAAGCACTTTGGATGCAACTTCATCCACCATACTTGCCAGTATTTCATTCCTTTTTTCTAAAGAAATACCCCCTGCTTTCATAGCTGAAACAAATGCAATCTTAATGTTAACTTCAAGGTCCGAACATATCACTCCGGCTGAATTATCAACAAAATCTGCATTGATATATCCATCTTTTTCAGCATATTCTATTCTTCCAAGCTGTGTACAACCAAGATTTCCACCCTCTATAAACATAGAAGCTCTAATATCCTTACCATTTACTCTCAGCTCATCGTTTGCTTTGTCACCGACCATGCTATGATTTTCACTCTTTGCCTTAACAAACGTGCCAATTCCTCCATTCCATATGAAGTCCACTTTTGCTTTCAACAGATATCTAATCAAATCACTTGGAGGTAGCATATCTTCTGTTATATCAAAGCATTCTTTTATTTCTTGAGAAATGTTTACTTGCTTGCTGCTACGCTCAAATACTCCTCCACCCTTAGAAATCAAATCTTTATTATAATCCATCCAAGTTGAAAATGGTAACTCAAAGAGACGTTTACGCTCTGTGAAACTCTTTTCTGCATCAGGGTTTGGGTCAACAAAAACATGCATATGGTTAAATGCGCCGATTAAATGTATATTTTTTGAAAGCAGCATACCGTTTCCAAATAGATCGCCAGCCATATCTCCAATTCCAATAACAGTTGTATCCTGGTAAATATCCTTATTCATTTTCCAAAAATGCCTCTGTGCTGCAATCCATGCACCTCTGGCTGTAATACCCATTTTTTTGTGATCATAACCTGCTGATCCACCAGATGCAAATGCATCGCCAAGCCAAAAATTGTATTCAGAGGCTATCTGGTTGGCATAATCAGAAAATGAAGCAGTGCCTTTATCTGCTGCAACTACCAAGTATGGATCGTCTTCATCATACCTAATCACATTCTCTGGTGGAATTATTTCACCATCAACCACGTTATCAGTAATATCAAGCATTCCTCTAATAAAACTCTTATAGCACTCAACACTTTTCTCTCTTAAAATATTCTTATCTTTATAAGCTTGCTTTATTACAAATCCACCCTTTGCACCAACAGGGACAATAACCGCATTTTTTGTCATCTGAGCTTTCATGAGCCCCAAAACTTCAGTGCGAAAATCTTCCGTCCTATCCGACCACCTTAAGCCACCACGGGCTAATTTCCCTCCTCTTAGATGTATTCCCTCAAAAAGGTTTGAATAAATATACAATTCGCGATACGGACGAGGATCAGGCAAACCATTTATTTTACTTGAGTCAAATTTTGTAGATAAATATGGTTTATCGTCTTGATAATAACTGGTCCTTAAAATAGCCATTATCAAGTTAAATATCGAGCGTAAAACGTAATCATGTGAAACATTGCTGATCTCTTTTAGAAGTTCCTCAATTTTTTCTCTGACAATGTCCGTAGTTTCTGCTCTATCAATGTCTATGTTAGGATCAAATCTTGCATGAAATAGTTGTATCAAATACTTTACTACTTTTGGATACTCTGAGACTACCTTTTGGATATATTCTGGGTTGTAGTTAAATGACGTCTGCTTTAGGTAAGCACTTAACGCTCTAACCAGAAGCACTTCTTTCCACTTGAGCCCAGCAATAATGATCAAACTATTGAAATAGTCATTTTTAATTTCCTTGCTAAACACTTTCGCAAGTGTTATTTCAAATTGCTCTTTTAGAGTAATGTTGTCTATTAATTCATCGACTCTTGACAACACAAAATGGTGTATCCATATTCCGCCGTTAATTTCTATGTAATAGCCATTATGAGATAGAATCTTAGCTCCCAAATTCTTAGTAATTCTTAATATCTTCGATAATTCAAGACCTCCATTGCTCGAAGTGTAAACCTTTAATTGATAATTAAGATTGTCACGAGTAAGTCTTAAATCGACCTCGCTAACTCTTTTTTTCCTCACTATCTCCAATTTTTTCATATCGTAATATGCGTCATGAGGTTCGAAACTCTCTTGATAGCTTATTGGAAATGCCTTGCAATAACGGATGAATATATCCTCAACAGTGCTAAAAGTATTATATAAATTGTCTATAAAACGATCTTCCCATTTTTCCGTAATGTTCCTTAATTTGTTTTCGATACGCAAAACTTCATCATCAGGAACACTAGCGTTTTTAGCCTTTAGCACTACATGCAATTTCATCAAATCATATTCATTGATAATGTGATTGTTATAAATATCTGAACTTCCTGCACTTGTCTCATCCTTCAATATGTCACGTATCTTGAACATTAGCCTAGCGCTAGCATAACGCATCGGTATCAGCACTATGCAACTAATAAAATCCCCGACTCTTCTTAAAAATAATCTGACCCTTGGCCTAATCGCAAGAGACATGATCGAAATGCAAATTTTAAATAATTCGTCTTCATTTGATTGGAATAATTCATCACAAGAGAACACTTGCAAAATAGAAATCAAAGCTTTATTGTTGTGGCCCCCGGTTACAAATCCTGCATTTTTTTCTATAACTTTAACTTTATCTTTTATTATTGGAATAGTTCGAATATCTTGGACCTCCGCTACAGAAGTAAATAGCCCGAAAAAACGCCGTTCCTTTACTACATTACCCTGGTCATCAAATTCTTTTACTCCTATACAATTCATGTATGTACGCCGATGGACTATTGAGATTAGATCTGATCTCAATATGTATAGGGAATCAAGGTTTGCAGAAGGAATCAACGTACTTTGACCTACTCTCATCAGGCCAAGGTCCTTTTTGCCATCACAGACGAGTTTTTCATCTTTACCAGCAATATATTCTTGATAACCTAGAAATACAAAATTATTATTCTTTAACCAAACTAGAAAATCTTTTTGCTCTTGATTTCGGTCTGGTGTCATCCCAGTGCGTGACACTGGAATCCACGTGTCCTTTTCCTGGATCCCAGTATCAAGTACTGGGATGACAGAAAGACTTGCCTCATCAAGTTTCTTAAGCATTAAGTGCCAATCTTTCACAACACAATTAACTGCTTTCAGCGTTTTTTGTAGAGATTCTTTTAATGTATCAACAAAACTGTCACTTATACCTTTGATAATTACATATATAACTGACTCTTTTATTCCATTACTTTCTTCCAAAGGGTAAATCTCATCTATTAGGCCATCTTTTCTTTTAATGTTAATTATGCTGTTGCTGTAATAGCATATGGTTAAATCGTGCGACTTAATAGTTGCAATAACGGAGTCAACCAAAAATGGCATATCATCGTTTGTTATCTTAATCGTGGTAAAATCGCCTTCTATTCCTGGTATATCATCTATATTACTTACTACTAACTTACTTTCATCTTTCTCTTTTTGAGAAACAAAATTGTAAGCATCGTTTACAATATATAGCAAAAACTTATCATTGGCTTTTAGGTCGCTTTTATAAACAAAACTATAAAAATACTTAATAAATTTTTTAATTTTTTCTTTATCTTGCTGATTTTCTTGATCAGCTAACTTAAATAAAGACTCAGTGTCAACATTATGATCTATACACATTTTTTTAACAAAAATACACAGTGAACTTAAACCTTTTTAACTAAGATTTCATTATCAAGAGCGTACACTATTAGTTCATCATTTTCTACTACTTCCCCTGATAAAACTAATTTAGCTAAATTATTTTGAATACACTCTTGTATCACCCTTTTTAGGGGCCTTGCTCCATATTCAGGGTCATAGCCAGTTTGTGCTATTAGTTCTTTAGCTTCCTGCGACAAACTTATACTCAGTTTACGCTTAGCAAGTGTTTTTTGTAAATAAGAAAATTGAACATCTATAATTTTATAGATGTCATTTCTGGTTAAACTGTGAAATATAATAATTTCATCCAGTCTGTTTAAAAATTCTGGACGAAATGTTGATTTAACTATTTGCATCACTTCGCTTTTTACAGAGTTAGCAACTCCTCCTTCCGATGTCATTCCAGCGCGTGACGCTGGAATCCACTTTTTTTCCTGGATCCCAGTGTCAGCTACTTGGATGACAGAGGGCTTTTCAAGAGGGCTATTTTCTTTTGCTCCTTTAAGCATTATCTCAGCACCAAGGTTAGAAGTTAAAATCAGTATGGTATTGCGAAAATCAATTAATCTGCCATGACTATCAGTGAGTCTACCCTCATCCAAGATCTGTAGCAATAGGTTAAATATATCAGGATTTGCCTTTTCTATCTCATCAAATAAGACTACCTGATATGGTCTTCTCCTCACTGCTTCAGTTAATCTGCCACCTTGTTCATAGCCAACATACCCTGGAGGCGCGCCAATTAACTTTGAAACAGAATGTTTTTCCATATATTCTGACATATCAAAACGCAAAAGCGCTGATTGATCGTCAAACAGAAATTCAGCAAGGGCTTTTGCCAATTCTGTTTTTCCAACTCCGGTTGGACCCAAGAATAAGAATGAACCAAAAGGTCGATTAGTATCTTGCACACCAGAGCGAGAGCGCCTAACTGCATTACTTATCGCTTCTATTGCATCTTTCTGCCCTATTACTCTTCTTCCTATTTCATTCTCCATGTTGAGAAGTTTTTCCTTTTCGCTGTGCATCATGTTATCAACTGGAATTCCTGTCCACTTTGAAACAATGTTTGCAATATCATCTCCAGTCACTTCTTTCTTTAAGAAACTATCAGTAACCTTTTCCTGATTTTTTAATTCATTCTCAAGCTGAGGAATCACACCATACATCAGCTCTCCTGCTCTTCCCAAATTCCCACTACGCTGAACTAATTCCAACTCTTTTCTAGCGTTATCTAATTTTTCGGCTGTTTCTTGTATTCTAGCTATTTTATTCTTTTCCATCTGCCATTTGCTGTTCAAGTCAGCAAATTTACTGTTTAGATTTTCGATCTCTTCATTTATCTTTTTTAAACGCTGTTTAGAATTTTCATCACTTTCTTTTTTTAAAGCCTCTGCTTCAATCTTTAGCTGTATAACCTTTCTCTCAAGTTCATCAATAACTTCAGGCTTGCTATCCATTTCAATTCTCACCCTGCTTGCTGCTTCATCAATCAAATCAATTGCTTTATCAGGTAAAAACCTATCTGTTATATATCTATTGGACAACGTTGCAGCAGCAATTATTGCACCATCTGTAATTCTTATACCATGATGCACCTCATATCTTTCCTTCAAACCCCTGAGTATTGAAATGGTATCAGTTTCAGTTGGTTGAGAGATAAACACAGGCTGAAAACGCCTTGCAAGTGCAGGATCTTTTTCTATATGCTGACGATATTCATCTAAAGTTGTGGCTCCTATACAGCGAATTTCTCCACGCGCAAGAGCAGGCTTCAGCAGATTCGAGGCATCCATTGCACCACTTGTTGCTCCTGCTCCAACTAAAGTGTGCAATTCATCGATGAATAATATAATTTTTCCCTCTGCTCTCGAAATCTCATTAATCACTGCTTTTAACCTTTCCTCAAACTCTCCTCTAAACTTAGTGCCAGCAATTAGTGCTCCAAGATCCAAAGCTAAGACCTTTGCATCATGCAAACCAAGTGGCACATCGTTTGCAACAATTCTATTTGCAAGCCCCTCAACTATTGCAGTTTTTCCAACACCAGGTTCACCGATCAGCACTGGATTATTTTTTGTCCGCCTCAGTGATACCTGCATAGTTCTTCTGATCTCTTCATCACGACCAATTACAGGATCAAGCTTTCCTTGCATAGCAAGCTCTGTAACATCTTTTGTATATTTCTTTGCCGCGTTTAATTTTTCCTCACTGTTTGGCGAGTCCGCACTGCTGCCCTTTCTCATTTCTGCAATAACTGAGTTCAGTTTTTGTAGAGTCACACCATTCTCTGCCAGAATTTTGCCTACAGTATCATCTTTTTGTGCAGTGAGGCCCTGTAGTAAACGCTCAACAGCAACAAATGAATCTTTATTTCTTCTTGCAATACCAATTGAATCTTCAAAAACTTTTGCTATTTCTCTTGAAAGTTGAAGGCCACCACTTCCTGGACCTTCAATTACTGGCAACTTTTTTATTGCGCTATCCACAGCATCAGAAATACTTTGCACACTTCCACCACAAGCGTTTATCAAATCCTGAACTAAACCTGATTCATCTTCAAGCATCACTTTTAGTAAATGCTCAGGCATAAAAATCTGATGCCCAGCTCCCAACGCTTTCATTTGAGCACTTTGAATTATACTTTTTGCTTTTTCGGTAAATTTATTTAAGTCCATAACACCAGTTAAATTCGTATTTGCTGATGTATATAACAACTGATTTCATAAATTTAAACCTAAAGTTGTTTATTGTTAGGTATGAAATTTAAAACTTTCTTAAAAAAGGAACTATCATAGTAATACCAATTCTCATTGTTGTCCAGTCAAATAGGAAACATTGCAGAGTTGTTTAATTGTGGAGCTGGCAAGAGAAGTAATAAATTTGCACAAAGCACCCTCAAGTAGAGCAATTGTATCGTATATTTTATTGCGCAAAATGTTCTGTTTTATATATAACCAAAGCCTCTCAACAGGATTTAGCTCAGGTGAGTATGGAGGTAGGTATATAATGTCGATATTTTTAGGTACCTTTAAATTTTTTGACCTATGCCAACTAGCACAGTCCATAACGAGAAAAGCCTCTCGTGTTTCTAGATATTGCGAAATTTGCTCAAGAAATATGTTCATGCAATCAGTGTTGACATTTGGTGCAAATAAGCTAGAACTCTCTCCATTTCTAGGATTAACTGCACTATAGAGATAGAAATTTTGCCTACCTAATTTTGTTTTAACCTGTGTTCTAATCCCCTTTTTAAACCACCCATGTCCAACTTTTGAATGTGTGCCAAACCGTGATTCATCAAAGAAAAATAGCTCTTTTTCTGGATACTTGCTAATAGCTCAATTGAGATTTTTTTTTGAATTCCTCTTGTTTGCTTTTATCTTGTCCATTATGAACTGGTCTTGGTGTAATATATGAGAATTTCATCTTTTGCATATGGCGGTGTACTGTAGATTTGCTGATATTTAATCCGAACTTTTCCTGGATTCTTATTCTCATTTCTTTAATGGTGATATTAGGATTTTCTTCTATCCACTCTTCAATTTGCTGTAGTTGAGCCTGATTTAATTTAGTTTTTCTACGACGTTGTGAAGGAGCAAACAGTTTTTCTTCTCTGCCAATTTTCAAGAGTTTTACCCACGAAGTTAGTGCGCTTCTTGAAATGCAATATATTTTTGCTACAGCCGTTATACTGTACTTTTTTGCTGCAATTACAGCATTTAGTTTTTTTGAAACATATGCATTATTCCTTACTTTCTTCAGCATTTCTTTTGCTGATTCTACTACTTTTTCATCCAATAATTTTGATCTTAATGCCATTTAAACCTCGCTATTTTACTTACTTCAGTATGGCTTTTCTTCCATCATTGTCCATCTGTTTGCCCTGTAATGGGAATTGGTATTAGAGGTTGTCCGGAAACAAGTAAATTCAAGCATATTCCCTCTTTAACATAACCCTACTCATAGCTAGGTATATGAAATTCTCAGTGGATGTTGTGAGTAAATCATACTCCTTCGATAGCCTTCTATTCCTATTAACCCAAGCAAAAGTCCTTTCTACAACCCATCTTCTTGGCTGTACTTTAAACCCTTGTTCTCTTGTTGGTAGTAGCTCAGGTGGCGTATCTTTGTGCACCCAAAATCTACATGGAGGCCTTGTAACAATTTCAATATCTATGTCATATTCTTCCTTTATGTGATTCTTTAAATTTCTTCCTTGGTATCCCATGTCAGCCCACATTTTTTTAACTTTAGTATATTTTGTTCTCATATTGTTTAATGCTATTTTAATACCATCTCTATCATTTTCGTTAGCAGCGCCTACGTAACAACCTAGTATAAAACCCTGAGTGTCTGTAATTATATGCCTTTTTCTACCCTTTACTTTTTTACTTCCATCATAGCCTTTGATCCCCCCTTTTCTGTAGTCTTTACAGATTGACTATCTACTATACAGGCACTTGGCTGCTCATTCCTTCCTATTTTTCTTCTACTATATTTTGTAATTTCATAATTCATTTTCTCAAAAATTCCCTGCTTCTTCCATTGCCTGAACTGCTCATACACAGTCTTCCATAGCGGAAAATCATTTGGTAAATACCGCCATTGACACCCTGTACGCAATACATAGAAAATTGCTTCTAATATTTCTCTTTTGCTATACTTTGGCGGCCTTCCTCCTTTCTTGTATGATACTCTGAAGTGTTTTTCTATTCTTGCCTATTCCCTTTCGCTTAGATCTGTTGGATACTTTTTTCTCATCTTTACCCCGTACTAAAATTTCAGATATTATAGCCTTTTACTTGTTTCCGGACAACCTCTAAGAAATGTATAATGAAAAATAAAAGCTCAAGTTTAACACTTGCAGTTATTTTTACACAATTAAGTAATCATAAAAGTTAGTGTAGGACGAGGTTATACAGTTTGATTTCTTTTAATATATGTTAATTGGTATAATATAAATATATTTAAGGAGGCGTATTATGACTGGAAGTTTGGCTAAGGAAGAAAAAACAGCAGAGGCAGGAAAAACAAGTAATCAGTCAGAGAATTATGATGTTGAATCAGTTATAAGGGTAGCATCATGTGCTTGGAATGCAATACATTGCTTGTTGGCATCTTATGAATACGATCTATATTCGTCATGGCTTGAATCGCATTTTACATCCCTCAAGGACTGTATCAATAAAATGGAAAAAGACAATTCTTTCACTAAGGACTCTGCTATAATAAAGTTCTGCCGCTCAATTGCAGAAAATAATAAATTATACAAAGAGTTAAAAAATTTAAATAATCCTGCTGAAAATTTTTCTCAATTAGAGAAGATAATAACAGGCTTTAAACTAAAAGACCTAGAAGACAAGGTAAGCTTCTTAATGCTTTTGAAAGAAGAAAGTGACTTCACTGCTATACAGGAGGCTTATAGAGATGAGTGGAGTTTTTATGACCTAATAAATGATAGAGATTTTAAAAAAACGTACATAGATAAAGCAGTAACAGAGTCTGCTAATAAGAGCTTTAAGAAAGATATAGATAAATGCATAAAGTTGGCAGAGCAGGGAAAAAAAGCTGCAAGTAAATATCTTGGAAGGAAAGGCGTAGAGCTTCAAGCTTATTACACAGAAACTGATAACGCTTATAGAGTTTTGAATATCAACTCTATTAATTACAATAGAAGTGAGCCAACCAGGATTAGTGACATTTTACAGCAAGAGAAAGATATTAAAGAGCTGAATATCTATTGCAATAAAAAACATGAAATACACGCTCATCGGAAAGGTAAGGAAAGATATTATGAAATGAAAAGCACTTGGCCTGTAAAGGATGGATCCGAAATGTGTACCATGATTATGAATGTGAGTAGCGATGGCATAACTGAAGTACTAAAATTTAATGATGAAGATTTTGTGCTATCGGATGAGATCTTAGAATTAATAAAGCAAAACGATGAATTATATATTCAAGGTCTCTCCTTATATGATGCTGTACCAGAAAAAGGTAAGGCTGCTGATGTTGTACCTACTGCTAATAATAATTTTCAAAATGAGTCTATAGCGGCCTATCGCGAGGAACCAGAGGGGGAATTAGACCCTAAAGTTGATGCTGACAATAGCCTTCCTCCTTCTATTAATAGCAATGCATCAACTCAAACGGAAGTCAATTTACAACACACTGAAACTCAAACAGAAGTTGCTTCACAACAAATTGAAACTAAAACGGAAGTCAATTTACAGCACACTGGAACTCAGACAGAATTTGCTTCACAACAAATGGATGAATTGATTTTAAATAATCAGATGCTGTCCGAAAAAAACGTTGAATTGAAGCAAGAAATGTCAAATTTGAAAAAAGAAGCTGTTGAATTGAAGCAAGAAATAGAAGCAGGGTTGCAAGTGATAAATAAAAAGCACCATGAATTAATACAAGAAAATCAGCGACTACAGGAGAAACTAGAAACAACCCAAGCAGAAGCTAATCAAACAATTGTAAAGTTAGAGAAGCAGAATAGCAATTTACAAGACAGGTTTGAAAAAGAGGAGCAAAAAAACACGGAATTGCAAACTGAATTGGCACAAAAAAATGAAGAATTAGCAGGTGTGTTAAAAGAGCTACAAAGGAAAGCACAAGAACTTAAAGGTGTATATGAAGAAAAAAGAAAGCTAAAGGAAGAGCTGAAAATTGTTAATGCAGGAAAGAAGAATTTGGAAAAAGAGCTAAATCAAGCACGAGAAGATGCGGAACAGATAATGGTTGAACGACGCCAGCAGAAAGAGCGCTTGAAAGATCAGCTAAGAGAATTAGATCAGGAATATAAGGTACAAGTAGAAATTGGGCAAAAGATTAAAGAATCAGATAGGCAGGATAGCAATTTACAAGATACACTTGGAGAAGAGAGACTAAAACTCAACATTGAAGAGCTAGAAAACGAGTACGAGGAATTTCCAGGAGATAAGGTGCTTACACTTGAACTCACTAAAGATGAAGATAAAGTCGAAGAGTTAAGAAACGAGCTAGAGCGTGAGAAAGAAAAGTGTAAACAATTATTAGAAGAAGAAAATGAATGGGGTGATGAATTGGTAGGAATACTTGATGGACTGGAAGAAAAAATTCGTGCTGATGAACAAAGGAGCTTCAACAATCAATTAACGGGAGAAATTTCTAATGAGTCTGGTAATGCTCCACGACAGAAGAAAAGGTTATCCAAATCTTCAAGCGTTGATAATGAGTCTTATGTTCCACTGAGAGAGAAGACAACATTACTCAGATCTTTAAGCGTTGATAGTGGACTTGATAGCGATGAAGAAAATTGTGATAATGATTTATCTTTCAACATAAGTCCTATAAGTTCTATTGAGAAGGTGGCAGAGAGTAGAAACGTAGGTAGGGTATCATTGTGAAGATGGTTGGGGTTAAGTTGCAACTTAAGTGGGGCGCAAAAGGTCTTTTGTGTTGATAATAATTTAAAATCTATAGTAGACTAAAAAAGATTATTAAATTATAATATAGCATATGATAAAAGACGAGAAATCGAAAACAATTTTTGAAGTGGAAGGGGCAGTAACTGCTTTACTACCTGCAGCAGAATTTAGAGTGAAACTGGACAATGAACATGAGATTATCTGTCATGTATCAGGGAAAGTGAGAAGAAGTAAAATACGCATCATTATAGGGGATAGGGTGTTAGTTGAGATGAGCATTTACGATAGGAATGCGAGAAAGGGTAGGATCATTAGAAGGCTTAAAGGTACAAGTGAAAGAACGATCTCTAAATAATCTTATTCTTGCTTCATCATCGAAAAGGCGTATAGCTTTACTAAAACAAATAAACATTGAGCCAGGTTTAATTTTGCCAGCAGATATAGATGAAGCCCCTTTAAAAAAGGAACTTCCGAAGGATTACTCAATCCGTATGGCAAAAAGTAAAGCGGAGAAAATACAAAGCTCAAATCCAAATTACTTTGTGCTTGGTGTTGATACAGTTGTTGCTTGTGGTAGAAGGATATTGCTCAAAGCTGAAAACGTTGAGCAAGCAGAAAAATGTATCCGCTTGTTATCAGGAAGAAGGCATAGAGTATACACCAGTGTATGTCTATTAACTCCCGATCAATCTAAACAACATATCAGGACTGTGGTTACAATAGTGAAATTTAAACGTCTCAGTGAACAAGAAATTAAGTATTATTTAGCATCAGAAGAGTGGAAAAATAGGGCGGGGGGATGCAATATACAAGGCCTAGCTGGAGTGTTCGTATTGTTCTTACGCGGCTCCTACTCTTCCGTTATAGGGTTACCATTACATGAAACCTATTGTTTGCTAAGCAATTATTTTAACTTCAATTTATATTGAAATACCTTTATTAGTATCTTTTTTTTGTTGTGACTCAGCAACCTGTTTAGCCCAATCTAGTGGTCTTTTATTTCTGTTAGCTAATGCAATTCTATTGCGATCATAACCATCAGTGTGTTCTGTTAAAGTATCTCCTCTTTCTTCTTCTATTACTCCAGCTTTCAGTTGTGCTTCATCTTTCTCTAGTAATTTATATAGTTCGCTATTTTTATCTACAGTTGGATTAGTGTCATTATTTTCTCGTTCTGCCACTGTTTTTTCTAACCACTTACGTATAGGGTCATATTGTTTACCTTCTCCTATCTTTTCTAAAATGTTTTCTGAGAATGAATCTTTAGGAATATTTTCTTTAGTAGCCTGTTGTGCCGGTTCTCTTAACCCTTTATCCGGGTTTCCCAATGCTCCTTTTAACTCACTCGTATCTCCGATTTCTTTTGGTTCAATGTTTTCTAAGCTCTTCTTTAACTGTTCAGGATTTACTTGAGATTGTTCATTATTGTCATGAGTTGGAGATGAATAGCCCGAATCGTTTGCTTTTATGTCTGTTGAGCTGTCTTTTAGCAACCCAACTTCTCTCAAGCGTTTTTTAGTTTCTTCGCTAATCTGACTCTGATCAGCTGGTTTTAACCCGAGATTTTCTTGACCTAATGTATTTTTAAGTTCTTCAAATAGAGTTAGATTACTTTGTCTAATATGTTCTTCTAATTTCCTTCCTACCTGTTTTAAATCTGTTTGAGATTTACTATCACTATTAGTTGGAGATATATAGCCTGAATCACTTATACTATTTGGTGTTGAAGCAGAGACACTAACAGTTGGACCTTCCACTATTTTTACATCTGCTAAATCGTCTTTTTGCAATCCATCTTCTTTATCTTGTGACAGTTTATCAGTAGGATCAACTTGCCTTAATCCTCTATTATCCTGCTGTGATCTATCTCTGATTTCTTTAAGAAGATTTTCAGGTGGAGTTTGATCACTTTGTTCAATGTTCTCTAAGCTCTTCTTTAACTGTTCAGGATTTACTTGAGATTGTTCATTATTGTCATGAGTTGGAGATGAATAGCCCGAGTCACTTTTATTATTGAGTGCTGTAGCAGAGAGCGGCTGTTCACTTTCTTTCCACTTAGCATCACTAGCATCTTGGTTATCACTGTTATCTGGAGAAGATGAATAAGGAATTATGTCCTTTAATGTCTCTAACGGTGATGGGTTATTTTTTCTACTTCCTGCAATTGATGCTTTTCTATCATCAACATCAATGTGCCGTAAGTTATTTTTCTTGAAATTTCTGATGTCTTGTAACAGATCGCCTTTGCTATTTCCTTCTTGTTGCTGGGTTTTAGGTTGTTGCTGATCATTAGGTGTTTGCTCACTTCTATCTGGTTTTTGGCTTCCAGGTACAGCATGTCCAAATGTAGGATTGTCATACCGTTCATCTTCTTGCCTATTATCTTGATTGTGGCTTACAGACTTGGTGAAAGTAGAACTATCTGAAGAATCAGAAGTTGCACCTTTTTGCTGATTATTAGGTGTTTGCTCATTTTCGCGCAAGTCATCTGGTTTTTGGCTTCCAGATTTGGCTCCCCCTTGCTCATCGAAAACACCTTTTTTAGGTGGTGGTGAACTAGTTCTAGGTGGAAGTGGCGGAGGAGTTTTTTTGTTCTGAGGATTCTCCTCAAAAAGCGATTGTAGGTTATAAACTTGACCTCCCGAATTTGCTTCTCGTGCTGCTTGTCTAAGCTCACGCTTTTCTTTAGCCTCCTGAGAATTAATTTTATCGTCAAAATCTTTTCCAATTCCGCTATCGTAAGACTGCCTTCTGCTGTTAGATTGTAGTCCAAAATGTGAATGGTGGTCTTCTTTTTTTTGAGTTATATCAGTAGCTTGAACGCTAACACCTCTATTAACATCAATTCTTGTTGTAGTTTCAGATGATAGCTCGTTACTGTCTTTATTATGTTGCATCTCATTCGCTTTTCCTTGTCCTTTCTCCCTGAATTGTATTTCATGCAAGAATAAACCACCTATTTTTACATCTCTGTTTACTTCTAACCGTTCTAGAGAAAAATCATCACCTTTAACAAGGTCTACACCGTTAGCATCAATCTTAATTTTGATCTTACATTCCTTCCCCTCCGCATACCACTTTAAAGTCATTTCATATGAACCATCAGTTACGACATAATGTCTTATTTTTTTCCCTTCTTCCTCGGCAACAAAACCATGCATTCCGCTCTTTCCATCACTATGCAATGTTGAAAATCCCGAGATTTCATTCTTCTCACAAAAATCACTGTTTAAAAATTCGCTGATTTTAAACTCTTTTTTGTTATTTCCCAGCGTAATACTTGCGTGATTACCGTATATTGAAACTCCTGCAACATCATCAACATACTCTTTCAACCTTTCTTTAACTTCACTTTCAAGGTCTTGTCCAGCTTTCTTTGTCTTGTCGCATTTCTGAAGAATAACTCCATATGCTTTATCTTTGTTTTCTTCTTCGTCCCAATTCCAGTTGGCGTGTTTTGTTAAAAACTTTACTGTGTTAAAATCAACTCTAGCATTATAAATTGGGTCGTCTTCCTTTTTTATTTTATCAAATAAAGGAAAAATTTCTTGAATGCGCTCATTATAAATGTGTTCTTGTTGTGTATCGTTAGTGCCCATATATCCCTCACTAATAACCCTCTGCCTTTAGTTCTAGCTAATACTAGCTAATATAATTATCACAAGCATTGGTTGAATTTTTATTAAGGAAGGTTGTGTTACTAATGTGATGACACAAGCTATTTTATGGTAACATCAAACGATTTAAGTTGTCATTCCAGTCTGGAATCCAGCCTTTCACGAACCCCATCAAAAATGTTGTGTTTTAACATAAGATTAGCTACTTTTATGCTCACTAACTTAGTGCCAATCAAGATTCCTGGATCCCAGTGTCTGGGCACTGGGATGACATCCTTCTTGGCGGAAATCACTCTTATATCACAACAGCTGCATAGCCTAAATTGCTTTAGCTATAGCTCTGTTTTTGCAACTTCAAATGTCTGCTACTCATAGTAAACACTTCTGGATCTTGAGAGGTTAGCTTGAGTATAGCGAGTATGTTGATAAACAACAAAGCAGCAATCGAGATATCAGCAACATCCCATAGCAACCGGACTTTACCTATCGCACCAAGCGGAATGATCATGGTAAAAATTACAATCCAGATTTTAGTGTATTTATTATCCATAGACACATAGCGTATTGTCTGTTTTGAGCAAAAAAACCAAGTAAAAATAGTAGTAAAAGCAAAACAAAACATTATGGCCATAATTAAATAGTCAATATAAGGCCAATTCATTGCCTTTCTAAAAGCAAATATGCACATGTTAGTGCTCTCTAAATCAGTGACCCAAGAATCTGTGACAAGCAGTACCATTGTTGTAATAAACACTATAAACGCAACTATAAAAGGCGATATTATCGTAATTAGACTCTGCTCAATAATAAATTTATTATTATTTTTCTTAGGAACAATTGAAGAATGTACGATTCCTTCAAGGCCAAGCCCTATATCTGTTGCAAAAATACCTCGCAAAGTTCCGACTTGAATAATAGTCAACATTTCTAGAATCAAACCTAGAGATAAACCAGAGTTAAAGCTACTGGTTGTAAAAAAACTGCTTGTTATTAGTTTTAGAGAAGGAAGAATATTTTCACTAAATTTAAATAATATGATACCGCAAAGTGTGAGGTAACTTACCGTCATTATCGGTATCATAGCCGATATAAAAATTTTAATTTTTTTTAAGCTGAGAGCTGCAACAACAAAAAATATTATGGCCATTACAATGCCACCAACAACTACAGGCACATCTATCATATTAAGTGGTATTGATAGAGAATTTACCTGAACAAGGTTACCAACTGTTATTGAAACCATCATCATGATAACTAGAAAGACAATTGTGGCCTTCCTAGAGTTAAACGCATCAGTCATGTAGGCTACAGGGCCACCTATAAACCTTTCGTTCTTTTCCTTTCTGGTTTTTATACTTAGATAACAAGTGACATATTTTATCACAGAAGTGATAACAATAATTATTGCCATCCATAAAATAGAGCCCGGTCCTCCGGTTTTTAGAGCAACAGCAGTTCCTGAAATATTTCCTACTCCTAAATTTCCCCCTAAAATTGTAAACAGAGCGGCTATAGAAGAAAATTTATTTTCTCCTTTTTTAGCTCCAAGGAGTGAAAGGGCGTATGGTAATCTAAATACCTGTAGCCATTTTAGTTTAATCGATAGGTAAACACCAGCAACTAGCATGAGTAATATTGTTGGCAGTAATAAAACAAACTTTACTGTATCCATCTGTAAAAGTGAGATTTTTATTTGAGTATACAACAAAAATTGAAAATACCTAACCTATTTTCTATGTATGACTTCGTTTCCGTCATTCTAGAAACCTTTTCTTGTCATCCAAGTAGCGTGACACATAACTGTACGAACATTGTAATATGGTACAATGTTAAGACGATGTCATTCCAGTGCTTGACACTGGAATGGCTTTGTTGCATCGCTACTTATGAAAGGCTAACTATAGTTAGGATTATAAGTAACCTATTGAAAATCTTGTTTTTTTGCAATCAATCTGATCAAATTTAAGAATAGTAATTTGTTATTTATATTAATAAATTTAATTCTATTGAAAATAGCTAAAGCATTGAAATTCTTGAATTTTAGCCGGATTGGTAAATGGTAGTGAAATTTCTTTTACTCAAATTTAGGTATTCATTGACCGTTCTTGTTATAAATACCAGAATAATAAGCTACTGATATTCGCTATCTTTTTTATCTTTAATCCATCATAGCTAGCGATGCAACAAAGCCCACTGGGATCCAGCTTTTAATGCAACCCCTCACCAAAAATATTGTGTTTTAACATAAGGTTAGCTACTTTTATACTCACCAGCTTAGTGTCCAATCTGGATCCCAGTGGGCTTTGTTGCATAGCAGCAGAAAAATTAGTGATTACTGACAAAATTCATTATAAAATAGCCATTTAACCTTGAAAGAAAAAATATGCCACAAAAAATGAGGGTCAGTAACCATAGCGAATATAACAAATTTCTAGAAAAAAGAGGAAATATTTTTCATTATACCAACGAAGCCATAGAAAAGTGGTACGAGAATGGTCCAAAAATACCAGGTGGCAACAATATTTATAGCGATAAAGTTGTAATTTTGGTGCACATAATAACTTGTTTATTTAGAATAGGCCTGAGGCAAACAGTTGGGTTTATAGCAGGATACCTTGAGCAAATTGGGAAAAATTTGCAAGTTATCAGCTATTCACAATCATCAAGAAGGTTTAAGAAACTCAATATTAAGATCAATGATTGCAGAAAATAATATGGAAGATATCGAAATTGCTATAGACAGTACAGGAATTAGTATATACAACAACACTCCTGGTCATAGCAAAGAAAATAGCGAAGATAGAAAGTATCGCAGCTATGAACAGACAAGAAAATTGCATGTAATGTTGAATACAAACAGCAAAAAAGCCATAGCTGTAAAATACAGTAACGGTGTCTACTCTGATCACTATGGAGCTTGTGATTTGCTAAAAGAAGTCGATTTTCAGTATGTCATAAAAGTACTATATGCAGATAGGGCATATGACAGAGAAAAGCTCTATAAGCTGTGTAATCAATATGGTATAAAAACGAAAATTCCTCCGAAAAACAACGCAGCAGAGCATCCAAAGTTAGACTATATGGCTGAGAGAAATTCTGCAGTCAAGCTCATAAAGTCATATGATGAAGATGGTATAAAGAAGTGGAAAAAAGAGATGAGTTATGGAAAAAGATCTTATATAGAAAGTTTTTTCTCGCGACTGAAACAAACATTCGGGTTTAGTTTTAGGAATAAATCTGAGACAAATAGAGAGAAGGAACTACTTGTTAAATGCTATTTGCTCAATAAGTTCACTGATATTGGTATGGCTAAATTTGAGATAGCTTCATAAATTTATTGTGCGTTACCTACTATCCGAAGAGCGATGCAACAAAGCCATCCCAGTGTCAAGCACTGGGATGACATCTTTTTTCTTGGTACAAATTACTCTTATATCTCAATGTTCGTACAGTTAGTGCGTGACACTGGGATCTAAATTTTTTATGCGAAACCATTATGTTTATATACTTGTAGGCCCAAGTTCCTCACATAGTGAACAAAAAAGTAAATGAGATTCCAGTGTCACGCGCTGGAATGACACCTACTCCATGAGAACTCTATTTTTCATACCACTCATTTATAAGTTTATTGATATCAGAATCTATAAAATCCTTTAATGGTTGCCTGATTTTTATCTCAACATTTTTAGGGATGCACCTATCTTTACATATCGCATAATTTATATGGAAGTTAAGGTCAATATACCCTTGATTTAAAAATATATTCATCTTAAAGGGAAATAATACCATATCCTCATATACGTTACTTACAAACGTCTCTCTCCCTACTTTATCTTTATGTTCCTTTGGAATAGGCCAGTGAATATTTATATCTGATGCATTATCTTTGTAACTAATAGACGTGGGAAGGCCAAAATCTCCAGGATCTTTATAATATATGTGCCAGCCTGGTTCTACTGTAACCTTTATTGCACCTTTAAGAGTGAAGCTTGCTTCATTTATCTCGCCAATAAGTAAATCAAATTTTGCAATTTCCTCGTCAGCATATAGTTGAGCGCAAGAAAAAAATAAAAATAATATTAAATATATATATATTTTCATTAAGGTAAATTTCTCCTTTTATGGAGAAAGTGATTTAGATTTTAATTATTACATTTAATAGCATTATATAGATTATTTATTAATATAGCATTATGCTATAGCTAAACTGACTTACAACAATCTAAAAAACGACAAATTCGTCATTCCGCTACTTGTTAGCGGAATCTATGCCGAGATACCGCGAATGAATCCACAACTGTACGAACATTGTGATTTTGGCCCATAAGGAGGGTGTCATCCCAGTGCTTGACACTGGGATGGCTTTGTTGCATCACACTTTATGAGATGGTGATTTATGGTAAATTCATATAACTATCTCAAATTTAGCCATACCAATATCAGTGAATTTATTAAGCAAATAGCATTTGATTAGCAGTTCTTTTTCTCGATTTATCTCAGATTTATTCCTAAAACTAAATCCGAATATTTGCTTTAATCTTGAGAAAAACCCTTCAATATAAGATCTTTTCCCATAATTTACTTCTTTTTTCCATTCTTTCATGCCATCTTCACCGTATAATTTTATTAACCTAATAGCAGCATTCCTGTCAGACATATAATCTATTTCTGGATGTTCTGCCGCATTGTTTATTGGTGGAATTTTTGTCTTTATATCATATTCGTTACACAACTTATAAAACTTGTGCCTATCACATGCTCTATCTGCATATAGTGCTTTTATGGCATGCTGAAAATCAACTTCTTTTAGCAAATCACAAGCTCCATAGTGATCAGAGTAGACACCGTTACTGTATTTTACAGCTATGGCTTTTTTGTTGTTTATATTCAACATTACGTGCAATTTTCTCGTTTGCTCATAGCCACGATATTTTCTGTCAGTGCTATTTTCCTTGCTGTGTGTTGTTGTATATACTAATTCCTGTACTGTCTATAGCAATTTCGATATCTTCCATATTATTTTCTGCAATCATTGATCTTAATATTAAGTTTCTTAAACCTTCTTGATGCTTGTGAATAGCTGATAACTGCCAAATCTCTTCCTATTTGTTGCAAATACCCTTTTATAAACCCGACTGTTTGTCTTAAACCAATTCTAAAGAAACTGACGATTATATGCACCAAAATCACAACTTTATCACTATAAATATAGTTGCCGCCCTGCATTTTTGGACAATTCTCGTACCAATTTTCTATGGCGTCATTGATATAACAAAAAATGCTTCCTCTTTCTTGGAGAAATTTGTTATATTCATGGCAGTTACTGACTCTCATTTTTTGTGGCATATTTTTTCTTCAACAGTTAAATGGCTATTTATAATGAATTTTGTCAGTAACTGCCAGTTCTTTTCACTTGAGCGATGCAACAAAGCCCACTGGGATCCAGAAAAATTGATTGTGCACTATACAACATTTTCGATTAAAAGCTGGATTCCAGTGTCAAGCACTGGAATGACATCACAGGGGCACTGGAATTTTTGTTTCAATATTTGTACATTAGCCATGCATCTGAACAGATACTGTAAATTAGCTATATTACATTAGCCCATCAGATGAGTTGTAATGGTTATAATTGTCTGATAAGTGATCTCTAACATCGTGACCTAACTCATTGGCATCAGGCTTAACTTCGTGATCTAACTCATTAGCATCGAGCTTAAACAAAGAAGGATTATCATCAGATTGTTGATTAGACTCTTTCTCTTTCGACCCAAATAACCATGAAAAGAGTGATGAGATAGAATCAATAATGGATTTAATTGCTGAAAAAATATTGGATAAGAAATTACTGGGTTGCTGAGTGTCTTGCTGGCTACTTTTTTCTTCTTCTACATTACTTTGTTCTACTTCACTTGATTTTTCCACATCTTGTTCAGGTTTACTTCTGCTTATAAATGTCTTATCTAGCTGTTTGAATATATTTTTGTCGGAGTTTTGAAAATACATTCGACTTATCTCCTTATTTTCATCAATGTAAATCACTAAAGTTGTATTATCGTTCCCCAATCCATCACATTCACTAACGAGCGATTCATGAGAGTTCTTAATGTCTTTGATAAATTGAAATTTTTCTTCTTCTGAAAAGTCCTTGCATCTTACGTTATAAGTGGTGCCTTTGTATTTAAAACTAAATATCCATCCACGGTCTTCATATTCATCTACACCCATCTGCTTGCAAATAGCTTTATAATTTTTTTCTTCTACCTCAAGTCCAATTGCATTTGCCATCAGCTGACTATTTTTATAGTCCAATTCTCTTACTTTTGTTGGGGAAAACTTGAATTGAAATACGTGACCAAATTCATGGGCTAAAACGTTGTCCGTATAAGCGTTTTTATAGAGCAATACGCTTTCTCCATTTGTCATCCCACCAGAAATATTGAGCGAAGATTGATTCCATGAAAACCCAGGAACCAAAGTGCCATATCCCTTATAATCATATTTATTATTAAAAACATAGGTATGCACAGTCACTTGAGTATCACTATCCATACAAAACTTTGCTTTATATGCCTCATAGGCATTTTGAATATCAAGCTTTATTTGATCTTGCTCCCGTTGCGATACATTGTCATAATGTATTACGCAATTCAACTTCCATATTCAAAATTGAATTGATTAGGTAATACATCTTGTAATCCTACGTATTTTGTATTCTCACCAAAGTTTTTTGATTGTGCAATTTTATATGAATTATTACGGTATGTAATAGAGTTTCCGTTAGGCAACTTAGGTATCTGCGCAATCGCTGTTCCATTACTATCATAGAAGAAAATATCAGAATCACCAATCCTAAAATCCTTTATAGATTGCCCGCAAGTGCCATCATTTGCACAATCGTGATGATTTGGGTCAGTCTTCTTATAAAACCATGCGTTAGTGTATTTTCCCATTTTGATACCTCACTACCAAACCTTACTATATTATTATCTTGGTAAAAATCATAATAATCCGTTAACTTGTATTTTAAATCTGTATCAAATGTGCTTTTCTCGTAAGGTATCAATTGTGAAGTAATTAACTTTATTTGTTTAAAATTTTGCTAAAATAGCTCTTTTTATACTATGTTTTATATAGCTAAACTGACTTAGATTTACTGACAATTTGAAAAACAAAAATTCGTCATTCCGCTACTAGAGTTTGTCCACAAACCAAGGAATACGTAGTATATAAAGAAAGAATATTGAGGTAAGAGATGAGGAAAAAATATCCAACAGATTTAAGTAAAAGGGAATGGGCAAGAATAGAAAAACACTTCAGAGTATCGTACAAGAAAGGAGGAAGGCCACCAAAATACAGTAAGTGTGAGATAGTAAATGCAATTCTTTATATACTGCGCACAGGATGTCAATGGCGCTATTTACCACACGATTTTCCGCCGTGGAAGGCTGTGCATGAACAGTTTAGAAGATGGAAAAAGCAGAGAATTTTTGAGAAAATGAACTATGATATCACTAAATATAGTAGGTCAAAAATGGGAAGCCGAGCGCATGCATAGTGGACAGTCAATCGGTAAAAACCACGGAAAAAGGGGGGGCAAAGGTTATGATGGTGCGAAAAAGGTAAAGGGGAGAAAAAGACATATAATCACAGATACTCAAGGATTTGTGCTTGGTTGCTATGTAGGAGCTGCAAGCGAAAATGACAGAGATGGGGTGAAGATGGCATTGGACAATATGAAGGAAAAATACAGCAATATTAAGAAAATGTGGGCTGATATGGGATACCAAGGAAAAGATTTAAAGGATTACGTAAAGAGAGAATATGGGATAGATATTGAAATTGTCAAAAGGCCTCCATGTAGGTTTTGGGTGCATAAAGATACACCACTAGAACTATTGCCACAACGGGATCCTGGATTTTCAGTACAGCCGAGAAGGTGGGTGGTAGAGAGGACTTTTGCTTGGATCAATAGAAATAGAAGGCTATCAAAGGAGTACGATTTACTTACAACATCTACTGAAAGTTTCATATATCTGGCTATGAGTAAAGTTATGTTAAGTAGGGAATATGCTTGATTTACTGGTTTGTGGACAACCTCCTATAGTATTTTCTAAAACGAATGATAAACGTCTAAAATGGTATTACCAACTAAAAGGTGTAAGTCTGTACATTGATGCATTAGAGGTCTGAGGCGACTTTTGATGGTGTGCCAACAATGCTCTATCGGATTTAGATCTTACTATTACCCACAAATATAAATGTTTGTTGCATAGCTCTTAATGGCATAACTTTTGCTTGAAATAACTGTTTATATGGTGCAATTTACAGCTTTTAGTTGCTAAAATTATAACTCTTAGTTTAATAATTTTAATCTAATAAGCTTTCAGGTTAATAAAATTAAATTATTTGAGTAAATACAATACTATGTTTTTATTTGTGGGTAATAGTAAGGCTTAAAACAAAATGTAGTACGAACGGTAGGTGGATCTAAAAGATCGAATTACAATCCTGTATACAGCATTTTGCATTATTGTTTGATTATATTTATAGGTACAAAAATGGCTAGAATAATTTTCATGGGAGTAGATGTTTCCAAGGAAGCATTGGACATCTCAATTAATGGCAAGCATAAGCGCATAGCAAACGTGAGTGATGCTATATCTAAGTTTATAGAAACAAATATAGTCGATTTACCCATCAAGTTATATGTAAACTGGTGGCTATGAAAAGCTCATTATAGAATTGTTGCAAGATAACTGTCCATAAAGCTCACCCGAATCGGGTATATGCATTTGCCAAAGCTTGCAATCATTTTGCAAAAACTGACAAGTTAGATGCTAAATTACTGGAAAAATACGCTGAATTTGTCAGTAAAGACGGTGAAGTAAAAGGATGTATAATTTCACAAAAGCAAGAGGAATTAAAGGAGCTGGGGGCAGTTGAGCGTAATTTAAATGATGCAATTCATGCAAACAAGTGTCGCCTGCAAAGTGCGACGGGAAAAGCTAGAGAATACATAGAAAGACAGATAGGGTTTGCTGAAAAACAATTGAAAGAAATTAGGCAAGACATAGAAGACGCAATAGCTGAATTGAAAGGAAAAAATGAGCTTTTAATCAGCTATAAAGGTATTGGATCAAAGACGGCGAGCGTTCTACTGACAGAGGTGCCTGAGCTTGGTAGATTAGAGAATAGAGAAATTGCATGCTTAGTTGGAGTTGCACCTAAAACTAGTGAAAGTGGAAGAAAAGTTGGCAAAGCTCAAATCAAAGGAGGCAGGTTTTATGCAAGGAAAGCACTATACATGTCAGCTCTTGTTGCTATGCGCCACAACAGAAAAATGAAAGCGTTTTATCAGCGTTTGGTTGATTCTGGCAAAGCTGCTAAGGTTGCATTAGTTGCTGTCATGAGAAAAATTATCGTTTGTTTAAATGCCATGATAAAAAATAACAACTTTTATCTTGACTCTTAAGACGGTAGATGACAGACCATTGATTGTATGGGTTTCATCTGTTATATATAATCTTTTTGAATACGAAGAAAACTGATGAATGAGTATGATATTACGGTTATAGGTAGCGGTCCTGGTGGTTATATAGCGGCAATTAGGGCGGCACAGCTTGGGTTTAAAACTGCAATTGTGGAAAAAGAAAAAAATTTAGGCGGTATATGCTTAAATTGGGGATGTATACCAACAAAATCACTGCTTAGAGCATCTGAGGTTTATAGGCTAATAAAAAGATCAAAAGAGTTTGGTATAGAAGTAAAGGGAGCGAATTTTGATATACAATCAATAGTGAAATACTCAAGAAACGTTGTTGATAAATTGTCAAGCGGTGTTGCATATTTGATGAAAAAAAATAATATCAAAGTTCATCAAGGTTTTGGTAAACTTGCAGGCAATGGTACTATAAAAGTTGCTGGCGATAAGGAAGAACAAGAAATTGTTTCCAAGCATATCATTTTAGCAACAGGCGTGAGGGCACGGAATCTGCCTGGAATAGAGGCAGATGGAGATTTAATATGGAATGCGCAGCATGCTATGATGCCGGGCAAATTACCAAAATCACTACTAATTATAGGGTCTGGTGCAATTGGAATAGAATTTGCAAGTTTTTATAGTACTTTGGGGGTTGATGTAACAATCATAGAGATAAAGAGCACTATTTTGCCGCTGGAGGATAAAGACATTTCAGATTTAGCACAAGAAATATTCACAAAACAGGGGATAAAAATATATACAAATAGTAGCGTAAAAGCTTTGACTAAAAATAAAGACTCTGCTCAAGTGCTACTAAGTAGTGGTGAGAGCAAAGAATTTGATAGGGTGATTGTTGCGGTTGGCATTCAGGCAAATACTGAAAATATAGGTTTAGAAAATACAAAAATTAAATTAAGCCCTTCTGGTTTTATTGAAATAAATGAATGGTATGAAACTAGTGAATCAAATGTGTATGCAATAGGTGATGTAGCTGGCCCACCATGTTTAGCACATAAAGCGAGCCATGAAGCCGTGATCTGCATTGAAAAGATTGCTGGTAAAGGTACTCATGCGTTAAAAAAAGAGTGCATACCAAATTGCACTTATTCTCATCCACAAATAGCGAGCATCGGCCTTACTGAGGAACAGGCAATAAAAGGTGGGTATGATATAAAAATAGGAAAATTTCATTCTAACTTTAATGGTAAGTCTGTTGCACTCAGTGAAACTGAAGGGTTAGTGAAAACGATTATAGATAAAAAAACCAGAGAAATTCTGGGTAGCCACATGATAGGTGCAGAAGTAACGGAGTTAATTAGCAATTTTGCTCTTGCAAAGCAACTAGAAGGAACAGACTTCGACATAAAATCTACGATTTTTCCTCATCCAACCATTTCAGAGATGATACATGAATCAGTGCTTGCTGCAGATGTTAAATAGTTGAACTAACGTTCCATCGTTTTAGAGTTGTCAATGTCTTGAGTAGTAGTTTGATTAGGCACTTTAGTTTCAATAGATTGATTACCACCAGCATCAGAATTCTGTAACTCTTCTTTCAATCCCTTAGCTGCTTCTTTAACTTCAAGCTTTGCCTTTGGATGAAGATCTTCTGGGCCTTTTCCTTTAGTATCCAAACCTTGTTGTAGATTAGTGCTTTTCATTTTATTATGCTGCTCGTGCTCAGGTAGGTCAACGACCGAATTGAAAAGAATTTTTATTATATTTTTTAGCAGTTCTAAAAAACCTCCGCTTCTGCCTTCTCTTTGTTCTTGAGGTTTATTTTTCTCATTAGGTTCTTTTTTACTATTACTTTTAGGCATTTTTAACTCAACTATCATAACGCTTAATAAAATTCTACGTGCAAATTGTTAAATAACAGTTAACAATCTAGGATTTATTATTTACAGATGGATATTATTTTAGCAACAGGTGGCACAGGTGGGCATATCTTTCCGGCCATAGCTTTAGCAAAAGCACTAAAGACACAAGGATACAATTGCATATTATTCACTGATAAAAAAACAAATAAAAATACCGACATAGAAAGCTACACCTTACCATTACGTAGACCAAGCAGCAACAAATTTAAGTTTTTCCTTTTCTTGATATACAGCTCTATGTTAGCACTGTATCAAGTAAGAAAATTAAAACCAAAATCGGTCATTGGTTTTGGTAGCTATGCTTCTTTTCCAACTCTTCTTGCAGCAAGAGTTCTTTCTATACCTATAATTTTACATGAACAAAACACAGTTTTAGGGAGAGTAAATAGATTCTTTTTCAAGAGTGCAAAATTAATTGCAACCAGCTTTCCGGAGACTAAATATGCAGAGGGCAATAAATGTATTTTTACAGGAAATTTTGTTGATATAAAAGCACAGAGCCATTCTAGCACTGAGAAAATCCTAAATATATTGGTCATAGCAGGCAGCCAAGGTGCAAATTTTTTTGATGATGTAGTAAGCAGCGTAATTTGTGATTTACCTATTAAAATGAAAAAGAAAATTAGAGTGACGCAGCAATGTACGAAGAAAAATGTAAACAAGGTCAAAAGTCTATACAAAAGTGAAAAGATCGATTGTGAATTGAGTGAATTTTTTGATGATATGGAGAATAGACTGGCCAATGCTCACTTGGTAATTAGCAGAGCAGGAGCAACTTCAATAGCAGAGATCACTCTTGCTAGGCGTTCTGCTATATATATTCCTTACCCTTACTCAAAAGATAATCACCAATTTTATAACGCAAAATATATTGAAGACTCGAGAGCAGCTATAATAGTTGAGCAGAATAGTGAAGCAAAAAAAAATCTAACAGAGGTACTATTTGATCTATTAAATAATTCTCAAAAATTGCGTGATATGACCAATAGTACAGAAAAAACAGGGATAAAGAATGGGACTACTGAGTTTGTTAAGGTGATTGTTCACAGGTTTAGTTGATGGCTGCTTGCTTTTTCTTCAAACACGTCCCAAAGATCCTTTTCTAGCGATATATTATACAATTTATTGATATAAACTACTCCCGTGGGTGAAGTTGTGTTAATTTCGAGCAGGAAGTCATCTATAATATCAATACCAACAAATATTAGCCCTCTTTTCTTTAATTCAGGACCAATTTTGTTACATATTTCGTTGTTTCTATCGTTCATTTGAGCGGGCTCAAAACTTGCTCCAAGTCGCATGTTTGTTCTGATCTCTCCACTGATTTTTGGAATTCGTTTCATTACACCAATTGGTTGGCCATAAAGTAGCAATATTCTTTTATCTTTATCTATGTTTTTACAAAATGATTGTGCAATCACAGGGCATTCGTATTTTGCTATCATGAGATCCACTACTACTTGAATACTATTCTCATCTTGTATTCTTATCACATCGTTTCCTCCATAACTATACAATGGCTTCAGAATAATATCTTGATAGTTGTAGTAGAAATCTCTAATCATTGATATATTTTCAGTAATCAAAGTTGGCGGAATTAGCTCTGGAAATAATGAAGTTATCAATTTTTCAGGACAATTTCTTATTTCTGTTGGATTGTTAATTACCAATGCGCTGGTTTTTTCTAAGATATATGTTGTTGTAATATAACGCATATCAAAGGGTGGATCCTGTCTGATAAATATGATGTCCATTTCATTCAAGTTGATTGCTACATCCTCTTTAGAGATAAAACTAAAATCATCAACGCTGACTTTCTGAGCCAGAGCAATTGGATGGTTTAGCTTTAGTGCTAAATTGTTAGGAGCATAGACAAAAACTTCGTGCTTCCTCCTTTGTGCTTCCTTTATTAGCACGAATGTAGTGTCAGTTTCAAAATTTATATTTTCATCCATCTGAAAGGCAATTTTCATTTATGTTCTCTACCTATTGTCACAACTGTACAAATGTTATAATTTGAAAGCGATTTTTGCCTAATGGCGTAACTTACTGTACCTGTATCGTACATAACTTACAACTTGTTTTACTCCCTTTACTTTTCTTGCAATTGCTATTACAGCTTTTAATTCCGCTTTGTTTTGGGCTATACCCATCAAATAAACAACTCTATCAACCGTATTAACGCTATAATTAATTGACTTAATATTTCTTTTTCCCAGGAGTCTTGTTCTTATTTCCGCTGTTATCATGCCATCTACAGTGGTGTCTAGCATGGAAGCCATTTGAATTGGTATTACTCTTATTTCATTTATCACTTCTTTAATTTCTTTTTGCTGCCAAGCTATTTTTTCTGCTGTAAGTTGTTTTTCAGGAGTGTCAACACTTCCAATGAGCAATACTCTTCCTTCACTTACTTTAACCTTTATGGATGAAAATAGCCCATGTTTTAAGAGCCCCTTATTAATTCTGATGACCATAGTCGTATCATCAATGATATTTCCCAAGGATTTGTCCTGCATTGTTATTGCTGTTGCTGTCGCTGTAGCCACCACACCACCTATTATAAGGGTTGTGCAACCACTTTGTGTAATCAAAAAAATTGCGAGTAAGAAGCTTGTTATTAATCTCATTATTGATTTTCATGGTTTAGAGCTTTCATTAAGAAATGTTAATAAGCTTTTTTGATTGTGTAAATACCATAAATTAGGTAAGACTTTAAACCTTGAATATTTTTAATGGAATACCTATAATAGGGTACTGAAAATTTCTTGCGGATATGGCGGAATTGGTAGACGTGCCAGGTTTAGGTCCTGGTGAGCTTGCTCGTGGGGGTTCAAGTCCCTCTATCCGCACTTTAAAGTCATGTAACTTAGGTTTTAAGGGAAAATTTATAATCACTAAATACACTTTTGTTTGTGTAAAAACCTGTTCTTAAGGATTGTGTTTAACTTAAATTCTGGTAAAATGACTCTATTAAGATATGAATTAAAATGTTAATAAATGAATTATGATGTCTAATAATATACCTCAAAATACAGTCGAAGTAAGTAGCGTATATACCTACAAAGAGCTTAGTATAGATAAACTAAAGTATGAGTATGAAATCACAGTTGGTAGTGATTATGTAAAACAAAAGGTAAATTCCAGGTTGCAAGAGATAGCAGAAAATGCAAAATCACCTGGGTTTAGGGCTGGAAAGATGCCCTATGACCTTGTTGTTGCAAATTATAAAAACGAGGCTTTGGAATATGTGATAAATAATACAATTGATTATTGCTCAAGTGATTTGATGAAAAAAATTGAAGTCAAGTCTCACATTTATCCTAAGGTTGATGTTATATCATTACCAGATCTGGGCAAAGAAAATGAGGAGGGCAATTTTGTATACAAGCTATCTTTTGAGTCGATGCCTGAAGTACCAGTGATAGATCTTGACAAAATAAACTTAAAGAAAATTGAAGCAAAGATTGAAGAGGAAGATATAAAAGAATTTATTGATTCTATTAAAACAAAGTTCCCCAATTTCGCCTCTGTTGATGATGCTTCTTATCAAGCGAAAGATGGGGATAAATTGATAATTGATTTTGAAGGGCGGATTAGGAATAAGCTCTTTCAAGGTGGAAGTAGCAAAAATTTTGCCGTTAATTTAGGGTCTGGCACATTTATTAATGGTTTTGAGGATCAATTAACTGGTATGAAAAAGGGAGAAACAAAGAACTTTAAGTTGAAATTTCCTGAAAATTACCAAGCCATTTCCCTTGCAGGACAGGAAGCTGATTTTTCTGTGCGAGTTAATGAGATTCAAATTGCCAAAGATTTTGAAAATGATGATGAAATAGCTAAGAGTATTGGGTTTAAAGATTATTCTTTGCTAATAAATCATGCAAAAAAAATGATTGGTGATCAGTGCACCGAAATGAGAAATCTCTTAATTAAAAAGGAGCTGTTTGATTATTTGAATGCTAATTATAGTTTTGATTTACCCACAGACATAGTAAAACAGGAGCAACAAAGAATGGAAGGAGAATTGGGTGCTCAAAATGATTCTCGTAAAGAAGCTGAAAAACGTGTAAAGCTTGCTATGTTATTTATGAAATTTAGTGCAGAACATAAAATATCATTAACTCAAAATGATGTTTTGAGTGTTATTGTAAATCAATATGTCAGTAAAGATGTGCAATTTGACAGAGTACTTAAGCATTTTGAATCAAATAAACAATTTCAAGAATTAGTTAGAGGGCAAGCGCTTGAGTATAAAGTGACAGATTATATAATAGAAAAAGTTAGTAAAGAAGAGCAGATTGTTTCTGTGAAAGAATTAAAGGAATTATTTGATAATATTTAATAGGAAAAGGTATGACTCTTATACCAATTGTAGTTGAACAAACTAGTCGCGGTGAGCGCGCTTATGACATATATTCAAGACTAGTGAAAGAAAGAATAATTTTTGTAACAGGTCCTATTGAAGACAATATGGCCAGTGTAATAGTAGCACAGCTTTTATTTTTAGAATCGGAAAATCCCGATAAAGACATTTGTATGTACATCAACTCACCAGGTGGTGTTGTAACTGCTGGTTTGTCGATCTACGATACAATGCAGTATATAAACCCAGACGTTTCAACTTTATGTATAGGTCAAGCTGCGTCTATGGGTTCTTTATTGCTTGCAGCTGGTACAAAAGGTAAGCGCTACTCTCTACCTCATTCAAGAATTATGATACATCAGCCATCTGGTGGTTATCATGGTCAAGCAACTGATATAGAAATACATGCTAATGAAATTTTGCGGGTTAAGAAAAAACTAAATCAAATTTATGAAAAACATACTGGAAATTCACTGAAGAAAATTGAAGGAATGATGGAAAGAGATAAATTCATGGATCCTGAAGAAGCAAGGAAAATTGGCTTAATTGACAGGGTGATAGCTGAGCGTACAGATATTGAAATTGAAAATATTAAAGTTAAACAAAAGGTGGGTTAATGGATAACAATAATGATTTACACTACTGTTCTTTTTGCAACAAGGCGCAAGATGAAGTAGATAAATTGATTACTAACTCTTCGGATGGTTTAAAGGTGTTTATTTGTAATGAGTGCATAGAATTATCTCATAAAGCAATAAGTCAAAAGAAAGATAGATCTTTTAATTCAGATCGTATATCTGATATGAAGCTATTACTAAAGAAACCTGAGGATATAAAAAACTTTCTCAGCAAGCATGTTGTAGGTCAAGAACACGCGCAACACGTTTTATCTGTAGCTATGTATAACCATTGTCAATCCATGGTACAATTTCATGCTATAAGTGATATTGAAATCGAGAAGTCAAATATAATGCTTATTGGTCCCACTGGTTCTGGTAAGACTTTGCTAGCCAAAACACTTGCTAAAGTTTCAGATGTGCCATTTGCTATGGCTGATGCGACAACTTTAACTGAGGCAGGTTATGTGGGTGATGATGTAGAAAGCGTGTTGTCGCGTTTATTACAAGCTGCAAATTATGACGTTGTAAAAGCACAGCGTGGTATAGTGTTTATAGATGAAATAGACAAGATTACAAGAAAATCTGAAAGCACTTCAATAACCCGTGACGTTTCAGGTGAAGGGGTCCAGCAAGCTCTGCTTAAGATTATGGAGGGTACAGTTGCTTATGTTCCGCCACAAGGAGGGCGAAAACACCCACAACAAGAGTTTATACAAGTGGATACTAGTAACATACTGTTTATTTGTGGAGGAGCTTTTGAAGGCCTCGATAAAATTATTGAAGCGAGAAAAAAGGGAACGTCAGTTGGCTTTGGAGCAGATATAAGTCAGTCTAAAGAGCAAAAGAAAAAGAATGCTTTACATGATGTTCAACCTGAAGATTTAATCAAATTCGGTTTAATACCCGAATTTGTAGGGCGGGTTCCAATAACTGCTGTTTTAGATGAGCTGGATCATGAAGATTTAATACATGTGTTGACAGAGCCAAGGAATGCACTAATAAAACAGTACAAAGCATTGCTTGCGTTTAGCAAAGTAAACCTTGAGTTTTCAGATGAAGCAATATCAGCTATTGCTAAAAAGGCTATAAGCTACAAAACAGGTGCAAGAATGTTACGTGCTATCTTGGAGTCACTTTTGCTTGACATTATGTATACATCTGGAAACGGAGGCTTTGAAGGTAGCACTATAGTAATCACTAAGAAAATGGTAGAATTAGGAAAAGCAACGGTTAATCATAATAACAATGGCAATGTTATAACGGTTAATGATTAATTTGAGGCATATATTATGAACATTGAACGTGCTGTAAGCTCTAGTTTTACTGCATTGCCAGTATTACCTTTAAGAGATGTAGTAATTTTTCCAAATATAATGGTGCCTTTATTCATAGGCAGAGAAAAATCTGTTAATGCACTAGAGTATGCAATAAGTAGTAGTAATCACCAAAATGAGATTTTTCTTGTAGCACAGAAAGATGGCTCTGTTGATAATCCAGAGCCTGAAGATCTTTATGAAGTAGGTGTGTTAGCAAGCATTGTACAACCGTTAATAAAATTACCTGACAATGCAGTAAAAGTTATAATCCGGGGGATAAGAAGGGGAAGAGTTGTAGAATATATTAGCTCTCATACTTTATTACAAGCCAGGGTAGAGTTAGACAATCATTATAAAGAAGATGAAGACAATATTGATTTAGAAGCTTTAAGGCGGTCTGTTGTAGACGCGTTCGATAGCTGGTGTAAGCTAAACAAGAAAAATCAGCCCGAGGTTGCCATTAACTCCATTGATCAAATCAAAGAAGTTGATCAACTTGTAGACACGGTAGCTTCACATTTAAATATAAAAGTATCAGATAAACAAAGCATACTTGAGGCTTATGACCCAGAAGAGCGTTTAAAAAAAGCTTTTGCTTTTATTGAGAGAGAAATGAGTATTTTGAACGCACAAAACCGTTTATATAAGACAATTAAATCGCAAGTTGAAAGCACTCAGAAAGTTTACTACCTTAACGAACAATTGAAAGCTATACAGAAAGAATTAGGCGAATTTGAGAATGGTGATGAAGGGAATATACTCAATGAATTTGAAAAAAAGATAAATGAAACAAAGCTTTCTCAGGAAGCAAGAGAGAAAGCTATAACTGATTTGAAGAGATACAAGAAAATGAATCCCATTTCTCCTGAAGCTACAGTTATATCTAGTTACTTGCATTGGTTGCTTGAGTTGCCATGGGGAAAGTACAAAGATGCAAAAATTAACTTAAATGCAGCTAAGAAAATCTTAGATGAAAATCATTATGGCATAGAGAAAGTAAAAGATAGAATAATAGAATTTTTAGCGGTATTAAAAAGAGTAAAAGAGATAAAAGGTCCTATATTTTGCTTAGTTGGACCGCCAGGTGTTGGTAAAACTTCTTTAGCTAAGTCTATGGCAAGAGCAGTAGGAAGAGATTTTGTTCGCATAGCTCTTGGTGGTGTGCGTGATGAGTCTGAGATACGAGGGCATAGGAAAACTTATATTGGCTCAATGCCTGGTAAAATCATTCAACACATGAAAAAAGCTAATTCATGCAACCCGCTTTTTCTGCTTGATGAAATAGATAAGATGGGTTCTGATTCGCGTGGCGATCCTGCATCTGCATTACTTGAGGTTTTAGATACTGAGCACAATAAACACTTTACGGATCATTACTTGGAAGTTGAGTTTGATCTTTCAAGTGTAATGTTTGTAGCTACGGCAAACAGCTTAAATTTACCACATCCTTTGCGTGATAGGATGGAAATTATACAATTGTCCGGGTATACTGAAGATGAAAAAATCAGTATTGCTACACACCACCTTATTCCGAAGTTAAAGAAGGAGCATGGTTTGTATCAGAAGGAATGGGACATAACTAATGAGGCGTTATACGAGTTGATACGTTTATATACACGTGAAAGTGGTGTGCGGAGTATGGAAAGGGAGCTTGCAAAGCTCATGAGAAAGGCAGTTAAAGAAATATTGACTGATAAAAATAAGAAAATATCCGTAGGGGTTGACAATTTACAAGATTATTTAGGGGTACGTAAATATACCTTTGGCATTGCGGAAAATGAGAGTTTAGTAGGAATAGTAACTGGGCTCGCCTATACTGAAACAGGTGGTGATATTTTGATGATAGAATCAGTCCTAATTCCGGGCAAGGGAGAAATAAAATACACAGGAAAGCTTGGAGAGGTTATGCAAGAATCTATAAAAGCTGCGTATAGTTATATTCGATCAAATTGTTTGTTTTTTGGTATAAAGCCCGAAAAATTCCAAAATAATGATATACATTTACATGTACCTGAGGGTGCAGTACCAAAAGATGGCCCTTCTGCTGGCGGCGCGGTATGTACGTCTATTGTTTCTCTTATGACAAATATACCAGTTAACAAAAATGTTGCTATGACAGGCGAAGTGACATTGCGTGGTAGAGTTTTAGCTATCGGGGGCTTGAGAGAAAAATTGCTTGCAGCGCTCAGAGGATCAATCAAAACTGTGATTATACCAAGTGAAAATGAGAAAGATATGCAAGAAATTCCGGCAAGCATCAAAGAAGGGATCAACGTAGTTTTTGCTAAGAATATTGATGAAGTTACGAAAGTTGCTTTAATGCACCCTACTACTCCAATTAATGGTGATGATAATCAAAATAGTGTGCCTTCCTCTATAGAAAATAAAGATGATACTTTTCCTATGTCGGAAACATTGAAGCATTAGATTAAAAAAATATTATCAATCTCCATTTCTCTTTTATCCGGCAAAAACCCACCAACTTGTGTGTCCCATAAGGATATGACTTGCTTTGTTGTTATGTCATTCATATTTTTTACTTATTCTATCTCCCAGTTTTATTCAAGTAGATGATATATTATAATAGTCCTTTTCATGGAAACCTTTTCTGGTAGATTGCTTTCTAGAAAAACCTTGGTCAAGGTGCTAACTGTGGTTTATAATAATATAAATCATATCATAGTTGATTTGCGTTTATCAGAGCTGGAGTAGAGGTATGTTTTATCTTGCAAATTTTTTGCCTATTTTACTGTTCCTATTTCTTTTTGTAGGAAGTGGTATATATTTTACTTTCCATAAGATGGTACAAGCCTCCACCTTCTAGGTGGAGAAACTTTAGTTTGTCAATGTCATAACTGTACTTTATAAAGTATAGTTATGACGGAATATGACAAAGGAAAACACACTGTATTTTATCATAGGTACCATATAGTCTGGATTACAAAATATCGGTACAGAGTATTAACTAAGGCTATGAAGGAGAGAATACGAACAATCATAGCAGAAGTATCTGAAGAAATGGGGATTAAGATAGAAAACGGAGTAATATCATCAGATCATTTACATTTATTCGTAGTAATACCTCCTCATATAGCTGTGAGTGATTTTGTTCAAAGAGCCAAAGGCAGGTCTTCACGCAAAGTTCAACAAGAATTTCCAGAGCTAAATAAAATGTACTGGGGAAAGCGTTTTTGGGGAAGAGGATACTTTAGTGCTACCAGCGGACATATCACAGATGAAGTCATTAATGAGTACATCAATAAACATACAGATGCACATCAGCCTCATTCTATATCTAGTATAAGATTGGAGTAGCTTTAGCTTCTCATCGCGCTTCCAGCGCTATATCCAACCTTTCGGCTCTCAGCCGATAGTGGTTGAGTGTTCTTGGCGTGTCAAATGCTTTTTATCAGTTATCTCCACTGGTAGCCATTGCTCCTGCCATAGCTCTGGGCTGGATTTTATACAAGGGCAATACTGAAGAAAAAATGTATGCCTTTCTAGATGGGGTAAGAGATCGTAATATTATCACTATGTGTATCATTTTCTTACTTGCAGGTGCATTCAGTGAAGTAACTAAAGCAATCGGTAGTGCTGATGCCACAGTTAATTTGGCTCTTTCATTTATACCAACACAATTTTTACTCATAGGATTATTTTTTGTAGCAGCTTTCATCTCCACTGCTATTGGTACATCAATGGGCACCATTGCAACAATTGCTCCTGTTGCAGTTGAACTGACACAAGCTGGGATTTCTCCTTCCTTAGGAGTGGCAACCGTTGTAGGAGGAGCAATGTTTGGCGACAATTTATCTATTATCTCTGATACTACAATTGCATCTGTGATGTCTCAAAAGGCTGATATAAAGAAAAAATTAAAACTGAATGCAAAAGTGGCACTAATTGCTTCTATATTCACAATAATTATATTATTTTATAGCTCAAGCAATAGTGCTGCTATTTCAGTTAAGGAGTATTCTTTATTGCTTGTGGCTCCTTACATCATACTTATATTGCTTGCAAACTTTGGAATAAATGTATTTACGGCATTGGTTTTAAGCATAACTTTTGCTGGAATCATTGGATTTATAAATAACAACAATTATGGTTTATTGTTTTTAAGCCAAAACATCACTAAGGGGTTTATGAGTATGCATGAAATTATGCTACTGTCATTGATGGTTGGCGGGCTTTCAGGACTGGTAGGTAAAAATTCTAAGGAGTTTGCAGATAAACTTTCATCTCGGGTTATGATACAACGTGGTGGACAAAAAACTGCGCAATTATTTATTGCAAAAATAGTCAGCATATTTGATATTTTACTTGCAAATAACACCATCGCTATAATTTTTAGTGGTGAAATTGCTAGAGATATTGCTAAGAAATATGAAATACCGCCTCACTATAGTGCAGCATGGCTAGGCATATTTTCTTGTGTATTTCAAGGATTAATACCGTATGGCGCTCAATTGCTTTTGGCTAGCACTATTGCTGGAGTTTCACCTTTGGCAGTCGTGCCACACGTATACTATTGCTATGTTTTAGGTATTATTGCAGTGTTATATATTGTATTGAACAAAATTGAGAAAAAAGATTGTGCTTAATATACAAGACAACGCTCCGCTCTGTAGAAAATGGATGTTCTTGGCAGTATGTGCTCTTGCTTGCTCTGGGTTACTGTCAATAATTGTTATTTTTCTACGATTGCCTTTTATCTCCTCTCTTGTTCCTTCTGCACAATATATTTTTGATAATGCGCTGGTAATACACGTGAACTTGTCAATTTTAGTGTGGATGTGCTCTATAATATCTCTGCTCTTTATCATAAACCTACAAAATACCAATAGTTGGTTTAACTTTTCATGGGTTCTATCAACCCTTTCGATGCTGCTCATGTTTATATCTGCATTCGTTCCAAACACTGAAGTTATCAAAAGTAACTATATTCCCGTATTACAAAACAAATTATTTTTACTTGGACTCAGTTTATTTATTGCCAGTATATTAGTAAATACAATGCTAGCATACACATCAAAAAAAGAGGTTTCATTTCTCTCTGTTGGACAAATTGGGCTAGTTATTATACTTGTATCGTCATTTCTTTGCTTTGTTTTAGCATATAATAATATGCCTCCAGGTCTATATCACTCAGATAATAATTTATTTTACGAATATCTCTTTTGGGGAGGCGGACATTTATTGCAGTTTGCTTTTACTCAAGGAATGTTTTTAGTCTATTTAATAATGCTAAGTTCCAATGATATTAGTTTAGCTTCAAACAATAAAATTACTATTTTACCACTATTTATAAACACGATTTTAGCTGTAGGCGCACCGTTTGTATATTTTGTTTATCCAGTTGATAGTGCCAAGTTAATACAGTTTTTTACTTGGCATATGAGGATTGCTGGAGCAGTTTTGCCGTGCTTTTTGATAATATTAGTGTGCTACAACATCAGAACTTTTATTAATGATAAAAGCAACTATTTATTACATTCATTTTTGTTGTTCACTTATGGAGATGTGCTCGGAGTGTTGACTATTGAAGGGAATGTCACCATTCCCGCTCATTATCACGGTTCTGTAGTTGGGATCACTATAGCTTTTATGAATTTCATTTATTGGCTGTTACCCAAATTAAACTTTAAAGAGGTAAAAAACTCCATGGTAAGATTACAGATTTATGCCTACAGTGTAGGGCATTTTCTCCATATTACTGGCCTTGTTTGGCTTGGTGGGTATGGTGCTTTAAGGAAGGTTGCAGATCTGCCAAGTATTTCATCAATGTTAGCACGCACGTGCTTCATTATAGGTGGCGCTATATCAGTTGTTGGTGGAATGTTGTTCGTAATAATTGTGCTTTTACATCTGTTAAAAGGCAAAGCGCGTACCAACTGACCCATAGAAACGAAAAAACTTACTTGACAAACTCCGCTAGCGCCCTTATCATGAAACTGAAGCTATTTATTTATCTTCTCTGTACAGATTAAATGACAAAAAAACTCAACGTATTTGGCGTCTCATGTTTAATTTTTTGCACTATGTGCACCTTATGTCTTTATCAAATTTCTAGGTTTTTACCTACACAAGCTGAAATACGCTTATAAAGCATTTAAAACATAAAAAAACGCCAACTTAAAAAATGGGTAGTGAATAACTAGCTACCCTAGGGTTTCTTTTGCCTTTTTTTCTGTTTAGTAAATTTCTTAATGTTTATAATTTAGATTAGTTGCGGCTTAAAAGCAACTAAATCGCGGTTATTAAGCGTTTAGAATAAAAAAACGCCATACTTGAAAGTATAATGTAAGTAATTAGCCAACCACGGGGCTTCTTTTGCCTTTTTTTTTATTTGGTAAATTTTTTAATATTTATACGGAAGGTAGCGCGTGACGCTGGAACCCCAAAAAAAGGATGATGTCATCCCAGTGCTCCTTTTTTTGTCATCCGAGTAGCTGACACTGTCCTCCTTTGTCATCCCAGTGCCCAGACACTGGGATCCAGCATTTCACGCAATCCCATCAAGAACGTTGTATTTTACATAACACTTTTATGCTTACCAACTTAATAAAATTCCTGGATCCCAGTGGGCTTTGTTGCATCGCTCTTCGGATAGTAGGTAACGTACAATAAATTCATGAAGCTATCTCAAACTTAGCCATGCCTATTTCAGTAAATTTGTTAAGCAAATAACACTTGAGTAGCAGTTCCTTCTCACGATTAATTTCAGATTTGCTCCTAAAACTAAACCCAAATATTCGCTTCAACCTTGAGAAAAATCCTTCAATATACGATCTTTTTCCGTAATTTACTTCTTCTTTCCATCTTTTTATACCATTCTCACCATGTAATTTCATTAACTGAATAGCGGCATTTCTATCAAGCATATAATCCAATTTTGGATGCTCTGCTGCGTTGTTTTTCGGAGGAATTTTCGTTTTTATACCATATTGATTACACAGCTTATAGAGCTTTTCTCTGTCATATGCCCTATCTGCATATAGTACTTTTATGACATACTGAAAATCGACTTCTTTTAGCAAATCACAAGCTCCATAGTGATCAGAGTAGACACCGTTACTGTATTTTACAGCTATGGCTTTTTTGCTGTTTGTATTCAACATTACATGCAATTTTCTTGTCTGTTCATAGCTGCGATACTTTCTATCTTCGCTATTTTCTTTGCTATGACCAGGAGTGTTGTTGTATATACTAATTCCTGTACTGTCTATAGCAATTTCGATATCTTCCATATTATTTTCTGCAATCATTGATCTTAATATTGAGTTTCTTAAACCTTCTTGATGATTGTGAATAGCTGATAACTTGCAAATTTTTCCCAATTTGCTCAAGGTATCCTGCTATAAACCCAACTGTTTGCCTCAGGCCTATTCTAAATAAACAAGTTATTATGTGCACCAAAATTACAACTTTATCGCTATAAATATTGTTGCCACCTGGTATTTTTGGACCATTCTCGTACCACTTTTCTATGGCTTCGTTGGTATAATGAAAAATATTTCCTCTTTTTTCTAGAAATTTGTTATATTCGCTATGGTTACTGACCCTCATTTTTTGTGGCATATTTTTTCTTTCAAGGTTAAATGGCTATTTTATAATGAATTTTGTCAGTAGCCACCAGATTTTTCAGTTGCTATGCAACAAAGCCATCCCAGTGTCAGCTACTCGGATGACAAAAAAAGGAGCACTGGGATGACAGGAGAGGGAGGCTACTTGGATGACATCATAGGGGCACTGGGATGACACCATTCTTTTTCCTGGATCCAAATAGTCAAGGCACTGGAATGACAAAAAAAGGAGGCACTGGAACGACAAAGTGGAGTGTCTGCTTCTGTCATCCTATGATAGCTAAAAAGACCTGGTCACGCGCTGGAATGACACCGAAGGGGCTACTGCCCTCTTGGATGGAGACCAGTGTCAGCTACTTAGATGATACCTTTTTTCTACTTAGTTTAGGTTATGCAGAAGTCTAATACAATTATAGAACAAGCTTAAAAATTCTGGTAAAGTAGTTTTATTTACAAGGAAAGAATATGCTACTTGAAATTGAAAAGCGCAGCATAACAAATGCATTGTGGAAGTTGCAAGAAGCAGATCAAAGGCAAATCTTAACTCTTACACAGAGATTTGAGTTACCAGAAATATTAGCAAGAATATTGGTTACTCGTGGTGTTAACATAGAAAATGCAAGCGACTTCTTATATCCACTAATCAGATCGCTATTACCAGATCCCTTTCACCTTCTTGATATGGATAAAGCTGTTTCTCGTATAATATGGGCAATAAAAAATGATGAAAACCTTGCAATATTTGGTGACTATGATGTTGATGGTGCAACGTCGTCAGCATTGATTAACAGGTACCTGAGAGCAATCGATATACACTCTATAATCTACATTCCAGATCGTGTTGATGAGGGTTATGGATTAAACACAGATGCTTTATTACAACTTAAAAAGAATGGAATTGATTTATGTATTTCCGTTGATTGTGGTACGCTTGCATATCAACCAATAGAAGATGCAAAGGCTTTTGGTCTTGATATTATAGTTGTTGACCATCACCTTGGTACGGAAAAATTACCAAGCGCCGTAGCAGTTGTGAATCCAAACCGCCTTGATGAGAGCTCTCCTTATAATAACCTAGCAGCAGTTGGAGTGTCATTTCTGCTAATTGTTGCTCTTAATAAAAGCCTACGTGAGCAAGGATTTTTTACCAACAAAAAAGAACCAGATTTATTTGATCTGTTGGATTTGGTTGCCCTGGGAACTGTCTGTGATGTTATGCAGATCACAGGCCTCAATAGAGCACTTGTCTCACAAGGATTAAAAGTTATGTCAACAAGAAAAAACGTTGGCTTGCGTGTTTTATTTGATGCTTTGGGAATCCTTGAAAAACCAAGTGTTTCTCGATTAGGGTTTAGTATTGGGCCATGCATAAATGCTGGAGGAAGAATTGGAGAAGCATCGCTTGGTGCAAGGTTGCTTTCCACCGATGATGATGAAGAGGCACATTCAATCGCGCTAAAATTAATAGATTTGAATAATGCAAGAAAAGTGTTAGAAAATGAGGCTCTCTTGGAAGCTACAGCACAAGCGGAAAAGTCTGCCCAATCAGGTGCGAATTTTATAATGATAAGTGGCAATTGGCACCAGGGAATAATTGGTATAATTGCATCAAGGCTAAAGGAGCAGTTTCACTTGCCAACAGTAGTGATATCTTTAAATAATGGAATAGGAAAAGCAAGCTGTAGATCAATTTTGGGAGTTGATATCGATGCTGCAGTCCTTTCCGCAAAGTTTATAAATTTGATTATTGAAGGTGGTGGCCATAGTATGGCGGCAGGATTTTCAATTAAAGAGGACAAAATAAATGATTTGCATGATTTTTTTACTGAAAGATTTTCAAATTCTATAAATGAGAAAACTTTAAAAGCTGATAGTATAGTAACTGCTAAAGCAATAAATTTGTCTTTATGGAATCAATTGCAACGCTTGGGACCATTTGGAGTTGGAAATCCTGAACCAAGGTTTATTATCCAAGGAGCAAAGATAAGAAAGCCTGAAGTTATAGGAGTTGACCATATAAAATGTTTTATTGCTGATGATAATGTTATGGTAAGAGCTATTGCATTTCGTTCTGCAAATACTCATCTTGGCTCTGCTATCATGCAGGGTAATGTTAAAGCTATTTTGGGTAAAATCTCTATGAATTACTGGAATGGCAATGAATTTGTACAATTTTTAATAGAAGATGTATTGACCATTAGTTGAGTGTATCTGTTCAGCAGAGTGGCAAAATAGGTAGACAAGATAAACCAAAAAATCAAGAAGAAGTGAGTGTGCACTTGTCCGTAAAGTCTTTCCATTTCTCCCATTTCTTCGATTATTCTCTTCACTTTCAGCTAATAAGTGATTTTCTATTTCACCTTCCAAACTTGCCTCCAGCAGCTTTTTTATAAATGGTGTAAATGCTCCATCCCTTCCTGTTAATGGTCTGCCTTCCCTTATTGATGACAGTATATTTGCTTCCAGTTCTTTGTAATCTACCAAACCGGTAGTTCTGTTTACTATTTTCTGACTCATTGTCAAACCTCCATTTTTTTATATCAATTTATTACTTTTTTTTCGGTTTGACACACTTTTTTGAACCATACGCGTCAAGTTAAGAGATTGTGAGCAAATTTAGAGAGGTTAAAGTGGATACTCTAGCCCTTCTACGTTTGTCTTTTAATGAAAATCGCGACCAAGTTGTAGTGAGTTTTTTAAGAAATGCTTTTAAACTATTAATCTTGGTTAATACTAAAAATAACTCTCTAACCCGTCTTTTTAGCTCAATAAATGCCTTTGTTAAGCTAAGTTCTGTATTCTTTTTCACTTCTGTGCAACCAACTATGCCGTGAAATATAAGAATTGCGCACAATTTAGCATATAGTTCACATAATACTCTGCATGGCTTTCCTTTTAGCTTATCAAGTCTGATATGGCTTTTATACAATTTAAATAATTTGCCACCTTACTCTGTAAATCGTTAATACTTGCTCAGCACTAATTTTATTTTCTGGAACATTAGTTATACCAATTCAACAATTTTTGATTTCTTTTAGAGGATCCTGCGATCTTGCTAATCTATGAGCTTTCCTTCTTCTGGCTATAGACTGTTCTTCAGTTAGTTTCTGACATATAATTCTTACTCTAATTTTTGCTTCTTTTCCTAACAATACCTCGTTTTCTAAAAATAACTTATCCTCTAAACATTCTAATAACTCCATTTTTTGATTTGTTTCTACATCATATACGTTGGTATCGACGACTTATGAAATAAGCTCCTATTTCATTGATTTGTTTAAAAGAACTTGGCACAAAATAACCGAGATCAGATATTAGCAAATCATTGCTTAATACATTACTTAAATGTTTCCTATATCCCTGGCCTGATCTTACCCCCTCCGTTAAATTAAGTTGGTCTATTATCTGATTCATGTAGTCGAAAACTAATTGTAACTTTATTCCAGACTTAGTATTGCTTTCATAGCCACTGTAGCTAGTACCATAACCTTTATACATCTCTTCCATACTGTTAGGTAGAGTAATATAGCTACTGTCCAATAATTTAACACTATTAAATTGCTGTAAGATTTTGCAATCAACTTGCAAGATATTTTTAAAGAGAACCACAGATTCATTATACATCCTTTTCATAAATTCCACTGCTTCTTCAGTAAATCTAAAATCCAAACCTTGTTTTGTTATATCTATCGAGTCCTCGTTTAGTAATTGACACATTGTTTCTACGCTACAATTATCAACTCCTATATTACCCAAGACCATGGCTTTTACGAATGATGAACCTTTTAGCTTTCTCTTTCTTTTTATAAACCTTGTTGTAATTGAGATTTTCTCTGCTTTTTCATTAAAAAATTCTTTGAGCTTTTTTGATAAGCAAGTTATTTTATTCATTGGTTCTCTCACTAAAAGTATATCTGGGAGAACTTATACCTTATTATTCTATCTCTTTCATACCTTTATTTCCTTAACTTGACGCGTATGCTTTTTTGAACATTCCCGGAAATGCAGAAAAAAAATGTTCAACATTATATCAGGAGTCCTTGTCGTTTTAATCTGCACAGATTGCGAAGTTAAATGAAATAGCTTCACTGTTATGATAAGGGCGCTGGCGAAGGGTGTCAAGCAAGTTTTTCGTTTCTATATGTGCTACCTTAAGACTTCAACGTCTTAACGCACCTAACTCCATCTGCATATAAATTTGCATGGCTCTTTCCAGTATTAAGCAATGCAAATCCAATGTTGTCTACACTAGAGCGCAGTTCCCCTATTTCCTCATTGTTTTCATTTGTCACTTTAGTGCCAATATCTGGAAGTGCGTTATCCCCCTCAACAAGGTAAAGTTTTCTTCTGAATATTTCTTGTCTGCTCATTCGATTTACAACTTCCTGACCTATATAACACCCCTTATTAAAGCTTATACCGTTTACCTTATCGATTAAAAATTGCAGCGGAAACGATGAATTCTGCACCATATCTTTCGCTCCATCTGGAACGAGATTTTGAATTCTGACTTTTTCATACTGAGTAAAATCCCCAACCGGCTCTTTTATTTCATCTTTATGTATGATCCTCATTCCTAGCAGCTTGTGCCTTGGATCTTGAAAAATAACTTGTGACTTACTACTACACTCCGCCAACTTAGTATTAAACAAAACCCCAACCTTATATAGTGCACTAACGTCTTTAATCTTTACCCTCAAATAAGTTTTAAGTAAATCTAGTTTCTCGATTATTTGCTGCAAGTGTATGTTTTCGCACTCTAAGAGGGTGTATTTACCATATTCAATAAGAAAAAAATCATATAGATATTTTCCCTGAGGGCTAAGCAATAAAGAGTAAATGGCTTTTTGGCTATCCAACTTATTAATATCATTGGTTATAATACCCTGCAGAAAATCTCTAGTGTCAGGCCCATATAGCACTATCACACCACGACTTAAAAATGGTATATAACTCATGAAATCTCTATAAATAAATCTAAATTTTATTATATAACATTAGGCTCTTTTAGAAACTGCTTTTAGCGTGCATATTTTATAATGGCGTGCATATTTTACAAGCTCCAGCCCTTGAAATCTAACTTACGAGTATATACATATGAACTTATAAGTTAATTTGTTGATGAGGAAAAACAAATGTCAAGTATAAGTTTAAATGTATTAGATGATAGCGTGCTGATCAAGCCTATTAGCGAAGAAAAGCAAGGTGGAATTGTGCTTCCATCAAGTGCTGAAAAGAAACCTACTAAAGGTGAAGTTATAGCAATTGGTGAAGGTTCACGCAATTCGAGTGGCGAACGCGTAACTTTAACTGTGAAAGCTGGTGATAAAGTGTTCTATCGCCAATGGGCTGGTACAGAAATAGAACATAATAATGAGAAGCTTATCGTGATGAAAGAGTCCGATATACTTGCTGTCATTAAGTAGCAGTCTTTATTTTACTAAACTGAAACAAAGCGCAACATAGCGCATTGTAAATGATTTTATTATAGTTTTCTAAATTTTTTATTAACAAGAGGTGATAAAAATGACTAATGTAGTAGTATCAGGTGAGCAGTTGCAAGAAGCCTTTCGTGAAGTTGCAGCAATAGTGGATTCAACGGTAGCAATAACTGCAGGACCTAGAGGAAAAACAGTAGGGATTGATAAGCCCTATGGAGCACCAGAAATTACAAAAGATGGTTATAAGGTGATGAAGGGTATCAAGCCTGAAAAACCATTAAACGCTGCGATAGCAAGCATCTTTGCACAAAGTTGTTCTCAATGTAACGATAAAGTTGGTGATGGTACAACAACGTGCTCAATACTAACTAGCAACATGATAATGGAAGCTTCAAAGTCAATTGCTGCTGGAAACGATCGTGTTGGTATTAAAAACGGAATACAGAAGGCAAAAGATGTAATATTAAAGGAAATTGCGTCAATGTCTCGTACAGTTTCTCTAGAGAAAATAGACGAAGTGGCACAAGTTGCAATAATCTCTGCAAATGGTGATAAGGATATAGGTAACAGTATCGCTGATTCCGTGAAAAAAGTTGGAAAAGAGGGTGTAATAACTGTTGAAGAGAGTAAAGGTTCAAAAGAGTTAGAAGTTGAGCTGACTACTGGCATGCAATTTGATCGCGGTTATCTCTCTCCGTATTTTATTACAAATAATGAAAAAATGATCGTGGAGCTTGATAATCCTTATCTATTAATTACAGAGAAAAAATTAAATATTATTCAACCTTTACTTCCTATTCTTGAAGCTATTGTTAAATCTGGTAAACCTTTGGTTATTATTGCAGAGGATATCGAAGGTGAAGCATTAAGCACTTTAGTTATCAATAAATTGCGTGGTGGTTTAAAAGTTGCTGCAGTAAAAGCTCCAGGTTTTGGTGACAGAAGAAAGGAGATGCTCGAAGACATAGCAACTTTAACTGGTGCTAAGTACGTCATAAAAGATGAACTTGGAATCAAGATGGAAGATCTCACGCTTGATGATCTTGGTACGGCTAAAAATGTTAAAATTACTAAAGATAATACCACAGTTGTCAGCGAAAATAGCGATTCTGACAGTGTGAAAGCTAGAATCGAGCAGATTAAATCTCAAATTGAAACTTCAACTTCTGATTATGATAAAGAAAAGCTAAGAGAACGTTTAGCGAAATTATCAGGTGGCGTTGCTGTGCTCAAAGTTGGTGGAGCAACTGAAGTGGAAGTTAAAGAACGTAGAGATAGAGTCGAAGATGCGCTGCATGCAACAAGAGCTGCAATTGAAGAAGGTATAGTTCCAGGTGGTGGGGTTGCGCTTCTTTATGCTTCATCTGTTCTCGACAAATTAAAAGGTGCAAGTGACGAGGAACAAATAGGCATAAACATTATCAAGAAAGTTCTCAGTGCTCCAATTAGAAGGTTAGTCAAAAATGCTGGTCTTGAATCTGCTGTTATAATTGACTATTTGATTAAGCAGAATGATAAAGAGCTTATATACAACGTTGAGGCTATGAATTATGCTAATGCGTTTACAGCTGGTGTGATTGATCCAGCAAAAGTGGTGCGTATTGCTTTTGAAACAGCGGTATCTGTTGCGAGTGTGCTGATAACTACTGAATCTATGATAGTTGATGTACCAAGCAAAGAAAATGCTTCATCTCCTATGGGTGCAGGAGAAATGAGTGGCATGGGTGGATTCTAAGTAGAATGAAACCGTGGAGCAATTGCTCCACGGTAGTTCCAAAAAATCTCACATTTTACTATTCGTTAAAGGTAATACGTTTGGTGCAGAAATGCACTACTGTTTGCACCCGTTTCACTCCTTTATATTGTGGTTGTCTAATAACAAAAAGGCAGCATAAGAAAACTATAACCCCTAGTATATTTATACTATAGCTGACCCAAGCAACACGTCATACCGCGATTCATTCCACAACTGTACGAACATTACAATATGGCACATAGTAAACGATGTCATGAAAGTAGCTGACACTGGAATGACACCCTTTTGGATGGAAACCAGTGTCACGCACTGGCATGACACCCATTTGTTCCTATAGTTGTCTTTTCTCGTCTACCTTATTTTGCCACTCTGCTGAACAGATACAATTTAGAGGTTGTCCGGAAACAAGTAAAAGGCTATAATATCTGAAATTTTAGTACGGGGTAAAGATGAGAAAAAAGTATCCAACAGATCTAAGCGAAAGGGAATAGGCAAGAATAGAAAAACACTTCAGAGTATCATACAAGAAAGGAGGAAGGCCGCCAAAGTATAGCAAAAGAGAAATATTAGAAGCAATTTTCTATGTATTGCGTACAGGGTGTCAATGGCGGTATTTACCAAATGATTTTCCGCTATGGAAGACTGTGTATGAGCAGTTCAGGCAATGGAAGAAGCAGGGAATTTTTGAGAAAATGAATTATGAAATTACAAAATATAGTAGAAGAAAAATAGGAAGGAATGAGCAGCCAAGTGCCTGTATAGTAGATAGTCAATCTGTAAAGACTACAGAAAAGGGGGGATCAAAGGCTATGATGGAAGTAAAAAAGTAAAGGGTAGAAAAAGGCATATAATTACAGACACTCAGGGTTTTATACTAGGTTGTTACGTAGGCGCTGCTAACGAAAATGATAGAGATGGTATTAAAATAGCATTAAACAATATGAGAACAAAATATACTAAAGTTAAAAAAATGTGGGCTGACATGGGATACCAAGGAAGAAATTTAAAGAATCACATAAAGGAAGAATATGACATAGATATTGAAATTGTTACAAGGCCTCCATGTAGATTTTGGGTGCACAAAGATACGCCACCTGAGCTACTACCAACAAGAGAACAAGGGTTTAAAGTACAGCCAAGAAGATGGGTTGTAGAAAGGACTTTTGCTTGGGTTAATAGGAATAGAAGGCTATCGAAGGAGTATGATTTACTCACAACATCCACTGAGAATTTCATATACCTAGCTATGAGTAGGGTTATGTTAAAGAGGGAATATGCTTGAATTTACTTGTTTCCGGACAACCTCTTACATCAAAACCAAGGAGGGATGGCTATATTTGGCAGCAATAATCGATCTATATTCACGCATGGTAGTTGGCTGGTCAATGAGCAGTTCATAAATAAACAATTGGTTATGGACTCTTTATTAATGGCTGTTAACAAGCGTAAACCGTATCCGTTAAGCGGAGTGGCAGAATAAGGTAGACAAGGTGATCTAAAAAGATAATCATAGAGCAAAAGTGAAATAATATGGTAAACCTTTTAGAACTTTGCAAAGATTTACAGCAAAAAATAGAAAGGTTAGAAGCAAAAATAGAAAGATTGGAAAAAGAGAATGAAAGTTTAAAAGCAGAAAATAAGGCTTTAAAGATAGAAAATGCTGAGTTAAGAGAAAGACTCGGTTTAAGCTCGAAAAATTCATCAATACCAAGTTCCAAAGAGTTGTATAAAATAAAAAAGAATAAGCCGAAAAGCGAAAGGAATATTGGCGGTCAGGTTGGTCATAAAGGAAGTTTTCGCGCCAACATGGATGCAGATAAAGTAGTAAAGATAGAGTTGCCTAATACTTGCGAATGCGGAGGAGAAATTGCAATATGTGAAAAACCATATATTCATCAGAAAGTTGATCTTCCAGAAATCAAGCCTTATGTAGTGGAATATCAGTTAGAACATGGCCGTTGTCGGAGATGCGGAAAGAGAAGAAGTAGCAAGTTACCGGAAGGTGTTACGCCAAATACATTTGGTCCAAGGGTTAAGTCAATAATTGCAGCGTTCAGCGGATTCTACAAAAATTCAAAACGCGAAATAGCGAGTGTCGTAAATGATATCTTCAATTTGAACATAAGCGTCGGTAGCATATCAAGTAGTGAACATAGAGTTGCTTCAAAATGCAAAAAAATGTATGAGCAGATCGAACAAGAGATAAGTAGGAGTAAAGTTCTACATATTGATGAAACGAGCCATTATAACAAAGGTAAACTCGCTTGGTGTTGGATGTTTGCAAGCAATACGGCAAGTTTTGTAAAATTTACAGAGTCAAGAGGAATGAAAGTTTTACAAAATAGTAAATTCTGCAATCGCAATAGCTTGGTAATAACTGACAGGTATGCAGCATACAATTATTTTGCCGATAAAAACAGGCAAATCTGTTGGGCACATTTATCAAGAGATTTTGAAAGATTAGCACATAGTTGGAATATTGAAGTTAAAGTTCTGGGTTGTTACTTGAGAAACGTGGCCACTGAATTATTTGCACTAAAAAAAGCTTTACTAAAAAGTGAGATAGATGTTTTGAGGTTTGTCAGACGTGCCAGAAAATTAAGAAAACGTACAAAGTATTACTTGAAGGAGATATCTCGTTTACCTGAAGCAATTGGAGCCTCTCGAGTTGCAAAAAATGTTCTAAGATCTGAAAGAATGATGTGGAAATTTTTAGATGACCCAGAAAATATTCCGCTGACAAATAACCACGCTGAACGGCAAATTCGGCATTATGTCGTTTATCGCAAAAACTCATATTTTACACAATCAAAGCGGGGAAATACATTCCTTGAGCGGATAATTTCATTATACTTAACTTGGAAACAAAGGGGTCTCAATCCTTTCCAAAATCTCCTATCTATTGTTTCTTAAACCACTCTCCTGAACGGATACCCTTTGTTTCCAAGTTAAGTATAATGAAATTATCTTTTCTGCTTTTAAACTTTCATTCTCTTTTCTATTTTTTGCTGCAAATCTTTGCAGAGTTCTAAAATATCTTACCTCACTTTTTCTCTATGATTATCTTTATTATCCTGTTTCGTCTACCTTATTTGCTACTCTCTTGAACGGACTCTCTCTTGAACGAACACTCTACAGTTACTCTTTCATCAATAGCTGAGCGAGGTGCACCGGAACCAGGTACAACAATATTTTCGTGCGATTGCGTACTCTTCTTTTCCTCATATGGTATTTGCTTAATGAAATGTGCTGCTAAAACTTCATGTAAAGCTTTACCTTTTATAAGCACAGCCTCGTTTTGCTTAGCTAATTCTAAAATTTCCTTTGGTTCAACATCTTTACCGTCAATAGTTGATTTTTTAATACTAACTTGACCTAAATTTATATTTAGAACAACAGCGCAGTTAAGGTCTTTTCCAGATTCATCTTTTGCACCCCAACTAATTTCGATGTCACATATTGCAAATTCTGTAAAGGAGTAGTTCCTCTGTTGTTTCTCATTCTTCTCAATTGTTACTATTCTTTTATCATTACTGTATATTTTTACTCTTTGTACCTCATTTTTAATTGTTTCCATCCTTTTAGTCTTTTCGCTAAAAAGACGACTAGTTTCTAAACTCTGTCCAGGTTTAGTAATGTTGATACTAAGATTATCATAATGATTAACAAGATGTCCTGCCTTTTTGTCTGGCCAATAACATCCATCAAAGAAACCAATTAGATCATCTTTGTTTAGAAATTCTTTTGCATCATTCATTCCTTCGTCAATTCGAAGAAGATATCTACCCAACCTCTTTTTAAAATTTTCTTTTAACTCCTCCTGATCTTTAGAAGTAAGCTTCTTATCCAATATATCCATTATTTCTCTTTGCTTACTTAATACCACATAGTTAAAAAGGAAAATGCTCTCCTTCTCCCGTCGATAATAGTTTGCTATTTTGTCAAATGGATCTGCTGGCCGGCCGTTATTATAATTTACAGAATCAGAAGAATCTTGACATTTATTATCCTTAAAATTGAAATTCAATTTTTCAAAATCTGAGAGCACACTTTGTACCTGAGTCTCATCGAATTGAAGATTTGCTTGAGGAGATAGAAGAGTCAATAACAAAATCTAAAATGGTACCTTTGTTACTAGTCAAAGTCCCCTCGTGGTTCAAAACTGCTTGTATATCATTATGTTCACCATTGTTGAATATGTCCTGGACTTTTTGAAAATTGCCATCCCAGACTGCCTGTCTTAATGAACCTAGAATTTTTTCTTGTGCATCAGTTAATTCAACCATATCTTACCTCTAATAAAAATTTAATTATCACACATATTTACAAGTAAATCAAGTATGTTGTTAATAACTGTTAATAAAGGCCAACAAAATGCTTGACGTTAGAGTAGCTTTTATGGCTTTGTATAGCGAGGAAGTAACTCTATGAAAAATCATCAACGTTTACAAAATTTGCGTTCAATTGTATTTATTGTGGGAATATTCCTATTGCTGTTTAGCTTAGCAATGCTTATTCCTGCTATTACCAATAAGTATCTCAGCTACGAATGGAAAAATTTCCTCGCTGGATTCATAATTACCTGCACATCTGGCGCAATTTTTATTTTACTCGGTAAATTAAGTAGATTGCATGGAATGCCAGCAATTTTTGCGATTACTAGTTGCACCTGGATTGCCTTGTCTCTGTTTGCAGCTATTCCTTTCTATTTTGATAATCTGAGCTATGTTGATGCATTGTTTGAAACGATATCTGGCATCACAACCACAGGAGCAACTATATTTAATGATATTGAAAAACAATCTCCAGGAATACTGCTATGGAGAGCAATGCTACATGGCATGGGGGGTTTTGGTGTAATCACTTTAGGAATTGCAGTTTTTCCTATGTTTAAGGTTCTCAGCCTAAATAATTTACTTTATTCTGAATATTCAGATGCTACCAAAAGGAAGTTGCCGAACACGCGAAGCGTAGTGATTCATGTTACGGCAATATATTATGGCTTAATTTTGTTATGCATATTTTCCTATTATCTAGCTGGTATGCCACTATTTGATGCAATATGCCACGGAATGTCCTCTGTATCAACTGGTGGATTTGCTAACTATAACGATTCTATAGGGCACTACAATAACCCTATGTTAGAAGTCATAACGATCATTTTTATGATTTTGGGTTCTCTGCCTTTTCTTAGCTATTTAAAAATTATAAGACGATTAGACATTTGCTATGATGAACAGGTCTCTTACTTTGTTAAGATAGCTATTGTTTCATCTTTATTTGCTTGTTTTTGGTTGTATAAAAATGTTGATTTAGGAGTGTCATTATCATTTAGATGCAGCACATTTACCATCACCTCTTTAATTACGTCAACTGGTTATGCAATCTGTAATCATATAGATTGGAGTTTCATTTCAGTCTTAGCTTTTTTTCTAACCTTTGTTGGTGGATGTAGTGGTTCTTCAAGTGGTGGTGTCAAAATCTTCCGCTTGATTGTTCTTTTAAGGTCTATAAGAAATTACTTTTACCTTTTATTAAACCCTGATGCAGACAATGGAGTAAAATTCAATGGAAAAATTCTGGAGAATGATGAAGTTCACTCTGTCTTTATATTTTTTGCAATTTTCATGTTAACGTTTACCATTTCATCAATAGTGATGTCTTACTTAAGCAATGCAGACTTTATAACTAGCATCAGTTCAGTCTCTGCAACGCTTACAAACTCTGGCCCGGGATTTAGTAATTTAATAGGCCCTTCGGGTAATTATTCCTCTTTCAGTAATGAAGTAAAATTATTTCTATCGTTTTTAATGCTGCTTGGCAGACTTGAAATATTGCCAATCTATTTTTGTATAGGTAATTTATTCTTATTTAATAGAAAGAAATAGTTGGTGAAGTTGTGAAATTTGATATTATAGCTAAACTGACTTACGACAATTTGAAAAACCGTCATTCCGCTACTCGTTAGCGATATCTATACCGCGAATAAATCCACAAATGTACGAACATTGTGATTTGGGCACACCAGGAAGAATGTCATCCAAGTAGCCCCTTTCTCGTCATCCCGCTACTTGTTAGCGGGATCTATGCTAAGAGATACCGCGAATGAATCGCGGCATGACGGTTCGCGGCGGTATAGCTATAGATAGTATTAGCTATTTAATAAAAAGATCGTAGCTAAACCAAGAAATATAAAAGCTGAGAGAATATCAGTTGTTGCCGATGTTAGGATTGCAGAAGAAACGGCAGGGTCAGACTTTAAGCGATGAAGCATTATAGGAATGAAAGTTCCGATGAACGTTGCAATAATTGACATCATAATCATGGAGACCACAAAAATCATCTCCACTTTGAAGTTGTGAAACCTTATTGCTAACACTACTAATGAAATAGTAGATAAGATCACCCCGTTTATAAGACCTATTAAAAATTCTTTCATCAGTATTCTTTTTGCATTTTGCTCAGTTAGATATTTTGTTGCGATTGCCCGGATGGTTAGCGTTACTGTTTGGGATCCTGCATTTCCGCTCATTGATGCAATTATCGGCATGATTATTGGCAGCACTATAAAACTTTTTATTACATCATCGAAAAAGCCAACTACTATGGAACACATTGTTGCAGCTAAGAGGTTAAACAGTAACCAAGGTAGCCTTTTAATTATAGTTTTATGTATAGGGGCATTTATATCGGCTTTAGAAGATACACCGCTTATTTTGAGTACATCCTCTTCTGTTTCTTGTTGAACAACTTTTATCACATCTTCAATTAAGATCACACCAATAATTTTACCATTCTTATTTACTACCGGAGCCGATAATAGAGAGTAATCTTTAAATATTCTTGCTACTTCCTCTTGGTCTATTCCAGTTTTAATGATTTTTATGTCATGATCCATTATCTCTTTTATTATTGTGTCTCCTGAGTGAGATATTACCTTATTTAAATTAACACTGCCTATAGGCTCTAATTTTGAGTTGATAATGAATATCTGGTGAAATTTTTCTGGTATTTTTTTATAGTTGCACACAAATTCTGTCAGTTGATTTATTGTCCAATAATATGGAGCTATAACCATATCTTTATGTATTAACCTTCCTGCACTTTCTTCTGGATATGATAGCAACTCCTCTACCGATTTCTGAGTTTTGCTGGGCAAATAGTAAAGTATATTTTCTACAGACTTTCTATCTAAATCTTTCACTATGGTTACTATATCTTCTACATCAAGGAGCATTAGTAACTTTGCTGTATTTTCTATTCCCAATGTTTCTATGATCTCTATTTGTAAATCTGGCACTACATGCACTAGGGCATCACTTAACAAATGTTGATCGAGGATATTAACTAATTTCTCCCTGTGATCACTGATCGAAGTAGATAAAAAATAAGCTAACTGAACACTGTCTATCGTTTTTACAATATTACGAACATTCTCTAGCTCCTCGTTATCAAGTGACTCTATTAAGTCATCAATAGCCTTTTTGTCTAAACCATAATGGGAACTTATTTCAATATTCATTACTTTACCTTGTTTTTTAATAAATATACGCGCTTGATTTCCTTAAACATTAAAGTATAATGGAATTATTTAAATTAACTATCATATGGTTAAATTTCTATTTTGTTTACTGTTATTGTTATTGATAGTAAATATATTAAAATCTAAAGTATAATGAAAACTTATCCAGAAATTCTTGAACACTTTCAAAGCTTAAATAAAAGTATTTCTCTTATCAGGAGGTGTCTTTGACATAGAAAAATTAAAGTTGCGTCTTGAAGAGCTTGACTCCCAAGCGTCGAATGATGACCTATGGCAAGATAACCAAAAAGCACAAGAAGTTTTAAAAGAACGTTCTAAAATTAAGAATGACGTAGAGTCGTTTTTAAAGCTGGAAAGCGATTACAACGATGCCATCAGCTTGATGAAGTCTGCTATTGATGAAAATGATGAAGAATTTTTCTCTGAAGTTGAAAATGAATTAGCTAAGCTAGAGAAATTAATCAAGTATAAAGAAACAGAGTCCTTATTTACTGGTGAAGCAGATAATAATAACTGCTTTTTAGAAATCCACTCAGGAGCTGGCGGAACCGAGAGCAATGATTGGGCTGAAATGCTGATGCGCATGTATATAAGGTGGGCAGAAATTTATCACAACTTTAAAGTTGAAGTTGTAGAAAAATTAGAAGGAGAGTCAGTTGGTATAAAGTCTGCAATGATAAAAATCGTTGGAGAAAAAGCTTATGGGTGGGCAAAAAGTGAAAGTGGAATTCACAGGCTGGTTAGAATATCGCCATTTGATGCAAATGGTAAACGTCATACCAGTTTTGCAAGTGTAGGAGTAACTCCAGTGATAGAAGATTCAATTGATATTGCTGTGGATGAAAAGGATCTAAAGATCGACACCTATCGTGCTTCCGGAGCAGGCGGTCAGCATGTGAACAAAACTGAAAGTGCAGTACGCATTACGCATATTCCAACTGGTGTTGTAGTTCAATGCCAAAATGGTCGTTCTCAACACAGAAATAAAGATGAGGCATTGAAATTACTTAAAGGACGTTTATACCAAATTGAACTGGAAAAGAAAGAACAAAAGATGGCTGAAGAATATGGTAAAAAATGCGATATAGGCTGGGGCAATCAGATCAGATCGTACGTTATGCATCCATATCAAATGGTGAAGGATTTAAGAACCGGACATGAAGTGGGCAATATAAATTCTGTTTTTGATGGTAATATAGATTGTTTCATAGTTAGTGTGCTTACTAAGCAAAATTAAGAATTCATTTGGAGTTGACTTTACTTGCTGTGATAGGTGATAATTAAAAATACTATTTAAAATTAGAGGTAAAGTTATTGCAATGAACTATAAGCAATGGGAAGAAATATTAAGTACAGTTAATAAAGAAGTGACCTTACCCAGAAAAAGTGGAGAGAAAGTGTGGAATGTTTTTTACAAAAAGAATGATGCATCAAATTGTTCTGGAATGCAATAGTTAATAGTGACGTTGTTTGTTATAAAAAATTTCTATGTATTCAAATATTGCAGTTCTAGTTTGTTGAGCAGAGTGTTGTGAAGTATCAATAAGTATTTCTCTTTTCAATGAGCTAAAGAAGCTTTCCACAACAGAATTGTCGTAACAACAACCTTTATGACTCATCTATGTTTTTTATGGATAAGAGATATTGATAACCTTGCGAAGTATATTGTGAACCTTGATCACTATGTAATAGTAGATTTTTGGCAGGTTTACGGTATCCGTTCAGGAGAGTGGTTTAAGAAACAATAGATAGGAGATTTTGGAAAGGATTGAGACCCCTTTGTTTCCAAGTTAAGTATAATGAAATTATCCGCTCAAGGAATGTATTTCCCCGCTTTGATTGTGTAAAATATGAGTTTTTGCGATAAACGACATAATGCCGAATTTGCCGTTCAGCGTGGTTATTTGTCAGCGGAATATTTTCTGGGTCATCTAAAAATTTCCACATCATTCTTTCAGATCTTAGAACATTTTTTGCAACTCGAGAGGCTCCAATTGCTTCAGGTAAACGAGATATCTCCTTCAAGTAATACTTTGTACGTTTTCTTAATTTTCTGGCACGTCTGACAAACCTCAAAACATCTATCTCACTTTTTAGTAAAGCTTTTTTTAGTGCAAATAATTCAGTGGCCACGTTTCTCAAGTAACAACCCAGAACTTTAACTTCAATATTCCAACTATGTGCTAATCTTTCAAAATCTCTTGATAAATGTGCCCAACAGATTTGCCTGTTTTTATCGGCAAAATAATTGTATGCTGCATACCTGTCAGTTATTACCAAGCTATTGCGATTGCAGAATTTACTATTTTGTAAAACTTTCATTCCTCTTGACTCTGTAAATTTTACAAAACTTGCCGTATTGCTTGCAAACATCCAACACCAAGCGAGTTTACCTTTGTTATAATGGCTCGTTTCATCAATATGTAGAACTTTACTCCTACTTATCTCTTGTTCGATCTGCTCATACATTTTTTTGCATTTTGAAGCAACTCTATGTTCACTACTTGATATGCTACCGACGCTTATGTTCAAATTGAAGATATCATTTACGACACTCGCTATTTCGCGTTTTGAATTTTTGTAGAATCCGCTGAACGCTGCAATTATTGACTTTCCATAGGATGGTACAAGCCTCCACCTTCTAGGTGGAGAAACTTTAGTTTGTCAATGTCATAACTGTACTTTATAAAGTATAGTTATGACGGAATATGACAAAGGAAAACACACTGTATTTTATCATAGGTACCATATAGTCTGGATTACAAAATATCGGTACAGAGTATTAACTAAGGCTATGAAGGAGAGAATACGAACAATCATAGCAGAAGTATCTGAAGAAATGGGGATTAAGATAGAAAACGGAGTAATATCATCAGATCATTTACATTTATTCGTAGTAATACCTCCTCATATAGCTGTGAGTGATTTTGTTCAAAGAGCCAAAGGCAGGTCTTCACGCAAAGTTCAACAAGAATTTCCAGAGCTAAATAAAATGTACTGGGGAAAGCGTTTTTAGGGAAGAGGATACTTTAGTGCTACCAGCGGACATATCACAGATGAAGTCATTAATGAGTACATCAATAAACATACAGATGCACATCAGCCTCATTCTATATCTAGTATAAGATTGGAGTAGCTTCAGCTTCTCATCGCGCTTCCAGCGCTATATCCAACCTTTCGGCTCTCAGCCGATAGTGGTTGAGTTAACCCTTGGACCAAATGTATTTGGCGTAACACCTTCCGGTAACTTGCTACTTCTTCTCTTTCCGCATCTCCGACAACGGCCATGTTCTAACTGATATTCCACTACATAAGGCTTGATTTCTGGAAGATCAACTTTCTGATGAATATATGGTTTTTCACATATTGCAATTTCTCCTCCGCATTCGCAAGTATTAGGCAACTCTATCTTTACTACTTTATCTGCATCCATGTTGGCGCGAAAACTTCCTTTATGACCAACCTGACCGCCAATATTCCTTTCGCTTTTCGGCTTATTCTTTTTTATTTTATACAACTCTTTGGAACTTGGTATTGATGAATTTTTCGAGCTTAAACCGAGTCTTTCTCTTAACTCAGCATTTTCTATCTTTAAAGCCTTATTTTCTGCTTTTAAACTTTCATTCTCTTTTTCCAATCTTTCTATTTTTGCTTCTAACCTTTCTATTTTTTGCTGTAAATTTTTGCAAAGTTCTAAAAGGTTTACCATATTATTTCACTTTTGCTCTATGATTATCTTTTTAGATCACCTTGTCTACCTTATTCTGCCACTCCGCTTAACGGATACAACAAAGGAGGCTGAACCCTTTTCAAAACCTTCTATCTATTGTTTCTTAAACCACTCTGCTGAACGGAGACAGTTTAGGCTGTTATGCCTGGCGGCTTTGTTGGAATAAGTTTTTCAACACTGCTAACAATAAAGTCAGTGATACCGTCAGCTACCTTATCGAATTTATTGTTTATATCTTTTCCTATTTCTTCATTTTTAACATATTCGTGTAGAGCTAAAGCAGTTATAGCTGCACATGCTGCAATCAAGCCAGTTTTTGCTATAATGAGCATTGATAATCCTCCTACCAATATAGATGTTAATCCAATAGCCAGGTTTATAATTTTACTTTGTGTTGTTTGTTGTGCTTCCTGATTTTGACCTGCTTCCTTCTTTTCAAGAACGTTTGATATTATTTTTGAGACAATTTTTACCGCGATTATTGCAATTGCGGTCATAGCTAATCCTATGGCTATTTTTGCTAAGAGAAAAAATGATGGCAACACCATCGTAAAGAATAGTAAACCAGCTCCTGCAATTAGTAACTTATTTTTAGACTGAAACCCACTTAGCATAATAACTAACCTCTCTATTTTTTAACTACCAAATATATCTAATATAAAATACGGAGATAGTCAACATATTTTATGGAAGGGCGTGTTAAAAATTTTTTTCATATTGTTCTTCGCCGCCTTATGGTTGAATTTGGAGTTTTAGAAAGAGTTACGTATTATTTGAAATTCTTGTATACTGTTTTGAATCAGTTAAATAGATAATGAAGTGCAGGACGCAGTTTTAATTTTACAAGATGGCAAATGCTTTTGGGGAAAATCAGTAGGTAAAAAAGGCAAGTGCATAGGTGAGATCTGTTTTACCACTGGTATGACCGGGTATCAGCATACTATAACTGATCCTTCTTTTGCCGATCAAATTATAACGTTCACTTTTCCTCATATTGGTAACATTGGAGTAAACCATAAAGATAATGAAGGAAAGAAAATTTTTGCAAGTGGTGTGGTTATGCGTGAACTTTCTTCTATGTCCCACTCTTCTTCATATATCAGTTTAAATGATTGGTTAGAGAAAAATAACGTGATTGGGATATCAGGAGTTGATACTAGAGCTTTAACGAGACATTTGAGAGAACATGGATCTCAAAATGGAATGATATACCCGTCAAGCGAGACGCATGTGTTGGATGAATTGAAGAAATACAAACCTGTAAATGGGATAGAAATAACCAATAAAGTTAGCTTGCATAGTAATTTTAAAAGAGACCTTAATGCAAAATATAGGGTTGTAATCGTTGATTTTGGCGTAAAAATCAGTATAGTTTCACGCTTAATAGAACTTGGTTGTACAGTTGAATTAATCAGACCAAGCACAGGTTTTGCTCAAAAAGTGTTGAGTATGAATCCAGATGGTATAGTGCTTTCAAATGGTCCTGGTGATCCGCAAGAAATAGGAGAAAGTGTAGTTTCAGAAATAGACATTATTATAAAATCTAAAATACCAATTTTTGGCATATGCATGGGCCATCAATTACTTGCGATTACTTTGGGGGCAAAGACCATCAAGATGGATATAGGTCACCGAGGGAGTAACCATCCAGTTTATGATGTAATTAGTGGAAAAGTTGAGATCACTAGCCAAAATCATGGTTTCGTTGTTGATTCAGCTTCTCTTCTAAGTAATGTTGAAATTACTCACATTTCTCTATTTGATAATAGTGTAGAGGGAATAATGATGAAGGATTACCCAGTCTTTTCTGTGCAATACCATCCAGAAGAAGCGCCAGGTACGCATGATTCGCATTATTTGTTTAAACGTTTTATTGACAATATTGTGTTGTATAAAATGAAATCTGCGTGATTTTAATCAGGGTAGGTTTTATTGCTTGATTTTTTAATTTTAGGCGTTTAGTATTAAATACAATAAGAGCTTAAGTTAAGATGCTAAAATAGTATTCTCTTAACAAATTTTTGCGGAGGAGTGACCGAGTGGTTAAAGGTAACAGACTGTAAATCTGTCCGCGTGAGCGTACGTAGGTTCGAATCCTACCTCCTCCATTGTGCGGGTATAGCTCAATGGTAGAGCTCTAGCCTTCCAAGCTAGTGACGTGGGTTCGATTCCCACTATCCGCTCTTTTTTTTGTTGTATTTTTATAAAATCAACATATTATTTATTGATGTATTTGTATTTTAGGTAGAAAAGTTTAAATTATGACAGCAATAGTGGAAGCATTTGGAAAGCCGCATGTAAATGTGGGAACAATAGGACATGTGGATCATGGGAAGACAACGTTAACAGCGGCGATAACAAAGCATTATGGAAATTTTGTAGCGTATGATCAGATAGATAAGGCGCCAGAAGAAAGGAAGAGGGGGATAACGATAGCAACAGCGCATGTTGAATATCAGACGGAAAAAAGGCATTATGCACACGTTGATTGTCCTGGACATGCTGACTATGTAAAGAACATGATAGTAGGTGCAGCACAGATGGATGCGGCGATATTGGTAGTGTCAGGGGTTGATGGGCCAATGCCACAAACGAGAGAGCATATATTGCTGGCGAAGCAGGTAGGTGTTGGATATATCGTGGTGTATATAAATAAAGCTGATGTTGCTGATGCTGATATGATAGATTTAGTAGAAATGGAAGTGAGGGAATTACTGAGTAGATACGGATTTCCAGGGGATGAAGTGCCTGTGGTGGTTGGTTCAGCACTCAAGGCGCTGGAGGATGACAGCAGCGAATATGGAAAGAAATCAATAGACAAATTGATGGAAAAGTTAGATGAATATGTAGCGGTTCCACCAAGGCCTGTGGATTTACCATTTTTATTGCCAATCGAAGATGTATTTTCGATATCGGGGCGAGGAACAGTGGTAACAGGAAGAATAGAGAAGGGAGAGATAAAGACGGGAGAAGAGATAGAGATAATAGGTCTGAAAGCGACGCAAAAGACGATATGCACAGGTGTTGAGATGTTTAAGAGGTTGCTGGATAAGGGAAGTGCAGGGCTCAATGTAGGAATATTGTTAAGAGGAACAAAAAGAGAAGAAGTGGAGAGAGGGCAAGTATTAGCGAAACCGGGGACGATAACACCGCATAGAAAGTTTAAGGCGGAGGTTTATATATTAAAGAAAGAGGAAGGAGGAAGGCATACACCATTTTTTGCGAATTACCAGCCACAGTTTTATTTAAGGACAACAGATGTAACTGGGAGCGTAAAATTGCTAGATGGGAAGGAGATGGTAATGCCAGGAGATAATGTGAGTATAGAAGTAGAATTGCAAGTACCGATAGCGATGGATAAGGGATTGCGTTTTGCGATAAGAGAAGGTGGTAGAACTGTTGGTTCTGGTGTTGTTTCTGAAATTTTGGAGTGAGTGTAGTAACTAAGATGAAGCAAGATATATATATTAACATTAAGGCTTTCGATTGTTCTTTATTGGAGGAGTGTGTTCGAAAATTTGTTGATGAATTAAAGCGGTCCGGTGCAAAATTATCTGGTCCGATTGCGTTGCCAAGGAAAGATTCTAAATTTATTGTTAATAGATCTCCTCACGTTGATAAAAAATCTCGTGAACAGTTTGAAATGAGAACTTCTAGGCGTTTGATTGTTTTACATGATCTTACTCCTACTATGATGCAGATGCTTACAGGTTTATCTTTTTCTGCTGGCGTAGAAGTGGATTTAAAAGTCAAGGAAGTTAAGGTTTAGGAGAAGGAAATGAAGAGAATAAATTCGCTGAGGAGAATTGGTTTACTAATGATGAATATTGGTCATACTGCTATGTATTCTGACAATAGTCGCATGGCTGTAACTTTATTGCATCTCAGCGAAACTTATATTATTGATATAAAAGGACAAGATAAATGTGGCTATAATTCAGTCATTTTAGGCACAGGAGATTTTAAAAATATAGCAAAACCTCAGTTGGAATATTTAAAGAAAAAGGGTATAAATAATAAATGTAAGTTATACGAAAGTAGATTAAATGACCTGTCGGGAATAGAATGTGGTAAAAAAGTGGGAATCAATCATTTTGTGGTTGGTCAATATCTTGATATTACGGGTTATTCTATAGGTAAAGGATTTGCTGGTGTGATGAAGCGGCATAATTTCAGTGGGCTTAGGGCATCTCATGGTGTTTCTATTGCTCACAGATCACAAGGTTCCACTGGCCAATGTCAGGATCCTGGTAGAGTATTCAAAGGAAAGAAAATGGCTGGTCATTTAGGTAACAGCAGGATAACTGCACAAAATATGAAGATATTATCCATTGATCATGAAAATAGTATAATTGCTGTGAAGGGTAATAATGTTCCTGGGTTTAAAAATTCCTATGTTTTTGTAAGAGATGCAGTTAAAAAATCTTTACATAAAGATGTTCCTTTTCCGGTAGGTTTACTGTTAGATGTAAATGATGATGCTAGTAATTTGGTAAGTTAGTTATGGAATGTAATTTAGTTAATCTATCTAATGATAATGTAGGTACTGCTCAGCTCAATCCTTTGATATTTTCTGCTAAGCAAAAATTGAGTATTTTGCATGATATAGTGAGATGGCAATTAGCGAAGAGAAGAGCTGGTACTCATAAAACAAAAGGTATTAGTGATGTCTCTGGTACAACAGCTAAACCTTATGGTCAAAAACGTACCGGTAGGGCAAGACAAGGGAGCTTGCGATCTCCTCAATTTAGAGGTGGTGGGATTATTTTCGGCCCTGTTGTGAGGAGTCATACTTATTCTCTTAATAAGAAGGTACGCAAATTTGGTTTAAAAATTGCTTTATCTCTAAAGTATTTAAATAATCAAGTAATTATTCTGGATAATTTAAATATTGATGTGAAGAAAACGTCTGAAATGTGTAAATGTATTAAAAATTTTAAATTTTCTTCCTTTTTGATAGTTGGTGATTATGGAGATGATTTGTTGCGTGCGGCTAAAAACTTGCACTATGTAGACTTAATCAAACCTATTGGGTTAAATGTTTTTGATATATTGAATCACGAATGCGTGATGTTGACAAAGGATACTTTAAAGCATCTTGAAGGTAGATTGTTATGATCAAATATAATAATATAATAAAATCTCCTATAATTACAGAAAAGGCCTCTTTTTTGAGGGAGAAGTTTAATAAATATTCTTTGTATGTTTTTGTAAATGTAAATAAGCGTCAAATAAAGTTGGCAATAGAGTCTCTATTTGATGTTAAAATTTCTTCTATAAATGTTGTTAGAATTAAGCCTAAATATAGGCGTTTTAGGGGTGTGATTGGTTGTGAAAAACAGAAAAAGAAAGTTTATTTTTCTTTGATGGATGGTCAAAAATTAGATATAATGAGCGTTTAGTATGGGTATGAAATTTTTTAATCCTGTTACTCCGTCTTCTCGTGGGACTGTGTTAGTAAGTAAAGTTGGTTTATCAAAAGATGAGCCAGAAAAGTCTCTTACATTCGGTAAAAAGTCCAGTGGTGGAAGAAATAATCATGGTAGAATTACAACTCGTCATAGGGGTGGTGGTCACAAAAAGAAGTATAGAGTGATAGATTTTAAGCGTAATAGAAGTGGTCAAGGTATAGTTGAAAAAATAGAGTATGACCCAAATAGAAGTGGGTTTTTGGCGTTAATATCATATAAGGAAGATGATATTAAGTCTTATATATTAGCTCCTCAAGGTATGAAGCCAGGTGATGTTGTTACAGCTGGGAATGATGCTGATATTTTGCCAGGGAATTGTTTACTACTCAAGCATATACCTGTTGGTTCTTTCGTTCATAATGTTGAGCTGAAGCCAGGTAATGGTGCTGCGATTGCTAGAGCTGCTGGTTGTTATGCACAAATCGTTGGTCGTGATGGCCAATATGTTTTATTACGACTCAGGTCTGGTCAAATTAGGTTGATTTTATCTTCTTGCAAGGCTACTATTGGTGTAGTATCTAACCCTGACCATAAGAATAGAAAGTTGGGTAAAGCTGGGAGAAGTAGGTGGCTTGGGATTAGACCTACTGTACGTGGAGTTGCAATGAATCCGGTTGACCATCCTCATGGAGGCGGGGAAGGAAAAACCTCTGGTGGTCGTCATCCTGTTACTCCTTGGGGTGTTGCAACAAAAGGAAAGAAAACTCGAAGGAGAAATAAATCTAGTGATAAGTATATAAAACAATTGAAAGGTTAGTTTATGAGTAGATCTGCATGGAAACCTCCTTTTTGTCATCCTTCTATATTAAAGTCGGTGAATAATGCTTTAAACAAGGGGTTTGTTAACATGGCTATAAAAGTTCATTCCAGGGCTTCTGTAATTCTTCCTAATTGTTTAGGTTTAAAGTTTGCTGTTTATAATGGTAAGGATTACATTCCTGTGAATGTTAATGATCAGAATATGATAGGTCATAAGTTTGGTGAGTTTTCACCCACTCGTAAATTTACTGGGCATAGTGGTGATAAAAAGGCGACAAGAAGGTAATTGATATGAAAAACAGAGATGTAATAGTTAAAGCTGGTTCTAGGGTTTTAAAATCAACTCCTCGTAAATTGAATTTGGTTGCTGGTTTAGTACGTAATAAAAAAGTTTCTTTTGCCACTGTGCAATTAAGATTTTGTGAAAAGAAAGCTGCAGGTCTTATAAGGAAGGTATTAAATTCTGCGATTGCTAATGCTCAAAATTATGGATTGGACATCGATAATTTATATATAAAAGAAATTTTAATAGGTAAGTCTCTTACTTTGCGTAGGGTATGTCCAAAAGCTATGGGTAGAGCTAATAGAGTTAGTAAACGTTATAGTAATATAACTGTAAAATTGGGGGAAATTATATGATTCATAAAAATAGAAAATTAATAAGGAAAGTGCAAAAATATGGGAAACGTTAATCCTAAAGGATTTAGGTTAAAAATAATTAATACTTGGTCATCTATTTGGTATGCTGAGAAGGGTTATAAACAAGGGTTGCATCAAGATTTATCTATTCGCAGTTATATAAATGAATCTTTTAAGCATGCTGGTGTTTCTAAAGTAATTATAGAGCGTACGATCGATTTGGTATCTGTAATAATACATTCTTCTAGACCTGGAGTGATAATAGGTAAGAAAGGCTCGGATATTGAGAAGATAAAGCAAAAGATAGCTGAAAAAGTAAAAAATAATGTGGAAGTGAATGTAGTAGGGGTTAAAAGGTCTGAAATAGATGCAGTTTTAATATCAAACAGCATTGCACAGCAGTTAGAAAAAAGGGGTTCATTTAGAAGAGCGATGAAAAAAGCTATTCAAAGTTGTTTGAGGATGGGTGCTAGAGGTATTAAAGTAAGTTGTTCTGGGCGCCTTGGCGGAGCTGAGATAGCTCGTACTGAGTGGTATAAAGAAGGCCGTTTGCCTTTGCATACTTTACGTGCTAATATAGATTATGCTTTTGCTGAAGCAAAAACTATATATGGCATCATAGGAGTTAAGGTCTGGGTTTATATTGGTAACTAATTAGGTATATTGAAATGTTTATTCCTAAAAAAAGTAAATATAAAAAAGTATTTAAAGGACGAATTAAGGGTAACACGAAAGGTGGTAGCACATTATCTTTTGGAGATTATGGTCTAAAGGCTATGGAGGCAGGTAGGATTCAATCTAAGCATATTGAAACTGCAAGGCGTGTAATATCTAGAACATTAAAACGCTCTGGTAAAGTGTGGATAAGAATTTTTCCTGATACCCCTGTTAGTAAAAAGCCGGCGGATGTGCGTATGGGTAAAGGGAAAGGTAGTGTTGAGTTTTGGGTATTTAAAGCTAAGCCCGGTAGAATGTTGTTTGAAATTAGCAGTGATGTTCCCATGCATTTAGCAAGATTGGCGCTTGAAAAGGCAACTGCTAAGCTTCCTATGAAGTGTAAATTTGTATCTAATCATAATTAAATGGAGTTGCAATGGATATAGCTGACATTGAATCGAGGTCCTCGCAAGAATTGCATGAAATTCTTGTGAATTTGAGAAAAGAGTTTGTTAATTTGGTTTTTCAAAAGAAGCTGGGCCAGTGCAACAATATTTCGCGTTTTAGCTTAATAAGAAAGAGCATAGCTCGTATTTTAACTACATTAAATAAAAGAAGAAGAGAGGAAAAGAATGCCTAAAAAGGTTTTTTGTGGTACTGTAACTAAGGCTAAGTGTGATAAGACTGTAAAGGTTTCGGTATTACAAGTGTATAAGGATGAGCTGTATAAAAAGGTTATAAGAAAATACAAGAAGTATACAGCACATGATGAGAATAATAGTTGTAAAGAAGGGGACAAGGTTTTAATACAAGAACACAAGCCTATTTCTACTACTAAAAAATGGGTTATTGTTAATAGCTCACATTGAATAGGATATTTATATGATTCAAAAAAATACATTGTTGGAAGTAGCTGATAATTCTGGCGCGCGTGCAGTGCTTTGTATTGGTTTATTGGGTGGTAGAAAGTCTGCATCTATAGGTGACACAGTTATTGTATCTACTAAATCTATTACTCCAAGAGGGAAAGTTGAGAAGGGAAAAGTATATAGAGCAGTTGTGGTGAGGGTGAAAAGCCCTATTAGAAAATCTGATGGTTCTGTAATTCGTTTTTCTAGCAATGCTGTAGTTTTGATTAACGATCAAGGTGAACCACTTGGCACTCGGGTGTTTGGTCCGGTAAAAAAGTTATCATCTGGTTCTTTTATGAAGATAATGTCATTAGCTGTTGAGGTTTTATAATGAGTGCTAAAATAAAAAGTGGTGACGACGTTATAGTTTTAACTGGTAAAGATAAGGGAAAAATTGGTAAGGTAATCAAAGTTATAGCACGTGATGCTAAAAAGAAAGTAATTGTTTCTGGAGTGAATGTGCATAAGAGACATACTAAACCAAAAGCTGGTAGTAGTGGTGGTATATTAAATAAAGAGTTAGCTATTGATATATCCAACGTTGCAACATTGGACCCTAAATATAAAACTCCAACTAGAGTGGGGTTTAAGGTTATAGACGGTAGAAAAGTGCGTTTTGCAAAAGTTTCTGGAGAAGTGATAGATTAGGTTGATATGTTTAAAGAATTGTATAAAGATAGCATAGTAAAGTCCTTGAAGGATAAGTTTAATTACGGCAATATAATGCAAGTGCCTAAACTTGTCAAGGTGTGTATCAATATGGGCGTTGGAGATGCTGCTACAGATAGTAAAGCAATAAATGAACCACTTGATAGCCTATATTTGATTGCTGGGCAGAAGCCTTTATCAACTTTTGCAAAAAAATCTATTTCTGGCTTCAAGATCAGAAAAGGTGCTACAGTAGGTTGCAAAGTAACTTTGCGTAGAGATAAAATGTATGTGTTTTTAGAAAGATTGATATATATTGCTTTGCCAAGGGAAAAAGATTTTAGAGGATTTAGTGTGAAGCAATTTGACGGTAATGGTAATTTTTCCTTTGGTATAAAGGAACATATCTCGTTTTTAGAAATAGACTATGATAAAATAAGTAAAATTAGAGGTATGGATATTAATATTATAACAAGTGCAGTTAGTGATAAGGAAGCAAAGGAATTATTACTGGCTCTTAAATTTCCTTTTTTTGATTAATTGAGAGGAGAAATATATGGCAAAAAAATCTATGATAGAAAGAAATCTTCGCAGAATAAAGTTGTGCGATCAATATAAAGAAAAAAGAGAAAAATTGAAATCTATAATAAATAATAAGAATTTGTCTATTGTAGAAAGGTTTACAGCTCAAAATAAATTAATTAAAAAATTGCCTAGAAATTCTTCTAAAACCAAAATTAGAAATAGGTGTGCTTTAACTGGGAGACCAAGAGGAGTATATAGAAAATTTGGTTTATGTAGAATTGTTTTGCGTGATTTATGTTCTTTTGGGCAAATTCCAGGAGTTACAAAGTCTAGTTGGTAAATATAATATAAGGAGTATATTGTGGCGTTATCTGATAGTATTGGTGATTTTTTAACAAGGATACGTAATGCTCAATTGGCAATGCATAGGGCAACAAGGGTACTGTTTTCTAAGATGAATTCTTCTATATTGGAGATTTTAAAAGAGGAAGGGTATATCCTTGATTATGAAAAGCAAGTTGTAGATAATTTACCTTCTTTCATTGTAAAATTGAAGTATTATGAGAAGTCACCTGTAATTAGTGACATAGTTAGGGTGTCAAAGCCTGGTTGTCGTCGTTATTCTAAGTATAAGGACATTTCTAAAGCATATAATGGTCTTGGTATTTTTATTATATCGACACCCAAAGGAGTGATGACTGATTATAATGCACATAAGTTAAAGGTTGGTGGAGAAGTTTTGTGTCGTGTGTTTTAAATAATAGGAGAAATTCATGTCTCGTATAGGTGCTGCTCCTATCAATATTCCTGCTGGTGTTTCAGTTGAATACAATAATGGTAGTATGTTAATAAAGAGTGCTAAGGCTGAAAAGGAAGTTAGCTTGATCAGGGATGTTGTGTGTCAGATTATTGATAATCAGCTATTGCTTTCTGTTGATCGAGATAAAGATAATTATGATAAAATAAAGCCTATGTGGGGCACTTATAGGAGTAATATTAATAATATCATTAACGGCATGGTTGATGGTTTTTCTGTTAATCTTGAGATTAACGGTGTGGGATATAAGGCAGAGTGTGATGGTAAGTATTTGACTTTATATCTTGGTTATAGCCATAATGTTAAATATAAAGTGCCTAAAGATGTTGAGATTAAGTGCATAAAGCCAACTCACTTAGTAGTTAGTGGTATGGATAAGCAGAAGGTCTATATGGTGGCGTCTGATATATGCAAAATTAGAAAATATGATCCTTATAAGGGTAAGGGTGTTGTAATAAAAGGCAAATTTATGCTGCGTAAGGTTGTAAGTAAAAAGAAGTAATAAAAATGAAAAGATCGTATAATTTTTTAAGTAATTCTGAAAAAAGGAAGTTACGTAATAGAGCGAAGCTTGACAAGAGCGCTGAACGTTTACGCATATCCATATTTAAATCTAATAGGCATTTTTATGTCCAGTTGATTAATGATGTAAAAGGAATAACTCTCACTTCAGCTTCTACTTTGGATGCTAAAATTAAGGATGTATGTAAAGGGAAAGTCAACGCTGAAACTATAAAACAGGTTTCTTCTTTAATGGTTGAGCGTCTGTCTGGCATGAAATTAGAGCAGCAGCTTACGTTTGATCGTGGAGCGTATAAATACACAGGATTAGTTTCTCAATTTGCTGAGGCTTTAAGAAGTTCTGGATTTGAATTTTAGAAGGTTTTGAATATGGCTATAAAGAATTTACAAAATAATAATGATTTATCAGAGCTTTTAGTTTCGGTACGAAGAGTGACAACGGTTACCAAAGGTGGTAGAAGATTTTCATTTTCAATTTTGGTTGTTGTTGGCGATGAGAAGGGTAGGGTAGGGTGTGGAATAGGTAAGCACGCAGAAGTTGCTGAAGCAAGAGTCAAAGCTGTAAATGCTGCAAAGAAATCAATGATTAGAGTGTACTTGCGTGAAGGTAGAACTTTGCATCATGATATTAAAGCTAAATTTTGTTCTGGTGAGATAGTTTTAAGAACCGCAAGAGCCGGAACAGGTATTATTGCTGGTGGAGCGATTAGATCAGTTTTTGAGGTGTTAGGTATAAAGGATGTGGTAGCTAAATCCACTAGATCAAATAATCCTCATAACGTTATATGTGCGGTGTTTAAGGCTTTTGATAGTATGTTATCTCCTCGTCAGGTAGCAAGCAAAAGAGGCAAAAAGATTAGCGAGATAGTTGGAAACAGGTAAAGTATGAATAATGCTGTAAAATTAAACTCTATATTTACTAAATTATCTAAGAAAAAGAAGCCTAAGTTGCTGGGTAGAGGTATCGGTTGTGGTAAAGGTAAAACATCCGGTAGAGGGCATAAAGGGCAGAAGGCTAGAAGTGGAGTTTCTATAAATGGTTTTGAGGGTGGACAACAGTCTATATATACTCGTTTGCCTAAAAGAGGTTTTAAGCCTATACGTAGGAGCATATACTCTATAATTAATGTTGGCGATATACAGCGCTTAATGGAAGCTAAAAAAATAGTGAAAGACTCTGTTATAGATAAGGAGAGGCTGTATAAATTAGGTTTTATAAAGTCTATTAAGGATAAAATTAAACTTCTTAATAAAGGTAAGTTGAGCGAAAAATTTGTGTTTCATGTTGATTTTGCGTCAGAAGCTGCAAAAAAATCTGTAGCTTCAGTTGGTGGTAGTGTGGAAATACTATCGTAAGTCATGGGCAATAAATCAGCATTTAATAGCTTGGATCCTACGTTGTTATATAAAGGCGATTTATTAAAGCGTATATTTTTTACGCTAATAGCTTTAATTTGCTATCGCTTGGGTACTTATGTGCCTATTCCTGGAATTAATCTTGATGTAATTAATGATATATTTCCCAAAGATGGCTCAGGCGTTTTTGGAGTATTTAATTTATTTTCTGGTGGTGCATTGGCTAGAATGACAATTCTAGCATTGAACGTTATGCCATATATAATGGCTTCTATCATTATTCAGTTACTTTCTTCTGCGATTAAAGGAATGAAGGAAGTTAAGAATGATGGAGAGTCAGGCCGTAGAAAGATGAATTCTTATATACGCTATCTGACCATAGTAATTTGTGTATTTCAATCAATTCCAATTTTGGTTGGGTTGGAAGGGATGAATAGGGAAGGGGTATTGGTTGTAATCGAACCTAGTGTTATGTTTCGTACAATAGGTGTTTTCAGCCTTTTAGGTGGAACTATGCTTTTAATATGGCTTGGTGAACGAATCAGCGCTAGCGGTATAGGCAATGGTATCTCATTAATCATTTTCACGGGTATAATATCAGAGTTACACAGCGCTTTGTCATCTTTGTTAACGTTAAATAAAAACGGTAGCGTATCGTTATTTATTATCCTTTTTGTTTTGGTATTGTTTTTTTTGCTGCTACTCTTAGTCATTTTTGTAGAGTCTTCTTATAGAAAGGTTATTGTTCAACATCCTAAAAAGCAATTTAAAAGATTACATAATGACGATTTTACTTATATTCCATTGAAGATTAATTTATCTGGTGTAGTACCAACCATTTTTGCTAATGCAATTTTATTGACACCTATTTCAATTGCAAATTTCTATAAGGGGCACGCTTTTTCTGATTTTATTTTGAATTACTTTATGGCAAATAAAGTAGTATATATTGTAGCCTATTTGGTGCTGATAGTATTTTTTAATTTTTTCTATACCAATTTTATATTTAATCCAGAGGAAAACGCAGATTTTCTTAAAAAAAATGGTGGTTTTATACCTGGTAGAAGGCCTGGGAAACATACTTCTGATTACCTTCAAGATATAGTTTTTAAGTTGACATTCATTGGCTCTGCGTATTTGGTAGTCATATGTACTGTACCTGAAGTTATGAGATATTATTATGATATACCATTTATTTTTGGTGGGACGAGCTTACTGATTATAGTGAACGTTATTACTGATACTGTTATGCAAATACAATCTTATATTTTTTCAAATAGGTACGACAACTGGATAAAGAAATATGAGTCTAAAACGAGGAAAGTAAGATGATCATTACGATTTTTGGTCCTCCAGGTTCTGGTAAAGGTACTCAGTCAAGCTTGTTAATAGCAAAATATAATTTAAAATTAATTTCAGTAGGGGATTTATTAAGGAATATTATATCTAGCAGTAGTGAGTTAGGTAAAAAAATAAAGGGTACCGTGGAATCTGGTAATTTAATTCAAGATGAAATTATATGTGGATTATTACGTGACCAGATTGCATTAGTGGATGATAATTGCTTATTAGATGGTTTTCCGAGAAATTTAAACCAGGCTCATTTTTTGACTCAAGTTTTGCAAGAAAAATATAATAGGGATGTTGACATTGTAGTTGAGCTGCAGCTTGACGATAATATTGCAATCGATAGGTTAAAAAATCGTCTCGCGTGTTTGGACTGTAAAAGCATATATAGTGTATCTTCTTTTAAGAGTACTACTTGTGCTAAATGTAAAAGTACGAGGTTAGAGAAAAGAATTGATGATGCTGATATGTCTGCAATTAATAAGAGAATAAGTGAATATCACCTTCAAATGAAAGGTTTACGCGAGTATTATAAAGGCAAATTATTAACAATTGACGCTAATTTGAGTGTTGATGAGGTAACGCAAGAGATTGAAAGTAAAATTTCTTGTAATTTGGTTTGACTCTGAGTTGTTTTATGGTATAAATTAAGAGTTGTTATTAATAAAGTATCGAGGTACCAGTGGCACGTATTGCAGGCATAAATATTCCAGTGAGGAAATGTGTTCCTTTTGCATTAACTTATATATATGGTATAGGTATTGCTACTGCGAATGTAATTTGTCACGCTTGCGAAGTTGATAAGCGCAAACGTGTTTCAGAATTACGAGATGAAGATATAGAAAAGATCAGCGGTTTCATTAGACAAAATTATGTTATAGAAGGTGAGCTCAGAAAAGAAGTGGCTATGAACATAAAATCTTTAGTGGAAATGGGATGCTATAGAGGGGTGAGACATAGAAAAGGTTTACCTGTGAGAGGGCAAAGGACTCATACTAATGCTAAGACTCGTAAAGGTAGATCTCGGTTGCCTATTGCTGGGAAAAAATAAAATTTATTATTATTGTGAGTTTTAATGAAAAAAGTCAAAACGGTTAGTAAGAGTAAGAAGGAGTTTATTACTGGTGTTGTCCATATTCGTGCAACTTTTAATAATACTTTTGTAAATGTAACTGATGTTCATGGTAATACGCTATGTCAAACTTCTGTGGGTGCATGTGGTTTTTCAGGTTCGAGAAAATCCACACCTTATGCTGCAGGTAAGGCTGCGGAGTCTGCTGCGAAGAACGCAATGGAGAGATTTGGTATGAAGGTTGTCTCTGTAATAATTCGCGGTCCTGGCTTTGGTACCGAAGCTGCGGTTAAAGCACTTCAGAGCTGTGGGTTGACTGTGACTTCAATTGCAGATAAAACCGCAATTCCTCATAATGGGTGCAGGTTAAGAAAAAAAAGAAGAGTATAGGATATTTGAAAAGGTTGTTTTATGTATTATAATAATGATGTTTCTCTCTGTAGCAATTTAGATAAATTGATTAAACCTAGTTCAGTTAAGGTAATATCAGATGATTCAAGTGAAAAAAGTGATATAGTGCTAGAACCGTTGGAAAGTGGTTTTGCTTTAACATTAGGTAATGCATTAAGACGTGTAATGTTATCTTCTCTTAAAGGTAGTGCTGTTTATGGAATAAAAATTGAAGGTGTAACTCATGAGTTCACTTCAATTCAAGGGGTGAGAGAAGACGTAACTGATATAGTATTAAATATGGGTATGTTGAGGTGTAAATTAAATGGTGCTTCTAATAAATGCTTAAATTTAAACGCTAAAGGGCCTTGCCAGGTATTAGCTGGGATGATAGAAACTGATGATCAATGCTCTATTGTGAATAAGGATTTATTAATATGTACGCTGGGGCAAAATGTAGAGCTTAACATGACCATATATGTGGCTAGCGGAAAAGGTTATCTTCCTGTAATTAAGTATAAAGAAAACGAACTTTTGAAGCTTATGAGTGAACAGGATTTAATTGGTTTTATTCCAGTTAATGCTTTGTATAGCCCTGTCAACAGGGTTTCGTACAGGGTAGAGAACAGTCGTGTTGGCCAAGTGACTGATAAGGATAAGCTGATATTGTCAATTGAAACTGATGGTACAATTTCTCCGAGTCAAGCTGTTGACTCTGCTGCAAGAATATTACAGGAGCAACTTCAGCCCTTTATTAGTTCTGATGTAAGTTATAAAAAATCGCAGGTTTCTTCGTCTAGTGGTGCTAAAGATTTGGGTTATGACCCTGTCTTATTGCGTAAGGTAGATGAAATGGAATTATCTGTCAGGTCTCATAACTGTCTGAAAAACGAAAACATCACTTATATAGGTGATCTTGTGCAAAAGACAGAAGGTGAAATGTTAAGAACTGCTAATTTTGGCAGAAAGTCTTTGAATGAGATTAAGGCAGTTTTGACTAATTTTGGCTTGTCTTTGGGTATGAATGTGCTAAACTGGCCACCTAAGGATATAGATGAGTTGGCTAAACAACATACTGATGAAGATTAGGTGATATATGAAACATGGAATAAAAAAACGTAAACTATCTCGTTGTACTGAACATAGATTATCGACGTTAAAGAATCTATCTATCTCATTAATTAACCATGAGCAGATTGTGACTACTTTACCAAAAGCTAAGGAACTTCGTCCATATGTCGAAAAGTTTATTACAATTGCTAAGAATAAGAATACTTTACATGGTAGAAGACTTTTGCTTTCACGCCTTCATAATAGTAAGTTAGCAGTTGATAAGTTATTAAACGTCTTAGCCAGCCGTTATCAAGATCGTAAAGGTGGGTATTCTAGAATAATAAAATTTAGCACTCGAAAGGGTGATTGCGCTTCAATGGCAGTGATAGAACTGGTTGATAGGGATATTGCAGCAAGAGGTAAGGTTTATAGTAAAAATAAAGAAGGAGGCAAAGTAGTTACACAAAGTTAATTGTTATCATAATTGTTCTTCTTGTGGTAAGTAGGTTACGCTACTTTGTAGGTTACTTTGGCGAGTTATTAGTTTTAGTATATTTAAAACTGAAATGGTATAATGTTATAAAACGCCGTTACCGTTGTAAGTTCGGTGAAATTGACTTGATTGTATCTAAAAAAAAGGAGCTGATTTTTATAGAAGTTAAAACAAGTTTACTTGGAAAAGAAATACCGATATCTCATCTTCAATGTCAGTCTATTATAAATTCTTCTAAGTATTTCTTAAGTAAAAACCTTAGTTTTTTAGATTATTCAGTCAGATATGATTTATATTTTCTTTCCTTAAAGAGAAGACCTGTTTATATAAAAAATGCTTGGATTGAAGAATGAAAGATTTGTAGCTGAATTAATTTAGATTTACTGGATTTAATATGAAAAAGACCCAATACAATAATTTAGTTTCATCTTACGCTAGAGTGCTATTTCATGTCTCAGGAAGCAGGTTAGGTATTATAAGGAAAGAAGTAGAATTTTTGTTGGCTTTTTTTAAGGATCAACGTGATGTTTTTGTGTACCTATCTCATCCTATGATTTCTTTTGCACACAAAAAAGAAGTGACGCTTTCTATAAATGAGCACTTGAGTGAGAATTTAGTAAAATTTATTATGGTTATATTTGCAAATAAACGCTCTAGTTTATTGATCCTTATATTAGAAAAATTCTTAAGTCTTGCAAGAGAAAATGAAAATGAATTCGAAATTACTATAAAGTCAGCAGAAACTTTAAAGGAATCTGATATAAAAATAATTACTGAATCTTTGAGCTTTCTTGGTAAAATAATAAAAGTAAGCAATGTGGTTGACCCTTCTATACTAGGTGGCTTCGTAGTTAGGTATGGTTTTAATTTGATCGATGCTTCGCTAAAAAGTTACTTGGATAGGTTAGTTGACTTAAGTAAAATGGAAATATTAAAAGTAAGGAATTTTGTATGAAGAACAGTATGAATGTTTCTGAGATAGCAAGTATAATAAGAGAAAAGGTTGAGACGTTTGATAATCCTATAAAGCGGGAAAATATAGGTGAAGTAATTTCAGTAACAGATGGTATCGCATTGGTTTATGGGCTGGAAAAAGCAAAATTCGGTGAAAAGGTATTTTTTGCAAGTGGTGTAGAAGGAATAGTTCTCGATTTAGATCATGATACGGCTGGAATAGTTGTGCTTGGTAATGACCGTGATGTGAAAGAAGGGGACGTTGTAAAATGTAGTGGTGATGTTGTGCAGGTGCCTGTAGGGCATGAATTGTTAGGGAGAGTTGTAAATGCGTTGGGCCATCCTATGGACGACGGTGGGGAAATTAGAGCCAAAAACAGAATGGATATAGAATCTAAAGCGCCAGGCATTATTGATCGTAAGTCTGTGCATGAGCCACTGCAAACAGGAATTAAAATTATAGATTTGCTAATTCCAATAGGTAGAGGGCAGCGTGAATTAATTATTGGTGATAGACAAATTGGTAAAACTACTATTGCGCTTGATACTATTATCAATCAGAAGAAGATTAACGATGAGGTAAACGAAAATCAAAAAGTTTACTGTGTTTATGTTGCTATTGGGCAAAAAATTTCAACAGTAGCAAAAGTGGTAAATAAGCTGAAAGAAAGCGGAGCATTAGAGTATACAACTGTAGTTGTGGCTAGTGCATCTGACTGCGCGCCTATGCAATTTTTAGCACCTTATGCTGGTTGCACTATTGGGGAATTTTTCCGTGACAATGGAATGCATTGTTTGATTATATATGATGATTTATCTAAGCATGCTGTGGCATATAGGCAGATGTCTTTATTGCTCAGACGTCCTCCTGGTCGTGAAGCTTACCCTGGAGATATATTCTATGTACATTCTCGCTTGCTTGAAAGAGCTGCTAAAATGTCTGATAAAAAAGGGCAGGGTTCTTTAACTGCTTTGCCAATTGTCGAAACTCAAGCTGGTGATGTATCTGCATATGTGCCAACAAATGTTATTTCAATTACCGATGGGCAGATCTTTCTTGAGTCTGAATTATTTTATAAAGGATTTCGACCTGCAGTAAATATAGGTTTGTCAGTTTCACGGGTTGGTTCTGCTGCACAACTAAAGTCTGTGAAGAAAGTTGCTGGTTCTATAAAGCTAAGCTTAGCTCAGTATAGAGAATTAGAAGATTTCGCAAAATTTGGTTCTGATCTTGATGCTAGTGTTCAATTATCCTTGAATAAGGGTAAATATCTTGTCGAGTTATTAAAGCAAAAACAACATTTACCTATGTCAATAGAAGAACAAGTAGTGCTGATGTATATTTTTTCTAACCTATATAATCAGTTAAGTAAAATACAAATAAGTTACATTAATAAATTTGAACATGATCTTATTAATTATTTTCATACTGTGCATCCTGGGGTTTTAAAAAAGTTGTCAAATGACATGAGTGATGATATAAAAGGTGATATTTTTAACATTGTGAGTAATTTCGTTACTCAATTTAATTGCGTTTAGGTGGTGATTATGGCTTCATCCATTATTAATAAATTTCCTATAACGAGTGAAGGTTTTGAGAATATGCAAGCCGAACTTGAAAAATTAAAGGAAGAAAAACCTTCTGTGATACAGGCTATTTCTGATGCTCGTGATCAAGGTGATTTGTCTGAAAACGCAGAGTATCATGCAGCACGGGAAAGGTTAGGTTTTATTGAAGGCCGTATAATGGAGATAGAAAGTAAGCTCTCACATGCGGAAGTAATAGAAGTAAAAAATTTGTCTGGTGATTCAGTAATGTTTGGTGCAACTGTGACATTAAGCATGTTAAGTGATAATAACGGTGAAGTGGAATATGTTTATAAGGTTGTAGGCGAATATGAAGCTGATGTTTCAAAGCAGTTAATATCTACTAGTTCACCACTTGGGAGTGCCTTAATCGGCAAAAAAGTCGGCGAATATGTGGAAGTGACAGTGCCAAATGGAGAGAAATTGTATAAAATAGTTAAGATTGAATTTAAGTAAATTATTATGGTACAGGCCACTTATGCTTCAATGAGTCTACCAGGTATTTCTTCTGTGGAAGATGTATTAGAGGATGCTCGTTCCGGTAAATTATTCATTTTAGTTGATGATGAAAATAGAGAAAATGAAGGCGATTTGATTGTCTTAGCTGAGAAAATAAAGCCGGAACATATGGCTTTTATGGTTAGGTACGGTACAGGGGTTGTTTGCTTAGCAATGACTAAATTTCACATGAAAAGGTTGGGCCTTAATTTCATGGAAAAGAAAAATATTGGTGAAAATCATACCGCATTTACTACATCAATTGATGCGCGTTATGGCATTACAACCGGTGTTTCAGCAGAGGATAGAACGAAAACTATACATGCTGCTATCAACAAGGATGGTACTCAGGATGACATCATAACTCCAGGTCATGTTTTTCCTGTAATTGCACATAAAGGTGGGGTGGCACAACGTGCTGGTCATACTGAAGCGAGTGTTGAAATGGCGAAGTTAGTAGGGTTTGATCATTCAGCAGTTATTTGTGAATTAGTGAATGATGATGGCTCTATGATGCGCTTACCTCAGTTACTTAAATTTGCTGAACAACATAAAATTAAGTTAACTACCATCGACAAACTTATCAGTTACGTTAAAAATTTAAACTAGCGTTTATAAATTTGTATAATTTAAGTGTTAAAATATAGAATTTCTATAAATTATACAAGCACAGAATTTTCATGTTTAGAGTTGCTAAGTTTTTGACCTTATTGTTCTTTTTTGCATATTATAATAATGCTTACTCTATTAACATTATTAGAGATAGTGAAGTGGAAGCAATAGTGAAAGAGCTAGCGCAACCTTTATTTTCTGCTGCGGATATTGATCATGAGCAAATAAAAGTTTTTATAATTAATGACAATTCGATTAATGCTTTTGTAATTAACAATAACAGTATTTTCATTCATTTAGGACTTTTACAATATTCGGCTAAACCTTATGTCCTGCTTGGTATATTAGCACATGAGATTGCTCACATATCTGCTGGTCATATATTGCAAATGAGTAGTGCTATGGGTTATTTTCAATCGATAGCAATGATTAGTTATATGGTAGGATTAGTTTCTAGTATTATCATTAACCCTCAGGTTGCTGGTGCAATTTTGCTTAGTGGTGTAGCGTTTAGTTCAAGGCTATTTTTTAACTATTCTCAAGAGCAAGAAAGTGTAGCAGATAGCTATGCTTTAAGGTATCTTGATGAATCTGGCTATGATAATTCAGGTATGAAAGAGATTTTTGATTATTTTAAAAGTATTGAGCATGAGAACACCGAGGAATATTTCCGCACTCACCCACTTAGTGAGAAACGTATATTTGCTGTACAAAATTATAAGGTTAAAAACAACGTAAAACCAATTTTTGCGGATAAGTTACTAAAGTTTGAGCGTGTGGTTGCCAAGCTAGACTCTTTCTTTGCTCCTATTCATGTGTTATCTAATAAATATGAAAATAATTCTGAGTATGTAAATGCTATAGTTTGCTATAGGCAAGGAAAGATAGAAGAGGCTATTGCTAAAGTTAATTCATTGATTCAAGAGTCACGCAATGACCCATACCTATATGAATTAAAAGCAGAAATGCTATACAAGGCCGGAAATTTAAGTGAAGCAATAAAAATGTATGAGGAATCGCTTAGGTATTTATCTGAGAAAAACAGTTATTTAGTGAAACTTGCATTATCTCATACTTTATTATTACACGGTGATGCAAAAAAGGCGATTTTTTACCTGGGGCAGATTTTGAATATAGAACCAAATAACGCTTTTGTCTGGAAGTATTTAAGCATTGCATATAAATGTGAAGCTGATACGGCAATGCATTATTTTGCCTTGACAAAAAAGGCTTGTATTGAAGGTGATTTAAAGCAATTTACAAAATATGCTGAGCTAGCTGTTAAAACTTTACCAAAAGATAGCCCTTATTTGTTGCAAGTTGAAGATATGAAGCGATTTAATGGATAACAAAAAAGCATTTCGTATCCGTTAAGCGGAGTGGCAGAATAAGGTAGACAAGGTGATCTAAAAAGATAATCATAGAGCAAAAGTGAAATAATATGGTAAACCTTTTAGAACTTTGCAAAAATTTACAGCAAAAAATAGAAAGGTTAGAAGCAAAAATAGAAAGATTGGAAAAAGAGAATGAAAGTTTAAAAGCAGAAAATAAGGCTTTAAAGATAGAAAATGCTGAGTTAAGAGAAAGACTCGGTTTAAGCTCAAAAAATTCATCAATACCAAGTTCCAAAGAGTTGTATAAAATAAAAAAGAATAAGCCGAAAAGCGAAAGGAATATTGGCGGTCAGGTTGGTCATAAAGGAAGTTTTCGCGCCAACATGGATGCAGATAAAGTAGTAAAGATAGAGTTGCCTAATACTTGCGAATGCGGAGGAGAAATTGCAATATGTGAAAAACCATATATTCATCAGAAAGTTGATCTTCCAGAAATCAAGCCTTATGTAGTGGAATATCAGTTAGAACATGGCCGTTGTCGGAGATGCGGAAAGAGAAGAAGTAGCAAGTTACCGGAAGGTGTTACGCCAAATACATTTGGTCCAAGGGTTAAGTCAATAATTGCAGCGTTCAGCGGATTCTACAAAAATTCAAAACGCGAAATAGCGAGTGTCGTAAATGATATCTTCAATTTGAACATAAGCGTCGGTAGCATATCAAGTAGTGAACATAGAGTTGCTTCAAAATGCAAAAAAATGTATGAGCAGATCGAACAAGAGATAAGTAGGAGTAAAGTTCTACATATTGATGAAACGAGCCATTATAACAAAGGTAAACTCGCTTGGTGTTGGATGTTTGCAAGCAATACGGCAAGTTTTGTAAAATTTACAGAGTCAAGAGGAATGAAAGTTTTACAAAATAGTAAATTCTGCAATCGCAATAGCTTGGTAATAACTGACAGGTATGCAGCATACAATTATTTTGCCGATAAAAACAGGCAAATCTGTTGGGCACATTTATCAAGAGATTTTGAAAGATTAGCACATAGTTGGAATATTGAAGTTAAAGTTCTGGGTTGTTACTTGAGAAACGTGGCCACTGAATTATTTGCACTAAAAAAAGCTTTACTAAAAAGTGAGATAGATGTTTTGAGGTTTGTCAGACGTGCCAGAAAATTAAGAAAACGTACAAAGTATTACTTGAAGGAGATATCTCGTTTACCTGAAGCAATTGGAGCCTCTCGAGTTGCAAAAAATGTTCTAAGATCTGAAAGAATGATGTGGAAATTTTTAGATGACCCAGAAAATATTCCGCTGACAAATAACCACGCTGAACGGCAAATTCGGCATTATGTCGTTTATCGCAAAAACTCATATTTTACACAATCAAAGCGGGGAAATACATTCCTTGAGCGGATAATTTCATTATACTTAATTTGGAAACAAAGGGGTCTCAATCCTTTCCAAAATCTCCTATCTATTGTTTCTTAAACCACTCTCCTGAACGGATACAGCATTTCTGTACTTTTATGGGTTATTTCTTTCCACACTTTTCCAACATAGCTTTTGCTTCATCGCTTACATTGGGCATAACTTTTATTATAATCGTCTTAGCGCCAAAAAATACAGCACAAAACACGCCTAGAGCAAAGAGGGCTGGCCACGGCATCCTGCCAAATATTGCAAGCAAAGCTGCACCAATTATTACTACCGTCATAAGTGGACCGCCTATCCCCCAAACATAACCAATAATATTACATATTACTTGTGTTGTATCATCCATATCAGGACCAGTGATAGCTGCGTAACCTGAGAAAGAGGAAAGCAATACTACACACAAGACACCAAAAAATCCTATTACAGAGCTCATTTTTTTGCCTCTAAGTAATAAATTAACGTAAACCTAAACCTACACATTTTCTATTTTAAAGTAAAAATTATAATTTGTCCATACATAAGTGTTGCTACATAAATAACCCACCATTAATATTGAGCACATGCCCTGTTATATATTTTGCTTCATCACTTGCTAAAAACAAGACCCCTGCTGCTATTTCTTCCCCTGTTCCCATTCTTTTCATTGGAATATTATCTAATATTTTTCCCTTTTGTCCTTCATTTAAAACTTCAGTCATTTTAGTATCTATAAACCCAGGAGCAATACAATTTACTGTTATATTACGACTTGCAACTTCTTTTGCTATAGATTTGCTCATGGCTATTATTCCAGCTTTAGACGCTGCATAATTTGCTTGCCCGGCGTTTCCTGTTAGCCCTATTATTGAGGAAATATTTATAATTCTTCCCCAATTATTCTTAATTAGTTTCCTGCATGCTTCTCTACTCAGCTTAAATATAGAGCTCAAGTTAATATCAATTACTTTTTGCCATGCTTCATCTGTCATTCTCAATAATAAACTGTCTTGCGTAATGCCCGCGTTGCATACAAGCCCGTCAAAGCCTTCCATCAACTCACTTGCTCTGTTTACTAGTTGATTTACTTCCTCAGCATTTGATAAATCACAAGGGAGTACGTGCATATTTTTTTCATATTGTTTAGCAACTTCTTCGAGCACTTCTTTTTTTGTGCCAGAAATACATAAAGTTGCTCCGGCTTTGTGCATAATTTTTACAATTGCTTGCCCTATTCCGCCTGATGCGCCAGTAATCAGGAACTTTCTGCTTTCCAATTTAAGCATAATAACTTTATATTATCTTAATTCCTAACAGAATATTGACTAGTTGGCAATAGATTTCTTACATAATATAAGTAACTCAGATATTCACAAAGTAAAGAAAAAGTTATAATAAAGTTAAACGTCAAAAAATTTTAAAAACATAGTTGATGCAGGAATTGTTACTAAATAGTTTATTCTGGTGCTCTACAGTCTAAATGGAATGCTTAAATTATAGATTCTTTGTTTTTGTGTGTTATCTTGAGTTAACACAAATTCACAGTAGTATTATGATAAGTAAGTTAAAAAAGCTTAGCGCTGGATTTTCTTTGACAGGCTTGATTGGCCATGGTGATAATATAAATATGCAAGGAGTAAAAAATAAAAAGAAGAAGTACCCAAAATTTTTGGATAAGACGTTTGCATTGATTGATGCAGTGATAAATTTTATTTTAAAACGCGAAAGTAATAACGTAAATGAAGTCCTGAAAGTAACATGGGGACCACTATTTTTTGGTCTGGTAGTAATACTCATCTTTTTTGGGATAGGTGGTATTTGGTCGGCTATAGCTCCAATTGACGGTGCGGTGCATGCAAGTGGAGAAGTTATTGTATCTTCAAATAGAAAAATAGTTCAACACTTGGGCGGAGGAATAATAAGCAAAATTTTAGTAAAAGAGGGTCAAGCAGTTAAAAAAGATGAGCCTCTAGTTTTGTTGAGTGATGTTAACGAGAAGGCGAATTTAAGTATCATCAAAGAGAAGCTCTTATCATTTTTAGCAACAGAAGCAAGGCTTCTTGCAATCAGAGTAGATTTGGACACGCTCGAGTTTCCTGATGAGGTTAAAAAATTATCTCACGATGAACTTGTAAATAAAGCGATAAAGAATCAAGTAAAGTTGTTCAACTCTCAGAGAAAGAGCATATTGGGAAAAACAGACATACTGCAACAACGTATAAAGCAGTTAAATGATGAATTAGCGGGGCTAAACTTTCAACTAAATGCAGCTCATAAGCAATATGACTTGATAACTGAGGAGTTGGAAACAAAAAGACAATTACTTGATAGTGGCCATATAAGCAAACCACACATTTTAGCTTTAGAAAAGCAGTTTGCTGAAATTGAAGGCAGAGTTGGACATTACCGTTCTGCAATATCTCAAGTGCAGCAAAAAATTGGAGAGAACGAATTAGAAATTATAAACGTGAGAAATGATTCTCAAGAAAGAGCAAACGCTGAACTTAAGGAAGTTAGTACGTCTATTGCAGACTTGAAAGAGAGACTGATGGTTGCTGAAGATTCATTAGCACGTACAATAATTAAATCGCCTCAAGATGGGATAGTCACAGATATAAGATACCATACTGAAGGTGGTGTTATACAATCTGGAGTTCCGATCATGAGCGTAGTGCCATCGGATGATGACCTAATAATAGATGCTAAAATTCAGACCAGAAACATAGAAGAGATACTGTCAGCACAAAAGAAAGATAGCAATATAGTCTCTATTGATGGGCTAGAAGGGCTAAAGGTTAAAGTTCGTTTAAGTGCTTACAGTGCACGTCGTTTAAGTTTAATTAATGGTATAGTAAGCAATATTTCTCCCGATGCCCTTGATGATCCAAGGCTAGGGCGTTATTATTCAGTACGTGTAGTGATACCAAAACCAGAGCTTGCTCAGTTTAAAAACGTATACCTATACCCTGGTATGCCAGCAGAAGTGTACATAGTTACTCAATCTCGTACTCTTTTATCATTCTTGTTTACGCCTATAATTGCAACAGTCGATAGGTCTTTTATAGAAAGGTAGCTCACTCGTTAAAGTAGTAGTGAAAGTGCCGTAATAAAATTTAGGTACATAATTAGACAATAGGCTTCTTGACCTTACCCAGAAAAAGTGGAGAGAAAGAAAGGAGTTTTTTCGAGTAAAATAAAATTTTGGAGGATTAGAAATGGCAAGAGAATATACGGCAGAATTCAAATTGGAAGCTGTTAAGCTGGCAAATGAACAAAGAAAGGTAGGTCAACCAGTTGCAAAAGTAGCAAGAGATCTAGGAATAAGGGATAGTGTATTAGGAAAATGGATGAAGAAATATAACGAAAAAAAGTCAGCGGCAAATGCATTTCCAGATGTAGCACCTTATGACAAAGAGAGATTTGATTTACAGAAAGAGTTAGCAAAAGTAACAAGAGAAAGAGACATTTTAAAAAAAGCCCTGGCCAGTCAAAAAGAGTAAAATATTTTTTCATAAAAGAGCATAGTAAACACTATAAAGTGCAGGAATTATGTAGGGTTTTCTGCTAGTGGCTACTATAAGTGGACTACAAGGAAAATAAGCAGTAGAGAATCAGCAAATAAAGAGTTATTAGCAGATATTCAAAAAATATATCAAGCTTCTAAATGTAGATATGGAGCTCCTAAAATTCATGCTGAATTAAAGGCTTTGGGTAAAAGTTGCAACTTAAAAACAGTGCAAAGTATTATGCAGAAAAATGGTATTCAGGCTATATTGAGAAGAAAATTTAAAATTAAGAAACAACAAACGGACAGTAGCTCCCAATATATTAGACCAAAACTTTATTGTCGATCAACCAAATAAAGTATGGGATTATTTATATAAAAACCAAAGAAGGATGGCTATATTTGGCAACAATAATCGATCTATATTCACGCATGGTAGTTAATGAGCAGTTCAATAAATAAACAATAGGTTATGGACCCTTTATTAATGGCCGTTAACAAGCGTAAACCTGCCAAAAATCTACTATTACATAGTGATCAAGGTTCACAATATACTTTGCAAGGTTATCAATATCTCTTATCCATAAAAAACATAGATGAGTCATAAAGGTCGTTGTTACGACAATTCTGTTGTGGAAAGCTTCTTCAGTTCTCTAAAAAGGGAGTTACCAATAGACACCTCTCGGCACTCTAAACAGCATATCAAAACTGCTATATTTGAATATATAGAAATTTTTTATAACAAACAACGTCACTATTAACTATTGCATTCCTGAGCATTTTGATTCATCATTCTCTTTGTGAAAAACATTCCAAACTTTCTCTCCACTTTTTCTGGGTAAGGTCAAAAAAAACGCCGATATTTTAGTACATGGTAAATAGCCAACTACCACGGGGCTTCTTTTGCCTTTTTTTTTATTTGGTAGATTTCTTAATGTTTATGGCTAAACGACAATCGTCATCCCGCTACGTGTTAGCGGGATCTAGAGATACCGCGAATGAATCGCGGTATGACGGTTCGTGGCGGTATGACGATAAGGTTTATACCTTGTCATCCCAGTGCTTGACACTGGGATGGCTTTGTTGCATCGCTAGCTATGATGGATTAAAGATAAAAAAGATAGGGAATATCAGTAGCTTATTATTCTGGTATTTATAACAAGAACGGTCAGTGAATACCTAAATTTGAGTAAAAGAAATTTCACTACCACTCACTAATCTGGCTAAAATTCAAGAATTTCAATGCTTTAGCTATTTTCAATAGAATTAAATTTATTAATATAAATAACAAATTACTATTCTTAAATTTGATCAGATTGATTGCAAAAAAACAAGATTTTCAATAGGTTGCTTATAATCCTAACTATAGTTAGCCTTTCATAAGTAGCGATGCAACAAAGCCCACTGGGATCCAGGAATTTTATTAAGTTGGTGAGCATAAAAATAGCTGTTTTACGTTAAAATACAATGTTTTGATGATTATGGAAAGGCTGGATTCCAGTGTCAAGCACTGGAATGACACCATAGGGGCACTGCCATCATAAAGGAACCAGTGTCAGCTACTTGAATGACATCATAGGGACACTGCCCTGACAACCGTCATCCCGCTACTTGTTAGCGGGATCTATGCTTTGAGATACTGCGAATGAATCGCGGTATGACGGTTAAGTAAGGGATCTATGCTAAGAGATGCCAAAGACCTTCATGAAACTTTGCCCATTTGGCTTCTCTAAAGATTTCGTTTACAGAATCTAGTAACTCAGCTATGCAGAATGAAAAAAGTTTGTATGGTATATAAATAGTGTGTTTTTTTTGTAATTATTTTCTATAATACGCAAACCTTTGGTTCAGTAAATGCTACCATAGGCATTAAAAGTTAATTAACAAACTGCAATGTATAATGAAATAAAGACACTTGCAAGATTTTGATCTTGCAAATCATAAACTTATCATAAAGTTTAATAGTGTCTGTTACTGCTTTTAGGTGTGAGGCTAGAGGGTTATTAGCAGTAACAGACACTATTAAACTTATTATAGAATTTACTTAAAGTAAATACTTAATTTAAAATATTATAATATTTTTACTTACAATAGATTTATGTAAATGCTTTTCTCCTCAAATTAGTATTGTACTATTATACTTGTTGAATGCTAAAAAATTATTAACCATCACTAATCTCTATTTGCATAGTAAGTTTATATGTACTATTATACAGTATATCACTTAGTTTTATAGCAAACAAACAAAAGATATGGTGAAGTTATTTGCACTATTGATAATATTTTACTCAAATATATCTGTTGCCTCTGCTCCTACTTCCTGGCAATTTGGATTTCCTGCTCCTGCAACTGAAGTAATGGAGGCTGTAGTTAGGTCACATTCGTTTGTGATGCTTGTGATGGTTACAATAATGCTTTTTGTGTGGGCGCTGCTTGCTTATATAGCGTTTCGCTTTCGTAAAAGCAAAGTAACAAACATAAGTAAAACTACCCATAGTGTTCCTTTAGAAATTATTTGGTTTGTTGTACCAACTATCATTGTTGGAATATTAGCCTTTGAAAACGCTAAATTACTGAAGCTACAGGAAGAAATACCGAAAGCTGACATAACACTAAAAGTTATTGGCCATCAATGGTATTGGAGCTACCAATATCCAGAATATCAAGGTGTGTCATTTGATAGTTATATTAAGGGAAAAGAAGACTTTATCGAAGGAGATTTAAAGCTATTCTCTGTTGATAACAACATCATTTTACCCGTTAATACTAACGTTCGTTTACAAGTTACAGCAGGAGATGTGATACACAGTTGGGGAGTACCGGCTTTTGGTGTAAAAATTGATGCGATACCAGGCAGGCTGAATGAGGCGTGGTTTAATATCAAAAAGCCTGGTGTTTATTATGGGCAGTGCTACGAATTGTGTGGTCAAGGCCATGGATTTATGCCAATTGTTGTTGAAGCAGTAAGCAAAGAAGATTTTAATAAGTGGATTGAAAATAGAAAATTAGTGAGTTAAATTTGGAGTATAGATATGAGTGACGTACCAAAGGGCATAAAGCGTTGGTTGTTTTCCACCAATCATAAAGATATAGGGACACTGTACATTATTTTTTCCATATTAGCTGGAATTATTGGTGGATTATTATCGGTGATTATTCGCACTCAGCTAATGCACATTAATATACTTAACAATAACTATCAATTGTATAACGTAATGGTTACAGGGCATGCGTTGATAATGGTGTTTTTTATGATAATGCCAGCCCTCATGGGAGGATTTGGTAACTGGTTTGTACCTCTCATGATTGGCGCACCAGATATGGCGTTTCCTCGTATGAATAATTTGAGTTTCTGGTTATTAGTGTCATCTTTTATTTTGCTCATTCTCTCAGTGTTTATTGGTGAAGGTCCAGGTACAGGTTGGACTTTATATCCACCTTTATCACAGGTAATGTCCCATCCAAGTGCAGGAGTTGACATTGCTATACTTGCACTTCATGTTGCTGGTATGTCGTCAATTGTTGGGGCGATCAACTTTATAGTTACTATATTTAACATGCGCACAAAAGGAATGTCATTAACTAAGATGCCACTGTTTGTTTGGTCTGTCTTGCTAACAGCATTTATGTTGATTGTTGCCTTACCAGTGCTTGCCGGTGCTATAACTATGCTTCTTACTGATCGCAATATTGGTACTTCCTTTTTTGATCCTGCAGGTGGTGGTGACCCTGTGTTATTTCAACATTTATTTTGGTTTTTTGGTCATCCAGAAGTTTACGTAATTATTTTTCCTGCATTTGGCATCATAAGTCAGGTTGTATCAACTTTTTCTCACAGACCTGTATTTGGTTACATAGGGATGGTTTATGCAATGATAGGTATAGCAGTATTTGGCTTTATGGTTTGGGCTCACCATATGTTCACTGTTGGGCTTAGTGCTGACGCTGCTGCATTTTTTAGCACCACCACAATTTTTATCGGTGTTATAACTGGTGTAAAAGTCTTTAGTTGGATTGCAACTATGTGGGGCGGAGCAATTGAGTTTAAGACCCCTATGCTATTTGCACTAGGTTTTATTTTTATGTTTGTTGGCGGTGGCATAACGGGAATAATTCTTTCTCATGGTGGAATAGATAAGCTCCTGCACGACACCTATTATGTTGTTGCTCACTTCCATTATGTCATGTCACTTGCTGCATTATTTGGAGCTTTTGCTGGCTTTTATTATTGGATTGGTAAAATGTCGGGTAAACAATATAATGAGCGCTTAGGTCAAATCCACTTTTGGCTTACTTTTATTAGCACCAATATCACTTTTTTACCTCAACATTTCTTAGGATTTGCTGGTATGCCAAGGCGTATACCTGATTATCCTGATGCGTTTATCCCTTGGAATTATATATCCTCAATTGGTTCGTATATGTCCTTTGTTTCAGTTATGTTTTTTGTGTTTATAGTTATACATCTTTTTAAATGGGGCAAGAAAGCTGGAGATAATCCTTGGGGAGGTGACACCTTGGAATGGACGGTATCTTCACCACCGCCTTTTCATACTTTCGAAAAACCACCAGTGGTAAAATAGAATGTACACAAGTGTTTTGCTAAATGTTGAATCAACAATACTGGATTTTTGGCGTTTGCTGAAGCCAAGGATAATGTATCTTGTGGTATTTACTGCAGTTGCTGGTATGGTTACTGCACCAGGTAGTATGCACCCTTTTCTAGTACTAATATCTCTTATATGTGTTGCTCTTGGCTCAGGATCTGCAGGTGCTATAAATATGTGGTATGACAGAGACATAGATCTGCTCATGGAAAGGACAAAAAACCGCCCTATACCTTCAGGTAGAGTTTCTGCAGAAAGCGCGCTTGAATTTGGTATAACTCTTGGAATATTGTCAGTATTTATCATGGCAATAGCAGTAAATTATATTTCTGCTGCTTTGCTTGCATTTAGCATATTATTTTACGTTTTCGTATATACAATTTGGCTAAAAAGGCGTACTCCGCAGAATATCGTTATCGGTGGTGCAGCAGGTGCTTTTCCTCCAATGATTGGCTGGGCAGCTGTAACTAATTCTGTCAGTTGGGAAAGTTTCATTTTATTTTTAGTAATTTTTATGTGGACTCCGCCACACTTTTGGGCCCTATCTTTAAATAAGTCTGAAGACTATGCAAAGGCATCGATTCCAATGTTCAATATTGTTTATGGTCCGGAAAAAACAAGAAAATATATATTAATTTATAGTGTCTTGCTGGTGCTAACTAGCTTGCTTCCAGCTCTATTCTTGAAAAAGGCTTTACTTTATCTAAGCATGGCAATTTTTGCAGGTTGCATCTTTATTTGGTACGCTATATCAATTCTAAGATTCAAGAACCACAACTCACAGAAACAAATGTTTTCTTACTCAATTTCTTATCTATTTTCCCTATTTGCCAGTATTATTTTTTGTTCTATTGATTTATTTTAGTTATGAAAGAACGGCAGAAACATAAAAACTATTTTTTCCTTTTCCTTTTGGTAATGCTCGTTGTCACACTTTTTTTTGTTTCTATAATAAAATTTAAAGGTGCAGCTTAAACTACCTTTAGAAATTGTGCTTTCATAAAAGCAACTATATACTTTGTTAACCGATATAAACAAAGATGAGTAAAAAAGAAGTGACAATATATACGGATGGGGCGTGTTCTGGTAATCCTGGAGCGGGAGGATGGGCAGCTATCATATTATTTCAAGATTACAGAAAAGACATTTATGGTAGAGAAGAAAATACCACAAACAATAAAATGGAGTTAACAGCGGTGATCAATGGGCTGAAAGTATTGAAATTTTCTTGTAATATTAATTTATATATGGATAGTCTTTATGTTAAACATGGCATAACAGAGTGGATAAATAAGTGGAAAATGAATGGCTGGAAAACAAGTAATAAAAAATCAGTAAAAAATATGGAATTGTGGAAAGAGCTAGACAACGTTGCTTCACAACACGAAATTGATTGGAAGTGGGTTAAAGCACACAGCGGCGATAAGTATAATGAGGAGGCTGATAGTTTAGCAAGAAAAGCAATAATCGATGCTTAAAAAAATCACTATATCACTTTCCATAGTTCTATTGTTTGTATTCTGCTTATTTGTCTTTTTTAAGGGTGAGAGTCCTTTAGAAATCAATATTAATTATATTAATTTTTATGTTAAACATAAAATATCAAAGATATTTGTTGGCTCAAGCGTTAATATGGAGAATACCTCAGTTGTTTGGCAGAAAGGTAGTAAAGATCCGTATTTAGTCATTACAGATTTGGCAATAGCAAATCCTAATTTTACTATAAAAGTTCCTGAGCTTTTTGTACATTTTAAGTTAAGTTCCTTATTTAAAGCTAGCACAAATCTCTCTCAGGTTTCAGCTGATAATGTGCATGTATATATCAAGAGAGAAGAAACTAATGTTAATCCGCAAAACTCATTAGACCTTTTGGATAATCATTATTTAAGTAATAACCGCCTTCCTTCGGTGTCATTCCAGCGCGTGACGCTGGAATCTAGAAAAAAAGAAACCTGGATCCCAGTGTCAAGCACTGGGATGACAGGAAAAAAAGATATTGGGATGACAGGAAAAAAAGATACTGGGATGACAGGGAAGAATTTCAAGATGACAGAAAGCAGTGCAAAAAATCTATTAAAAACAATAAGGGAATTTTTTTTTGACTTAAATGCGGATTCAAAAATTGAATTTACTAACATCGCTATTGATAAAAGCACAGAAGATGAATTTTTTATTGATAAATTATATATAGGGAAGGGGGAAGATTTTAATGTTTTAGATATTCATGTGAATACAAAAGATGGAAAGGGATTTTTGGATGATTTATCAATTACGATAAAAAATCGCAACAATTTGCTAAATGTGTACGGGACATTTTATGATCTAAAATTGGGACTATTGAGCAAGTTTTCTACATTAGTTAAAAGCTACAATTTGGACAAAAATATAGGATTCAAAGGAAGCTTCTCAGTGAAAATTAATAAAAAGGATGAAATTGTAGATGGAAATATATACGTATTAAATACAGAAAATTATTTGAACAAAAATTTGGCCTTAACTAATGTAAATATAAATTTAACATATAGTAATGGAATTATTAGTGTAAAAAACTTCCATTTTAAGTTAAATGACACGTATCTCTCTTTAATAGGCAAAATGAACTTTAGTACAAGTCATGCTTTGCTTAGAATTAATATTAGTAAGTTTGCTGCAAAGGATTTATGTACTTATATACCAGATAGTGTAGTAAATAGTAAATTTAAAAGCTGGTATTGTGATAATATCGAAGGGGATGTTTTAAATACCATTGTAAGTTTCAATGGCAAAATTAACAATTTGGTTGATGACGATCTGTCAGACATTGTAATTGTTGCTGATATAGAAAACGGTAGCGTAAAATTTGATGAAGATTTTGAGCAAGTAAAGGAATTAAAGGGTGATTTGATCATCAAGAATAACGATCTTGAAATTACTGTAAATAGCGCTAAGTTTCAGAATTTCACTGTTAATGGTGGTGATATTGAAATGAAATCTCTAAATAAGGAAGATTCAGTTCTAACCATTAATGGCAAAGCTGTAAGTGATGCGTATGGTTTATATGAGCCTATAAGATTTAAGCTGGATGATGTGGTGAAGGTTGAAAGGGATAAAGTAAGTGGAATGGCAAAATCCGTATTTAATTTTCGCATTTTTAATCTAAATACTGATGACAAAAAAGTAGACTTCTCAGCAAATTTTCATTCTGAAATTGACAATTTGGCCGTCTATAATGCAAGTCTTGGTAAATATGATATTAAGCTTAGTTTTGGCAGTGACTTTATAGATTTAAATGGTAGTGGTATGGTGAATAACACACAGCTATTATTTGACCTGAAAAGTAGCAATAGGAATGAAAGTTTCGCCTGGAATTTGACCGGAGATTTACCCGCTCAAATACTTAATTTTGATGAAAATATAGGTGGCTATGTCAATACAAATATAGAATCGGTGATAAATCAAGATAAGACGGGGCATGTTAATGGTAATATGGATTTATCAGAGCTTGAATCACGTTCAAGTTATTTAGGATGGAAAAATCGTTTTGAAGATCACAATAAAATTTTGTTTTCTACAAGGTTAAAAGGAGCAGGTGAATTGTTAATAGACAAATTAGATGTTGTAGGAAATGACCTAGATATAAAATTCAGCGGAAGAGTAGAAAATGGAAATTTATATTTAAATTCTAGTAGTTTTAAATTGCCTGATAATGATTTTAGTATAGAAATTGAATCAGGTAAGGAAAAAAATGCCATAACTATTTATGGTGAGGAAATTAACTTAAGTGATATTTTAGGCTTGCTTGGCAAAAACAGTAATGGATTAAACAAAGATATAGAGATTAGTATGAATGTTGACAATGTAATCATGAAAGAAGGCATCGTTATCAAAAATGCTAAGCTGAATGTAACCTGTACTAAAGGTAATTGCGATGGAAGTCAATTTACAGGACAGTTTCTAGAAGATAGCAGCAACATACTAGCGGAATACAGTGGAATAGGGCTCGAAATATATGCGGATAATGCAGGTATACTTTCGCGTTCCTTAGGCATTAGTAAATCAATTAAAAACGGCAAATTGTCTTTTTATATCTCTCCTCAGAGAGAAAGTGGAGAACATTATGGTACGTTATCCATTAGCAATTTCTACATCAAAGATGCTCCACCACTTACTACTTTATTGTCGATGTCTTCATTGCCTGGTATCGTAAATGCCATAAAGAACGAAGGTGTATACTTTTATAAATGTAATGCACCTTTCTCATACAAAGATGGCACTATTGAAATTGAAGAATCTTGGCTTGAAGGGGCGGAGTTAGGTATTAGCACTGGTGGTAAGCTCGATATTAAAGATTATAAATTCCAGGTTGCAGGACAAGTAATACCAGCATATTCAATTAATAAATCTTTGTTAAAAATTCCTATAATTGGAAAACTTCTTACTGGTGGGAAAAATAGGGGAATCGTTTCAATAGACTATAAAGCAAGTGGTGATGACAAAAACAATAACGTATCTGTTGATCTTATCTCTTCGCTAACTCCAAACCTATTAAAGAGGTTATTGGGAGTGTTTGATCGCATTATGACAAAAACTAACGAAAGTGGCTTAAAAGGTGGTGTGAAAAAGAAATTTGGTTCGATATGACCAAAAGGGAAGTTATTTAACAAAATTATGGACAAAAATGCAAGAATTTCAGAATGATCTACCTGGTTTTTTATTTAGTTGTTTAAGTAATACCACTCCCTTTAACCTCTCTATATTTGCTGAACAACTAAAAAGGGTAGGGGGTGGTTGTAATACCAATTCTCATTGTTGTCCAGTCAAATAGGAAACATTGCAGAGTTGTTTAATTGTGGAGCTGGCAAGAGAAGTAATAAATTTGCACAAAGCACCCTCAAGTAGAGCAATTGTATCGTATATTTTATTGCGCAAAATGTTCTGTTTTATATATAACCAAAGCCTCTCAACAGGATTTAGCTCAGGTGAGTATGGAGGTAGGTATATAATGTCGATATTTTTAGGTACCTTTAAATTTTTTGACCTATGCCAACTAGCACAGTCCATAACGAGAAAAGCCTCTCGTGTTTCTAGATATTGCGAAATTTGCTCAAGAAATATGTTCATGCAATCAGTGTTGACATTTGGTGCAAATAAGCTAGAACTCTCTCCATTTCTAGGATTAACTGCACTATAGAGATAGAAATTTTGCCTACCTAATTTTGTTTTAACCTGTGTTCTAATCCCCTTTTTAAACCACCCATGTCCAACTTTTGAATGTGTGCCAAACCGTGATTCATCAAAGAAAAATAGCTCTTTTTCTGGATACTTGCTAATAGCTCAATTGAGATTTTTTTTTGAATTCCTCTTGTTTGCTTTTATCTTGTCCATTATGAACTGGTCTTGGTGTAATATATGAGAATTTCATCTTTTGCATATGGCGGTGTACTGTAGATTTGCTGATATTTAATCCGAACTTTTCCTGGATTCTTATTCTCATTTCTTTAATGGTGATATTAGGATTTTCTTCTATCCACTCTTCAATTTGCTGTAGTTGAGCCTGATTTAATTTAGTTTTTCTACGACGTTGTGAAGGAGCAAACAGTTTTTCTTCTCTGCCAATTTTCAAGAGTTTTACCCACGAAGTTAGTGCGCTTCTTGAAATGCAATATATTTTTGCTACAGCCGTTATACTGTACTTTTTTGCTGCAATTACAGCATTTAGTTTTTTTGAAACATATGCATTATTCCTTACTTTCTTCAGCATTTCTTTTGCTGATTCTACTACTTTTTCATCCAATAACTTTGATCTTAATGCCATTTAAACCTCGCTATTTTACTTACTTCAGTATGGCTTTTCTTCCATCATTGTCCATCTGTTTGCCCTGTAATGGGAATTGGTATTAGAGGTTGTCCGGAAACAAGTAAATTCAAGCATATTCCCTCTTTAACATAACCCTACTCATAGCTAGGTATATGAAATTCTCAGTGGATGTTGTGAGTAAATCATACTCCTTCGATAGCCTTCTATTCCTATTAACCCAAGCAAAAGTCCTTTCTACAACCCATCTTCTTGGCTGTACTTTAAACCCTTGTTCTCTTGTTGGTAGTAGCTCAGGTGGCGTATCTTTGTGCACCCAAAATCTACATGGAGGCCTTGTAACAATTTCAATATCTATGTCATATTCTTCCTTTATGTGATTCTTTAAATTTCTTCCTTGGTATCCCATGTCAGCCCACATTTTTTTAACTTTAGTATATTTTGTTCTCATATTGTTTAATGCTATTTTAATACCATCTCTATCATTTTCGTTAGCAGCGCCTACGTAACAACCTAGTATAAAACCCTGAGTGTCTGTAATTATATGCCTTTTTCTACCCTTTACTTTTTTACTTCCATCATAGCCTTTGATCCCCCCTTTTCTGTAGTCTTTACAGATTGACTATCTACTATACAGGCACTTGGCTGCTCATTCCTTCCTATTTTTCTTCTACTATATTTTGTAATTTCATAATTCATTTTCTCAAAAATTCCCTGCTTCTTCCATTGCCTGAACTGCTCATACACAGTCTTCCATAGCGGAAAATCATTTGGTAAATACCGCCATTGACACCCTGTACGCAATACATAGAAAATTGCTTCTAATATTTCTCTTTTGCTATACTTTGGCGGCCTTCCTCCTTTCTTGTATGATACTCTGAAGTGTTTTTCTATTCTTGCCTATTCCCTTTCGCTTAGATCTGTTGGATACTTTTTTCTCATCTTTACCCCGTACTAAAATTTCAGATATTATAGCCTTTTACTTGTTTCCGGACAACCTCTAAGTATGTATTTACTGCTTACCTTATTTTGATTAACATATGCATAAGACTTTGGGCTTAATATGTATCACATTTTAAAATATAAAGATTATGAACCAAAAATAGACGAAAGTGCTTTCATCGCAGGTGGTTCGCGTATCATAGGCAAGGTTGAAATAGGAAGAGATGCAAGCATCTGGTTTAATTGTGTAATCAGAGGGGACGTTGGATCAATAAAAATAGGTGATGGAACAAATATTCAAGATGGAACGGTAATTCATGTGGATAGAAACCCAGGTGGTGACACAATTATTGGCAGCATGGTAACAGTGGGACATTTTTGTGTGTTGCACGCATGCACGGTGCATGATAAGGCGTTTATTGGTATGGGCTCTACCGTGATGGACCATGCAGTTGTGGAGCCTGAAGCTATGGTAGCTGCTGGCTCACTGGTAACACACGGAAAAGTGATAAAAAGTGGGGAAATATGGGCTGGCAGGCCAGCAAAATTCTTCAAAAAAATGCCGAATGAAGAAATTAGACATATTACACAATCAGCACAAAATTATATTATGCTAATGAAGGAATACAAAAACTGAAGTTCGCGTCAAGTGTTTTACTTGACACGTACATTTCGGCTTAACCCTTGTTACTTCTTTTTCCCATCTCATTTACTTCTTGTTCTTTTGCCCCATCTACTTGAGTACTAGGTAATACTGCATATGTAATACCACCAGCTACGAGTGCAGATGTTACTGCTATACCAATTATTACTAACATCTCTAACCTAACTGTATGTTCAAGTGCAGTAAATGCTATCAGTCCAGCAGCAAGACCAACACCAACAGCAGCGGTGTACTTCGCTCCATTGCCTTGTTTTGGTTGCTCAGTTGTTTTGCTTTTATCTTCCAATGTTTGTTTTTCCTTCTGTAATTTATCAACAAGACTTTTACTCTCTTCTAATTGTTTATTTAACTCCACAACTTCAGCATTTTTAGCTTGCAACTGCTGAACTTGAGCTTTTAATTGTGTTATTTCCTCATCTCTAGCTTGTAACTGAGCAGCACTTGGTCGGTTGTTTAGCTGTTCTTGTAAATCTTTTATTTCATCGTCTTTAGCTTTTAACAGAGTAGCATTTGGTTGGTTGTTTAGCTGTTCTTGTAAATCTTTCATTTCATCGTCTTTAGCTTTTAACTGTTGCTCTAAGATGTTAACAAGCCCTTTACTCTGTTGTGGTCTTCTACTTGCTGATCTTCTTCTTTTTTTTGACTCAGTAACATCCTCTTGCTCATTAACAGAACCTTCACTTAACGGCGTCCTATCACTAGAAAGAACACTTCGATTACCTTTATTGCCCGACGTAACCTCATTATCATCGGCAACCTGCATTGTATCATTAATCCCTTCAGACACAGGCGTGCTACTCGCATCAACATAATCATTTAAAGAATCTTGATTACCAACTGAAGAACCTTGTAACGACTGCTCTGTTCCTGATTCAATAGAGTTTTTATTTATAGTTCCTTCTTGATCAGATGTTATATCAGTTGGTGAAGTTGCTCCAGGTGAAGAACTTTGATTTTCATTCGAGTTCAACATATTAAACCTCAATATACATAATTAACATTACATAATACCCTTAGAACCTAAGGTCAAGTAATATTTTTATCATAGCATAGAAAATTTATGTTCGTAAACAAAAAATTTTGGCGTAAAATTGCCGTATTTGCTTAATTGTGCTATAGCTAAAGTAATTTAGGTTTACCGACCATCGTCATCCCGCTGCTTGTTAGCGGGATCTATACCGCGAATGAATCGCGGTATGACGTTGCTAGCTTAAGGTTTAAAATTGAGAAATATTTATGTTAAAAGAAAAATACGGCTTTAAAGAAATTGAAGACAAATGCAACATATTATGGGAAGGCAGTAAAGTTTATAAATGGAATGGTGAAAAGGATAACACTTTCACTATAGACACGCCTCCACCGACAATATCGGGAAAACTCCATATTGGCCATATATTCAGCTATTGCCATACAGACTTTATTGCAAGGTTTCAGCGCATGCTGGGAAAAGATGTGTTTTATCCAATTGGGTTTGATGATAATGGGCTTCCCACTGAAAGATTGGTTGAACAAACCTATAAAACCCGTGCAAAAGAAGTTGGCAGAGAAAAATTTATAGAGATGTGCCATGAGGTTATTGAAAAATCAAAGCAAGAATTCAAGGAACTACTTAAATCGGTCGGCATTAGTTATGACTGGGATTTGGAATATCACACGATCAGCAAGGAAACTGTGACGCTTTCACAGATGTCGTTTATTGATCTATATAACAAGGGATATGCATATAGAAAAATGCAGCCTATCCTTTGGGACCCGGTTGATAAAACAGCAATTGCGCAAGCAGAAATAGAAGATAAAGTTTTTGAGTCATCCTTAAACACGATAGTTTTCTCTACTCAAGAAAATGAGCAGATCAATATTGCAACTACGCGACCTGAACTACTTCCAGCATGCGTTGCAGTTTTTTGTCATCCAGAGGATACGCGCTACACTCATCTGATCGGAAAAACAGCGGTAGTGCCAATAACAGAGGAGAAAGTTCCAATAATAGCAGATGATAAGGTTAAAATAGATAAAGGCACCGGGCTTGTTATGTGTTGTACATTCGGTGATGAACTCGACATATATTGGCAGCAAAAGCATAACCTGCCGATGAAAATTATCATCGATCAGGATGGGAGGATGAACCTAGATGATGTCATTCCACCACACCCCGGCGTCATGAAAGTAGCTGACACTGGAATCTACGATGAAATAAATGGATTGAAAGTTACAGCAGCAAGAAAGAGGATGATTGAAATCTCGAGTGGAAAAGGACTTTTGATAGAAAGCACTAACATTTCTCATTCTGTTAAGTGCGCAGAAAGATCTGGTGCACCACTTGAGATATTACCTACTTATCAATGGTTTATCAAGACCTTAGAGCAAAAAGCTCAAGTATTAGATAAAGTAAAAGAATGCAATTGGCATCCAGCTACTATGCGTAAACGTATGGAAGTGTGGATAGAAGGGCTAAATTGGGACTGGTGCATCTCAAGGCAGCGCTATTTTGGTGTGCCATTTCCAGCGTGGTATTCTAAACGTAAGGGAGAAGAAGGTAAAATTATTCTAGCTGAAGTAAAGGCCCTACCTATTGATCCACTCAAAGATTTGCCAAAAGGGTATAGCAAAGAAGAGATTATCCCAGATCAAGATGTAATGGATACTTGGGCCACAAGTTCAATTACTCCTCAACTGAGTGCACTGGCAGTAAACAGTGAGTTTAGTTTACCAAATCATCGCTATGATACGATATTTCCTGCAGATCTGCGCAGCCAGAGCCATGAGATAATCAGAACTTGGGCTTTTTATACTATTTTAAAGGCACATTATCATGCAAATTCTTTACCTTGGAAAAACATTATGATCAGCGGTTGGTGTTTAACCGATGATAAGAAAAAGATGAGTAAATCAAAGGGTAACATCATCACTCCTCATGTAATACTTGAAACTTATGGAGCTGATGTAGTGCGCTATTGGGCAGCGAACTCAAGGCTTGGAGTTGATACAGTCTACTCTGAAAATACATTCAAAATTGGCAAGCGCCTCGTTACAAAACTTTGGAACGCTAGCAAGTTCGTTTCCATGTTCATGGAAAAGCATCAAGTGATGAGCATAAATTCTGCTCACGAGACAATGGATAAGTGGATATTGTCTAAGTTATACAAAGTTATAGAAAGAGCAACGAACAACCTATTACGGTTTGAATACTGCGAAGCTTTGAGTGCAGTAGAAGAATTTTTTTGGAAGGATTTTTGTGATAACTACTTGGAACTAGCAAAAAAGCGCGCATATGGAGATAAAGTAGACAGCGAAACAAACTTAAGTGCAAAGCAAAGTTTGGCATATGTACTGAATATTATTTTGCGGTTATTTGCACCTTTCTTGCCTTACATTACAGAAGAGATATACCACCAGTTGTATAGTTATAATTCTGTACACAATCAAAGTAATTGGCCGAGCAAAGAAGAACTTATCTACGATAAATATTCAGAGGAAATGGGAGATAATGTTATTCAGATATTAAACATTATCAGAAAGATAAAGGCAGATAATAATGTATCAGTTAAGCATCTGATAAAAAAGTTGATGATAAAAGCAGATCTACGAGAGGATAAATTGAATCAATCTGCACAGGATGATTTGCAGGCAGTTTGCAATGCGGAAACGATAGAGTGGATGCAGTCTGAGCTTGAAACTGAAGACGGAAAATACATAGTGAATATAGACTTATACTGATTTTTATAGCTTTACTTCCTTTAATATCCATGCTATTGTAATCATTATTAGTATGAGGGAATAATAATAGGGGATTTATATAATAAAGCCAATGCGCCTTATCTTATAGCTGGTGCTCTTGCTGCTTTGGTATTGCTTGCGTCTAGGACACTTGCTGTTGCCCCTTATGTTGAGTTCTTGTCTTCAGTTGCAGCCTTTAATGTAGCTCTTCCTGTTGCTTTGAGTTTGTCTATACTTTCTGTTCTGGTGCTTGTACTTTCATGTAAAATAATTAGTAATAATAAGAAAATAGAGGTTGAGAAAAATAAATTTGCTGAAAAAGAGCAAGAGTTAGAAAGCGTAAAACAACAATCAGAGAGTAGGGTACAAGAGTTAGAAAGTAAAATAGCTCTGGGAGAAAAAGCTAAAGAAGCTGTAAATAAAGAAGTGAAGGAATTAAAAGATCAATTAACTCGAGAAAAGCAAGATTTGGAAAGCGAAATTGCAGGGTTAAATAAGGAAATAGAGCAGTTAAAGAAACAACAAGATGATGCACAGCAAAAATTAGATGATGCTACAAAAGAGTTAAATAATAAAGGTAATCAAATCCGAGAATTAGAGGGTAAGATAGGTGCCCTTAATAATAAGAACAAAGATTTACACGATGAAAATACAGAATTGAGTGCAAAAGTAAAAGGTCAGTTAAAACATAAGGAGGAGATGCTTTCTCTTGAATACCAAGAGTTACATGATGAAAATGTAAGATTGAATGAAAGAGTGGATTCTTTAATGGAGGAATTATCTCAACCTCAAAAAGAAATAGATTCCTTAAAAAGGCAGTTAGATGAATTAAAATATGAAGGAATTTTAGCTCTTTTATTAAAAGAAAGAATAACAGAATTGGAAACACGTTTAGAAAAGAGAAGGAAAAAAGTAGGAGAATTAGCAGTGCAGTTAGAAAAAGACAAAACTTCTTGTTTAAAATCTGAATTAGGGGAAGTAGTAAAAAGAGAAATACGATTGAAAGAAAAGTTAAGTAAAAAAGTGCAAGAAACGATCCAGCTAGCTAAAGATTTAGAACAAAAAGAAAAACTATGCAAGGAATTAGAAGAGGAAAAAACTAAAAATCTTGATAAGATCAGAGAGTTAAAAAAACTTAATGAAAAGTTGCACGATAATAACAGTCAGTTGAAAAGTAGCGGAAAAGATTTGGATGACGAATGCAGTAAATTAAGAATACGTAATTCTGATTTGGAAAGAAAAGTTAAACGTCTGCAAGCAGTAATTGAGCAGGAAGACGAGCAAAGTCATTCCATTTCTTCAGATATGAGCAGTGAACATTTATCAGAACTTGAAGGAATAGGTAAAAATGAGTCTGTTAATAAACAGTTCCCGAAACCAAAACCACCTTATATATCCACTCCAATAAGATCGCCATGTAAAAAGCTGAATGATGCTTCATGTGATTCTGGATATACCAGTATACGTTCTACCCCGATCAATAGCTAACTAGACATTATAAGTACAATGGTACACTCGATACACAAGGTCTAAGTCATTTTTTAGCTAGCAGGCTGAAAAAGGAAAGTTTGTTGTAGGTGCAGCACTATAATTCCTCCACAGATAAGAGAATTTTAATAAATATATACAAGACTGCTGGAGTTTTGTCCGTGGTGGGAGGGGAGTAATGAGCAATTTGCTTAGTGAGGCTAATGCATTTTATTTTGTAGCTAGTTCCTTAGCTACTCTTACGTTACTTACATCTTTAGCGCTTATTGTAACTTCTAATGTGCCTCTTCCTCTAATTCTTGCTTTAGCTACATTATCCATTTTGGTGCTTGCACTTTCGTATAAAATAATTAGTAATAATAAAAAAATAGAGGTTGAGAGAAATAAATTCGCTCAGAAAGAGCAAGAGTTAGAAAATAAAATAACTCTGGAAAAAGAAGCTGAAGAAGCTGCAAACAAAGAAGTGAAGAATCAATTACATGAATTAACTAGAGAGAAGCAAAATTTAGACAAGAGAGCAAAAAGATTGGATCAGAAAGTAAATGAGTCAGAAGCTGAGAGAAAATCTCTTCTTGAAGAAAAAAAATCTTTAGAGAAAAAATTAGAAACAGCAAAGAATCGTACGTTTGAAATAGACAATGAATTGGACAAAACAAGAAAGGAAATAGGTAAGCTTAATGAGCAGGAAGAGAAATTAAAACTTGAAATCTCATGTTTGAAGAAACAGTTGGAAGAAAGAAGTAGATTTATTGCAAAGCTGAAGATGGAAGTGGATGATAATAAACATTTAGAGCTAGAGAATAAGGGGTTGAATGATAGAATAGAAACGTTACGTGAAGTACAAAAGGCACTACGTGAGAAAAAACATGAACTTAGTGAAAAAGTAGAGGCATTGAATAAGGAAAAAAATAAACTTTCTAAAGAAGTAGAGGAATTACGTGAAGAACAAGAAAGGCTGCATGCAAACTTAGATAAGCTACAATGTAAAATTAAAGAGGTCAACAAAGAAAAATTTATCTAAAGAATTAAAAGAGAAATTTGAAGAGTTAGATGAAGCAAATGGTTTAATTAAAAATCAATCTTTTGAGTTAGATGGGATAAGAAAAGATTGTAATAATGAAGTAAAAAGTTTAAGAAATTCACTTTTAGAACGAGACAGTCAAATAGAAGATTTTTTGAAAGAGAAAGAAAAACAAGTGAATTTTGCGCAACTGTTGATAAGATGCGTAACAGACAATATAGAAGAACCAATAAGAAATAATGATGGAAAAGCAATATTAGATACGATTCAAATATTAAAGTCTGCGTTACAAGGAGAAATTGCACGGCTTTTGCCAGACGAAACGCCTTCTTCTTCGCTGGAAGATCTTGGATATGAATCATTATTTGTCAGTCGCTCATCCACCCCGACCAAGTTGCCAAATTCACTATTGACAGAATCTTATGAACGCAGTCAGTTCAATCAGAGTGAAAGTATTTGCAAAACACAACAATGAGTCTTATTATAAGATAAATCATGCAAGATAATGAACCCAATAATATGCGCACTGGATACACAAGACTTAAATAAGGCTATTTCTCTAGCTAATGCTCTGCGTGGTAAAGTTGGCATGGTAAAGCTGGGATTAGAATTTTTTGCTGCTCAAGGTCTTTCTGGAGTGCAAGAAGTTGCAAAATGCAATGTACCAATTTTTTTAGATCTGAAATTGCATGACATTCCAAACACTGTGGCCAAAACAGTTGAAGTAATAAAAGTTCTGAACGTTGAAATGTTAACTCTGCACATCAGCGGTGGGACAAAAATGCTTGAAGAAGCGCTAAGTGTAGTGCAAGGCACAAAAATAAAGCTGATTGGAGTGACAGTGCTAACTAGTATGAGCAATGAGGATTTAAACGAGCTTGGAGTAGCAAGAGAGGCAAAATCACAGGTAATTTTGCTTGCAAAGCTTGCAAAAAAGATTGGACTCCATGGAATAGTCTGTTCTGCACTAGAAGCTCAAGAAGTGCGCCGAGAGTGCGGTGAAGACTTTAAAATTATTACTCCAGGAATTCGTATAGATCCAGGTCATGACGACCAAAAAAGAACAGCAACGCCAAAAGAAGCAATAAATTCAGGAGCTGATTATATCGTCATTGGCAGACCCATTACAAAAACTACAAGTAGTGCGGAGCTAATATTGAAATCCATGAAAGAATTTTAATATAATAACTTAATTTATAAAAATACTAACATATTAATTAGGAATAAGCATGAGTAATATCAATAGAATAATACGCGAAGTAATCAAGGAATTCCGCTCAAAATTACCAGATAAGAAAATAGAGGAATATTCTGGCAAATTGAATAAGCTACATATCTACCAGTGCAATAAGCATATAATAGAAAATAAGAAGCTATATCATTATACAATAAATGGGAAAACCCATGCTATGGATCAGCATGGGCATAATTTTGTCAAGAGTTTAGAAGTTATCTTGAGGAATAAGCCACAAATTTCCTTAGAAGAGGTAATTGATTTTATGGAAAAAATAATTAATTTTGGTCTTGATAGTTGTTATGGAGCATTTGAGATGATATTTGAATCTCGCTCTGGTGTTACAATAGATGATGCAGTTAATTTTGTAAAAGATAGCTTATCTAGTAAATTTTATAGATTCCATGGCAGTGGGATTTTCAAAGTAATATTAGAACTTAATCCAGAGAGCTCTCTTGAAGAGATAGAGAAACAATTTAGCAAAGTAGTAGATCCTTACTTTCTTAATGCTTGGAGTCGAGAAAGTGAAAGGGCTTTTGCTAAGATATGTAGGTTATGTAGAGAAGGACGTGTGGAGAATATGCAGAAATTTGATTTTAGCAATTTTAATTTAGATCAAGATAGTGCTGGAGCATTAAGAGCACTGTTACAGTATTGTGTTGACGTTTCTAATCAAAAAGCTTTAGGTGATTCACATGAATTGCATAGAGAAGAGATGGAGGGGATATATAAATTTGATGATAATTACGATTTAAATTTAGATAGTGATCATAATGATAGTATCTGGCATTGAAATTATACTACAATAATAAAATAACTGGATAAAAATTATCACCAAAAAAATTCAAAAAAGTGCTTGACATAAAAGAACGAACATTATATAGTGTCATTATCCTTTGTTTTACCTCGCTTAATTCAATTACTGGATTAAGCTTACAGTACTAAGCGTGGCACAAAGTGCCACGCTATTTTTCGGTTTACATTTTCAACAGATAAAAAATGATGCCATTTCAGTGCCAAGCACATAACTGTACGAACATTCATTTTTAAAGGTAAATTGCACAACAGATGATGTCATTCCAGTGCTTGAAACTGGAATCCAGAAATTTTGCTTATAACTGAGCTGATGAGCTAAAGGTAGTTGTCTTACGCTAAAACAAACGTTTTTAATTAAGTTGCATAGAAGCTGGATCCCAGTGGGCTTTGTTGCATCGCTACTTATGAAAGGCTAACTATAGTTAGGATTATAAGCAACCTATTGAAAATCTTGTTTTTTTGCAATCAATCTGATCAAATTTAAGAATAGTAATTTGTTATTTATATTAATAAATTTAATTCTATTGAAAATAGCTAAAGCATTGAAATTCTTGAATTTTAGCCAGATTAGTGAGTGGTAGTGAAATTTCTTTTACTCAAATTTAGGTATTCACTGACCGTTCTTGTTATAAATACCAGAATAATAAGCTACTGATATTCCCTATCTTTTTTATCTTTAATCCATCATAGCTAGCGATGCAACAAAGCCATCCCAGTGTCACGCACTGGGATGACAAGAAAGGGAGCACTGGAATGACATCGTTTACTATGTACCATATTGCAATATTCGTACAACTGTGGGAAACATCTATGGATGCCATTCCTATTACCTTATTTCCATTTTTATTTCATTTTCAAAGGAGGCTATTATGTCACTTACCGATATCGCTCACCGTATCAACGAACTCGCTTCATCATGGGAGCAATTTAAATTAATAAATGATCGCAAACTAAAAGAAATTGAAAGCAAAGGGCGTGCTGATTCTGCAACAATTGAGCAGCTATGCAAGGTAAATAATGCCGTTGATAGTTGCAAAGAGCGTTTAGACTTGATCGAAACTGCAGCTCAACGCCCAGAAGTAAATACAGATTTTAGCACAAGCGATAAATATTTTTCTGATTATATCCGCAAGGGAATGGAAAGCGGTTTATCACACAAAACCCTCAGTGGAGATGACAGTGATATCGGGGGATATCTAGTTACTCCGCATATTGTAAAACGCATAAACAAGCGCGTAACTGATTCGTTCCCAATGCGACAAATATGCTCCAGTCAAAGAATCTCTACTGAAACATTGGATTACATTATAGAAGATTTTGACCGCGCCGGTGCAGGTTGGAGCAGTGAAACAGTAGATGATGAGGACGGTGGCAATAAGTCTAAGTATGATTTTGCAAAAGATACGGACACGCCCAAAATCCAAAAGATTTCCGTCACAACTTACGAGTTATATGCTCAACCACAAATATCACAAAAGTTACTCGATGATGCGTTTGTCGATGTTGAGAGTTGGCTGGTGGAAAAGATTGCCGAGACTTTTAGTAATACCAATTCTCATTGTTGTCCAGTCAAATAGGAAACATTGCAGAGTTGTTTAATTGTGGAGCTGGCAAGAGAAGTAATAAATTTGCACAAAGCACCCTCAAGTAGAGCAATTGTATCGTATATTTTATTGCGCAAAATGTTCTGTTTTATATATAACCAAAGCCTCTCAACAGGATTTAGCTCAGGTGAGTATGGAGGTAGGTATATAATGTCGATATTTTTAGGTACCTTTAAATTTTTTGACCTATGCCAACTAGCACAGTCCATAACGAGAAAAGCCTCTCGTGTTTCTAGATATTGCGAAATTTGCTCAAGAAATATGTTCATGCAATCAGTGTTGACATTTGGTGCAAATAAGCTAGAACTCTCTCCATTTCTAGGATTAACTGCACTATAGAGATAGAAATTTTGCCTACCTAATTTTGTTTTAACCTGTGTTCTAATCCCCTTTTTAAACCACCCATGTCCAACTTTTGAATGTGTGCCAAACCGTGATTCATCAAAGAAAAATAGCTCTTTTTCTGGATACTTGCTAATAGCTCAATTGAGATTTTTTTTTGAATTCCTCTTGTTTGCTTTTATCTTGTCCATTATGAACTGGTCTTGGTGTAATATATGAGAATTTCATCTTTTGCATATGGCGGTGTACTGTAGATTTGCTGATATTTAATCCGAACTTTTCCTGGATTCTTATTCTCATTTCTTTAATGGTGATATTAGGATTTTCTTCTATCCACTCTTCAATTTGCTGTAGTTGAGCCTGATTTAATTTAGTTTTTCTACGACGTTGTGAAGGAGCAAACAGTTTTTCTTCTCTGCCAATTTTCAAGAGTTTTACCCACGAAGTTAGTGCGCTTCTTGAAATGCAATATATTTTTGCTACAGCCGTTATACTGTACTTTTTTGCTGCAATTACAGCATTTAGTTTTTTTGAAACATATGCATTATTCCTTACTTTCTTCAGCATTTCTTTTGCTGATTCTACTACTTTTTCATCCAATAATTTTGATCTTAATGCCATTTAAACCTCGCTATTTTACTTACTTCAGTATGGCTTTTCTTCCATCATTGTCCATCTGTTTGCCCTGTAATGGGAATTGGTATTAGAGGTTGTCCGGAAACAAGTAAATTCAAGCATATTCCCTCTTTAACATAACCCTACTCATAGCTAGGTATATGAAATTCTCAGTGGATGTTGTGAGTAAATCATACTCCTTCGATAGCCTTCTATTCCTATTAACCCAAGCAAAAGTCCTTTCTACAACCCATCTTCTTGGCTGTACTTTAAACCCTTGTTCTCTTGTTGGTAGTAGCTCAGGTGGCGTATCTTTGTGCACCCAAAATCTACATGGAGGCCTTGTAACAATTTCAATATCTATGTCATATTCTTCCTTTATGTGATTCTTTAAATTTCTTCCTTGGTATCCCATGTCAGCCCACATTTTTTTAACTTTAGTATATTTTGTTCTCATATTGTTTAATGCTATTTTAATACCATCTCTATCATTTTCGTTAGCAGCGCCTACGTAACAACCTAGTATAAAACCCTGAGTGTCTGTAATTATATGCCTTTTTCTACCCTTTACTTTTTTACTTCCATCATAGCCTTTGATCCCCCCTTTTCTGTAGTCTTTACAGATTGACTATCTACTATACAGGCACTTGGCTGCTCATTCCTTCCTATTTTTCTTCTACTATATTTTGTAATTTCATAATTCATTTTCTCAAAAATTCCCTGCTTCTTCCATTGCCTGAACTGCTCATACACAGTCTTCCATAGCGGAAAATCATTTGGTAAATACCGCCATTGACACCCTGTACGCAATACATAGAAAATTGCTTCTAATATTTCTCTTTTGCTATACTTTGGCGGCCTTCCTCCTTTCTTGTATGATACTCTGAAGTGTTTTTCTATTCTTGCCTATTCCCTTTCGCTTAGATCTGTTGGATACTTTTTTCTCATCTTTACCCCGTACTAAAATTTCAGATATTATAGCCTTTTACTTGTTTCCGGACAACCTCTAAGTAGAAAGAGTGAGGTACAATTATACTGAATATTACAAGCAATAGAGACCCAATAGCACCCACGCTCGTACCAGAAATTACACACTTTATTGCTCCAAGTTTCTGCAAGATTTTGCCAGCAAATAGACTGATGAGTGAGAAGCACCCAACTATTGCACCTTGATGTAGTGCATAAATAGTGCTAGATAAACCAAAAGTCTTCATATACAGAAAAGGTCCACAAGTAATGAATGACATATACGCAGCAGAAAAGAGGCTTGACATCAAAGACAACGTAACAAACCTCGGACTAGATAGTAGTTTTCTGTAATCTTTCATCATTTTTTTCAAACTGAAAATATCGCGGTCCTTTTTTGTTTCTGGTAACGCTAAAAGCAGCAAAACCCAAGAGATTAAACAAAGTATTGCAACAGTTGCATAATTACCACGCCATCCTACAATTTCATTGATGAAACTGCCTAACACTGGCGCAATTGCCATGACAACTGTAAGAACAGAATTCATGATTCCAATAAATTTCACCGCTTCGTCGCCTTTGTAGCTGTCTGCAACGATTGCAAACACAACTACAGATGTGCTAACACCAATGCCCTGAACAAAGCGAGAGATTAAAAGCCAAAAAATCGACGGTGCAAAAACACAACCAACAGCGCCGATTAATAACAAAGTGTTACCTATGATCATAATTCTCCTTCTGCCATAGCATTCAGACAATGGACCAAAAAACAACCCTCCTATGCAAAAGCCTAGGAAATTATAAGCAATAGTTAATTGAATTATGCCTTCCGGTACGTTAAAATAGTGCACCATATAAGAAAAACTAGGTACGGAAATGTCAATTTCAATGAACTTGGCAATGAGAGACAGGATTAACAGAAATGGTAGTAACATTTGAGATTTTTAATTAATGAATAAAAATATCACATTTAAAGCGTTGAAAGAAAACATTTTTTACTGTTATTAAAATGGTTAGAAACACCTCATGTGAAGGAATGGTGGATAAATTGGACACTAGGGTTAATTAAAGAAAAATACGACAACTATGTTAAAGCTCTTACTCTCTGTCCTAACTTTACTTATTTCCTCTTACTTTTTCAACAGTCCGTCTAAATTACTACAAGCAGTTTAATTTTTAGTGAATATGTCATTATTCAAAAATATGCAAGAAGCTTTACAGAAACTTAACATAATTTTATCATACAAATGTCATTCTTAAGTCCTATGTAAAAACAAATTTTGGCACTAATTTAATTAACTATGAGCTGGATAAATTGGAAAATAAATTTTGTTTACTTTTACAACACCTTAAGATCTAATGTCACTTTATCAATCAAAAATATTACAATAGGCTAGTATGTTCCTTACTCTTTTTCTCAAAATATTACCTATTTATATTACAATATTTATTGGTTACTTAGCAGGAAAATATCTTAAAATTGATAGAAACACTATATCTCAAATACTTTTTTATATAGCTAATCCAATAGTGATTTTATATGGAGTCTCTCATACAGAAGTTAACTTAAAAGTAATTTCTCTGCCGATTTTGATATGGTTTATAGGTAGCACTATGTCCTTATCAGTGTATTATCTTTCTTCTTTTTTATTTAAGGATAACACAAGAAACATATTAGCATTTAGCTCGGGCAGCACAAGTATGGGTTATTTTGGCCTGCCGATTGCCATGGCTTTATTTGATGAAGATTCAGTATCTGTATATGTTGTTTGTTATATAGGAATGGCGCTATTTGAAAACAGCTTAGGATTTTACATAGCTGCAAATGGTATTTATACCGCAAAAGAATGCATATTAAAGTTGTTCAAACTTCCTTCGCTTTATGCGATGGTTCTGGGCTTCTTTTTAAGTATATACGATATACAAATACCTACTTTTTTAACAGATGTTATGATGAATATTAGAAGTACATTTGTCACATTAGGAATGGTGCTACTTGGAGTGAGCATTGCGAATATTGCAAGCTTTAAAATAGATTGGAAGCTTGCTTTGATCACTATTACAGCAAAGTACGTATTCTGGCCACTGTTTGTTTTAGGAATTGTCCTTTTAGACAAGCATGTTATAGGTATATACGATGAGAGCATATATAAAGCACTGATGTTGCTAGCTATTATTCCAGTTTCTGGGTCCAGTATAATACTTGCTAATATTTTGAATTATCAACCAGATAAAGCTACTCTATTGCTTCTAATCAGTACTGCAGTGGGACTGTTTTATGTTCCACTAATAATATCATTATTTTTTACTAAACTTGTTCCTTTTTGATCAAAAAATTAAGCGCTTGCACAACCATTATTTGGGTAACAACACAAGACATTGATAAAACTTGAATTTATAGCTAAAGCAACTTCTACAATTTGGTAACCCGTCATCCCGCTACTAGTTAACGCCGCGGCGGTAAATTGACCTTACCCAGAAAAAGTAGAGAGAAAGTTAAGACGTTTTTGGAGTAAAATAAAACGTTTTTTCAAAATATGACAAATAGAAGAGAATATACAGCAGAATTCAAATTAGAAGCTGTTAAGCTGGTTAAAGAAACAGGTCAAGCAAGTACAAAAATAGCAAAAGATCTAGGTATAGATGGCAGTATGTTAAGTAAGAAAATATGATGGAAAAATGTCTGGAGCATACGCATTTCCAGGCAAAGGCTCCTTATGACAAAGAAAGATTTGATCTAAAAAAAGAGCTAATAAGAGAAAGAGACATCTTAAAAAAAGCCCTGGGCAAAGAAAAAGAGTAAAGTATTCTTTTATATAGAAATTGCTATAAAACACAGGAACTATGTAGGGTTTTGTACTGGTGGTATGGGTTGCTAAGGAAAAAAGCAGTAAAGAATTAGCAAAAGAAGGGCTTCTAGCAGATATTCAAAAAATACATCAAGCATTCTAAATGCAGATATGGAGCCCCTAAAATTCACGCTGAATTAAAAGCTTTAGGCAAAAATTAAAACAGTACAAAGTGTTATGCAAGAAAATGGCATTAAAACCAAGCTTAGACGAAGGTTCAAAAATAAAAAACAGCAAATAAGCAACCGAGTTGTGGCTCCGAACACATTGGATCAAAATTTTACTACTGATCAGCCAAATAAAGTTTGGGATTACCTACATAAAAACTAAAGAAGGTTGTTGGCGGCAATAATTGACCTATATTCACGCATGGTGGTTAATGAGTAACATGATAATTAGTTATAGATTCTTTATTGATGGCCGTTGATAAACGCAAACCCGATAAAAATCTGCTGTTACATAGCGATCAAGGGTCACAGTATACCTCTCAAAATTACCAATTTCTATTGAATACAAAAAACATCATTTCCAGCATGAGCCATAAGGGCTGTTGTTACGATAACTCTGTTGCAGAAAAGTTCACTTAAAAGGGAGCTGCTTATTGATACTTCTCGCTCAACAAACCAGAACTGCCATATTTGAATACATAGAAATCTTTTATAACAAATAACGTAGACATTCTACTATTAACTATTGCATTCCTGCACAATTTATTCTCATGATAAAAACGTCTTAACTTTCTCTCTGCTTTTTCTGGGTAAGGTCACCTCTTTAGGTGCTCCTTTTTTCTTTCTTATACACACAAAAATCATATAGAATTGTAAATACAGCTTTTTTATTCTGATGCTTTTCAATTCTATAGCTCTGGTTGTCTCTCTATTACTATTTTTCTACATTATCGTAAAAAAACTGAGCGAAAAGAAAGCAAACCTTGAGGGTAATTTATGTAAATTAGAGCAAGAACTTCAAGAAACAAAGCAAACTTTGCTTACGAAGAATGAAGAAATAGTTGATTTAAGGGTCAAAAGAGCAGAACTTGAAGTAACTCTGCAAAAAGAACGTGAGGAAAAGAAAAAGGAAATAGAATTACTAACAAAAGCAGAGGAGAGATTAACAAACACTTTTAAAGCGCTCTCTCTTGATGCTTTGCAAACAAATAACAATAATTTTCTGAACTTAGCAAAGGAAGTAATCGATAGTAAATTAAAAGAAACGGAAAGCGATTTCAAAAAAAGACAAGCAACGATCAACGAAGTTGTAACTCCAATAAAAGAAAAATTAGAAAAATTCGATAATGAAATACGTGAGCTAGAAAAGGAGAGGGTAGGGGCCTATGAAGGTTTAAAGGAGCAAATTGGAGCGCTGATGAACCAAACTTCCAACCTTGCTAATGCCCTGAGGAAACCTCACATTAGGGGCAAATGGGGTGAAATGCAACTCAAAAGAGTGGTAGAAATGGCAGGAATGATTGAGTATTGCGATTTTTTTACTCAGCCGTCAGTGATTGATAAAAACGAGGATAATTTATTGCGTCCTGATTTAATAATCAAAATGCCATCTGGAAAGCAAATAATAATAGATGCTAAAGTGCCGCTTGATTCTTACATGGATGCTATATCACAAAATGATTTGCAAATACAAAAGGAGAAATTAAAGAACCATTCCCTGGCAATAAAAAAACACATAAATGACTTGGGTAAAAAAGAGTATTGGAATCAATTTGAAAATACGCCAGAACTTGTGGTGCTTTTCTTAACAGGGGAGGGGGTTTTTAGCGCAGCACTGGAATATGAGCCTGCTTTGATAGAGATTGGAGTGGAAAAAAAAGTGATCATTGCAACACCGATCACTCTAATTGCGTTGCTGAGAGCAATAGCGTATGGATGGAAGCAAGAGATGATAGCTGAAAACGCAAAGAAAATCAGTGAACTAGGTCATATTTTATATGAGCGCATTTGCACAATGGGTGAAAACTTTGATAATTTGCGCAGGAGCTTAAAAAGTGCTGTTGATCATTATAATAAAACTGCTGGCTCTCTTGAAGCAAGGGTGTTTCCTGCTGCTCGAGAATTCAATAAGCTTGGTATACATGCAAAAAATAAAAGTTTAAGTGCTGCAAAGGAATTAGAGTCTTTACCACGCAGTTTACATACTGAGGAGCTGAAAGTAGATTAGGCATCTTAACAGGGAATGTTCAAAAAAGTGTGTCAAACCAAAAAAAAAGTAATAAATTGATATAAAAAAAATGGAGGTTTGACAATGAGTCAGAAAGTAGTAAACAGAACTACCGGTTTGGTAGATTACAAAGAACTGGAAGCAAATATACTGTCATCAATAAGGGAAGGCAGACCATTAACAGGAAGGGATGGAGCATTTACACCATTTATAAAAAAGCTGCTGGAGGCAAGTTTGGAAGGTGAAATAGAAAATCACTTATTAGCTGAAAGTGAAGAGAGGGTTTGGTTGGAAGAAGTGGAGTAGCGAATGGATATACAAAACGCTGGGTCTATATTCAGACTACAGAATAAGGTATTACAAACCGAAAGCATCACCAGCACAATATGTTATAAACTTTGGTAAAGAATCTGCTAGGAAAGCGTAGTGCGGATGCTGCGTTTGACGAGGCGGGAGCTGGAAACGTTAACATGGGAATTTGGATTGAGGCCTATTGTGAAAACAATGGATCAGCCACCAAACCCTAAAGTAGGCGCGCCAGTTCTTGACCCTACATATTTTTTTGAAGGTTAAATCCAGCTTAGGGTCGAGAAACTTAGATAAAGCCATAGCCAAAGTGCTTAAAAATATTAATAATTATACACACAATTATTCAACCATATTTTTGAAGATAGCTATGCCGCCGCGGTATCTCTTAGCCGCTAACAAGTAGCGGGATGACGATTGTTGGTAAATCTAAGTCAGTTTAGCTATAGGCAGCAATTTTCTGTATTTATTTTAAATTGAAGGAAGCTCAAATGAAAGATCATGTTTTGCTAAAAATCACAGAATGCAGTCTAACAGTGAACGGTTACGCTTTTGATCAAAAATGTTGTATAGTACACAATCAATTTTTCTGGATCCAAGTACTCAACCACTATCGGCTGAGAGCCGAAAGGTTGGATATAGCGCTGGAAGCGCGATGAGAAGCTAAAGCTACTCCAATCTTATACTAGATATAGAATGAGGCTGATGTGCATCTGTATGTTTATTGATGTACTCATTAATGACTTCATCTATGATATGTCCGCTGGTAGCACTAAAGTATCCTCTTCCCCAAAAACGCTTTCCCCAGTACATTTTATTTAGCTCTGGAAATTCTTGTTGAACTTTGCGTGAAGACCTGCCTTTGGCTCTTTGAACAAAATCACTCACAGCTATATGAGGAGGTATTACTACGAATAAATGTAAATGATCTGATGATATTACTCCGTTTTCTATCTTAATCCCCATTTCTTCAGATACTTCTGCTATGATTGTTCGTACTCTCTCCTTCATAGCCTTAGTTAATACTCTGTACCGATATTTTGTAATCCAGACTATATGGTACCTATGATAAAATACAGTGTGTTTTCCTTTGTCATATTCCGTCATAACTATACTTTATAAAGTACAGTTATGACATTGACAAACTAAAGTTTCTCCACCTAGAAGGTGGAGGCTTGTACCATCTTATGGAAAGTCAAGGCACTGCCTTTGTGTTTGAGGCAAAATCGGCTATAACACTTAACATACTGCCTTTGCAAACAAATGTTCGTACAGTTATGTGTCAGCTACTTGCATGACGCCATTGCCTGAACGGGTACCAATGATTACCTATCAATCTCACCAAAAACTATATCGAGTGAGCCAATAATTGCTGCAACGTCAGCAAGCATGTGTCCTTTTGCCATAAAGTCTAAGGCTTGTAAATGCGCAAAGCCAGGTGCTCTTATTCGGCACCTATAAGGTCTATTGGTACCATCTGAAACTATATACACTCCAAACTCACCTTTTGGTGCCTCAACAACTGCGTAAGCCTCACCTTCTGGTACGTGATATCCTTCTGAATAGAGCTTAAAATGGTGAATCAGAGCTTCCATAGATTTTTTCATCTCTGCTCTTGACGGTGGAGAAATTTTTCTATCTTCAGTTTTTATTTGCCCTTCAGGCATTTTCTCTATGCACTGCTTCACCAAACTGATAGATTGCCTAATCTCTGCCATTCTAACTAGATAACGGTCATAACAGTCGCCATTTTGGCCGATCGGTATATCAAAATCTAGTTGATCATATATCTCATATGGCTGGCTTTTTCGCAAATCCCAAGCAAGCCCAGCAGCGCGCAACATTGGGCCACTAAAGCCCCAATCAAGTGCCTGTTTAATTGATATTGCACTAATTCCTACAGTGCGTTGCTTCCATATCCTATTTTCTGTTAAAAGTTCATCAACATCGTCTATATATTTTGGAAATTGCTCTATAAACTTTGCAATATCCTCAATCAAATCTTCTGGAACATCTGCTGCAATTCCACCTGGCCTGATGTAAGCTGCGTGAAACCTTGCACCTGAAGCTCTTTCGTAAAATTCCAGTATTTTTTCTCTTTCTTCAAAGAGCCATAAAAGAGGGGTCATTGCTCCAACATCAAGTGCTTGAGAAGAAACGTTCAGTAAATGATTTAGTATTCTCGTCAGTTCACAAAACAAGACACGTAAATACTTTGCCCTAATTGGCACTTCACATTGCAACAATTTCTCCACACAAAGTGAATATGCATGCTCTTGTGACATTGGTGATACGTAATCAAGGCGATCAAAATAAGGCAAAGCTTGAAGATACGTTTTATGTTCTATTAATTTTTCAGTACCGCGGTGCAAAAGCCCAATATGGGGATCTGCCCTCTCGATCACTTCACCATCCATCTCTAAAACAAGACGCAACACTCCATGTGCAGCTGGGTGCTGAGGTCCAAAATTTAACATCATTGTCTTTAGATCGGGCATGTCCAGTAGTTTAAGATATTAAAATTGTATAGGCTAAAGTGCGCTCAAAGTCAATAAACTTCTTGCATAGGCTACAACTATCATTCAATAGAAACAAAAACTTTTACAATGGCTAATAAGTGTTGGTAAAACCAAGTCACTTTAGCTATAGAATGACAAAAAAGGTTTGCATTAGCCAAATTTTTAGTTGAAGTAGCATAAGAGGTTAAAGGAAAAGCTTTGTGTTAATGGATTCATTTCAGGTATAGTATAGATAATACCACAATACTTATAAAATGGATCATGTTGTTAATGCGTATAATAGACTTGACACTCCTATAGTCAGGGGAGAAGGGGCATATCTTTTTGATGAAGATGGTAAAAAATATTTAGATTTTGCTGCAGGTATTTCTACAACTTCTTTAGGGCATTGTCATCCATACATTACAGATAAGCTGAAAGAGCAATCGAGCTCATTATGGCACTGCTCTAACATTTTCACTATTCCCGAGCAAGAAAGGCTTGCCGAGCGTTTAACAACCCTTACTTTTGCAGATAAAGTTTTTTTCTGCTCAAGTGGGCTTGAAGCAACAGAAGCTGCAATTAAGTTTATTCGTCGTTACTTTTATTCAAAAGGGCAAGCAAAACGTAATCGTATTATTACAATTGAAGGAGGCTTTCATGGCCGCAGTATTGCTGCAATTTCTGCTGGAGGCAATGAAAAATCACGCGAAGGTTTTGCTCCGCTCCTTTCTGGTTTTGATAAAGTGCCAAGAAATGACATTAAAGCATTAGAAGAAAAAATCAACAATGAAATAGCTGCTGTATTTTTAGAGCCCATACAAAGCGAAGGTGGAGTATATCCACTAGACGTAGAATATCTTCAAAAAGTAAGGGAAATAACAAAAGCTCAAGGAATAATTTTGTGCTTTGATGAAGTGCAGTGCGGATATGGACGCATCGGTTCTTTATTTCATTATCAAAATGTCGGCATTGAACCTGATATGCTAACCTGTGCAAAAGCTATGGGTAACGGTTTTCCTTTAGCTGCATGTTTAGTGAAAGATTATATAGCAGAAGCAATCACTCCAGGAACTCATGGATCAACCTATGGTGGCAATCCACTTGCCATGACTGTTGGTAATGCAGTGCTCGATATAATGCTAAAAGAAGGCTTTTTTGATCATGTTAAAAAAATTAGTAAAGATTTAAAAGAAAAGCTGTTGCTTTTAGCTAAAGAATTTCCTGAGATGATTTTAGAAGTTCGTGGAGAAGGGTTACTAATGGGAATAGAACTAGCAACTCCTGTAGCTGATAAAATTATTAGTCGATCTCTTGATAAAGGTTTAATAATAACTAGGGTTTTAAACAACAAAGTAGTAAGGGTAACCCCACCACTTATCATTGAGGATGAGCATGTGAACGCAGCGTGTAATATGCTTTATGATTTGTTTTTTAAGATTAAAGGTATATAAAATTCGGCAATATAAATTCAGGCTTGCAAATGCCTCTCATAACATGTAAAATTAATTTTATTTTTTATCACAATAACATCGTACTTTAATGGATTGGTTATTGGTCTTAGTATCATCAGCAATTTTTGTTTTGTTAGTTTTATCGTTTTTGTTCTCAGGAGCAGAAATAGGCTTAACCTCAATTAGCCGTTCTCGAGTTAATAAGCTAAAGCTAGACGGTAACAAAAAAGCCAGGGTAATAGATCGCTTATTAAATAGGAAAGAATTGACAATAGGAACGGTATTGCTCGGCAATACAATTATTAATATTACTTGCTCTGCTTTATTTACAGCAATATTTATCAATCTTTTTGGAAATGAGGGCATTCTCCTATCAACAATTATAATGACATTTTGTATTTTATTGTTCTGCGAAGTTCTACCAAAAACTTATGCTATTCAAAATCCTGAAAAATTTGCATCATTTTCTGCTTATTTTGTATTGTTTTTTGTAAAGATTTTTTCTCCATTGACACTAGGTATTCAATTTATTGTTAACCTCATCCTAAAATTATGTGGGCTGCATAAAGATAAGGAAGTGATATCTGCAGCGGATGCAATGCGTAATATGATTACTCTTCACCGCAGTGAAGGAACTATGTTGCAACAGGATTTAGATATGCTAAGCAGCATACTTGATTTGGCTGAGACAGAGATATCACAGATTATGACCCATAGAAGAAACCTATTTTCTCTTGATATAGATCGGAATAAAGAAGAGTTAATAAGAGAGATTTTAACCAGCAGTCACAGTAGAGTACCTTTATGGCAGAAGGAACCAGATAACATTGTAGGTGTAATTCACGTGAAAGCTCTAATAAATGCTTTGCGTGAAAAGAATAATAAAGCGGAAGAAGTTGACATTACCCAAGTTATGTCAAGGCCTTGGTTCATACCAGAAAGTACACCGCTCAGCGTGCAACTTCACAACTTCCGTAAGAACAGGAAACACCTTGCATTTGTTATTGATGAGTATGGAGCACTGCAGGGAATTGTAACTCTTGAGGATATACTGGAAGAAATAGTTGGAGAAATTTCGGATGAACATGATTTGATTACGGAGAATTTTATAAAGAAAATATCTGATAATATGTATCACATAGAAGGAAAATCTACTATTAGGGACATTAACAGGCAGTTATACTGGAATCTCCCTGATGAAGAAGCTACAACTCTAGCAGGTATGATTGTAAATGAAATAGAGCGCATTCCTGACGAAGGCGAGGAGTTTTCCATGTATGGGTTTCGCTTTAAGATTTTAAAAAAAGATAAAAATATTATTACTGTTGTTGAAGTGCAAGTAAAAACTGGTAATACTAGTAGCAGCAATTAATTAGTGGAGTTTCATGGAAGATACAGTAAAAATAACGGCTGAAGAGTTAAAGGGTTACATAGAGAGAATCGAAAAACTTGAACAAGAAAAGAGGGATGTGCAAGGTCACATTCGTGATGTATATGCAAAAGCCGCAGATGAAGGTTGGGATATAAAAGTGATGAAACAAATTATTAGGCTGAGGAAGATGGATGATGATGACAGAGAGGAGCAAGAAATATTGCTTGATACCTATAAACGTGCATTGGGAATGAGCTACGAAGAAGAGTTAAGTGAATAGCAGAATTGTAATTGGAATAAGTGGAGCATCTGGTTCTATTTACGGTGTGCGTATTTTAGAAGCGTTGAAAGACGTCGATTATGAAACTCATTTAGTGATAAGTCGTGCTGGGAAAATAACTTTAGCTCACGAGATTAAAGAAAAACTTGAAGATATTACATCACTTGCAGATTTTTACTATTCTGAAGAAAAGATTGGAGAAAAAATAGCAAGCGGCTCATTTAAAACCTCAGGGATGATTGTAGCACCATGCTCTATGAAGACAATGTCTGAAATCGCATCAGGTGTTACTTCCAATCTATTGACAAGGGCTGCAGATGTAACGCTAAAAGAAAGAAGAAAGTTAGTTCTTATGGTGCGAGAGTCACCACTGCATCTTGGGCATTTACAAAATATGTTAAAATTAACGGAGATGGGAGCAATTATTGCTCCACCAGTGCCTGCTTTTTATATTAAACCGAAATCGTTGGATGATATTATTAATCATTCTGTTGGCAAAGTATTGGATTTATTTGATATCAAATTACCCGACTTTAAGGAGTGGCAAGGAAGTGACAATTATTATTGATGGTAAAAAAATAGCAAACGACCTATGTGAGAGGCTATCACAAAAAATTGATATTTTAAAGAGAGAGTATAACATTTTTCCTTGCCTGAAAGTAATTCTCGTGGGCAGCAATCCAGCAAGTCAGGTTTATGTTCGCAACAAACAGAGAAAAGCAGAATCAATAGGCATAAGTTCTGAGACCATTGTTTTGCCTGATAATATTTCAGAAGATGAATTAATTGAAAAAATCAATGAATTAAATGAAGATCCATCTGTGCATGGCATTTTAGTGCAATTGCCTTTACCAAATCATATTAGTGCAAGCAGAGTAATTAACACAGTAAGTGTTGAAAAAGATGTAGATGGCTTTCATGATGAAAACGTTGGCAAATTAGTTAAAGGTGAAAAAAACTGCCTTATACCTTGCACTCCTAAAGGTTCTTTGCATTTAATTAAGTCAATTGAAGAGAACCTTTCCGGTAAAAACGCAGTGGTAATTGGTAGGTCAAATATCGTGGGCAAGCCAATGTTTTACCTGCTATTGCAAGAAAACTGCACTGTCACCATCTTGCATTCACAAAGCAAGGATTTAGCTGAATATTGCTCTAAAGCGGATATAGTAGTTGCAGCAGTCGGAAAGCCAAATTTTGTTCAAGCAGACTGGATAAAGAAAGGTGCAATAGTGATCGATGTTGGCATAAATAGCGTTAACGTAGGAAAGCTTGTAGGTGATGTTGACTTTGAAGGAATAAAAGGGAAAGCCAAAGCTATGACCCCAGTACCCGGGGGCGTTGGCCCAATGACCATTGCATTTCTAATGATGAACACTGTTATTGCTGCTTGCTTGCAAAAGGGAGTTGATGCTTCTGATTTCATTAGTTGAGGTATGAAGAGGAAAGCTATATGAAGATAGAATGTACCATATCACAATTAATAAAAAATTGAGATTTTTGAAATTCCTCAGTAGTCAAATTTATTAGATATTTAGGATCATCATCTATTCTTTTTTCTTTACAAGTATAGCTAAAGTGGCTTAGGTTTACCTACAATTTGAAAAACAACAAATTCGTCATTCCGCTACTCGTTAGCGGAATCTATGCTGAGATACCGCGGCGGTATGACGTAGGGAAACCTTTCTTGGGTTAGCTATAGTTAGTGGAATTGCAAAGTTTCTAGGCATAAAAAGCTTTGAACCTAATATATGAGCCAAACTTGATTTTCCAACCGTAGATACACCTGTAATAAAAATAATAGTCTTCATTTTGTGAATTTACTTGCTATATGAACTATCGGAGAAATTTTTTTATAGTTTATAGTATCTGACCTTACCCAGAAAAAGTGGAGAGAAAGTGTGGAATGTTTTTTACAGAAAGAATGATGCATCAAATTGTTCTGGAATGCAATAGTTAATAGTGACGTTGTTTGTTATAAAAAATTTCTATGTATTCAAATATTGCAGTTCTAGTTTGTTGAGCAGAGTGTTGTGAAGTATCAATAAGTATTTCTCTTTTCAATGAGCTAAAGAAGCTTTCTGCAACAGAATTGTCGTAACAACAGCCTTTATTACTCATCTATATTCTTTACAGTAAGAGATATTGATACCCTTGCGCAGTATATTGTGAACCTTGGTCACTGTGCAGCAGTAGATTTTTAACAGGTTTACGCCTATTAATGGCCATTAATAAAGAGTTCATAACCAATTGTTTATTTGTTGCACTACTCATTAACTACCATACGTGAGAATTATTGCTGCCAAATATAGCCATCCCTCCTTGGTTTTGATGTAAGTAATCCCATACTTTATTTGGTTGATCAACAATAAAGTTTTGATCTAGTATATTGGGAGCTACAGCTCTATTATCTGTTTGTTGTTTTTTAATTTTAAACTTTCTTCTCAGTATAGCCCTGATGTCATTTTTCTGCATAATACTTTGCACCGTTTTCAAATTGCAACTTTTACCCAAAGCCTTCAATTCAGCATGAATTTTAGGAGCTCCATATCTACATTTAGAAACTTGATATATTTTTTGAATAGCTTCGAGTAGCTCTTTATTTGCTGATTCTCTACTGCTTATTTTTCTTGTGGTCCACTTATAGTAGCAACTAGCAGAAAATCCTACATAATTCCTGTACTTTATAGCAGTTACTATGCTCTTTTATAAAAAAATATTTTACTCTTTTTGACTGGCCAGGGCTTTTTTTTAAATGTCTCTTTCCCTTGTTACTTTTGCTAACTCTTTCTGTAAATCAAATCTCTCTTTGTCGTAAGGAGCCATGTTACCTCTACCTGGAAATGCATCTGCTGCCGACTTTTTTTCGTTGTGTTTCTTTATCCATTTTCCTAATAAACCACCCTTTATTCCTAAATCCTTTGCTGTTTTTGTAATTGTTTGACCTACCTTTCTTTGTTCATTTGCCAGCTTAACAGCTTCCAATTTGAATTCTGCCGTATATTCTCTTACCATTTCTAATCCTCCAAAATTTTATTTTACCCAAAAAAACTCTTTTCTTTCTCTCCACTTTTTCTGGGTAAGGTCAATATACCAGTGCCGAAAATAGTTGACAAAGATTGTGTATACTTATTACAATTGTCTGGGTACCAGAAGTTTTTACGGCAACAAAGTATGCACTAACTATAAGTAAGGAAGACTTTAAGCAGGCAATAAAAAAAATGAAGGAACGTTTAAAAGAGATTAAAGGAGAGAAGAAAAAGGTAAAAGGGAATACGGCAGAAAATGAATCTTATTACAAATAGCATAAAGGGCTTTTATTCTAGTGTTAAATCGGACCTAGATTGGCAAGCCAGACGTAGTCTTATTAGGACATTAGTAAAAGAAGTCAACATTGATCTTGATAAAGTAGATGTAGTATTTAAGATCAAAGAACTTGAAAACCCCGCCCAGAATGGACAAAATCAAAAGATGGTACATTGTCTAAGGGGTCTGGGCACTGGGATGACATCTTTTTTCTTGGTACAAATTACTCTTATGTCTCAATATTTGTACAGTTGTGTTATCGGCCGTTTGATGTTTACAACGCAGGAAGTTCATACGGTTGTAAGTCAAGCGGTAGGATGACAAGATTTTGCAAGGGTATTTTTTTTATAGGAGATTAATATGGAAATTTTTCTTGATAGCGTTGATTTAAATGAAATTAAAGAACTAAAGGAGTTCATTGACGGCATAACAACTAATCCTTCTTTAATAGCAAAGTCCGGGCGTAAAGATAAATACGAGGATTTAGTGCGTGAAATATGCTCTATTATAAAAGGGCCTGTTAGTGTTGAAGTTGTTGCAGATAGCCATGAAGAGATGATCACAGAAGGTCTGAATTTAGCAAAAATTGCTGATAATGTTGTGATCAAATTACCTCTTACACATGAAGGATTAATTTCTTGTAAAAAGTTATGGACAGAGCATAAAATACCTGTTAACATCACGTTATGTTTTTCTCCTGGACAAGCACTGCTTGCCGCTAAGGTCGGTGCTTGTTTTATTTCCCCCTTTATTGGTCGCCTTGATGATATAAGCTATGATGGCTTATCGCTAATAGAAGATATATGTACTATATATTCTAATTACGGTTTTGATACTAAAGTTCTTGTTGCATCAGTGAGAAGCCCAGCGCATGTAATAGAAGCTGCAAGGCTTGGTGCTGATTCAATTACTGTGCCAGCAAAAGTACTTAGACAATTAATTAATCACCCACTTACTGACCAAGGACTAGCAATATTTGAAAAAGACTGGGGTGTAAAATAATAAACGGTTACAAATGAACATAAAAATTGGCGTATCCGTTCAGGCAATGGCGTCAACTTAAGAGCCTTCATTAGCAAACTCTCCTAAAGACATGATGGCGTTTGCTACCTTATTGCGGCTGCCCTGGTCGAATTTTAACTTTATAGCTAACCCAAGAAAGGTTTCCCTACATCATACCGCCGAGGCGCTAACGAGTAGCGGAATGACGAATTTGTTGTTTTTCAAATTGTAGGTAAACCTAAAGCTATAGAAAAAAAGAAGAACCAGTTTCTTAGTTTTTCATTGACATAATCCACTCCATATGCCATAATAAAATTTTATATCTTGGAGAAGGAAATGACATTAAGGTTAACACTACAAGAAGTCAACAGTAGTCCAGATCTGAGTAAGGAAAATTTAATTGATAGAATTAAAGATAAGCTGCAGCAGGAAAATCAACTTACATATGATGAGTGGAAAAAAAACGAATTTGATATAAATTACACGTTTATAGTGCTCAAGTGCAATTTATTACTTATAGCAGCTGAAAATGGCTATGAAAAAGTAGTAAGATACTTAACAAAAAACGGAGCTAATGTTAATGTACAAGATGAATGGGAAAAAACCTCCTTACATTATTCTGCTCAGCATGGGCATGCACAAGTAGTAGAAGTTTTGCTAGAAGAAGGAGCAGACGTTAATGCACAAAATGAAGATAAAGGGACTCCTTTGCATTATGCTGCTTATAGTGGTCATATAGAAGTAGTAAAACATCTTATAAAAAAAGAGGCAGATGTTAATGTAGTGGACAGATATGGAAGAAGTCCTTTACATTATGCTGCTGAGAATGGATACACACAAGTAGTAGAAGTTTTGCTAGAAGAGGGAGCAGACGTTAATGCACAAGATAAAGACGGAAGAACTCCTTTATATTATGCTGTTTATTACACTCATGGTGAACATCCAAGACTAAATTATCAACATCCAAAAGTAGCGAAACTTCTGCTAAATTATGGTGCAGATCCATCATTTATTCATAGACCTGAAGCTATAACAGCAGGAATTACTGTAGGTATATTAGCTGCCATTGTTGCTCCATTAGCACTCATTTATGCTACTGCATTACCTGCACTAGCAATAGTTGGAATTACTGTGGCATCTGCACTGATCGTTGGTGGAATTTCCTATGGGGTTGCATATAAGTCATCAGAGCATTCATTAAACAGTAAGCTAAGTGAGGTTAGCTGCAGTAATGTTGATGGAAATAAACAAACTGTACAACCATAATTATTAATTCACCACAGTAACCGCGCCGTGGCAGTGTTTGTACTTCTTTCCAGAATTACAAGGGCACTTGTCGTTTCTTGAGACTTTGGGAAGTCTGCTATTTCTAGCAGAATGTAACCTATTGCCTATCTCTTGGTTATCTGCCAACTTAAAGTGCGCTAGGCGGTGAATGGTGAGTTCCTTCCATTTTTCAAGCATTGACTCAAACATCAAGAAAGCTTCGCGTTTAAATTCATTCAGTGGATCTTTCTGCCCCATGGCACGTAGGCTTATGCTTTGTCTTAGGCTCTCTAGAACTGAAAGGTGTTCCCTCCATAAATGATCAAGTGTCATTATCATCATTTGCTTCACGATCGTATTCCACAAATCTGTAGTGTGCTGACTGTTGAAATATTTTTCTTTCTCAGTAAAAAATTCTTGTATCTTATCATTTATATAATCCAAAGCTTCTTGTTTGTTTAAAAACTTTGCTAAATCTTCTTTATCAAGCGTTATTCCATACCTTGTATGGAATTCTTTGACTATATCTTCAATATAATCCTCATAATAGCCACTTTGGACTATACCTTCTATTACGCTCTCATTTACTTCGCTATATACTTCAAGTAAATCATTAATTTCGTTGCCTAAGATATTGTTTCTCTGCTTAAAAATAACTTTACGTTGGTTGTTGATTACGTCATCAAACTTAAGTAGAGATTTCCGCACGTCATAGTTTCTAGCTTCAACTTTCTTTTGTGCTTTCTCGAGTGCCTTATTGATCCATGGATGATGAATAGCTTCGTTATTCTTTAGCCCTACTTTTTGTAAAAAACTTCTCATTCTATCAGAGCCAAATATTCTCATTAGGTCATCTTCGAGCGATAAAAAGAACTTAGAAAGTCCAGGATCCCCCTGACGACCAGAACGGCCGCGTAATTGATCATCTATTCTCCTGCTTTCATGTCTTTCGGTTCCAACCACACATAAACCACCAGCTTTTATAGCAATTTCCTTATCTTTTTTTACTCTTTCAACTATTTCTTGGTATTTTTTTTCTCTTTCATCAGCATTTTTTATCTTCTTTAGCTCCACCTTTGCAATCATTTCAGCATTTCCACCAAGCTGAATATCAGTTCCACGTCCTGCCATGTTAGTTGCTATAGTGATACTACCTGGCACTCCAGCTTGCGCTATTATGTACGCCTCTTGTTCATGATAACGAGCATTTAATACTGAATGCTTAAGAGAATGGCTTTGCAAAAGCGCAGAAAGCTTCTCAGAGTTTTCGATGCTCACCGTGCCAACAAGGACCGGTTGAAGGCGTTTGTAGCATTCTTCTATAAACTTCAACACAGCATTAAATTTTTCCTTTTCTGTACCGTAAATTTCATCATCAATATCAACTCTTTTTACAGGTACATTGGTTGGAATTTTTACTACATTTAATCTGTATATATCACGAAACTCTTCTGCCTCTGTTGCTGCTGTTCCCGTCATTCCGGAAAGTTTATTGTACATACGAAAGTAATTCTGAAATGTGACCGATGCTAAAGTTTGGTTTTCATGCTGAATTTCAAGATTCTCCTTCGCTTCAAGTGCCTGATGAAGACCATCGGAATATCTCCTGCCCTCCATCATACGCCCAGTAAATTCATCAATAATCACTACCTTGCCATCCTTTACTATATAATCTTTATCAGCAGTAAACAGCTTATATGCACGTAATGCTTGGTCTATATAATGAGTCATTATCATGCTGTCAGTATCATAGAGCGAGGAATTTTCAGGAATGAGATTGTATGACCTTAGTAGTTCCTCCACTCGTGAAATACCATCTTCAGTCAAGAATACCGTTCTACCTTTTTCATCTACTTCATAATCGGAGTCAACTAATTTGGTTACTATTTTATTGATATGCTTATATATCTGATTGTTTTCCTCAACCGGGCCAGAAATAATAAGCGGAGTGCGAGCTTCATCAATGAGTATTGAGTCCACTTCATCAACTATTCCGTAGTGAAAGCCTCTCTGAACCATGTCTTCTTGAGAAAATTTCATATTGTCTCGCAGGTAATCAAAGGCAAGCTCGTTATTTGTGGAATACACGATATCTGCACTGTAAGCCTCTTTCCTCTCTTCGTCTGTCAAGTTATTCGTAATAAACGCAACAGAAACCCCAAGAGAATTATATAATTTGCTCATCCACTCTGTGTCTCGTTTTGCAAGATAGTCGTTAACAGTTACGACATGTACGCCTTTCCCTTCTAAGGAATTTAGATATGCTGCTAAAGTTGCAACGAGTGTCTTTCCCTCTCCTGTTTTCATTTCTGATATCATGCCATTGTGGAGCACCATTCCACCAATCAGTTGAACATCAAAGTGCCTCATGTTAAGAAACCTTCGAGAGGCTTCACGCACAACTGCAAATGCAGGTACGAGAAGATCATTTAACGTTTTCCCATTTTTCAATTCTCGATTGAATTCTTCAGTTTTACCAGCAAGCTCCTCATCAGATAAGCTCTGCATTTCTGTTTCTAATGCATTTATTTGCTGAACAATTTTCCTAAAGGATTTTATTATCTTCTTGTTTGTTGATCCAAATATCTTTCTTATAAAAAAGAATGACAACGTAAAAATAAAAAATATAAGAATGGCTGTCAAAATTAGCGGAGAATCTAGCATAAACTTAAGTAAAGTCTTATTTAATATGAGATTATATTACTAAATGCAGCCTACAGCAATGACATATTAGATTCGGGGAATCTTTATGCTTAAGACAGCAAACAAAATTGACCCTGTTTGGCACTGTTATTACAATGTTAAAGAATCTGTTGCATTATCTTAGGCACTTGGTGACTTTAATTTTTTATAGAAAGAAGTTATTCGTAGGTTTAGTAGGGTATGAATGTAGAAAACAAACAGTCTGAAGTACTTAGTAATCGTGCATTTAAGAAGAGAGATGGCACATCAACAGGTGATCATGGTCGCAAGTATGAAGTAAAATTATTAATGCTGTATCTACTTCATGGGTTAAGTAGTAAAATTGACTTTTGGTTAGCATCAAACATAGAAGGTTTTGGAGCCTTTGATGATATTTTTTTTGAGTATAAAGATCAGAAGAACAAATCGAGAATTATCTTGGTTCAAGCTAAGCACTGCAATACACATCGCTCTCCGAAGAATATTACTTTTGAAGATTTGTTTATTGATGGAAATGATAGAAAGCAACAGAAAGAAGATTTCGGGTTAAACAAATATTTTGAATCTCATCCTGAGATTAAGCAAAACCCTGAGTGTAAGAACAGTGATATTACGCTTGTCATTCATACTAATGTCAATGTGAACCTAAAAAAAGGTACAGAGAAGCAAGGAAGCGTAGAAACATTAGAGAAGTATCTGGAAGAGTCAAAGTTAACAAATGATAACACTTTAAATATTTATGAAGGTCAAAAAGGAACGTGCTACAAAATAAAAAATCATACTGAACTGAAAAAATACTTCAGTTGTGGTAGTGACGATGAAATAGAAGATTTTTTACTTAGAATAAGGTTTGTAGTTGATCAACCTAATCATTCAAAATTAGATGATATTATTAAGAAAGAAATAGGGAATATATACAAAATATCAGGGGAAGAAGATATTGATACGGTTTTTGTCCGTGTATTTGACAAGGTAGAGAAATGGTGGGCACAAAAGGGTAGCAAAGTTTCTTATCTAACAAGAAAAGACGATTATTTTAGGGAAGCTATAGAACATCTTTATAGTCTCAAACCTAGAGAAGATCTATTTGAACGGTGGAACATTCCACCTAAAATAGCTAGTGGAAATTTCATTGAACGAGAATATCGCAATGAAGAAATAGTAAATCATCTAAAGACAAAAAATGAGCCAGTTATATTAACTGCTTTGTACGGGTTAGGTGGAGTAGGTAAAACACAGTCAGTGCTAGATTTTATTCAAAAACATGGGAAAGAATACAAGGCAATATGTTGGTTTAATGCAAAAGATGAAGATCAACTACTCAGTGAATATGTTAATTTAGGAAGAAAATTAAATATTATTCACGATGAAGACAACATTTCTATTGCACAGCGAGCTTATTATGTGAAAAACTGGCTAGAAGATTCTAAACGTGAAGGCTGGTTGTTGATTTATGATAATGTATCAAATTATGAAGTCATTTCTAAGCTCAGACCTACAAAAGGCGGCAAAATAATAGTTACGTCTCGTAATACTGAATGGCCACAAGGGAGTATAGGTGTAGACGTTTTTACTCCTCCAGAATCAGAATTATATGTTAAGAAAATTCTAGGCCAGGTTTCAGAAAGCGATAGGCCAAATATAGGTATATTGGCAGAAAAGTTAGGTAGATTACCTTTGGCATTAGCTCAGGCTTGCGCTTACATCAAAGAAAACAAAATGACTATCTCACGTTACTTAGAAATTTATGCAGAAAGGAAGCTTTATTTATTATCTCATAAAACACTACCTAAGGATTCTAACCATGAGCCTGTGTTTATTACTTGGGATATTACAATGGACGCAATTCGTAATGAGTCTAAACTAGCAAGCAAGTTGTTAGTAGCTTGTGCATATTTAGACAATGATATTCCTAAAGATTTGTTAAGAATATTTCCTGAGATTGTAGAGAACAATTCTGAAGAAAAACCTTTTGAAGAAGTATTAGGTATATTATTGAGATATTCGATGCTAGTGTCCAATGAGCAGAGTAGTAGTGTTTCTATTCACTGTTTAGTACAAGATGTAATTAGGCTAAAGTCAAAGGAAAGTGGAAAAATTAAAAAAGATATAAAAACCGTTTTTCAATTATTAAAAGAAAGCTTCCCTGACGACAGTGACAAATTAGAAGATTATGCTAAGAAACGACAGTTGTTACCACATTTAGAAACGTTCTTATCACATATAGATGATTGGCTAGGAAAAAATCCTTTAGAAAAGCAAACAATAGAGAAGGATTATCTTGTGGATTTGTTAATACGAATGAGTGATGGATATTATTACTTGGGTAATCCTAGAAGACAAAAGGAGTCGCTTGAACGGGTTTTACCTATCTTTAGAAAACATTATGGATCTGATCATTTTATAGTCGCCACGGCACTGACAAACCTCGGTATCGCTTGCGGGGATTTAGGTGATCACAAGAAAAAAAAGACGTTGCTTGAACGGGCTTTACCTATTTCTGAGAAACATTATGGCCCTGACCATTTCGAAGTTGCTGCCATACTGACAAACCTAAGTAGTTCCTACGGGACTTTAGGCAATCATGATAAACAAAAGGAGCTTCTTGAACGGACTTTAACAATTAAAGAGAAACATTATGGCCCTGACCATTTCGAAGTTGCTAGGACACTGGCAAACCTTGGTAACTCTTATAGGGCTTTAGGTACTCCTCAAAAAGCAAAAGAGTTGCTTGAACGAGCTTTAGTAATTCAAGAGAAATATTATAAACCTAATCATTTTGAGGTTGCTAGGACACTAGTGAATCTAGGTAATGCTTACAGGAATTTAAGTGATCCTCAGAAGGCAAAAGAGTTGCTTGAACGAGCCTTAGTAATTCAAGAGAAACATTATGGCCCCGATTATTTTGAAGTCGCTATTACTCTGACAAACCTTGGTATCTCTCATGTGGATTTAGGTGACTATAAAAAACAAAAGGAGTTACTTGAACGGGCTTTAGCAATCAAAAAGAAACATTACAGGCCTGACCATTTTGAAGTTGCTAGAACACTGGCAAACCTCGGTAATTCTTATAGGGTTTTAGGTAATCCCCAGAAGGCAAAAGAGTTGCTTGAACAGGCTCTAGCAATTCGAAAGAAACATTACGGCCTCGACCATTTTGAAGTTGTTAAATTACTGGCAACCCTCGGTATCGTTTATGGCACTTTTGGCGATCATCAGAAAGCAAAAGAGTTGTTTGAACGAGCTTTACCTACTTTTGAGAAACATTATGGCTCTGGTCATGTTCAAGTTGCCAAACTACTGGCAAATCTTGGTATTGCCTATGGCGCTTTGGGCGATCACAAGAAACAAGAGAAATTGCTTGAACAGGCCTTGCCTATTTTTGAGAAACATTATGGCCCTGATCATCCGGAAGTTGCTAAACTGCTGGCAGAACTAGATGACATTTAGGTTTTTAGCAATACTGGATTAACAACAATTCATTTGAGCTACACTTCCAAAACTAATCTATTTGGATCTTCTATATAATTTTTTATTTTAACGAGGAAAGTTACTGCTCCTTTGCCGTCAACTATTCTGTGATCGTAAGAGAGAGCAATGTACATCATAGGTCTGATTTCTACTGCATTACCAACAGCAACTGGCCTGTTTTGTATTGAATGCATTCCAAGTATTCCAGATTGCGGAGGGTTTATTATCGGAGTAGAAAGAAGCGAACCGTATACTCCGCCGTTTGAGATAGTGAATGTTGCACCTTCCATTTCTGATACTTGTAATTTACCTTCGCGAGCTTTTTTGCCAAGAGCAACCAAAGCCAACTCAATTTCTGCAAATGACATCTGATCGGCACCCCGAATAACTGGTACAACAAGACCTTTATCGGTGCCAACAGCAACACCTACGTCATAGTAATGTTTATATATGATTTCATCGCCTGAGATTTCAGCGTTAATTTCAGCAATTTCTTTCAATGCTTGCACCGTTGCCTTTATAAAAAACGACATAAAACCAAGTTTTATTCCATATTTTTTTTCAAAGGCGTCCTTATATTTTGCTCTTAGATCCATGACATTTTTCATGTCAATTTCATTGAACGTGGTCAGTATTGCAGCAGTATTTTGCGATGCTTTCAAACGAGCGGCAATTACTTGCCTTATTTTGCTCATTTTTACTCGTTCCTCTCTTTGCTCTCCATTTACTACACTTTTTGGCAATTCATATTGTTTTATTGCAGGTTGTTCAGCTTTGTTCATATGGCCTATCACATCTGCTTTTGTTATTCTGCCTCCCATGCCAGTTCCTTTGACGCTTTCTGCACTGATTGCATTTTCTTCCATAATTTTACGAGCTGATGGAGCATCTTTTTTAGCAGCACTTTCGCTTTTATCTTCTTTTCTCGCTTCCTCTTTTACTTCTCCCATGGAAAGCTTTGCTAACAATTGATCAGGACTTATTACATCATCTTCTTTTACAAGAAATTCAGTTATTTGCCCTGAAGCTTCTGCAGTTAATTCGAGTGCTGTTTTGTCAGTTTCAATTTCAAAGATCAAGTCATCTACTTTTACTGCTTCTCCAATACCCTTCTTTATTTTTACTATACCTTCTGTAACTGATTCACCACCAAGAGTTTTTGGTGCTCTGATTTCTATAATTTTGCTCATAAAACAACTTCCGTATAAAACTTTCTATAGATTTATACATGAAAAGAGACATGTAATAAACTAATAAATTCATTGAGGCTCTTATCATTTAGAAGTGACAAACGGATAACATATTCCCAAATGTCATTCCAGCACGTGACGCTAGGCCATAAAAATTCCTTGACAAGCTTTGTCAGCCCCCCTATCATGGTACTGAAGCTATTTATTTATCTTCGCAATCTGTGCAGGTTAATGACAAAAAACTTAGGGTATTTGGCGTCTCATGTTTAATTTTTCGCACTGCGTGCATCGCATGTCTTTAAAAATTTTTAGGTTTTTACCTATATAAGCCGAAACGCGCTTACAAAGCGTTTAAGACAGCAAAAAACGTCAAATTGACAAGGGAGAATTTGAATGCTAGCTACTACGGGGTTTCTTTGCCTTTTTTCCTGCTTAGTAAATTTCTTAAACACTTGCGGTGTAGGTTAGTTGCAAGTTAAAAGCAGCTAAATCGCTCTTAATCAAGCGTTTTAGAATAAAAAAAACGCCGATATTTTAGTACATAGTAAATAGCCAACCACCACGGGGCTTCTTTTGCCTTTTTTTTCGCTTGGTAAATTTTTTAATATTTATAGCTAAACGACAACCGTCATCCCGCTACGTGTTAGCGGGATCTAGAGATACCGTGACGGTATGACGGTTCGCGGTGGTATGACGATAAGGTTTATACCTTGTCATGCAAGTAGCTTGACACTAGAATCCAGTAAGCTTGTTTATGCATATAAAAGGTTATTATTTTGTAAAGGCAAAGTTGCTTTTGGTTTTAAGTTAGAGTACAATAAATGCAAAGGCTCATATAAACTGGATCCAAGTAGTCAGCTACTCGGATGACGTCAGAGAGAGGGTAACCGAAGTTCATGCGATACACGTTACCAAAGTGTTTAAATAATTAATTAGGTTAAGGTTTGGTATTCAAACAGTCGTACATATGCTAGTCAAAATAGGTACCAGAGGAAGCAAGCTTGCAGTTGCCCAGGCTTTGGAAGCAAAACAAAAGTTGCTGGACTCTTTTCCTAACTTATCTATTGAAATTGTTAAGATAAAAACTTCTGGAGATAAGTATGCAAACGCAAATCTTGCTGAAATAGGAGGTAAAGGATTATTCATTAAAGAAATTGAGGCTGAATTGCTCGAAAATAATATAGATATGGCAGTTCATTCGTTAAAGGATGTGCCTGCGTTTTTCTCAGGGGGCTTAACAATTCCTTGTGTTTTAGAAAGGCTAAGTCCATGCGATGCGTTTATTTCTCATAAACACAATAGCCTTGAGTCTTTGCCACAACAGGCTATTATTGCCACTTCTGCAATAAGAAGAAAAGTTCAGTTACTAAATTTTAGACCAGATTTAAATATAGTACCGTTACGTGGAAATGTAACAACTAGATTGCAAAATCAAAGTTTTGATGGAATAATTTTAGCTGAAGCAGGGCTCATAAGATTAGAAAAACATCACTTAATTACAGAGGTATTGCCACCAAAAGTTATGTTAAGTGCAGTGGGACAGGGAGCGATTTGTATTCAATGTAGAAGGAATGATGTAAAAATTATCGATCTTTTAGAGAAAATTAATAATAATATGTCTTTTATAAGAGTGAAATCAGAGCGCAGTTTTATGAAGACAGTGAATGCTTCATGTTTTACACCACTTGCAGCTTTGGCTGAATATGTGAGCGAAAATATGCTACATCTTCGTTGTATGTTGGCAGATGAAAAAAATATATACTTCACTGAGCGCACTTCATTTATAGAAGATGCGGAGAAAATGGGTATGGATGCAGGGTTAGAGTTGAAATCAAAATGCTTATAAGCTTACCTAAAGTACGTGGAGTCTATCGTTATGACATCTTAATGTCTAAAGCAACGTGGTTAAATGTCGGTGGACGAGCTGATATATTATTTAAACCACGTGATATTGAAGATTTAACATGCTTGATTAAAAACACTGAGTTGCCAATCAACGTTATCGGTGCAACATCCAACATAATAGTGCGGGATAGTGGCATTCGAGGAATAATAGTAAAATTGGGTAAGGAATTTTCATATATAAAAAGTAAAGGTAACAACTCCATTGTTGCAGGTGGTGCTGCGCTGCTCAGGAACCTTGCTTACTTTGCAGGAGAGCAACAAATTGGTGGACTTGAGTTTCTAGTTGGAATTCCAGGAACAGTTGGTGGCGGAATAGAAATGAATGCAGGTGCGTATGGTAGTGACATCGCAAGCGTTGTACAATCCATAAAAGCAGTGAATCTAGAGGATGGAAACCTATATGAGTTCTCCAGCGAAGAAATGGGGTATTTTTACCGTGGACATAGCCTAAAAGGAAATTGGATTTTTGTTGAAGCTGAGTTTAAAGGAGTAAACTCAGAGTATGAGCTTATACTGCAAAGGTTAAAGGAAGTTATTGAGAGGAAAAATAAAAGCCAGCCAATAAGAGGAAAAACTGCTGGGTGCATATTCAAAAATCCAAAAAACTACCGAGCATGGGAGTTAATTGATAAATCTGGCTGCCTAGGGTTAAATATTGGTGGAGCTAGAATCTCTAAGAAACATTGTAACTTCTTGCTCAATTACGATAATGCAACTGCATCTGACTTGGAAAACCTTGGCAACAAAGTAAAAGATGCAGTAAAGGATAAATTTAATGTTGAACTTGAGTGGGAAATAAGGGTTTTGGGTAGCTATTAGATAGTTTTTATAGCTTATGTATATTCGTTCAGGAGAACGGCAAATAAGGTAGACAAGTAATCTAAAAAAATAATCATAGAGAAAACGTGAGGTAATGTGGTTAATCTTGTAGAACTTTGCAAGAATCTAGAGAGAAAAATAGCAAAGTTATACCAATTCTCATTATTAGTGAATCAAATAAGCGATATTGCAGAGTTATTTAATTGTGGAGTGAGAAAGAAAGGCAATAGTATGGCTTTTTTTCCATTGTTGCCTATCCGTTTGTTGTGCAGTGGGAATTGGTATTAGAGGTTGTCCGGAAACAAGTAAATTCAAGCATATTCCCTCTTTAACATAACCCTACTCATAGCTAGGTATATGAAATTCTCAGTGGATGTTGTGAGTAAATCATACTCCTTCGATAGCCTTCTATTCCTATTAACCCAAGCAAAAGTCCTTTCTACAACCCATCTTCTTGGCTGTACTTTAAACCCTTGTTCTCTTGTTGGTAGTAGCTCAGGTGGCGTATCTTTGTGCACCCAAAATCTACATGGAGGCCTTGTAACAATTTCAATATCTATGTCATATTCTTCCTTTATGTGATTCTTTAAATTTCTTCCTTGGTATCCCATGTCAGCCCACATTTTTTTAACTTTAGTATATTTTGTTCTCATATTGTTTAATGCTATTTTAATACCATCTCTATCATTTTCGTTAGCAGCGCCTACGTAACAACCTAGTATAAAACCCTGAGTGTCTGTAATTATATGCCTTTTTCTACCCTTTACTTTTTTACTTCCATCATAGCCTTTGATCCCCCCTTTTCTGTAGTCTTTACAGATTGACTTTCCATAAGATGGTACAAGCCTCCACCTTCTAGGTGGAGAAACTTTAGTTTGTCAATGTCATAACTGTACTTTATAAAGTATAGTTATGACGGAATATGACAAAGGAAAACACACTGTATTTTATCATAGGTACCATATAGTCTGGATTACAAAATATCGGTACAGAGTATTAACTAAGGCTATGAAGGAGAGAATACGAACAATCATAGCAGAAGTATCTGAAGAAATGGGGATTAAGATAGAAAACGGAGTAATATCATCAGATCATTTACATTTATTCGTAGTAATACCTCCTCATATAGCTGTGAGTGATTTTGTTCAAAGAGCCAAAGGCAGGTCTTCACGCAAAGTTCAACAAGAATTTCCAGAGCTAAATAAAATGTACTGGGGAAAGCGTTTTTGGGGAAGAGGATACTTTAGTGCTACCAGCGGACATATCACAGATGAAGTCATTAATGAGTACATCAATAAACATACAGATGCACATCAGCCTCATTCTATATCTAGTATAAGATTGGAGTAGCTTTAGCTTCTCATCGCGCTTCCAGCGCTATATCCAACCTTTCGGCTCTCAGCCGATAGTGGTTGAGTATCTACTATACAGGCACTCGGCTGCTCATTCCTTCCTATTTTTCTTCTACTATATTTTGTAATTTCATAATTCATTTTCTCAAAAATTCCCTGCTTCTTCCATTGCCTGAACTGCTCATACACAGTCTTCCATAGCGGAAAATCATTTGGTAAATACCGCCATTGACACCCTGTACGCAATACATAGAAAATTGCTTCTAATATTTCTCTTTTGCTATACTTTGGCGGCCTTCCTCCTTTCTTGTATGATACTCTGAAGTGTTTTTCTATTCTTGCCTATTCCCTTTCGCTTAGATCTGTTGGATACTTTTTTCTCATCTTTACCCCGTACTAAAATTTCAGATATTATAGCCTTTTACTTGTTTCCGGACAACCTCTTAGCTGAACGGACACTATTGTTATACTATATCTTATATACAATTGTGCAATATGGATAATGGCAACAAATTTACTAACGAAATTCAGTGACTTATGATTGATAATTAAAGTTCTTAATTAGTAATTGTTCACACTTAATTCTTCAATCTCACTAATAGAAAGGCCAGTAAATTTGACAATAGTGTTAACATCAACATTATTAGCCAGCATTGCTTTTGCGACTTCAATTTTCCCTTCAATTTTCCCTTCCTCTTTACCGATTTTGATGCCTCTTTCTTCGCCAATTTGGATTCCTTTTTCAGTAGCAAGATCAAGTCTGTATTCAAGAATGGCTTCTTCTTTGCGTAGATCCATTATTCTTTCTTCATAAGCTACTAAATCTTTTTCATTCCAGCTAAACCTGTCTAATTCATCGTAGGCTAACTTTATTATCGGTGCTTTTTCTGCTATTTTCCTTAAGTCTTCTTCCGTAGTTTCATCTGCATATTTGAAGAAAAATAACCAACGATCCACTATGCTTTCTAGCTGTTCTTCCTTATTCTTAGGAAATTTAGGTAGTTCAATAAATACAAATTGAAAATCTTTTAAGTCATGCTCATTGGTTTTCTCATCTCTTATAGTGTGGCTGGATATATAATCAAGCTTATCAGGAAATAAATTACAATTAGAGATAGCAATAAAGAAAACCTTCTTTAAATCAATGTACTTACCAGATTTATCAGCTTGCCTTGAGTAAGCCTTAGCAGCATATAATTGAGCTCGTTTTTCGAAGCCTTTATCGCGAGTAAGCTGCATTTCAATCACATACCTGGCCCCACTAGAATCCCTGCAAAGAACATCAACTATACTTTGTTTATCAGATGCAATTTCAGGATCCATTATAGTACTGAGGAATTCCACTTCTTGTATAGTATTTATCTCAGTAAACCCTAAAATATCATTCAAAAAATGTATGAGAATATTCTTATTTTTTTCAGTGCCAAATATTTTTTTGAAGGTCAAATCCAGCTTAGGGTCGAGAAACTTAGATAAAGCCATAGCCAAAGTGCTTAAAAATATTAATAATTATACACTATTATTAACAATTATTCAACCATATTTTTGAAGATAGCTATGCCGCCGCGAACCGTCATACCGCCGCGGTATCTCTGGATCCCGCTAACAAGCAGCGGGATGACGAATTACTTAACCGTCATACCACCGCGAACCGTCATACCGCGATTCATTCGCGGTATCTCGGCATAGATTCCGCTAACTAGTAGCGGAATGACGATTGTGTATCGTGTTTTGCTAAAAATCACAGAATGCAGTCTGGTTACCTTAATTAGAGGTTTAGCTTTAACTTTAAATGAACTACTCAACCGTGACAGACTTAGCTAAATTTCTTGGACAATCTGCATCTAACCCTTTTTTTGCTGCAGTAAAGTAAGCAAGGAATTGCATAGCAACACTGTAGATGATTGGAGAGATAAAGTTATCAGTGTCTGGAAGTTGCACCACATCTGCGCAAACTCCCCTTAGGAATGGCGCTCCTTGTTTATCACTGAAGGCAATTACTTTGCCTTTTCTTGCAATAATCTCTTGTATATTAGATAGCGTTTTAAAGAATAAATCATCATAAGGGATAATTGCTATAACAAGCACAGTAGAGTCTATTAAAGCAATAGAACCATGCTTCATTTCTCCCGCTGCAATACCAATGGTATTGATGTATGAAAGCTCTTTTATTTTCAATGCGCCTTCCATTGCAACTCCGTATGAACTTCCTCTGCCAATTAAAATAACGTTATTGTGTTCTAATATGCTGCCTGATATATGTTGTATTTTCATCACATTTAAAACATGCTCAACATACTTGGGAATAGAGTTAATAGCGTTGCTTAGCTGTTTTATTCTCTCTCCACCCAGTATACCTTTTATTTTTCCAAGCTCCGCGGCAAAGCATGCTAAAGTTGCAAGTTGCGCAGAAAAGGTTTTTGTTGAAGCAACACCAATTTCTTGCCCAGCAAGAGTATGTAACACAATATCTGAGATCTTTTCAATGCTGCTGCTAAATGTATTAGTTATACTTATGATTGTTTGCTTCTGTGATTTCGCATAACGCAGCGCTTCTATGGTATCTGCAGTTTCGCCAGATTGAGAGATAAATAACCCAATGCTGCCTTCTTCCAGCTTGACGTTGCTATACCTAAATTCTGATGAGATTTCTAGATATACTCGAACTTGAGCGACATTTTCCAGCCAATACTTTGCTATTAGCCCAGCAAAATAAGATGACCCGCATCCAACTATAGTAATGTAACTCAGCTCAGAAAACAATTTTTTGTTAGCAAATATTACCTCTTTATATTGCTTGTAAAATTGATTTATTGTTTTGTTTAATGCACGCGGTTGCTCAAAAATCTCTTTTAACATGAAGCTAGGGTAACCATTTTTGCTAATTAGAAAATCACTTGGACTACTATTTTCTATACTGCGTTTAACTTGTGTACCATTGTTGTATATACTAACTCCACTAGATTTTATCACTGCAATGTCATCATCTTCCAAATGCGATATTTTTTCCACAAATGCACTTAAAGCATTAGAGTCAGATGCAGCAAACACTGTGTTACAGTTATAGCCTATTGCTAAAGGCAAATTTCTCTTCGCAACAAATAAGGCGTCTGGATATTCTGCAAATAATAAGACCAAGGCAAATGAGCCGTGTAGGTTGTTTAAACACTTAAATAGAGAATCAACTGGCGACAATCCTTCATCGAGATATAAGGTTAGCATGTTTGGTATGATCTCTGTGTCAGTGTCAGTATGGAATGACATGCCCCTTTCTTCTAGGCCCTTTTTTAGCAGATTGTAATTCTCAATTATGCCGTTATGAGCAACAACAACGTTATTTGTACGAATGGGGTGAGCATTTTTAAGGCCTGGGACTCCATGTGTAGCCCAGCGAGTATGTGCTATACCAACTGTACTGTGAGACATCTTGCTGTCATCAACAACTTCGCATAACCTTTCGACTTTACCTTCTGATTTTTTGACTTCTATCTTACCTTCGTTATTTATGATTGCTATACCTGAGGAATCATATCCCCTATATTCCAATTTTTGTAACCCAGTTAGTAAGGTTGGTATTACTGAATCACTGCTACTTACTACACCAAATATTCCGCACACAAATGGATCACCAAACAAACTTTTTTCTAAACATGTTAAGCATTTTTGCCTTTATTACTGGTTGATTTATATTCTTTTTATCATTCTTTCGATTTTACCTTTTTAATTGGTTTAGCTGCTACTTTTTGAGTTTCTTTGCTTAAAACCTCAGATATAGCGGACTTTAGAACTTTTATCTCAACTTTTGGTGCTATTTCTATTATAAATTGTGCATTTGCCTCATCAACTTTATTAACTTCACCTATTATTCCACCAGAAGTAATGACTGTATCACCACGTTTTATTTGATCTATCATCTTTCTATGTTCTCTTAGTTTTTTTTGTTGCGGGCGAATAATGAGAAAATAAAATACCACAAATATTAAAATCAATGGAGTAAAACTAGCAAAAGATGCGCCGATACTTGATGTATTGCTAGTTGCATCTGCTGCAAAAACTTCAGAAATGAGCATATTTAATCCTAATTGTTAATGATAAAAACAAACCTATTTAAGTATTAATTACAATACCATGCCATGTCAAGTTTGGTGAAGGCGTTTCTCAATACCGGCAATAATACTGCGAATTCTAAGTTATGCTAAAACTAATATGGCGGGAGTGATGAGACTTGAACTCACGACCTCATGCGTGACAGGCATGCGCTCTAACCAACTGAGCTACACCCCCCTAATTTCTTTTTAGCGTTTTCGGGCTTCAACTTTAAAGCTAATAAACATGTTGCCCTTTGTCAATATTTTTTGTTTGCGCTTTGCTGTCTTTTCTATTACTATGTAGATAATTTAATTTCACACATGGCTTGTACAAGTAGTCCCATTAGGGTTATGCCGTGGAAGATAAACTATTTGGAGGAATGATATATGACAAATTTGCCTAAAGTCACTGTGCGTGATTTAGCTGAATCTGGTGTACATTTTGGTCACAAAATTAGTCGCTGGAACGCAAAAATGGCTCCATACATATATGGAGTGCATCAAGAAAATCGTATACATATAATTGATTTGCGAAAAACACTACCATTGCTACAGGTGGCCATGAAGGCTTTATATGACGTTGTATTTCAAGGTGGTCGCATTCTATTTGTTGGTACAAAGTTTCAAGCTTTTGATATTATTGCAAGTGAAGCGATTCGTTGTGGTCAATATTATGTGAATCATCGTTGGCTTGGTGGTATGCTTACTAATTGGGGCACTGTTTCTTCTTCGATAAAAACCTTGATGCAATATGAGAAAATATTAAATGACGAGGATAGCATTTTAACAAAGAAAGAATTGGGAAACATTGAAAAGAAAAAGCAAAAGCTTGATAAGGCGCTTGGCGGTATTAGAGAAATGGGAGCAATTCCTGATATCTTATTCATCATTGATACTAATAAAGAGCATATAGCGGTTAAGGAGGCTAAGAAGTTAGGAATTCCAATAGTTGCAATACTTGATACTAATTCTGATCCAGATGGTATTACTTATCTAATACCTGGAAATGATGACTCAAGAAAATCAATAGAGCTCTATTGTAAATTAGCTACCGACTCTATATTAGCTGGAATAGAGTCTAGTCTAGCAAAATCTGGAGTTAAGATTGATGATATAAGGGGTGATGAGTTTATTCAAGAAAAAGAAGATGGTATTGTGCAAACTAAAAGGAGACGTAGTAAAGTTTACAAAGAAGAAGAAAGGGAGGTAGTAACAAATGAAGATGAATCCAGATGATATAAGAGAATTACGTGATAGAACAGGGCTTGGCTTAAGTGACTGTAAAAAAGCATTAGAAGAATGTGATGGTGACATTAAGAAAGCCGTTGATAAGTTACGTACAATAGGTCTTGCTAAAGCTGACAAAAAATCTGATAGAGTAGCTTCAGATGGGCTCGTTGCTATGTGTTTGACTGAAAATTGTGGTGTATTGATTGAACTCAATTGCGAAACCGATTTTGTCGCAAGGAATGAGAAATTTATAGAGTTAGTTTTAAATTTAGCATCAATTGCTCATCAAGAACGCTGTACTAGCGTTGATGAGTTAAAAAATGCCAAGTATGAAAGCATTGGCACAGTGCAGGAAGCTATTATGAATGGTACGTCAGTTCTTGGTGAGAAGCTAGAGTTAAGCAAGCTTTGTTACTTAGAAGCTAAGGATGGAGTTATTGCTGGCTACGTACATGGTGATGCGCATGGCTTAGGTAAGATTGGTGCTTTAATTGCATTGCAATCATCTGGTGATAAGGCGAAGCTACAAGAGATTGGGAAACAAATAGCTATGCATGTAGTTGCTATGAAGCCTGAAGCCTTGTCTATAGATGATTTAGATCAAATGAAGTTGAACAACGAACGTTCTATAATTGAAGAGCAAGTGAGGAGCTTAAATAAACCTGAAGAAGTAGCAAAAAAAATAGTAGATGGACGAATGGCTAAGTACTATGAAGAAGTTGTTTTACTGGAGCAAAAATTTATAAAGGATGATAAGATGAAGATTTCTGATTTTATAAAATCAAGCGAGTTGAGTGCTGTTAAACTCTCTAATTACAAGTTACTTGTTTTGGGTGATGCAGATTAAATAGCAAAAAATGTTTATTTCAACAAATGAAAAAAGCGAAATAAAATATTCCAGGGTGTTATTTAAAATCTCTGGTGAGGCTTTGATGGGATCAAAGCAATTTGGTCACGATATGGAGACTATAGGTGAGTTATCTAAAGGCATAGTTGAAGTTTGTAATCTTGGAGTTCAGGTATGTATTGTTGTTGGTGGTGGTAATATCTTTCGTGGCACATCTGCGTCTTTAAGTGGTTGTGAAAGAGCAAGCAGTGATTATATTGGAATGCTTGCAACTATAATCAATGCTTTAATTTTACAAAACTTTTTAGAAAAAAATTTAGTAGCTTCTAGGGTATTATCTGCAATACCCATGGCCACTGTATGCGAACCTTACATCAGAAGGAAAGCTATTCGTCATTTAGAAAAAGGTAGAGTGGTAATTTTTGCAGCAGGCACAGGCAACCCATTTTTTACTACAGATACAGCTGCAGCCTTACGTGCTGTTGAAATGAATTGTGATGTTATTCTAAAGGGTACGCAAGTAAATGGTGTATACTCCGCTGATCCGAAAAAAAATGAGGATGCTGTAATGTATGATAGGCTTTCTTACACGGATTTATTGACTCGTGATTTAAAAGTTATGGATGCATCAGCAATTTCACTTGCTCGTGAGAATTCTATTCCAATTATAGTTTTTTCTTTGAAGGGAGAAAAAATAGTCAATATTATTAATGGTCAAGGTACTTATACTATAGTTTCAGATTGTAAACATTAGGTAATTTATGTTAAATGAAATAAAAGCTAAAACAAAAGAAAGAATGCTAAAAACTATTCAGTCCTTTCATGATGATATTAAAGGCGTACGCACTGGTAGAGCTAGCGCATCGTTGCTTGATGGTATAGTTGTAAATATCTATGGTGGACATCAAAAGTTAAATCAGGTTGCAGGTGTTTCGGTTATAGATAACAAAACTCTATCAATTAAAATTTGGGATATTAATGTTGTCGGTGAAGTGAAAAATGCTATATTAAATGCCAACTTGAATTTAAATCCTGTTGTTGAGGGCAATACCATACGTATAGCTCTTCCGGACTTGACACAAGAAACCCGTGAAAAATTAGTGAAATTATTGCATCAGTTTGCTGAAAATGCACGGATTGCCATTAGAAATATACGTAGAGATATTATGGAAGAAACAGAAAAAATGAAGGAAAATAAAGAAATCTCAGAAGATGATTTTCATGGTGCTAAGAAGGAAATACAAAATATTACTGATGATAATATAAAAAAGATTGATGGTGAATTGTCCATCAAAGAAAAGGATATACTGAATCACTAAATGATATGGAGAAAGCTTACATAGCAAATGATGTCGTTCCAGTGTTTGACACTGGAATCCAGCCTTTACTATACAACTATCTGATGCACTTGTTTGAAATCAAATTTCCTGGATCCCAGTGTCGGAGCACTGGGATGACACCAATTTTGCATTCAAGTACCAACTATTGGTGTCACTACAGTAACTCTCTTCCTGTCATGCAAGTAGCTGACACCTTCCAGGTGTCCATTGAAATCCAAAAAATTTCACTCAAGTCAAAATTAGGTTAAATTTAAATGTTGAATCAAGAATCTTTACCGAAACATTTAGCAATTATTATGGATGGTAATGGTAGATGGGCAAACAATCAAGGAAGAGTAAAAATTGATGGTTATAAAAAGGGCAGTGAAGTTGCATACGATATTGCCAAGTATTGTACGGACTTAACTATACCCTACTTAACTTTGTATGCATTCTCTATGGAGAATTGGCTTAGACCTAAAAACGAAACTGACTGTCTATTTGATTTATTTTACTCCGTTTTAACTAATGAAGATAAAGTCAATTTCATTTACAATTGTAACATTAAGTTGAATTTTATTGGCAATTTAAGTCTGTTACCCAGTAAAATATTGGATCAAATTAAAAAAGCAGAAGAAATGACACATAAGAACGATGGTTTATTACTCACTGTGGCAGTCAGTTACGGAGCAAAGCAAGAAATTACACAAGCTATAAGCAATATTATAAAAGAAAATATTGCTTATGTATCAGAAGAGGAATTTGAAAAATTTCTATATACTAAAGATTTGCCAAAATTGGATTTATTAATTCGCACTGGTGGCGAAAAAAGGTTAAGCAACTTTTTATTATGGCAAGCAGCTTATGCTGAATTGTATTTTTGTGATACTTTATGGCCTGATTTTTCTTGTCAAGATTTGAGTAAAGCATTAGAAGATTATACAAAAAGAGAGAAAAAATATGGTAGATAATAATTTTATAATTAGAATGTTGTCCTCAATAGTAATATTATTCATATTTTCCTTTGCTACATATTTCAGTGATTTATCGTTTTACCTATTGATTTTTTCAATAGCAGTTTTATCTTCTTTTGAATGGTATAATCTAACCCAAGGAAATAAAATTTTATACGTTTTTGCATTATTATTGATTGCACTACCAAGCGCCTCATTAATATATTTATATAATCTACCACAAGGAAAATACGCATTAGTATGGTTCGTCTTAACCATTTGGGGAATTGACGTTACTGCCTACCTATTTGGTAAGAATTTTGGTGGAGCTAAAATTTGCCCAATTCTTAGCCCTGGAAAAACTTGGGCAGGACTTCTTGGTGCGATTTTAGCTGGAGTAGTGTGCACAATTTTTGGATCAATATTTTTTGGTCTATTTTCAATTTTTTATTCTCCAATCATTGGCCTTGCAATTGCTATTCTAGCGCAACTTGGCGATTTCACTGAGTCGCTTGTTAAAAGAGCTTACGGTGTTAAAGATAGTGGAAATATGATACCTGGCCATGGGGGAGTGCTCGACCGTATGGACAGTTTCATTTTTACTGCCCCTCTTATTGCTATTTACATAAGCTAAGTCTGCAGAAGTGCCATTAGAGCTCATCCCTAGTCAGCTCCCCAACCGCTTCTACAGTGCAGTCATGGACAAACGTCTTTTCACAATAAGGGCAGGCTATTTCCTCTTCTTCTCCCATATCTAAATATATTAATGGATGGCCGGAACCCTCATCATTCTCATCACCATGACAACAAACTTTTCTATTATTAACCCTCACTTTTGACATGCTGCTCCTTTAGCTTATAACATTTTATATATTGAATATACCCATTCAGAAATAAAAAACAACAAGCACTATTCTCCATTTTTTATCCTATTCAGATTAATCAATTCGTTTTGAACACCTTTTGATACAAATTTGCTAACATCTTCTCCTAATCTTGCTATTTCCTTTACAAAGCTTGATGAGATAAATTGAGTATCTTCAGAAGCAGGAAGAAATATGGTTTCGATTTCAGGAAGAAGTTTATAATTTACCCAGCTCATTTGAAACTCGTAATCAAAATCCGATACTGCTCTTAATCCCCTAATAATAACAGAAGCATTCTGCTCTTTGGCAAACTTCACTAGCAACCCATTAAAAGATATAACATCTGCATCAATTCCTAGTCCTTTAATTTCATTTTCAGCCATGCTTGTGCGTAGCTTTGTGTCAAAGGCAGTATGCTTATTAACGTTTTCTGCAACCCCTATTATTAATTTATCGACCAGTTTACACGCTCTTTTGATTATGTCAAGATGCCCAAAAGTTATAGGGTCAAATGTGCCAGGGTAGATTCCTATTTTGTCATTAATGTTCATCCTTTATTTTTATAAACTACTTTAAAAACTTTTGATAGACATAATAACATTTTTTATCTAAAAATAAAAGTATACAGTTGGCCTGATAGCTCAGTTGGTAGAGCAAAGGACTGAAAATCCTTGTGTCGCTGGTTCGATTCCTGCTCAGGCCACCTTCTCTTTCTTGGCGAACTTGCCTTTTTGTCATAAAATACTCTATATCGTAATATAAATATTAGGGAGGCAAGTCATGGTATATAAATATTATAATAAACTATTTAATATCTTATTAATTATAGTTCTATTATTAAGCAATATTACTTATGCTGGCGTTAGTGAAAAACCGGCATCTCAACATGTAACCAGAAAAGAAGAACCAGCGTCAACTGTCTTGACGGCAGAAAATACAGTAAATAATGACATAGTTGTTGGTTTGTTGAAAACGGAAGAAGCACATGAGCTTGGGCTATCTCAAAATATCTACGAGATGTTTAATAACTTTGGAGTTAAAACCGTACTCATTGATTACAATAAAATAATTAACTTAAAAGAAATCCAAGAAAAGTCGCTTATCTTTGCAAAACAAGATGAAACATTGGCAAAGAAGCTAACATTAGACCGAATAAAAGTTGAAGTTGCAAAGTTTGTTAAAGAGCACAAAATAAATAGAATATTTATTCCGGATAATTTACACTCAGCACCCACTCCTTGTCGCCAGCTTGTTACTGAAGCAATTGTAAAAATAGTGGATGATAACCCTGTAATTCATTTGCTTGGCATATGTGAAGGCATAATGAATGCAAAGGGAATTGAAGTAGTGAGTGTTGTGAGTGATGAAGAGAAACGAAGATCTCATTTAAAATCAGCACCTAATCCACAGAAAGAGGATGTACCTCTCCAGCAGATAAAGATCGTTCCAAATAGTCGTTTAGCAGAAGTAGTAGCCAAATTCCTAATACCTAATGAAAATGGCTGGTTTTCAACATATTTTCCAGATGCTCATTCAGGAGCAGTAAGTAATACACCAGAAAATAGAAGAAAATTGGAGTCACTTGGATATAAAGTTGCAGCATTTTCCAGTGAGGGGGTAATAGAGGCTATTGAAGATAAGCATGGTAATGTTCACTTTCAAAGTCATCCAGAAGCCCTTGTTGTGAAGTCAGATAAAAACCTCTATTTATCAAATCACAAGGAACGTCAAGTGTCTACACTAGTTGCTATAGCGATTATGAATGATTTTCTTTATCGTGCTTAATGGCTATAGCTTTAGGCTTACCGACGATTTGATAAACGATAGATTTGTCATGTATCCGTTCAGGCAATGGCGTCAACTTAAGGAAAAATATCAGCGATAGTGTATAAAATTTCTCTCCAAATTTTTTATCATTAAATTATCCAAAGAGTGCAAGGGACAGCACTTTTGTTTCTATTTTATTGCAACAAAAAAGTTTAAAATGTGTCTTTTTTAGGTGAGGCATGCAAAAAGGAAAAGATCTTATCTTACAAATTAAAAATGCAACATACTCGAAAACTTTTCAGAAAATCCATTGTGTTGAGTTTTACACGAACAAGAAAACTTCCTTTTTCGACAGTATTTTCTATGATTTTAAAGTTAGTTAAAAAAAGTTTGGGAATAGAATGTGAACTTATGGAGCCATTGACATGTGACCTTACCCAGAAAAAGTGGAGAGAAAGTTTGGAATGTTTTTCACAAAGAGAATGATGAATCAAAATGCTCAGGAATGCAATAGTTAATAGTGACGTTGTTTGTTATAAAAAATTTCTATATATTCAAATATAGCAGTTTTGATATGCTGTTTAGAGTGCCGAGAGGTGTCTATTGGTAACTCCCTTTTTAGAGAACTGAAGAAGCTTTCCACAACAGAATTGTCGTAACAACAACCTTTATGACTCATCTATGTTTTTTATGGATAAGAGATATTGATAACCTTGCAAAGTATATTGTGAACCTTGATCACTATGTAATAGTAGATTTTTGGCAGGTTTACGCTTGTTAACGGCCATTAATAAAGGGTCCATAACCTATTGTTTATTTATTGAACTGCTCATTAACTACCATGCGTGAATATAGATCGATTATTGTTGCCAAATATAGCCATCCTTCTTTGGTTTTTATATAAATAATCCCATACTTTATTTGGTTGATCGACAATAAAGTTTTGGTCTAATATATTGGGAGCTACTGTCCGTTTGTTGTTTCTTAATTTTAAATTTTCTTCTCAATATAGCCTGAATACCATTTTTCTGCATAATACTTTGCACTGTTTTTAAGTTGCAACTTTTACCCAAAGCCTTTAATTCAGCATGAATTTTAGGAGCTCCATATCTACATTTAGAAGCTTGATATATTTTTTGAAATCTGCTAATAACTCTTTATTTGCTGATTCTCTACTGCTTATTTTCCTTGTAGTCCACTTATAGTAGCCACTAGCAGAAAACCCTACATAATTCCTGCACTTTATAGTGTTTACTATGCTCTTTTATGAAAAAATATTTTACTCTTTTTGACTGGCCAGGGCTTTTTTTAAAATGTCTCTTTCTCTTGTTACTTTTGCTAACTCTTTCTGTAAATCAAATCTCTCTTTGTCATAAGGTGCTACATCTGGAAATGCATTTGCCGCTGACTTTTTTTCGTTATATTTCTTCATCCATTTTCCTAATACACTATCCCTTATTCCTAGATCTCTTGCTACTTTTGCAACTGGTTGACCTACCTTTCTTTGTTCATTTGCCAGCTTAACAGCTTCCAATTTGAATTCTGCCGTATATTCTCTTGCCATTTCTAATCCTCCAAAATTTTATTTTACTCGAAAAAACTCCTTTCTTTCTCTCCACTTTTTCTGGGTAAGGTCAGTATGGGAAAAGGTGAAAGATGTACTAAAAAACCCAGAGATGATAAAAAAGGAATACCAACGTAGAGTATTAGAAAATAAAAATGATGAATCATCAGAGAAAAAGTTTGCAAGAAGAGAAAATCAAATAAAAGAAGGTATCGAAAAATTAATGGAAGATTATTATAGTCAAGAAAATGCAGGAGAGAAAGGATATATAAGCGAGGAAGAATTTAAACAGACAATGAGAAAAATGAAAGAACGCTTACAAGGGATAGAAGAAGAGAAAAAAAAGGTAGTTGATCAGAAGGCAGTAGAAAAAGGAATAAGTCTTATTATAAATAGCATAAAGAATTTTTATTCTAGTGTAAAATCGAACCTGGAACAGCTAGATTGGCAAACTAAGCGCGGCATTATTAAAGCATTAATAGGACAAATTAACATTGGTTGTGATCAGGTAGAAGTAGGATTTCAGATCGAAGAACCAGCACAGGATGGGGGAATTCTTAATTTGTATCATTGTACTACACATCGTAATAAGGGGGTTGGCAAAATGTGTCAAGCAAGTTTTTTCGTTTCTATAAATCTGGATTTCAGCGTTATGCGCTGGAATGACAACGTGAGGTAAATTTTTCAACATCCCAAAATTACAGAATTCAGTCTGTTTAATTAAGTGTGAACTGTTACACGAAAATTTTGTAAACAGATTAACATACCCTGTTTTTGCTATTCATCTAAAAATGGAACCATAGAGTACGTTGAGGAGCGTAAGCAAATTTTAATGCAAAAATTACTATCAAAAAATAGATTATGCAAGAGGTCTAATTATTCTGCCGCAATTTTGCTCTATCACACTTGCCACATTTAATATTCCAGCTTCATCATAATAATTTCCAATCACTTGCAAGGCAAGTGGTAAACCCTCATTGGAGAGCCCAACAGGAACAGAAATAGCAGGCAATCCTGCCAGACTTGCCGGCACAGTAAACACATCATTGATGCACATAATTAGCGGATCTGGCTTTTCATTTAAGCCAAAAGCTTCTGTTGGAGCAGATGGCACAAGTATGTAATCTATTTTTTCAAACGCTTTTATAAAATCATTTCTGATTAATGCCCTAATGCACTGCGCTTTTTCGTAATATTCATTATAATGACCTGAAGAAAGCGCATAAGCGCCAATTAAAATTCTTCTTTTCACCTCTTTACCAAAACCTTCTGCTCTTGTTAGTGAATACATTTCTTCAAGGGTATCAGCATCAACCCTTAATCCATAACGCACACCATCGTAACGAGCAAGATTGGATGAAGTTTCAGCAGAACAGATTAAATAATAGACTGGTATTGCATATTTAGTATGTGGCAGAGTAATGTCAACAACTTCAGCGCCATTTTCTTTTAAATAGGAAGCAACTCTTTCCCAATTATGAACTATTTCCTCTGAAATTCCATCCATCCTATACTCTTTTGGTATACCAATACACTTACCCTTGACATCACCATTTATAAAGCTAGAAAATTTAGGCACTGGCTTTTCGCTCGATATTGAATCTTTTGTATCATAGCCACAAATTGCTTCCAGCATTAATGCTGAATCAGAGACAGAACGAGTAATGACTCCTGCTTGATCCAGAGAACTCGCAAATGCAATCATACCAAAACGCGAGCATCTTCCATAAGTTGGCTTTATTCCAACTACTCCACAATAAGCTGCTGGTTGGCGTACAGATCCACCGGTGTCGCTCCCTAACGCTCCAGCGCATAAAAATCCAGCAACCGATGCTGCAGATCCACCAGATGATCCACCAGGAACAACTTTTTCCCCATCGCTTTTTCTAATCCACACATTTTCAACAGGGCCAAAATAGCTATTTGTGTTCGCAGAACCCATAGCAAATTCATCCATATTAAGCTTACCGAGCATGGCTGCTCCACTTTTTAAAAGCAAGTCAGACACCGTAGATTCGTAAGTCGGAACGAAATTTTCCAGCATTTTTGAGCATGCTGTTGTTTTTATTCCTTTTGTACAGAATAGATCTTTGATGCCAACTGGTACACCCATGAGCAGCGAGATTAAATCATCCTTTTGCCTAGAGAAATGTTCATCTGCAGCTTTAGCAGCTTTCATTGCTATCTCTGGGGTTTTTGTTATAAATGCATTTAATTTCTCATTTTCAACCGCACTGATGTGCGCCTCTACGAGTTCAACGGCAGAAAAACTCTTTTTTTTGAGCCCGTCATGCATTTGTGTAATACTTAACTTTCTTAGTTCATTCATCAATATTTAATTTTTAGCAAGACGTTAATTATAACATGGCACGATAAAAAATCCATACATTTATAGTTACAGCTAGAAATGTAGCTAAGGTAACTTAGATTCACCGACAATCGTCATCCCGCTACTTGTTAGCGGCTAAGAGATACCGCAGCGGTATGACGTAGAAGCTATACTTTTATACTCACCAACTCAGTATCCAATCCGGATTGTATCTTAAGAGGTTGTCCGGAAACAAGTAAATTCAAGCATATTCCCTCTTTAACATAACCCTACTCATAGCTAGGTATATGAAATTCTCAGTGGATGTTGTGAGTAAATCATACTCCTTCGATAGCCTTCTATTCCTATTAACCCAAGCAAAAGTCCTTTCTACAACCCATCTTCTTGGCTGTACTTTAAACCCTTGTTCTCTTGTTGGTAGTAGCTCAGGTGGCGTATCTTTGTGCACCCAAAATCTACATGGAGGCCTTGTAACAATTTCAATATCTATGTCATATTCTTCCTTTATGTGATTCTTTAAATTTCTTCCTTGGTATCCCATGTCAGCCCACATTTTTTTAACTTTAGTATATTTTGTTCTCATATTGTTTAATGCTATTTTAATACCATCTCTATCATTTTCGTTAGCAGCGCCTACGTAACAACCTAGTATAAAACCCTGAGTGTCTGTAATTATATGCCTTTTTCTACCCTTTACTTTTTTACTTCCATCATAGCCTTTGATCCCCCCTTTTCTGTAGTCTTTACAGATTGACTATCTACTATACAGGCACTTGGCTGCTCATTCCTTCCTATTTTTCTTCTACTATATTTTGTAATTTCATAATTCATTTTCTCAAAAATTCCCTGCTTCTTCCATTGCCTGAACTGCTCATACACAGTCTTCCATAGCGGAAAATCATTTGGTAAATACCGCCATTGACACCCTGTACGCAATACATAGAAAATTGCTTCTAATATTTCTCTTTTGCTATACTTTGGCGGCCTTCCTCCTTTCTTGTATGATACTCTGAAGTGTTTTTCTATTCTTGCCTATTCCCTTTCGCTTAGATCTGTTGGATACTTTTTTCTCATCTTTACCCCGTACTAAAATTTCAGATATTATAGCCTTTTACTTGTTTCCGGACAACCTCTAAGCAAAGGAGTGATACTGTGTCTGAGTGAAAATCGTTGAGATCCCAGATACTGTCTCTGCTGTCAAACAAATTATCCAACAAAATTACAATTAAATGGTTGATTATTTTTAAGAATACCAAAAAAGACATGCATTAATTTTCGCATTAACGCAAGAACTATGACTTTTGGACATTTGCCTTTACTTGCTAGACGCTGACAAAACTTTTGAAAATGATTATTATGGTTTTTGACTACTATAGCTGGCATATAAAGAGCTTTTCGAATACGCTCAGATCCTATTTTGCATATGCAACTTCTCTTACTTACTGACGATCCCGATTGATAATGTCCTGGATTTAGACCAGCAAAAGCTGTAAATTGTTTAGCATTGTCAAAGTTATCAACTGATGGCATTTCTGCGACAACAGCAACAGCAGTAAGATATCCTATACCTTTTATAGTCTTAAGGTTTTCCACCATATTTTTTAGATGTGGATAGTTATTTATATGCTCATTAATTTCTTTTTCGAGAACAATAATTTGCTCCTCTATTGCCAAAATTACTTTAGATATAGCTTCTTTGCAACTGGAATGCATATTTTTGTTTTCCAAGCGATTTGTCTGTTGCACCTTATCATCTTTTAGCGATTGCATGCAACGGTAAAGCTCCCTCAAATGCCTCATTTCAGGTGTAATGGGCTTCCAAAGAGCAGGTTTGTTGGCGATACAAAATCTAGCTATCATAGCTGCATCTGATTTATCTGTCTTATTTCTGAGCAGCTCACTTTTGCCAAAAGCTTTGATTTGGGCTGGGTTTACTATACTGACATTATGTCCTAAATCGTGCATAAAAGTAGCCAAATCTTCTCCATACCAACTAGTTGCTTCAAGACATAAATGAGTAAGATTTGCTCCATGGCCATTGCACCAAACTACAAGTTTTGCAAAACCATCTTGATTATTTTGAAAGACTTTGTGTCGTTTTTTACTGTCCACTAACAAACAAACATCAAATTTCTTTTTTGAAATATCCACACCCAAAATAGCATTTACTTGCATAAAATTGCCTCCAAGACTATAAATAAACTGAGAGTTTAGACTAACCTTGTAATACGGGATATAATTCCAAAAGATACTGTTCAGTCTTTAACTCTATGGGAGGGAAGCAAAATCTGGGACTCGGCCTTAATGGCATTAGTGTCGCATCAGCTTCACCCTCCCTGTGAGGTATTTTAGCTCTAATGCCTCACATCATAAAGATACAAGTGTCTGCTGCTTGCATAGCATTTATTTACAAAAAAATAGTCATGCAAGAGACTTTGCTTGGATATTTGATATAATTTAGGTCTATTAAAGCAAAAAATACTAACATGAATGAAGTGATAACATTTGGTTGTCGTCTAAATTTTTACGAGAGCGAGTTAATCAAAGAAGCATTAAAAAAAGCAAAGAGAGAAAATGTTGTTGTGGTGCATAGCTGTGCAGTGACAAACGAAGCAGAACGTCAGGTAAAGCAAAAGATACGTAAGATTTACAAAAATGATCCAAATAAAGAAATTATCGTAGTTGGTTGTGCTGTTCAGTTGGATCCAGAAGTTTACAGTAGCATTCCTGGTGTAAGTAAAGTGCTCGGTAATCAAGATAAGCTAAAAGCTGAAAATTACTTACTAAATGACGATAAAATCTTGGTCAGTGATAACCAAGTAGAACCTGTTCTAATTAATGGATTTGAAGATAAGTCAAGGGCATTTATTGAAATTCAAAATGGTTGTAATCATAGCTGCACATTTTGTTCAATTACTGAGGCAAGAGGGAATAATCGATCTGTGCCAATAAACAGTACTATAGAGCAAATCAGGATCTTTGTAGAAAATGGATATCAAGAAGTAGTGTTTACAGGGGTTGATATTACTGACTTTGGTACAGATTTGTTGGGTAAGCCATCACTTGGTTCAATGATTAGGAGAGTTTTAAAGGATATACCAGAGTTGAAGAGGCTAAGACTTTCCTCTATCGATGTTGCTGAAGTTGACGACGAATTAATGGATTTAATAGCTAATGAGTCAAGACTTATGCCTCATTTACATTTGAGTTTACAATCTGGTAATAATTTAATACTAAAGAGAATGAAGCGTCGTCACAACAGAGAACAAGTGATAGAATTTTGTCATAAAATGAAGAGCTTGAGGCCTAATATAGCATTTGGCGCTGATATTATTGCTGGATTTCCAACAGAAACTGATGAAATGTTTCAGGATACAGTTGATTTACTGAAAAAAACAAATATAGTTTACCTACATGCTTTTCCATATTCAGAGCGGAAAAGTACACCTGCTGCACGAATGCCACAAGTACCAGAGAATGTGCGTAAAGAACGAGTAAAAAATTTAAGAGAAGTAAATAAAGAAATTATGAGCAGTTTTTGTCAATCCTTGATCAACACTAAGCAAAGTGTTCTGGTTGAGCAAAATAATGTCGGTAGAGCAGAAAATTTTGCATTAATAAAGCTTGAATCAAGAGCGCAAGCTAAAAGTATTGTGAAAGTTAATGTTACAGGCGTAGAGAATAATTATTTAATTGGAAATACTCTTTCTTAATTTTTGTACATTAAAGAAATATATGATATGATGGTTATACTATAAATGGTAATTATGTGTTCATTTGTGATAACTAAAAGATCTATTACTTTATTTTTGATTTTAATTTCATGTGTCTATTTTTTTATTACTTATATCGGTAATTATGTACACGTTGAACAAGTTATTGGAACACAACTCTTAAAACTAGAAACGGACAATAATGAAGATGTAATGCATTCTAAAGAGGTTACTGAAAAAGAAGTACTAACAGAGGATTTAAAATATCAAGAACCTGAAAATAGTCCTATTGAACAACCTTCTATTCTCCAAGTAGCTGATCAGAAAAATATGTGGTCACGTATTGCAGATCAAGCTGAGCCTACAAAAGAAAAATCAAAAAAACTTGATTTTTATGTTAGCGCTAACGGTGGTAAGGTATACCATGATAATTCAGAAACATTTGTAAAGGGTATAAAGGCAATAGGGGAGAGAGTCCTAACTTTAGTTGAAAGTCATTATGGTTTTATAATAAAAAATATAGTGGCAGATGAAATTAAAAGTATACAGCAATTTGATGGTAAAATTGATTTCCAGTGGTTTAGCAGCATGTCTTTAGGTTACTATGCTGGAGAAAATGGTAAAATTGATTTTGAAGCCGCGTATTCTATAGCCAATATTGAAGATAGTAATTCTCCTCCGGTATTTGATAAATCAGCAAGTATATTTGCGTTTTTGTTAAACTTCTATTATAATCCCAGCGTTCAGGATACACAATTTGCTCCGTACATCGGTCTTGGTATAGGACCAACAGTTTTTAGATTAAAAAGGATTAATGGGTCACCCCAAAATTCAATGCCACTGAATGTTCCTTGGTTTGCTTATCAAATAAAACTTGGTGTTGATTATTCAATAATCCCAGAAATCAAAACCTTTCTCGGCTATCGTTACTTTAGCGTTCCGATACCTGTTGCAGATGACATATCTACTCACAATATTGAAGTTGGTTTGATATTTAATTTTTAGTGATAATTTAATATATATATAAATTCTTATCTTTTCTATCTAACAAACCAAATGTTGGTACGATTGTTGCTTTTAAAAAAATGACAGTTTCTACTGTTCTAATATTATTCGCTAGCCTTTTTGATTTCTGATGCAATAAGCTTTGCTTATCTTCTCTATGTTCTATAAGCCCGCCGATTACCATAACTTCACCGCTCTTAATTTTTAACATAGAGTTCATTTCTCTGATTTCAACAATTGGAATGTCGCTATTTAATTTCATTTTACTCTGCTGTGCGACGTACTCTATATCTGGATCTTTAGTGTAGCCGTTAATTCTTGATAAAGTTGGATGTATATCCATGAATATTTCACTAGTATCAATGTTAATGCTTGGGTGGATTATTAGCACAACACCTATTGGGACGCTATTCATCTTGGTAATTAAGGTCTGATTAGAGTTTCTAGTATCTTTTTGTATATCGGAGGTAAAATAAATATGGTTTTTAGTAAATGAAATCATCGCTTGCTGATTATTTATAGCATGTACTCTGGGGCTTGAAATTACAGTTGAAGTGCCAAATTTGTCTAAATTTTTTACTAAATCTCCTAGATCATTTGCACCAAAGTTCATTGCTAGGTTAATAATGGAGTTATCTTGATTTATTATAGACTTAGTTCCATCTTGTAAGTCATTTAAGTTCATACCAGAAAGGTATTTGTCATCTAGCACAACTTCAACTATTTTTGCCTCTATCATTACTTGAGAAGACGCTAACTTCTTAACCTTATTAATATATTCTTCAACAGCTTTGTGGACATCTTTTCTAGCATTCAAAATAATAACACCAGCTTCTCTGTTGGATGAAAGGAATTCGCCATCATCCACCCCGTTAACATCCATTATTGCATTCAAGCCTTTTTCTAATGAATTCCATAAATCACTACTGTATTGAGACTTCATAACATTGTTATAGTCCCTATCAACGTTACTTCCATCACTGTTAGTAATATTGTTATTAATAACGAAACTGCTTTGAGCAGAATGTTGAATATTGATGAAGTCTACGTAATAATTTTGTGCGTATGGCAAGTCCTGCTCAATTCTAATTACACCATTACTTGTTGAGTAACGCAGTTTGGCGCTATTTGCTATACTCTGAATTACTTCGTTTATATCCTTATCTTTTAGCTTTAAAATAATATTACCTGATATTTTTGGGTCCATATCCAAGTTAACGTCAGAAAGTTTTCCTATCTCAATCAGCAAATCCTTTACTGATACTTCTTCACTAACATTAATAGAAATAAGCTGATTACTGATTGTGAGATCGGGAAACTCTATTGGTAAAGGCATAATTTCTGGTATTGCCGGTTCATTAATCTCCAAAGAGGTGTTATATTGTTGCAACGGATAATCGTGCTTATAATTGTCTATGTTAATAGGATATTGCTTGGTAGGTAGATGTGTGCAAGAAATAATGAAGAGGAGTATTAAGCATTTAAAAATAGCCATTAGAACAGCATACAAAATCTATACTAATAGATTTCTATAAAAATATTAAAAATGTATTTAATCTCATTTTCATCGAGCAGATAATTGTCGTGTATTAGCTTTGGCTATTTATTTTTTGTATACTCTTCTTGTACTTAAATGTAGACCAGCATAGCCCTAATTTTTTTATATATTTTACTTCTTTCTCTGTATTTAATAATAGGCTTGAAAATAAATGGTAAGCCTATAATTGTTAAGCTTAGAGCTAGGGTTGAAAGTATACAACAGGCTTTGTGTTTACTATGTAGCTCTTTCAGGTAAAGCATCAAAAATCTACAAAATTTTTTGTAATTTTCTTCGATGTTTTTTTTGCTATGAGCCTTGCTAATGAACATATCTATTGCGGTATGACCGTTATTGCACTTAATGTTAAGGTCTGCACCTTTTTCTGTTAACAACTGAGCTATATCAAAATAATCCTTTTGAACAGCAAGATGTAGAGGTGCAAAACCTTGTTGCTCACAAATGTTCATATTGGCTCTAACTTCCAATAACATTTTCACAATTTGTGTATGGCCTTTTTTAACTGCGAGTAGCAAGGGAGTTCTGTTACATTTAGTAACAGCATTAATGTTTACCTTAAGCCTCAATAAGAGCTTAACTGTTTTAGTGTTACCATTATGGCTAGCTTTATGCAGCCTGGCGTTGCCATTAAAATCTTGATCATTTGCATCTATTCCTTTTGATACAAGAAATGTTACCATTTTTCTATTATTATGCTCAATAGCGCAATCTAATGCATCAAAACCATGGTTATTTTTTGTGCAAAAAAACTCTTTAAGTTTAATTTTATCGTTACTTGCTTGCTGTTTTTTTGCAATAAGCTTTACTATTTGCATTTTGTTGTTATACGCTGCTAGGAAAAGCGTAGTGTTATTTTCTGCATCTTTGGCTTCTATATTTGCACCTTTCTTTATCAGATATTCTATAATTTCTGCTCTGCTGTCATAATGTGCGGTGCATTGATAAATGGTTAAAAACAAAGGAGTACGAAAATTGTTATCTTCACATTCGAGATTTGCTCCGCTATCAATTAAAATTTGAACACTTTTTTTAGAACCGTATAGTGAAGCTATATGAAGAGGAGTATAGCCCTCTTTGACATCTTTTTCATTAATTTTTGCGCCTTTTATTATCAAAAAATCTATTAATTCCGTGTCATCTTGTAGTGCAGCAAGGTGCAGTGGAGTGAATCCATTTTTATCCTTGGAATTAATTGTCAGTTGGTTAACAAAAAGTTTAGCAACTTTCTTGTGTCCATGCATAATGGCGTAATGCAGAGGGTTTCTATTTTCGTTGTCTACGACATTGAAATCAGCTTCGTGCTCTAGTAATGACTTTACTCCAACTAAATCGCCTTCTTTTGTGAACTTATGCAAGAGAGTGATTCCACTTGCATCTTTTGAGTTAATATCAAATCCATTTTCTACTAATTGGTTTATATCTTCCTCACGCGCCATATCACTTAAATCTCTAATTAAACTCTTTTCGCGTTAATAATACTCCTACTTGATTAAGTTTAAATGAATCTGTGAGAAATGGCTAGTGCATTCTTGCATAACAAACTTTTGGCAGCGCATTGGATGAAACGAAAAACTTACTTGACAAACTCCGCCAGCCCTCTTATCATGAAACTGAAGCTATTTATTTATCTTCGCAATCTCTGCAGTGGATTAATGACAAAAAACTTAATGTATTTGGCGTAAATCATGCTTAATTTTTTGCACTATGTGCACCTCATGTCTTTATAAAACTTTTAGGTTTCTACCTATACAAGCCGAAACGCGCTTATAAAGTGTTTAAGACAGTAAAAGACGTCAAATAGACAAGGGAGAATTTGAATACTAGCTACCCTAGGGTTTCTTTGCCTTTTTTTTTATTTGGTAAATTTCTTAACATTTGCAGCTAAACGACAACTGTCATCCCTGTAAAGGTCAAGTATCCCGCTACTTGTTAGCGGGATCTAGAGATACCGTGACGGTATGACGTAGGATTGCTGTCATTTCGCTACTTGTTAGCGGCTGAGATACCGCGAATAAATCGCGGTATGACGGTTAGCGGTGGCGTGACGATAAGCTCGTCATTCCGCTACGTGTTAGCGGCTAAGAGATATCGCGGTGGTATAGCTATAAATTGTTGATATCTTTTTTATATCACATTTTTAACTTACAATAGTTAGCCAGCGTTCCTTACATTAACCAAATCTTTCAAATTCTGCACTCACCACTACCTATAACTCACTTTCACGCAATATTGATCGTTCTTAAAAAGCAATCTAACATTTTTTATTCCTTGATTGCGAAGCTTTGATGCAGCTGACTTAGCAGCCTGAGCACTTTTAAAAAATGCAACATATCCCTTACTTTCTGCATTGTCTTGTTTTGGGTGACGTTTCTGTATTTCTTTTTCATACTGCTTTCTATAATGAGGAGTATTTTGTATCAATTGTTCTGACATCTTTCTTAGGTATTGAACTTTTACTTTTGCAAGCCCAGATTTATGAAATCCTAAGACTTGAGCTGCTTTTTCTGATAAGTCTATTATTCTGCCTTCAATAAAAGGCCCTCTATCGTTAACCCTTGTAACAAGCTTTCTTCCATTTTCTAAATTAGTGACAAGAACAAAGCAGGGTAAGGGCAAAGTCTTATGCGCTGCAGAGATCAAGTGACGGTTAAACGCTTCACCATTTGCTGTAAGTGTGCCATGATCTTCTATTCCATACCACGATGCTATCCCTATCTCTTCATAGTGTTTACAGTTTTTTGGATAATAAGTTATACCATTTATTGTGTAGCTGCTGCCAATTTTATAATGACCTGCAGTGCAGTTAAACCTGTTGCTAACACTGCAGCTACTTATCAAAACAAATATTAGGCATAGAAAGGTTAGGTTTTTTATCATTGTATTCGGTAAGAGGGTTCGATACTATGAGGATTTTAAATTATACTATAATAAATTTAGTAATGAGTAAACATCTACTGCTAAATATTAACAAAACTCAAAAAGGAATAATACATATTATTGGTATAGGTGGAATCGGAATGAGCGCTATTGCTGAAATTCTTCACAATTCCAATTACAAAGTTCAAGGCAGTGATGCACAATCAAACAACAATATAAATAAGTTACAAAAGCTAGGTGTAGAGGTTTATATCGGTCACAATGCTAATAATATAAGCCAAGCTCAAATAGTTGTACATTCTTCTGCAATAGAATCTGATAATGTGGAGTTAATTGCGGCAAAAAATAACAATAAAACCGTTTTGCATAGATCAGACATACTTGCTGAAATTATGAAAGGTAAATATGTGATAGCGGTTTCAGGTTCAAGCGGAAAGACAACAACAACGGCTATGATTGCTTCCATTTTTGATCATTCTAATATTGATGCAACTGTAATTGTAGGAGGAATACTAAATTCGTATCAGAGTAATTCAAAACTTGGAAAGAGTGACACTTTTCTGATCGAGGCTGATGAGTCTGATGGAACTATGCTAAAAATCCCTGCAAAGATTGCTGTCATAACAAGTATCAACAATGACCACATAGATTATTACGGCACATTTGATAATATCAAAAATGCATTTTCCCAATTCGTGAATAATGCAGGTTCTGCAGTTTTATCTGATTCTGTAGACATCGATTATGATGCGAGTAATTCTATAACGTTTGGGTTTGAGAATGGTAGCATAAGAGCCAGCAACATTAAACAGCATGCTAACAGCATAGAATTTGACGTGTTGAACAACTGGATTCCAGCATCAGCTACTTGCATGACAAAAAAGCAGGTGTCATCCCATCACCCTCTGTCATCCCAGTGCGTGACACTGGGATCCAGCCCTTTAAAAAACATAGTACTATCAAACGCAATAGGTATTCACAAAGTAAGCAACGCCTTGGCTGCAATATCAGTTGCGATAAAACTCGGGATTAGCGATGCAGATATTAAAAAAGGCCTTTTGGAATTTCAAGGAGTAGCAAGAAGATTCTCTTTGATTGCCAATATTAAAGGTGTTAAGTTAATTGAGGATTATGCCCATCATCCAAATGAAATATATGCAACTTTAACGGCTGCACGTTCGATTACTAAAGGAAAAGTAATAGGAATTATCGAACCACTTCGTTTTGCTCGCATTCGTAATTTTTTTGATGAATTCATACGAATTTTCATGATGTTTGATTATGTCATCCTTACTCCTGTTCATCCTCCAGAAGATAAGCCCATTCCTGGTTGTGGAATTGATGATATACAAAAAGCTTTAATCAGTAATGGATTTAATAACACAAAAATTATGAATGATGCTTTGCTCATTTCACATTTTATTAGTGATTCGACAAGTCCAGGTGATATAGTATTATTTATTGGTGCTGGTAGTAATATAGCTAAATTGGCAAAGGAAGCTGCAAAGCTCATAGCAGAAACTATACAAACATCTAGTTAAACGATAGAATAAATGCAAGTACTGGTGTCATGCAAACTGGAATCTAGTCAATTGTATATATGGAAAATGAATTTAATTGAGAAAAAGAATCCGGACTGGGAGGATTTATATGATAAAATTGTGTAATAAGGCTGGATCCCAGTGTCGAAGCACACAACTGTACGAACGTTGTGATATGGGGGTAACTTCCACTAAGAATGATGTCATCCCAGTGCCCAGACACTGGGATCCAGAAAACTTAATCGTAAATGAGCACACCAGGTGGCTGTATAGTAAAAGCTGGATTCCAGTGTCAGCTACTTGCATGACACCATCCGCTACTCAAATTACCTGTATATTGCAATGTTCATACACTGAAATGTTACAGCGCTGGGATAACATCTTCCGAGACAGAACGTTCCGTGCACACAATTGTGAATCTAGTAAAGGGTTAATGTAATGAATAAGATAATCAACAATGTATTTGCAAGAGAAATTTTAGATAGCAGGGGTTACCCTACTGTTGAGGTGGAAATTGAACTCTGTGATGGAGTAATAGGTAGAGCATCTGTACCTTCTGGAGCTTCAACTGGTAAATTAGAAGCCTTGGAACTCAGGGACCAAGATGAGAAAAGGTATTGTGGTAAGGGAGTGCTGAAAGCTGTTCAAGCTGTAAATGGGATAATAGCAGATGAAATCTTTGGAATGAATGCAGCGGACCAAAATGCAATTGATAAAGCATTAATTGAACTGGATGGAACAAAAAATAAATCTAAACTTGGAGCAAATGCAACTTTGGGTGTGTCTCTTGCGGTTGCAAAAGCAGCAGCAAACAGCTTCAATATGCCGCTCTACAGATATTTGGGAGGAGAGCAGATGAGTGTTATGCCGGTTCCACTCATTAACATAATTAATGGTGGAGTACATGCAGACAATAAGCTCGATTTCCAAGAATTCATGATTCTTCCGGTCGGGGCTGAGACTTTCAGTGAAGCAATCAGAATGTCTGCGGAGGTGTTCCACAACTTACGTAGCATTCTTAAGAAAAAAGGTTATAGCACAAACGTAGGAGATGAAGGTGGTTTTGCACCAAATATTGAAAGTACTGAAGAAGCACTTGACTTGATCATATACGCTATAGAATCAGCAGGTTATTCAGCGCAAAGTGATTTTGCACTAGGCCTTGATGTTGCTTCATCTACTTTTTATGAAGATGGAATTTACAAATTTGAACACAGAGATCTTACTTCAGAAGAGTTGACTGAATATTATTGTAATCTTGTGGAAAGATATCCAATAATTTCTATAGAAGATGCAATGAGTGAAGACGACTATGAAGGTTGGAAATTACTTACTGCAAAATTGGGGAGTAAAATTCAATTGGTTGGGGATGATTTGTTTGTTACAAATTGTGAACTGATATGCAAAGGAATAGAGGAAAAAATGGCAAATGCTGTACTGATCAAGCCAAATCAAATAGGGACGTTAACAGAAACTTTTGCTGCTATTGAAATGGCAAAATCAAATGGCTATAAAGCTGTTATTTCTCATCGCTCAGGTGAAACAGAAGACACAACAATATCCCACATAGCAGTTGCATCAAATTGCGGGCAAATAAAAACCGGGTCGCTATCGCGTTCTGATAGACTCGCGAAGTATAACGAGCTAATCAGAATAGAAAGCGCATTAGGAAAGGATGCTAAATATTATCGTGGGTTAGCATGGGTTTTATAGACGAAGTAAAATTGTGTTTAAAAGCTGGTGACGGTGGTGATGGCTGTGCAAGTTTTCGTCGAGAAAAGTTCGTTGAATTTGGTGGTCCAAATGGTGGTAATGGAGGAAAGGGTGGAAACATAGTTTTCATCAGCGACGCTAATCTCAACACTTTGCTTCATTTTCGTTATAGAAGACACATTAAAGCAGATAGTGGAAAAAATGGTGCAGGCAGGGATAGATCTGGCACAGCAGGGAAAGACGTTATACTTAAAGTTCCAGTCGGTGCACAAATAATTGATGAAGAAAGTGAAGAGATAATAGTAGACCTTGACAAACCTGGTATGGAATTTCAAGTAGCACAGGGTGGAAAAGGTGGACTTGGAAATACTAATTTTAAATCTTCTACTAATAAGGCACCAAGACATTTTACTTACGGTCAGCCTGGCGAAGAAAAACATGTATTATTAAAACTAAAAGTTTTATCAGATGTTGGAATTATTGGCATGCCAAACGCAGGTAAATCAAAATTTTTGACTCGCTGCTCAAATTCCGATACAAAAGTAGGCGATTATCCATTTACCACCGTAAGACCTCATTTAGGCATGGTAAAAGTGGATGATAGCGAAGTTGTAATAGCAGATATTCCTGGAATAATTACTGATGCTCACCTTGGAGTTGGGCTCGGGCATAAATTTTTAAAGCACATAGAAAGGTGTCAAATTTTACTTCATTTAATCGATGTAACTCACGATGACGTTGTTTCGGCTTATAGTTGTATCCATAATGAATTGGAACTTTACAATAGTGATCTTGTTGAAAAAGAAGAGATTGTAGTATTAAACAAATGCGACTTATTGAGGGAAGCAGAAATTCTGGAAAAGAAGAATCACCTAGCTAATTATCTCAATAAAGAAGTGCTGTGCTTATCAATTAATGGTGATTTACAGCCTATTTTAAGATTATTAAGTGAAAAATTGAAAAAGAGTAATTCTAAGGAAATCGATGTATATGATCCTTTTAAAGCGTAAATTTTCTATTTATGGATGTACAAGAATGGTAGCGTGCAACCAGAACTAAGCGTACAGCTGTGCAAACATCGTGATTTGAGTCCACCAGAAGGGTGTCATCCCAGTGCCCAGACACTGGGATCCAGGAATTTTATTAAGTTGGTAAGCATAAAAGTAGCCGTTTTATGTTAAAATACAACGTTTTGATGATTATGAAAAGGCTGGATTCCAGACTGGAATGACACCATCATAAAGTGAATCAGTGTCAGCTACTTGCATCTACCATGCAAGTTACCTGAAAATTGCAATGTTCGTACACTTGACTACTTGGATCTAGTATGATTTAATTAACCAAGAAGTAGGCATGAAAAAATTATGTAGTGAACCAGTTTGCATAACACCAGGAGGAAAATATGGATAGAAAGACGAGAATAGAATCAGACAGCTTAGGGGAAGTAAAAGTACCAAGTGAACATTACTGGGGAGCGCAGACTCAGCGTTCTTTAGAAAATTTTAAGATTGGCACAGAAAAAATGCCAGAGCCTCTGATTAAAGCATTAGCAATAGTAAAACTTGCAGCAGCGCGTGTTAATATGAAACATGGTGTTATAGATGATAGGGTAGGGGACGCAATTTGCACAGCCGCGAGGGAAGTAATAGATGGCAAATTTAATAATGAATTTCCGCTTGTTGTTTGGCAAACCGGATCCGGAACGCAGACTAATATGAATATGAATGAAGTGATCAGCAATCGTGCAATAGAGATTTTAGGTGGTAATTTGGGTAGTAAATCTCCAATACATCCAAATGATCATGTGAATTATGGTCAGTCGTCAAATGACACCTTTCCAACAGCAATGCATATAGCAGCAGCAGACCAGATAAACCGCTTGCTTATTCCAAATCTTGAAAAATTGCGTAAGGTGCTGGATAATAAGGTTCAGGAATTTAAAGATATAATAAAAGTAGGACGTACTCATCTGCAAGATGCAACGCCCCTAACACTAGGACAGGAGTTCTCTGGCTATGCAGTCCAGATTAAAAAGGGGATAGAGAGAGTAAAATCAACTTTAAGTGATATATATGAGCTTGCACAAGGTGGCACTGCAGTTGGCACGGGACTCAATACTAAAAAGGGTTTTGCTGAAGATTTTTCAAGCCAAGTTGCAGAAATTACTAACCTTCCATTTACTTCAGCAGGCAATAAATTTGAAGCGCTAGCAGCAAATGATGCTTTAGTTGAGCTCAGTGGAACACTCAATACAGTAGCAGTCAGTTTAATGAAAATTGCAAATGATATAAGGTTGCTTGGTTCTGGTCCAAGATGCGGAATTGGGGAAATAATGTTACCGGAAAATGAGCCTGGTTCTTCAATTATGCCAGGTAAAGTGAATCCAACTCAGTGTGAAGCGGTGACTATGGTATGCACTCAAGTTATGGGAAATCATGTTGCTGTAACCATTAGTGGTTCAAACGGTCATTTTGAATTGAATGTGTTTAAGCCAGTGATAATTTACAATGTTTTGCAGTCTATAAGACTTTTAGCTGACGCAAGTTTAAATTTTACAGAAAAATGTGTAGTTGGTATTAAAGCAAATGAAGAGAGGATAAAAGATTTACTGAATCAGTCGTTGATGTTGGTCACTATATTAAATACGCATATAGGGTACGACAATGCAGCAAAAATAGCGAAGCTTGCTTATAAAGAAAATATCACTCTAAAAGAAGCAGCAGCAAAACTTCAACTGCTCACTGAGGAAGAGTTTGAAAGGATAGTGAAACCAGAAGAAATGGTAAATTATTTGTAACCGCTCACACTTAATTCTTCAATCTTACTAATAGAAAGGCCAGTAAACTTGACAATAGTGTTAACATCAACATTATTATCTTGCTTTGTCTACCTTATTTTGCCGCTCCCCTGAACGGATACGGTTTAAGACATAAGATCCTTTTTCATAGCTATACTACGTGTATCCGTTCAGGAGAGTGGTTTAAGAAACAATAGATAGGAGATTTTGGAAAGGATTGAGACCCCTTTGTTTCCAAGTTAAGTATAATGAAATTATCCGCTCAAGGAATGTATTTCCCCGCTTTGATTGTGTAAAATATGAGTTTTTGCGATAAACGACATAATGCCGAATTTGCCGTTCAGCGTGGTTATTTGTCAGCGGAATATTTTCTGGGTCATCTAAAAATTTCCACATCATTCTTTCAGATCTCAGAACATTTTTTGCAACTCGAGAGGCTCCAATTGCTTCAGGTAAACGAGATATCTCCTTCAAGTAATACTTTGTACGTTTTCTTAATTTTCTGGCACGTCTGACAAACCTCAAAACATCTATCTCACTTTTTAGTAAAGCTTTTTTTAGTGCAAATAATTCAGTGGCCACGTTTCTCAAGTAACAACCCAGAACTTTAACTTCAATATTCCAACTATGTGCTAATCTTTCAAAATCTCTTGATAAATGTGCCCAACAGATTTGCCTGTTTTTATCGGCAAAATAATTGTATGCTGCATACCTGTCAGTTATTACCAAGCTATTGCGATTGCAGAATTTACTATTTTGTAAAACTTTCATTCCTCTTGACTCTGTAAATTTTACAAAACTTGCCGTATTGCTTGCAAACATCCAACACCAAGCGAGTTTACCTTTGTTATAATGGCTCGTTTCATCAATATGTAGAACTTTACTCCTACTTATCTCTTGTTCGATCTGCTCATACATTTTTTTGCATTTTGAAGCAACTCTATGTTCACTACTTGATATGCTACCGACGCTTATGTTCAAATTGAAGATATCATTTACGACACTCGCTATTTCGCGTTTTGAATTTTTGTAGAATCCGCTGAACGCTGCAATTATTGACTTAACCCTTGGACCAAATGTATTTGGCGTAACACCTTCCGGTAACTTGCTACTTCTTCTCTTTCCGCATCTCCGACAACGGCCATGTTCTAACTGATATTCCACTACATAAGGCTTGATTTCTGGAAGATCAACTTTCTGATGAATATATGGTTTTTCACATATTGCAATTTCTCCTCCGCATTCGCAAGTATTAGGCAACTCTATCTTTACTACTTTATCTGCATCCATGTTGGCGCGAAAACTTCCTTTATGACCAACCTGACCGCCAATATTCCTTTCGCTTTTCGGCTTATTCTTTTTTATTTTATACAACTCTTTGGAACTTGGTATTGATGAATTTTTTGAGCTTAAACCGAGTCTTTCTCTTAACTCAGCATTTTCTATCTTTAAAGCCTTATTTTCTGCTTTTAAACTTTCATTCTCTTTTTCCAATCTTTCTATTTTTGCTTCTAACCTTTCTATTTTTTGCTGTAAATTTTTGCAAAGTTCTAAAAGGTTTACCATATTATTTCACTTTTGCTCTATGATTATCTTTTTAGATCACCTTGTCTACCTTATTCTGCCACTCCGCTTAACGGATACTACTACGTTATCCAGCGTCTGGGCACTGGTTTCTTGGTACTTATTCCGCAATAATTTTTTTTTCCTTCAATAAACTTTGCAGTTCGCCTTTTTCGTACATCTCGCGAGTGATGTCGCAACCACCAATAAACTCTTCCTTTATATATAATTGTGGAATTGTTGGCCAATCAGAAAACTTTTTTATAGATTCACGTATTTCATCATTCTCCAACACGTTAATATACTTAAACTTCACGTTCAATTTTTTTAGGATTGACACGACGAGTCCAGAGAATCCGCATTGAGGAAAATCAGAAGTGCCTTTCATATACAATACCACATCATTTTCTGTTATATCTTTTTTTATTTGTTCAAAATTGCTCATAAATTCACCTTATTTTTAAGTATTAGTTTCCAGTTGCAAGGCGTGTATAGACTGACCTTCCAGAGCTTTATATACCATTTTATGCTGTTCTATTTTTGTCTTTCCAAGAAAACACTTGGAGTTTATTTTTAAATGATAATGGTCATCATCTCCAGCAAGATCATGAATCTTTATATCAGCGTCGGGGAACGATTGTTTGATGATTCTCTCTAATTCGTGAATTGCAATAGTCATTGATTTGCTTTAAATTACAATACTTTCATTATAAATCTAAAACGATTGAGCGCAATAAAAAGTTGCTATCATAAAAAATAGAAGCATACTATAATAATGGAATGACAAGTTATGCAGGGAGGCTTTGTGGTGGGCGAAAGATTTAAATTCACATATCTATTGGTTTTGCTAACTTTTTCATTTAGGTGCTTATCTTACGATGATAGAATAAATAACTTAGAGAATGTTTACATCAAAGCTAACTATTTTGGAGCATTCTTCAATGCAATAGGTTCTCTAGAAGGAAAAGAAGATGCAGGTGACAATATAACAGAGGGGGTTTTTAGTTTTAATAAGTAAGGAGCGAATTGAAGCTGGATACAGTCCTAAATATGTTCCAGGGTTTGCCGGTAGTGCTGCAATAGGGTATTTATTCAAAAATATGAGAGTTGAGTTTGAAGGCTTATATTCTCAGACTAACTTATATGATGAAGATTATTCAGATAAGAAAAAAGCAAGATATATTGAACTTCTTCGTCACAATGATGCGTCTACTGGAGCGGAATGCAATTCACCTTGGAGAAGTGGAAAGGTTGATATTCACATTCAAGAAAATTGTAGTGTTGAAGCAGAGTTCAGAGCTGCATTTAAGATGAAAAATGAAGGTTTTAATAACTTAGCTGGAATGGTCAATGTATATCGTGATTTTAATATAGCAAAAATGCCATTCACCCCATATGTTGGTATTGGTGCAGGTGTAACTAGGGTTAAATTTCTAGGAAAAACCAGATATGCCTTGGCTTACCAAGCAAAACTTGGTATCAATCACCAACTTACAGCACAAACTCAAGCATTTGCTGGTTTACGCTATTTTGGTATCCTTGATAACCAATTTAAAGATATTGTACCAGGAATAAAGATACTAGCTGGTGAAGGATATATTCCTGCCGGTGGAGGAAGTAAAGTCGATGAAACTGCACGTGTTGAATCAACAACTGCAACCATTACCAATAGGTTTGGCATATATGGCTTAGAGTTTGGGTTGGTTTATCACTTTTAACTTTATCCAATAAATTACATATGTGAAGATAGTAAATTCAGCGTGCTGAGAACATTAGAAAGACGAGATTTTAATTGATTTTCATATTTACTCCAATCTTGTATTGCCTTTCTTGCAACACCTGAATCAACTGCGGCTTTTGCAACAGCAGGAGCTACTATAGAAATTAATCTTGGGTCAAATGGAGTAGGTATTATATATTCACGTCCATAGCCCATTTTACGACCGCCATAGACTGCAGATATCTCACCTGGTACTGGCTCACGGGCAAGCTTTGCTATTGCATCTGCAGCTGCAATTTTCATTTCATCATTTATTGTTGTTGCATGTACATCAAGTGCCCCTCTAAATATATAAGGAAAACCCATTACGTTGTTGACTTGGTTGTTGTAATCTGACCTACCAGTTGCAATTATTGCATCTGGCCTCACAGATTTTGCAAACTCAGGCCTTACTTCTGGATCGGGATTGGCAAGAGCAAAAATAATCGGGTCTTTGCCCATACTCTTTAACATCTCTTCATTTAACACATCTTTTGCAGATAGTCCGATGAATACATCAGCGCCTTTTATTGTATCAAGTAGAGAACGTTCGGAAGTATCAATTGCATACTTTTCCTTCCACTCATTCATATCCTCGTTTCTACCTTTGTATATTACTCCTTGCTTATCACACAGCACTATATTTTTAGCGCCCATGGACTTTAGTATTTCTAAACATGCAATACCGGCTGCTCCAGCACCATTCATAATGATCTTAACGTCCTCTAATTTCTTTTCAACAATATCAAGAGCATTTTCTATGCCAGCTGCAACAACCACCGCAGTTCCATGCTGGTCATCATGGAACACTGGAATATCCATCAGTTCATTCAGGCGTTTCTCTATTATAAAACAATCGGGAGATCTTATATCTTCTAAATTTATCCCCCCCCAACTTGGCCCAAGATACCTTACTGCATTGATGAAATCTTCTATATTTTCTGTACCAACTTCTATATCAACTGCATCAATATCAGCAAAACGCTTAAATAAAACAGCTTTGCCTTCCATGACAGGTTTTGCAGCAAGAGGACCGATATTACCAAGTCCAAGCACTGCAGTGCCATTTGAAATGACAGCAACACAGTTGCTTTTTGCTGTATAATCATAAACAACCTCAGGATTTTTAGCTATTTCAAGGCACGGAGCTGCAACACCAGGGGAATAAGCAAGTGACAAATCATACTGGGTAGATAAAGGTTTTGTTGGCATGATTGAAATTTTACCAGGGTTACCACCTCTGCTGTGATACTTAAGCGCTTCTTGTTTTGTGGTACTATCTAAATCATCGTTCATCATTACATCCTTATATTTTAAGCTTGTATTTTTTAAGTATATGGAGTTTTTATAAATGTTCAATTGTAAACTATTAACTTGTGAACTCTGTTGTACTTCTGTATAAGTTTACCTATTACGTAAGATGATATTACATGCTTAAAAAAAACGTGCCTAATTTGCTTACAATTTCTCGTGCACTTGCAATACCAGCAATAATATTAAGTTTTTATATAGAAAATAAATATGCAGGCCTGATAACAGTATCAATCTTTGTGTTTGCGTGCATTACGGATTTTTTTGATGGTTACCTGGCGCGTGCGTGGAAAGTCCAATCAAAGTTTGGCAAGCTATTTGATCCAATTGCTGACAAATTAATAGTGGTTTCAACGATAATTATGCTAGTTTATAAGCATAAGATAAATGATTTTACAATAGTACCATCGATTATCATCATCTGTCGGGAGATATTAGTCTCGGGTTTACGGGAGTTTCTGATAGCTACAAATGTTAGTCTACCTGTAAGCAAAGCTGGAAAAATTAAAACATTTTTGCAGATGGTTGCTGTAGTAGCGCTAATAATGAACGATTATTATATGATTCAATATACAGGTGCGATTTGTTTATGGGTTGCAGCTATTATAACTATGTGGTCAGGCTATAATTATATCCTAGCCGGCATCAAACAGATTGGTTAAATCTCCTAGGAAATAGTTAATAGACAAGAGTAGTTAATATCTTAGTGATATTGACTCAGAAAGCAAAAAGGTGTATAATTGTATTAACTTACAACTAATTAGGTTAATATTATGAAAATACCTAGTGGCAAATTTTCTTCTACTAAAAAGGTTCCAGGAAAGAATAAGAAAAAAAGAGATTTTGAACCATTAGAAGAGTTTTTTTGGGATTTTTGGCCAACAGTTGATAAAGAAGTCAAAAGAGAAAGGCTAGAACAAGAACTATTAGCACTAAAAAAAAGAGAGCTATATAGAAAATGTGCATCATTGGCAACAATGGTCCCATTTACATTGCTGATGGCGATTGAACTGGAAAAAACATATAGCGATCAGGTATTACTTGGCGTGATAAGTGGCGCGCTAAGCCACACTATATTACCTTTTACAGTCTTATCTCTTATTTGTACGCTATATTTAATTTACAATAATAGGAAGATAGCACAAAAAGAACGAGAGTTGGAGATTATTGAAAATGGAGAGGAAGTAAAGGAAAAAGAGCACAATATTTCTGATATAGGTCAGTGTTTGATCTATATTGAGGCTATAACAACTGCACTGGTTATTGTAGGTATGATAATGGGTGAAACATCTTCACTTGAAGCAGCAGAGGATGCAATTTTATTTCTTGCCAATGCAATTGCTTTTCTTGCAACTCTTGTTTCTTATATTGATAAGCATGAAAAAAATAAGAAAAAGGAAACAGAAAAGTCTGATCTTGATGAGAAATCTAGCAAGAAAACTAGCAATATATCTGTAGCCGGATTGGCGCTTGCTGGTTCTTCTGTATTTTTAATAAGAAGGATAATGTTAATAGCATTAGCATCGTCCTTAAATCCTGCTGTTGGAACTACTTTAGGCTTGATAGGTATTGCAATTTTTATGGCTGTACAGGTCTTAACTATACATTCCTACAGTAAGACGCTGAAAGATCCAAAAGTGGAAGGACGAGGTGAATCAAGAAATGCAGGTAGTTCTGACCGTAGTTATAAAGAAGAAGGGCCGGCTATTGCCTAAGAAATTTATTTATTTAAGTAATATTTAGGTCTATACTTTATTTTGATCGAAAAAAATCTTATGTATAAGACTTTAATCACGTGCTTTATTTTCCTAATTTGCTCCTTTACACAATCGTATGCGGATGATCTTGAAAAAACTGAGACTGAACTATATGAAGAAGCAGTTGAACTTTTTGACCAGAAAAAATATAAACAAGCTGTTAGGGCATTTCATAAGATAGAGGATTTGTATCCTTTTTCTTATTGGGCAATGAAAGCAAAATTATTATCTGGGGTCTCTCACTATAATATGGGTAACTATAGCAGTGCTGCAAGTGATATGGCTGATTATATATATGTTTATTCAAATGGTGAAGATTTACCATATGTATACTACTTAAGAGTATTATCTTATTACATGCAAATTAATAAAGTGCAACTTGGACAGCAAACTGCATATAAAACTTTAGAGCTGGCTACAGAATACATTAATCTCTTTCCAGGCAGCGAATATGTAGGCGAGATAAAGGAAAAAGCAAAGCTAATCACAGAACATATATCAACAAAAGAGTATTCTATCGGTAAATTTTACTTGAAGCGTGGTGAATATTTAGCAGCAATTAAGCGTTTCCAGAATATAGAAAGCTATAAAGATTCTAAATATTTTTCTAAGTCTATTAACTATTTAATAGCAGCCCATTCAGCTCTTGGCCTTGACTTAGAAGTTGAGCAGTATGAAAGTATGTTATTAGCAGAAAACCTGCAAGATGACAAGCCAGAGGCTTGAAAATTTGCTTTAGCTTTTTCTATGCTTTGATATATAATTAGGTTTTTAACTATTTGAATATGGCTGGTCATTCACAATTTTCAAATATAAAACATCGGAAAGGCGCTCAGGATGCAAAGCGCTCTCAAAAATTTACGAAGCTGATCAGAGAAATAGCAGTTGCTGCAAAGCAAGGGCTACCCGAACTCAACCCGCGCCTTCGCTCTGCTATATTTGCTGCACGCAAGGAAAATCTACCAAAAGATAAAATAGAAACAGCAATAAAAAATGCAACTGGTAACGTTGCTGGAGAAAATTACGAGGAAATACAATATGAAGGTCATGGGCCTTCTGGCACTGCACTCATTGTCCATGCCTTGACTAATAACCGCAACCGTACTGCTTCTGAGGTACGTTATATATTTTCTCGCAAGGGTGGAAACTTGGGAGAAACAGGAAGTGTTAGTTACCTTTTTGATCATGTAGGTTTAATTGTCTATAAAGCAGAGGGTGTGAATTTTGATGATTTATTCAGTCATGGAATCGAATTAGAAGTATTGAATGTTGAGGAAAATGACAAAGAAGGATTACACGTTATAACTTGTGAAATAAAAGATTTTGGTAAAGTACGCGATGCCTTTTATGCAAAATTCGGAGAACCAGAACTTGCTCGTCTTTCACGGCAGCCAAAAGATCTGATTGAAATTAGCGATAAAGAGTTAATTGATAAATTATCTGCATTGGTTGAAGAACTAGAAGATAACGACGATGTACAGTATGTGGAAGGTAATTTTACTTTTGTTGATGCTGTTTAAATGATGAAGCTGTTTATATTTATACTGTTTTATATTTTACCAATATTTAATATACACGCCCTTAAGACTCCAGATAACAGTAAAGAGACTTTTTTAATATCCAGTACCATAAAATCTTCCTTTTTTGCCACGGGAATTGAGCAAGGGTTGGCGCCAAATACAGTGGTGAAATTGATCAACATATATAAAGATTTCGGTGTTGATTTTAAAAAAGACATTGTGCCGAAGAGTAAATTGGAAGTTCTTTTTGAGAGATTGCCTAATAATCAGAAGACTGAAGAAAAAATTTTATATGCTTCACTGACAATAAACAAGAAAGCTATTAGTTTATATCATTATAAATCGCAAGACGGCAAAGAAAGGTATTTTAATAAAGAAGGAATAAGCTTAAAAAATGGCGAAATTTTTGCAAATCCTTTAAATGGAGATTATCGCATATCCTCAAAATTTGGAAATAGAAAGCATCCTGTTCGCGGTAAAATTGCTTTTCACAAAGGAGTGGATTATGCAGCTAAACTTGGCACTCCCATATACGCTGCTGCAGAGGGTGTGATAGAATATATAGGAAAGAATGGTGGCTATGGAAATTACATCAAAATAAAACACAAAAATGAATATTCAACCTGTTACGCGCATATAAGTAGATTTAGTGGCGATATAAAGTTAGGCTCTAAAGTAAAGCAGGGGCAGATCATCGCTTATGTTGGTAGCACTGGTGTTGCAACAGGACCTCATTTACATTACGAAGTTATATATAACGGCAAACACATCGATCCGCTTACGATAGCGCATAAAACTGAAGTAAAATTGCCTGATCATGAATTAAGAGAGTTTAAACTATTTGTAAATAAGATAAATAAAACGATCAACAGAGAGGGTTCAAGTGAAAAAGAAGTTTAAAGACAATATGGATAAGAATACGATAAACGATAGAAATTTAAGTCAACTCCGGTTTTTTCCTGTACTAATAGCGCTAGGATTAATTTTATCGCTGCTTTTTTTGGCATATGACAGCACAATTGCACTTGGAGTTGCTGCCGTTTCAATTTTGACTTTTCTTCAAGGATTTTTTATTAATGACCCTAATGAAGCAAGAGTGATAGAATTTTTTGGTCATTATATTGGAACTTATTTTAAGTCTGGAATATGTGTAACGCTTCCCTTTTCAAGCAAATACGTAGTTTCCCTAAAATTTCAGAATATTAACACAGAAAAAATAAAAGTTAATGATGCAAATGGAAGTCCAATAGAGATTTCTGCAGTAATTGTTTGGAGAGTGAGCAGTCCTGCAAAGGCGTATTATAATGTTAACAACTATCACGAATTTGTTTTTGTACAAAGTGACTCGGTAATTAGAGAATTGGCGAGCAATTATCCGTATGATAGCGAAAGCGATGAGGAATCTTTACGTAAAAATTCTGATAAAATTTCAGATGAATTGCGGTCAATGTTACAACAAAGATTAGATATTGCAGGAATTGAGATTACAGAAGCAAGAATATCGCATTTGGCGTATTCGTCCGAGATTGCACAAGCAATGTTAAGGCGCCAACAAGCACATGCTATCACTTCGGCAAGAAGGCATATAGTGCAAAATGCAATAGGAATTGTCGAGGAAGTAATAGCTCATTTTGAAAAAAACAAAAGCTTACAATTAGATGGCAAGCAAAAGGTTCAATTGATAAATAATTTGTTGGTTGCCCTAATCTCTGAGCAAGATGCACAACCGACGATTAGTTTAGATAATAATTAGCATAGAAGCCGATTGGGTTTCATAAATGCAAGTCACTATTAATTTCTTGATTAATAGACTAAATGATGTTATAAATTACACGCATTAGGGGTGCTCTAGAAAAGCTGAGAGTACATAAAGTACAACCCTTTGAACCTGATATTGTTAAAGCAAGCGTAGGAAAATGTATGTATATAAATATTGAAGAATGCTTCGGCTTCATTGCGTTAATTGCATCTCTAATTGGATTATCACCTCAAGTATATAAAGCATATATCACTAAAGTTACTCGTGATGTATCGATGTTAATGTTAGTAAACTATCTTATTTGTTCATTGTCTTGGATTGGCTATGGTCTTTACCAGAGCTCAATTTTTGTGGTGCTTAGCAATATTGCTGGATTAGTGATTAGCATAATATCAATTATTCAAAAATGTTACTACGATGCAAAACCTGCACCATGATCATGTGCTGCACTGCAGTACACAACAACAATATCGTTCTATTGTAGTGCTAAATGGAAAAATACCGAGCTCATCGTTTTTTAAACGAGATATACCTATTATTGCTGTAGATGGAGGAGCAAACAAGCTTCTATCAATTGGCGTAAAACCTGATCTTGTAGTAGGAGATTTGGATAGCGTAAATCTGGATTTACGTGCTAATTTGAATACGATATATCTACCTGATCAAGATTATTGCGACTTTTCTAAAGCAATGGCTCACTTAAAAACAGTAAAGTTATTGCCATCAATAGTAACGGGTATTACTGGAGGAGCAATTGATCACATACTACAGAATATTAACATTTTTCTAAGTACGGGCAGTATCTTTTACACACCTTCACCTCCCATGGTAGGTTACACTTTACGAAAAGGTATTACCCATTTTTTTTCTTTGCCAAAAAATACTAAAATATCTTTACTTGGTATACCGAGAGCTCAAATATCAACCAAAGGATTAAAATGGGAACTGCATCTTAGCAACCTTGCCTTTCCAGGAAAGAATTCTTGCTTTAATCGAAGCCTGAGCAATGAGGCATATATAGAAGTACACAGTGGTATATGTTTGGTGATGGTTTATTTAGAAGCAGTAGATGATGCTGCAAGACATCATGTGCGTCAAGTTAAGAAGTAAATAGACTTCTTGCATAACCCAAACTAAGTAGAAAAAAGGTATCATCCAAGTAGCTAACACTGGTTCCTTTATGACGTGTCATTCCAGTGTTAAACACTGGAATGACAGCAGTCCTACGTCATACCGCCGCGGTATCTCAGCCGCTAACAAGTAGCGGGATGACGGTTGTCGTTTAGCCATAAATGTTTAAGAAATTTACCAAATAAAAAAAAGGCAAAAGAAGCCCTAGTCATTGTCTATTTTCAGTATTGGCGTTTTTTAAGTCTTAAACACTGCAATTTAGCTGCTTTTAAAAGCAACTAACCTTAGTTTAAATGTTTAAGGAATTTACTAGGCAGAAAAAAAAGGCAAAGAAAACCCGTGGTAGCTAGTTATTACACTCTCTATTTTAAAATTTGACGTTGGGTGATGTCTTGAACGCTTTACAAGCGCGTTTCAGCTTATGTAGGTAAAAACCTAGAAATTTGATAAAGACATAAGGTGCACATAGTGCAAAAAATTAAACAATAGTACGCCAAATACAAGTTTTCTTGTCATTTTAATCTGCTGCAGAGATTGCGAAGTTAAATAAAATAGCTTCACTTCCATGATAAGAGGGCTGGCGGAGTTTGTCAAGCAAGTTTTTTTGTTTCTACTGAATGACAGTTGTGGCTTGGGAGGTAGTGCAAGAAGTCTATTGTATTACTGAATTATTAATAATCTAGTAATAGTGCCTGCTATGTAGCTAAAATTTTCCTTTAACTTAAGCTATATGTAGCTAAAATAACTTGGGTTTACCGACGATTTGACAAACGATAAATTCGTCATCCCGCTGCTTGTTAGCGGGATACCGCGGCAGTATGACCCTGACTTGCATTAGCCATGTATAATAAAGGGAATCTATGACAAAAGAATCATTGGTAAAAACTGATATAGTGAAAGTTGAAGACAAAAAAGCGGTAAGAAGCTTTTTTAAAATACTAGGTGGAGTGGCAGATGCTGTAAGATCGTGGATTGGTAACATCAGTCCTGATTTAAGCAACAGTCGCGATATCGATAGTTTAGTCTTGAAGATGAACGAGTGCTTAAATCCAAAGGGAGGGGAGGTTTCAGCACGTAAAAACGCTGTATCTCTTGGTAACTTGTACTTAAGCTTATCAGAGAAAGGTAAAATAAAATTTCTACAAACCCTGGCAGAAAAATTTAATCCGAATAAAGCGGAAATAGATGAGAAAATTAGAGAGTATAAGAAAAACCAAGATCCCGAGTTAAACTATAAATTTGAACAGGATTTAATAAAAATTCTTGAATCACCACGTTCTAAAATATTGAAGCAATTTATTTCTTTACCAGAAGGCCTTAAGTTTATTGTTGATATGCGTTCTGATGTGCTTAAGCTAAAGAACCAATATAGAGGCTTGAATCCACTAGAGAGGGAATTAAAAAATATACTCTATACTTGGGTTGATGTTGATCTACTCGATCTTCGTCAAATCACTTGGGATTCACCTGCATCATTGCTAGAAAAACTTATAAAATATGAAGCTGTGCATAAAATTTCCTCTTGGGGCGACCTAAAAAACAGACTAGATTCTGATCGTCTCTGTTTTGCTTTTTTTCATTACAAGATACCAAACGAACCTCTAATTTTTGTAGAGGTTGCATTGGTGGATAAGATTGCAGATAGCATTCAACACCTTTTAGATGAGTCAGTACCTTCAAATGATCCGAGTAATGCAAGCACTGCTATATTCTATTCAATATCAAACACTCAAGCAGGGTTATCTGGAATCAGCCTTGGTAATTTTTTGATCAAAAGGGTTGTAGAAAAGCTATCACAGGAGTTTAAAAGTATAAAAACATATGCAACTCTTTCTCCAATACCTGGCTTTACGAAATGGCTAAAAAACAATCTAAACCAAGATGTCACTTTATTGGGCAAACTAAATATAAAACAATCTAGTGCAGAAATTTTAGAAAGTGCAGAGCAATTAAAAACTAATGTTGAATGTACAAATGAAACTAAACAATGCATGCTTAAACTATGTGCATATTATTTACTAAAAGTTAAGAACAATAGTGGCGATGCTTATGACCCGGTGGCGCATTTTCATTTAAGCAATGGTGCATCGATAAAACAATTAAACTGGATGGCGGATACTTCTGAAAAGGGTATTAGTCAGTCAGCCGGGATGATGGTAAATTATCTATATGAGTTGCCTAAAATAGATAATAATCATGAAAACTATATGGTTAATAAAGTGATTTCCTGCTCGAAAAAAGTGTCGTCTATGTTGAAGGAGTAAATAGTCTCTTAATAAAGGATTGCCCTCACAACACTTAAAATGTAAAATGGTTCTACTTAAGTAAAATAGCCATAAATGAACAACATAAGAAATTTTGCAATAATAGCGCATATAGACCACGGTAAGTCAACGCTTGCTGACCGTTTAATAGAGGAATGTAACGGCCTTGAAGCAAGAGAAATGACCAATCAAATACTCGATTCAATGGATATAGAACGCGAACGTGGGATTACAATTAAGGCACAGACGGTAAAACTCAATTATACGGCAAACGACGGTAATCAATATTGCCTAAATCTCATGGACACCCCAGGTCACGTTGACTTTTCTTACGAGGTAAGTCGAAGCTTAGCAGCGTGCGAAGGTTCACTTTTAGTGGTGGATAGTAGCCAGGGCGTTGAAGCACAAACCCTTGCAAATGTATATAAAGCTATTGACAACAATCATGAAATAATAGTTGTGCTCAATAAAGTTGATCTTCCTGCTGCAGATCCAGAAGGGGTAAAACTCCAGGTTGAGGAAATAATCGGTATTGACGCAAGTGAGTCAGTTTTAATATCAGCAAAAACTGGACTTGGAATAAAAGATGTACTTGAAGCAATAGTGGCAAAACTTCCAGCTCCTCAAGGTGATGTAAATGCTCCACTGCAAGCAATTTTAGTTGATAGTTGGTATGACACTTACTTAGGAGTGGTAATTTTAGTGCGAGTTAAAAATGGAGTGCTAAAAAAAGGCATGAGAATTGTTATGATGTCTAATAATGCTACATACCAGATAGATAATATCGGTATTTTCACCCCTAAAAAAGTGATGACGGGTGAACTTTCAGCGGGTGAAGTTGGTTTTATAACTGCTTCAATGAAGGAAGTAGCAGACTGCAAGGTAGGGGACACTATCACTGAGGAAAAGAGACCTTGTAGTGAAGCACTTCCTGGATTTAAAGAAGTGCATCCTGTGGTATTTTGTAGCATTTTCCCTCACAAAACGGATGATTTTAAATATCTAAGGGAAGCTCTAGAGAAGTTACATTTAAATGATGCAAGTTTTACCTTCGAAGCTGAAACTTCAAATGCACTAGGCTATGGATTTCGTTGTGGTTTTTTGGGAATGTTGCATCTTGAAGTTATTCAAGAAAGGCTCGAGAGAGAATTTGATTTAGACCTAACAGCAACTGCGCCAAGTGTTATATATAGGGTTACAACACAAAGTGGTGAAATTTTGAATATTCATAACCCAAGTGATATGCCAGATCCAACGAAAATTGAAATTGTGGAAGAACCATGGATTACCGCAACCATAATGGTTCCTGATCAATACTTGGGAGAGATTCTATCTCTATGTGAAGAAAGGAGGGGAGAACAGGAGGATTTATCTTACATTGGTAACACAACAACAGCATTGTTAAGATATAAATTACCACTGTCTGAAGTTGTTTTTGACTTTTATGATCGATTAAAATCAATTTCCAAAGGATATGCAAGCTTAGATTGGGAAATTTCCAGCTATCTGGTAAGCCAAATAGATAAATTAAGCTTTTTAATTAATGGAGAGCCCGTAGATGCACTGGCTTGTATCGTTCACAAAAGTAGGGCAGAAAAAAGGGGGCGTGAAATATGTGCACGCTTGAAGGATTTAATACCACGTCAGCAATACAAAATCGCGATTCAAGCGGCAGTGGGCGGAAAAATTATTGCCAGAGAAACGATTAACCCATACAGAAAAGATGTAACAGCTAAACTCTATGGTGGAGATGTAACGCGAAGAATGAAACTACTTGAAAAGCAAAAGAAGGGTAAAAAAAGGTTACATTCTATAGGGAACGTAAATATTCCACAGAATGCTTTTATTCAAGCCTTGAAGATAAGTGATTGATCTTAAAAGACTTCTTGTATAGTTTTTGGCAACAACCGTTAGAAACGAAAAAACTTACTTGACAAACTCCGCCAGCCCCCTTATCATGAAACTGAAGCTATTTATTTATCTTCTCTGTACAGATTAAATGACAAAAAAACTCACGTATCTGGCGTCTCATGTTTAATTTTTTGCACTATGTGCACCTTATGTCTTTATCAAACTTCTACCTACATAAGCTGAAACGCGCTTATAAAGCGTTTAAAACATAAAAAAACGCCAACTTAAAAAATGGATAGTGAATAACTAGCTACCCTAGGGTTTCTTTTGCCTTTTTTTCTGTTTAGTAAATTTCTTAATGTTTCTAATTTAGATTAGTTGCGGTTTAAAAGCAACTGAATCGCGGTTATTAAGCATTTAGAATAAAAAAACGCCATACTTGAAAGTATAATGTAAGTAATTAGCCAACCACGGGGCTTCTTTTGCCTTTTTTTTCCATTTGGTAAATTTCTTAATGTTTATGGCTAAACGACAACCGTCATCCCGCTACTTGTTAGCGGCTGAGATACCGCGGCGGTATGACGTAGGACTGCTGTCATTCCAGTGCTTGACACTGGGATGGCTTTGTTGCATAGCAACTGAAAAATCTGGTGGCTACTGACAAAATTCATTATAAATAGCGATTTAACTGTTGAAGAAAAAATATGCCACAAAAAATGAGGGTCAGTAACCATAGCGAATATAACAAATTTCTAGAAAAAAGAGGAAATATTTTTCATTATATCAACGAAGCCATAGAAAAGTGGTACGAGAATGGTCCAAAAATACCAGGTGGCAACAATATTTATAGCGATAAAGTTGTAATTTTGGTGCACATAATAACTTGTTTATTTAGAATAGGCCTGAGGCAAACAGTTGGGTTTATAGCAGGATACCTTGAGCAAATTGGGAAAAATCTGCAAGTTATCAGCTATTCACAATCATCAAGAAGGTTTAAGAAACTCAATATTAAGATCAATGATTGCAGAAAATAATATGGAAGATATCGAAATTGCTATAGACAGTACAGGAATTAGTATATACAACAACACTCCTGGTCATAGCAAAGAAAATAGCGAAGATAGAAAGTATCGCAGCTATGAACAGACAAGAAAATTGCATGTAATGTTGAATACAAACAGCAAAAAAGCCATAGCTGTAAAATACAGTAACGGTGTCTACTCTGATCACTATGGAGCTTGTGATTTGCTAAAAGAAGTCGATTTTCAGTATGTCATAAAAGTACTATATGCAGATAGGGCATATGACAGAGAAAAGCTCTATAAGCTGTGTAATCAATATGGTATAAAAACGAAAATTTCTCCGAAAAACAACGCAGCAGAGCATCCAAAATTGGATTATATGCTTGATAGAAATGCCGCTATTCAGTTAATGAAATTACATGGTGAGAATGGTATAAAAAGATGGAAAGAAGAAGTAAATTACGGAAAAAGATCGTATATTGAAGGATTTTTCTCAAGGTTGAAGCGAATATTTGGGTTTAGTTTTAGGAGCAAATCTGAAATTAATCGTGAGAAGGAACTGCTACTCAAGTGTTATTTGCTTAACAAATTTACTGAAATAGGCATGGCTAAGTTTGAGATAGCTTCATGAATTTATTGTACGTTACCTACTATCCGAAGAGCGATGCAACAAAGCCCACTGGGATCCAGTTGAGCTATTTCAACAAAAATACTGCATTTGAGATGAACGTTCCAGACTTATTTACAAATATAACAATTAAAGTCTGGATTCCAGCGTCAAGCACTGGAATAATATCGTTTACTATGTCTATATTACAATATTTGTGCAGTTGTGTATCAACTACTTTTGTGGCACTGTTTGTTATTCAATCTTTATGCTAGTTTTACTAAAAATTATAGTATTTTAGGTATAATTGCAATATCTAAATTTAAGGTATAGAGATGAACCCTAGGAAAGTTTTTAATATTCTTTTTATAGTATTATTTATTTCTTTTTCTCATGTTGGGAGTGCTGCCGCTGACACTAATACTGATACAACTGCTCAAGTAATATGTAACATTATTGGCTACGTTTGGGGAATAGGCGGACCGCTTATGACCGTAGTGATAATAGGTGCAGCTTTGCTTGCGATATTTGGTAGAATGCCATGGCCAGCGCTTTTTGCACTCGGTATATTTTGTGCTGTATTTTTCGGTGCTAAAACTATCGTCATAAAAGTAATGGGTGGTATAGGCGGCACTGGAAATACTTCTTTGATGGACCAATGTGGAACAGGAGACACAAAAAAGAACTATTTTTTTCTAAAACAGACCTGATGTACGGCTTTAACTATATCTTCCACTTGTGGTAATGCTTTTTTTTCTAGATTTGCAGCGTAAGGTAAGGGGATGTCCTTGCCAGTTACGCGTACAACTGGAGCATCAAGGTAGTCAAATCCTTGTTCCATAACAACGGCTGACAGCTCTGCTCCTATTCCTGCAAATGGCCATCCTTCTTCTACACTAACTAACCTATTAGTCTTCTGAATAGAGTTAATAACAGTTTGAGTGTCAAGTGGTCTTAAGGTTCTGAGGTCAATAACTTCAGCTTCTATACCTTCACTCGAAAGTAAATCTGCTGCATTTAAGGCATCCATTAATTTTAATGAAAAAGCAGTGATAGTTACATCCTTTCCTTCCCGTATAACAGCAGCTTTGCCTATTTCAAGTAGATAATCTTTGTTTGATAGCTCAGAGTCAGAAACTTCATGCTCATGTCCATAAGCTATTTCGTTTTCTAGAAATATTACCGGATTAGGGTCACGAATTGCAGCTTTAAGCAGACCTCTGCAATCGGAGGCAAAATAGGGTGCTATTACTTTTAACCCCGGTATATGCGAATACCAAGCTGCAAAGCATTGAGAATGTTGTGCAGCAACTCTTGCTGCAGCGCCATTTGGTCCACGAAATACTATAGGGCATCCAAGTTGTCCGCCTGACATATAATTTGTTTTTGCTGCGGAATTCACAATTTGGTCAATAGCTTGCATAGAAAAATTAAAAGTCATAAACTCGACTATTGGCTTTAATCCAGCAAATGCCGCTCCAACAGCAAGGCCAGCAAATCCGTGTTCGGTAATAGGCGTATCAACTACTCTGTTTTCTCCAAACTCTTTCAGTAATCCTTTCGTTACTTTATAAGCACCATCATACTCTGCAACTTCTTCACCCATGATAAGCACATCAGAGTCGTTTTGCATTTCTTCTCTAATTGCTGTGCATAAAGCTTCTCTTACACTTAAGGTTGCCATTTATAAACTTTTATAGACTTTAACTAAAGTAACTATATCAGAATTACTGGGGGTAAGTAAAGTGTACAAATTAAGTTTTACAAACATCATGACCAACTCATTCCAAAAAAAAATCTTCTCACGCTTGCTGTTTTTTGTTGCTGGAAATGGCTGGATTATTTAAGCTTTTAGTAATGTATGTTGTTAAATTAATAGCAATTTATTTGGAAATAACAGAAAAATTTATGATAGTTTTATACTCTAAATAGAATAAGATACTTCTGTCTGTGTCTCCACGTTTGAAACTAACCTTATTCTATCTCTTTCTTGTTCTGGACTTAACCTGTGAAGCGCGTAACTGAAATCTTCCTCACTCACTACAAGCCGTCTTTGCGCACCAGCGCTAATGTTTGCTTCATTCACTAATTGCTCTAATTCAGCCCCAGAATAGCCTTCAGTCTTGTCTGCAATGTCTTGGAGGTTTAGCTTTTCATCAGTTTTTGTACCTCGCATATAAAGTTCCAATATCCTTTGTCTCACCTCTATGTTTGGATTAGGGACATAAACCTTCTGACCTAAACGTCCAGGTCTAATAAGTGCTGGATCTATACCACCGATAAGGTTAGTTGCACCAATTACTATTATATCTTTTCTGCTCTTAAATCCATCTATTTCAGTTAACAACTGTGTTAAACTCTCTCGACAATGGTAAGCTGAGTTATTAGCGGTACTTCTTTTTTGAGCAACTGCATCTATTTCATCTATAAAGACTATACAAGGAGAATATTTTTTTGCTATTTTAAAAAGCTCGCGTACAGCATGTGCACCATGACCAATATATACTCCAATAAGTTCAGGACCTGAGATGCTTATGAAATTCATATTTGATTCACCTGCAATTGCACGAGCGATAAGTGTTTTACCATTTCCAGGAGGGCCATGTAATATGTAACCTCTTAGTGAATTAATACTTTTATTTCCAAACAGCTTGCGCATTTCTTCTGTCATTTGGTCACAGCAAATCATCTGCAACCGTTGTTTTAAGGAGTCATCAATTATAGCATCAGCAAATGTTATTCTTTTATCATCTGAATCAGCTAATTCTATCGATATAGGCAGCTCTACTTCCTTTAGTTTGCTGAATATTTGATCATATATAAACCAAGCAATAAAAAAGAAAACGACAAGTAACACAAAAGGCATAGCTTCACTAACATAATGTGCAGCTAACTCATACCCTTTACTGAGCAACGTTGTATGCATATAGGCAAACAAAAAAGCGATAGAGATAATAGTTGCCACGCATAGTAAACAGATTGAAATTCTTTTTAGTAATTCTGAAATTTCAATTTTTTTCATCTTAATATCTTATACCAATTTTAAACTAAGAATAATTTTATCTAGCCTACCTATTTTAGCTTGATTAGAGCGTTCCGAAAAATTATCAAGTACGTACTTTAACTTATTAAATACTAAAAACAATATATCCCCATATTGTCACATACATCCTTAAAGTTTACCAAATTCATTTTCAAAAAACAAGATTTTATTATTAACCCGAATTCTGGATTAGATTTTAGGTAAATTATTGAAAGTCTTGAATTTTACTAAATTAGTAACTAGTCTTAAAATGCTTACTGCTTTATCGTAAATGCTAAAACAATAAGCTATTGATATTCTTGTTTTTTTTAATCTCCAATCCAGAATTCGGGTTAAAAACGCTAACTTGTATCTTCAAGAAGTAAGACATAATAGCTCTAAAATGTCTTGCAAGGAAAGGTAAAGCTGAACGCTAACTTATGCCAGAAAAATACCGTCTTGTTTGCCTTTTTGAGTAGTATCATCTTATTTTTCCTGTAAATTTTGTTTATAACGCCTAAGATTTACGATATTTTAATCCCGGTAGAATATCTTATAAAATCAGATTATATGTTATACCTATGGAAATAGATAACTTTCAGCAATATTACAACCAAGAAGAAATGAAGACAGTAACATTAGCTCAAATTTATAAAGACTTGGTAATAAAGATATCCGATATAGCCACAAGCAAAATGTAAGCTACTATTAATGGTATTATGGAAATAGCACCAACGATACCACCTACTATACCTACTACCAGAGGTGACGGAGTAGTAAGGCTTAATATAATAAGTGGGAGAGATATAATTGATAGTATTATAGAAATTACACCTACTGTTTTCAGAAGAGATAGAAATCCTTTTGAATCTAAGTGTTCTTTTTCCCTTAAATAATATAAAGAAAATGCTTATACACATTATAGCACAAAGTATTACTGCTGCTATTTTTATTATAGCTGCTGCTATAAGTGCTGCTAAATAAGCTATATTCATTATAACTTTACCACTAAACTTAATAACACTGCAATTATCACACACCATAATAAAAAAGTCAACTCCATATGTTTAGGTTGTAAAATCCCAAAAAGCAGCCAGAATAGAATAAGCAAACATTTACGAATTGAATTTAGTGCAAACAAGGGTGTTGATATCAACCATACTCTGCAGAATCGCAATATGGTATGACTACATGCTTTTTATTGATTTGATTAACATAATCAGCAGAGAGTTTTGTTTTGCAAAAGATGTCTACAGTAACATACTGCAATTATTTGGAATTGTAGGGCTAGGTGCAATTGTAAGGCCACTTGGTGCATTCATATTTGGTCACGTTGGTGACAGGTATGGAAGGAGGATAGCATTAATAATTACTATCTTGCTAATATCGATACCATCAAGTCTCATTGCATTTATTCCAAGTCACAATCAAGTAGGTATAATTTCTACTATATTGCTTCTTGCAATCCATATAACACAAGGAATTGCACTTGGTGGTGAACAAGGAAGTTCTGTTTATCTTATAGAGCATTTATCCAGTAGGAAAGAGAACTTAGGGATGTATTTTGGAATGATGGGTTTTGGTCGCTCCATTGGCGTCTTGCTTTCTGCGGTGATAGTGATTATCTGCAAAAAAACTACTGATTTTTGTACCTGGGGTTGGAGATTGCCATTTATTTTCTCAGCTATTTTAGGATTAATTAGCGCGTATAGCATATACACATTGGGAGAAACTCCAGCATATGAAAAAAATCGAAAACAAAGAAATTTATCTGATTTGCCAATAATAGAGCTTATAAAACGCCACAAGAGAGCTCTTATACTTGCTATTTTAATATCTGTACCTGTTAATGTTGCTGTTGGATTTACCATATTTCTTCGAACTCTCGCAAAGGAAATAGCATCAGTGGATGTTTATGTAACAACATATATCAACGAAATTGTATTGATTATAACCAGTGTATTAATGCCGATATCTTCAATAGCGTTTGGAATGTTGGCTGATAAAGTTGGAAAAGAGCGCACTGCAATCTTATTTATAGCAATTACAATGGCACTGTGTTGTCCTGCGTTATCTATTGCATATTACCATAAAAATTATCTTGTGATTGCGTTGAGCGTAATGGTTCTCTCTATAATAGAAAGGGGTATAGTTCCCATAGGAATAGTTGCATCTGAACTCTTTCCTACCAATGTTAGATTTAGTGGTGTGAGCTTATCACGCAATATCTCTTATGCGTTACATGGAGGATTTACTCCTATGGTTTGTATTTGGTTGACTGTAACATTTCCTCAAACAAACCTTGCTGCTGGGCTTTATATAGTCTTCTGCTTGTTGATCAGTGTGGTAGCAATATTGCAAATAAAACCGCAAGATAAGAAATTTGATTGGTCTTAGTTTTCTCCTATGTGATTTGATAGACCGGGAAAGGGTTTCATCTAAGTAGCTGACACCCTGACAACCGTCATCCCGCTGCTTGTTAGCGGGATCTAGAGATACCGTGACGGTATGACGTAGGACTGCTGTCATTCCAGTCTGAAATCCAGAGAAAAGGATGATGTCATCCCAGTGTCCCTGTAATGTCATTCCAGTGCTTGACACTGGAATGGCTTTGTTGCATCGCTCAAGTGAAAAGAACTGGCAGTTACTGACAAAATTCATTATAAATAGCGATTTAACTGTTGAAGAAAAAATATGCCACAAAAAATGAGGGTCAGTAACCATAGCGAATATAACAAATTTCTAGAAAAAAGAGGAAATATTTTTCATTATATCAACGAAGCCATAGAAAAGTGGTACGAGAATGGTCCAAAAATACCAGGTGGCAACAATATTTATAGCGATAAAGTTGTAATTTTGGTGCACATAATAACTTGTTTATTTAGAATAGGCCTGAGGCAAACAGTTGGGTTTATAGCAGGATACCTTGAGCAAATTGGGAAAAATTTGCAAGTTATCAGCTATTCACAATCATCAAGAAGGTTTAAGAAACTCAATATTAAGATCAATGATTGCAGAAAATAATATGGAAGATATCGAAATTGCTATAGACAGTACAGGAATTAGTATATACAACAACACTCCTGGTCATAGCAAAGAAAATAGCGAAGATAGAAAGTATCGCAGCTATGAACAGACAAGAAAATTGCATGTAATGTTGAATACAAACAGCAAAAAAGCCGTAGCTGTAAAATACAGTAACGGTGTCTACTCTGATCACTATGGAGCTTGTGATTTGCTAAAAGAAGTCGATTTTCAGTATGTCATAAAAGTACTATATGCAGATAGGGCATATGACAGAGAAAAGCTCTATAAGCTGTGTAATCAATATGGTATAAAAACGAAAATTCCTCCGAAAAACAACGCAGCAGAGCATCCAAAGTTAGACTATATGGCTGAGAGAAATTCTGCAGTCAAGCTCATAAAGTCATATGATGAAGATGGTATAAAGAAGTGGAAAAAAGAGATGAGTTATGGAAAAAGATCTTATATAGAAGGTTTTTTCTCGCGATTAAAAAAGACATTTGGATTTAGTTTTAGGAACAAATCTGAGAGGTTGTCCGGAAACAAGTAAATTCAAGCATATTCCCTCTTTAACATAACCCTACTCATAGCTAGGTATATGAAATTCTCAGTGGATGTTGTGAGTAAATCATACTCCTTCGATAGCCTTCTATTCCTATTAACCCAAGCAAAAGTCCTTTCTACAACCCATCTTCTTGGCTGTACTTTAAACCCTTGTTCTCTTGTTGGTAGTAGCTCAGGTGGCGTATCTTTGTGCACCCAAAATCTACATGGAGGCCTTGTAACAATTTCAATATCTATGTCATATTCTTCCTTTATGTGATTCTTTAAATTTCTTCCTTGGTATCCCATGTCAGCCCACATTTTTTTAACTTTAGTATATTTTGTTCTCATATTGTTTAATGCTATTTTAATACCATCTCTATCATTTTCCTTAGCAGCGCCTACGTAACAACCTAGTATAAAACCCTGAGTGTCTGTAATTATATGCCTTTTTCTACCCTTTACTTTTTTACTTCCATCATAGCCTTTGATCCCCCCTTTTCTGTAGTCTTTACAGATTGACTTTCCATAAGATGGTACAAGCCTCCACCTTCTAGGTGGAGAAACTTTAGTTTGTCAATGTCATAACTGTACTTTATAAAGTATAGTTATGACGGAATATGACAAAGGAAAACACACTGTATTTTATCATAGGTACCATATAGTCTGGATTACAAAATATCGGTACAGAGTATTAACTAAGGCTATGAAGGAGAGAGTACGAACAATCATAGCAGAAGTATCTGAAGAAATGGGGATTAAGATAGAAAACGGAGTAATATCATCAGATCATTTACATTTATTCGTAGTAATACCTCCTCATATAGCTGTGAGTGATTTTGTTCAAAGAGCCAAAGGCAGGTCTTCACGCAAAGTTCAACAAGAATTTCCAGAGCTAAATAAAATGTACTGGGGAAAGCGTTTTTGGGGAAGAGGATACTTTAGTGCTACCAGCGGACATATCACAGATGAAGTCATTAATGAGTACATCAATAAACATACAGATGCACATCAGCCTCATTCTATATCTAGTATAAGATTGGAGTAGCTTTAGCTTCTCATCGCGCTTCCAGCGCTATATCCAACCTTTCGGCTCTCAGCCGATAGTGGTTGAGTATCTACTATACAGGCACTTGGCTGCTCATTCCTTCCTATTTTTCTTCTACTATATTTTGTAATTTCATAATTCATTTTCTCAAAAATTCCCTGCTTCTTCCATTGCCTGAACTGCTCATACACAGTCTTCCATAGCGGAAAATCATTTGGTAAATACCGCCATTGACACCCTGTACGCAATACATAGAAAATTGCTTCTAATATTTCTCTTTTGCTATACTTTGGCGGCCTTCCTCCTTTCTTGTATGATACTCTGAAGTGTTTTTCTATTCTTGCCTATTCCCTTTCGCTTAGATCTGTTGGATACTTTTTTCTCATCTTTACCCCGTACTAAAATTTCAGATATTATAGCCTTTTACTTGTTTCCGGACAACCTCTAAGCAAAGGAGTGATACTGTGTCTGAGTGAAAATCGTTGAGATCCCAGATACTGTCTCTGCTGTCAAACAAATTATCCAACAAAATTACAATTAAATGGTTGATTATTTTTAAGAATACCAAAAAAGACATGCATTAATTTTCGCATTAACGCAAGAACTATGACTTTTGGACATTTGCCTTTACTTGCTAGACGCTGACAAAACTTTTGAAAATGATTATTATGGTTTTTGACTACTATAGCTGGCATATAAAGAGCTTTTCGAATACGCTCAGATCCTATTTTGCATATGCAACTTCTCTTACTTACTGACGATCCCGATTGATAATGTCCTGGATTTAGACCAGCAAAAGCTGTAAATTGTTTAGCATTGTCAAAGTTATCAACTGATGGCATTTCTGCGACAACAGCAACAGCAGTAAGATATCCTATACCTTTTATAGTCTTAAGGTTTTCCACCATATTTTTTAGATGTGGATAGTTATTTATATGCTCATTAATTTCTTTTTCGAGAACAATAATTTGCTCCTCTATTGCCAAAATTACTTTAGATATAGCTTCTTTGCAACTGGAATGCATATTTTTGTTTTCCAAGCGATTTGTCTGTTGCACCTTATCATCTTTTAGCGATTGCATGCAACGGTAAAGCTCCCTCAAATGCCTCATTTCAGGTGTAATGGGCTTCCAAAGAGCAGGTTTGTTGGCGATACAAAATCTAGCTATCATAGCTGCATCTGATTTATCTGTCTTATTTCTGAGCAGCTCACTTTTGCCAAAAGCTTTGATTTGGGCTGGGTTTACTATACTGACATTATGTCCTAAATCGTGCATAAAAGTAGCCAAATCTTCTCCATACCAACTAGTTGCTTCAAGACATAAATGAGTAAGATTTGCTCCATGGCCATTGCACCAAACTACAAGTTTTGCAAAACCATCTTGATTATTTTGAAAGACTTTGTGTCGTTTTTTACTGTCCACTAACAAACAAACATCAAATTTCTTTTTTGAAATATCCACACCCAAAATAGCATTTACTTGCATAAAATTGCCTCCAAGACTATAAATAAACTGAGAGTTTAGACTAACCTTGTAATACGGGATATAATTCCAAAAGATACTGTTCAGTCTTTAACTCTATGGGAGGGAAGCAAAATCTGGGACTCGGCCTTAATGGCATTAGTGTCGCATCAGCTTCACCCTCCCTGTGAGGTATTTTAGCTCTAATGCCTCACATCATAAAGATACAAGTGTCTAGGCACTGGGATGACAAAGGAGGGCAGTGTCAGCTACTCGGATGACACCCTGCTGGTGGACAATGTTTGTATAGTTGTGCGTCACGCGCTGGAATGACGAATTACTTAACCGCCATACCGTCACGGTATCTCCTAGCATAGATCCCGCTAACACGTAGCGGGATGACGATTTTGTATCGGAAAACAAGTAGCATGACGATTTATCAAATGTTCCTTAGTTTCTCAAAAAAATCCTTTAACAAAAAAGAGCATTCTGTTTCTAATATTCCACCATAAACTTCAGGTATATGGCTGCAAAATTGAAATATCTTAGCACCATTTTCAATTCCTCCACCTTTTGGATTATAAGCTCCAAAGTACAATCGTTTAATTCTGGCAAAGGAAATAGCTTGAGCACACATCGGACATGGTTCTAATGTTACGTACATATCAGCATCACAAAGCGTGGAAGTTGAAAATGCTTGTCTGATCGCTAACATCTCTGCATGTGCAGTTGGATCGTTAGATATATTGTGTGCAGAAGAAATGATATTGTCTCCACTCACTATTACAGCACCTATGGGCACCTCATCATTTTTTTGAGCGAGTTTGGCTTGCTCTATGGCAAGCTCCATATATTGATACTTAAACACTAGGCACTTATTTCTTATCAATTGCTGCTTTAACGAACGACACGAAAAGAGAATGAGGAGAAAACGGCTTTGATTGAAATTCTGGATGAAACTGCACACCAATAAACCACGGATGACTCTCTAACTCCACTGCCTCTATGCACGTTCCATCTTCTGATATGCCACTGCATAGCAGCCCATTTTTTTCCAAATCATCTTTATAATCTGAATTGATTATGTATCTATGCCTGTGTCTTTCTGAAATAGTAGTGTTACTATATGCATCCATCATTTTAGAGTTTGCATTTATATTACATTTGTATGCCCCAAGTCTCATGGTTCCACCAAGATCGTCATCTTGATCGCCAGCTAACTTAACGATTGGATGTTTACAGTTACGAAATTCTTCAGAGTGTGCATCTTCAAGCTTAACAACATTACGAGCAAATTCAATAATTGCAAGCTGCATACCAAGGCAAATTCCGAAAAATGGGATATTATTTGTACGGGCATAATTTATTGCTAATATTTTACCCTCTACTCCGTCATCACCAAACCCCCCTGGAACAAGGATTGCATGAGAATTCTGTAATTTCTCTCCTATAAGTTTTTCATTTATAGGTTTTTCTTCCTTCTCTCTTGAGTTAACCCAATTTATCTTTACTTTGACTTTATTACTAATCGCACCATGATTTAATGCTTCAATCAGTGATTTGTATGCATCAGGGAATTCGGTGTATTTTCCCACTATAGATACAGTAACTTCCTGTGTTGGGTGCCTTATGGAATGCACTATTTGATCCCATTCAGTCAAGCTTGGTTTTGGCTTACTTAAATGAAAGTGCTCCAAAATTTGCGTATCAAGCCCACATTGGCTATACAACACCGGTAACTCATATATATGACTCACATCAGGGGCAGGTATTACATTGGATAAAGAAACATTGCAAAGCTTAGCTATTTTCTCTCTTTGATTATCGAAAATTTCTTTCTCACTGCGGCATAATATAATATCTGGTTGTAACCCCGCGGAATTTAACTCTCGAACTGAATGCTGCGTTGGTTTTGTCTTTAATTCTTGCGCTGCGGTAAGATATGGTATTAAAGTTAAGTGAATCAGGATAACTCTTTGTTTTCCTAATGTGTAGTTAACTTGGCGTATAGCCTCCAAAAATGGTTGGCTTTCAATGTCACCTACAGTTCCGCCTATTTCACATATTACAAAATCTAAACCTTCCGTACCATTAAAAATGAACGATTTGATCAAATCTGTCACATGAGGAATGACTTGCACAGTTTTGCCCAGATAATCACCACGCCTCTCTTTCTTCAATAACTCATGATATATCTTACCAGTTGTTATATTGTCATCTTTTGTTGCTTTAATTTTAGTAAAACGCTCATAATGCCCAAGATCCAAATCAGTTTCAGCACCATCTTCGGTAACAAATACCTCTCCGTGCTGAGTTGGGTTCATTGTCCCAGGATCAATGTTGAGATACGGGTCAAGTTTTCTGATACGGATCTTAAAACCGTGAGCTTGAAGAAGCGCACCAACGCTTGAAGCAACTAAGCCTTTACCAAGCGACGATACAACTCCACCTGTAACAAAGATAAATTTAGCTTCCTTCATTAATTTTCAAATGGAACAGAAGTAGGTTCACTTTCTTGCTTTTTTTCTAATATAATTTTCTCTGCAATCGATTTTTTATGTACGTCTTTTGAATATAATCCTGACAATAGCAATGTGTTTATAATAAACAATCCAGCAACAATAGCCGTTATTCTGCTGAGCGGGTTTTCAGAAGATTTCACCGGAATCATCGAATTGACCCCCTGTTGTGTATTACTAAAACCACTTAATGAACTACTCCCAGGTGGCTGCAAGAGCACTAAAATTACTAACACAACAACCAATATTATTTGAAATATACTTAATACCGCTACTGACATTATAGATAGGGCTGAAAATAAAAATCTTAGCAGTACAAAGCACGTAAGTCAAGAACATCTGTCACCCAAATAACTTGAAATCTAATACCAATTCTCATTGTTGTCCAGTCAAATAGGAAACATTGCAGAGTTGTTTAATTGTGGAGCTGGCAAGAGAAGTAATAAATTTGCACAAAGCACCCTCAAGTAGAGCAATTGTATCGTATATTTTATTGCGCAAAATGTTCTGTTTTATATATAACCAAAGCCTCTCAACAGGATTTAGCTCAGGTGAGTATGGAGGTAGGTATATAATGTCGATATTTTTAGGTACCTTTAAATTTTTTGACCTATGCCAACTAGCACAGTCCATAACGAGAAAAGCCTCTCGTGTTTCTAGATATTGCGAAATTTGCTCAAGAAATATGTTCATGCAATCAGTGTTGACATTTGGTGCAAATAAGCTAGAACTCTCTCCATTTCTAGGATTAACTGCACTATAGAGATAGAAATTTTGCCTACCTAATTTTGTTTTAACCTGTGTTCTAATCCCCTTTTTAAACCACCCATGTCCAACTTTTGAATGTGTGCCAAACCGTGATTCATCAAAGAAAAATAGCTCTTTTTCTGGATACTTGCTAATAGCTCAATTGAGATTTTTTTTTGAATTCCTCTTGTTTGCTTTTATCTTGTCCATTATGAACTGGTCTTGGTGTAATATATGAGAATTTCATCTTTTGCATATGGCGGTGTACTGTAGATTTGCTGATATTTAATCCGAACTTTTCCTGGATTCTTATTCTCATTTCTTTAATGGTGATATTAGGATTTTCTTCTATCCACTCTTCAATTTGCTGTAGTTGAGCCTGATTTAATTTAGTTTTTCTACGACGTTGTGAAGGAGCAAACAGTTTTTCTTCTCTGCCAATTTTCAAGAGTTTTACCCACGAAGTTAGTGCGCTTCTTGAAATGCAATATATTTTTGCTACAGCCGTTATACTGTACTTTTTTGCTGCAATTACAGCATTTAGTTTTTTTGAAACATATGCATTATTCCTTACTTTCTTCAGCATTTCTTTTGCTGATTCTACTACTTTTTCATCCAATAATTTTGATCTTAATGCCATTTAAACCTCGCTATTTTACTTACTTCAGTATGGCTTTTCTTCCATCATTGTCCATCTGTTTGCCCTGTAATGGGAATTGGTATCACCAAACCCAATGCATTACTTGCAATTAAGTTTCCTGGATCCCAGTGTCTGGGCACTGGGATGACACCGTCATAAAGGAACCAGTGTCAGCTACTTTCATGACACCCTTCTGGTAGGCCCAAATCGCAATGTTCGTACAGTTGTGGAATGAATCGCGGGATGACGGTTCGCGGTGGTATGACGTAGTAGCTATTTCTTGCAATCAAGTTTCGTTAAAAGTCAGATTGAATGGTTAAATCTTCCACCCAAATAACCACGCACTCTACTTGCTTGTTTGGATATATTTCTTGTACTAAGGTTTTATAGGTCAACATTTGCTTTTTTATTTCATTTAATGAGGAAACAGAAACGTTACGGTGTGACTTGTAGTCAATTATGATTGCTTTATCTTGCGTTATGCATAGCCTATCTAGTCGTACTAATACTGACTTGCCATCAATTGTTCCACTCAGTGTAATCTCTGATTTGCCTTCCAAGTCAAACAAATAGCCATATTTTTCATTAAAGGCTAATATTTTACTGTAAATTTCATCCTTATCTTCGCTGATGTTATCAAGGTATTTTCTGACCCAATTTTTTCTCCTTTCTTTTTCTATCTTGGGCATATACTGCAATATGCTGTGAATAATCAGGCCTCTTGCATAACCATCTGTCATCCCAATGCTCCTTGTTGTCATTCCAGCACTCTCATCTGTCATTCCAATACCCCTGTCTGTCATTCTAATACCCCTATTTGTCATCCCAGTGCTTGACACTGGGATCCAGGCCTTTTTTTCTCCAGGTTCCAGCGTCACGCGCTGGAATGACGAAAGAGAGTGCTGAAATGATACCGAAGAGTGAGCTGACACTTGTTCTCCTTCTTTTTTACTGGATCCCAGTGTCAAGCACTGGGATGACAGGGGAGAGCGAGTAGCTGATGCTGGTTCTCCTTCTTTTTTACTGGATTCCAGTGTCAAGCACTGGAATGACATTGATAGGTTTGGTGGAAGGGAAATGACCGGAACGTCAAAGTAATCACGTTTTTTATAAATGTAAGGGTAGTTTGCATTCACGCATAATACTTCAACTTTTTCTTTAAATATTGGCCGTAAATCCCTTTGTTTCTTTTCATATGGTTCTCCGTACTTAGTGATTAGATCATACCAAGAGCCCTTTTGCACTGGCTCTTTACTTAAGATGTATAACTCATCTTCAGCACGTGTGAGTGCTACGTATAATAAACGCAAATATTCATTATAATCCTCTAGTTTTTTCTCTCTTTTTACTTGATCGCAATAAGCGTTGTTGTTTTTTCCACACCAAAATGGCACTTCTGTTCCATCAAAGATAATGCTTTCACTGTTTCTTGGCACTGTGTTTGTATCAACCAAAAATACTATGGGAGCTTGCAGACCTTTTGATTTATGAATTGTCATTATTCGCACAGCATTGCGTTCTGATTGCATATCATTCTTAATCTCCGGGTTATTCTCCTTGATCCACTGAACAAACGCTTGAAGAGATGGGTTTTCAAATTGCAACACGAGGTTCATAAATTCGTCTAGAACCTCAAAGCACTCAAGACCTAGCCTTGCAGCAAATTTCTTCTTACCTGTACGCAATATATGTGTAAATAGTGCAAGAGGAGACTCTGTGCGAGATAAGTTAATGAGATAGTTTAATTCACTGTAGATAACCACAGAATAATCCTGAATTCTTTCCCATAGTGAATGCTCTTTACGATCATATGCAATGTTAAATAAATCATCCTCGGTAAAATTGAATAACGGTGATTTTAAAGCATTTGCAAGAGCTAGATCATTTGCCTGGAGGAGTAAAAATTCGGCCAAAGCTATTAAGTCCTGCACGGCTATATAGTCCATAATTCTAAAATAATCTCGGCCTACAACTGGCACGTTTGCTTTTTTAAGTTCGCTTATTATGTAATCAACCAATACGTTTCGTTGTCGTACCAGAACCATAATGTCTCTTGGTTCTATATGGCGATCTTTAGCAACTAAAATCCGCCCTTCGTTTAACCAATTGTGAATTTTGTGGGCTATTGCCTGAGCAAGTAATCGATCTGCTATTGTATAACCTTCCTTACATATCAGAGGAATTTGTAAAGCTTGCTGTTCTTCCTCTTTACACTTTGGTAACGCTGGCCAAATTTCAATATATCCTTGATCATTTTCTCTATGTGGAACATGTTTTATTTCATTATCAACAAAAGATATTTCTGCGCGGAAGTTGTTAAATATTCTATCTACAAGCATCAAAACTTCTGGAGTTGAACGAAATGACTTTTCAAGTTGGCATGATATCCAATCTCTACCACCAGTTTTCGTATGAAAGTATTGTTGCATATAGTTGAATAGATGGGGATTTGCTCCTTGAAATCTGTATATGGATTGTTTTACGTCACCAACTACAAATAAGGTTCGCTTTTCATCATTACCGGCAAAAAATTCATCGCAGAGATTTGTTATAATTTTCCACTGGCTGATGCTATTGTCTTGTGCCTCGTCAACAAGGATGTGATCTATTTTTTGATCCAAGTTAAACAATATCCAATCTTTATAGTTTGGATTGCTAAGAAGATTTGTTGCTAAGTTGATTATATCATTGTAGTCAAGCAGTGCATTTTTTGATTTTTCACTATTATACAAATCAACATATACTTTAAATACACCAAGTAAGCTACTGGTTCTCTTGAATATTTGATAAGAGTTCATGTCTCTTATATGGGTAAATACTACATTCTGAACGCTCTCTATTATTTGCTCTGCATCTTTGAATTTCTCCAAAATACTTTTTGTTGCAATGGATGATATGCTCTTTTTTTCGTGCGATTCTGATTTGAGAAATACCTTGGCTAGGTTTTCTATTTTGGTGTCATTCCACTTTATTCCGGTGTCATCCGAGTAGCTGACACTGGTTCTTTTTTTCTGGATCCCAGCTGGGATGACAGTAGAATAAAGTATTTCACTATAACTCTGATCTCTTTTACTGCCTTCACTTAATATCTCGGCTAGTCTTCCCACGTGCTCAGTCGTTTCACTCTGTAAATCATGAATTCCATCTGGAGCATTGAGTTTTTCTTTGATGTATTCTGAATCATTTGCTGACATCGATCTTTTTACACATAAAGTATAAAGCAAATCGCGTAGTTTATCTTCATCAATTTCAGTTGCAATAAGGTTGATATCATCCTGCACGGTTTCGTTATGAAGCACTTTATTGAATATGATGGAATGTAATTCTTTACATTCACTCAGCGTGCAATTTGGAGCAATGCCAGCTTCTATAGGAAAGCTGGAGATTAATTTGTAACAGAAAGCGTGTATGGTTTGTATAGTTAGACCAAGATTTTCCAGTTCAGAGAAAAGCCTTCTTGCTCTTGTTAAGTGACGATCAAGTGCTTCATTTTTTCTGGATTCCAGCGTCAAGCACTGGAATGACACCGATTCCTCACTTAAATGCAAGAGGTCTAGTTGTTCCAGATCCATTATTAATTCACTCTCTGAGCATATTGCCCACTTACTGAGTATGCTGTGAATGCGATTCTCCATTTCGTTTGCTGCAGCATTGGTGAATGTTAAGCAAAGAATATTTCTTTTGTTTTCTAATAAAAGTCTCAATACTCTGTCTATTAAGATTTTTGTTTTGCCTGTACCAGCGGACGCATTTACCCACACAGAGAAATTAGGATTTATGGCATTTGATCTCATCAGAAGTGCGAGAACCTTATAGAAGTTGACTAAAATAGCATTATACATATAATGTAAAAATAGTGTTAGTGAAGATATATAATGAAAAGTTTTTGTGTAAAGGCGCCTGCAAAAATCAATCTTTTTTTGCATGTTGTAAATAAGAAGGAAACAGGATATCACTTGATTGAGGGTTTGTTTGTCTTTGCTAATCTCTCTAATTTTTTGGAAATAAAAGTAGGTGAGAAGGATTCTAGATACGATAACTCTACAGTTGAATTTATAAACTCCGAGTCTAGAATAAATAACCAGTATAACACTGTAATGAAAGCGGTTAATCTGCTGCTTAGGCATGCTCCTGTACGCACTAAAGTCACTGTAAAGGTTGTAAAAAACATACCAATTGCTGCAGGACTTGGTAGCGGATCCTCAGATGCTGGAGCTGTGGTACGTACGCTAGGGAAGCTGTGGGAGATTGATAGGACGATTTTAAATGAAATAGCCTTAAACGTTGGTGCTGATGTTCCCGCAAGCGTAGATAGCAAGCCAGTTTTTGTTAGAGGTATTGGCGAAGAATTATGCCACATTAAAAAATTCTCTTTATCTACAAATGTGGTGCTTGTGAAACCGAAAAAAAGGTTTTTGAGTACACCAGAGGTATTTTCCAAACATGAAGGAAAATTTTCTGAGCCAATTAAATGGAGCGATGACGCTGAAAAGGATTTGTTGAAGCTTCTTAAAGAGACGAGAAACGATCTTCAAGAAATAGCAATAAGCTTTGTACCTGAAATTAAGGATGTGATATCAACACTTGAGTCACAAGAAGGTTCTATACTTTCTCGCATGTCAGGCAGTGGTGTATCATGCTTTGGAATATTCGATAGTGAGGAAAATGCAAAAGCTGCTGCAGTTAATATCGGAAAAAAGCAACCAGAATGGTGGGTATGTGACACTCAATTAATAGTTTGACTTATGCCCTTAATTTCCGAGAATAAAAATCTTATAAATGGTTACAGGGAAGGAAAATTTTTGGTGAATAATAGAGAATATTGCGGCTCAATTATAATTTTTCCTGAAAAGGTGATTAAATTGAAAGAAAGTGATATAAATAGCAAGGAACATTTTAAATCTTTTTTAACAGAGGAAATAGAAATTTTGATAATAGGTACTGGTAAAACACGCAATATACTAAGTTCTTCAGTGAAGTCCTATCTTATGGAACAAAAAGGTTTAAATTTTGAATTTATGACAACAGGTTCTGCATGCAGAACCCATAATATTCTGATATCCGAAGATAGATTTGTTGTCAGTTATCTAATAGCCATATAGCATGTTTGAAATGTTTACCCAGGATTTTTTCATCAACAGTCTAGTTGCAGTAGTTGTAATTAGCCTAGTAACAGGCGCTTTAGGATCGTTTATGATATGGCAAAGGTTATCTTATCTTGGTGATAGTTTGTCCCATTCTTCGTTGCTTGGTGTTGCACTTGCTTTAATCTTTAAGATTAGCCCATCGCTTAGCATAATGCTCATTGCAATTACATTTGCTATACTACTTTCTCTTAATTTTAACAGATTATATTCTGCTGATACGATATTGAACATTGTTACCAATGTAGTTTTATCATCGAGTTTAATACTTATGTCTTTTCTTCCATCTGGCAATAATAGTATTATTAGCTCACTGTTTGGTGATATATTAACGCTCGATCAAAGTGATATAGTATTGATTTTTTTAACCTCTGCAGTAGTTACTTTGATATTAATATTTAGATGGCGTTATTGGTTAATGATTTCAATTAATCAAGATTTAGCAGTAGTTGAAAAAATTAATGTTACCTTTGTTAGACTAGAATTTTTAATCACTCTTGCTATATTTATAGCAATTGCTGCCCAATTAATAGGAATATTACTTATTGCTGCATTTTTGCTAATACCAGCAGCATCTGCAAGGCTCATTTCGAAAACTCCGATGCAGATGATTATTGTTGCAACAGTTTTTTCTGTGATCTCTGGGATATCAGGTCTCATGTTATCTGCAAGTTTTGATTTGTTAACTGGACCTGCAATTATACTTGTTGCAGCCGTATATTTAATTATCGCTTATTTTATAAGGCTAGTATTAAGCAGGTTGGCTTAATTTTAATCTCGAATGTTAATAATTTTGTAATATACTCATTATAAAACATCACTATCTTAGCACAAAATAGTTTTTGCTATACTATTATTTATATGCTAATGATAAGTTGTTAATTTTATGGAGTAAGCAATATGAGCGAAGAAGGATTTTTTTCCAAATATATATCTTAACCTGTGAAAAAATTTTATAATTATATTACAGGAAAAACAGAAGAGTCGGATAATGTGCAGAGTACGGCAGATGATATTGTACAAGAAAGCTCAGAGTCTTTGGACACTCATGTACAATCAAATGAGAATGATATCATATAGGTGGCATGAGGGTTACACCATCCAAAGTTAAAAGATTCCTAGAGAAACCTGATGCTTTACGTGGTGTGTTAATTCATGGAAGTGATAACAGTAGGGTTGATTTTTATGTACAAGAAATAATTGCCAGTTTGGATGAGTATTCAGTTCAGGTGATGGATTTTGCAATAGTGAATAAGTCACCCGGTTTACTATTTTCTGAATTGGCAAACATTTCGATGTTTACCAGCAAAAAATTAATTAAACTGATAAATGTGAGTGGAGGTATATCCAAAGAGTTAAAAAACGTATTGGATTATAATGCAAGTGGTCATTATGTAATGATGACAGCAACTGATCTTCCACACAATTCTGCAACCAAAAGTTATATGGAGAGTTCAAAAATTTTTGGTGTGATTGCTTGCTATAAAGACAGCAACAGCAATCTTTATGATATTATATCAAGTTACTTAAAACAAAATGATATAAAATGCACAAATGAGATAATCTACCATTTGCAATCTTACTTTAATCATAGCAAGCTGCCTATATGTTCAGAACTTGAGAAGTTAGTTTTATACTTAGGGGAGAGAAAAGACCTAAAACTTACTGATATAGAATTATGCTTTTCAACTTCCGGCAACGACTATGCTACACTTGATGATCTATGCTCTGCCATAGCAAGTAAAGATATGTCGCGTTTCATTAGAATTTCTGATGCATTGATATCGCAAGAAAATTTTTCACCGATAGCACTAATTCGCATTATATCAAATTATTTCCTACGCCTTGAAACCGTTTTGCTGTCAGTGCAAGGTGGAATGAGTGAGCAGGCTGCGATTGATCAGCTAAGCCCTCCATTGTTTTTTAAACAATTGCAGAGTTTTAAATCTCATTTGAAAAGTTTGCAACTTTCAGAACTTAAGAAGATCTTGGAAAAATTGATAAGCTTAGAAGTTACCTGTAAAAAAACTGACTTGGATCATAAAATGATTTTTCAACAGGTGATTTGTCATATTACAAATACAGTTACTTGCTATAGCTAACAAAGATAAGGTGTAACCAGACTGCATTCTGTGATTTTAGCAAAACACGATCTTTCATTTGAGCTTTCTTCAATTTAAAATAAATACAGAAAATTGCTGCCTATAGCTAAAGTAACTTAGGTTCACCGACAATCGTCATCCCGCTACTTGTTAGCGGAATCTATGCCGAGATACCGCGAATGAATCGCGGTATGACGGTTCGTGGCGGTTATGACATGTTAGCTATAGCTATCTTCAAAAATATGGTTGAATAATTGTTAATAATAGTGTATAATTATTAATATTTTTAAGCACTTTGGCTATGGCTCTTTCAAAATTTCTCGATCCTCGCAATGATTTGTGTTTCAAAAAAATCTTTGGAACGGAAAAAAATAAGAATATCCTTATTCACTTTTTGAACGATATTTTAGGGTTTACTGAGATAAATGCAATACAAGAAGTTGAATTCCTCAGTACTATTATGGATCCCGAAGTTGCCTCTGATAAACAGAGTATTGTTGATGTTCTCTGCAAGGATTCTATTGGTAATAGGTTTGTGATTGAGATGCAGCTTGCTCGTGATAAAGGTTTTGAGAAACGTGCCCAACTGTATGCTGCTAAGGCTTACTCAAGACAATTAGATAAATCTGGCAACTACATTGATTTAAAGAAAGTCTTCTTTATTGCTATTTCCAATTGTAACTTACTTCCTGAAGAAGTTGATTATATCTCTACTCATAATATACGTGATATAAAAACCAACGGCCATTACTTAAAAGATTTTCAATTTATCTTTATAGAATGCCCAAATTTTCAAAAAGTAAAGTAGAGCAGCTAGAAAGTACAGTAGAAGGGTGGTGTTTCTTTTTTAAATACGCAGAAGAAACAACAGAAGAGGACTTAAAGGAGATAGCAGAAAAAGCACCAATAATAAAGCTAGCATATGATGAATTAGACAAGTTTCGTTGGAACGAAAAAGATTTAGTAGCTTACGAAGAAAGGATAATGGATCTACGCAAAAAAGAAGCCATTCTTGAATACAGACTTGATCTTGCTGAAGAGAAAGGTAGAGAGGAAGGTAGAAAAGAAAGGGAAATTGAAGTCACAAAAGCAATGCTGGCTAATAATGTTGATGTCAACACTATTGTCAAGTTTACTGGCCTTTCTATTAGTGAGATTGAAGAATTAAGTGGAAATCTGTGAACGGTTACACTTGGAAAACCTTTGTGGCATAATTTAAGTGGGCAGCGTAGTCTACGATTACCGCATAATTTACTATATAGATATTCCAGAACATACAGACTTCAATTGAACACAGAAAAGATTCTTATCAAAGTTAATTACCCTTATTATCAATAACTATTAGCTACAGACCAGTTCTTGTTAAGTTACACTCAACCACTATCGGCTGAGAGCCGAAAGGTTGGATATAGCGCTGGAAGCGCGATGAGAAGCTAAAGCTACTCCAATCTTATACTAGATATAGAATGAGGCTGATGTGCATCTGTATGTTTATTGATGTACTCATTAATGACTTCATCTGTGATATGTCCGCTGGTAGCACTAAAGTATCCTCTTCCCCAAAAACGCTTTCCCCAGTACATTTTATTTAGCTCTGGAAATTCTTGTTGAACTTTGCGTGAAGACCTGCCTTTGGCTCTTTGAACAAAATCACTCACAGCTATATGAGGAGGTATTACTACGAATAAATGTAAATGATCTGATGATATTACTCCGTTTTCTATCTTAATCCCCATTTCTTCAGATACTTCTGCTATGATTGTTCGTATTCTCTCCTTCATAGCCTTAGTTAATACTCTGTACCGATATTTTGTAATCCAGACTATATGGTACCTATGATAAAATACAGTGTGTTTTCCTTTGTCATATTCCGTCATAACTATACTTTATAAAGTACAGTTATGACATTGACAAACTAAAGTTTCTCTACCTAGAAGGTGGAGGCTTGTACCATCTTATGGAAAGTAAAGAAATGAGTCATATATAGCTAAACTGACTTACGACAATTTGAAAAACCATCATTCCGCTACGTGTTAGCGGGATCTATGCCGAGATACCGCGAATGAATCGTGGTATGACGTGTTAGCTATAGAATATAGATCAGAAGTGACAGAGCTTAAAAAAAGGCCTAACATTCTTAATAAACGTAAAAAGCTTTATGAAAATCAGAGTTGGAGTAATAGGCTGCTTAGGCAGGATGGGCAAGAAAATACTCAATGAATTAATTACAAATACCAAAGTGGAAATAGCAGGTGCTGTTGCCCGTTCAGGCAGTAAGTACATAGATTCAGATATTGGACCAATTATAGCCAATCTAGGAATTAAAGTTACAAGTTCTATTAGTGGCATATTTGAGTTATCCGACGTTGTAATAGATTTTACAACTAAAGAATGTATGTTAGACTGCCTTAAAGCAGCTGTAAAATTTAAAACACCGCTGGTTAGTGGCACAACTGGAATAGAAGGTGTCGATTTGAAAGAATATGCTGCTGAAGTTCCAATATTATGGTCAGCAAATATGAGTGTTGGGGTTAATGTGTTGCTGAAATTGGTAAAAAAAGCTGCTGAGCTTTTAGGTAATGAATATGACGTTGAGATTTGGGAAATGCATCATAACTTAAAAAAGGATTCACCATCTGGAACAGCTATAGAACTTGGCAAAACAATTGCTAACGCTTCAAAAGTGGATTTTCAGTCCAATCAATATTTACATAGTGGTTCAAACATAAGAAAAAAGGGGGGAATAGGTTTTGCGGTATCTCGTGGAGGTGGAGTAATAGGAGATCACAGCGTGATGTTTGTCAATTCTGATGAACGGATAGAACTAAACCACAAAGCAATTGATCGCACAACATTTGCTAGAGGAGCTGTTCAAGCAGCAGTATGGCTATACGAAAATAAAAGAGAAATTCCGGGGCTCTATTCAATGCAGGATGTGATATGAGCAATACACGTGCCTCTGTTAAAGATTTAAATCTCTGGTACGGCTCTAAGCAAGTTTTATTCGATATAAATTTGAATATTTATAAAAGAAAAGTTACTACTTTTATCGGACCATCCGGGTGCGGTAAATCAACATTTTTGCGTTGTTTTAATCGTATGAATGACTATGTACCTGGATGCAAAACTGTTGGTGAATTAGATATCGATGGGCTGGGTGATATATATTCACGCGATATGGATGTTGTGCTACTCAGAGCAAAAGTTGGCATGGTATTTCAAAAGCCAAATCCTTTTCCAAAATCAATATACGACAATGTTGCTTATGGACCAAAACTGCATGGTATGGCGAAGGATAAGCAAAAATTGAATGAGATGGTGGAAAATAGTTTAACCAAGGTTGGTTTATGGGAAGAATTGAAAGACAGATTGCAAGATAGTGCACTCAATTTATCCGGTGGCCAACAACAGAGGCTATGCATCGCTCGCGCAATTGCAGTGAAGCCAACTATTTTATTAATGGATGAACCGTGCTCTGCTCTTGATCCAATGGCAACCAATGCAATCGAAAATCTTATACAAGAGCTGAAATTAAGATTTACTATAATTATGGTGACTCATTCAATGAAGCAAGCTAAAAAGTTATCTGATAGTGTAATTTTCTTTCATAATGGCAGAATTGTTGAGTCTGGAAGCACTCAAGAAATATTCGAAAATGCTCAATCTCCCTTAACAAAGGAGTATATCCTGGATCATTAAATTTCTGACCTTACCCAGAAAAAGTGGAGAGAAAGAAAAGAGTTTTTTTGGGTAAAATAAAATTTTGGAGGATTAGAAATGGTAAGAGAATATACAGCAGAATTCAAATTGGAAGCTGTTAAACTGGCAAATGAACAAAGAAAGGCAGGTCAAACAATTACAAAAATAGCAAAGGATTTAGGAATAAAGGGTGGTTTATTAGGAAAATGGATAAAGAAACACAACGAAAAAAAGTCGGCAGCAGATGCATTTCCAGGTAGAGATAACATAGCTCCTTACGACAAAGAGAGATTTGATTTACAGAAAGAGTTAGCAAAAGTAACAAGAGAAAGAGACATTTAAAAAAAAGCCCTGGCCACTCAACCACTATCGGCTGAGAGCCGAAAGGTTGGATATAGCGCTGGAAGCGCGATGAGAAGCTAAAGCTACTCCAATCTTATACTAGATATAGAATGAGGCTGATGTGCATCTGTATGTTTATTGATGTACTCATTAATGACTTCATCTGTGATATGTCCGCTGGTAGCACTAAAGTATCCTCTTCCCCAAAAACGCTTTCCCCAGTACATTTTATTTAGCTCTGGAAATTCTTGTTGAACTTTGCGTGAAGACCTGCCTTTGGCTCTTTGAACAAAATCACTCACAGCTATATGAGGAGGTATTACTACGAATAAATGTAAATGATCTGATGATATTACTCCGTTTTCTATCTTAATCCCCATTTCTTCAGATACTTCTGCTATGATTGTTCGTACTCTCTCCTTCATAGCCTTAGTTAATACTCTGTACCGATATTTTGTAATCCAGACTATATGGTACCTATGATAAAATACAGCGTGTTTTCCTTTGTCATATTCCGTCATAACTATACTTTATAAAGTACAGTTATGACATTGACAAACTAAAGTTTCTCCACCTAGAAGGTGGAGGCTTGTACCATCTTATGGAAACTCAACCACTATCGGCTGAGAGCCGAAAGGTTGGATATAGCGCTGGAAGCGCGATGAGAAGCTAAAGCTACTCCAATCTTATACTAGATATAGAATGAGGCTGATGTGCATCTGTATGTTTATTGATGTACTCATTAATGACTTCATCTGTGATATGTCCGCTGGTAGCACTAAAGTATCCTCTTCCCCAAAAACGCTTTCCCCAGTACATTTTATTTAGCTCTGGAAATTCTTGTTGAACTTTGCGTGAAGACCTGCCTTTGGCTCTTTGAACAAAATCACTCACAGCTATATGAGGAGGTATTACTACGAATAAATGTAAATGATCTGATGATATTACTCCGTTTTCTATCTTAATCCCCATTTCTTCAGATACTTCTGCTATGATTGTTCGTATTCTCTCCTTCATAGCCTTAGTTAATACTCTGTACCGATATTTTGTAATCCAGACTATATGGTACCTATGATAAAATACAGTGTGTTTTCCTTTGTCATATTCCGTCATAACTATACTTTATAAAGTACAGTTATGACATTGACAAACTAAAGTTTCTCCACCTAGAAGGTGGAGGCTTGTACCATCTTATGGAAAGTCAAAAAGAGTAAAATATTTTTTCATAAAAGAGCATAGTAAACACTATAAAGTGCAGGAATTATGTAGGGTTTTCTGCTAGTAGCTACTATAAGTGGACTACAAGGAAAATAAGCAGTAGAGAATCAGCAAATAAAGAGTTATTAGCAGATATTCAAAAAATATATCAAGCTTCTAAATGTAGATATGGAGCTCCTAAAATTCATGCTGAATTGAAGGCTTTGGGTAAAAGTTGCAATTTGAAAACGGTGCAAAGTATTATGCAGAAAAATGACATCAGGGCTATACTGAGAAGAAAGTTTAAAATTAAAAAACAACAAACAGATAATAGAGCTGTAGCTCCCAATATACTAGATCAAAACTTTGTTGTTGATCAACCAAATAAAGTATGGGATTACTTAGAGGTTGTCCGGAAACAAGTAAAAGGCTATAATATCTGAAATTTTAGTACGGGGTAAAGATGAGAAAAAAGTATCCAACAGATCTAAGCGAAAGGGAATAGGCAAGAATAGAAAAACACTTCAGAGTATCATACAAGAAAGGAGGAAGGCCGCCAAAGTATAGCAAAAGAGAAATATTAGAAGCAATTTTCTATGTATTGCGTACAGGGTGTCAATGGCGGTATTTACCAAATGATTTTCCGCTATGGAAGACTGTGTATGAGCAGTTCAGGCAATGGAAGAAGCAGGGAATTTTTGAGAAAATGAATTATGAAATTACAAAATATAGTAGAAGAAAAATAGGAAGGAATGAGCAGCCAAGTGCCTGTATAGTAGATAGTCAATCTGTAAAGACTACAGAAAAGGGGGGATCAAAGGCTATGATGGAAGTAAAAAAGTAAAGGGTAGAAAAAGGCATATAATTACAGACACTCAGGGTTTTATACTAGGTTGTTACGTAGGCGCTGCTAACGAAAATGATAGAGATGGTATTAAAATAGCATTAAACAATATGAGAACAAAATATACTAAAGTTAAAAAAATGTGGGCTGACATGGGATACCAAGGAAGAAATTTAAAGAATCACATAAAGGAAGAATATGACATAGATATTGAAATTGTTACAAGGCCTCCATGTAGATTTTGGGTGCACAAAGATACGCCACCTGAGCTACTACCAACAAGAGAACAAGGGTTTAAAGTACAGCCAAGAAGATGGGTTGTAGAAAGGACTTTTGCTTGGGTTAATAGGAATAGAAGGCTATCGAAGGAGTATGATTTACTCACAACATCCACTGAGAATTTCATATACCTAGCTATGAGTAGGGTTATGTTAAAGAGGGAATATGCTTGAATTTACTTGTTTCCGGACAACCTCTAATACCAATTCCCATTACAGGGCAAACAGATGGACAATGATGGAAGAAAAGCCATACTGAAGTAAGTAAAATAGCGAGGTTTAAATGGCATTAAGATCAAAATTATTGGATGAAAAAGTAGTAGAATCAGCAAAAGAAATGCTGAAGAAAGTAAGGAATAATGCATATGTTTCAAAAAAACTAAATGCTGTAATTGCAGCAAAAAAGTACAGTATAACGGCTGTAGCAAAAATATATTGCATTTCAAGAAGCGCACTAACTTCGTGGGTAAAACTCTTGAAAATTGGCAGAGAAGAAAAACTGTTTGCTCCTTCACAACGTCGTAGAAAAACTAAATTAAATCAGGCTCAACTACAGCAAATTGAAGAGTGGATAGAAGAAAATCCTAATATCACCATTAAAGAAATGAGAATAAGAATCCAGGAAAAGTTCGGATTAAATATCAGCAAATCTACAGTACACCGCCATATGCAAAAGATGAAATTCTCATATATTACACCAAGACCAGTTCATAATGGACAAGATAAAAGCAAACAAGAGGAATTCAAAAAAAAATCTCAATTGAGCTATTAGCAAGTATCCAGAAAAAGAGCTATTTTTCTTTGATGAATCACGGTTTGGCACACATTCAAAAGTTGGACATGGGTGGTTTAAAAAGGGGATTAGAACACAGGTTAAAACAAAATTAGGTAGGCAAAATTTCTATCTCTATAGTGCAGTTAATCCTAGAAATGGAGAGAGTTCTAGCTTATTTGCACCAAATGTCAACACTGATTGCATGAACATATTTCTTGAGCAAATTTCGCAATATCTAGAAACACGAGAGGCTTTTCTCGTTATGGACTGTGCTAGTTGGCATAGGTCAAAAAATTTAAAGGTACCTAAAAATATCGACATTATATACCTACCTCCATACTCACCTGAGCTAAATCCTGTTGAGAGGCTTTGGTTATATATAAAACAGAACATTTTGCGCAATAAAATATACGATACAATTGCTCTACTTGAGGGTGCTTTGTGCAAATTTATTACTTCTCTTGCCAGCTCCACAATTAAACAACTCTGCAATGTTTCCTATTTGACTGGACAACAATGAGAATTGGTATTACTACATGTTTATACTGCTGTCTTGCATAATAGACTATTCGAAGTTACACAAGTATTTTTTTTATTAGATAAGAGTTAGTAAGAGCCTGTTCATAATTTTTTCAGAAGTAAGGCAGTGAAAGCCAGAACGACCATTTGTAGGCTAGTATTGAGTTTTCGCTCACAATTTTTCCACAATCTTCTACATTTTTCTAACCAAGCAAAAGATCGCTCCACAACCCATCTTTTGGGCAATACAACAAAGGAACGTAATTCATTTCTTTTGATCACTTCAACGGTTGCACCAATAATCGTTTTTATTTGAGTTACAAAATTCTCTCCAGTATAGCCTGCATCAACCAGTACATTTTTAACTCCCGAGAGGTTTTCTTTTGCATTTTCGACCATTCTCACAGCACTGCTACGGTCAGTTATCTCTGCTGTTGTTGTATAAATTGCATGCTTGCGTATCTACTGCAATACGGCCCTGAAATCTTCTTGCCTGCATCATAGCTTCAGCAGTATCTGCATTTTTTATACTCTGTGCATCAATTATACAGAAGCTTTTCCGACCATTGTTTTGTCGCAATTATTTTTTTTTAATACCAGCTCCAGAACACTTTCTTTATTTGCATCTGGTTTTTCACTCCACTTCTTAAAATAGTCGTAACAATTGCGCCATTTTGGGAACTCTTTTGATACCATTCTCCACTGGCAACCACTTTTTAACACGTATAACACTCCACAAAATACATCATGTAAATCAAGTGTTCTTGGTTTTGTCTTCTTTCTGCAAGATTCCAGATCTGCTACAATAATCTCAAACTTTTCTCGACTTATGTCACTTGGTTATAAACTTCGCATATCCTACTTTATATACTTTATCCTCTCACTTTATCTCTTTTTTGAGATTACGTACAGGCTCTAAGATACAAAGACGTTTTCAGAAATCTTTAAGCTTAATAACATCCTCTCTCTTTGGACTAGTTGAAATTAGATGAATTGGTACACCTATTAATTTTTCTAACCTGTCTATATATTTTATTAAATTGATAGGCAATGCTTTAATTGACCTTTTACCTTGAGTGTTTTCTTTCCAGCCAGGAAACTCTTCGTATATTGGCTCTAATTCCCCTTGTATTGAATGCGATGCGGGTAAATAATCATACATTTTTCCGCTATACTTGTAACCAGTGCATATTTTAATTGTATCAAAAGAATTAAGCACATCTAATTTGGTTAATACAATGCTTGAAACTCCAGAGAGTTGTACGGCCTGGCGCACTAAAACTGCATCGAACCATCCGCAACGCCTTCTTCTATTGCTCACTGTTCCAAGTTCCTTACCTATAGTAAACAAGCTATCTCCTACTTCATTTTTCTGCTCAGTAGGAAATGGGCCATTGCCCACTCTTGTTGTATAAGCTTTTACCACACCAATAATGTAAGCATTGGAGGATAACCCTGAGCCTGTTATTGCTTGCGATGCTACAGTATTACTTGAAGTAACAAAAGGGTAAGTTCCGTGGTCGATATCTAAAAATGCGCCTTGGGCACCTTCAAATATTATTTTCTTACCTTCTTTCATCAAGTCATTTAATATCTTCCACACAGGTTTTTTATATGAAAGAATTTTTTCTGAAATCTCTTGAATTTCCTTTAATATTTCTTCTTTTTTAACCACCTGGTAGTTAAGGCCTTTCCTGATAGCATTGTGGTAATTCAAAAGAGTATCCACTCTTTTATTGAGCTCATCTGCGTTTTCTAAGTCACAAAGGCGTATAGCTCTCCTTCCAACTTTATCTTCATAACATGGCCCTATCCCTTTGTTTGTTGTACCAATTTTGTGATTTCCATTTAAATCTTCAAATAGCTTTTCCTTGTCCTTATGTATGCTAAGTATTAATGGACAGCTCTCGGATACCATCAAGTTGTTATAGTTTACGTCTACTCCTTTAACTTTCAATGACTCTATTTCTGAGATTAGAGCGTGTGGATCAAGAGCAACGCCATTTCCTATGATAGATATTTTGCCTGGCCTCAAAACAGCAGAGGGCAGTAAATTTAATTTATAAACCTCATCATCTACTACTATAGTGTGCCCTGCATTATTTCCTCCCTGAAATCTCACAACTACATCTGCATTCTCAGAAAGATAATCTACTATTTTACCCTTGCCTTCGTCACCCCATTGCAGACCAACAATTACAATGTTATTCATCATTATTTTCTAGATTAATACATAAATATTAATGCAGTACGCTACAAATGGAAAGAGAAATCTACGCCTTTCCTACACCTCTTAAATAAAGAAATATACTGTCGATTTTCTTAATATATTACCAAATTATTCATCATTATATGATATAACTTACAGCATATTTGCAGTAAGGTGTTATTTATGAAAGAGACAAAAGGAAAAAATAATAAGAGTCCAGTAGTTAGATTAAAGGCCACAGCTAAAGAGTTCAATTTTAGTAAATTAAGAGCAGATCAAGATAATAAATTAGCGAATTCCGGTGAAACAATGTTCTTAGATTTTCAAAGGATGAATTTTATTATTAACGGAAAAGAAATAGATAAAAATCTTATTATTGCATTTAAGGAAGGAGCTAAGCACCGCAGAAGCGAACTTTTTAATAGTGATGATATATATAATGACGAAATATTTAACAAAAAAGGAACAAGAGAAATAGATACGGATCGTGGCAAAGCTTTTGTTGCTTCAGTACTCGAAGATATTGAGAAAGAGCTTGTAAGTGACGCATTGGGTGAGCTGTGGAAAAATCACTGCGAAGATCCCAAAACTACTGATCATCAAAAAACTGATTCATATAAGAAAGAATTTGAAGAATTTTACAATGCTGGCCAAAGGTATATCCATCTATTACCAACAGAGAAAGATGAAAACAAGGATTACCGTTCCTTTGCAAAAGAAGTTTTCAAAAAAATGTTCAGATACGCTGGGGCAGAAGTTCCAAGTGATGCTATTTTAGAAGAGCTAGTTACCAATTGTAATCAAGCAGGGTATGAGGCTGCTCCATTTATACAAACCCAACTTGCACTTGGACAGTCGTTCATAGTAGAAAATCCTAAAAAAGTAATAAACATTGATTGTGCTAACCAAAATAATGTGAGAATTAGATCTGATATGAGGCTACCAATACTCTCTGTTAAAAATCAAGTTATGCATGGCGATAAGATATGTAATCTGTCTAGTTCATTGGAATTTACAATTGAATCTCACAATGGTGAAGACTTTGTAACATACAGAGATGGTAAATTGTCACTTACTATTCCTAAAGAGTTAAAAAATTATAAAGATAATGGCAAGAGCTTGTTTGACATTATTAAAGAATATTTTCAGAAATTCTGTGCAAAATTAGGATTTAAACCTGAGACAAAAATACAAATAGAGCATGGCTTCGGTGCTCAAAGTAACTATTTAGATGGTACAATATCAACCACAGGATCAGATGCAAATGAAGAATTTATCAATCTTTTAAGCGAAAATCTCAGAGAGAGGTTATTGGGGTCAGGAGTTGCTCTAGAAGATGAAGATGTTGATGATATTGTTGAAGTCAGAGTATCTACCGTTATAGATCTATTGAGTGATTATGCTAAATTGGAAGATAATAAAGAACACAGAGAGTTATTAATAAGTAAAGTAGCAGATAATTTAGGACTTTCCACTCAAGACAAAACAGCACCAGAAGTATTGATGGAATTAGGCTCTTTACCTTCTTTGATAAAAGGTCAGGTTAATCATAATCAAGTGCAGTCTGTTGTAAATACTTTTATTAAGTTAATTATTGAAGGGAAAAGCGAAGTATACAAAAAAGGAGGTGCGATTAATGCAATTGATGCAATTCATAAGGAGATAGATAAGGCAATTGTTGAGCAAGAAAAAAAAGCAACCAACAAACAAGATATAGAAAATGATAAATGGACAGATAGAATCAAAAAACAGAATTATTCTGCGGAATCACATGAACATTTACCTTAAAGATATTAGTAGGCTCTTTAAATATTTTAGAGTTCATGGTTACAACGGTTGCTATTTTACAGTGCATCTCACAACACTTTCTTCAAAAATATACATGTTAACATACCCTGGACGTACAAGATCACACTTATACCCAAGCTTTTCATAAAATACTTTCGCTTTTTGAAAATTCATGGTTGCAACGGTTGCTATTTTACAGTGCATCTCACGACCATAATCATGAACTTCTTCCATTAGCTGCTTTCCCATACCTTTTCTTCTATAATCAGAATGTACCCAAAGCAAGTCAGTGTAAATTGAACCATAGATAACAAAACCGCTACAACCTGCAATAATTTGTTCAGTATCATCGCGAATAAAAAAAGCAAATGGGTTACACGTACCTTTATCAACGGTTTCTTCATTAATCTTTTTGAGTAGGAATTCAATGTCTTTGCTACTTGGTGATGTGGTGTGTTCTATTTTCATCTCTCGGCCTAATACCGCATACTGATTTCTCTCTTTATCTTATATAAATTAATTAAGTAAAGTGAATACAGTATCCACACTACTAAAAAAAATGTGGCACAAAACATAAACATTGCAACCAGTGGCAACAGCAGGGAACTTTCTATTGCTATTCCACCTTTTCTCAAAATGCTTGCTGGCTGATGGAGAGTGGACCATAAATTCACGGAAAATTTTACTATAGGAATATTTATAGCACTAAAGATGGCAAATACTGCTGCTGATTTTTCTGCCCTCGCTTCATTATCAAAAGCGCTCCACAATGAAAGGTAGCCAACATATAGGAAAAGTAAAATCAGCATTGAAGTAAGCCTTGCATCCCATACCCACCAAGTGCCCCAGGTTCCTTTTCCCCAGATGCTGCCTGTGATTAAGCATATTGCCGAAAAGATTGTCCCTGCAGGAGCAGCAGCATGTGCCAAGACACTAGCAATGCTATTGTTCCATACCAATGAAATGAAACTGAGTGATGCAATTAATCCATATATTCCAAGAGCAAGCCATGCAGAAGGCACATGAATGTACATGATTCGTACAATTTCTCCTTGTTTATAATCTTCTGGAGAGAAGAATAACGCCAAAGACATTCCAATTAAAAAACATGCGAAACAAATAACCCCAAGCCAAGGTAGAGCTTTCTTAGAAAAATAAGAGAAATTTGTAGGCTTTAATAAAAACATTCGTTTTGAGAATAATTGTGTTAAGAATTTACCAATTAGTTTGAGTTTTATCAACAGGATAGTTTTTCTATATTTACGTAGGTCAACAAATTAGCATAATTTCAGTAGCAGATTGCTAGCCATTATTTTTAGTATAACACTATATAAAACATGACCATTAAAAAGCTTAATCTACACTTAGTATCAGATTCAAGTGGTGAAACTGTTATATCAGTTGCAAAATCAGCTCTGAAACACTTTCGTTCTATAGAAACGATCGAATATGTTTGGTCTTTTGTGAAAAAAGAGGAGCAGATTGGCAAAATTCTGGAGGAAATTAATAGGAAAAGTGATGAGCATAATTTTGTTATATGCACTATTACTGATGATGAGCTAAGAAAATATTTAAAAGATAACTGTATAAAGTTGAAAATTCCCTATAGAGCAATATTATCACATATTATTAGAGAAGTTTCGTCCTATCTTAAAATTGAAAAAGACGAAAAGCTTGACTTGCATACTGAGATAAATAACGAATATTTTCAGCGCATTGAGGCAATAAACTACACTATTAATCATGATGATGGACAAAATATTCAAGATATTGATAAAGCAGATATAATTTTGGTTGGAGTTTCACGTACATCAAAATCTCCCACCAGTACGTATTTAGCTTACCGAGGCTATAAAGTTGCAAATATTCCTTTTGTTAGTGGAGTACCCTTTTATGTTGACTTGGCAAAATTAAAAAATAAACTAACGATAGGGGTAACAACAGACGTAAGTAGGCTAATAGAAATACGCAAAAATAGACTTACTTCAATTAACAACGAAGATAATAATATATATGCTAACCCTGAGAAAGTAGAAAAGGAAATTAAAGAAGCAGAGGAGCTCTTTAAACAGAATAACTGGCCAATTATCGATGTCACGCAAAAGTCGATCGAAGAAGTATCAGCAACAATTATACAATATTTTAATAAAATGTTATCAATTGACTAACTCTTGATAAGTGATTATAATGCAAAGTAATTTAATTCTTACTATAGATATGAAAGTCAAAGGGTCGCTAAAATCTCATCGTAACAGAGATAAAAATTGTAAAGTTGTGAAAAGGGGTGGTAAGATTTACATTATAAATAAGGTAAAGCCAAGGTGTAAAGCGCGTCAAGGTTCTTAGCTTTTTGTTCACCTTTTCATGTTATATATTTTTTATATGTGAAAGTACGGTGCTTATATCTAAAAAGAAGCAAAAATTACTGTGTTTAAGCGTAACCTTACTCATTTCTTCTCTTACATTATATTTCAGCATTAGCACAATTACAGGTAAACGTGGCTTATTGACGTTAATCGATTTAAAAAAAGAAATCGAGTACAATGAACTTTTGCTAAAGGATGTCTCTTCTGAAAAGGAAAAGTTGGACAACAAAGTATTTGGCTTATATGAAAAAAGCTTAGATTTAGATCTGCTTGATGAGCAAGCAAAAAATGCTTTAGGTTATGTGAACCCTAATGAACTTATGGTTGTTCTTGACGTGGAATAGCAGTAGTGACCTTACCCAGAAAAAGTGGAGAGAAAGAAAAGAGTTTTTTTGGGTAAAATAAAATTTTGGAGGATTAGAAATGGTAAGAGAATATACAGCAGAATTCAAATTGGAAGCTGTTAAACTGGCAAATGAACAAAGAAAGGTAGGTCAACCAGTTGCAAAAGTAGCAAGAGATCTAAGAATAAGGGATAGTGTATTAGGAAAATGGATGAAGAAATATAACGAAAAAAAGTCAGCGGCAAATGCATTTCCAGATGTAGCACCTTATGACAAAGAGAGATTTGATTTACAGAAAGAGTTAGCAAAAGTAACAAGAGAAAGAGACATTTAAAAAAAAGCCCTGGCCAGTCAAAAAGAGTAAAATATTTTTTTATAAAAGAGCATAGTAACTGCTATAAAGTACAGGAATTATGTAGGATTTTCTGCTAGTTGCTACTATAAGTGGACCACAAGAAAAATAAGCAGTAGAGAATCAGCAAATAAAGAGCTACTCGAAGCTATTCAAAAAATATATCAAGTTTCTAAATGTAGATATGGAGCTCCTAAAATTCATGCTGAATTGAAGGCTTTGGGTAAAAGTTGCAATTTGAAAACGGTGCAAAGTATTATGCAGAAAAATGACATCAGGGCTATACTGAGAAGAAAGTTTAAAATTAAAAAACAACAAACAGATAATAGAGCTGTAGCTCCCAATATACTAGATCAAAACTTTATTGTTGATCAACCAAATAAAGTATGGGATTACTTACATCAAAACCAAGGAGGGATGGCTATATTTGGCAGCAATAATTCTCACGTATGGTAGTTAATGAGTAGTGCAACAAATAAACAATTGGTTATGAACTCTTTATTAATGGCCATTAATAGGCGTAAACCTGTTAAAAATCTACTGCTGCACAGTGACCAAGGTTCACAATATACTGCGCAAGGGTATCAATATCTCTTACTGTAAAGAATATAGATGAGTAATAAAGGCTGTTGTTACGACAATTCTGTTGCAGAAAGCTTCTTTAGCTCATTGAAAAGAGAAATACTTATTGATACTTCACAACACTCTGCTCAACAAACTAGAACTGCAATATTTGAATACATAGAAATTTTTTATAACAAACAACGTCACTATTAACTATTGCATTCCAGAACAATTTGATGCATCATTCTTTTTGTAAAAAACATTCCACACTTTCTCTCCACTTTTTCTGGGTAAGGTCAAAGGATCTTGTGTCTTAAACCTTATCACCAGGCTTAACAAATAGGTGGCCCAATACTATTAACTTTATGGGTTTACCTTCGTTATTTGCTACTATCCAAACCCCATCGCTCTCATGATCAACAATTTCTATTGGTGCAAATACTACATAATTATTATCATCAACAATCTTTATTCCAAGAGCACCTTCGTCACTTAAGCTCAGGGCTGAAGAAGGAACTTTATATGCAAATCTTTCGCCTGAAGGTAGCCTTACGTTGGCAGTTAGTCCCTGCAAGGATATCATTTTATTATTAGTTACCTTTACTTCTACCCTATAAGACCCAGTTTTAGGCTCAGCAATTTTACTAATAAAACTTACTTCACCTGCCAATTCTTTTCCGTCCAGCAAATTAATTTGAGCTGTGCTGCCTAGCTCTATTTTATTTACTTCATTTTCCGAAACGTATAACACTACAAGAATTTGATCGAAATTAACCACGTCAGCTATTTTTTGCCCAGCATTAACAAAATCCCCTTCGTTTGCATTGATTTTATCAATATAACCATCTATAGGAGATGTGACTGCAGTATTTTCTAAATCCAATTCTAGCCTTTTTAGGTCAGCTTTTGCACTTTGTAACGCAGTAAAAGCTGCTTCTACTTGTATTTGTGCCCCATAGCCTTTTTTATTCAGTTTGTGAGAGGAATCATACTCAATTTCACGCTGCTTTAATAAAGCTTTGGCTTTCTGAGCTTGCTCAATCCTGTCATAATCTTCTATCTTTAACACTACATCATCTCTTTTTACCTTTTCACCATCAGGTAAATAAATAGCAATAATCTTACCACTTATTTTTGAGACAAGGCTAGCTCTATGTAAGGGATTTACTGTACCAGAAAAATTTAAATATATAGTGCGGTTTTGCGGCGCACATTCTTGAGTTTTTACTGAAAAGTTACTAGTTGCATTATCACTATGAACCGCCTGATCTTTTTTTAAAAATGCACTGCTGATAAAAAACAGTAGAATAAAAGCAATACTGGAAATGATGATTACTTTATTTCTCATCTTTAAACAATAGAATTTGTTAACTAATTTTGTTAGAAACAACTGCATAAATTTTCGAATCAGAAATGTAAGTATAATACATGCACCATTGTCACTCCATAAATAATTTTATATGAGAACAAACACAAGATTTTCCTACAATAAGTAAGTTTTCTATTGCAAAAATGCAATTTTGAATCGAATAAAAATGTAAAATTGCAAATAAAGTTGTGCATAAAACTGGATTTAAAAAAATCTCGAAAAACATACTAAAACTTTTAAATAATAACTTTATATCTAGTGGCTTTGCCTTCTCCAAGACGCTGTAAGTATTTCATCCCTAGCAGTTTCTTTGTAATTGCCTCTACTGTTCTTGGAGGAAATCCTAGAGCTTCTATAGCATCTTTTCTACTAAATTCTTTATCTGCAAGGCTAAGTGCCCACTCCCAGAAGAATAATTGTTTTCTTGATAATAAATATTCAGTATTCTCCCTCTCAAGAATATAATGCGCCTCATTTGCTTGCGTTTTGAGCACATTAAGAAAAAATATTAACCATGGGGAAATATCTTCTTTGCCACTTTTCCAGCTACTTTGTGTTTTATTAAGCGCTAAATAGTAATCAAGTTTGTTAGTTTCAATTATCTTTTCATGTGATACAATAGATACAAAATCATAACCCTGCTGCAACAGCATTAAATTAGTCATCAATCTACTAGTTCTGCCATTCCCATCTTGAAAAGGGTGTATTGCCAGATACTCAAAAACAAAGTTAGCAATAATAATAAGAGGATGCTTAAATTTATTATTTAAGGACCAGTGATACCAATCAATAAGCTCTTGTACTTCCTTTCTAACAAGGTAAGGTGGTGTGGGATCAAAAATTATACCAACAACTTTTCCATTCTGATCTTTTGCCTCAACTCTATTAGAACTTGCTTTGTATTTTCCTCTATGATACAAATCTTTTTCACTATAAAGTAGCATCTGGTTGTTAATGTGCAATATTGATGACTCACTAATTGGAATATCCGTATAATCATGAAATATTAGTTTAAGCATTTCTAAGTAGCCAGCAATTTCTTGCTCATCTCTATTTTTAAATTTTTTGACACGTGGGTTTTTATATAGATCCTCAACTTCTTTATCGGTTAGACGATTTCCTTCAATACGGTTAGAAGCGCCAGAAGATGTAACAATAACTGAATGAGTTAATCTTTCAATTGTTTGTGGTAGTAGTTTTTTCGTTACCTGCCAGCTATTTTTAACACTATCAACTGCAGTAATTAACTCGTACACTTGCTCAATTACAGGCCCTTCTAGGTTGAGACGTGTACTAAAACGAAAATTCTTCCAGTTCATATTCTTCTCACATGCATATTATGTGAGATAATGTGAGATAATGTGATAAAACTCAACCACTATCGGCTGAGAGCCGAAAGGTTGGATATAGCGCTGGAAGCGCGATGAGAAGCTAAAGCTACTCCAATCTTATACTAGATATAGAATGAGGCTGATGTGCATCTGTATGTTTATTGATGTACTCATTAATGACTTCATCTGTGATATGTCCGCTGGTAGCACTAAAGTATCCTCTTCCCCAAAAACGCTTTCCCCAGTACATTTTATTTAGCTCTGGAAATTCTTGTTGAACTTTGCGTGAAGACCTGCCTTTGGCTCTTTGAACAAAATCACTCACAGCTATATGAGGAGGTATTACTACGAATAAATGTAAATGATCTGATGATATTACTCCGTTTTCTATCTTAATCCCCATTTCTTCAGATACTTCTGCTATGATTGTTCGTACTCTCTCCTTCATAGCCTTAGTTAATACTCTGTACCGATATTTTGTAATCCAGACTATATGGTACCTATGATAAAATACAGTGTGTTTTCCTTTGTCATATTCCGTCATAACTATACTTTATAAAGTACAGTTATGACATTGACAAACTAAAGTTTCTCCACCTAGAAGGTGGAGGCTTGTACCATCTTATGGAAAGTCAATAGTAAGCTTTATATGCATAGCAGAGCTAACTACAAAAATTATACATTTTTAAGTGATCCTAACCATATCAAAAACTACAGGGCAAAGCTGTTAGAGGAAGGCTTAATTAGTTAAAAATTTCAATCTTATGTAAAATATTGTCTTATTTTGTAATTTTCTTGTTGACTAACGAGACGATATCTACTTTTCAATAAACTCCATTTGCATTTCTTGTATACTGCTTTCTATTTGCTTTATTTGTTCTATCAACCTTTCCTCTAAGTCAAGATTACCGCTCAGCCTCGCTTCGGTTCTTTCTTTTCGTAATGCATTTAACTCTTTTAGTAACACTATATTATTCCACACAATTTCTGCAGATTTTCTCTCGTTCAGTTGGCTATTTAGTACACTAGTTTTTTCAAATACATACTTTATAACGTTAAACTGTTTCAATTCTTGTAACAAAGCCTCTTTATCAAGTTTGCTTTTGTTACTTATTACATCAATTACACGCTGTTGTAATCTTTTCATCTCATTAGTAAATTCAAAATGAGAAAATTGCTCAAAAAATATAGGACGGTTCAAGATTTCAGGAAATTCTACGGCTATACGCAAAATTACGGCCTGATTTTGCTCTGCTTCAATTAGCTCTGGAGATTTGTTATGAAGATACTCACCTTTTGTTGCTCCAGTTTTACTATTAAAAATCTGTTTTTTGAAGCTACTTCTTAGTTCACTAGACTTATTGTAAAAATAATCTCTGTAATACCTTCTAATACTGCTGTTGCTAATAGTATTTACATATTCCATGAACTTGTGCTCAAGAATTGAATATTTTTCCGGAGCAAGTTTTTCATAATTTTGCAAATTGCTATCGATCATGTGATGCCATAAATATTCAGAATGCAGTTTTGTTGAATGGTCAAGAGCAGTCAATACGTCTTCTTTCTTGTATTCCAGTTCGTTACATATATCGTATGGATCTTTATTACTCGGCAAAGTCACAAACTTTAACGTGTATCCAGGCTCTAATATTAGCAGAGCAAGTTCTGCAACTCGAGTAGCAGCATGACGTCCAGCACTATCGCCATCCATACAGATGGAGATTTCTTTAGCAAATTTCCATAGATTTTTTATCTGTTCTGCAGAAATTGCAGTACCAAGCGGAGCAACTGTATTGCTAATTTCCGCTTGATGTAGTGCTATCACGTCCATATATCCTTCAACAACAAATATGTGCTGTTTTTTACGTATTTCGCTTAAAGCAAAGTTTAATCCGTATAAATTCTCCCCCTTCTTGAAGAGCTGACTCTCTGGACTGTTTAAATATTTCGGCTGTTGCTCAGAACTTAGCGCACGTCCGCCAAAACCAATAACTCTCCCTGCAATGCTCTGTATAGGAAATATCAGCCGGTCATAAAAATAATCATGAAAATTTTTGTTTACTAATCCAATATCAATTAAAATTTTGTCTTCAATACCTGAAGAGTTTAAATACTCTTTCAAACCAGAGCTTGGTGCATAACCTATCTTAAATTTATCTATGATTTTAGGTGAAATCTTACGCTGCTTTAAATAATCTACAACACTTTGATTTTTTTGTGCAAACCAATTTGCAGCTAAATCAAGCGCTAAAAATAGTTTATTGTTCTCTTTTGTAATACTAAGATTTTTGGGCAGTTCAACACCTGTAACCGATGCTAATTTTTCCAATGCTTCTTTAAAGCTTAATCCTTCAGTTTGTGAAATAAATTCAAATGCATCACCACTAGCTAAGCAACCAAAACAGTAATATAACCCCTTAGTATTGCTCACCGAAAAAGATGGGGTTTTTTCGTTATGAAATGGACAGAGCCCAACAAAACTATCTCCTCTTTTTATTAATCTGACTTTTTTACCTACTATGTCGGATAATAATAATTTTGATTTTATAATATCTATGTGATCCATCTTATTGAATTAGTAGTAGGATAAAAATTATATAGAATTTATACACATCTGACTCGAAATTTATTTCTATAACTAAAGCAATTTAGATTTACCGACAATGTAGCTATACAAATTCAAGAGCAATCCTGTCATCCAGGTAGCCCACAGAAACAAAAAACTTCCTTGACAAACTCCGCCAGCCCCCTTATCATGAAACTGAAGCTATTTATTTATCTTCTCTGTACAGATTAAATGACAAAAAAACTCAACGTATCTGGCGTCTCATGTTTAATTTTTTGCACTATGTGCACCTTATGTCTTTATCAAATTTCCGGGTTTTGACCTACACAAGCTGAAATACGCTTATAAAGCATTTAAAACATTAAAAAACGCCAACTTAAAAAATGGATAGTGAATAACTAGCTACCCTAGGGTTTCTTTTGCCTTTTTTTCTGTTTAGTAAATTTCTTAACGTTTATAATTTAGATTAGTTGCGGCTTAAAAGCAGCTAAATCGCGGTTATTAAGTGTTTAGAATAAAAAAACGCCATACTTGAAAGTATAATGTAAGTAATTAGCCAACCCCAGGGCTTCTTTTGCCTTTTTTTTCGTTTGGTAAATTTCTTAATATTTATACAGAAGGTGTCATTCCAGTGCTTGACACTGGAATGGCTTTGTTGCATCGCTACTTATGAAAGGCTAACTATAATTAGGATTATAAGCAACTTATTGAAAATCTTGTTTTTTTTGCAATCAATCTGATCAAATTTAAGAATAGTAACTTGTTATTTATATTAATAAATTTAATTCTATTGAAAATAGCTAAAGCATTGAAATTCTTGAATTTTAGCCGGATTAGTGAGTGGTAGTGAAATTTCTTTTACTCAAATTTAGGTATTCACTGACCGTTCTTGTTATAAATACCAGAATAATAAGCTACTGATATTCTCCACCTTTTTTATCTTTAATCCATCATAGCTAGCGATGCAACAAAGCCCACTGGAATCCAGTTCTTATTATACAGCTATCTGGTGTACTTATTTAAAATTAAGTTTTCTGGATCTCAGTGCCAAAGCACTGGGATGACACCCTTCCTGGCGGAGATTATTCTCAAATCACAATGTTCGTACAGTTGTGGAATGAATTGCGGTATGACGTAGGAAAACCTTAGCTATAGCTTTAGAACTCCCAAAAGGTCAGAAGCATTGAATGACTTGACAGAAAGTTCAAACCCATATAAAATGTCCTTATTTCTTATATGTTAGGTATAGTATCAATTGCCTCAGATCATGCTGGTTATGAATTAAAATCAGAAATAAAACCTTACCTGGAAGCCCTAGGTTACAGAGTAGTAGATCAAGGCTGCACTGTTAAGCAAAAGTGTGTAGATTACCCAAACTATGCTGTTAAAGTTGTAGAAGATATAACAAGCAAAAAAGCAAATTATGGGATATTAATTTGTGGTACAGGTTTGGGCATGAGTACTGTAGCAAATCGTTTTGAAGGAATCTACGCTGCTTTATGTAACAGTGTTGAGATCGCAAAATTAGCTCGCGAGCATGGCAACGCAAATGTACTGTGTCTTGGTGCAGGGTTTACTGCGAGTGGATTAGCAAAAGACATAGTCAAACAATTCCTCGAAACAGAATTTTCAAAAGAAAGCAGACATAAAAAACGCCTTGATAAACTCAGCAATATAACCTCTAAGAAAAAAAAAACAAAAACTTATAACGAAGATGAAATATCAAAATTCGCTAAAATGGCAGGCCAGTGGTGGGATGAGAACGGCAAATTCAAACCATTGCACATGATGAATCCTGTTAGAGTATCTTACATTATTGAGAAAATAAAAGAGTTAAAAAAATGCAATTTGAAAGAATTATCATTGCTTGATGTTGGATGCGGTGGTGGCATTTTGTCAGAGTCAATGGCACGCGTTGGCATTAACGTTGTGGGAATAGATGTATGTGAAGAAAACATAAAAGTAGCGCATTCACATGCAAAAAAAGTAGGGTTAAATATAGAATATATACACACCAGCATTGAAGAGCTAAGCAATGACAAGAAGTACGACGTGGTTCTGCTGATGGAAGTAGTTGAACATGTGGATAATTTAGAGCTTTTCATGAAAAAAGCGATAGAACTGCTAAAACCGGAGGGGTTAATCTTTATATCCACAATAAATAGAACTATTAAATCCTTTTGTCTTGCAATAATTGGTGCAGAGTACATATTAAATTGGCTGCCAAAAGGTACACATAACTGGAATAAATTTCTCAAGCCGTCAGAAATTGCAAATCACTTAAGAGAAAATAATGTAACGCTGCAAAACATGGCTGGCATGGAGTACAACGTAATAAAGCGTGAGTGGAATCTAACTAAAGGCGTGGATGTTAATTATATACTCTGCGGTTTGTTAGATTTAACTCTATAAAAGCACCATTTTCACTTCCAATACTTTGAAGGATCTTGGCCAGCTTTTATACAGTAGCCTTTATTAGTTAGCGCCCAACCGGAACGACAAGCATAACCTGTACCTACACGTTCATATCCAGGATCAGCAACACACTTTCCATTCTCCAAGGTTTGACCTTTAAAAAGACAACAAACTTCTTTTTCTGTTACCTTTGTTACAATTTGAGGAGCACCAAAAAACACAGCAACAAACATACCCAGTGCGAAAAGTGCAGGCCAAGGCATTCTGCCAAATATTGCAAGTAAGCTTGAACCAATTATTACCACTGTAATCATTGGTCCACCTATTCCATGAACGTAACCTATTACATTACACATTACATCTGTTGCTCCATCAGCGTGTGCATCAAATGCATAGAAAACTATAAATAGAATTACAAGAAAATTTCCCATTGTTCTTTCAATAATCATGCCTGATTGTTTCTTATTTTTATAAAATTTCAGTAAATCGCTTTTTTCAAAAATTATGCTTAACCTAATCAATATTTATTTATTACTGCCTTTTTAATACTATAATTAACTCAGTTGATTTTTATCAAAATGCTAAACCATGGAACAATTCGAGAACTTTTACATCACCACGCCAGTATATTACGTAAACGATAAGCCACATATTGGTCATGCATACACTTCTCTCTTGTGTGACGTGGTGGCAAGGTTCATGAAACTAGCTGGGAAAAATGTCAAATTTACCACCGGTACAGATGAACATGGACAAAAAATAGAAAAAGCAGCTAAAGCAAAGGAAATGCAGCCAAAAGAATTTACAGATGAAGTGAGCGTTTCATTTAAAGAATTGGCTAAGTTCATGAATTTTGAGTATGACGATTTTATTCGCACTACGGAGGAACGTCACAAAAAAGCAGTTATAGCTTTATGGAATAGACTTGAAGAGAGAGGGCAAATATATTTGGATTCCTATTCGGGTTGGTATTCAGTTCGTGATGAAGCATTTTATCAGGAATCAGAGCTGATAGATGGCAAAGCACCAACAGGCGCAGAAGTTCAGTGGATAAAAGAAGAGAGCTACTTTTTTCGCTTGTCAAACTGGCAAGACAAATTACTGGAACTCTATAAAAATCAGCCAAGTTTTATCTTTCCTGAGAGCAGAAGAAATGAAGTGATATCGTTTGTAAGATCAGGGCTCATTGACCTCTCAATCTCTCGCACTAGTTTTAACTGGGGAATAAAAGTACCAGGTAATGACAAACACGTAATCTATGTCTGGATAGATGCATTAACCAATTATCTTACATCAATAGGTTTCCCTAGTACTGAAGGTGAGGAATATAAGAGGTTTTGGGCAGAATCTAAAACGCAGATTCCAGCGTCACGCGCTGGAATGACACCAAACCAAGGGAAAACGCAGATTCCAGTGTTACGCGCTGCAAACCTAGCTGACAGCTCTTTCAACGTTCATGTAATTGGTAAAGACATATTGCGCTTTCACGCCGTATATTGGCCGGCAATTCTCCTTGCAGCAGATTTGCCACTACCAAAACAAATTGCAGTTCATGGTTGGTGGCTAAACGAGGGAGAAAAAATATCCAAGTCCCTTGGTAATGTCATAGATCCAATTGGCCTCGCTCAAGAGTTTGGTGTTGATCAACTACGCTATTTTCTCCTTCGAGAAGCAAGTTTTGGCCAGGATGGTAACTTTAGTAAGAAAAATATGATCAGCCGGATAAATTCAGAACTGGCAAACAACATAGGCAATTTAGTACAAAGAACAATTTCATTTTTACACAAGCAATGCTCTGGAATTGTACCAACAATTGATCGAGATTTACTTAGAGGTGAAGAAAGTCTGCCAAATTGCAAAGCTATACTAGGTCAAGTGATGGACCATTTATCAAAGTATGAATTTAACCAGATTATACTTCTAATTATCAACATCTCTTCTGAAGCAAATGCCTACATAGACAAAAGTGCACCCTGGACATTAAGCAAAACTGATAGAGAACGCATGAATTTAGTAATTTACAAGTTACTGGAATATATCAGGATAATTGGCACTTTATTGCAACCGATTGTTCCAAAGTCAGCAGAGATGATACTAAATCAACTGCAAATTCCGAAAGAACAACGAGATTTAAAATCTTTGTACGACACGTGCGTAAGTTCAGGCATTACGCTGCCTAAACCTACGCCGGTTTTTTTGAGGGTTGATGTTTAACCAAGGAAGCATTCAGGTAGTAACACATCATATTTATTACTTATTTTAACTGCATACACTATAGGTTGTTCTACTCGTGCTTGTTTTCTTTTTCTTCTTGCGGCTCCACTTCTTTTATTTTTACCGTCTTCTTTCGTATTGTTTATGCTGTTGTCCCTTTGAAGATTTGGCTTTTGCTCTGCTTGCTCTTCTGGCTTTTGAGCTTCTTTATTTATAACCTCTTCTTGTGGTACATTAGCCAAGGTGTTTTTATGTTGAGCATGCAACAGATTAGTACCTAGTACATAACTATTTTGTACACCACTCCAAAAGCTGATAAATTTCCCTTTTACTAACTCATATACAACAGAAATTCTTGACTTTCCATAAGATGGTACAAGCCTCCACCTTCTAGGTGGAGAAACTTTAGTTTGTCAATGTCATAACTGTACTTTATAAAGTATAGTTATGACGGAATATGACAAAGGAAAACACACTGTATTTTATCATAGGTACCATATAGTCTGGATTACAAAATATCGGTACAGAGTATTAACTAAGGCTATGAAGGAGAGAATACGAACAATCATAGCAGAAGTATCTGAAGAAATGGGGATTAAGATAGAAAACGGAGTAATATCATCAGATCATTTACATTTATTCGTAGTAATACCTCCTCATATAGCTGTGAGTGATTTTGTTCAAAGAGCCAAAGGCAGGTCTTCACGCAAAGTTCAACAAGAATTTCCAGAGCTAAATAAAATGTACTGGGGAAAGCGTTTTTGGGGAAGAGGATACTTTAGTGCTACCAGCGGACATATCACAGATGAAGTCATTAATGAGTACATCAATAAACATACAGATGCACATCAGCCTCATTCTATATCTAGTATAAGATTGGAGTAGCTTTAGCTTCTCATCGCGCTTCCAGCGCTATATCCAACCTTTCGGCTCTCAGCCGATAGTGGTTGAGTGAATTTTTGTTTTATTGTTTTCATCCAACTGCTCTTTCAGGCTAGAAACCTCAGTATCTTTTTCATCACCAGATTCTGCATCATAAAATACATCCTGATCCTCAGAAAGACTCATTAAATCACTTTTAGCAGCATCAACATTTAAATGATCAGGTTGCTTAGGAACGTTATCAATATTTAAATAATCCAAACTATTAGCTCGTTGCTTTTGCTCACTGGAAAGAACCTCAAGATTTAAATAATCCAAACGAGTTAGTTCTTGCATGCTAGGTTTAGATCCATCTTCACGCTTAAACTGCTCTTCCGGACTAGAAACCTTAGTACCATAAATCCTACTGTACAAGCTGCTTCCAACGCTGTTAAGTGCTCCTCTTACAGATGCAATTGACGCATCATAAGTATTTTTCAAGCCACCTCCAATACCACTAAGTGTTCCTTTTGTAGACTCAGTTGATGGCACATAATTATCGTAAGCATATTTGCCAGAATACAAGACACCATTAACTGCTTCTTTTGCAAACCAAACAGCGCTATTAACTGTTCCTTTTGCAAGCTGAACAGTGCCATCAGCAATTGCCACTTTTAATTTGTCTTCTTCTATCTTTTTATTTTTTTCAGCTAGTTGAGTTTTTTGCTCAGAATTTTTCTGCTTTTGAGTGCGTACTTGATCTTTTAACTTAGAATTTTCTTCCTCTTGAGCTTCTACTTTATTTTTTAACTTAGAATTTTCTTCCTCTTTAGCTTTTACTTCCGCTTCTTTTTTAGCTAGTTGAGTTTTTTGCCCAGAAATTGTTTGCTCTTGAGCTTTCATTTTATTTTTTAACTCAGAATTTGTTTTGTTCTCACTAATTGCTTTATACGAAAGTGCAATAGTTACAACAGAAAACACAGCATAACCAATAATAAATGGCAAGCCAACACTTAATGCTGCAACTGGAGCTAAGAAACCAATATAAGGAGCTGCAGCAAACACTTCAGATGCTAATAAAGTTGCAGTAGCCAGAGCACCAGCTATAAGATAGGGTACATTGTTTTTATTCATCATCTCACGTATTATAAAATATAATACCATTATAAAAGGATTTTTAAGAAATTGTCAAGCTATCTTTACATAAAAAAATAATCAATGAACTTGGGAACAAGAAGATTGCTGCCAAGCTATGAACTATGCCTTTCTGTGTAATCTTTAAACGAACCTCTGTTAGAGTCAAAATATAGCTTCACACTGCCAATTGGTCCATTTCTCTGCTTTGCAATAATGAGCTCTGCAATGTTTCTAATTTTTTCCATTTTCTCTTGCCATTCCCGATGTTTATTGTTTCCTTCATTTGGCTGTTTTCTTAGTTCATAATACTCTTCTCTATAGAGAAACATTACTATATCTGCGTCTTGCTCTATGCTCCCTGAATCACGTAAATCAGAAAGTTGTGGTTTTTTATCATCCCTCTGCTCAACAGAACGAGAGAGCTGAGATAGTGCAACAATGGGAATATTTAGCTCCTTTGCAATTGCTTTCAAACCCTGCGTCACTTCCGAGATTTCTTGCACTCTATTTTCATTACTCCTTTTTGTTGTTCCTCTGATTAGCTGCAAATAATCAATGAATACCACTTCTACATTATATAATTGATACAGCAAGCGTATTCTGGTGCGAAGGGCACTAATCGATAGCGCAGGGGTGTCATCTATGATGAAAGGCAGTTCAGATAATTCTGTACTAGTATTGATAAATTCATGCAATTCAAAATCACTAATTCTCCCGGTTAATGCCTTATAATAACTAATCCCTGAATCTATAGTGATCAGCCTTGCAGTTAATTGCTCTGCTGACATTTCAAGCGAGAAAAACGCTACATAGTGTTGCTTATCTGCTCTTTTTTGCAACATCTTACAAGCATTGAGTGCGATGTTTAGCGCCAATGCTGTTTTTCCCATAGAAGGCCTTGCAGCTAAAATTAATAAATCAGATTTTTGTAGACCACCAAGAAGCTGATTTAGATCTTGAAGTCCGGTTGTAACGCCTAGCGCTTCTGGATTATTTTTCAGTGTGCTGATCTTCTCAACTACATCTTTAATTGAACTTGCAAGTTTTATATATGTTTTCTCACCTTGTTTTTTTACTGCCAAATTGAACAATTTTGTCATTGCTTGTTCAATTTGCGCCTGTGCAGGATTTTCAATATCGTAGTTGTAGCTATCACCAACTATTTCTTGCCCGAGCTTAATTAAACATCTCCTTAAGTAAGTATCACGGATTATTCTAGTCAAACTATAGATATCAAGCGCAATACTTGCCTTCGCTGCAAGCTTTGCTAAGTACTCTACCCCACCACATTCGGTAAACGCTTGGTCGTTCTCAAAAAACATTTTGAGGCTCAGTTCATTGGCAATTATGCCATGTTTCCTGGTTTTGGATATTTGCGTAAAAATACTTTGATGTAATGGATCATAGAAATTCTCCGCTGTGATTGTGTCTTCAACCGCATCACAGATTCTATTATCACGAATCATTGCACCAATAAGCATCTGTTCAGCTTCTAGGTTATGCGGTAATTTACATATTTCCTTGTCTACACTTCTTGAACCCAAGAGACTAGCTAATTCATTCATTTTAAGTTTTGAGAGTAACTGTTGATTATTGTAGAATATTTAGTCCTCATTTGAAAGATGTAAAGGCAAAAAAATTTGACTAATTCCGTGTTGCCTATAGCATTAAAACTTAATGCCCCTGTGGTGGAATGGTAGACACGGCAGACTCAAAATCTGTTGCTTGCAAAAGCATGCTGGTTCAAGTCCGGCCAGGGGCACGTTAAATATTGGAAAGTATATATATGTTACATAAATTTTTTAATCGTTTATTTTCTATTTTTTCTTCTATAAATGTTATTCAAAAGGTAAAGAAAGATGAAAATGGGATATGTTATGTAACGGGCCTCAGGCGCTATATATCAGTATTGCTTGATTTGATTATTATCGTTTTGTTCTTGCAGTTTTGCAGCCAAGCCTTAAATCAGCTCTTTATGAACTCAGAGGATAGCAAAATATTAAGTCAAATTGCTGCAAAATCCCCAATGCAAGCACCACTGTCTGCGGAAGAAAAGACAACGCAGAGTAGACTTATAAAATTACTAATCCTAAATCAAATAGTCCAGTTTATTATGCTCTTTTGCTATGTAATATATATGTGGGTAAAGTTTGCTACTACACCTGGAAAGCTATTATTTGGGCTTAGAGTTGTGGATGCACAAACTTTCGAAAAGATGACCCTAAAACAAGCAACAAAGAGATTTTTTTCCTTTATATTGTCAGTTGCACCATTGTTCTTGGGCTTTTTATGGTCAAATTTCAACAAACGCTGTCAAACTTGGCACGATAAGATCGCAGGCACAGTGGTTGTCACGAGTAAAAGCCTTAGAAGGCAGAGCTAAAAACTACTTGACACCCTTCGCCAGCCCCTTTATCATGACACTGAAGGTATTCATTTATCTTCAATCTGTGCAGATTAAACGACAACAGTATTGCGTATTGGTGTCTTATTTTTAATTTTTTGCACTATGTGCATGCACTGGGATGACACCTCTGGGCACTGCCGTCGTAAAGGAACCAGTGTCAGCTACTCGGATGACAAAGGAGGACAGTGTCTCAGCTACTTTCATGACACCATTTGCTGTCTTTAAAAATGAATGTTCTTACAGTTGTGCGTCATGCGCTTTATTAAATATTTTACTTAAAAATCTAATTTCTTATTATACAAGAGATAAGCAATTCATTGATGATGAAAAATTACAAAAAGGGGCATAGAAAGCGCCTAAGAGAGAAAATTATTTTAGATAATGGACAATCATTACTTGATTATGAAGTTTTAGAGCACATTTTATATTCAGCATATAGTAGAATTGATGTAAAACCGGTGGCAAAGAGTTTGATAGAAAGTTTTGGCAGCTTAAATAAAGTTTTTAATGCTGACCTGGAAGCGCTGCAAAACGTTGATGATGTCAGCAATGCAGCGATATCTGCCATCTTTTGTGTAAAACAAGCCTTTGTTCGTTCTGCAAGAGAAGAAATAAAAAACCTGCCTGTAATCGATAACTGGGAAAAATTGCTTGATTATTTAAGAATAAGTATAGGAAGCCTCAATAAGGAAAATTTTCGTGTCATCTATATGAATAAAAAGTATCGTCTAATAGCGGAAGACCTGCAAAATATTGGTACAGTAGATCAAACTCCTCTTTATGTCAGAGAGATCATCAAGCGCGCACTTTTGATTGGTTCAACATCCATTGTAATATCTCACAATCATCCAAGCGGAGATACACAACCTTCAAATAGCGATATATCTCTCACTAGACAACTAGCAGAAGCTTGCCAAAGTATAGGAATAGAATTAATAGACCACATTATTATTACATTCAGTAGCTATTTTAGTTTCAAGGAAAATAGGTTGTTGTGAAAGCCTTTATAGCTACAGTAACTTAGATTTACCGACAATCGTCATTCCGCTACGTGTTAGCGGCTAAGAGATACCGTGACGGGATGACGTAGGGGTTGCCGAGAACTTGTCATTCCAGTGCTTGACACTGGAATGGCTTTGTTGCATCGCTACTTATGAAAGGCTAACTATAGTTAGGATTATAAGCAACCTATTGAAAATCTTGTTTTTTTGCAATCAATCTGATCAAATTTAAGAATAGTAATTTGTTATTTATATTAATAAATTTAATTCTATTGAAAATAGCTAAAGCATTGAAATTCTTGAATTTTAGCCGGATTGGTAAATGGTAGTGAAATTTCTTTTACTCAAATTTAGGTATTCATTGACCGTTCTTGTTATAAATACCAGAATAATAAGCTACTGATATTCTCCACCTTTTTTATCTTTAATCCATCATAGCTAGCGATGCAACAAAGCCCACTGGAATCCAGTTTTCTTTACAAATTCACCAAAAGTGCTTCATTCTATAACGCAAAACCCATACTAAGAGGTTGTCCGGAAACAAGTAAATTCAAGCATATTCCCTCTTTAACATAACCCTACTCATAGCTAGGTATATGAAATTCTCAGTGGATGTTGTGAGTAAATCATACTCCTTCGATAGCCTTCTATTCCTATTAACCCAAGCAAAAGTCCTTTCTACAACCCATCTTCTTGGCTGTACTTTAAACCCTTGTTCTCTTGTTGGTAGTAGCTCAGGTGGCGTATCTTTGTGCACCCAAAATCTACATGGAGGCCTTGTAACAATTTCAATATCTATGTCATATTCTTCCTTTATGTGATTCTTTAAATTTCTTCCTTGGTATCCCATGTCAGCCCACATTTTTTTAACTTTAGTATATTTTGTTCTCATATTGTTTAATGCTATTTTAATACCATCTCTATCATTTTCGTTAGCAGCGCCTACGTAACAACCTAGTATAAAACCCTGAGTGTCTGTAATTATATGCCTTTTTCTACCCTTTACTTTTTTACTTCCATCATAGCCTTTGATCCCCCCTTTTCTGTAGTCTTTACAGATTGACTATCTACTATACAGGCACTTGGCTGCTCATTCCTTCCTATTTTTCTTCTACTATATTTTGTAATTTCATAATTCATTTTCTCAAAAATTCCCTGCTTCTTCCATTGCCTGAACTGCTCATACACAGTCTTCCATAGCGGAAAATCATTTGGTAAATACCGCCATTGACACCCTGTACGCAATACATAGAAAATTGCTTCTAATATTTCTCTTTTGCTATACTTTGGCGGCCTTCCTCCTTTCTTGTATGATACTCTGAAGTGTTTTTCTATTCTTGCCTATTCCCTTTCGCTTAGATCTGTTGGATACTTTTTTCTCATCTTTACCCCGTACTAAAATTTCAGATATTATAGCCTTTTACTTGTTTCCGGACAACCTCTAACCATACAAATATCTGGGATCTCATTTCACTCTATAATAGCAGTGCTCCTTTCTTGTCATCCGAGTAGCCTCTTTTTTGTCATCCCAGTGCGTGACACTGGGATCCAGCCTTTCCATAATCATCAAAACATTGTATTGTAACGTAAAATGGCTACTTTTATGCTTACCAACTTAATAAAATTCCTGGATCCCAGTGGGCTTTGTTGCATCGCTAGCTATGATGGATTAAAGATAAAAAAGATAGGGAATATCAGTAGCTTATTATTCTGGTATTTATAACAAGAACGGTCAATGAATACCTAAATTTGAGTAAAAGAAATTTCACTACCATTTACCAATCCGGCTAAAATTCAAGAATTTCAATGCTTTAGCTATTTTCAATAGAATTAAATTTATTAATATAAATAACAAATTACTATTCTTAAATTTGATCAGATTGATTGCAAAAAAACAAGATTTTCAATAGGTTACTTATAATCCTAACTATAGTTAGCCTTTCATAAGTAGCGATGCAACAAAGCCATCCCAGTGTCAAGCACTGGGATGACACCCTCCTAGTAGAAACGCTTTTGTAATTGCAACATTCGTGCAATCTTTAGCCATGAATATTAAGAAACTTACCAAACGAAAAAAAGGCAAAAGAAACCCTAGTCATTGTCTATTTTCAGTATTGGCGTTTTTTTATGTTTTTTACACTTAGTAACCGCGACTCAGCTGCATTTAAACTGCAACTAACTTTTAGCTATAAACATTAAAAAATTTACTAAGCAGAAAAAAAGGCAAAGAAAACCTAGGGTAGCTAGTATTCAAATTCTCCCTTGTTCTATTTGACGTCTTTTGATGTCTTAAACGCTTTATAAGCGCGTTTCGGCTTGTATAGGTAGAAACCAAGAGTTTTATAAAGACATGAGGTGCACATAGTGCAAAAAATTAAGCATGACTTACGCCAAATACAAAGTTCCCTTTGTCGTTTTAATCTGCAGATTGCGAAGATAAATAAATAGCTTCAACTTTATGATAAGGGGGCTGGCGGAGTTTGTCAAGCAAGTTTTTAGCCCTGTCTCCTTGCTATAATGTTCATACCGATAGAAAAGCAAAAGAATAAAATGAAATATCAAGTGATATCCTCTATAATTAAATTTTTTGAATGAAGAGATGACGATTCGTGTAGGAATTAATGGTCTGGGTAGAATAGGCAGAGGCGTATTGCGTGCTATTTTCGAAATAGAAGAATATAGCAAACAAATAGAAGTTGTAGCTATCAATGGATCGCTCAGTGCAAAGCAGCATGCACATTTGATTAAATATGATTCTGTTCATGGCAAATTCAGTGGTGATATTGATTTTAATGAGTCTCAAAATTGGCTATCCATAAATGGCAGAAAGTTTTCTTTGTATAGAGAACGGAGCCCTGAAAATATTCCTTGGAATGTTGATGTAATACTTGAATGTACTGGTGCATTCAACAAACGTGAAGAAGCAATAAGGCACAATGCAGAGAAAGTAATTGTCTCTGCTCCAGTTCCAGATGCTGATGTCACTATAGTTTATGGTGTGAATAACGATATGCTCGAAAAAGAGCATAAAGTGATATCAGCAGGTTCTTGCACTACAAATTGCCTTGCTCCGATTGTGAAAGTCCTACATTCTAGTTTAGGCATAAAAAGCGGTTTTATGACTACTATACATGCCTACACGAATGATCAAAATGTTCTTGATGGTAATCATAAAGATTTGCGTAGAGCAAGGGCTTGCGGATTATCTATGGTGCCAACTACAACCGGGGCAGCAAAAACAATTGGTTCTGTCATCCATGAATTAAAAGGAAAACTAGATGGCACTTCCGTCAGAGTTCCAGTTAGCAATGTTTCTATGGTTGATTTTAAATTTACGACTGATAAGAAAGCGACCGTTGAAGAAATCAATGAAATATTTAAGGATGCAGCTCTCTCCTCTACGTCATTCCAGCGCGTGACGCTGGAATCTAATTTCTGGATCCCAGTGTCAGCTACTCGGATGACATCAGAGGGTACTAGGATGACAGAGGGTTATCCAATGTCAAATGTACTTTCTATATGCGAGGAACCTTTAGTCTCAATAGATTTTGTGCATAACCCTTATAGTGCAATTGTGGATTTAACTGGTACATATGTTACAGGTGATATATGCAGGGTTGCAGCGTGGTATGACAATGAGTGGGCTTTTTCGCTGAGAATGTTAGACATAGTATTATTGAGCTATAGTAAAGTATGAACTGGAACTCAAACAAATACGCCTCATTTTATGAGCACTTTGCGGAACTCAGAAAAAGAGTTATCTTTTGCTTTCTATTTTTTTGCGTTGCTTTTGGTTTTTGTTATTACTTTAAGGAAAATATATACCGTTTTTTACTCGCACCTTTAATAGAAGCAACAAAAGGTAGCGAAGGTTTTTCTTTAATTTACACAGACTTAACAGAGGCATTTTTTGTGTATCTTAGAGTTGCAATGATGAGTGCACTTTTGCTCTCTTTTCCTGTGTTTGCATGGCAATTCTATATGTTCTTAGCACCTGGGTTATATAAAAGTGAAAGGGCAGTGTTGTTGCCATACTTAATTGCAACACCGGTTTTATTTGTAACGGGAGCTACTGTAGTCTATTACTATATATTTCCTTTAGCCTGGAAGTTTTTTATCAACTTCGAACACAGTGGTAAATCCTTCGATATACCGATAGAGTTTATGCCATCAGTTAGCGAATATTTAGACCTCGTTCTCCAATTTATGTTTGCATTTGGCACTGCATTTCAAATTCCAGTCATACTCACATTAATGGTGAGAGTTGGGCTACTGACTGCACAAAGTTTGTCAAATAAACGTAGAATCGCAATAGTGGTAATTTTTATTATTGCTGCAATCTTAACTCCACCTGATGTATTAAGCCAAGTAGGGCTTGCAATACCTATGCTGATTCTATATGAATTGTCCATTCTGATATGTAGGTATATTGAAAAAAAGAAGACAAAGATTTAAACAAAGAAATCCCTCTTATCTCCTTTATATCACATTTTTAACTTACAACATTCTTATTCAGGACTTAAATATGGAAATGTTTCATAAATTGATTGTAATACTTTGTTAAGTTCAGCCTTACTTTTGATGATCAGTAATACTGTATCATCACCTGCTATAGTTCCTATAATTCCTATGTTTTTGCTATTATTTAATGAATAAATAACATATTTCTGATCTAGAAAGTAAGCCAGACTGCTAGCTTGTCCTGGTTGAGTGTGTAGTACTATTAAACCAAAATCCGAAATTTGCATATTAAGTATTAATGGTAATCGATATTGGTTGATGTCAATTACTTTATACATACCAGCAACTTTGGCAATTTTAAGTTCTTTCAATTTTCTTGATAAAGTAGCCTGAGAAATGTTATACCCTCTTTTTTTGAGTAAGGTCTGTAAATCGCTCTGTTCTAAAATTTCATGATTTTGAATAATATTTAAAATATGTTCACCTAGTGTGTTGTCATGCATTATGCATTTTCCTCATATTGAATATGTAATAAGTATATTTGAAATTATATTCATTATTTCTTGACTATTCAATTTTTAATGTCTATATTCACAAGATGAATAAAATATGAATATAAATTAGTAATATGAAAAAATACATTTTAAATGCTATTATAGCGATAAGTATTCTATTAACAGGATGCAAGGAAGATAAACACGATAATATCATTAGATTTGCAATTTCTGCAGATTATCCACCTTTTGAATATTATGAAAATGGTAAATTTACTGGCTTTGACATTGAGCTTGCTCAATTAGTAGCAAAAGAGTTAGGTAAAGAAGCGATATTTAAAGATATGCAGTTTAGTACTATATTTGCAGCATTGCAAAGTAATTCTGTAGATGCTGCTATATCTACTATTGGTAGCACAGAAGAGCGTGAAAAAAATTTTGATTTTTCAAATAGTTATTATACAGGGGAATTTGGTATTCTATATCACAAAAATAAACCCATAGCCGGTATAAACAACTTAACTCACAAGAAGATAGCCGTTCAACTAGGAACTGTCATGGAAATTTGGCTAAAAGAGCATGTTCCTACAACAGCTCAAATTATTGCTATAGACAATAATAATCAAGCTGTAGAAACATTAAAGTCTGGTCATGTTGATAGCGTCCTAATTGATGAATTCCAAGGTAAAGTATTTAGCAAAAAAAATCCTGGTCTATCATGGTCAGCCATCGCTAAGTCAGATAATGGTTATTCTATTGCTGTGAATAAAGGATCTGATTTAAAGGATAAAATAAACGAGGCGTTAAAAAGTTTAGAAAGTAAAGGTGTAATACAAAAGATAGCAGAAAAATGGCTAGGAGATAACTGATGCAAGAATTAATTTCTAATTTCTTGTTTGTTGGAACAGGCCTTGCCTTTACTTTAAAATTATTGATTGGAGGACTGCTTTTAGGTATGAGTCTAGGAGGGTTATTTTCAGTACTCAGATATAATAAGATCTGTATTCCATTAATTAATGGAATTATATCTGTAATACGTGGCACCCCCCTTATATTACAGTTAAGTGTTGTTTATTTTATGACTCCAACCATTGCAGGAACTAAATTAAACATATTTAGTGCTGGCATTATAGCATTTGGTCTAAATAGCTGTGCTTATATTGCTGAGATTTTACGAGCTGGTATTGAAACTATATCAAAAAACCAGTTTGAAGCAGCTAAAACTTTACAAATACCTAGTTTCTATATGTGGAGAGATATTATATTACCACAAGTTATTAAAAATATTCTTCCTGCAATGATAAATGAGATCATTGCACTCCTTAAAGAAACGGCATTAATCTCTACTATTGGTGGTGTTGATATTATGCGCTCTGCGCAAATGCTTGCAGCAGAACAATTTACTTATTTTATACCACTTTGTCTTGCTGGGGCTTATTATTACGCTCTTGTATTACTAATTGAATATATAGGCAAAAAGATTGAACAGAAAGGTATATATGATAAAAATGCATAATGTTTGTAAATTATTTAATAATATTCCAGTACTTAATAATATTAACCTGATTATAGAACAATCTATAGTTGGTCTTGCTGGTCCTTCTGGTAGTGGTAAATCAACATTGTTACGTTGTATACAAAAACTCGAAGTTTTAGATTCTGGTAGCATTGAATGCAATGATAGTACTGGTTTTGTATTTCAGGATTTTCAACTTTTCCCACATATGACTGTCTGGGAAAATCTTACATATGCTCCCAAACTTAAAAACAAAACTCAGGATCAAAGTGATTCACTACTTGAGTCTTTGGGTATTGCCTCTAAAAAAAATGATTACCCTAGTAATCTATCCGGTGGGCAAAAACAGCGGGTTGCGCTTGCCAGAAGCTTAATGATGAATCCAAGGATTCTATTATGCGATGAGCCAACGTCTGGTTTAGATGTAGCAACAATAGTCGACGTTGTGGAACTACTACAATCAGTTAGAGATATGGGTATTACTATGATTATCGCTTCTCACAATTTGGATTTTTTAACAAAAATATCAGATCGGATTATTCTGTTAAAAAACGGAAAAATAATTGTAGATATCAATCCTAAAGAAATTGATGAACCAACAAACTATTTAAAAAATAATTATTAAAAGAGAATCACTCATATCATACTGAGAGCTATAACAGATCTTAGCATCGAAAATTACATAATGTATATTATGGAAAATAAATTACATAATATAAGAAGCAACGCTAAAAATAAAATCACATAATATAGCAAACTATAGCTAACCCAAGAAAGGTTTTCCTACGTCATACCGCCACGATATCTCAGCATAGATTCCGCTAACAAGTAGCGGAATGACGAATTTTTGTTTTTCAAACTGTCGGTAAATCTAAGTCAGTTTAGCTATATGTGTCAAGCACTGGGGTGACACCCTCCTGATGGGCCAAAATCACAATGTTCGTACAGTTATGGAATGAATCGCGGTATGACGTGTTGCTTTGATCAGCTATAAAGATGATGCTGCGGAAGTTTTTAGTACTTGCTCGCAACTTTCAACAATTTAATAGCACTGGTGTTTACAACCTCTCCGCCGACACACTTAGTGACAAAAAACCTCACATAAGGTTTATTCGTATAAGGGTCTCTTAATATTCTCATTCCTCTGTTATCTACAATCTTATAAGCTTGTTTGAAATCTGCCATCGCAATTACTGGTAGCTGATTGTTTGGCGCTGGTGGCATATCGGCAGATTGATATACTGGTATTCCCATTAAGGTATCTGGGGCTTTAAGCGACAAACTTGGTTGCCAGAGATATTGACCTGTTTGAGCTTTTAGTAGCCTAATGTCCTTCAACGTACTCCTGTTCATCAAAAATGACGCATTTTTGGAATAATATTCGTCCAGAGAGTAATACAACATCATTATTGAATCACTATCTAATTTTTCAGTTTTAACTTGCTCTATTTTATTATAACTGTTTCCATTTTCATAAGCTAAAATTCCTTTTGGTTGAAAAGTGCCCTCACCCTTAATGAAGGCTTCGCTTTCTTCCTTAGAGGTTGTCCGGAAACAAGTAAATTCAAGCATATTCCCTCTTTAACATAACCCTACTCATAGCTAGGTATATGAAATTCTCAGTGGATGTTGTGAGTAAATCATACTCCTTCGATAGCCTTCTATTCCTATTAACCCAAGCAAAAGTCCTTTCTACAACCCATCTTCTTGGCTGTACCTTAAACCCTTGTTCTCTTGTTGGTAGTAGCTCAGGTGGCGTATCTTTGTGCACCCAAAATCTACATGGAGGCCTTGTAACAATTTCAATATCTATGTCATATTCTTCCTTTATGTGATTCTTTAAATTTCTTCCTTGGTATCCCATGTCAGCCCACATTTTTTTAACTTTAGTATATTTTGTTCTCATATTGTTTAATGCTATTTTAATACCATCTCTATCATTTTCCTTAGCAGCGCCTACGTAACAACCTAGTATAAAACCCTGAGTGTCTGTAATTATATGCCTTTTTCTACCCTTTACTTTTTTACTTCCATCATAGCCTTTGATCCCCCCTTTTCTGTAGTCTTTACAGATTGACTATCTACTATACAGGCACTTGGCTGCTCATTCCTTCCTATTTTTCTTCTACTATATTTTGTAATTTCATAATTCATTTTCTCAAAAATTCCCTGCTTCTTCCATTGCCTGAACTGCTCATACACAGTCTTCCATAGCGGAAAATCATTTGGTAAATACCGCCATTGACACCCTGTACGCAATACATAGAAAATTGCTTCTAATATTTCTCTTTTGCTATACTTTGGCGGCCTTCCTCCTTTCTTGTATGATACTCTGAAGTGTTTTTCTATTCTTGCCTATTCCCTTTCGCTTAGATCTGTTGGATACTTTTTTCTCATCTTTACCCCGTACTAAAATTTCAGATATTATAGCCTTTTACTTGTTTCCGGACAACCTCTAATACCAATTCCCATTACAGGGCAAACAGATGGACAATGATGGAAGAAAAGCCATACTGAAGTAAGTAAAATAGCGAGGTTTAAATGGCATTAAGATCAAAATTATTGGATGAAAAAGTAGTAGAATCAGCAAAAGAAATGCTGAAGAAAGTAAGGAATAATGCATATGTTTCAAAAAAACTAAATGCTGTAATTGCAGCAAAAAAGTACAGTATAACGGCTGTAGCAAAAATATATTGCATTTCAAGAAGCGCACTAACTTCGTGGGTAAAACTCTTGAAAATTGGCAGAGAAGAAAAACTGTTTGCTCCTTCACAACGTCGTAGAAAAACTAAATTAAATCAGGCTCAACTACAGCAAATTGAAGAGTGGATAGAAGAAAATCCTAATATCACCATTAAAGAAATGAGAATAAGAATCCAGGAAAAGTTCGGATTAAATATCAGCAAATCTACAGTACACCGCCATATGCAAAAGATGAAATTCTCATATATTACACCAAGACCAGTTCATAATGGACAAGATAAAAGCAAACAAGAGGAATTCAAAAAAAAATCTCAATTGAGCTATTAGCAAGTATCCAGAAAAAGAGCTATTTTTCTTTGATGAATCACGGTTTGGCACACATTCAAAAGTTGGACATGGGTGGTTTAAAAAGGGGATTAGAACACAGGTTAAAACAAAATTAGGTAGGCAAAATTTCTATCTCTATAGTGCAGTTAATCCTAGAAATGGAGAGAGTTCTAGCTTATTTGCACCAAATGTCAACACTGATTGCATGAACATATTTCTTGAGCAAATTTCGCAATATCTAGAAACACGAGAGGCTTTTCTCGTTATGGACTGTGCTAGTTGGCATAGGTCAAAAAATTTAAAGGTACCTAAAAATATCGACATTATATACCTACCTCCATACTCACCTAAGCTAAATCCTGTTGAGAGGCTTTGGTTATATATAAAACAGAACATTTTGCGCAATAAAATATACGATACAATTGCTCTACTTGAGGGTGCTTTGTGCAAATTTATTACTTCTCTTGCCAGCTCCACAATTAAACAACTCTGCAATGTTTCCTATTTGACTGGACAACAATGAGAATTGGTATTAGAGGTTGTCCGGAAACAAGTAAATTCAAGCATATTCCCTCTTTAACATAACCCTACTCATAGCTAGGTATATGAAATTCTCAGTGGATGTTGTGAGTAAATCATACTCCTTCGATAGCCTTCTATTCCTATTAACCCAAGCAAAAGTCCTTTCTACAACCCATCTTCTTGGCTGTACTTTAAACCCTTGTTCTCTTGTTGGTAGTAGCTCAGGTGGCGTATCTTTGTGCACCCAAAATCTACATGGAGGCCTTGTAACAATTTCAATATCTATGTCATATTCTTCCTTTATGTGATTCTTTAAATTTCTTCCTTGGTATCCCATGTCAGCCCACATTTTTTTAACTTTAGTATATTTTGTTCTCATATTGTTTAATGCTATTTTAATACCATCTCTATCATTTTCGTTAGCAGCGCCTACGTAACAACCTAGTATAAAACCCTGAGTGTCTGTAATTATATGCCTTTTTCTACCCTTTACTTTTTTACTTCCATCATAGCCTTTGATCCCCCCTTTTCTGTAGTCTTTACAGATTGACTATCTACTATACAGGCACTTGGCTGCTCATTCCTTCCTATTTTTCTTCTACTATATTTTGTAATTTCATAATTCATTTTCTCAAAAATTCCCTGCTTCTTCCATTGCCTGAACTGCTCATACACAGTCTTCCATAGCGGAAAATCATTTGGTAAATACCGCCATTGACACCCTGTACGCAATACATAGAAAATTGCTTCTAATATTTCTCTTTTGCTATACTTTGGCGGCCTTCCTCCTTTCTTGTATGATACTCTGAAGTGTTTTTCTATTCTTGCCTATTCCCTTTCGCTTAGATCTGTTGGATACTTTTTTCTCATCTTTACCCCGTACTAAAATTTCAGATATTATAGCCTTTTACTTGTTTCCGGACAACCTCTTAGTAACACTGTCTATGATTATTTTTTCTATCGGTTGTGCAATTTTCCAGCCAGTGATTTTTAATGCATCAATAAATGTTTTCCCTGAAATTAAAGGCACAGCTTCTTCTGCAGTCTCGTTCATTAGAGCTTTTATCATGGCTATTTTTATCGGCTTAACAAGCTACATTTACAATGGTCAAACAATTAGTGTAGCTGTTCTTGTTTTATCCGCGATAGTACTAGAACTTGTTTTTACTGTCTATCTATTGCGTTTAAAAGATCCTATGTAATTAATAAAGATATTCCATTGTAGGCTGCTAACTTTCCCCGGCCAATCTTTCTGCTTCATTGCGTGAAATTAATGCCTCAATAAATTCATCTAGTTCACCTTCTTTTATAATCTGCTCTAACCGATGTGAAGTTAGATTAATTCTATGATCTGTTATTCTTGATTGTGGAAAGTTATATGTTCTTATGCGCTCGGAACGATCACCAGAGCCAATTTGGCTTTTCCTCATTGTTGACCTTTCCATTTCTTTTTTTTGTCTTTCAATTTCGTATAGCCTTGCCCTCAATACTTTGAGCGCTTTAGCTTTATTTTTGTGCTGCGATTTTTCATCTTGCTGTATCACAACTATCCCTGTTGGCAAGTGGGTGACCCTTACTGCGCTGTCAGTTGTATTCACTGATTGCCCTCCAGGACCACTGGATCTATAAACATCTATTCGTAAGTCTTTTTCTTCTATTTTAAAGTCAACTTCTTCTACTTCAGGTAATATCGCAACAGTAGCGGCAGAGGTATGCAACCTTCCTGAGGATTCAGTTTCTGGCACTCTCTGTACTCTGTGCACCCCTGATTCAAATTTCAACCTTGCAAAAACTTCTGTTCCATTAATGAGTGCAGAAGCTTCCTTATAGCCACCTATACCTGTATTAGAAATGCTTATTGGCTCGAACTTCCAATTTCTTCTTTCTGCATATTTTTGATACATACGAAATAACATTGCTGCAAATAATGCTGCTTCTTCTCCGCCTGTACCTGCTCTAATTTCTAATATTGCATTTCTTGAGTCATCTTCATCTTTGGGCAATAATGCTAACTTTAATTTTGCTTTTATTTTTGGTAATAATACCTTGTGCTTTTCGAAAAATTCTTCTTTTGCTAACTCTTTTATATCACCTTCGCTGTTTTCATCTTTCATTATTTCTTCTAAGTCTGAAATTTCCTCTTTCAGCGTGTTATATTCATCAATTATCTTGATTATTGGCCTGAGCTCAGAGTATTCCTTTGAAAGGGTAATGAATTCTTTTTGACTTAAATTGGTAGGATTTTCCAAATTCCTCTCTATATCATTAAATTTTTTCTTTAAGTCTTGTAAATTATTTTCCATATCCATATAGCACAGATCTAGCTAAGTAATATATACTGAAATAAAAAATTTCTTATATCAAGCAATAACACTATAATATACCTACTACCTTCTAGTTGAATATAATGGCAAAACAGATAACATCAAACTGCAATTTCATATTTGGAGCTTCGGACATAAAAACATTACCAGATGAATCGGCTCCAGAGATTGCGTTTGCTGGTAGATCAAATGTAGGAAAATCCAGTCTGATTAACTTACTGATAAACAGCAAAAAAGCTGCCAGAGTTTCCTCTAAACCTGGATGCACTAGACAAATAAATTTTTACTCTATGTACAATGATAAGTTCAGGCTTGTTGACCTGCCAGGGTATGGTTATTCTCATGCAGGTAAGGAGGAAATTATACAATATTTAAACTTAATTGAGTATTATCTAATTCAAAGAAGAAATCTAAGAAGAGTGTTTGTGTTGATAGATAGCAAGGTAGGATTAAAAGAAATAGACAAAGACTTCATTTATTGGTTAATATATAATAACATTAACTTTAACATTGTGCTAACAAAAATAGATAAAGTAAGTCAAAAAAGCTTAGGTGCTGTTATAGAAGATATTCAAAAATGGATTAATAATGAGAATGTGTCAATTCATCAAATGAGCATCCGTGTTAAGCATAAAATAACCAAGGTAAGAGATGAGTTTTTCAAGTTTACAAGATAAAAAAATGAAGAGTAGTGAATTTTTAAAGGGTGAGGTATCATTTGAACAAAAAGCAGAAATATTACTTGAAGTGCTATCTAACATACCTAGCTTTGTAGGCGAGACTTTTGTCATTAAATGCGGTGGTACAATAATCTTAGATGAAACACTATTTAATACTTTTGTGCATAATGTTGTCTTGTTGAAGCAGCTTGGTATAAATCCGGTAATAATTCATGACGGAGAATATGAAATTAACTCAGTGTTAAAAATGCTGGATATGAACAGTAAGTTTGTGAATGGTATCAGACTTACAGACAAAGACACTATGAAAATCATTGAAATGGCACTGTGTGGTTCAGTTAATAAAAAAATTGTTCAGTATATAAATTCTGCTGGTGGTTCAGCTATTGGATTATGTGGAAAAGATGGTCACTTAATTAAAGCCGAAAAAATAACCGCTACGCTTAGAGAAGATAGATCAAATAATATCGAAAAGATATTAGACATGGGGTTCATCGGTAGACCCACTGAAATCAATCCTGATATATTATTTTTTATTGAAGAATCAGATTTTATACCAGTTATTGCACCAATTGGTCATGGAAAAGATGGGGAAACGTATCATATTGATGCCGATAGCACTGCAAGCGCAATTGCAATTGCAGTTTCTGCATCTAAAATGATAATCTTGAGTGACACAGATGAAGAAATAGATAAAATTGGTGGCAGGAAGATATCTGTTAAAAATTTAAATGCATCGATTGATTGTGGGAAAATTAAAGGGGAAAAATTTATTGAAAGGCTTATGGCATACGTTAAAATGGCGGAGGAATGTGCTGGAGTTGTTCACATAGTTGATGGTAGAATACCTAACATTATGCTTGATTTATTTACTGAGAGTAATTCAAGCATATTGATTGTGAGTGATTTATAGCTATACTGCTTACAACCACACGAATACCAAGAGGGTGTCATTCAAGTAGCTGACACTGGAATGACAGCAATCCACGTCATACCGCGATTCATTCGCGGTATCTCTAGATCCCGCTAACAAGTAGCGGGATGACGGTTGTCAGGGTGTCATCCCAGTGCCCAGACACTTGTATCTTTATGATGTGAGGCATTAGAGCTAAAATACCTCACAGGGAGGGTGAAGCTGATGCGACACTAATGCCATTAAGGCCGAGTCCCAGATTTTGCTTCCCTCCCATAGAGTTAAAGACTGAACAGTATCTTTTGGAATTATATCCCGTATTACAAGGTTAGTCTAAACTCTCAGTTTATTTATAGTCTTGGAGGCAATTTTATGCAAGTAAATGCTATTTTGGGTGTGGATATTTCAAAAAAGAAATTTGATGTTTGTTTGTTAGTGGACAGTAAAAAACGACACAAAGTCTTTCAAAATAATCAAGATGGTTTTGCAAAACTTGTAGTTTGGTGCAATGGCCATGGAGCAAATCTTACTCATTTATGTCTTGAAGCAACTAGTTGGTATGGAGAAGATTTGGCTACTTTTATGCACGATTTAGGACATAATGTCAGTATAGTAAACCCAGCCCAAATCAAAGCTTTTGGCAAAAGTGAGCTGCTCAGAAATAAGACAGATAAATCAGATGCAGCTATGATAGCTAGATTTTGTATCGCCAACAAACCTGCTCTTTGGAAGCCCATTACACCTGAAATGAGGCATTTGAGGGAGCTTTACCGTTGCATGCAATCGCTAAAAGATGATAAGGTGCAACAGACAAATCGCTTGGAAAACAAAAATATGCATTCCAGTTGCAAAGAAGCTATATCTAAAGTAATTTTGGCAATAGAGGAGCAAATTATTGTTCTCGAAAAAGAAATTAATGAGCATATAAATAACTATCCACATCTAAAAAATATGGTGGAAAACCTTAAGACTATAAAAGGTATAGGATATCTTACTGCTGTTGCTGTTGTCGCAGAAATGCCATCAGTTGATAACTTTGACAATGCTAAACAATTTACAGCTTTTGCTGGTCTAAATCCAGGACATTATCAATCGGGATCGTCAGTAAGTAAGAGAAGTTGCATATGCAAAATAGGATCTGAGCGTATTCGAAAAGCTCTTTATATGCCAGCTATAGTAGTCAAAAACCATAATAATCATTTTCAAAAGTTTTGTCAGCGTCTAGCAAGTAAAGGCAAATGTCCAAAAGTCATAGTTCTTGCGTTAATGCGAAAATTAATGCATGTCTTTTTTGGTATTCTTAAAAATAATCAACCATTTAATTGTAATTTTGTTGGATAATTTGTTTGACAGCAGAGACAGTATCTGGGATCTAGAAGACTTAATTTCAACCAAGTGGCTGCATAATAAGGACTAGATTCCAGACTGGAATGACATCATAGGGGCACTGGGATGACAAAAAAAGGGGCACTGAACTTGTCAAGGAATTTTATGGCCTAGCGTCACGCGCTGGAATGACATCATTTACGATGTAACATTTATCACTTTTGCAGATACAATTTACATGCTATAATTGAGTCTTCATAGATGGTAAATTGGAGTGCAAAGAAGTAAAATTAAAGTAGAAATAAAAAGATTATCACACGGAGAAGACTTGTCTCTTCCATGTTATGCAACTACGCAGAGTGCTGGCATGGATCTTTATGCTGCATTGAATGATTCTGCTGTTTTAAATCCACTTGAAAGATTACTTGTTCCAACTGGAATTGTGATTGCAATACCAAACGGTTTTGAGGGGCAAATCCGCCCACGTTCTGGTCTTGCTGCAAAACATGGAATCACTGTCTTAAATTCTCCGGGCACTATAGACTCTGATTATCGAGGTGAAGTTAAAATTTGTCTAATTAATCTAAGTAATCAGCCATACGAAATAAAAAGAGGAGATAGAATCGCACAAATCCTTATTTCTCCTGTATCTCAGGTAATTTGGGATGACAGAGAAGAATTCTGCGCAGAAGAAACCGGTCGCAATGCAGGGGGCTTTGGCTCAAGCGGCAGGTAGCTTACGAAAAAGCTTGACTATGACAGTTCTTTTATACACAATTTAAGCATATTAATATTTTATTAAATGAAGTCGTTTATGCTAACTTTCAAAAATCATTGTGGCCAGCTCCACAAAGCAAACACTGTATTTGTTGCATTTACTGCTATATACGTTATAGGTGGATTAGCAATACTTTCAACACCGCTTTGGAGGCCTTCAACTTGCAAGCTAGCAGCTTTTGCAGCTACACCACTTGGAATGGGCGTTTTAGCATTTGTTGCTGCTGCGCTGACTTATTTAGCAATATATGCTATCAGCAAAAATAACGAAATATCTGAGTTGAAAGCTCTGAAGGTTATTGAGGATGGGTTGCTAGTAACAGAAGACGCATTTAGGGAAATTGCAAGGAATAACCAAGTTAAAGATGAAGAAGGTAAGGTAGAAAAGGATAAATATTATATAGACTTCAGCTTAGAAGGCAAGAACTACCGTATTATTGTTGATATTAATCAGTTTACCAATAAGCTGGGCAATACTTCACTCTTCGAGATAGATTCACTAGAAGTGAAAAACAAAGAAGGTAAGTTCGAGACAGTAGATAAAACCATACGCGTCAAGTTAAGGAAAAGTGTAAGTAAAGTTGATAGAGTGAAGGAAAATAATAAGGTATAAATTCTCTTGGATATATGAATGAGAGAACTTACAATGGACAGAATAGCTTGCTTATCAAAAGACCTCAATGAATTCTTTAATGAAAAAGCAGACGAAATATCAATTGCAGTAGGTTTTATAAAAAGAAAGAGAAAACTTAATGGCTCATCATTCATAAAAGCTATGGTTTTTGGTAACATAGGAGTTGATGATTGCAGCATAGAAACAATGTGCCAATTGCTAAATGAAGACTCGATAGAAATTACAAAACAGGGTTTAGATTTTAGGTTTAGTGAAGAAGCAGTTGAGTTCATGAAAAAAATGTATAACGAAGCTTTGTGTTTATTTAAAAAAAGTCTACAGATTGATTGCAAAATTTTACAGCAATTTGGAAGCGTTAAATTATTGGATAGCAGCTACATTAGCCTGCCCAGTAGCATGGAAGATATGTACAAAGGATATGGCAGTAGCTATAGAGATTGTGAGAATAATACCAAATCAGGAATAAAGCTACAGTTAGTCTTTGATTACCTGAATCAAGCGCTAGATAAGTTAAATTTTATGGAAGGAATAAGGTCGGATCAAGGTTATAGGGATTATCTGAACGGTTTATCAGCCAATGATTTGCTAATATTTGACTTGGGCTACTTTGTGCCTAGTTCTTTTAAACAGATTGATGAAGCAGGTGCATATTTTGTTAGTCGTTATAAGTCTGATACCAATATATATGATATAGAAACAAATCAAAAAATAGAGCTATTGGAGTATTTGGAAGGTCAATTATCTTCAGAAAAAGAAGTATTATTAGGAAAGGAAGTAAAAATTAAGGTAAGAATTATATGTCAAAAGCTAACTGAAGAACAGTCTATGGCTAGAAGAAGAAAGGCTAATAAATTAGCAAAGTCACATGGATATACATCTTCTCAAAAGAATCAAAAGTTATTAGATTGGTCAATATTTATAACTAATGTTCCAGAGAGTAAAATTAATGCTGAACAAATATTGACGGTTTATAGAGTAAGATGGCAAATCGAATTACTATTTAAACTATATAAAAGTCATATCAATCTTGATAAACTAAAAGGAAAGACAAATCCATTTAGAGTATTGTGCGAGCTATACGCAAAATTATGTGCTATTCTCGTATTTCACGGAATGATTGGCTGTGTAAAACTAAAAAAGAACACGGAGCTCAGTTTAACAAAGGCATTTATTGAATTGAAAAGGCGGGTTAGAGAGCTCTTTTTGATATTAAACAATATTGTCAATAATTTAAAAATTTTTCTAAAAAAGCTTACTATAATCTGGTCAAAGTTTTCTTTGAAAGACAGATATAGGAAGACCAGGGTATCTACTTTAAGCTCTCTACATTCCTTAACTTGACGCGTATGGTAGATAAAACAGAATGGAATAAAACATTAGGTTTAGAAAAAGAGGGTGCTAAAGAGGTTAACACTTATTTAGGCTCGCTTATTGTTGAACAAGTTGCTTCTCAACAACAGACAGTATAGCCAAGTGAAATAAAAGAGGTAGATTAAGTCTGCCTCTTTGTTTTTTTTGATTTTTAGTGTTACGCGCATAACTGCATGGATGTTGCGATTCTCAAGGCAACGCATCTGTTTAGATGCATGGCTAATGCTGAAACAAAAATTCCAGTGTTCCCTTTCTTGTCATCCCAGTGCTTGACACATAACTGTACAAACATTCATTTTTGAAGGTAAATTGCACAACAGATAATGTCATTCCAGTGCTCCCTTTCTTGTCATCCAAGTAGCTGACACTTGTATCTTTATGATGTGAGGCATTAGAGCTAAAATACCTCACAGGGAGGGTGAAGCTGATGCGACACTAATGCCATTAAGGCCGAATCCCAGATTTTGCTTCCCTCCCATAGAGTTAAAGACTGAACAGTATCTTTTGGAATTATATCCCGTATTACAAGGTTAGTCTAAACTCTCAGTTTATTTATAGTCTTGGAGGCAATTTTATGCAAGTAAATGCTATTTTGGGTGTGGATATTTCAAAAAAGAAATTTGATGTTTGTTTGTTAGTGGACAGTAAAAAACGACACAAAGTCTTTCAAAATAATCAAGATGGTTTTGCAAAACTTGTAGTTTGGTGCAATGGCCATGGAGCAAATCTTACTCATTTATGTCTTGAAGCAACTAGTTGGTATGGAGAAGATTTGGCTACTTTTATGCACGATTTAGGACATAATGTCAGTATAGTAAACCCAGCCCAAATCAAAGCTTTTGGCAAAAGTGAGCTGCTCAGAAATAAGACAGATAAATCAGATGCAGCTATGATAGCTAGATTTTGTATCGCCAACAAACCTGCTCTTTGGAAGCCCATTACACCTGAAATGAGGCATTTGAGGGAGCTTTACCGTTGCATGCAATCGCTAAAAGATGATAAGGTGCAACAGACAAATCGCTTGGAAAACAAAAATATGCATTCCAGTTGCAAAGAAGCTATATCTAAAGTAATTTTGGCAATAGAGGAGCAAATTATTGTTCTCGAAAAAGAAATTAATGAGCATATAAATAACTATCCACATCTAAAAAATATGGTGGAAAACCTTAAGACTATAAAAGGTATAGGATATCTTACTGCTGTTGCTGTTGTCGCAGAAATGCCATCAGTTGATAACTTTGACAATGCTAAACAATTTACAGCTTTTGCTGGTCTAAATCCAGGACATTATCAATCGGGATCGTCAGTAAGTAAGAGAAGTTGCATATGCAAAATAGGATCTGAGCGTATTCGAAAAGCTCTTTATATGCCAGCTATAGTAGTCAAAAACCATAATAATCATTTTCAAAAGTTTTGTCAGCGTCTAGCAAGTAAAGGCAAATGTCCAAAAGTCATAGTTCTTGCGTTAATGCGAAAATTAATGCATGTCTTTTTTGGTATTCTTAAAAATAATCAACCATTTAATTGTAATTTTGTTGGATAATTTGTTTGACAGCAGAGACAGTATCTGGGATCTGGTAGACAATGTTCATACAGCAGCTACTCGGATGACACCTTGTGCTTGCTGGCTATAATTGCTAAGGATTTTTATTTAATTTAACTGCATCTTTTGCCTTATCCAATAACCCATTAATAAAACCAATTTCGCTTGGTTTATCAAGTAAATCAGATGCAATGTTAGTATATTCATTAATGACAACTGGAACTGGCGTATCACAATTAGCTAACTCACATATTGCAACACGCAAAATAGATAAGCTTATAAGATTTAACCGTGAAAGGGACCAACTTGGGTGTAAATAAGACTCTATTATTTTATCATATTCTTCACTGCTTTTTATAACCTTATATAACAAGTTTTCTAAGAACTGATGTTCAAATTCTTCACATTCAAATATATCTTTCAACTTATTTATGTAGTCCTTAAGCTCACAATTTTCCAGTTTAAAAGTGCTTTTGTTGTAACCTACGAAAATATTTGAATAAGCAATTTGTACAGCAAGAAATCTTGCCGTGCTTCTTTTTATGCGCCACTTTTTATCTACTGGTTTTTCCTCCATTATTTTAATTTATTGTGTAAATCTATCATACGCAAAACAGTTGAGGCTGCATGGCCACCAACGTTCTTTTTGTTTTTATCAGCTCTAACTAGTGCTTTATCTTTGCTGTCAGCGGTAATTACACCCATACCAAGGGGTATTGCATAATGCATAACAACCTCATTTAAGCCTTCAATTACTCCTTTACAAACATATTGATAATGATCGGTTTCACCGCGAATTACGCACCCAAGAGCTAAATAACCATCATAATTAGTATGCCCACTCTTGACTGCAAAAAGAATTGTAGCTGGTATCTCAAATGTACCAGGAACCTCAACTACATCGTAACTGGCATTACTGCCTTTTAATTTATCAATTGCACCTTCAAGCAAAAGGTTCGCTATTTCAGTATAATAAATCGAATTAACTATTAGTATTCTCGACATTTACTACCACTTTTTTTGTTAAAAACAACTTTATTAATGACTGTTGAATTAGAGTTATAATATTACTAAATATCCAATATATTACCAGGCCGGCAGGAAAAGAAGAAAAAATAAAGACAGAAATGTAAGGTAAAAACTTCATAACATTTACTTGAATATCATCTTTACTGGTTTGATCTTTCTCACTTAGCTTCTGCTGAATTATCATGGTGGCACCGAAAATTATAGGTAAAATGCCTATAGAAATAGGAAAGTTATAATTAAACAACCCAAATAATGTAAAGATGTTCGTTGGGTCAGGAGCTGAAAGATCCTTAATCCATAAAAAAAAAGGAGCATGCCTCATCTCTATAGTAACAAATAATACTTTATATAGAGCAAAAAATACCGGTATTTGTATTAGCATGGGAAAAATGCTCGACATTGGATTTACGTTGTTTCTCTTAAACAATGCAATTGTCTCTTTATGCTGCTTTAAGCTGTCATTTTTATACAACTCTTTTACACGAGTTAGCTCAGGCTGCAAGCTTTTCACCTTGAACATTGAAACATATGATCTATTAGATAAGGGAAGCATCAAAAGTTTGATTACTAAAGTCAGCAATAATACTGCTAAGCCAAAATTCTTTAAAACGAAGTTAAAGTATTCAAGCAGTAAAAACACTGGTTTAGTTATAAAGTAAAGAACACCAAAATCTACAGCTTTATCAAACAAAGGTATATTGAGAGTATCCTTATAAGAATCCAGTAAATTCAACTTTTTTGCTCCAGCAAAAAAATAATTCACATTAGAAGTGCTTGCACCAGGAAGTATACTCTTATAAGACTTAACAAAATCTACTTGAAATTTATCAATATCATTAGCGTTAGTATGTTTAATGCTTACATTTATTTTATCAGATTTTTCAGGTATGATGGCTGTGAGCCAGTATTTATCAGCAAAACCAAACCAATTTTTTTCACTCGTGCTTGCTTTTATTAAATGTTTTTTGGAAATATCCTTATATGTCCACTCCTCTAGTTTATTATCAAATGCACCCAGTACTCCTTCATGGGATATCCAATAAGATTCGTTGATATTGTCACGTTTACGGTTAATTTTACCATAAGGAACCAAAACTACATTATCCTTTGTATTATTTTCAACAACTTGCTCAACTTTAAACATATAATTATCGTCGAGGTTAATTTTCATTCTAAATAAAATGCCATTCTCATTGTCCCAAGATAAATTGACCTCTTTTTGATTAAGTTTATCTGCTCGCCAGAATGCTTTAGAATCTGGAACTTTAATCTTGTTACTCGGATCGAGCCACCCAAATTCTGCAAAATATACATCTTTTGATTCTGCAGGTGACAGTAACACCACTTGTGGAGAAGAAGAACTCGGTTCTAAGTGGTAATTAGTTAAAATTAAGTCATCAAACCTTGCACCTTTCAGAGAAATTGATCCTTTAATCATGTTATTGGTTAAACTAACCCTCTGTTCTCGAGTAGAATTAATAATTTCAGAACGATTTTGGTATATTATAGGAGCAAGGTCGTTGAAAGATTCGATATGTTCAATATTTTCAATCAATGGCTGGTTTTGGTTTGTACTAAAAAAATTATCATAAATAATATGCCAAGACACCATGATTAACATGGAAAGGATAGCTGCCAAAATTAAACTTTTTGCTTCTGACATGAAATTAAATCAAACATATCTTCTTAAAGTGTATACTAAATATTGTACTAAAACAATGAAATTTACTTATTTTTAATAATAACTTTTAACGCTGATCTTTAAAATTTATTTTAATAGCTTCAAATTTTAACAATATGAACGCGGTGAAAAATCTAGTTATTTGGTTGCTAATAATAGCCACTACTGCAATGCTTATTGATTCACAAAGGGACAAACTAAGCGACAGATTTCTCAGTACTTTTTTACCATATAAAGGAAGAATTCAAAATAGCGGTCAGAATAGTGGAAGTATTGAATTTACGAAGTCATATGATGGACACTTTTATATTCAGGCTCAAGTCAATGATCGCAATATAACGTTTTTGCTTGATACTGGAGCAACCGATATTGTTCTATCACAAAAAGACGCATTACATGTTGGTATTAACTTACAAAATGTTCAGGATTTTAAAATATATGAAACTGCGAAAGGTCAAATAAAAGCTGGAGTGGTTCAAATACCTCAAGTTAAAATAGGAAATTTTTTGATTAATGATGTACAGGCAAGCGTTAACACTCATTCTATGTCTCATTCACTACTTGGAATGAGCTTTTTAAGGTATTTTCATTTCACTATAAGAGATAATAAGTTGATATTATACCGCGACTAAACACTTCTACAATCTACTTATCAAAGCTCTGTAGGTTAATATAGGAGCAGAAATAAATATTGCAGAACAAGTGCCAATCAAAATACCAAAAAAAATGATCAAGCTGAAGTCTTTCACTGCATCTGTGCAGATTAATGCCAAAGGAAGAGCAGCAAGAAGGGTTGTACCCGAGGTTAATATAGTGCGAAATAATGTAGCGTTGATACTTGCATCTACTATCTCACTCATCCGCCCACTTTTACCACTCTTGCAATACTCTCGAATCCGATCGTATATAATTACTGAGTTATTGATTGAATAACCAATGACAGTGAGAAGAGCTGCAACTGATGAAATATTAAACTCAATGCCAGTTAGGCTAATAAAACCAACAGTTAAAATCACGTCATGAATCAGTGCTGTTATTCCACTGAATCCACATTGCCAATTAAATCTAAACCAAACGTAAAAAAATATTCCAACAATTGCGATCAACATGGATAACATTCCTTCAAATATTTGTGTTGAGCTTATTTGTGGGCCAACATAGTCTATTTTACGATAGCTTATTGAGCTCCCCAGCTTTTCTTCTAGTATGCTTTTTATCTTTTTGATTTTATCTTCATCTCCTTCATCTTTAAAACGCATGACTAAATTATCACCCGCTTTTGAACTCTGCACTGTAAAACCATTCTCTTTTAATGCATCAAGAATAGAGTGATTCTCATCTGAAGATTTTATCTCTATCAAAATTCCGCCTGCAAAGTCTATGCCTAAGTTCACTCCACGCAGCACAACAGTGAATATTGAAAAGATGATAAGAATAATGCTAATTAATGCAGTCAAATCCCTATATTTACTAAATTTTATATTGAGGTTATCTGGAATGAGTCTAAGTGCCATGCTATTTACTTAAACTTGAATTTTATATACTTTTCAAAAAATTCACTAGTTTATTCTGTGATTGTTTGACTATGTAAATTTTTCTGTCAGTTGATTCTTGTCTGTCAATTAAGTTCTATCTAGTGCAAACTTTGCAATTTTGAAGTACATTACAAGAGCAAAATACCGCCAATTTGGCCCATCATTTTATCTCTGCAAGCTTATCCCCCCCTTGCTATGTTAGCAACGCAACCTAAGCTAGGTTCCTTCATAGCAGTGTTAGGTACACTGCCATATCTTTCAAAACTTTCATGCTCTATAGCTTCCTCAACACTTTTTCCTCCTAAAAGACAGTTTTCCCCTAAACTTTTTCCCCTATTTTTTAACTCATTAAGCCTTGCTCTGTTTTCCCCATCAATCTCCACTTTTATTTTATTGCTGCCTTTCTCACTAGGACTTAGATAAATACTTATCTCTCCTACCTCAGTAGTAAAAGACATTTCAATACCACCTTTTGAGACATCCATGTAATTTCTTTTTCCCCCTATTTCTTCTACATTTTCAACTCTTACTATACTTTCTCCAATTTTGAGTATGCCAACTCTTAAATTTAAGTCTTTGGCTTTTTCATTGTTTAGGATTTCTGCAACTTCAACAATACTATCTTGCGAGTACTCTATACAAAAATATCTATTATCCTTGTCTACTCCTAATACATTTTGAGTCTGCTTGCTTTTGTTTACAATACTTTCATATGCTAAACCTTTTAGCTTGCTTTCAATTTCCTTACATTTCTCAGAAAGACCATCATCAAATCCATTACAAGTAACTATCTGCTCAAACTCATTCCCATCGAAAAAATTATGGCGTTTTACCTTCCCACCTTCTAACAATAAATTACTAACAATGCTTTTGATAATGTCCTCTTCGGACACTTCATTTTTTTTGTTACAGTTTTGATCTTCACTTTCTTTGTTACAGTTTTTATCTTTACTTTGATAGGGAAAGTTATCAAATACAAAAGTGTTACTTCTGTTACTTATATGACTACCACTAGTAAGATCTTTTATTTCTTCAAATACTGTATTTGTTACAGTTTTGTTACAACAACTACATTTTAAATTTAACATTACTTCTTTTTCTAAGTATTTAGCTACTATGCACTTAGTACTTTCTGGAGTATTTTTTATATCTTTTTGTTCATTTTGTTCTGTTATACCTCTCACCTCCCCACAGCATTTATCAATCAGATCCTGTTTACTTTGAGTTAACGACATTTTTAGTTTCATAAAAAGTGAGTCTTTTAGAAAAGGATTATCATCTTCTGAATCCAAATCATCTGTTAACTCCATTGAATCAAAATTACCTGAGCTATAGTACGAACCCTTTTTTGAGTCCGAACTATCTTCTGAGTTCCCATCACTATCTAACCAATTGTCAACTTTCGGAAATTCTGAGCTTTTCTGTTCACCTTCAAAAGTCTGATTACTACCACCAGCGCCCTTTGTCAAATTTTCTTTACTTTCACAAGAACCATCTGAACCATAGCCCTCATTCCCTTTTGGATCTGAATCATCTGGATTACAATCAGAAGTTATTTCTGTATCTTCAGAAATCTGTTGATTATCACTTTCACCTAACAAACCACCATTTGTTGGATTACATACATTTTCTGTATATTTTTGATTATTTTGTGCTTCTATTTTCTCCTTTTCGTACAACAGTTTAAACTGATCCTCATCGTCAGAATTGTGACCTGAATCACAAATTACATGATCATTGCAGGTAGAATTATGCTCTACTGAATCAGTACTTTCAAAAATTTGTGGATTATTACTTCCGTCTGGCAAATTACCTGATAAACCAGTCTGATGATTATTTTCACCTACCCAACCATCAGTTGTTGTTGGAATATATATTCCTGTATATCTTTGGCTATCAAGAGAATCATTAGTTAATTGTACTGCTGTATAAGTTGTCCGGTCATCCTCATCATCGGAACTAATACCTGAATCATGGCCATCACCTTCTTTAATCTTTTGAGTTTCTATATCGTGTTCATTTATTTCGCTCGACGAATCATAGTTGGAAGGGTTATACTGTTGATTAGGACGTTTAAGAATTTGACGCCAATCGCTGTAAGGCTCCTTAAAATCGAAAGCAGTGCGTATAACTTTTTCCTTGCCTGATACCCCACCATTCATATTGTATAACCATTACTCACTAATCCCTTAGTGAATATCGTAATATATAGGTCTGTCAATAAAAAAATATAACTTTCTTTGGTTCTAACCTTTGCAAATCAGTATCTATAGCCCGGTAATTTCTCATATATTGCACTCTGGACCTAGGAGCGTTGTTAATAAATCCACGACAGCTAGACAACCTTCGCCCGTTTACTAAAAGGAAAAGCAGCAAAGAGCGAACCAAAAGCGATGAGAAAGGATCCAAGCCAGATTATAGACATTCCAGGTTTATAGTGCACTTTAGCTGCAATTTTGCTCTTACTCTTATCAATCTCTCCAATTACAACATAAATATCAGAAAGCAAATTGTGGTAGATACTGCTTTCAACATTTTTTTGACCTTCCGCAAGGTAAAATCTATATTCAGGGGTCATCTCACCTAATATCTTATTATTCAGCAAATTCCTGATATACATTGTACCTCTCACTGCATGGAAATTTTTTTCTTTTATTAGCTCAATATTTCGTAAAGTAACTTTAAATTTATTGACTGTTATGCTATCCCCTATTTTTAAGTAATTTTCTTTTTTCTCCTGCCAACCAACCGAATATGCTATACCAAGCACTAGAATTGCCACTCCAGCATGAGCTGCCATCATTGCATAGTAGGATTTAGAAACTTTTCTTGCTAATAAAATTGATTCACCAAATGCTACCTTAAATAAACAAATTCTTTTACTGTATGCTTCTAAAACAAAGATTAATAATGCTATGGAGATAGTAATTGATAGCACAATTATTAGCTCCATGTGAAAAATAAACGGCAAAATAGCTGCAGCACTACAAAATGAAAATCTATATTCACGGAATATTGGCAATAGACTATTTCCCTGCCAACTGCAGTATTGCCCAATTATCGTGAGGGCTAGAATAGCCAGTGCAATAGGATTAAATAAAGAATTGTAATATGGTGCTCCAACTGAAATTAATTCACCGGTTAAATATTCGAGCACTGTAGGGTATAAAGTGCCAACGAACACAATGAAAAAGGCAGTGATGAATAATAAATTGTTCATCAGCATCATCGTAAGGCGTGAAAAGAATCTTCTACCCTCTGTCACTTGAGTAGCAGGTTTCTTTTCAGATTCCAGTGTCAAGCATTGGAATGACATCGCAGACGTGTGATTTTTTCTCGTAAATACTACAAATATTACTAAGCTACTGACTGTAATTACACCAAGTAGAGCTAATATATACAGTCCATACCTTGGATCATCTGCAAACGTGTGCACTGAGGTGAGTATTCCTGAGCGGACTAGAAATGTTCCAGTCACACTCAATATAAAAGTTGTAAGCGTAAGTAAAATAGCAAAGTTCTTTAAAACATTGAAATTCCGTACCACGAGCAACAAATGTGTCAGCGCTACTGCAATTAGCCACGGCATCAAAGAAACGTTTTCCACTGGATCCCAAAACCAAAATCCACCCCACCCAAGTTCGCGATATGCCCACCAGCTACCCAAGCTGATGCCCAAAGTGAGCAGCGACCAAGAAATAAGTACCCAAGGCCTGACAATTTTAGCCCAAACATTTCCTTCAACTTTTGCAATTAATCCAGCTATAGAGAGCGAAAAAGGAACGCTAAACCCAAGGTACCCCAAATATAATATCGGTGGATGAATAGCAAGGCCTATATCTTGCAATATCGGATTAAAACCAAGACCATCTTTTTCAACGCTTGGCATTTTAGTGAAGGGGCTGGATTCAAGTAAAGTGAACAGTAAAAAACAAAAGCAAATCAAGCCTTGGGTGATCAAGGATACTTTCTTCAATTTACTGTCGTTATCAGTAAAAATATCCATCAGAAATAGGTAAAAGGTAAGCACTAATGCCCAAAGCAACATGGACCCTTCTTTATTTCCCCAAACACCACAAATCTTGTAGATCAAAGGTTTTGTTGTGTGTGAGTGGTAGTATACGTTTTCAAGTGAAAAATCATTTGTAATGTGGCAGTAGATCAAAATAGCCATTGACGCTGATACACAAAAAAATATGGCAGTGGTAATAAACCGACAAGAACTAAGCGGTAAAAACAAATATGTCAAAGACAATAAGCAGGCTAGCAATAGCAATATATTCCCAAGTTCAGGCATAAAAAATTATAGTTTTTATATAAACAATATTACTGATGACAAGTAAGAAGTTAAAGTGTTAATTGATGCTAGCATAATGCTCCCGTAGTTAGCTGTGCTAGTATTAATTAAAAATTAAATATTAAATCTTTATACTTTTATAGATAGCGTTAATATTGAGGTAACATTGTGGGTACAACTAAGATTAGTAAATTTCCATTCAATATAAAAGGTAAAGTGGCAAAACAACATGCCGAACCAATAATCGAAAAAAATCTCTATACTATTTTAGGATTCAAAGATATAGAAGATTTTGAAAATAAGACAAGTAAACTTGTTAATAAAAAAGTTTGGCAATCATTTGTTGACTGCTTTGCAAAAGAAATAGATTATGCAGCAACCGAAGAAGTTGTAAAAAACATCGTTTGTAACATTGCAAAGAGTGATCAAGGTAATGCTTTTACCAAAACTGAACATCTCATATTAAATGAAAAGCAAGATAATAAAAAGAGAGAAAAAGCGATTAGAAAAGCTATTAGTATTTTGAGAAAAATCAATCCAGAAAAAGCCTTTAATGAACTTTCAGTAATAAAAAAACAAGCTGAAGATTTTTTACAAACCGATTTTTGTAAAGCACAGAGTAAATCACTTCAAGGATTTGCTCCCTCTGGTGGACAGCTCTTTGCGGAAACTCTGAAATATATAGAAACACTAGAAAGATTATCCGAAGTAAAAAAAGAAGGGCTAGTTAGAGATTTCTTGTTAAATCATGTTAGTTTATTGAATAAAAAGTATCCTAAATCACAAGGTAAAAGGGAAGATGCTATAACAATACTATCAAGTGATGAGTTGAAGAATTTTTACAATAAAGGTGTAAAAGAAGGAATGTTACAACCAATGGCATCTTACAAAGGATGCAGAAACCTGTATGACAAAATGAACCAGATAAAAAATGAATCCAAAAGTATAATTAAAAGAGAAGAACGGGAAGAAAATTTAAAGAAAATAGATAAGTCGATAATCAGCGCAATTAATGACATAAAAAAACATAGAGAAGCAATCCTTAACTGTAAAGACTTTCAAAATTCTTACATAAAAGAGAAAAAAGAACATCCATTTAGAGGCAACGCATGTCAAAAAATGATTGATATATATCAAGAGAGAATTGTTGGATATCAGGAGAAAATTCGTCAAAACTTAAACCAAATAAAAGCGATATTAAAAAGTGCGCCGCAAGAAATGGATGATGTGGAAGAATTCGAGGAAATAATTGATGATATACATGAAGCAAAGCAGTGTGATGAAATTTTTGATTCAGCTTTAATTTGTTTATCGAACATACAGAATGAGCTAGATATTCAGCTGGAAAATCCTTCAACAGAACTCAGAGCTTCACACATTAACGTTAAAACTGAGCTAACTAGGTTATAAGAACCAAATCTTTAGGATAATGAAAGCACTTTAATTCAAGACAGCTCTTAGTCTGTGTTTTAATTTGGTTGTGTTTTATTAAAAAAACTTTAGATTTATTTTATAATCGATACTCAAATATAATGACTCAAACTTGGGATTTGTTGCAAACAGGGCAAAAGGAAGGCTATAAAACTGCGTATACTAATGCTCGTATTATCGACCCGGAAACTAAACTTGATATAAAAGGTTCATTATTGACTGAAGGGGATAAAATTGTTGACTTTGGTGAATCATTATTTTCAACAAGTGGAGTTGATGAAACAATAGACTGTAAAGGGCTTGTTCTAATGCCAGGCCTTATTGACATTCACGTACATTTTCGTGAACCAGGCCAGGAACATAAAGAAACTATATATACAGGCAGCAAATCTGCAGCTGCGGGGGGAGTTACAACTGTAGTTTGTCAGCCAAACACTGTTCCAGCAATTGATAGCGTTATTTTGGCTAAATATTTGAAATATAGAGCACTTGAAACTTCACATGTAAACGTTGAATTTTACGCTAAAATCACCACTTCGGAAGAAAAGTTGACTGAAATGGCACTTTTAAAGGAAGCAGGTGCGGTTGGGTTCACTGATGATGGCATGCCAGTTATGAACCCAATGATTATGAGACAGGCACTGCTTTATTCAAGTATGCTGAATGTCCCTATTGCTCAACATGCAGAAGATTTAAATTTATCTGCTGGTGGCGCAATCAACGAAGGTAAAATTTCTGAAGAATTGGGAGTAAAGGGGATCTTGAGTGCGTCAGAATCGGTTATGGTAAATCGTGATATACTGCTAATGAAGGATATGGAAAATGTGCACTACCATATTCTACATGTCTCTTCAAAAGATTCACTTGATGCTATTAAACGTGCAAAAGATTTGGGATTAAATGTTACGTGCGAAGTAACCCCTCATCACTTCACTTTGACTGAAGATATAGTAAAACAACATGGGGCAATTGCAAAAATGAATCCGCCGCTTCGCACTGAAGAAGATCGTTTAGCTATGGTTGAAGGTTTAAAGACAGGTGTGATTGATTGCATTGCAACTGATCACGCTCCGCATGATCGTAGTTCTAAAGATCTACCACTTGAAAATGCTGCATTTGGTATTGTTGGTCTTGAAACAATGCTGCCCCTTTCACTTGAACTCTATCACAGTGGGCAAATGAGTCTACTTGATGTGCTTGCAAAATTGACATATAAGCCTGCAGATATAACACACATACCACGTGGTCGTATACAAAAAAACCTTGCTGCAGACTTAATTTTAGTTGACCTCAATCATGAATGGGAAATTAAAACTGACAACTTTGCTAGTAAATCAAAGAATTCTCCTTTCGATGGTCGCAAAGTAAAAGGACACGTAGTACGTACTGTTGTGTCCGGCAAAACTATATACTCGCAGAAGAGTTAGTTATCATATCTTATCTATTCCAATTTGTTATCACCAGAATGGGCTAAGTGCACCTAAATTTAAATTAAGAAATCTTACACTGTCTCCGAATAAACACATCCTCTTATCTTTCCCTAATCTGTAAAGTTATTTTGTCTATCAATCTGATTCCAAAACAGCAAAATTATTGTATAATGTTACTTTGAAGTTTTATTTTCAATGCACAAGTTTGCAATACTTTTTTCTATACTGCTTGCAATAGTTGCTTACTACCTAAACAATGAAATCATATTTGAAATAGCAAAGCTATTTAGTGATATCTTTATCAGCTTGCTCAAATTAATAAGCTTACCTCTGGTTTTTTTATCCATAGTTTCCACAATTTCCGGGCTCAAAGACTCAATTGAAATCAAAGTCTTAGTTAAGAAAACACTATTTTATACTCTGCTTACAACTATTATAGCTGCGTTTGTTGCATTATCGTTTTATTTGTTAATAGATCCAGCAAGAAAAAATTTCATAAGTAATACAATGGGGAGTATTAACAGCAATAACCACAGTTATTTTTCATATTTAAAATCACTCATTCCTTCTAATTTTGTGCAAGTTTTTCTTGAAAATAATATGATCGGTAGCATATTAATCGCTTTTTTGATGGGTGGAGCTATTGTTTCACTTTCAAAAGAAAAGCAGGATATATTATATCAAGTATTCTCTGCACTTTTTGATACGCTACTTAAAATTGCTCAAGGGTTATTAAAATTTATTCCGCTTGCTGTTTGGTCTTTTATTACTTGTTTTTTGCATGAATTAAAAGGCGGTAGTGAGTTCTACAATCTTTTATGGTATTTTGTTTGCATAATGTCTGCAAATTTTGTGCAGGCATTTCTGATTTTACCGCTATTTATGTGGTATAAAGGCATATCACCAATTCAAACGCTGAAAGGGGTTATGCCAGCACTCACACTTGCGTTTTTTTCTAAATCATCCAGTGCAACATTGCCAACAACTATAGAATGTGTGCAGAACAAGCTAAAGGTGCCAAAGAAATTATCGTCTTTTATTTTACCAATATGCACAACAATTAACATGAATGCATGTGCTGCATTTATACTAATCACTGTAATGTTTGTTGCAGAAATGAACGGATACGTATTTTCCTTAAGCGAAATGTTGATATGGATTTTTTTAGCTACAGGGGCTGCAATTGGTAACGCTGGAGTGCCGATGGGGTGCTATTTTATGGCAACCAGTTATCTCATGTCGATGAATGTTCCTCTGCATATTATGGGACTGATTTTGCCTATTTATACAATCATCGATATGTTTGAAACTGCAATAAATGTGTGGTCTGATGTTTGTATCACTCAGATAATTAATAAAGAATGTAATAGTGAAACTTAAAAAATGATATTAGACGAAAATAACCTAATAATAAAAGAATTTAAAGAAGCAGAAGCAATTTTGCATGGGCATTTTGTTTTATCATCCGGGCTGCATAGTGACACATACATACAGTGTGCGAAGATTTTTGAAAATCCAAGCAGAGCCATGAAAGTTTGCGCATTATTAGCAGATAAAATAAAAAAAGAATTAAATAGCTCCATAGATTTAATATTATCTCCTGCAATTGGTGGAATAATTGTGGGTTATGAGATTGGCAGGCAGCTTGGAATAAAGACAATGTTTTGCGAGCGCGTTAATGGTAAGTTTGAATTACGCCGTGGATTTAAGATCAAAAAGGGTGAGAAAATATTGCTCATTGAAGATGTAATAACCACAGGTAAATCTTCACTTGAAGCAGTGGAATGTGCAGAAGGGGAAGGAGGTAAAGTTGTTGCTGAAGCTTCTTTGATAAAGAGAAATAGTGAAACGAAACTGCCTTTTCCTGTCATATCTTTGATTGAACTGAACATCAAAAACTACAGCGAGGAAGAACTTCCAAGTGAATTAAAACAACTACCCATAACAAAACCTGGGAGTAGGGAATATTTAACAAAGTAATCCTATAATATCTTGGAAACACAGCATTTATACACAGCTTTAGTTATTTACTCCAAGTGTATTTTATGTATACTTATTACTAAATTAATTTTGAAATGATAGAAAATGAACGAATTTAAATCGATCCGAAATATAGCAATAATCGCACACGTTGACCACGGTAAAACTACTTTACTTGATAACATGTTAAAACAAAGTGGCACATTCCGCGAGAATCAAGAAGTTCAAGAACGAGTGATGGATAGTGGCGACCAAGAACGTGAGCGCGGGATTACAATACTTGCAAAATGCACATCAATAATGTGGGGTGATGAAAAAATCAATATTATTGATACGCCAGGGCACGCAGACTTTGGTGGAGAAGTAGAAAGGGTATTGTGCATGGCAGACGGCGTGTTGCTGCTGGTTGATGCTGCAGAAGGTCCCATGCCACAAACAAAATTTGTGCTCTCAAAAGCACTAAAAGCAAATTTGAAGCCAATTGTGATAATCAATAAGGTCGATCGACCAGACAGCAGAATTGATGAAGTATTAAATGAAATATATGAGTTATTTTTTAACCTTGATGCAACCAACGAGCAGCTAGATTTTCCAGTGTTGTATGCTTCAGGTAGAAATGGCTGGTGTGCTAAGGAGCTTTCTGATGAAAGAAAAGATTTAAGCCCATTATTTTCAACGGTTATAGATTATATAAAACCTTCTGTTTATAATCAAAATGCACCTTTTGCTATGTTGGTCACTCTACTTGAGTCTGATAAGTTTCTTGGCAGAATATTAACAGGAAAGGTTTATCAGGGCATTGCAAAAGTCAATTCAGATCTTAAGGTGCTTGACCTCGATGGCAAAGTAATTGAACGAGGAAGATTAACTAAGTTGCTCTCATTTTCTGGCTTGAAACGCATTCCAGTAGAACAAGCTGTGGCAGGAGACATAATTGCAATTGCAGGGCTTGAGGAAGCTTCAGTTTCAGACACTATAGCAGCACCAGAGGTTACAACTGCAGTAAGCTCAACTCCAGTTGATCCGCCAACAATGGCGATTACTCTGAGTGTTAATGATTCACCTTTTGCTGGGCAAGAAGGTACAAAGCTTACCTCAACTGCTATAAAGGATCGCTTATACGCGGAGGCAGAAACAAATGTTGCAATTACTGTGACTTTAGCACCAAGCGGTGAAGCGTTTGAAGTAGGTGGACGTGGTGAGCTACAGCTTGGGGTGTTAATTGAAAATATGAGGAGAGAAGGTTTTGAGCTTTCGGTATCACGCCCTCGAGTGCTATTTAAGGAAGAAGATGGCAAAAAACTTGAACCTATAGAGGAAGTAGTAATTGATGTAGATGATGAATATAGTGGAATCATCATGGAAAAACTCAGCTTCCGTAAAGGTGAAGTAACTGACATGAGACCTTCTGGTAATGGCAGGACAAGATTAACGTTTTTAGTGCCATCAAGAGGATTAATCGGTTATCAAGGAGAGTTTTTAACTGATTCTCGTGGCACAGGCATAATTAACCGTTTATTTCACAGTTATGCTCCACATAGAGGTCCAATTTCTGGAAGGCGCAATGGAGTTTTAATTTCTACAGATAAGGGTGAGGCTGTGGCATATGCAATTTTCAATTTGCAAGACAGGGGAATTATGTTTATTAAGCCACAGGATAAGGTATATTGTGGCATGGTTGTCGGCCAGCATAGCCGTGACAATGATTTGGAGATAAATGTGTTAAAGGGTAAGCAATTAACAAACGTAAGAGCTTCAGGTAGTGATGAAGCTATAAAGCTCACTCCACCAAAGATAATGACACTGGAGGATATGATAGCGTATATAGATGATGATGAATTGGTGGAGGTAACTCCAAAATCTATACGTTTACGCAAGAAATTCCTTGATCCAAATGAACGTAAGCGTGCAGGAAGGGCAAAGAATAAGGAGTAATCAGAGGTTGAACATTTGCGAAAAATAGTGTATAATTATTCGTCTCCTAATTGTATTTAATTATGGCCTTTTCGAAATTTCTCGATCCAAAAAACAATTTCGCGTTCAAGAGAATATTTGGCACTGAGAAAAATAAAGATATTCTCATTCACTTTCTCAATGATATATTGGGCTTCGCTGGCAAAGATGAAATAGAAGAAATAGAATTTCTCAGCACTATCATGGATGCTGAGATTGCCTCTAAAAAACAAAGTATTGTTGATGTTTTCTGTACTGATTCTGCTGGAACCCAGCTAATTATTGAAATGGTGCGACCTGAAAGTCTTCGGTCATATTGTTTAAAAGGAGAGGAATTCCTTCAGAAAGAAACTAAAAGAGTTCTAAAACTTATTAAATCAGATGTTTTGCCATCTGAGTCTACGCATCAATGCGAATCGGGTAACCGGTTGGTGCCAAGCGATGCGGACAATGAACCTCCTCTTGAAAAAGAAGATGCTCAATCGTGAAAGGAGCATAAACTACAAGCATCATGTGGTTGGAGAGCTAGGCTTAGTGGTATGGTGAACGTAAGTGAAGCTTCATAAGTATCGTAACGATTAAAGAGCTAAAGATGCTGATAAGCTCCGACCAAAAGGTAATGTGACATTTTTCATTTCTGGATGTACGCAAATCACCGGTATAGAGAAGTCACCTAACCCACTGTTGTATGACAGAAGGAACAGGGTAAGCCTGTATTTCCGCCTATATGGCAAGCAAACCGCAAGGAACGCTGATGAAAATGCAGGTAAAGGATAATGGAGAAAGCGAATGCCATTTTGTAACGAAATGTATAGAATTTGTAACATTAATTCGCGTGAAAACGAGCAGATTTCCATTTGGTCCCTCGTGACAAGAAACTTTGTTAACCACTTGAGGTAGAGAAGCAGATGACCTTACCCACAGAAATGATGAAGAAATTAGGAATATTTTTTACAAAAAGGACAATACTAACAAAAGAACTTTATTCTATTTAGAATATAAAGTTACAATAAATTTTCCTGTCATCTCCAAATAAATTACATTAACTTAGTATTGTATATTGTTAATAACTTAAATAATACAACCATTTTCAGCAACAAAAACCAAAGGTCTTGAGATACAAGATACTGTCTCTGCTGTCAAACAAATTATCCAACAAAATTACAATTAAATGGTTGATTATTTTTAAGAATACCAAAAAAGACATGCATTAATTTTCGCATTAACGCAAGAACTATGACTTTTGGACATTTGCCTTTACTTGCTAGACGCTGACAAAACTTTTGAAAATGATTATTATGGTTTTTGACTACTATAGCTGGCATATAAAGAGCTTTTCGAATACGCTCAGATCCTATTTTGCATATGCAACTTCTCTTACTTACTGACGATCCCGATTGATAATGTCCTGGATTTAGACCAGCAAAAGCTGTAAATTGTTTAGCATTGTCAAAGTTATCAACTGATGGCATTTCTGCGACAACAGCAACAGCAGTAAGATATCCTATACCTTTTATAGTCTTAAGGTTTTCCACCATATTTTTTAGATGTGGATAGTTATTTATATGCTCATTAATTTCTTTTTCGAGAACAATAATTTGCTCCTCTATTGCCAAAATTACTTTAGATATAGCTTCTTTGCAACTGGAATGCATATTTTTGTTTTCCAAGCGATTTGTCTGTTGCACCTTATCATCTTTTAGCGATTGCATGCAACGGTAAAGCTCCCTCAAATGCCTCATTTCAGGTGTAATGGGCTTCCAAAGAGCAGGTTTGTTGGCGATACAAAATCTAGCTATCATAGCTGCATCTGATTTATCTGTCTTATTTCTGAGCAGCTCACTTTTGCCAAAAGCTTTGATTTGGGCTGGGTTTACTATACTGACATTATGTCCTAAATCGTGCATAAAAGTAGCCAAATCTTCTCCATACCAACTAGTTGCTTCAAGACATAAATGAGTAAGATTTGCTCCATGGCCATTGCACCAAACTACAAGTTTTGCAAAACCATCTTGATTATTTTGAAAGACTTTGTGTCGTTTTTTACTGTCCACTAACAAACAAACATCAAATTTCTTTTTTGAAATATCCACACCCAAAATAGCATTTACTTGCATAAAATTGCCTCCAAGACTATAAATAAACTGAGAGTTTAGACTAACCTTGTAATACGGGATATAATTCCAAAAGATACTGTTCAGTCTTTAACTCTATGGGAGGGAAGCAAAATCTGGGACTCGGCCTTAATGGCATTAGTGTCGCATCAGCTTCACCCTCCCTGTGAGGTATTTTAGCTCTAATGCCTCACATCATAAAGATACAAGTGTCAAGCACTGAAATGACATCATAGGGGCTTGCATGACATCATTCTTTTTCTTGGATCCAAGTAGTCTACCAAATGATACATACGAACTTTTCTTTATAATGATTTCACTGTGCGCTAAAATCAGCTATATTGGCTCATTTTCGCTAAATTTACATATGAACTGTTTTGCTCAAGCTTATGGAAATTATTTAAATCTTCTATTTTTACAATCCTATTTTTACGCTGCTTGTTCTCAAAAATGTACGACCTTTTTTGAAGGACTCAACCACTATCGGCTGAGAGCCGAAAGGTTGGATATAGCGCTGGAAGCGCGATGAGAAGCTAAAGCTACTCCAATCTTATACTAGATATAGAATGAGGCTGATGTGCATCTGTATGTTTATTGATGTACTCATTAATGACTTCATCTGTGATATGTCCGCTGGTAGCACTAAAGTATCCTCTTCCCCAAAAACGCTTTCCCCAGTACATTTTATTTAGCTCTGGAAATTCTTGTTGAACTTTGCGTGAAGACCTGCCTTTGGCTCTTTGAACAAAATCACTCACAGCTATATGAGGAGGTATTACTACGAATAAATGTAAATGATCTGATGATATTACTCCGTTTTCTATCTTAATCCCCATTTCTTCAGATACTTCTGCTATGATTGTTCGTACTCTCTCCTTCATAGCCTTAGTTAATACTCTGTACCGATATTTTGTAATCCAGACTATATGGTACCTATGATAAAATACAGTGTGTTTTCCTTTGTCATATTCCGTCATAACTATACTTTATAAAGTACAGTTATGACATTGACAAACTAAAGTTTCTCCACCTAGAAGGTGGAGGCTTGTACCATCTTATGGAAAGTAAATAATTGAATTCTTTATAACACTAACTAGCATGTACTTTTACTAAAGTATTCTTTGAAAAAGTTAGTTGACTTATAAATAATTATCTACTAATACTGGCATGTGTTTGTTTATTCTGCTGAAGTTGCTCCACGTAGGTTTACTGTAAAAACTTCAGCAGTTTCCGTACTCCTCTAAAGCATAATGCTCTTATAGTAGTGATATCAAATATAGGTCTTAACCATGTTAATTTACAGTAAAATTAGCTCAAATTTGGAGTCATAAGCAACTTTTAACCTATCTACATACTCCATTGTTACTCACCATAAAAACTTAACAAGAGCTTAACGATATGAGTAGTAAAAAGATTATGGTTATTGATTTAATGTTATATATTGCATACAATATATTATGTTTAGAGAGGTAAGTATGGGTGAGTCTACTGGGATAGTAAAATCTATCATCAATCTACTAAAACCAAAATCCAAACCAGAACCATCTGATTTTGAATATGAATCCATTATAGAACATCTATCATCTAAAGAACATTTATTAGATGAACTGATGAATGATATGTGGTACTCAGGAGATTTACCATCAGTTAGAAACTATAATGAACCATTATCTTTGATAGATAGCAAACTTGGATTAAGTGAACAGATTTGTGTGTGGTTTGCTCTAGATCATGACCTTACACCAAGTCAACAAAAATTAAATAAAAGGTTACTTAGTGCTCTAAAATGTTTAACTTCTAACTGTGGTTCATTTGATAATACTGAGCCCCTTGAAGAATTTTTAGATGAGAATAAAAACAATAGAGATTTAAAGATGATTCTTAACCTCAAAAGAGGAGAATCTCAGTCAACAGTGTTGCATGGAGTTGCAGGAGCAAATATTGGTGGATTTCGTCCCCCAGGAGATCAGGCTATAGATTTACTTTTAGGTGCAGGTGCAGATCCTAACACACAAGATAGTAAAGGAAAAACGCCATTATACCTTGCTGCTGCCAAAGGTCATTACGATAATGTAAACTCTCTTCTCTTAAAAGGAGCTAACCCTAATATAACAACTAGAAAGGGCAAAACTCCACAACAAATAGCAACTAATAAACTCTGCTATAATATAGAAGAATTATTTCTAACTGATAAACAGAAAAAGTTAAATGCAGAATTGTATGACTTACTTGTACTCGATTCAGACTGCACTAAAAATTTAAAGGAGTTTTTAAGTAAGCATAAAAGAGACTCAGACCTAAAAGTGGTGCTAAATATTCGGCAAGGAATGGGTGAATCAAAAGTATTTTCTTATGTTGATCGTTTTTCTTGGGACAATGAAGGTCTTATTCAAGAGTTAAGAAAGATATTTTTAGAAGCAGGAGCATTAGATTATGCTATAAATATTTATCGTCAGCAAAAGGAAGGACAGGCCAGTAAATTACTCGTTAATTTAACTTCAAATCAAAAGGAGAAGTTAAATAAGTTTTCTGATAAGGTATTTCGAGCTCAAAACATGGCTGAACTTGAAAAGATTGTAAACGATGCTATAAAGTCTGGTGTACGATTAAACTATTCTCTTTCACAAGATTTCTTTTCAGGTAATGAGTACACTTTTACCGATTATGTGATGAAAAAAATCAGTGAGTTGGAAAAAAATCCTAAAGTTTCTAGTAGTATAATATGTCAATTAGTATCAAAAGGGGCAGTGTTTGGTAATACAGTTGATGCTAACACACTGACATCAGAATTTAAAGAGCATAAAACTAACCTAAAAAAAGCTTATATAGATTATGTTAGCAGTTCTCATAAGTTTATTGAAATCGCAAAAAGTGCAACCAATAGCGAGCTAAAAGATGCAAGAATAGACAACTCCGTTTTTTACTTAGAATATTCTAAAGATAGTAAAATAGACATTGTAAAGATAATAGATGGGGCAAGGGATTTAGGTCTAACAGATGGGGATGTAAAGTGTGGAAGAAATATAGTAAAGATCGGTAAAAGTGAAGTAGAAATTAAAACTGAAGATGGCATAAGGAATTACACAGATCTTACAGAAGGCAGCGATGTAGTATTAACTTTCTATACTAGTTTGGGAAATGTAGACGTTAGGCTGTATCCTGACATACAGAATAAAAACAAAATTATAGTAGAAGTGAGTAATAGAGAGGAAATATTAGAAAAATTCAAAGGTCGCGAAGAAGAGTTAGGCAATGATTGCGCGCTAGGTGACTACTGGGTCCACTATGCTATTGAACAGGGATATTTTGAAAGATCTGGTGGATTAATGCGTCCTGAAGTAATAAGCGAGTCTAACAACAAATGGACAGAACGTGAAGAGTTAAGAAGGACTTCTGATCCTAGGAGAGAAGTTTCTAGGTAGATTAATTTGCTAAAAAGCTGAAGATTATTATTTAAATATAAACTATTATAATTTATAGATTAAGGAGTTCGTACCAATGTCTTCTAAGAATACTCTTTTATATTGTTTTTAAGCTGGCTACAAAATGAGGATATGGAACATACAATTGGCTGAGCTGCCTTTTATACTCCAGGTTTACTATTAAAATATGCAGCTAAAATTGGATACATTTTCCATCACTATTGTGTCCGATATGCTAAAATCTTCATCATTTATGTTGATATTTTCGCATAATTGATTCTGTAACATTGACTTACTTTTCTATATCAATCTCAACATCTATAAATTAAAACCGTAAAACTTCTCTAATTGTTCACTCCATAGCATCGGTATTTCTCTCAAATCAATTAACCTTAAACCTCTCGGTTGCCTCCCATTTACTATATCTTCTTTAATCTTCGGAGCTAAATAATTCAACCTTAAAATTTGCTGTATACGTCTTGTACCTATACTAATTTTGGCACTCAGCTCTTTCACACTTTCGTATTTTCCTTCCTCCAGTTGCCGTTTCCACGAATGGGCTCTCACCACTGCTTTCAGTAGCGCATTATTTGTTTTTCCTTCTGGTTCTACCACCGTGCATTTGTTCCCTTTCTTTTTTATTGGTATAAATTCTACCTTATCCTCTGAGCTCACCTCTATTCCGTCCTCTCTCACCGTTACTCCCTTTATTAATTTTTTCACTACTTCTTTCTGCTTTCCAAAACTTAAATTTTTCCATTTTTCTTCCCTCTTTTCTTTCCCATTTTCATATAGCTGCTCTGTCTTCCTCATTACTTCTTTTTCTACTTCTCCGGCTACTACTGTTCGGTTTACTGATTCACAATTCTTCCCCCTTAAGTGATTATTACATATGTAGTATCGATACCTTTTATTCTCTTTTTTTGAGTACGTTAGCGTCATGTTTACATCACAGCTTTTGCACTTAATTATTCCCCTAAGTAGCGCTTCCTCATATTTTGCTTTTCTATATGGTTGGTTCTTTATCAATTCCTGCGCTTTTTGCCATTTTCCTTCCTCTATTATTGCATCGTGCTTTCCCTCATACTGTTTGTCATAATGTCTTATCCTTCCCACATATATCGGATTTGTTATTATTCTTCTCACCGTCGCTTTTTTAAAGATATCTGCTTTCGTTCTGTAACCTTGACTATTTAGCTCCCTTGCCAATTCTGCCATTGATTTTAGCTCCATATACCTCTCAAATATATGTTTTACTATTTTCGCTTCTTTTTCATTTATTATTAATTCTTTATCTTTCACATCATACCCAAGTGGCACAGTTCCCCCCATCCACAATCCCTGCTCCTTTGATGTTGCTATTTTATTTTTTACTCTCTCGACTATCATCTCTCTTTCTAGTTGTGCTGCACCTGATAACACTGTTTGTACAAACTTTCCCATTGGCGTATTATTATCAAATATTTGTGTTACTGCTATAAAATTTACTCTATGCCTTCTAAAAAATGACGTTACTTCGATGCTGTCTTTTGTTTCCCTTGATAGTCTGTCTAGTGTGTACACTACTACACAATCTACTTCTCCTCCTTTAACATCTTCAAATAATTCCTTTATTGCTGGTCTTTCTAAATTTTTCCCTGAATAGCCACCATCATCGTACCTTTTGGCCAATGCTACCCAGCCTTCTTTGCTCTTTACGTACTTCTCACATGCTACTCGTTGCGCATCTAAACTGTTAAACTTCTGCTCTAGTCCATCCTCATTTGATTTTCTCGTATATATCGCACATCTTACCTCTTTTAGCATTCTTTCTCCTTATCTCTCATTCCAAATAGAAGCGGCCCATTGTAGCTCATTCCCATTATTTTTCCGGCTACTGCTGACAATGACGTGAAAAATTCTTCTCGGTAGATTAAACCCTTATCTGTTACCATTACTGCATGCATCTCTTCTCCTCTCTCTAGTATTAATTCTGTCCCTTCTACTGGTAATTTATCGCTACTTATTCTTTTTCCCTTCTCTAGCCGATCTGCCAGATACTCTAGTCTTTTTGTCCCCTTTCTTGACATTTCTCCATACGCTTTTTCCTGCATTCTATAAGCTAATCTCGGTATCAGATATTTCTTTGAGTATCTAGGCGCTTCTTCCCCATATACCTTCTTCCACATTTTTCTCAGCTCATTCAAAGGTTTTCTCTCTAAATTCATTACTTTCTTTTCTATTTCTTCCTCCATGTTTTCAGCCTCTCATAAATAACTTTTCAATTCTGTCCGTTTCTTTCTTCAATATTTCAGTGATCTCTTTGCTGTTTTTCGCATAATCCATTGCTGTCATTCCAAATTTATCCGCTTGTTCTATTTCTCCTCCAGCTTTTACTAGCTCTTCCACTATTTCTTTTTCACCTACCATGCACGCAAGGTGTAGAGGTATGCATTTATTTCCATATTCCTCAGCATTTACATTCGCTCCTGATTTTATCAATTCTCTCACGGTTTCTATGCGTTTCTCCGTTACCGCTAGATGCAGTGCTGTATATCCTCCTACATCTGCTGCATTTACATTCGCTCCTTTTTCAACTAATAATCTCACTGTTTTTGCGTCTACTGCGTAATGTAGAACTGTTCTTCCCTTTTTGTCTCTTGCATAAATACTTTTAAATGAGTTCTCTAATAATTCTTTTGCTGATTTATTAAATTTGCCAAGCTTTAACATAATCCACCTCACCTTTTCTTTAAAATCAAGTCCCCTTTTTAAGCCTTTCTTCCTACTACATTTTCTGCCTCATCTATCATTTCGTTCACTTGGTTCATTATTTTGCTTGCTAAATTTCGACATTCTTTCTTTATTAGCGATTTGTCTCTCTTCCTTATTTCTCCTATTTCTATTATTTTTAGCTCCGGCATGTAGCTTCCATTCAACATGTCTGCTATTTCTCCTACTAGCCCCTCTATTCCATAGCACGTCAGTTCTCTACTTTTTGTTATTCCTCCTTTTTCTCTTAAAAATTTACTTGCCTTTTCACTCTCTTCTCTATCACACAAAGAATACTTTTCACTTTCCCAGATATAGTACATTGGTGTTGCACCATATTTATTCAGTTGATTAACTTCAGCTCCTGCTTTTACCAGCTCTTTTATTATTTCAACTCCTGCTCCTCCTATTTTGCACGCAGAGTGCAGTGGCGTACATCCAGTGACATATTGAGTGGCATTTACTTCTGCTCCTTCCCTTAGCAGCACTTTTACATTTTCTAAGCTTTTCGCAAATACTGCACAGTGTAGTGGTGTATAACCATTTTTATCCCTTGCATTAACCTCAGCCCCTTTTTTTATTAATAATCTCACTGTTTTGTAATCAGAGATTTCTACTGCTTGATGCAAGATCGTCTCTCCTTCTTCATTTCTTTTATTAATGTTTTTACTTGATACTTCTTTAAAAAACTTACTAAAAGATTCTTTGCTAAACTTCATACTTACCTCACAAAACTAGCTTTTCTAGCGTCAGATAAATTTCTTATATTTACCTGCTGCTATTCAAGTCATGTCCTTTTTAGCATGAGAAAGCAAGTCCTTTTCTTTTTATTTCATACACTTTAAACTATTGTTAATATAATATATGAGGATCTAAATATAAGTACTTAACTTATTACACATATTACTTGACTATTTTTCCAACTTCTGTGCAAATGTTGATGTTCGTGCCATTTCAGTACTCCTGGGTAAAATACTAAAATATGATTTTCTAATTCGTGTATTGAATCTTTTTGCTCTGAATTTAAATCGTTTTCATACCTAATATTGTGTTCTGCTATAACATATCCTACTATTTTTTGGTCAATGAAGTTCTTTGTTTGATAAAAATGAATAACGCTAAATCTTTCTAAAATTGGTTTGTGTTTTAAATTCCAACGTTGCCCTGAAAGTTTATCGTTTCCCAATACAAATTTATTTCCTTCTTCTTCTATGCTACCAACCGGAAAGCACGCATTTGTTTCTCCTAAGTTCCAACTGTCCGATAATACTATCTGCGCTTTAGCAAATTTAATCGATGGTAATAAGCTTTGAGTCAGAGGATACAGGGCTTTTAAGTTATACCACTGATGACTTCTTTCATAAATGCCTTTGTAATCCTTTGTGTGAGGCTCTGTTTCCCCAAGAACTGCTACATTCAACCGATATATGTCATTACTAAATGCTTGTTCATAATGCTCTCTTAAATAGTTGTCTACAATCTCTACTAACGGACCTCTGGAACTGAAAAAATTTATTCTTCCAAACGATAGTACTGGTCCATCTTTTTCAACCTTTGTACCTGAGTAATCTGATAATAAGCTGCCAAATACACTCTCATCTAAAATAAACCTGTCAACGTTGTAATAATCGTTAAAAATCCTCATTAGCCGCGATCTTACGGGTAACGATAGTTTTGCAAGCTCTACAACCGCATCTACAAAGAAGTTATTTGGAACATCCCTTATCCCTATCTGTAACTCAAAGAAATGCTTTCCAGGTGGCTCTTCGATAATTGTAATATCTTCTATATTTGCCCATTTTAGCGCTATTTTTAGTGATGCAGGTGTTCCTCTTAAACGCTGAAATTCTACCCCTTCTTTTATCGCTCTTCTTTTCTCTTTTGCCCAACGCAGTATCTCTTCTAAACCATATTCTTCTATTATCCATGGTGATATTTCTTCTTTCAGGCTGAACTTAAACCCTCTGATGAAACTTGGATTAACTTTATAATCGATTGCATCAACCAGCGCTTGCTCTTGCTTTGTTGCGTTTGGCGGTAATAAACTTTTCATTTGCTTTTTCTTGCTCTAACTCTTTTGCTTATATGATACATAAGTGAACAAGAGATAATTCTAACCTTGGTACAGAAATTTCCTCATTAAAAGTGCATCTGTTACTAAATGTGCTTAACGTAAAAACTGCTTGCCGTTACATTAGACATACTACTTCCAGGCTCATTTAGAGATACTCTGTTTTTTTTATTATCTTCTATTCTATGATTTCTACCACCAAGAGATACAATACCTTTGTTGGCAATGCAAATTACCATAGCACCATCAGATTTTGTGAATATCTCTTTCTCCTCGCTTCTAGTATAGTTATGGCTATCATGCAACGCTTTTGCAATACTGTAAATGAGCTTCATATCACCATATGATACTTTTTCAATGCCAGCTCGTGTCAATGCTTTTAGGTCTGAACATATCCTGCCTGCAATTTGGTTAATAATAGCTTTTCTACCATGCAACCCTCTTTGAATTTCCACAATATCAATCTCAATAATAGCTGTTTTGTCTTCCTTACTAAGTTTGATGTTGGGATGTTCTCTTTGCAGATCGTCAATTTCTTTCTGCTTTAGTTTGTTCACTTTACTTGAAAAGCACCTGGGTATTGAAAATGCAACAAATCCAGATTCAACTTTCAAGATCTTCATGCCCAACTCTGTACTGCTTCTTAACATTTCTGCATGTAAACAAACCCTTGGATAACCATCCACCACTTCTTTTAATGCAACTCTTGCATCTCTTTTAACCTTATTTGATGAATTACACCAATTACATGGATTAAATACATAAACTATTGCATGTAATGGCAAAAGTAGTGCTCTGCCTACAGCCCCGCAAAAGTTTGCATTTGATTGTTGTTCCTGTGCCATTAAAATACCCCCTAATGTTACCTATCTAAGTTTTGTATTCCACATATACAATATAATCTGGGGAATATCGTGTCAATTGATTTACTGCTAATGTAATATGTTCAAAAATATTATGAACTTCTTAAAAGTGCTTACTAGTAAAAGAACACATTTCAAATCCTATATTTCCTCTAATTTAACATGACCAAGAACTGCACATTCATTACCTAGAACCACAACATCCTCTTTTGGCTCGATTAATTCCACATTTTCTACACCATCTACAAATAGATTCGCTATTATCCAAGATCTTGTCACACTCCACCCTAATCTTTTTGCTAATTCAAACTTCTGAATAAACTGCTTCTTAATTTCTTCCTCTGATATTACAGGACTTACGCTCACTCTGCTGTGAATATCTATTTCCGTAATATTGCAACCAATTACTGTTACTGTATCTGTTAAAACCCTTATATCATCTCTAATAACCTGCTTTTTTACAATTTCTAGTAGCTCTTCTGACACCATGCCAGTTGTGGATAATTGTGTTGATAAGATTGAAATCTGCACTTTACCTGGTGTAGGCGATTCTACTAACGCATCTTGAACTCTGCTATCTGCTGACAGTGCATGATAACGATAATACTCTTTACTTCCTCCTGTACTCCAGCCTTTTATTTTTGCTTTTACCCTCTTTCTAAATCTTTCATCATCTTCTTCTTTTTCCCTCTCTACTCCGTAAAACTCAGCCAAATTATCAAGATCTTCTCCCATTGCAAACTTAAGTAAATTACTTTTTACAGCTTCGTTTATTCTTTGTCTTAGTAACAATTCCCTCCATGCTGCAACTTCCAAAACCTTCATCGCTGGGTCACTTTCTACTAATGCTGTAAAACTTTCATCTCTCTTCACTAACTCTTCCTTCATCCGAGAAAAAATCTCTTCAAAGTTCAGTGGTTCGATAATATTTGGCTGCTGCATACTTATATAACCATTCCATCAAAGCGAATGTTTTTCCCACTTGGTACATATAATCCTTCTAGGTCAAGCGTTACTTTTCCTTCTTTCACCTCTGTCATTTTTACTTTTTCTAACTTAAATCTCCTCTCAAATTTCCCCAGTGCTTCTGCTGTTGATGCATATATCTCAAGTGTTAAATCTCTATTTATCGGTTTATCAACTAATTCAAATAGCCTGGAACCATAACTTCTCCTCATTATTCTACTGTTTACTGGAGTGGTTAATATATCAATAATTGATTGTTTAAGATGGTCTATTTCTTCTAACGCTTTTCCTGTTTTAGCATCAATACCCTTCATTTCTATTTTGCAAAAAAGACGCTTTCACTGCCTTTTATTACTTTAAACCCACATGAAACCATATCACCAACTCTTCCCACTCCAAGCCCATTGGCAAAAACTGTTTTTGATCCTTCAATTAATACTCTTCCTTCTGTAAAATTATCTCCTTTACGGCAAACTGGCTTACCATTTACAAAAACATTGTTACTGCCGCTAATGCAGAAATGCGGTATAGCTTCTCCACAGTAGTCCCCTAATCTCACTATTCCTTTGTTCAATTTAAGTCGATCCTTTCTGCTTTCAGTTTTATTTCACTTTTTGTCATTTCTATACTCGATCCTCCAGCCTTCAGTGTTATTTTGTCTGCTACTTCAATCTCTAAATGATGCTTCTCTTTATCATATGTAAACTTTGTTCCATCTTGAAACTTCACACTATTTATTTCTTTTTTATTTTCTAGTGCAGGGTACTTTTCCTGATATATTCCTGGTAATACTATTCCTAATGATAACTCTCCCAATGGTGACAATACTAATACCTGTTCATCGATATCTGGCGGAGACCAATCTCTATCTTTTCCTGCTTTACTCGTTATCCACGGTAAATAATCTGTTAAAAATTCTCCTATTTTCACTCTTACTTTTGCTTTTTCATAATCTACTTCTTTTACAACTCCTATACGAATGATATTCGCTACTTTTCTCTGTAACTCTGCAATGGCAAAATTATTTTCCAACATGCATTTCTCCCACTGCTATTTTATGTGGCTTAATTTTCCCCTCTTCCCATACTGATTTACCTAAATGAAGCTGATGACTCCAATCAACCATCCACACCAAATATGCATCTAATTCGGGTCTAAATCCGTCAATTTCCGCAGAGATAAATTCTCCTGGCAAAACATTTTTCACGTTCCAAGTATTTTTATTTACTACTCTTGCTACTTCTGCTGCTAATGACCTTACAACTAACGAGGAATTCTCGACTGTTCCATCAACTACAATCCTCGCTTCAAACCTTGCTTTCAGAGCTAATTCTTCTGTTCCTGGATCACTTCCTTTTTCAAAGCTGCTAAGTTCCACAAATACCGCTGGTGCTAATAATTCTTTCCTTATTGCTGGATAAATTTCACATGTCTGTATAGCCGGTATTTCTTCCTTCAGTGTGCTGCAAATTGCTTGATGTAAATCTTGCCAATTCATATAGGTGTAATGTCACTTAATTCGCGGTGGAAGAATTTTTCAAATACCTTTTCAACTTCATAATTAACAAGATTCCCTATTATCCTTGAAGCCTCAGGTTCTAGTGGCAACTTAACTTCCTTTATTGGCAATGCTGCTCTTCCTTCACGCTTAAAAATACCGCTATTTCCTTTTGGCATAACTGCTGCAAATCCTCCTATAAACTCATGCTTTCCTACTTTCGATCCTCTTCTTATTTTTTGTATTTTGCCAATTGTCGATGCTCTAATGTCATAGAGATTTGCTCTAATTAACACTTCTAATCTGCTAGTTTTCACCTTAAAAATTCTTAATCTCTTTCTTATCAAACTTAATTTTATTCTCTTTTCCTCACTGATTTCCTTAGCTGCTTGTGATTTTAGCCATATTGCTGTTTTGTTCAGCGCTTTTATAGCTGCCAGTCTTATTTTCTGCTCTTTTCTTTCAATATTGGAGATTATTTCATTAATATTGTTATTAGTTTTTATATCAAACACTTTCTATTGCCTCAATTTTCCATATTTTACCTGAAGAATCTTTTAACGGTGGTTCAAAAATCTTGTAGAACCTTTTTTCAATCTTGATATAATCACCTATGCTAAAGGAAGTAACGTCCTGATCACGTATTTCTATAGAAGCAATTTGCTGAGTTAATGCTCCATCTGCACCTAGAGAGTAAGTAGTCTCAGGACGTTTAATTAGCACTTTTATTCTGCGAATACCCTCCTTATTTCGATTACAATATATGGCTTCCACTCCTAGATGCTTAAAACAATCCTCCAATAATTGCTTAATATTCTCTTGCATATTTCTTTTTGATATACTAACCTTTACATGCTAAGAAAGCGCATACCGGTAGAGTCGTTCTGTGCCTCACCACCTTGTAGTTACTCTACCAGTATTGTTATGCTGCAACAATTTTTGCTAGTATTCCTGGTCTATGGCACATTGGCAGAGGATTTGACTGCGTATGCAAATCAGTTCCTCTATCAAATCTTCTTGGCTCTTGTTTTGCATAAAGTGGCTGTCCAAGAGTATTTACTGTCTCATTAAAGTCTGCTGGTGCAAAATATGTTGTAAATGTGCTTGCTGTTCCTAGTGGAAAACAGTGCCCTGTATCTTTGTCAATAAATCTTCTCACGGTTCCTTCAGGATCAGTTGCTTGTCCTCTATATTCCTCAAATGTTATTCCACAAAACGTAAATCCTGACCTCATATCATTTCGAAGTGCTGCACCTTCTTGCCATCTTTCATATGCTTCTTTCACTTTACTATGCGAAGTTAATGCATCAAAAAACTCAGGGCTTACCAGTGCATGAATTCCAGTCATATATTCACCACTTAGATTATCTTCTATATGCCGGAGTACTTCCAGACACTTACGTTTTACATCAGTTGTCGCTGTTCCCAGTGCAAAATTTACTACTTTTGGTGTAATTTCAAATTCGTTGTACAGATTTAATAATTCTGACCCGTCAGCATCAAGAATAATTCCCTTCAGCGCTCCCATTCGCAAATGCTCTAATGTTATTGCGTGTTTGTTTCTCATTAGCTGCAAATGATCAGTTATTACATCCGCCAGCGCTTTCAGTTCACTTTCTGATCCAAATGCTCTTATTCCTTGCACTTCTTCTGGTAACACTACATCATCATGTGGGATATGTGGAATCGTAAATGTTCTTACCTTTCTTTTGCCACGCTTTCCCACTGTTGCTGGTGCTCCTGGAACTTGCGTTGGTAGTAAACTTAATACTCCATTTTGCTCTTCTATGGTAATATGTCTAAATCTCACTGACCTACTTGGAAATAAATTTAAATTTTCAATTCGTCCATAATTTATCGGCAATATATTCATCGCATTTGTTAGTGCCGTCATGCTAAATGCTGTATTTGTAAATGGATTTTGCATTGAATTTCTCCTTAAATTAGACTGTTTTGCGAATGATAATTCCACGTGTTTCTAGTTGTTTTATCGCTGCTGTTTTTTGCTCTTCAGTTATATTTGCTGGCCACACCACTGCATGATCTGCTAGCATTGCACTGCGAGTAATAATTACTCCTTTCATGTCAGAATCTTTGCTATGTATATCGGTTGTAATTACTCCTACTGCTGTTTGTGTGCCGTCTGTTCCAGTGGGGTTCAGCACTCTAATAAAACCATCATCTGTCTTCTTGGCAACTACTGTACCAAGTTTAATATTTTGACCTTTCGCTACAGTTATTTGGTCTCTTGAATATAGACTTGATGCCTCATACTTTAATAAGTCACCTAGATTATTTTGTTCGGTTATACATGTCATATTTTCTTTTCTCCTTTTTTTCCTTTAGTTTTACCGCCATGTTTGTAGTTATTGTACGCGGCGGTTATAAAAATACTTTAACTCCTACGACTTCTTGCTACCTGTATCATTAAATCTTCTCCTGAATTCTGTGGTATTGCACTCAGTATCTCTGTCTTCTTCGTTCGCTCTGCTAGCAGTTCCATTAAAACTTCCCTGGCTTGCTCAACACTGACGCCCTGCTCAATAAATTCTCCTATCTTTTCTGGCATCTTTGATATATTACATAATCTTATTATCTCTAAAATTTCTCTACGATAGTTCTCGTAGCTTTCCTCAATTAACTCATCAGTTGTCATACTAACACTCCTACTTTTATGATTGTTGATAAATTCAAAAAATGTTGTAACTCCATCTGCAAGACCTATTTCTACTGCTTTCTCGCCAAAATATAGCCCTGCTTCCGTTGATTTGATTGCTTGTATAGAAAGATTGCGATTACGTGCTATTAGCTGGACGAACATTTCATATAGTCGGTCTACTTCTTTTTGTAAGCTTCCCAGACTTTCAGACGTCATTGGCTCATGTGGATTTAAATCATTCTTTCGACTACCAGCAAAGATTGTGGTGTACTTAATACCTTGCTTTTCATCAAATCTACTTTGATCTATATGACTTGCTATTACTCCAATACTGCCAACACCAGAAGTTCTGCTCACAAATACCTTCTCAGCGCTTGAAGCTATTGCATATGCAGCAGAGTATGCATCATCATTTGCTATCGCTATTATCCTCTTTTTTCCTCTTGCACTATAGATAAAATCAGCCAAGTCGAAAATACCGTTTACTTCCCCTCCTGGACTGTCTATATCCAAAAGGATTGTTTCTATACCGCTATCTGCTAATGATTGTGTAATTTGTTCTTCTATTTGCTCATATGATGTCATTCCAAGCATTTTATCAAACGCACCTGGTTTTTTCGTCAAGATTCCATAAATTGGTATTATTGCAGTTCTTTCTACATTACTTTTGATAGAGTGCTTTATGTTTTTAAACGTGGGATGTTTTTGATTGTTCAATGACAATAGCTCAAAACTCCTTGGTTCAAGCATTAATGGTTTTCCTAAGAGCATCATAATCCTTTACAATCAGAGTCAAACATTAAGTTAAGACTATTTGCACGCTTTTGATCTTCAGCAATTTCCTGGTCAATTTCCTCAGCATCATAACCCATCTCTGACACTACTTCTGACCTACTCTTAAATCCATTTCTTACTGCCATTTGCTGTGCTTGCTGATCTTTCAGTGGATCCACCCAATCAAATCCCTGTGATATCCATTTTACTTCTTCTTTCGCTGCTTTTACTACTTTTTCATCTGTACTCAGTTCTCCAGAAAGTACTGCTAACTCTAGCCATCTACTCCATACTGGTCTGCAAAATTGAAATACCATAATGTTGTGTTGCAGCATAGCACATCTACGACGAAACTCTATTAATCCTGCTCTGATTGATGAATAATTAACACCGGTTAAATCTCCTGTTAGCTGTTCATATGTTATCCCTGTACCAATCGCTATTCCCCTCAGTTGCTGTCTCATAAATGCTTCATAACTTCCCCCAACATCAGACGGCTCTGAAAATTTTATGTCTTCTCCTGGGTCTAAAAGCTGCATTGTTCCAGGTTCCAGTCCAGATAGTGCTACTCCTTGCTCATTACTTTCACCTTCTCCTAAAATATTTGCTTCTGGATCAAGTCTTGTAATAAACCCTGCAAACATCGCTGCTGTCTTTTTTCTCACTAATTCTGCATCATCGTATTGATCAAGCTCATAAAGCTTTAGCAGTATATTAGAAAGCCAAGGCTCCCCTCTGATTTGCCCAGGTCTTAATGGTCTATAAATATGTAAAACATCATTTGCTGGCACTCTCACTGATTCACCAAACGAGCCTTCACCAGGGTGTTCTTTAAATAAGTAATAAGCTTCTCTTTGACCAAGCCTGTTAAACTCAATCCCATTTCTTATTACATTACCATTTCCTAAAGTTTGATTTGTTTTATTGTCTAAATGTTCAGACTCAAGTACTTGCAGTTGTAATGGTATAGAAAATCCATCCTCTAGCTTTCTTGTTCGGAGTCGTACAAAACATTCTCCTCCCTCTATCATGCTCCTACATACCAGAGCTTGTAATCCATAAAAATCACTTATTCCGCTACTATCTGCTTCATCTGTCCATTTTAGCCATAATTCTTGTACTTTCTTTCGAAATTCCCCATCTCTTGCTTTTGATTGCGGTTTTATTCCTGTTCCAATAGAGTTACTTACTATCGTATCAATTATATTTGCAGCGTAAGGATTTTTTCTCACCATGTCACGTGATCTACTACGTAAAGTTTCAAGGTTTTGAGACAGCAAATTGTTTATACTTCCTAACTCTGGTTGAAAGTGAAAAAATCTTCTTCCTGAGCCTGCTGCATCCCAAGCAGAACTTTTGATTTTTGGTTTGTTAAACAATTGCTTGAAGGTTTTTAGCAGCATTTATAAAATTCCTTTACTCGTTGAAAAAATAATCTTTCTCTTTGGCTTCATACCTGCAACTTTTAACTCAGCCTTAATTCGTTGTCTTAAATTCAATAAATCATTTATCTGAACTTCCCCGTACCGAACAACATGATCACCATATGCAATTGATACTACTCGCTCTCCATTTTGTAGTTTCTTTATCGCTTCTTCAATTTGAAACAAATACTCTTCGTTATACATTTTCCAACCACTTACTCTGTCTTACTTTTTTAGGCTTTTTACTTTCTGATTTTTCACTTAAACTATTCCATTTACTCTCTGGCCAACGATCAATTCCTAAAGCAATAGATGCTGCTCTCGCGTAAATTCGGCAATCTAGTACTTCATTTCTTTCTCTTACCTTTTGCCACTCTTGTTTAGTATATCCTTTCACTACCTTGCTGACTAATTGCTCTGCTGTTAGCTGCTTAAAATATTCAGGTGCGTACTCAGGAAAATGACAGTATCCAGGTAGAGCTTTTCCTTCTTCTTTTAAAATATTAAGTAATTGAAAAAGCTCTGATTTTAATATCGATACTCCTACTGGCCATAGCTTTATTCCTCTTTTCAGCTTTTGCCCGCCAACTGTTATATCAACTCTACTTGGGCTACTCAGCGGCACTAGTGCTTTATTTACACCTTTCACTGCCATTACTCTTCCAGAGCCCTGATGACCTCTTACCCAATTGTATACTTCTTGCGTTGCATATCCAGCATCAACTGCCATCATGCTTATCATGTATTCAAGCCCATTTTTACCAATAAAATGATGATTGAGGAGCTCCGAAAGCCTTTTCCATACTTCTCCACCTCCTGTATCTCCTTCAAATACTCGATAATCTATTGACCAGTTTTCACGACTTTTTCCCCATGCGACAACTTCTACTTCTAACCGATCTTTTTGGACATCAACACCTGCAGTAAGTACCACTTCTCCTTTTGGTACTGTGCCTATGGGGAAAAATTCTCTTCTGTTAAATAATTGCTTCCAGTCTGGTACTTCTCCTTTATCTACCCAAGTTTCTCCTAAAGTGGTATTTATCCAAACTTTCAGTAATTGTTCACTTTCCTTTGCATGGAGAAAATCCTCTACTGCTTGTTGCCAACTATACCAGCCTACTGGACTATAAAGACTTGAAAGATGAAATCCTTTTTTCTCACCTTTTACTCTATTAGTAGGCCTCCATTCTCCACGTTCAAGCATCTCTGTCTTTTGATGATTTTCTATCTTTTTACCGCATTCTATACATATATAGTGTGCTGTATTTGGATTTTTATCTTCCCATTTTATTTGTGACCATTTTAAAACTTGATAGTAATTACAATGCGTACATGGAACAAAAAAATATCTCTTATCTGTTGCTTCAAATTCCTTTTCAATTCTGCTTATTCCATGAATTGTTGGTGTTGACACTAAAAAAATCTTTCGCCGTGCAAATGTATTAGTTCGAGCAATACTGAGCAGTACTGGATCTCCTTCTCCTCCTGAATCTCCTGGATACGCATCTATCTCATCAAGAAAGAGATATTTTACTGGCATAGATCGGAGGCCTACACTGCTGTTTGCTCCAGTTATTACTACTATTCCACCTGGAAATTCCTTACTTTGTACAGTATTGCCTGAATCTCTTGACCTTGGGTCTTTTACTTTACTTTTTAAACATGGTGTACTCTCAATTAGTGGTGCAAATCTTCCCTTTGACCAACGCTTTCCCATTTCAACTGTTGGCTGCACAACTAACATTGGTCCTGGTGTTTGATCGATGATATAGCCAATCCAATTGTTACCAGCTTCTGTTCCCCCAATCTGTGCTCCTTTCATGAATACTACTTTTTCTGCTGGTGAGGACGGAGAAAGTGAATCCATGATTTCTTTAAGGTATGGCGTTCTCTCTGTTCTCCATTTACCTGGCTCTGATGCTGCAGTTGCTGCTAAAACTCGATACTCATTCGCCCACTCTGATACTTTAAGCTCTGGATCTGGTCTTAAACCTTCAGAAAAAGCTGTAGCATATATCATTGTCTGCATCTACTCATCATTGGTTCTATCTCAATATCATTAACAGTAGAACTACACTCCTCCAGTTCCATAAACATCTTTTTCTGAAATTCGTTTTCTATATATCTTTTGCTCACCTCACTTATCATTATTGCTATAACAAGCGCAAATATCCCTGTTATTGTTGCAAAAATGATTGCACTGCTTATTGTTGTTGTTATCAACCCTATATATACTGCTACTGCTATTGCGCTGACTGTAGTATAGATGCAGATAATATTATTATGTTTTTTCGTCCTTTTATCTGCTATTTCTCTCTGTGCTATATATTTATTATGAAGGGTTGGAAAATTAACAACGGTATCTCTGCAGAGCAATGCCCCATTTTTTTCAGTAAACAAAACTTTAAGTAACTCTAAATTGTTTGATTTGATTGCTAAGTGCAAAACAGGTGTATAATTTGCTCCTTTTTTCAGCAATAACTTTACTACATGTAAATGCCCTTTTTCTGCAGCAAGATAAATCGGTGATAGACCTTTATTATTTACAATATCAATATTGATTTCTTCTTTTAAAATTGCATCTACAATCTCAATTTCTCCTCTTTGTGCAGCTAAATGTAATAAACTATTTTTTTCAGATCCATATTTGTTGCTCATCAAAGCCTTCTTTATCTCAGGTTTAGCGTAGTCAAATGGTGTTTTACCGCTATCGTCTTTTACCAGAGGATCTATATCTTCTCGCGTTAGTAAAACTTCTATTGTTTTAAGTCTTTCAGCATAATGTAGTGGCGTTTTATTTTCGTAGTCTTGCAAATTGACTTGAGCATTAGGCTCCCTTATTAAGCATTTGAGGATATCCAAACACAAATCTCTTTCATCGTAATTAGTATTACTTACAGCTATATGCACAGGTGACAATTTCATTGAGTTTTGTCCCATGCGCGCACTATTTACATCTGCTCCAAGCTTTAGCAGTAACTTTACTATCTCCAACTTTTTATTATTAACTGCATAGTGCATTGGTGTCTGATTTCGTGCATCAAAGACATCTATTTCAGCGCTTCCTTCTTCCACTAAAACTTTGACAACATTTTCATGTCCTATGCCTGCTGCTAGATGTAATGGCGTATGATGCAGAGCATTTCGTACATTAACGTCAATACCTTTTCTTATCAAATATCTAACTGCATTAATTTCACCTATCATTACAGCTAAGTGAAGTAAGCTATCTTGTTCTGATCCGTATTTATTACTAATTAACGCTTGTAATATTTCTGCTTTTTTCCCTTCTTTGGCGTAATCTAAGGAGGTTTTGCCTTCATTGTCCTCAACAAAAGGATTAATATTCTTCTTCGTGAGTAACAAATCCACCATGCTTAATTCATCAAATTCTATAGCACAATGTAGTGGTGTCTTTCCATTTAATCCTCTGACATTAACATCTAATCCAGGTTGATTAATGAGGCACTTTATTAATTCTAAACTTAACTTAGCAGACATTATTAAAATTTAGCGTTAGATAATTCTTCAAGTGAGTTTGTAATCTCTTCAGTTAGCGCCATATGAATCTTTTCAGTCTCACTCAGTGATGCAAGCAGCGCTGAAACTCTATTTGGAATATTAAGCAAATTATTACGGACAACTCTTGCTACATTAAATGCTTCGGTTTTTACCTCCTCTACTGACACAAGTTCTCCTATCTCAGCCCTAGCTTTTGCCTCAAGAAGTTTACCTCGTTCCATTTCATTTTTTATTCTAGTTTTTAGCAACATCGTGGAAAGGTTACTTGTATTTTCATTTTCTGGATTTTTCCTCCTCAGTGGCTGACTTGGATCTCTTATTGCCGCTACTGCTTCATTTGCTTGTTCTCTATTGATCAAACCATCCTCCAACTCAACTATTCCTTTTTTTACTAAATAACAGACATATTGCTTTGATACTCCTATCTCTCTTGCCCATTCTGTTTGTGTTATTTTTTCCATCAACTATGTTTTTTAAAAAATTTTTTATTTGTGTAATTCTGTAACTTTGTTCAATCATGTGGACAATAAAAACCCGCGTGTCATAGAAATAAAATTTTATATCAAACAGCTGCGATAATAATTTCTGTTTAGCTAATGAATATGTGCTTTAAGTCTGTGTAGACGCACATATTCATTAGCCAATTTCAGTCACCGTTGTGAGAGTATGCAAATTAATTGCTTCTTTAAGTCTTGCATTAGCAATTACTATGATTTTCCGCATTAGAGCTGTTATAGCTACCATTTTCTTCTTACCACTTTCAACAAGCTTAGAATAAAAGGCACCAAGTACAGATTTGGACCTTGCAGCAGACATGGCAGCTGTAAAAAGCTTTTTACGGACATTACTTCTACCACCTATAATCCTTCGATAACCAACAGCTTTACCACTTTCCCTAGGATGAGGTGCAACTCCAGCAAGACTTGCTACTTCCCTTCTGTTTAAGTAACCAAGCTCCGGTATTAAACACAGAAAATCTTGTGATAACTTTTTACCTATTCCAGGAACTGTTTTAAGGATTTTTTGATGTTCTTGTAACTCATGACTTTCATCAATGATTCTTTGTATAGTATTATTTAGTTCATCTATTTGGCCATTAAAAAATTCAATAGTTTTTTGACAACTTTCTCTTATATGGTCGTTTTCAGGTGCTTCCAGTCTACATTTTTCCTGAGTTCTCATTTGCGTGATGTCATCACGACGTTGACAAAGTGCAACCAAGGTTGATTGTTTTTCAGAAGTAGGTACAAATAGAGAGAGAGTTCTATGGCGTTCAAATCCATATTGAGCAAGAGCTCTTGCATCTGATTTATCGGATTTTGCTAAAGTTCCGTGAGATAAAATAAAACTTTTTACTTTACGGGTATTAGCTCGATGTACGGTGATATTCTTGTCAATAAGAAAATGTGACAAACCAAGCTCATATTTTCCTGTATTTTCTAAAGTCACTAAAGAATTAGGTAAGATATCTGAGAACTTTTGACACAATTGTTGCCAACCAGAAGTATTATTGTCAAATTCAACAGCATTCTTCTGCTTGTGAAATGCAACAACATTCTTGAATTTTCCGATGTCAATACCAATAAAATTTTGATAAGATCTAACCATGATAACCTCGATAGTTTTATTAATTTAAGATTGTAAACGGGTGCATATATATGTCCCACACAACTATTCAAACGTATCGAGAGATGGGCTAGTGTACCTTGATGGAAACGGTTGTAATACCAACTTTTTTTCGGTCGCACACGCCCGTGATAGCTCTATTCCTATAGTGAGTAGGGCTATCTTTCCCTCTTATCTCTTTTATATCACATTTTTAACTTACAACTTTTTTCTTACTGTTTTTCTTCTTGAATCTTTGAAAAAGTTTTACCAGTACCAGAAAGAATTGCTTCCCTACCTGTGTACACTTGCCAACGTTTTATCGTTACATCTACAAATTTTGAATCTAGCTCTATTGTTCTGCAAATTCTTCCTGTTCTCTCACATGCAATCAGTGTACTTCCAGAACCGCTAAATGGATCAAGTACTATGTCTCCTGGTCTACTGCTATTAACTATTGTTCTCTCCATTAGCTCTACTGGCTTCATCGTTGGGTGTAGTGTATTGTGCGTTGGCTTATCATAAAACCATAGATCACTTTGATTTCTTCCTCCATGCCACTCACGTTTATTGCCGCTTTTCCATCCATAGAGCATTGCTTCGTATTGTCTTTGATAATCAGATCTACCTAGCGTAAAATGATTCTTTGCCCAAATGATAAATGTTGACCATTTTCCTCCTGCCTCTTCAAATGCTTTTTGCAACGTTGAAAATTCTGATGATGATATGCAGATGTAAATTGCACCTTTCGTATATGCTAAAATATTGGAACAGATGTCATAGAGAAAAAGCTCATACTTTTCACCTTGATTATCGTTTAATATTTTTTTATCTTCTCTCTCTTGGCTACTACCATAGTCAACGTTATATGGAGGATCACAAATAGTAATGTCTGCCATTTTATCGCCCAGTACTACTTTAAATGATTCAACTACAGAGCTATCACCACAATAGATTCTATGATCACCTAAAATCCAAAGATCACCTGGCTTTGTTATTTCTACCCTTTTTTCATCACCAACCAAGTCAGAAAAATCTTCTTTTTCACCATCTAAGTCATCAAGGAAATGTTGAACTTTTTCCAATTCAAATCCTGTCATTTTGAGGTCAAACTGCAAATCTTCTAATTCTTGAATTTCCACCTTTAAAAGATCATCGTCCCACTTTGCCCAATTAGCTGATTGATTTGCGAGTAATCGAAAAGCTTTAGTTTGTGGCTCATTTAAATTATCACTTAAAACAACTGGAATACTTTCCATACCAAGTTTTCTTGCTGCTTTGAGTCTTAAATGGCCATCAACCACAGTTCCATCGCTTTTTGCAACTATTGGTATACGAAAGCCGAATTCTCGAATAGAAGCACACATTCTGTTGACCACATCGTCATTTTTACGAGGATTACGCTTATATTCGACGAGATCTCGAGTAGGATAATAGTGTATTGCTAAATTCATATAATTTAAATTCTTAATAATTAAAAAGTTAATATTCAAAATATGTCTAACACTAGAAAAGGCCTGAGGTCTGACCCACCAAATCCGCCAGTATGGCTGAAAGGACCCACTTTTTATGGCATTTTTAGACTATTAAAATCTTTACTAAAATTCATAACGTAGAACACTAATGCCAAAGCATCGGCCTCATTATCATCTCTAGGTGAAAAACCTTTTTCACGTATCGCTTCAATAACTTCACTCTTACTTGCATTGCCTTTGCCTGCTATAAAGCGTTTTATAGTTTTAACATTAACACCTTGGTAGGGAATATTGTTCTCTTCACACCAAGCAGACAACACTGCAAGAAAACCACCATAGCAATGAGCTGCATCAGTTCCTAGATGTCTTCTTACTTCCTCAAAATACACTGCAGTGAACTCATGTTTCAAAGAATTAAGCCAATTACGAAAGTTTAAGAAACACATTCCACCTCCACTGAAACGGCTACCATGAAAGCTTTTGCTGCCACTTTCAATTACTCCATCTGTTAGAATTGCCCAGCCCGTTTGTTTGCCGAGATCTAGTGTTAAGATTGACGTATAAAAACTCCTTTGTGTAATTAAAGTTCAATGCCCTGTATAATATATATGTACGATGACTCGCAAATTCGTCCGCAATTTTGAAAAAAAATTAAAAAAAATTTCATATCCTGCCATTTGAGTTTTTACTTATCTTAATAACTATTTTACATAACTTATATTACGCCAATATTTATATTATTATATTATCATATATTATATTTTACCTGTATTTAAATATATATATAATATATATAAGACTTCAGTAATCCGTAAATCTTCTTCACTGGCCGATTTTAGCCACTTAACTTTAGAAACGGCTTTTAGGAATAGAACATAAAAAAGACAATATTATCAATAACTTAACGATTACTGCTTTCTGAAATACTAATTAGTAATTCAGAAATTAGGTACGAAATTGGTAGTTTTTTACCTATGAAAAAGTAGCTTCAGTAGTGTATCAAAACGTTTAAATCTTATTTTAATTTTTAAAGATTTTATTCTTTTAGATAAAAAAATTATTACTACTTTTTTATAATAAATTAGTCATACAAAGTCTTGGTAAAAATCTCTATTCATGAAACTTTTGGGGTTTTTATGAAGAATTCTTATCAAGGAATCGATTCTACAATTGTTAAACATGTGAGATTTCAAGCTTCGCGCCTTAAATCCAAAAGCTGTTTTATTAACGAAAGTCTCGAAGATATAGAACAAGAGCTTTTTTGTCAGGTTTGGCAATATCTGAACCAGCACGATGAGAAAAGAAGTAGTTTTAGTACTTTCGTTGCTAGATTAGCTAATTATTGTGCTCGCAATATGTTACGCAATCAGTTGTGTCTAAAACGTAATATAACTTTTGATGATATAAACGACGATATTCCAGATCATAGGAACTCGGAAATCGAAGCGATAATTCGCACTGATATAAATAATATAATTTCAACTTTGTCTGAAAAAGATAGTAATTTATGTCAATTACTTAAGGTATTTACTATTACTGAAGTTTCTGTAATAACCAAAATACCAAAGACAACTATCTATCGCACACTAGAACGAATACGCGATAAATTCTCAGTTTTAGAGAAATTATAAGCTCTCGATTATATTTGCTCAAAATTTTTTTTTTGCAAATTGCGGACGAATTGTCTAGGTCATCGTACATATATATTTAGGTACTGGGAGAAAAATGAAAATAATGAACAGCAATGAACGGCTAAAAGTTCAAACAGGTATAAAAATGGTCATCTTTGGTCCTTATGGTATAGGTAAAACTAGTCTCTTAAAGACCATAAATGAACCAACACTTTGTCTTGATTTTGAGGCAGGTTTACTTGCTGTTCAAGATTGGCAGGGAGATTCTATAAGTATTCGTACTTGGAATGAGGCAAGAGATATTGCATGTCTCATAGGTGGTCCTAATCCTGCATTAAAATCTGACTCAGCATATAGCCAAAGACACTATGAGCATGCATCGAGTAAATACAAAGAGCTTTCTTCAGAGTTTCTCAAGTATCGATGTGTTTTTATCGATAGTATTACAGTAGCCTCTCGTTTATGTCTATTATGGGCAAAAATGCAAACTGAAGCTTTTTCTGAAAGATCAGGAAAACAAGATATGAGAGCTGCTTACGGGTTACTTGCTCAAGAGATGATGGCTTGGCTCAATCAGTTTCAACATATTCCAAATAAAGACATCATTACAGTTGGAACTCTTGGGCAATACCTTGATGATTTCAATCGCTCGACTTGGCTACCTCAATGTGAAGGTGCTAAAACCGCAAGTGAAATTCCTGGCATTGTTGATGAAGTAATTAGCATGGTTGGAATCAAGAAAGATAATGGTACAGAAATTCGTTCATTTGTCTGTCAGACGATTAATTCTTGGGGATATCCTGCTAAAGATCGAAGTGGTTGCCTTAATATGGTTGAAGAACCGCATCTAGGAAAACTTCTTACAAAAATTAAAACTAAAGCTTTTGCAATTCAACCTGTCACGCCCAACATATAGGAGGTTATTATATGCTACAAAACTTTTTAACTATTGGTCAAAAAATTCCTTTTTTAAGTGTGAAAGAATACTTGGACGATCGATCGCCAATACCAGAGGATATAATCTCACCAAGAATTTTAACAAAAAGAGGCTTATTGGTACTGGGTGGCCCACCTAAAATCGGCAAAAGCGACTTTTTGATTTCTTGGCTCGTCCACATGGCTGCTGGTAGATCATTTCTTGGTATGACACCAAATAGACCTTTGAAAATTTTCTACATGCAAACTGAAATTGAATATGAATATATGAAAGAACGTTTGCAACAACTTCAACTTGATAACGAACTTTTGGATGTAGCTGCTAACAACTTAATCATTACGCCAAAGGTGCACTTATCATTTAATCATGATGAAATAAGTGAAATTAAGGAAATTGTGAATGAACGCTTTAAACCTGATGTTTTGGCTATAGATCCATTGCGTAACATCTTTAGCAGTGAATATGGAAATGAAAATGACAATAGTGCTATGTTGTTCTTTCTGCAAAAGACTCTTGAAAAGCTACGCAGTGCTGTCAATCCAGATGCTTGTATTGTACTTACTCATCATACAAAAAAATTATCAAAAAAGATGCTGGAAGAAGATCCATTTCAGGGTTTGAGCGGAGCTGGGTCTTTGAGGGGATTTTACAGTACTGGCATGGTAATGTTTGCTCATGATGAAGAAAGCACTACCCGTCAAATAGTGTTTGAGCTGCGTAATGGTGAACGTGTAGCAAACAAACTTGTCGATAAGATAAATGGTCATTGGCAGCTAATGGAATAGATAATTTTCACTTTAAAATCAACTTATAGGAGAGCGTATGCTACAAGATTTTTTAACTGATTTTAATAACGCAAAACTGCAGAGCAGTTTAATACCGAAAGGTACAATAGTCAAGGTAAAAATGGCAATAAAACCTGGAGGTTATGAAAATTGGTTCACTAAAAACTACACTACTGGCAGTATCTATTTAAATGCAGAATTTACCGTCACTGAAGGCCCATATGCAAAACGCAAGATTTTTCAAGTAATTGGTATAAAAAGTGGCAAAGCAAGCGTTGAAGGAGAAGATGTTTGGGCAGAATCTGGTCGTTCCATGCTTAGAAGCATTTTGGAGTCAGCACGGAATATTCATGCACATGACACTTCAGAAAAAGCAGTTATTGCTAGAAAAGTCAACTCTATAGCTGATTTTAACGGGTTAGAGTTTACTGCAAAAGTTGGTATTGAAGCTGATCGATATGGAGAGAAAAACAAGATTGCTACGGTTATTACTCAAGAGCAACATCAAAATACTGAGCTTGATTGGATACCTTTCTAAGCAAATAAAAGAATCATTTTTTTTATCATAAATTATTGGAGGGCACCTCTTATGAATAGATCTCTAGAAGAAATAAAAGCGTTAGTAATTGATAGAATTGAAGAATACCTACTCTATTTACTACCTGGTGGTGAGTTTTACATTGGAGATTTACGTGGAGATAAAATAATAGTTGAGACAACAGGAGAAAGAGCCGGAGATTGGTATAAACTAGCCAAAATTAAAGGAGACGTAATTGAATTTTTTACTTTCGTTGCAGGTGACAAAAAAGCGCTGAAGAATTGTATCGTTATATTGTAAAGAAGTATCCTTCTGCGTTTTCTGTCCAATATTGACTAAGGAGCTTAGCTAGCACTTAAGTTAATGGTAGATGGATTAAGCCGGTAGCCTGACCAGTTACACGCTTGTATCACATCATCGCGTTTTATATTTAGTCCCAAGGTGCTAGCTAGCTTTTCTGCTATTGTTTTTTGCATTCTGTTAAGAGGTCTGCGTACTTGCTGTTCTGGGTCTTCAATACCTAAACTATCTGCTATTTGAATGATACTAAGAAATTTATATTCTTTAACTGCTTCCAAGTCACGCAAAAATTGTTTAAGTAATACTCTAAAGATGCGGATGCTCGAAATTGCTTGTTTGCCTATAATTTCAATGTCATTAACATAAATAGTATTATCTTCAACTTTTAATCGCAGTATCTTTTTTTCTGGAAGAGTTGTTTCTTGCAGTGGAACATAAGGGAATGCTTGAAAAGAAACATTAGGTAATAGCTCTGGTACTCCTTTTTCAACTGCTTCGCTTAGTATTTGATTTAGAGTTTGATGTTTACAAATTAAATCAGCCATGGAAACAGTGTATAGGCTTAACAATATTTTTAAGTCTTCCTTTCCAAAAGTTATAAGAACGGCAACATTAGTTCTTAACCTATCTACAGTTAAATATGACTTATCAGTACATAAAGTTGGTATGATAATGCTTACTATTTTACTTTTAAAGCTTATATGATATATCCCATTTGCTGCCTTTTCCCATATGAGCCCTGTCAATAATTTTTCAAACCAATTTATAATTTTTTCCGTATTAAGTTTAATTGAAAGCACAAGATAACGCTGTTTTTTATAAGTATTAGGAAAAATATCACGACCACAATCCTCGCAAGCTAGATCATCACACTCTTCATCAAAATCATGAGAAATGATAACCTCGTTTTTGCAATAAGGATTTTGTATATTTGGAAAATCAAGATCTAAATCATTAGCGCAAATAACGAAGTAATGCTTCTCAAGTTTAACAAAATCAATCTGGTTGAGATACTCTGCAGCATCTATATAGTTCTCATCAGGATCTACCCAGGACCTATTTACTAACATAGTATCAATATCTTGAGAGTGTTTTCGACAAAACGGTAATTCCATAGCTATCTCTAATTAAAGACTTAAAATCATCTCGTTCTTTTCTATTGAGAACATATTCTGAGTAATCAATTTCTATATAATTTGCGTATTGCGTGTCTGTCTGAAAGGATAAAGTAACTTTTTTACCTTTGAACAATACTTTCATATGCTGAACAAGCGAAACATCATGCAGTACACTACCAACCGAAGGCTCTATCTTCTGCAACCACTCTTCAATATTATCCGTGTTTAACGTAAGATTAGTTTTAGATTGAGATGGACCAAATTTCAATTCAAATAGGCGAATATCAGGTACATGTTGTTTTACACAGTCATTCAAAAAAGTACTCACTTGTGCTGTTGTATTTTGGTGGCGCATGTTAGTAAATGAACATTCTCGTTGAAAATAACAGCTTGCTATTCTATTTGCTATTTTTAATCCTTGATCAAAACTTTGAATAGATAGGTTTACTTGGTTAGCGTTTAAAGCAAAGTCAATAATAATTCTACTAGGTTTATAACCGTGTATTACCTTATTTGAACTCATTACCAAATCTTCATCTTTACTAGCACGTCGTATAAATAAGTAAATACTATTTTGGTAGTAAAAGAGTTCTTGAAACTGACTTTCAAAACTATCATTTTCAGATAGATCATGCTGTTTTAATATTTCCTGTATCGTACTTTTTGATAAAAAATCCTTAAATGAAGTGGACTTTTGTCTTGGAGGATTTTTTAATACGAAAGGTAAAAAACCTTTTTTCTGCACTTGATTAAAGCAGAAAATTTGTTTCAGTAAGTTATGATTAACTATAAAGAGAGTAAACAACAAGGACTTTTTGTCATATTTGTTATTTTGCAACAGAAATGATTTCAGAAGATCTTGACTTAATACAGACTGTGCTACTTCAGCTATAGTTGTTTCTGATTTTGCACGACTAAAACGATTGACTAAGTAATAATCAAACAGAGATTCAGAAATTTTAATAAGCATCTTGCGTTTTTGCTGAGTTGAAATATCATCGGATTTTTCGTAGTCTTTAAATAATTGCCTATTTTGCTTATTCTGAAAATAGTGGTTAAAAATCACACTTAATTGTCTACCAGAAAGAGAATTAAGCCAACTTTCACGTAAACTTGGATTTTGAAAGTCCTTAAGCAAAAAGGATACTGGCATTTCTAAATTATTTTCCCAAAATTCCTCACTAGCTATCATATATCTAAAAGTAAATATATTATGTCTAAAATAGATTAAAGATTAGTCAACAAAAATTTATTATGAAATAAAAGAAGAATTTTCCTAAAAAAACTGAACAGTTTTTATAATTTTGGTGAATATATAATACAGGGGTCAAACTTTCAAGTGTCAATTCTTACACAATCAGGAAGAGCAGCAATAGCAGCAAGTATAAAAGAGCAGTCTATCCACCTTGCTTGGGGAACAGGTGATACGAGCTGGGAAAGTAGCCATCAGATCGAAAAAGTTTTTGTTAAGGGTGAAATAGCTCTAGATCACCACACTATTAAAGATGTTAAGGTTCTTACAGGACAAACAGTGTATCAATTAGGTACTGACTATATAGTTGATAGTAGTACTGGTGTTATCCAGGGCACAGCTATCCCAGCAAATAGTACAGTTACCATAGAGTATACTGAAGATACACCACCAGAGCCGATAATGTCAGAAAAACTGCTCAATGAGCTTGGTAGACGTACCGCTGATGAAGCTTTATTCTGCACAGGCGATGAGAATGGAGAGCTTATTACTCCTTCTGGAAGATTTAGGCCCTCAAATGTACCAACCAATAATCTTTTTCTCAAATTCACTTTCGATTTCACGGACGCAGCAAATCAAGTTATACGGGAATTAGGGGTTATGGTTGGTACTAAAGTAAAAGAAGAATTACCTATAGGACAGAGGTATTTTGAACCAAAAGATATAGAAGACCATGGAATCTTGTTAGTTTTAGAACACACTGTACCACTTATCAGAACATCTGCAACTCGGGAAACTTTTTCATTTGTCGTGACTTTTTAAAATGACACTGAATAACTATTATAACCGCTTTAATCCTGACAAAGAGTACGAAAAAAGTTTGTTCCTTGCAGGAAGAGGTCTACAGTCTGCAGAATTAAATGAGACTCAGGAGTATGCTCTTTCTAAGCTTAAAGGCATAGGTGATGCAATATTTCGTGATGGTGATGTTATAACGGGAAGCAATTGTATTATAGATAGAGAAACTGGTAAAGTTACGCTTGAATCAGGAAAAATCTATCTTCGTGGAGCAGTTAGAAAAGTCGAAAAAGAAGAGTTTGTTGTTCCTCTTAATACTATAGTTCGTATCGGTGTTTATTACCTAGAATCTACGATTACAGAACTTGAGGATGAAAATCTTCGTGATCCTGCTGTTGGTACACGTAATTATCAAGAAGTAGGGGCAGCAAGGCTTAAAGTTTCCACCATTTGGGGATACCAAGTAGAAAGTGTTACTGTTAACTCTACAAATGGCGAATTTTACCCAATTTACAATATTGAAAATGGAGTATTGATAGAACATTCACCTCCACCACAAGCAAATATAGTAACTACCGCTCTTGCTCGTTATGACAAAGAAGCCAATGGTTCCTATGTCGTAAATGGTCTTGAAGTAATGTATTTGCAGAGAGAAGAAGGGGACGAAAAGGGGAAAAAAATATTTGTGATTAATGAGGGCAAAGCTCATGTTGATGGTTATGAAATTGAGTTACCTCACAGTATTCGCATTTCTTTTGATGAAAATCCAGATATAAAATCAGTTGAATCAGAACCACATACTTTTCAGCCAAATAGCCAAAGAGTAATGGAGCTTAAAGTTAATGATTTCCCAATAAGTGAAATTAAAAAAGTAGATATAACTGTTCAAAAAACTATTACCATTACTCACGGTTCATACTCAGGAGCTGTTGATCCAATATCTGACTCTGCAGTACTTGAGATTATTCAAATAAAGCAAGGGAATGTTATTTATGAAAATAGTATAGATTACAAATTAAACGCAGGAAACGTTGATTGGTCATTACCAGGAAAAGAACCAGCTCCTGGAAGTAGTTATCAAATAACTTACCGCTGCCGCACTCATGTAAGTCCTGAAGATATAAGTGAAGAGGGATGTAAAGTAAAAGGAGCAGTTGATAACAGCTTGGTTCTGATAGATTATACCTGGAAAATGCCTCGCTTTGATTTAATTACGATAGATGCAAAAGGCGCAATAAGAAGGATAAAAGGCATAGCTCACCCTTGGAGACCATCAATGCCTAAAGCACCTTCTGGACAACTTTTGCTCTGCTACATTCACCAAACATGGAAAAACGGAGAAGGGGTAAAAATAGTGAATAATGCTATTCATACTGTACCGATGAATGAGCTTGAAGCAATGAAAAAAGGAATAAATGATCTTTATGCGCTAGTTGCACAGGAACGTTTACGCAGTGATGCAAATTCAAGAGAACCTACCACCAAAAAAGGAGTATTTGTTGATTCGTTCTTCGATGATGATATGCGTGATCAAGGAATTTCGCAGTCTGCAGCGATAGTAAACAAGGAACTGATATTGCCGATAGACGTGGAAATTATTGATGTTGAAAGAGGTAAAGAACCTTATCTTTTACCTTATAAACTTGAACCGGTACTGGAGCAGCTTTTACAGACCAAAGGAGAAAAAATTAATCCATATCAAGCTTTTGATAAAGTAACCGCAAAAGTTACCATAAATAAAAACATTGATCACTGGACAGAGGTTACCACGAATTGGAAAAGTCCAGTAACCAGAGTATTTAATGTTAAAGAAACAACAGAACTGCTGTCAAGTACTTCATATGAAACTGAATTTATGAGAGAAACAGTACAGAATTTTGAAATTGAAGGTTTTGAGCCAAATGAAAAGCTCAAGGAGATAAAGTTCGATGGTATCTTTATTCAGCCTACTGTGTAAGAGGTAAAAAATATGCTCACAGCTAACAACCAGGGAACATTAAAGGGAAAGGTGAAAGTGCCGGCAAATATTCCAGCAGGTACTAAATTGGTGCAATTTTATGGAGATAAAGGAAGCTATGGAGAAGCAACGTATACTGGAAAAAAAACTATTACCATAGAAGAAAGAAGAAGAGTTATCGCAGCAAGACGAGTTGATCCTTTAGCCCAGACATTTACACTAAATGAAAGTAGGCATATAGGAGGCGTGGAGCTATGGTTTGTCAATAAAGGCAAAAAACGTGTTGTTGTGCAGATTAGAGAAACTGCAGTAGGAATGCCCTCACAAACTGTCATTGCTGAAAGTTATATTGAGCCAAAAGATATAAAGATAGATGGCACAGCAACACGTATGGAGTGGTCACCAGTGTTTTGCCATGCAGGAGAGGAGTATGCAATAGTACTGCTTACTGATGATCCTGGTACTGCAGTAAAGATAGCAGAACTTGGCAAATATGATGCAGTAAATAGCCGTTGGGTAACAAGTCAGCCATATCAAGTAGGAGTATTACTTTCATCTAGCAACGCAAGTACTTGGACACCACATCAAAATTTAGATCTAACTTTTAGGCTTTTAGCAGCGAAGTTCACTGAAAATTCTCACGTTATTGATCTTGGTAAAGTTACTGCAAACAATACTTCAGATTTAATTGTTTTGACGAACGTCGAAAAAGTAGCATTTGATACCAATGTAGAATTTATTCTGACAGATGAAGAGGGAAAAGAGAACTTTTTGTCTGATAATTTGCCACTTGCACTGCGTGAAAGAATAAATGGGGAATTAACGGTAAAAGCAAGCCTAAAAGGAGGGCAAGAAAAAAGTCCAGTTCTTTATCCTGGGTTACAGTTAGTTATGGGTAATCTTTCAGAGTCTGGAGATTATGTTACAAGAAGCATTACAGCAGGAGCTAACACTAAGATTACCATAACATATGATGCGCTAATACCTGGCACTGCAGATGTTAAAGCATATGTGCAAAAAAATGTGGATTGGCAATTAGTAAATTTAACATCAGGAAAACCAATTGGAGAAAATTGGGTAGAGAGAGTCCACATACTGACAAACTTTAATGGCAATGAGACAAGGATAAAATTAGTTTTAAGTGGAACGGTTGTTTATCGTCCTAAAGTAAAAAATTTGCGAGTGATTATTACTTGAATCAATGCCAAATGACCAAAGCAAACGAGGATATACACTACCACACCCAGAAAATATTGCAGTGGAAGATGTAGTACGCATTCGCAGATCTATAGAAAAAATAGATGAAGATATTACCGAAAGAGAAGATAAACACAATCAACTTAAAAATAAATTTGAACGATTTAGCTTTGAAGCTTTTTTAAATTTGTGGAGCAGCAAATGAGTATTACCACAGAAGTAACAGATGCATTGCACCAAAGGATAAAGGATTTAGCAGCAAACAGTGCACCTGATCAACTGGCATATCTTGCAAAATCGCTGGAATTGATAGCAGATAAAAAAGCTATTGCTGACATTGTGCAGATGACTGAGGTAAAAGAGATAATTGATGCACTACAAAAGAGGCTTAAGGATTTAGCAGAAAACAGTACACCAGATCAATTAGCATATCTTGCTAAAGCATTGGAATCAATAGTCGACAAAAGTGCAGTTTCTGAAATTGTACAGATGACAGATGGTAAGCTAAAAGAACTTCTTGATAGTGCAAAAAAACACTTAACTGATCTGGATAATAAAAAAGCTAGTTCTTTAGCAGTGATCTCTGAATCAGAGAAGCAGTTATTAAAGAGAATTGATGAAAAAGGAACAACAAATTTATCGCTACTTGATACGAGAAAGAATGCCAATATTGCAGCAATAAATAGCATTAGTAACAGTCATAAAGATGGTCTTAAAGGTTTAGTGAATAACTTCCGTACTGTTAATGATGTGCCAAGTGGCTCATCAATTATTAGGGAAATAGAAACTCGAATTGAAAACATCCTGAATGAGGTAAAAACTCGGGATGAACAGTTAAAAGCGTCTCTTATAAATGAAATAAGAAAGCGCAACATGGTTGAACCAGGGTCATTACCTTTCTTATTTGGTGTACTTGGCAGAAAAAATAATTATTTTGGCCACGGAACTTTTACGACAGAGCTTGGAAAGTGGAGTAGTGATATAACAAAAACTGACTATATGTTACAACTACTAGCAGGTAGCCATACGTACAATACAGATTACGTTAGTTTTTATCGGCCAAGACAACTAAGTTTTATAGAGGGAAGTAAAGGAACATTTATTTACGGAGAGTTATGCACAAAAAGTTTTTCGGGTAGTTATGATGAGATATACTACTACCCGTATGCTGCACTTGGAGTAGTATTTGTAAAAAATACAACCAATGTGAACATAAATAAGACAATGGAATTTGTTGGATCATCGTATTCGAGTACGGAGTATGGGGGAGCAGGATTATTTGTGGGAACACCAGATAATACTAATTCTAATAAATCAAGTATTTCAAAAATAGTATGGAAAAATGTTTACCAATACACGAGTTCTGATAGCAAGTTAGCCGGATCTGGTAATGTGGAGATTCCAGCAGGAAAAACAGTTGCAATATTACTTTACACATCATCTTATCTGTATTCCAGAACACAAGTTAGTCAAGGTATGCTTGCATCAAATTATGTACACAACTATGGTCAATTTATTCAGTGGGGGATTTATAACATACGTAGCAATTTTCTCACCACAGGGCTTGAGGTAGATGTGGAAAGGACGCTCAGGGGTTGGCAATGTCCAGGGTTAGAACGAACTGATCAAATATGGCAATGAGGAGGAATTTGTGACTATTTATATACGTTTTGAAAACCACAAGCAGATTGAAACAACAACACTTGAAAACAAGCCAACTGGAAATGATTGGTATGAAGCACCAAAGAATTTTGACTGGCAAAAAAGTTATTGTTTAACAGAAGGAGAGAAAATTGTTGAAAGGAATAAGGAAGATATTGAGCTGGAATTATTGGAAAATGCGAAACTTTCTGCACTTGATAGTGTGCGTTTTTATTTTAATAACTATACTAACGAATACGCTGGAAATTCTCACCAAAAAGCTAAATCGTATCAAATACAAGAAAAAGCAGCAAAAAGCATTCTAGCAGACCAGGATGAAAAGGATAAAGAAATTATAGAACCTTTAGCAAAAGTCCGTGGTATTACGGTTATTGAAATGGCAAGAATAATTGAGGAAAAAGTGAAAAAAGCAGTAAAAGCAATAATTAAATGTGAAGAGCTTGAAGATTTAGCCAAAAGAAAGATTGAAGAAGCCAAAAGTGAAAATGAGCTACAGACTTTGCTAGATGATTTCAGGAAAAAAATACAAAGAAATGGCTGAAGAATTTTTACATGGCGTAAATGTTATTGAGGTAACCTCAGGAGCAAAGACAGTACGTACAGCTAAATCATCAGTGATAGGTGTAATTGGTACTGCACCTGAAGCAGATGAGCAAAAATTTCCGCTAAATAAACCAGTGTTAGTTGCAGGAAGCTTAAAGGAAGCAGCAAAGCTTGGAAAGAGTGGCAGTTTACCTTCTGCAGTAAATGGAATATTTTCCCAGATTGGTGCAACAGTAGTAGTTATTCGAGTTAAAGAAAGTGATCCAAAATTAAAAGAAGAAGAGACGCTGAAGAATATAATTGGCGGTGTTGATAAAGAGACTGGAGAGTATCAAGGGATAGAGGCATTCCTCAGTAGTGAAAGTATAGTTCATGTTGCTCCAAAAATATTAATTGCACCTCAATTTACTCACCAACTACCAGAAGATGGCAAAAATTCAGTGGTTTCAGCATTAATTCCTATAGCAGAAAAATTAAGAGCAATTATTGTTGCAGATGGACCAAATACTAATGATGAAGAAGCAATCAAGTGGAGAAAAAGTGTAGGTAGCTCAAGAGTTTATATTATTGATCCTTGGGTTAAGGTATTTATTGAAGGAAAAGAAGAAATTTTGCCAGCAAGCCCATTTGTAGCTGGTTTAATAGCGAAAGTAGATAGCGAACAAGGATTCTGGCACTCACCTTCAAATAAAGAGATAAACGGTATTGTTGGCACAAGCAGGCCTATTGATTTTAGCTTAGGTTATGCAAATTGCAGAGCAAACCACTTAAATGAAAATGAAGTAACAACGATAATTCATCAAAATGGCTATAGGCTTTGGGGCAATAGAACATGTTCAAATGACTCAAAATGGGCTTTTTTATCAGTGAGAAGGACTGCAGATTTAATTAATGATAGTTTACTTCGAGCTCATTTATGGGCAGTTGATCGAAATATCACCAAAACTTACATAGATGATGTAATTGAGGGGGTAAATTCTTATTTGGCCAATTTAAAAGCGCAAGGAGCGATTATTAGCGGAAAATGTTATGCAACCCCAGAACTCAACACACCTGCAAACATTGCAAGTGGAAAAGTGTTTTTTGATTTTGAGTTTACACCGCCATATCCGGCTGAGCAAATAATATTCAGGTCTCATCTTGTAAATATAAGTTAGGAGAAAGCAAAGTGTTACCGAAAATACTGAGAAATTTTAACGTATTCGTTGATGGTCGTGGTTATGCAGGAAAAATAGATGAAATAACCTTGCCGAAGCTCACTATCAAAACAGAAGAATACCGTGCAGGGGGTATGGACATACCAATTAGCATTGATATGGGCATGGAAAAGCTTGAAGCTGATTTTACTTTTGCAGAGTATGATTCAGAACTATTTAGGCTTTTCGGTTTGATAGATGGGAATTCAGTAGCTTTGACACTCAGAGGTGGAATGCAAGGGAGTGGTAGTAACGATATTGAAGCTGTAGTAATCAATCTCAGGGGAATATTCAAAGAATTTGATTTTGGTAGCTGGAAACCTGCTGAAAAAGCCACTCTTAAATGCACTGTAGCTGCCCATTACTACAAACTTACTATAGGTGGCAATGAATTGATAGAAATCGATGCTGAAAATATGATTAGAAAGATAAATGGTGTTGATCAAATGGCCTTGCTGCAAACGATTCTAGGGATTTAATGGAATAGATGGATGCTTTTTCATACAACCACTTTTTTATTGAAAAATTACTAATAATACTGTACAATTATTAACGGTTTTTAGGAATTTTTGCTATGGCTTTATCTAAATTTCTCGACCCTAAAAATGATATAGCATTTCGCCGTATCTTTGGTACTGAAAAGAATAAAGATATCCTCATTCACTTTCTAAATGATATTTTGAGCTTTACTGGCAAAAATGCAATACAGGATATAGAGTTTTTAAGTACTATTCAAGATCCTGATATTGCATCTAAAAAACAAAGTATTGTTGATGTGCTATGTAGAGATTCAACAGGAGTACAATGGATAATTGAGATGCAGGTCGCTAAAACCAAAGGCTTTGAAAAACGAGCTCAGTACTATGCTGCTAAAGCCTATTCAAGACAAGCTGACAAGGGTGATCAATACCATGATCTTAGGGAAATTATTTTTATTGCTATAGCAGATTGTATACTGTTTCCTGATAAGTCTGAGTATAAATCAAAGCACACTATTCGCGATGAAGATACTAATGAACATGATCTAAAAGATTTTTACTTTGTATTTATTGAATTGCCTAAATTTTCCAAAACTAAAGAAGATCAGCTTTCAAATATAGTTGAGAAGTGGGTATATTTTTTTAAGCACGCTGACGAAACAGGTGAAGAAGAGCTGGAAAGGATAATAGGAAATGACGTAATAATCAAAAAAGCTTATGAAGAGCTAAATAGGTTCAACTGGTCAGAAAAAGAATTTATAGCCTACGAACAAGAGGTCAAGCGTATTCGTGATGAACAAGCTGTTCTTGCTCAAAAACTTGATGATGCCAAAAAAGAAGGAAAGATTGAAGGAAAGATTGAAGGAAAGATTGAAGTTGCAAGGGCGATGTTGACTAATAATGTTGATATTAGCACTATTGTCAAGTGTACAGGTCTTTCTGTCGATGAAGTTCAAGAATTAATTCAAGTTGAGGAAAAATAACCCCTACTATCATCTTTATATTGAGAAATTTAGTATAAAGGATCGTTAATCAAACACAAAAACTATAGTAAAAAATTAGTTATGTAAAAGCCAATATAGACTTTTATTTAATTAACTTTTTCAGGAGAAGTATGCAAGCTATAACACTTAATAACCCAATAACAGTTGATGGAATTTCTGTCTCAGAACTTACCGTTAGACGTCCAAAAGTTAGAGATTATCTTGCAATTGAACGCTTAAATGGTAGTGACCTTAGTAAAGAAGTAACTTTGACTGCCAATCTGACATCAGTTGCAAAAGAAGCGATTGAAGAATTAGATATTGCTGATTATGTGAAAGTGCAAGAGGTATTAAAGGATTTTTTTTCACCAGTTATTCAAAGGACTTGAGGTCAGAAGTATTAATGTTCAGCTCTGTTGTAGGGGGCGGGGTTGAGCAAATACTTGAAATGGAAATTAATGAATTTATCCTATGGAATGAAGCAGCGAGGAAGGTACAATGTCAACGTTATCTATAAAAATTGGAGCAGTCCTAGATGGCAGTTTCAGTACTGTAATAAAAGGAAGTAGCAGTCAACTTACTCATCTTGGTGAGAATATAAGAAAGCTTGACTCATCTTTAAAATCAGTATCAAAGTTTAAGCAGTTAGGTCATGATGTTTTGACTAGCAAGAGGTCATGGAAAGGCTTTGAAGATCAAGTAAAATCTTTAGCTAAACAAATGAAGGCAATAGAGAAACCGAGCAAAACTTTAAAAGCAGAGTTTGACAAGGCCAAAACCTCCGCAACAAAAGCAAAAGAAGCATACTTAAAAAAGAGAGATGCTTTGCATTCACTCAATGAAGAAGTAAGGAAAAGTGGAAGAAACATTAAGTCTTTAGTAAGTGATCAATATAAACTTGGCTCATCTATTGAAGCGCTAAAAGGTAAGTATGGTAAGCTTGGGTCTGCAATACGTAGTCACCAAAGTTTTTTAGCAAGTAAAGCACATTTTAAGTCACAAATTATAGAGACTATTGGACTAGGGCTAATGCTTGCAGCTCCAGTTAAAGTTGCAATTGATTTTGAATCGGCCATGGCTGATGTAAAAAAAGTAGTAAAATTTGTGCAAAATGACACTAAAGATGAAGCATTAAAGTTTGCTAAAGAGTTAAAGAAATTATCTCGGGAGATACCCTTGTCAGCTGCAGAATTAGCACAAATAGCTGCAAGTGGTGGTCAGCTTGGTATTGACAAAAATGATCTTATGAAGTTTACAACAGTAGTTGCTAAAATGACCACAGCGTTTGATATGTCGGCAGAAGAAGCTGGTAATGCTATTGCGAAAATATCCAACGTCTATGGAATTAAAGTTGATGGTATGGAAAATGTAGGTAACATAATAAACCATCTCTCAGATAATACCGCTGCTAAAGCACAAGAAATGGTTCTTACATTAAATAGAATTGGTGGTAATGCTAAACAGTTTGGTTTAGAAATTGATCAAGCAAGTAGCTTAGCAAGTGCGTTCATAAGCTTAGGTAAACAACCTGAAAAAGCAGCAACTGCTATAAATAACTTTCTTAGTAAACTACAGACTGCAAGAGAGCAAAGTCCTGAATTTCATGATGCATTAGATGAGATGGGAACAAGTATAGAAGAGCTTGAACAAACCATTAAAAAAAATCCTCAAGAGGCAATATTACAATTCCTTGAAACTTTAAAAGAAATAGATGATCAAGAGCGTGCCGGTATTCTTATGAATCTATTTGGTGCTGGGTTTCAAGATGACATTGCTCTTTTAGTAGGAAGCTTAGACATTTACAAGAAAGCTATTGAACATTTAGCTGATAAAGAAAAATATAACGCTTCAATGCAGGACGAATTTAACAATCGGGCAAATACTACAGCTAATAAATTACAATTACTTAAAAATGCAGTATTTGAAGCTGGAATGAATCTAGGGTCAGTAATGTTACCTACTTTAAATTATGTAGCTGGAAGTTTGAAAACAATAACAGAGCGTATAGCTTCTTTTGCAGAAAAACATCCAACTTTAACTACGGCAATCATGAGTACTTTAGCAGCTTTGATAAGTTTAAAAATTGCAGCAGTAGGACTAGGATACGGATTTACATTGCTAGGAAGTACGATTTTTGGTCTGAAAGCAAACCTACTTGGAGTATTTTCATTTTTATCAGCTACAGTTTTTCCTGCAGTAATAACAGGGCTAAGAGCAATAACACTTGCTGTAATGAGTAACCCAATTGGACTTTTAATAGCAAGTCTTGTCACTGGTGCAGCTCTTGTTATCACTAATTGGCAAAAAGTGAAAGACTTTTTCTCTAGCTTTTGGAAATCACTCATTAAACCTATAGGAGAAGCTTTTTCATGGATGGGAAATACAGTAAGTAGTATATTTGCTGAGAATAGTCCGATTAGAAAATTTGAAAATAATGGAAATGTTGTTAATGAGCTTTCTAAAAATAGCATTTTCAGTAACGGAACCTCATTGACAAATAATAGTGCTATTAAACAATTTTCAGAAAATAGCAAAAGCAATTTTGAGAATTTTAAAATTAAAAGTGTTATAGAAGAAAAAAGAGCTATAGAACAAGAAGAAGTTGAGAAAGCATTCAAGAAAAGTAGATATGAAAATAGGGAATCGAAAGTATATAACCAAGCATTCTATCAAACGTTTAATATCAACATTAAGTCTGAAGATGTGCGCAGTGTTGCTGATGCAGTAATAGAAAGGTTTAGAGAACAAGCACGTGGAGCACTTTTTGATATAGTTGAAGAGTTGCATTAATGTTGCTTGGGAAATGTAAGCTTGAACTAACAAGCCTAAGATACATTAAAGAAGAAAGGTGGTATACAATTGAATGTATTGAAAAAACGTCGCTACAAAACATTGGCTCAGGAATTGAATGTATTGATTTGACAGGAGTAATTTATCCACGTTATCAGAGTAATGGCTTAGAACAGCTAAAAAATATACGTGATACTAAAGAACCACACGTTCTGGTTGATAATTCAGGAAATGTACTTGGGAATTTTGTCATTACTAATGTAGAAGAAAAACAGATATTATTTTTTCCTGATGGAAAACCAAGAAAAGTTGAGTTTATTTTGAAGTTAAAAAGTTACAGCAAGTGATTTATTATTACACTAAAGAAAACGAAATGTTGGATTACATTTGCTGGAAACATTATGGATACAGTAGTGGAGCAGTGGAGGAAGTATTGCTTGAAAATCCAGGACTTGCAGAATACGCAAGCTTTTTGCCCGCTGGATTAAGAATTAAGCTTCCTAAAATTCAAAAAATACCGAAAGAATCTATTATAAATATTTTAGATGAATGACACCAGACTTTAATATAGTAGCAAAAAATAACCCAGTAACAGAGGTTTTAAAAAAGAGTTTAATATTATTACGTGTTACTGATGGATCCGGTACTACAAGTGACGAAGCTGAGATACATATTAGTTATAGCTCTAGCGCTTTAGAACTTAAGGGTAATTTACAAATTTTTCTCGGATATAAAGAAACAGGTTTATTACCTATGGGGGTATATAAGGCAAATCAAATTACAATACAAAGTCCACCACAAACTTTAAGAATAAAATGTGATGCTGCAAGTTTAAGAGGATCATTAAAGGAAAGAAAATCAAAGGAACGGAAGGACATTACCTTAGGAGATTTAATTAAAGAAATAGCACAAAAGCATGGGTATGAAAGTAAAGTCGCTGAAAGATTTGAAAATATATTTATACCACATATCATTCAAGCAGATGAAAGCGACATGAGTTTTTTGGAAGGGTTAGGCAAAAAATATGATGCACTAGTAAAACCAGCAGGAGGATATATAATTTTTATTCCAAAGGGAGAAGCAAGATCAGCAACTGGAAAGATGTTAGGTACAACAGTATTAACACCTAAAGATATTATAAATTGGGAGGTAAATTTTAATGTGCGTAACAAATATGGATCTGTTATTGCAAAATGGCACAGTTATGAAAAGGGAGAAACTATAGAAGAGAAAGTGGGAAATGAGGGTCCAAGTTATACTCTGCAAACGCTTTACTCTACTGCAGAATCAGCAATTAGTGCAGCAGCAGCTAAGTTAAGACAATTAAAACGTAGTACATCAAACTTAAATGTAACTGTTCCTGGTAATCCAGAATTATTTGCAGAAGCTAAGATCAGCCTTTCAGGATTTTGTCAGGAAATTGAAGGTGAATGGATAATTAGCAAGGCAGAACATATTCTCAATAATAGGGGATATCAAACTATAGTAGAGGCAACAGTGAGCAAAGCTGTTTAAGTGAAACTTAAGCAAATGATTATTTAATTCTAGATGGGTATAATTATTGCAGTACTACATGAGCAGAAATGTAAGAAGGCTTTTTCATAAAAATTCAATTATACGTCAAGGAGAATTTGATGGATTAATTTTTCTTATAGTGCTAACGGTGTGTATTGTGGTTATATATTTTTCCTTGTTTAAAAAAGGAGATGAGAGTTACAGCGCCACATTAGAAATCGCAGCTAAGAACTGTGACTTAGAAACTGTGAAATCCTTGATAAAAGATAATATAAGTATTGGTGAAAAATCATTACGTTATGTTGCAGGAGAAGGATGTTTAGAAATCGTAAGGTTTTTAGTAGAAGATGGTATTGATATTAATGCTACTAATAAATTTAAATGGACAGCGCTACATTCTGCTGCAGATCAAGGCTATTTAGAAATCGTTGAGTTTCTATTAGAAAAAGGAGCGAATCCTAACATAAAGGATAGCAATGGAAAAAGCCCTAGAAGAATAGCTGTAATGGCATCAAGGCACAACAAAGATAAACCTTACAGAGAAATAATAAAGCTACTTGCAGAAGCAGAGGATCGATACAAATCAATAGAAAGAAATCACTAAAGCTGTAAGTTTTCTATAATCTGTATATAAACTTCTAAAACTATCCATAACAAGTTAATATCTTCACATGAAAAAGCAAAAAATCCCAATCACAGTAATAGTAACGATAGTAATACAGACCATAGCAACAATTTGGTGGCTCGCTAAGCTTGATTTAAAAGTACAAATTCATGATCAATTTATAGAACGAAATCACGAACTAATGGAAACAGTTTATCGCCTTGAGGAGCGGGTAAAAAACCTCATTGAAGAAGTTAATGAGCTTGAGCAAAAACACAAATAAATTTCACAGTGGTAAAATACATTTTATCCGTTGATGGAGGTGGCATTAGAGGGATAATACCTGCCATTATTCTAGCAGAAATTGAATCTAGGACAAAAAAGCCAATTTCCCAGATTTTTGATTTAATGGCAGGAACCTCAACCGGTGGGATTATTGTTGCTGGACTTTGTAAAAGCAATAAACTTCAATACTCTGCCAATGATTTGGTTGAACTTTATCAAGAGTATGGAGCATATATCTTTCAATCATCATTTTGGAGAAAATCAATTGCTTCTTGGCTGAGTGGTTCTCAGTACTCATATAGAAATATGGAATTTATTCTCAACAAATACTTTGGTGAAAGTACTATGGCCGATGTTGCGAGTAATCTACTACTTGCCAGTTATGACATTCACAATAGTTGTGAATTTTTCTTCAAAAGTTGGAAAGAAAAAAACATTAAGTTGAAAGATGCACTCAGAGCTACAACAGCTGCTCCAACGTACTTCACACCAAAACGTCTGAAAATTAGCCAAACAGAGAGAGTATTGATAGATGGTGGAGTGTTTGCAAATAATCCAGCGGCTTGTGCATATGCAAGTGGTAAGAGGTTATTTCCAAATGATGAGATTATACTGCTATCAATAGGCACTGGTGGAACAGATAGAAGTATAAAGTATGCTAACTCAAGGAAATTTGGCAAAATAGGGTGGATCAAGCCACTACTGAATGTGATGTTTGCCTCTGGATTGGATTGCGTTGATTATCAACTAGAACAAGTAATAGACGATAAATATATAAGAATACAATCGCAATTGAAAGTAGCATCGACTGAGATGGACAATATTACACTCAAAAATATTAAATCTCTTCAGCAAGAGGCAAATGCAATGATAGAGGAAAATCAAAAAGTAATTGATAAATTTTGCGGTATCGTATCTTAATTTACATAAAAATGCCAAGCAAACTAAAAAGATTATACCACAAAGCAAAGAAAGGTTTAAAAAATATAGTTTCGTGCAAAAAACATACTAAAAATCAAGAAGTTAAAATTTCAAACGATAAGCCAAAACCGCTACATGAGCAACCTCTAAAGATGATGGAGAAAACCTCTAAAGCAGAAAATGTCAAGAAAGGAATAAAAGAAAAAATAAAAAGCTTTAAAATAAAACCCGTAGAAAAAGAGCTAAAAAAGGGCAATACGTTCAAAAAAGGCTTCAAAAAGCTAAAAGGGAAAATAAAAAAATTAAACCCGATAAAGGTTAAGAAAAACAAGACAATCGGGAGCAAGAAGTTAGCATTTTTACTGACTTCTGGCACGATTGTGGCAATTTTGCCGATGTTTAATTTGGCCCCTTTTCCAGCATTAGCCATAACTTCTGCATGTGTTTTCAGTATCAATTTTATAGCTGTAAAGACGCTGAAGAAATTTATCAAACAACGCAAATTAGCAGCAGAATCTAAAGAAGAGTCAACTGTAGCTGAATTAGAAGGTCCGAAAGAAGAAATTCAAGATGTATCGGTTGAACCGGTAAAAGAAAAAGCCGCAAGCAAAACTTCAGAGAAATCTTAAATAGATTAACTATCTTCATCTATATCATAATATATTATATAAATTATCATAGTTTTAATTCCGTTGGGAGCGTAAGTTGCGCAATTTCCTCAACAGTCAAGCTAGTTATTGAAGAAATAGCATCAGCAGAAACACCTAGTATAAGTAGATTATTTGCTACTTTGATTTCCTCTATTTTATCAATCTTTTCTTTGTAAATTCGCTTTCTTTGCAATAAAAATTCTACCCATATATCCAGTTCATCTTGTGATTCTTGAGTGTTAATTTTTTTTAACTCTCTCGCCCAGCTTAATAGCTCTTTTTCTCCTTCACTATCTGTATCTTCGTCTTCACAACAGTTTTCTTCCGTTACCAGATCTTCAGCATTCACTGATAATTTTCTTGCTATTTCCCATAACCTCTCACCAAACATGGTGCTTCCTTGTTCATAGTAATGTATCTGTGGGCCTCCTATACCAAGCTCTTTTGCTAATTCCTCTTGAGTATATCCACGTATTATCCTCCACTTTTTCATTCCATCCCTTTTGTTGGAACGCTTAGAACTTTTTTCTTCTTTATTTTCATATTCATCAACTGATAAGCCTGTTGCTCGGTAGATTACATCATTAGCAAATCCTGCCTTTAGCATATTCCTTGCCATTCTTATTCTTGCTACTTTTATAGCACTTTCTTCCTCAGCTCGGATAGATTTGGTTAATGCGTAGATTGCCTTGCGTCCCCTTGTTTTTTCTATGAAATTGAACATCCATTGAGTCTTATCACAACAACGATTTTCTTTGAGTACTTTTTGTCTAGTAAGTAGATCACTCAAACTAACTGATAATGCCTCTGCTATTGTTTGTAACTCTTTATCTGGAATGCCACATACACCTAGTTCATATCTTCGCAGCGTATGATAGTTTATACCTGTTTTGTCTGCTAAGTCTTTTATGGTATATTTTCTTTTTAACCTCCAGCTTCTTACTTTCTGCGCTATTTTGTATCTTATAGAGATATTTGCCATGCTGCAACGGTTTTACGGAAATAAACATGTATACCCTGTTAATAGGCTTTTTGCTATAACCTACTTTGTCAAAAGATTAAATTTAGCTTATGTTTATTGGAAGAGCTCGGCTTGGACTGCGATTTATATAAAGCTTTTACGCAGTCCAATTTGAGAAGGAAGTCCTTTGTTTAACGTTTTCTAAATGCTTCTTGGCTACCTCCACATGTCCTATCCACCCACGATAGTGTTTCACTAACCGCCTTTATTTCTTCTGTAACCTTTTCTTTACTCCACTTGCCATCCCTAGGGAAACTTCCTTTTTCTACCGCTTCTTTGACTGTCATTCCCCCAAAGAGGCACCCTTTTCCTATTACTTCGCCTCTTTTTTGTAGTTCAGCCCACATTTCTATATCTGCTACTCTTACCTGTACTTGATGGTCATTTTCTGCGCTATGGTATACTACAACCCTTAGGCTACCAATGCTTGTTGGAAATGCTATCTCAACGGCACTGTTGTCTGATACATCGGTATAGTCTCTCTTACCTCCTTTCTCGCTTTTGACCTCAACTTCACTACCGCCCATTTTTATAATGTTACTTCCTAACCATTTGTCTAGACCTAAATTTCTTGTGCCTTCTAGTACTTTGGCAACCTCTATTTTACTATCCTCAGAGAATTCCATAAAAAATGTTTTGTTGTCCATTTCCACGTCTATTACGGCCCCTCTTTGAACAGCACTTTCACCGACTTTCCTTAGTTCTTTAAGCCGCTTATCTATCTGTGGCTGAACTTCCGGTTGCAGTTCTTTATAAATTTCACCTAACAGTTTATTCTGCAACAGATTGTCATGAAACTCTGCTCCTCTTAGTATTAATTTACTCATTATCTTTTTCTGATCACCTTTTTTGAACTTGTGAAAATGCATACCCAGTATTACATACTCAGCAAAGCTCCGGCCTCCCTCATCACACCCATTCATCCTCATTCCAGCAGCTATTGCCTCATCTACAACTTTGTTCAGCTCACTTGGATTTTTTGCTGTTACAATTGCACTTTTTAACCGGCTCAATCCTTTACTTTCCCTTGCACTTAGCTTTATTTTTTGCAGGCCTGAAGCAAATGGATTTAACCCCTCTGGATAATCTTCTTGATTACTTGCTGGTTTTGTGCCATAAACACGATCAAGTCCTTCTTCGAAGTTTATTTGGTTTTCGCGACCATCTCTACTAGGGGAAGGCATTGTACTTTCAGGATTCCGGTTATTAATTTTGCTCACAAGGTTGGACTGTTGTATATCAATGCCCTCAAGAGCACTAAATATTTTGCCCAATAACTTGCGGTTAATATTGAACTTACGATTCTTTTTATTTGGGTCTTTTCCAACCATTGTAATTTTTTTACTAGCCATATAAGCCTCCTATATTAAGCATATTATCTAAGTCTATAGCGCAATTTATTGCTTTACTATTAACTTAATATACAAATATTAGAAATATCTTGTATGATTTGCAACTATTATAACAAAAGAATAGAGCTTTTTGGGCTTTTATTCGTTTATTATAACTTAACATGCAAATTATATAAAGATCTTGTATGTTTTACAACTTTTGTTATGTCTTTTTCCAAATCTCAGCTATAGAAATACGCTTTTCTTAAAGCACTTATATTCATATTTCGTATTGTTTCCACTAGCAGTGGTAGCCAAACTTCCCAAACCTGAAAAATTTGGCATCCATCTTTATAACAGCTCTCTTTCCTTAAAGCTGCAATATCCTTTGTCCGTCACAATAATGTGATCCTCTAGCTCAATTCCCACCCCTTGACATGCTGACACTAATTCTCTAGTCATAACTTTATCATCTTCTGATGGTTCTAAACTCCCTCCTGGATGGTTGTGAGCTAATATTATCGATGCTGCCTCCATTGATAATGCCTTTTTTACCACTTTCCTTTCAGATAGGTGCACCTCATCTATTGTACCAAAATACACTTCGTCTCTTATCAAACGGTACTGTGTATCCAAATATATTATCTGGACAGCTTCTTTTGCTGAAAAGCCTATACTTACCCTTACATATTCTATGAGCTTTTCTTGGCTATCCATTACAGGGCCTCTCTTTAACCCTTCTCTTAGTGCCCTCTTGTAAGCTTCTTTAACACATTCAATTGCTGCGGCTGCATGTTCAGTCATTCCGTCTATCATTTTCAGGTCATCGATTTCTCGCCCTAAAATTTCTCCTATTCCTGGGCAATTATCCATTAAAGTTTTAGTCACATCTTGTGCTTGCTTTCTGTCATGAACTGCTCCTAGAAGCACTGCCACTATTTCGCGATCAAATAGAGCACTTCCTCCTCCGCTTTGTAGTACTCTCTCTATTTCTTCTGTAAGTTTTTCACTATTATTCATAAAATATACTCCTCGTTAATAACAAATTGTTTTTAATTGTTTACTGCTACTTTTTTAGCAGTCTTGGCATAAAGCCATAGCTTCCGAGTGAAGTCAAATCAATTTTTCAATCTTTTTTACTTATTTTTTCATGAATAGGTGAAGATATTAATATATGGTGATTTTTTTATTTTAAACTTGTTGAATTTCGCCTAAAGAGAGGCCTGTTATTTGCAAAATAATATCGGTAGAAATTCCTTTTTTAACTAAGTTCTTTGCAATTTTGATTCTTTCTTCTTCTCTAATTTTCTCCTCACAAATTTGTATGCTTTCAAACAGAGATTTTATTAGTACATGACGTAGTTCTTGGCTTTTAATCTTTTTGTATTCTTCTATTAACCTTGATAGTTCCACTTCACTATTCTCATTTTCTGTTGTTTCTGGAAGTAGGTCTGTAATATTAATTCTTTGCTATTTCATCTAATATTTCAAGTGCAACAGCAGCTCGTCCTTGTTCATATTCATATATTCTTTGATTTATTATGCCCACTTTACTTGCTAAATCTTCCTGAGTGTATCCTCTTCTCAACCTCCATTCTTTTATTCTTTGACCTACTTTATACGGAATGGAAATTTTTTTCTCATCATTATCATATTCATCAACAGATAAATTGGTTGTTCGAGAGATAACATGAGCAGAAACTCCTTCCTTAACTAAACCCTTTTCCACTTCTATTTTTACTGCCTTTCCACTTTTTTCCTCACTAATACGGATAAATTTAGTTAATAAATAAAACGTTTCACGTAATTCTTGGTCCTTAATCTCTTTATGTCTTCTTACTAGATTTAATATCTCTTCTTCCTCATACCTTTCCTCATTTGATACTTCTTGTCCGCAAGCTAGATCTCTAGCAGTTGTTGATAATGCTTCTGCTAATTCATATAACTTCTTAATTGAAATTCTGCGTGTTCCTTTTTCATATTGCAGTATTACCTGATATGTTGTTCCGATTTTTTTTGCTAAATCTTTTTGAGTATATCCCTTTACGATTTCTTACTTCCTGTCCTATTACTTTGTAATCTAAAAAATTAGAGTATTTATTCTCTTTTCTCACATCTTATACTTCATAATCAGAAAAACTGTTACGTATACTTAGTTGGGAACCTTGTCCCTTTGTTATGGCATATAATTGCGCTAAAAGACTCTAACCTCTTAAGGTTCTTACTTCTTGTGAATTTATTACATTCTTAATGGACAAAGTCTCATGACTTATTTATGCTGAGTTCCCTCCATCACACTCTGGGACCATACACTATGCAACAGAGCTACCCAGAATTAGCGGTTGCAAAATGAAGGCGAATTTTGTTGATTGATACAGCTTGTTAAAAAAGTGTTGAAGATTACTGAATTTGTTAGTAGGCTAAGGCTAATTATTATGGATTGAAGACAATGGACTTTAGGGATTACCTTGTTGGTAGTGCGCTTATATTAGATGAGCGCGCTGTGGATATAGATGATTTAGTGGGCTTCTTGGAAGCCGAACGATCGATTACTGACCTTTCCTTAAAGTCATGTAGCATCAGTACGCAATGTGTAAAGACTCTGGTTCGTTCTGGCTTAAAAACCCTCAAATCGTTTGATTTAACTGGTAATATTATCGATGATAGGGGTGTAGAGGCTTTGGCTGACAGTAAGCTTACAAACCTTGCTACGCTTAACTTGACTGGCAATTTTGTTGGCGATGATGGTGCGAAAGCTTTAGCTGAAGGTAGGCTTAGTGGGCTCAAGTTGCTTGGGTTAGGAAGTTCCTTGATTTCTCAGCTAGGTGTAAAGATTTTGGCTGAAGGTGATCTTATAAGTCTCACTTCCCTTGATTTAAGTAGCAACAATATTAGCGCTAGAGGTGCAGAAGCTTTAGCTGAAGGTAGGCTTAGTGGGCTTACTAAGCTTGATTTAAGCTATAATACTATTGGTGATGCAGGTGCAAAAGCTTTGGCTGAAGGTAAGCTTGCAAACCTCACTGAGCTTGATTTAAGGGGTAATGGCATTTGTCAGAAAGGTGTGATGGTTTTAGCTAGAAGTAAGCTTAGTAAGCTTACTAAGCTTGATTTAAGCTGTAATGTTATTGGTAGGCTAGGTGTGCAGGCTTTAGCTGAAGGTAGGCTTACGAACCTTGCTGAACTTGTCTTGCGGGTGAGCAGGATTAGTCAAGAAGATGCAGAGGCTTTAGCTGAAGGTAGGCTTACGAACCTTGCTAAGCTTGATTTGGGTGATAACGATATTCGTGATAAAGGTGCAAAAGCTTTGGCTGAAGGTAAGCTTGCAAACCTTGCTGAGCTCGATTTAGGTAATAATCATATTGGTAATGAAGGTGCAGAAGCTTTAGCCCAAGCTAAATTTACAAACCTTACTTCCCTTGATTTAAGTGGTAACTATATTGGTGATGAAGGTGCAAAAGCTTTGGCTAAAGGTGAATTTGTTAATCTTACTTCCCTTGATTTAAGCGATAATAATATTGGTAATGAAGGTGCAGAAGCTTTAGCCCAAGCTAAATTTACAAACCTTACTTCCCTTGATTTAAGTGGTAACGATATTGGTGATGAAGGTGCAAAAGCTTTAGCTAAAGGTGAATTTGTTAATCTTACTTCCCTTGATTTAAGCGATAATAATATTAAAAATACAGGTGTACAAGCTTTGGCCAAAAGTAAGCTTGTTAATCTTACTTCCCTTGATTTAAGCAATAACAGTATTGGTGATAAAGGTGCAGAAGCCTCAGCTAAAGCTAAATTTACAAACCTTACTTCCCTTAATTTAAACGGTAACAATATTGGCATTAAAGGTATACAAGCTTTAGCTAAAGGTAAGTTTGTTAATCTTACTTCCCTTAATTTAAGCAATAACAGTATTGGCATTAAAGGTATACAAGCTTTAGCTAAAGGTAAGTTTGTTAATCTTACTTCCCTTAATTTAAGCAATAACGGTGTTAATGCTGAAGGTGCGAAGGCTTTAGCTCAAGCTGAATTTACAAGTCTTACTTCCCTTGTTTCAAAAGATAACGGTTTTGGTGTTGAAGGTACAAAGGCTTTAGCTCAAGCTAAATTCACAAGCCTTACTTCCCTTGATTTAAGTAATAACTATATCGGAAACGAAGGTGTGCAGGCTTTAGCTGAAGGTAAGCTTGTAGCTCTTAGGTCACTTATTTTAATGGATAACGATATTGATGATAAAGGTGCAAAAGCTTTAGCTAAAGGTAAATTTGTTAATCTTACTTCCCTTGATTTAAGCGGTAATAATATTAAAAATACAGGTGTACAAGCTTTGGCCCAAAGTAAGATTGTTAATCTTACTTCTCTTAATTTAAGCAATAACAGTATTGTCACTAGAGGTGCAAAAGCTTTAGCTGAAGGTAAGCTTGTTAATCTTACTTCTCTTGATTTAAGCAATAATGATATTAAAGGTGCAGGTGTACAAGCTTTGGCTCAAGGTAAGTTTGTTAATCTTACTTCCCTTGATTTAAGCAATAACGGTATTGGCACTAGAGGTGTACAAGCTTTAGCTGAAGGTAAGCTTGTTAATCTTACTTCTCTTGATTTAAGCAATAACGGTATTGGCGCTAGAGGTGTACAAGCTTTAGCTGAAGGTAAGCTTGTTAATCTTACTTCTCTTGATTTAAGCAATAATGATATTAAAGATACAGGTATAAGAGCTTTGGCTCAAGGTAAGCTTATAAGCCTCACTTTCCTTGCCTTAGCAAGTAATGATATTACCTCTAGAGGTATGAAGGCTTTAGGTGAAGGTAAGCTTGTAAACCTTGCTAAGCTTGATTTAAGCAATAACAATATTAGCAACGAAGCTAAAGAATGGGCTGTATCTAGCTCTAGTCTTAGAAGTCTCTCTTCCACTGAGTTAGCATATAGTAATATTGCTCAAGGTGCTTTACAAGATTCGCTTTCACGTGGTCTTTCATTTCTCGATTCAGGTTTTGTTTTAAAAAGAAAAAGAGCTGATTCGGATTGCCTAGATATGGTGCCTGGTAACAACCTATCTCATTCTGAATGCACTCCCGTCTTTAAGAGACCTAGGTCAAAGTTGTAAGGAAGTATGGAATTTGAGGAGATTTTTTGGTGAATTACGCTGAATATTTATTAGAACATAGTCTCCTTAAAATTAAGGATGAATCTGTGAAGATGGATGATTTGGTAACTTTTCTCAGAGAGAACAAACAAGTTACTGGAATCTCGTTGTTTAATTGTATTGATGACAAGGGCTTGGAAACTTTAGCTCAGGCTGATCTTATACACCTTAAGTACATCAGCTTAAGTGGTAGTTCGTTCAGTAGTGTGGGCATTCGTGCCTTGACTTGCAGTAAACTGCAAAATCTCCTTCATCTTGATTTAAGTTCTAACGATTTAAATCAAAAGGATATAAAATCTTTCAGTAAAGATAATCTTCAAAGTCTTAAACGACTTTATTTACAAAACAATCGTCTCAATGATGATGCTGTAAGTACTCTGGCGGAAGATGGTTTTGCACACCTTGAGTTGCTTAACTTAAGCGGCAACAAGATTGGTGTGCGTGGTCTGGTTGCTGTACTTAAAGGTAATTTTCAATCTCTCAAGGAACTTTATTTGGCGAATAATGAAATTAGCGGCTGTCAAATAGAGAAGTTCCGTTGTATAAAATTGAATAAAATTGCGCTGCTTGATTTAAGCGGCAACAATATTCGCTGCTCAGGTATGGAGATTATCGCCTCAACGATGTCTAGGAATATCAAGACGCTTATTCTGTCAAAGAACAATATTGATGGAGCTGATCTGAAACTTTTTTCTCAAAGTGAGTTTTCAAATCTTGTCTCGCTTTCTTTCAGTGATAACAGTATTGATGATCTTGGTATGAAGGATTTAACTAAAGCTAAATGCAAAAACCTTACTTCCCTTGATTTAAGCAATAACACTGTTAGTGATGGAGGTATTCTATATCTCGCTGAAGCTAAATTTACAGACCTTACTTCCCTTGATTTAGGCCACAATAGTATTGGTTATTTAGGTGCAAAAAGTTTGGCTGAAGGTAATCTTAAAAAGCTTACTTTCCTTAATTTAGCGGGCAACACTCTTTATAATGCAGGTGTAGAAGCTTTAGCTAAAGCTAAATTTACGAACCTTACCTCCCTTAATTTAAGCAACAACATTATCAATTATGTGGGTGTAGAAGCTTTAGCTAAAGCTAAATTTAAAAACCTTACCTCCCTTAATTTAAGCAACAACATTATCAATGATATGGGTCCAGGAGCTTTAGCTAAAGCTGAATTTACAAACCTTACTTCCCTTGATTTAAGCTGTAACTTGATTAGTGTAACAGGACTATTGTCTTTAGTTCAAGGTACTCTCGTACGCGTCGTTTACTATAATTTAGCTCATAACAATATTAATGAGGGAGATTTGTTGAAAATTCCTGAAAGTTTATTAGTTGCGAAAGTTGTTGACTTCGAGGTAGAGGTTTCTGATGGAAAGCATAAGTTCTGCGTACCTAAAAATACAAGTGCAAGTTCTTCTCCATATGAGCAACCTCAGCCCGCTAGGGTACCCACGTTGATGGTTACAGATACTGAAAGTGCTAATAAATCATTGTCGGATTCTGCAAGTAATACCTTTCAACCTACTTTATCTAGCTCATCTCCTATTAGTGAAATGTACGTCATTCCTAGTAGATCAAACCTTTCAGACAGTACTAATAAATCTTCTACAGGAAAGAAAAGGAAACACGATGAAACTTACTACAGTTCTGATCAATCAAGCCTTTCAGACAGTACTCGTGAATCTTCTACAAGAAAGAAAAGGAAACACGATGAAACTTACTACAGTTCTGATCAATCAAGCCTTTCAGACAGTACTCGTGAATCTTCTACAAGAAAGAAAAGGAAACACGATGAAACTTACTACAGTTCTGATCAATCAAGCCTTTCAGACAGTACTCGTGAATCTTCTACAAGAAAGAAAAGGAAACACAATGGAACTTCCGAGAGTTCTGAGCAATCAAGCTTTTCAGACAGTACTCGTGAATCTTCTACAACAAGAAAAAGCAAAGGGTGTCAACTAGATTTAAGCAATCGAAGTTTGAAAACTTCCTTTTTATCTGATGTTTTGTCAAATAGAGAAGTAGGTGATGAATCCTTTTCTCTTATAAAGCTAGCAAATTGCAACATGCTTCTAGAGGGCTTATCTGTAATAGTTTCAGCTCATAATGCTTTACAAGGGCTTACAGTACTTAATTTGAATGACAACCTTATTGGTGACCAAGGTGCAATTAGATTGTCCTTGGCTCCTTTACCACAGCTGAAGGAACTTTATTTAAGAGGTAATGATATTTGTCATAGGGGAATGCTTAGTTTAGCTAATGGTGAGTTAAAAGGGCTTAGAAAAATGGTTTTATCAAATAACTGCAGCATTAATGTTCAAGCTGCAACAGCTATCGGCTGTCATCTTATAAAGCTTGAATTACTTGATTTATCAGAAGTCTCTATGGAGGAAAAGACTTTGCTCATCCTTTCTAAACTTGGAAGTCGTCTTATTGAGTTGAAAAAAATTATTTTAAGAACAAAGAGTCGAGGAGATTTAGATGTTCCCATAAGGGAATGCTTGTTGGAACAAGGAGTTCACGTTAGTGATTCTGCAGGAGATGAAAGTCCTGATTGTGGAAAAGAAATATTACAACGAATAGAAGAGGTTCTTGGAGATCTTAATACCATACAAGATGTCAATCATCTAATTACACTAGGTTTTGCAACCAATAATCAATTTTATAGGTACTCCCTTCAAAAACATGATATTGATTATGTTGCAAGGGCACAAAGATATAATTTCCTAGTTGGGAATGAAATGCGGTTTCGTATTATGAGTATTGAAAATGGTCAGGTCGGCTTTTTGAGAACTCATATTGAAAATTTTCGAGATGAGGGAGGTGTAGGACCTCGAAGGTCGATTTTAATTGTTAATTTAAATGGTGATCATTGGGTCACATTAGTGATTGATCACCAAAATGGGAATGATATTGGGTACTATGCTGACTCGCTTAGTAATGATGTTCCGCATGGTATCAAACGAGCTTTAGAAGATAATGGTATTACTCTCCGTAATGTCCTTATTGATCAGCAAGGGAGTCGGTTAGTACAACAAGGAGAAAGAGATGGACATAATTGTGGCTTCTGGGCATTGGAAAATGCTAGAGATATGGATGAAGTTTTAAAACGAAATAACAATCTTGGAAACCAAGTTAGAGGTGTGTTAGATGAAATGCGTAATTCTCTTACATTAAATGTTCCGGGCCTGAATAATATAGTTGATGAAAAAAGTCTTAGAAATGAGGGGTACTTTCAAGGTCTGAGAAGAGATATCTCAAGGGAAATTAAAGACTTTGAGGCTGATGCTGGTAGGGATCCTAAGAGTGTCATGTCTTTTATTATAAACAGTCAGGGTAATCCTAGGGTCAGGCGCTTACTATTAGAGTACTTAAAATTAACATCCCCTAGTATACAGTCATTACACTTCGATGAAGAGCAACAAGCAGCACTTTTACAGTTTGTATCTAGCAGCTTTCCAAATGCATCTATTGAATTAGTGAAACAAGGTCTTTATTTGCCTTCTTTTGAAAAGCGAGGAGTTAATGTTAATGGTAAATGTGTAGCAATTACTCGTAGTTTATCTCAAGCTTTATCTTTACACAAAGGCAAATCACTTTTAAATAATCTAAAAACTTCATCTGAAATTTATGAGCGTATAGCTCAAGGTAAACAGATATCTAAAAGGGAAGAAAAAGAGGCTTTTACTTTTAGTAAACTGCTTAGTAATTTTGAAGAGCAGGTAGATTGTGTTACAAGTACTTTACATTCAAGTTTAACTCATAGTAGGAGTTGTAGAATGCTTAGTGATTTATCAAATTACATAGCTGGAATTAATGATGATTTTGCTCTTCATTTAGTAACAAGTAACCATGTTGTAGCCATTTACAGAATAGGTGATAATTACGCGTATTTTGATAGCAATGCGGCATTTATTTCTGAGCTAAAAAGTGTTGATCAGCTTATGCAGGTTGTGGAAAAAGGAATAGGATTTGCTGGCTATAAAATGGGAGAAAAAGGCTTTTTCATTGAAAACTTTAATGTTAATCAAGCTAATGACCTATTAGCTGATAAAGATAAGCAAACCTTAACAAGAGAAATTAAAACAGAACGACAACTTCTTGCAGAACAGGATAAAGAGCTTGGTCTTATTAAAGTTAATGGTCAAGAAGTATCCAGAGTGCAATTATATGACTTTGGAACTAAATTTAATGTCAAAGGTAGCGTGCCATTGCTTATTAATGCTGATATGCAGTTAAATAGCGAAAAATTTCTTGATTATTTAGATAAAAAAGAAGTAAGTATAACAGCTGGAGAATACCTTGATAACTTACAAAATAGCAAAAATGTGAAAGAGATAGTACAAGCAACCAAAGCAATTCCTTTTGAAGGTTCAAATCGAGAAGTTAAAGAAGCAGAACATCAACGTAGCCCAGCACTTAAGTCTTCTATGAAGCAACTAATAGAATATCTTTTGACTGCTGTAATTAGTCAGAAAAGCCAACTGTCAGAGAATAATAGCAGAGCAGATGATAATCCTAATCATTATTTGAGTAGTGTAACAATAAATAGTCAACCGAAAGAGTCACAAAGGTATTAATCTGTTTCTTTTTGAAGTTGTAAAATTTCATCTACAGAAAGATGCCGTCTTATAGTTCAACAAGAAAATTATAAAAATTGAATCTTAAGTTGTGTTGTGAAATAAAAAATACTTTCTATTTGCACCATGTGTAGAGGTATATAAATTATAGTCAGTGTATATGTTGATAAGTATAGCTCTTTTTACAATAGTCCAAACAGATCATAATACGCTACTGGCCTATATATAACAATAAACACATGCCTTATCTCGTTCGGAGTATTATAAAGAGCTATAAATTGGTTTTATACATACTTAGAATATGTCTTCAAGCTTCAAAACGAACTATTTGTGAAGCATAATGGTGATCATATTAAAGGAAGATATTGGTCTTTGAGGTAAGAGTAAAATGCTCATAATTTTTTCTCATACTTCTAAAATTCGAAAGCCAAGCGTTTAACAATCCAATGTTTAGAGCATGTCTGCAAAGGAAGTAGAAAGAAATCAAGAAGTAACCTTAGCCAGAAAAAGTTATAGGGAAGTTTGGAATATTTCTATACAAGTGTTAATAAAAAGAATTGCATTCTATACATTTGCAAGTGGAGTAATGTTGGTTTATTAATGCATTTTACTAATAACTTAAATAAAATAACCATTTCCAGCGTTCAAAACCAAGGGCGGAGAGAGCTTTTTGTTTTGGGATGGGATGGTCTACCACACGATACATACGAACTTTTTAATATGGTAATTTATTATACGCTGAAATCAACTATATTAGCACATTTCATCCATATCTACATACGAACTGTTTTGCCTAAGCTTATGGAAATAATTTAAATCTTCTATTTTCATAACCCTACTTTTACGTAGCTTGTTCTCACAAAGATGCGATCTTTTTTACAAATTTGACAAGGTAAACAATTCTATCTTTTTTAACGCTGCAGGGCTCAGCATTCTCCACTAATTTTGACTTTCCATAAGATGGTACAAGCCTCCACCTTCTAGGTGGAGAAACTTTAGTTTGTCAATGTCATAACTGTACTTTACAAAGTATAGTTATGACGGAATATGACAAAGGAAAACACACTGTATTTTATCATAGGTACCATATAGTCTGGATTACAAAATATCGGTACAGAGTATTAACTAAGGCTATGAAGGAGAGAGTACGAACAATCATAGCAGAAGTATCTGAAGAAATGGGGATTAAGATAGAAAACGGAGTAATATCATCAGATCATTTACATTTATTCGTAGTAATACCTCCTCATATAGCTGTGAGTGATTTTGTTCAAAGAGCCAAAGGCAGGTCTTCACGCAAAGTTCAACAAGAATTTCCAGAGCTAAATAAAATGTACTGGGGAAAGCGTTTTTGGGGAAGAGGATACTTTAGTGCTACCAGCGGACATATCACAGATGAAGTCATTAATGAGTACATCAATAAACATACAGATGCACATCAGCCTCATTCTATATCTAGTATAAGATTGGAGTAGCTTTAGCTTCTCATCGCGCTTCCAGCGCTATATCCAACCTTTCGGCTCTCAGCCGATAGTGGTTGAGTTAAAACCTGAAGTTGTAGAGAAAGAGAGCCAAAGTGTAGTGATAAACAAAGATGGAGGGGTTCAGACTGATGGAGTAGCATTGATAACAGAGGAAGATGATGAAGCATTAGAAGAACAGCTGGAGGGCATAAATCAGGAATTAGAACTTGAACGTTTACAAAATGCTTCCTTAAAAGAAGAAAATAGAGAATTACGATCTGCAATTGAAGGACTTGAAAAGAGTTATAAGGGACTTACAGAAGATGCAGGCGAACGAGAAGATGAACTAACCAAATACAAACAAGATAAAAAAGCAATGCAGGATAAAGTTGATGAACAACAGAAAACTATATTTGATCAATACATGATAATAAGAGAGCAAGGAGAAGAAATTGAAGCTACTAGGAAAGATAATGAAAGTCTGCAAGCACAAATAATAGAACTTAAGAGTAGGTTAAAGGACAAGGAGGATAAATTAATTGAATTGAATCAACAATGGCAAGCTAGCAAATTAGTGGCTTTACTTAAATCACAGACTGATAAATTGTGTCAGGCTAAAGACAAAAATACTGAATTAGAAAATAAAGTCAGTGACTTAGGTCATGAAGACAAAGCTCTACGATTAAGTGTGAATACATTGACTGCTCAATTGGGTGAAATGGAGAACTTGGGGAAGCAATTACAAAGTGTTCAAGAATCTAAACAACAATTGGAGATTGATTTAGAAGGTCAATTGAAAGCTGACACTAAGAAACTACAGGAAGCAAAAGAAGGTCAATTGGCTAATAAGCTTTCTAGGGATAAGGGTCTCAATAACTTTTTATCTGGGAAAAACGAGGAGTTAAAAAAAGGTTTTCCTGAATTTAAAGAGAAACACTTTTGCCATAACGTGCTTAATGAAACTATAAAGTCTCTATCAAATCAAGATGATGGCAAATTTGAAAGCAGTAAGCTGCTTGAATTATTAGAAAGTAATTTGAAACAATCCGCTTAAAAGCCAAGTTGTCACCTTCTGTTAGAAAATGCGTAAAAAAATTAGAATTTAACAAACAAGAAGGGGTAAATAAGATTGTAGACTCTATCTTGCACAGCTTTAATAGCAAGAATAATAATAATAACGACTCAGTAGAATTACTTAAAGAAATTGTTGTGAAAGAGCTAGTAGAAGCTAGAATGAGATTTTTTTTAGATAAGATTCAAGAGTTACAACTGACATCAAGCATAAGAGATAAATTTTTATCTACAGATCAGGGAATGTGTAATCAAACTCAAGGAGGAGTAAACGAATACCAATTAACAGAAAAAGCTAAAAAAGAATACACACCTAATTCCTCGATGAGTCACACTAATACTGTAAGCATACATTCATTGAACAGTCGGAAAGCAAGTTAAAGTAGGCTCTTAGCATAAAGCACCAGCTCCTCTTTTGTTAAAGTATAGGAGCTGTCTTCCCAATGTTGTTTTAGCAATTCTAAGTTTTTACCTAAACTTTTTCCTGGCTGGTGACCTATACTTATTAAATCATCGCCAGATAAAGGAAATTTTGGAATATTGAATGTATTAGCAAATGAAATGTATTTGTCAATATTTTCTCCAGACTCAACACCACAAATTTTTATTAAATCACAATATAGTTCTCTACCAAATAAAGATATGTACTTTTTTTGCTCTTTTTCCGAAAGCTCTGTTTTGATATCGTTGGATAGTAAAAATAGCAGCTTTTTCTTTTGCTTGTTCGAAAGACGTAAAAATTTGCTTACATATTCTCCAAGACTTAGCCTGTCATTTTTGGTGGTCCTAAGAAGTAACGCTAATTTTACTAGTGCATCAGTGCCCAAAAGAAGTGACGAAGACAGAATTTCGCATTTTACTTCTTTTGGGATAATCTTTTGCAAAACATCAGATTCTTGCATGCTCTTAAGTGTTGGAAAAGGATCATTGCACTCCAGCAATTTAAGTATTTCATCTCTTATTCTCTCTCCAGAGAGGTTTTGAATCATATGCGAATGCTTTTTGCATACGCTTAGTATTTCATCACTCAAATCTCCGGCACATATTTTTGCATGAAAACGAAATGCTCTTAAAATACGTAGATAGTCTTCTTTAATTCTATCTTCAGCGTTGCCTATAAAGTTTAACCTTCGCGCTTTTAAGTCCTCTATACCACCAAAGTAGTCATATATATGGCCATGCTTATCTGCATACAGAGCATTAAATGTAAAGTCGCGCCTTGAAGCATCCGCTTGCCAATTATTGGTAAATTCTACTTTTGCATGCCTACCATCACATTTCACATCATGCCTTAGTGTTGTGATCTCAAAAGATCTTTGATTTAGAACCGCAGTGATAGTTCCATGTTTTAAGCCAGTTGGAATAGTTTTTATATTACGGAGTTTTAGCGCTTTAATCGTTTGATTGGGAAGCAAATTAGTAGCTAAATCGATGTCGTGAACATCACGCTGCAAAATTGAGTCTCTCACACATCCGCCGACAAGCCTAGCCTCACCGCCAAATTCCTCTATGGCATCAATAATTAAACTAGTCTCATGGTCAACTTGCATTTAGGTTAGTACGTACTGCAAGTTCATATTATATGAAATGCTTGCAAAAGCCCTATATAAAAATATACAGAGCTATGAAGATTTATTTTACACTTCCAATTGTGATATTTGTTGTTGATGAAATGTTTTTTCTGTTCTTGATTCCTCCATACTACATCTTGGTGAGCTTGAAGGGTTTTGCTTCTCAGAGCGCTCTATGCGCTGCTTTATATCACTAACGCACTGCCCTACAACATCACCAATTTTTCCATCAGCATTTTCTGCCAATAACTTATCAAATCCCTTTTCAAACTCTGCTCTCTCAGAGATATCCTTTGAAAGGTTACAATATTCTAAGATCTCGTCTAGCTGCAGTTTTTTTGCTAATAGGAAATCTTCTTGTTCTTGCTCTTGTTTAAGTTTGGTTTCCTCTTGCAGTTGTTTTGCTAAACTTTTATTTCTATCAAGCAATGGTTCGAAATGCAATCCGCCTTTGTTTATTATATGCACAATACTACTATCATCATAATCAACTTTATTGTATTCACCTGCACTTTTTGAACCTGAATTGTCTATTAATTCATGCAAAGACAGATCTTGGTTATCAACAGTCCGGTTCTCTATAACATGTAGCTTTACCTTATACTTTTCACAAAGTATTCTGCCTTCAACGTCAGGATCACCCCACCTACTGTTACGCATAATGTCTGCTGTATAATCATCTACAGTTTCACTACGGTGCTGGCCATTGTTATCATGACTATTGACAATTGCATTTGTAAACCACTTTGGTGGATTCTTTTGCGCAAATTCCCTACAATCATTTCTTAATTTTTCGACAGTAACTTGCTCTCCTGTCTGTTGTTCTAGACTTTGCCTGAACGACTCAACCACTATCGGCTGAGAGCCGAAAGGTTGGATATAGCGCTGGAAGCGCGATGAGAAGCTGAAGCTACTCCAATCTTATACTAGATATAGAATGAGGCTGATGTGCATCTGTATGTTTATTGATGTACTCATTAATGACTTCATCTGTGATATGTCCGCTGGTAGCACTAAAGTATCCTCTTCCCTAAAAACGCTTTCCCCAGTACATTTTATTTAGCTCTGGAAATTCTTGTTGAACTTTGCGTGAAGACCTGCCTTTGGCTCTTTGAACAAAATCACTCACAGCTATATGAGGAGGTATTACTACGAATAAATGTAAATGATCTGATGATATTACTCCGTTTTCTATCTTAATCCCCATTTCTTCAGATACTTCTGCTATGATTGTTCGTATTCTCTCCTTCATAGCCTTAGTTAATACTCTGTACCGATATTTTGTAATCCAGACTATATGGTACCTATGATAAAATACAGTGTGTTTTCCTTTGTCATATTCCGTCATAACTATACTTTATAAAGTACAGTTATGACATTGACAAACTAAAGTTTCTCCACCTAGAAGGTGGAGGCTTGTACCATCCTATGGAAAGTCAAAAAAGCAGCTTCCATTACCAATTGCTTGTCCTACATAGAAATTGTCAGGGTAAGGGTTACTATTTAAAAGAGTTATTTCTTGCCCTGAGATCCTGGGCCTTTTTATTCCAACCTCAACATCATGAAAGTCACTTGGTAGTTTCCGTTTCTTAGCTGTAGTCATAGTTTTACCTTAATTTAAGCTATATATTACTATACCAACAAAATTATCAATAAGCGACTAATTAAGTATAGCAGAAATTTTTAAATTATGCAATAGTTATAATTTTACATAGCAAATATGAGTTTTAACTGCGGTATAGTTGGGTTACCAAACATAGGAAAATCAACCTTATTTAATGCGCTTACAGAGTCAAGTGCAGCCGAAGCTGCAAATTATCCTTTTTGCACAATCGAGCCAAATATAGGCAAGATTTCGATAAAAGATCAACGTTTGAAACAAATCGCAGCAATTGCAGGCTCAGAGAAGGTAATCTACAACCAATTAGAAGTTGTAGATATTGCAGGTCTGGTAAAGGGTGCGAGCAAAGGCGAAGGGCTTGGCAATAAATTTTTAAGCCATATCAGAGAAGTTGATGCCATCGTTCATCTGCTCAGGTGCTTTACGGATGACGATATCAGCCATATACACAGTAAAATAGATCCAATATCAGATGCTGAAGTGGTAGAAATGGAATTAATCCTAGCTGATATTGATAGCATAGAAAAAAGGCTTCCTCAATTGGAAAAGAAAGCAAAGCAAGGTGATAAAGAGCTAAAAAGACAACTTGAATTAATGCAAGAGGTATTAGCTACTTTAAAATTAGGTAAACCTGCAAGAAGCTTGGAGAATATCAATGAAGATGAGATGAAGTTGCTTCAATTGCTGACAACAAAGCCCGTTATGTACGTTTGCAATGTTGCAGATACAAATGTTATAACTGGCAATGAATTATCTAAAAAGGTAGAGAGGATGGCGGAGGAAAATAAAAGCAAATTTTATTGCATTTCAGCAAAACTCGAAGCAGATATTGCAAATCTTGATAGTGAAGAGGAAAAACAGAGTTTTTTATCAGAATTTGGCTTACAAGAATCAGGCCTTGATGGAGTAGCGCGTATTATGTATGAAGTGCTGAGTATGATAACTTTCTTTACTGTGGGCCCCAAAGAAGCACGGGCATGGCCAGTAAAAATAGGGTCAACAGCCGATAAAGCAGCAGGTGTAATCCACACTGATTTTGAGAAAGGCTTTATAAAAGCAGAGACAATAAGCTTTGCAGACTACATAAAGTATGGAAGTGAATCAGCTTGCAAAGACGCAGGAAAAATTCGCTTTGAAGGCAGAGATTACATCGTGCAAGATGGTGATATAATGCACTTTAGGTTTAATGTGTAGTTTATTATGCAGCCACTTATTTAAAGTTAAGTTTTCTGGATCCCAGTGTCTGGGCACTGGGATGACAAGAAAGGGAGCACTGGAGTTTTTGTTTCAATATTTGTACATTAGCCATACATCTGAACAGATACCTCCCCTAAACGGATACACTGTAGAAGGAGAGTTTCTTCTCCCCAGTAAAGACTAGATTCCAGACTGGAATGACAGCAGTCCTACGTCATACCGCGATTCATTCCATAGCTGTACGAACATTCATTTTTGAAGGTAAATTGCACAGCAAATGGTCAATGCTTGGCACTGGAATAACGTCCTCCTTTGTCATCCCAGTGCCCAGACACTGGGATCCAGTTTTCCATATAATCTCATCGAAAATGTTGTAACCACTTTCTATGCTAGTTTGCTTGCTTACAAGCAAACTTTTCTGGATCCAAGTAGTCTGGGCACTGGGATGACAGGAGAAGGAGGCTACTTGCATGACACCATTCTTTTTTCTGGATCCCAGTGTCTGGGCACTGGGATGACGAGAAAGGAGCACTGGGATGACATCCTCCCTAGCGGAGATTGCTCTCAAATCACAATGTTCGTACAGTAAGCACTGACCACTTTGCTTCAATATTTGCGATGCCCCTGAACAGATACAAAAAATCTATTGTTTTTTTATAAATTAAATCCTAATACCAATTCCCATTACAGGGCAAACAGATGGACAATGATGGAAGAAAAGCCATACTGAAGTAAGTAAAATAGCGAGGTTTAAATGGCATTAAGATCAAAATTATTGGATGAAAAAGTAGTAGAATCAGCAAAAGAAATGCTGAAGAAAGTAAGGAATAATGCATATGTTTCAAAAAAACTAAATGCTGTAATTGCAGCAAAAAAGTACAGTATAACGGCTGTAGCAAAAATATATTGCATTTCAAGAAGCGCACTAACTTCGTGGGTAAAACTCTTGAAAATTGGCAGAGAAGAAAAACTGTTTGCTCCTTCACAACGTCGTAGAAAAACTAAATTAAATCAGGCTCAACTACAGCAAATTGAAGAGTGGATAGAAGAAAATCCTAATATCACCATTAAAGAAATGAGAATAAGAATCCAGGAAAAGTTCGGATTAAATATCAGCAAATCTACAGTACACCGCCATATGCAAAAGATGAAATTCTCATATATTACACCAAGACCAGTTCATAATGGACAAGATAAAAGCAAACAAGAGGAATTCAAAAAAAAATCTCAATTGAGCTATTAGCAAGTATCCAGAAAAAGAGCTATTTTTCTTTGATGAATCACGGTTTGGCACACATTCAAAAGTTGGACATGGGTGGTTTAAAAAGGGGATTAGAACACAGGTTAAAACAAAATTAGGTAGGCAAAATTTCTATCTCTATAGTGCAGTTAATCCTAGAAATGGAGAGAGTTCTAGCTTATTTGCACCGAATCTCAACCACTATCGGCTGAGAGCCGAAAGGTTGGATATAGCGCTGGAAGCGCGATGAGAAGCTGAAGCTACTCCAATCTTATACTAGATATAGAATGAGGCTGATGTGCATCTGTATGTTTATTGATGTACTCATTAATGACTTCATCTGTGATATGTCCGCTGGTAGCACTAAAGTATCCTCTTCCCCAAAAACGCTTTCCCCAGTACATTTTATTTAGCTCTGGAAATTCTTGTTGAACTTTGCGTGAAGACCTGCCTTTGGCTCTTTGAACAAAATCACTCACAGCTATATGAGGAGGTATTACTACGAATAAATGTAAATGATCTGATGATATTACTCCGTTTTCTATCTTAATCCCCATTTCTTCAGATACTTCTGCTATGATTGTTCGTATTCTCTCCTTCATAGCCTTAGTTAATACTCTGTACCGATATTTTGTAATCCAGACTATATGGTACCTATGATAAAATACAGTGTGTTTTCCTTTGTCATATTCCGTCATAACTATACTTTGTAAAGTACAGTTATGACATTGACAAACTAAAGTTTCTCCACCTAGAAGGTGGAGGCTTGTACCATCTTATGGAAAGTCAACACTGATTGCATGAACATATTTCTTGAGCAAATTTCGCAATATCTAGAAACACGAGAGGCTTTTCTCGTTATGGACTGTGCTAGTTGGCATAGGTCAAAAAATTTAAAGGTACCTAAAAATATCGACATTATATACCTACCTCCATACTCACCTGAGCTAAATCCTGTTGAGAGGCTTTGGTTATATATAAAACAGAACATTTTGCGCAACAAAATATACGATACAATTGCTCTACTTGAGGGTGCTTTGTGCAAATTTATTACTTCTCTTGCCAGCTCCACAACTAAACAACTCTGCAATGTTTCCTATTTGACTGGACAACAATGAGAATTGGTATAAGGCATTTTTTACTGTAGATTAATCATTTGATTATAGTATCATTTTAATTAAGCTTATGCTTGGGATATTTATGAAAAATATTTTATATTTTATATTATTAGCTGTTGTATTCGGATCACTGAGCCTATTTGCTGTAGAGCAATTTGAAGAAAAGAAAATTGAATCAGTTCATAAAAACGAAAATGTAGGTGTAAGGAAGCAAGATAGCACAAATCAAAAAGATGAGTTAAAAAGCAACGTCGATGCTAAACAAACACAAGAGGCTGAGAGCAAAAGATTAGACGGCACTACCGATAAAGAGAAACTGCAACACAACGAGAACAAAGCTTTCGTGGTTGAAAAAACTATAAGTGAAGGTGAAAGGATTGATAAAGATTTGCCAAATGACCAGCTAGAAGGAAGCACAGACAAATTTGCTCAAAATTTACCAAATGTGGCCAATAAAGAAGTGAATAAAGATTTGAAACCAGAGCCTTTGCCTTTAAGTGCTGATTTAAATGAGAATACAGCTAACCCGCAAAAAAATCTACAAGCTGATCAGAAGATTGATATAAAAGATAATGAACTTTCAAAAAGTGATGCGAGTCAATTATTAGAGGGAAAAAAAGAAAAAGTAGAGAATCAGTCTGAAGAAAAAAAAGTGAAAGAAACAAACAGTAATTCCAAGGACCGCAATAGAGTAAAACCTATAACTAAAAAAGATGAAGAAGAGCAAAGTGAAAAGAAAAGTTTACAAAAATGGACAAAGCTAAACAGAGAACCAATAAAAGAATGGGGTCATAAAGACATACAAAGCAAGTCAATATATAAACGACAATATGATAGCCTTAATGAGCATCTTCCTACAACTGTGTTTATTGATGATTACAGTAAGCAATTTTTTTACTGCATTAAGAAGAACAACTTAACTTGCTTAAGAGGAGTAATAAGTAAGCTAGAAAAAATTGGATTAACAATTCAAGAGATACTAAGGTTTAGAAATAAATTGGGTGATACTCCTCTCATTTATTCAGTTAAACAAGGTGAGGTAGACATAGTGCGCTTTCTCTTATTACAAGGTGCTGATCTTAGAGTAGTTAACAATAATTTTCAATCCCCAATTGATATAGCAATCGAAAAAAAGCAGATCAATATAATAAATGCGATTGCCGAAATGATGCCACATCTTTTGGAGGATAGAAAAATAGACAATAAAGAAAGCTCAGCAATGTACGATTGGGCTGTGAAAACGAAAGAAATACAGTGCGATAAGCAAGATGATTAGATTTTTGATATTAATTTTAGTTGGTCATTTATGTTATGGAAACGAAACAAATGATGAAAAAAATCAGATTAGTGATTTTTTAAACGCTTTGCGTGATGCAAAATACGTATCTTACAGTAAAAAAGACTTTGCTGAATTTTTGGTGCAGTGCCACAAAGAGGGCGTGCCAGAAGATTTTAAGAAAGGTTTTGGTTCTAACTTAAATGGAGCTAATTTTAACCAACTGTACCTAAGTAAATCTGTTTTTGATGGAGTAAGTCTGATTGGTGCTGATTTTTCTAACACCGATTTATCCGACGTGTCTTTCATTGATGTTGATTTACGTGGTGCTAATTTCTCCAATGCTAATTTACATGGCATTAAAATAAAAGGTACAAATTTGAGTTTTACAAAATTTGTTTCTGCAAACTTAACAGATATCGTATTTGATCAGTCTAATGTTAGTTATGCTGATTTTATCAGTTCCGATCTCAAAAAAGTGAGTATGCACAACGTAATTGGTTTGCATACTAATTTCTCGAATGTGAAAATGAATTTCTCCAACTTATCAAACTCGAATGTTAGCCACGTAAATTTTAGTGATAGTGAAATAAACGATACTGTTATGCAGAAAAACAACCTTGATAATGCAAGTTTCTTTGGAGTGGATGCATATAAATTAAAGATACAATTTTCTTCATTAAAAAATGCTAACATATATGGTGCAGAGTTAAAAGAATCAGACTTTACAGGTAGCAATCTTTCCGCTGCCTACCTTAATTCTTCTATCATAATTAACAGTAACTTCGACGAAACTAATTTAAGCAACACACAAATTTCCTATGTGAATGACGATAATTCAAGTTTTGTTCAATCTATACTAAATGGTTCCAAGATAAAGCATACATATGTTTCTGAAGCAAATCTTCAGGATGCTGATTTATCCAATATTGATTTTAGTTTTAGTGAACTGCATCAAGTTAATGTCTCTAATGCTGACATTCGTCACGGAAAGTTTCATAATACTAAAGTTGCGAATTCTAACATGAATGGCTCATTTTTTGACCATTCACTATTCACCTCTGCGAAGATAGAAGATTCAGACCTTTCTACAACTTCAATGTATAAGATAAAAATCCAAGACTCTCAAGTTTATAACAGTACACTTTCTCGCCATAATATTGATTCCAGTGAAATAGAAAATTCAACATTCTTTAATTTATTAGCTGATAATTCAAGCTGGTCTAATTTAAAAGTAACTAATTCAAATTTTATTGAAAGCGATTTCAGATCTTCTTTGCTTCACGCTAATGCCTTTAGGAAAACTAGCTTTTTTCTTAGCAATTTGAGCAATTCAACAATTAGTGATATGTCTTTTCTCTCTTCAAGCATATATAAAAGTTCAGTTGTTGATGCTCACTTAACAGGTTGCAAATTTGATAATTCAATTTTGATTGACAATAAAGGACAGAAAAAACTTGCAGGTTCAGAAAATGCTATAACTTCGATTAAAGATTTGCAAGAGAAAATATCACAGGGTGAAAAATTTAATGTAAATTATTCTTACTTTGAATTTAAGAATATGAATTTAGAAAATGCCGATTTTTCTAATTCAACATTAAGTAGAGCAAAGTTTGTAAACGTTAATTTGAATAAGGCAAATTTTGAAAAGACCGATTTGCGCTATACTGTCTTTGATAACTCTTCTCTCATTGGCACCAACTTATCAAATTCTAATTTAGAAGGTTCTAGCTTTTTAAACTCTGATCCAAAAAGCACCATGTTAAAAAATGCAAAGAAAAATGACCATAAAAAGTGAGGGCGTATTATTGGTTCTATCCTCCCCTTCTGGAGCTGGAAAAACTACTATATCAGCAAAATTACTTGAGCGATCAACTAATTTAGTTAGGTCTGTTTCTATGACTACGCGCAAGCCTCGCACCGGCGAAATAAATGGAAAAGACTATTTTTTCGTTACCGAAGAAAAATTTCACGAGTTATGCAAAGCTGGCCAAATGCTTGAATACGCCAAAGTTTTTGAGAATTTTTATGGTATACCAAGAAATTTTATAGAGCAAAACTTAAGCAATGGAATAAGCGTTTTACTCAGCATAGACTGGCAAGGAGCATTTCACTTATTCAAGCTCATAAGAAAAAAAGTTGTAAGTGTTTTTATACTTCCCCCTTCAATGGAAGAGCTTAGGTTGCGTTTGCAAAAGCGTAATAGTGATGATGCAAGCGAAATAGAGCGCAGATTAGCCGAAGCTCAAAAAGAGATAAGCAAACGTGATAAATATGATTATGTAATAATCAATGATGATATTGATAAAAGTGTAGAAGAGATAAGCTCCATACTAAATAAAGAAAGACTTAAAAAATCAGAAGAAAAACCAAGCCTGAAAGATTTATAAAAAATCAATTTGGATATTTGCAGCTATAGTTTCTTATCCTATTTTAGCCAATAGCACGTTTCACAGTTTAGCTATATTTATTATTTTTTAAGATTAAATGGTTAAAATAGTAGCAACTGTTCAAGTGAGGATTTGACTATGATAACAGATTTTCTAATAGAAACTAGTTTTCTGCCTTTCCACCTATACATATACAACGTTTAGCTCAATTTAAAAGTCAAACTTCTTGGTTGTTAGTTTAGTGCTGACAACTTAAATAGCTTTTAATATTGAGGTTTTAGTATGGGTATAGATATAACTGCACTAACTACTAATGCAAAAAAATTAGATGAATACATAGATAAAAATGAAAAGCAAGAGCGGGATAGAAAAGACGAACAATTGTATGGCATTATAGAGAGAAAGGTAAAAAAAGAAGAACACAAGCGTGAAAAACCAAGAGGTCAAGATGGAGCTCTCAAGGAGTGTAAAAGGTTATTCAAGGAAGGTGCTAGCCCTGAAGTATTAACTAAATTAGAAGAATCACTTAGAGAACAAGAAAAATATTATAGGTATTATGTCCAATGCTTTCTTCCAGTGCTAGATGAAGTAATAGAACGATCGAAAAAAATACCAAATGAAACAAAAGAGCGAGTAAAGCAAGTAATTTTTAAAATTACTTGTAATAGCAGATATTGTAACCAAAATGATCGTAGGAATAGTGAAGCAGAAAGTGGCTACGGCAGTGATGTTGAAGATGATCATAAAATAAACGGGATAACGAATAATAATGTTCAATTACTAAAAGCGATCAAAAATGGAAATAACAGGAAATTTAAAAAATATCTAAAAGATTGTACGAATGTTAACGGCATAAAAGATGAAAAAGGAAATAATATTTTACACCTTATCGTGCCATTGGAAAAGAAACAGAAATGCAAGTTTCTAGGTACCCTAATAAAAACGGTCACCGAGGAAGATTTAGCACAACTCATTAATAGTGAAAATCAGGAAGAACAAACACCTCTTCATCAGCTGCTTCAGCATATAAAAGGAAAGAATGAGGATCGATCATGTACAGATAGAAAATTTGAAAAAACAAATAGGTATAAAGCCTTAGAGTTATTTCTACAAAATGGTGCAGATATTACTGTGCAAGATAAAGATGGAAAAAATGCTCTGCACTATATTGCTTCATTCAAAGGAGAACAAAAAGTTACATGTTTAGAGTTGATTTCAAATAAAGATGATGCTGTAAATACTACTAACAGGGAAGGATTAACACCTCTTCATCAGCTGCTTCAGCATATAAAAGGAAAGAATGAGGATCGATCATGTACAGATAGAAAATTTGAAAAAACAAATAGGTATAAAGCCTTAGAGTTATTTCTACAAAATGGTGCAGATATTACTGTGCAAGATAAAGATGGAAAAAATGCTCTGCACTATATTGCTTCATTCAAAGGAGAACAAAAAGTTACATGTTTAGAGTTGATTTCAAATAAAGATGATGCTGTAAATACTACTAACAGGGAAGGATTAACACCTCTTCATCAGCTGCTTCAGCATATAAAAGGAAAGAATGAGGATCGATCATGTACAGATAGAAAATTTGAAAAAACTAAAAGGTATGAAACCCTAGAACTATTGCTAAAAAACGGTGCAGATATTACTGTGCAAGATAAAGATGAAAAAAATGCTCTGCACTATATTGCTTCATTCAAAGGAGAACAAAAAGTTACATGTTTGGAATTGATTTTAGGTTTAGTAAAAAATGGAACAATATCTAAAGATAAATTAGGTAAAGCTATAAATGCTAAGAATGGAGAAGGGAACACACCCCTAGAATTGGCATTAAAGAAAAAAGCAGAAAAAAGAAGTATCGAATACCTACCGCAAGGAACAATTTTTGATACAGCAACTGCTTATGACAATACAACAAAATTTTGTACAATGCTGCTAGAAATAGGCGCTGATCCCTGTTCTCTGGAGCTGAAAGATCCAAAATTCCATACTAAAAAGTACTATTTAACTTTACGAGATCTAAAAGATTATTCAGGGACTCCACAGAAAGCACAGGAGAAAGCTAAAGAACTAAAAGAGAAGCTTGAAGAAAAATACCACTGTAAAACTGCTTCAAAAAAATGCAAGTCTGGCATTAAAGAAGCAGGTTCTGGTATAAAAAAAGGAGTATCTGCTGTAGCAGGATTCATAGATCCAGCAAAAAGGACCCGCGAACTGTTAGCAATCACGATAACGATTACTGTTATTGCAATGGTAACATTTGCTTTCTTTCAGGGTCAAATGGCAATTGGAGCAGCCATTCCTATCATAGCTGTTGCTGGAGTTATATGCCTTACTTTAACTTTAGGATTTAGTGGTATTAAGAAACTTTTTGAAAAATCAACCAACAAAGCACAGGACACATTTAACGACAAAAACCGCTCTAATTCAACAACAGAGCAGAATCAAGCTTCGAAGAACCTTGTTAATAATGATCAACAGAATTTAAGAAATGAGACTAAAAATCAAGCAGTACAAGAGTCACCAAATCAACCAGAGCATACAGAAAACCCAGCTACTAAAATGAGCGATGTATCAATACTACGTCAATTCATGAATAAGCTAGATGGGCTGACTAATAAACCCTCTTCTCTGGCGCTATGAAATCAATCTCACCGCTCAGAGTTTTTTCAGCCACTTTTTTATAATCAATTTTTACGTTAATTTGCCCTTTCTTTTCTTCAAGCCACGCTATAGTGTGCTTCATCCAGTTTTTGTCATCACGTTCAGGAAAGTCTTCACGAGCATGGGCACCTCTGCTTTCCTCGCGATTAGCTGCGCATTCCATGGTAATAACCGCTTGTGGGATCATGTTAGCAATCTCCAGTGCTTCAACTAAATCACTATTCCACATCATACTGCGATCCTCAAGTGAAATATCAGGCATCATTTTTGCTACCTTTTTTATAGCTTTTTTGCCTTCTTCTAAAACTTCAGCAACACGGAAAACTGATGCGTATTTTTGCATAGTGTTCTGCATTTCACTGCGTATTTTTGCTACTTTTAGCCCACCAGAAGCAAATCGCATTTTATTGAATCTATCTACTATCCAGTCTGTGCAGTCTGAATGCAATTTTTTATGTGGTGTACCGGATTTTAGTTTCTCTCTTGCTCTGAGCGCTGCAGCTCTGCCAAAAACCACAAGATCAAGAAGCGAGTTAGAACCAAGTCGATTTGCACCGTGCACAGAGACGCACGCAGCTTCTCCAATTGCAAATAGTCCATCTACCACTTCTTCCTTACCTTGCTTCAGCGTAATCACTTCTCCATGATAATTGGTTGGAATGCCACCCATGTTGTAGTGAACAGTCGGAATGACCGGTATTGGATCTTTAGTGACATCAACTCCAGCAAAAGTTCTTGCGGTTTCGCTGATGCCCGGCAATCTGAGTTTTATTACTTCCGGATCAAGATGCGCTATAGTTAAATACATGTAATCTTTTTTCGGTCCAACTCCCCTTCCCTCTCTAATTTCAATTGTTATTGCGCGACTTACCACATCACGGGAAGCTAAATCTCTTGCTTTTGGTGCGTAACGTTCCATAAACTTCTCGCCCTGAGAATTAACGAGGTACCCCCCTTCACCACGGCATCCTTCTGTCATCAGGCACCCTGAGCCATATATTCCTGTTGGATGAAATTGTACAAATTCCATATCTTCAAGTGGTAATCCAGCCCTTACTACCATGCCATTACCATCACCTGTGCAGGTATGCGCACTTGTTGCAGAGAAATAAACACGTCCATATCCACCTGTTGCTAACACCACTCTATGCGCACAAAATCTATGTAATGTGCCGTCGCATAGCGACCAAGCAAGAACTCCGCAGCATGCTCCGGTTTCGCTATCCATAATTAAATCAATCACAAAGTATTCAACAAAAAATTCAGCGTTGAATTTAAGACACTGCTGATATAGAGTGTGAAGGATTGCGTGCCCAGTTTTATCTGCCGCCGCACAAGTGCGTTGAGCTGATTTTCCTTTACCAAAGTGAGTTGTCATTCCACCAAAGGAACGCTGGTATATTTTGCCATCTTCTGTACGAGAAAAAGGTACGCCAAAATTTTCAAGTTCAATAACAGCTTTAGCAGCGTTTTTACACATATATTCTATTGCATCTTGATCACCAAGCCAGTCTGAACCTTTTATTGTGTCATATGCATGCCAGCGCCAATCGTCTTCACCGATATTACCTAAAGCTGCACTAATTCCGCCTTGTGCTGCAACTGTATGACTTCGTGTAGGGAAAATTTTAGAAATGCAGGCAACTGAAAAATTAGTTGCAGCCATCCCAAGCGTTGCTCTGAGCCCTGCTCCACCTGCACCTACTACTACCACATCATACTCATGTTCTATGATCTCATACGCTGACTTATCCATATTTACTTATTTTATCATTACAGGCTTATGATATCACAGAAGTAGAAAAAATCTATACAAGTTTTCTGTAGCTATATCGCTGCGGTATTTCATAATAGATCCCGCTAACACGTATCGGGGTGACAGCAGTCCTACGTCATACCGCCGCAGTATCTCAGCCACTAACACGTAGCGGGATGACGGTTGTCAGGGTGTCATCCCAGTGCCCCTATGATGTCATCCCAGTGTCAAGCACTGGGATGACACCCTACTTAGCCGTCATACCGCGATTCATTCGCGGTATCTCTAGATCCCGCTCACAAGCAGCGGGATGACGATTGTCGTTTAGCTATAAATATTTAAGAAATTTACCAAATAAAAAAAAGGCAAAGAAAACCTAGGGTAGCTAGTATTCAAATTCTCCCTTGTTCTATTTGACGTCTTTTGATGTCTTAAACGCTTTATAAGCGCGTTTCGGCTTGTATAGGCAGAAACCCAGAAGTTTTATAAAGACATGAGGTGCACATAGTGCAAAAAATTAAGCATGATTTACGCCAAATACAAAGTTCCCTTTGTCGTTTTAATCTGCAGATTGCGAAGATAAATAAATAGCTTCAGTTTCATGATAAGGGGGCTGGCGAAGGATGTCAAGTAATTTTCTTATTTCATTTAAATTGCTTGTAACCTTCTTATACACTCATCTTTACCAAGAATCACCATGATATCAATGATTCCAGGTGCATCCATTACTCCAGTTATAGGGGCGCGTAATGAGTGGTATACATCGCTTATTTTCATATCGTGCAATTTTGCACATTCCTTGATCTGAGAAGATAAAAAACCCTTATTCCAATTTTCATCACCGATCTTTGACAGAAATGATGCGAGTAACTTAATTATATTGAGGTTAGATTTGACAATTTGACAAGCTTCTTCACTTAAATCAAGTGGCGGATCTTGAATATAAAATTTTGCTAAATCCAATAATTCGGTCAGGTAGTTTGCTCTTTTTTTTAGCTCTGTCAGTCCCTGCAGTAAATAGCCCTTTTTTTTGTCAGTTAGAGTATTTTCTCTAAGCATTAGAGTCAGAATATCTTCATTGCTCATATTACTAATATAGTGGTTATTCAAATGCTCCAGTTTTTTGAAATCGAGCCGTGCAGGTGAACGACCAATACTTTCTAAATTAAACCACTCTATTGCTTGCTCATCGCTAATAATCTCATCGTTGCCGTGACTCCAGCCAAGTCTCAGCAAGTAATTACGCATCGCTTTTGGCAATATTCCCATCTTTTCATAATCGCAAACGCTTGTGGCACCATGCCTTTTGGATAGCTTATTCCCATCTTCCCCATGGATAAGCGGCACATGTGCAAAGCGTGGAATGTCAAAATCAAGAGCCTGGTATATTAGCAGATGTTTAAAGGTATTAGTGAGATGGTCAGAGCCACGTATTATATCAGTTATTCCAGCATCATGATCGTCAACTACTACGGCAAAAATATATGTTGGAGTGTTATCAGAGCGTAAGATCACTATATCATCAAGCTGCTCGCTACTTACTTTGATTTGGCCGTATATTTTATCATCAATGACGATCTCTTGCGAGTCTGGCACTTTAAAGCGGACAACAGGCTTTACGTTTGATGTCACACTAATACATTTGTGCTTATATATTTTTCCTTCTTCTCTCGCTTTTATTTTCCTTTCTGTCTCAGGGCAATAACAGTGATACGCCCTACCCTTCTCAACTAAAAGGTTTGCTACTTCTTTATGCCGCTCTATTCTTTTTGACTGATATACTATTTCCCCATCATAGCTCATACCTAGCCATCTTAGTCCTTCTATAATTGCATCAATTGCTTCTTGCGTTGAACGTTTTCTGTCGGTGTCTTCAATTCTCAGCAAAAACTTGCCACCATGATGCTTTGCATAGAGCCAATTAAATAACGCAGTGCGGGCCCCTCCAATATGCAAAAACCCTGTGGGTGATGGAGCGAATCTAGTGACTACGTCTGGCATATTTGTCTATTACAGTAATATAAATGATGATAGCTAAAATTTATGTTTGTAACAATTTAGAATTTATTTATTCTGAGAGATAAAATCTACTTGTTTTTCGTAAGTTATGTTGTATAATTTAGTGTTGGTTAAATATAGCGAGGTATGTTATGGCTGACTTATTTGAAGTTGCAAAAGCAAGAAATAAAGATGAATTTGTCAGAATTTGCACAGAGAATGTTGCTTATGCAGCTAAGCATAGGCTTGATGAAAATGAGAACCCATTTCATATAGCAGCAAGTCAAGAAATTCTGCTACCTGCACTCAAAGAGATTGTGAGAAATTTGGAAGAAGGTACTAAGAGTAAGGTTAAAAAAGCAGAAGAAGCTAAAAATTGGAAAGAATCAGAAAGATTAAAAGAGAAACTTAAGGATAATAAGAGATATATTAAAGAAGCACTCTGTGATAAAAGCTGCATTCTTCATGGGAGAGTAGCGGTAGCTCCTCTTTATTTTTTAAATGCTGCAGAACGGGAAGAAGCTAAGCAAATTGCAGGTATAAAGGGCGGTTTTATATGTAATAGCAAATTTCATTCGTGCTTATACATAATAGGAGCTATAGCGTGTATTGCTGCCTTATGTTTATCCTTGTACTTTTTATTTTTGGTTTCTCAATCTCTTGCACTAGCTTCAGTAGCTACAATAGCTTCTGGAGGATCTACATGTTTGTTGTTTAAGGCATGTAACGGAATATACGGCTTGTATGATGAAAGTACTATAGTGACAGATCCTGATGTTATGCAACTTTTAAATAGTGATTTAGCTGTAGCATGAAGCTAAAAATTACTTGCAGGCAATAATTTACTTTCTCAACTTAAGAAAGTATACTCATACGATGACGGAAAAGAAGTACAGTAAGATTTTAATAGCAAACAGAGGAGAGATTGCCTGCAGGATTATCAGAACTGCTCGTAGGATGGATATATCTTGTGTATGCATATATTCGGATGCAGATGTAAATTCTGTGCATGTAAGACAAGCAGATGAGTCAAGATATATCGGCCCTTCGCCATCTTGCCTCAGTTACTTAAACATTGAAAAAATATGTGAAGTAGCAGTTGAAACAGGTGCTGAGGCGGTTCATCCTGGCTATGGTTTTTTAGCAGAAAATCCAGATTTTCCACGTGCTCTTCAAAAACATAATATAGACTTCATCGGCCCCAGTGCAGAAACAATAGAAGTTACAGCCAACAAAATAACAGCAAAAGAAGCTGCAAAAAAAGCTGGAGTGAATGTAGTGCCAGGATATATGGGTAAGATCAGCGATGTTGCCCACGCAGCTCAAGTTGCTAAAGAGATCGGTTTTCCCGTTATGCTTAAAGCTGCATCAGGCGGTGGTGGCAAAGGAATGCGAATTGTAAACTCCAAAAAAGAAATTGAACTAGCATTTACATCAGCCACAAATGAAGCAGAGAAAAGTTTTAAGGATGGCAGTATCTTTATAGAGAAATATATAGAGTTGCCAAGACATATTGAAATACAAATCATAGCAGATAAATATGGCAATATAGTTTGTCTTGGAGAAAGAGAATGCTCGATACAAAGGAATAATCAGAAAATAATAGAAGAAACGCCAAGTCCATTCATTAGTGAAGAAGTAAGACAAAAAATGTATGTTCAATGTGTTTCTCTGGCAAAGCAAGTTGGCTATTTTTCAGCAGGCACTGTTGAGTTTGTTGTAGATAAAGACCAAAACTTCTATTTTCTTGAGGTAAATACGAGATTGCAAGTTGAGCATCCAGTAACAGAATTTATAACTGGAATAGACATAGTAGAAGAAATGATTAGAACTTCCTGTGGAGAGAAATTGAGATTCAATCAGGATGATATTAAACTTACTGGTTCTGCAATAGAAAGTAGAATTTGCGCTGAAGACCCATCGAAGAAATTTTTCCCTTCCAGCGGAAGAATAAAATATTACGATAAACCGGGTGAAAATGATTATGTAAGAATAGATGATGGAGTTGCTGCAGGTTCAGAAATTAGCATGTTCTATGATTCGATGATTGCCAAAGTGATAACATATGGAAAAGATAGAGTAGAAGCGATCAGCAGAATGCAAAAAGCATTGTCTGAATGCTATATAGAAGGAGTAACAAATAATATAGAATTTCTAGAATCCATCTTCCATCACCCAAATTTTATCGCAGCAAAGCTCCATACGAGATTCATTCCAGATCATTACCCTAGTGGGTTTCACGGCGATTTTGTTACAGAGGAGTATATTAAAATATTTATTTTCACTGCGTTATATGTTCATTTGGAAAATGAAGAAAGGTACCATCATAAAGCAGTGAATGAAACATCTCAGGTGTCATTCCAGTGCGTGACACTGGAATCTAGTAAAAAAGAAGGGGCACCAGTATCAGCTACTCGGATGGCAGGTGACCGTGCAAGAGATTTATTCATAGTGAATATAAATGACAATGAGTACTCCGTAAATGCAAAATACCAAGATAATATATTAATAACGGTATATAATCACAATAAATACTCCGTTATAGGCAAGTGGAAATCAAGTTATAGATTGCTATATATCACAATTAATGACGATACCAATATAGCACTTAAAATAGAAAGACAAGGCAGCAAGTACTTCATAAGACATGCAGGTATGAAAGCTGAGTGTTGTATATTAAAACCTCATGTAGCTGAATTAAGTAAGTTAATGCTAAATAATGAAACAGAAGGGATTTCAGCAGATGCTGTAAAATCCCCAATATCTGGTTTATTAGTTAAATTGCACGTAAATGTAGGAGATCAGGTGGAAATAGGACAACCTTTATTTGTGGTGGAGGCAATGAAAATGGAAAATATCATATGTGCTGAAGCAGCAATGGTGATAAAAAATATTCCCGTTCAAGAAGGAAAAAATGTGCAGATTGGTGATGTAGTCTGCTTCCTTAAATAACACAAGAAGTATAAACTTGACCCAAACAAGATAAATGAAAACACTTGATGAGCTATGGCAATGGCTATCGGTATGTGCAATAATAGAGTAATTACACCTAAAATGATCTGAATGACGACGGAGAGCAGCATAATATATACCGGTTTTATGCTAGCATTTTTTATTGTGAGTATTACTACCAAAGTTAGTATTAGCAATGCCAGTGCTCGATGTATAAATTGCACTGTCGCTCTGTTCTCAAAGATATTCAGCCATATAGGCTGTAAGAAAAATAAATCTTCTGGAACGATTTGTCCGTCCATTAGTGGAAAGGTATTGTAAATCAAACCAGCATTTAATCCTGCAACAAATGCACCGAAAATTATTTGTATTACAATTAGGACCAAAATCATCCTTGCGTAGTATATAGTGTTACCACTAACCTTAAGTTTTGTTTGTTGTGGCCTTATCTGATAATCAAAAAATTGATATGACAATAATGCAAAGATAACTAATGCTAATAATAAGTGAAGTGCGAGCCTATAGTGGCTAACATGAGGCTTGGCTACCAAGCCGCTTTTTACCATATACCAACCAGCAAAAGCTTGTAAAGCTCCAAATAATAATGCCACACATAGCTTTATTACTACCTTTTTAGATATTTTTCTTCTTAATATGAAATATATAAATGGCAGGACAAAAACTAAACCTGTTAGTCTTGCAACCAATCTGTGTACATATTCTATTAAGTATATAGCGCGAAACTCCTCCATACTAATACCATAGTTAAGTGCTTTATATTCAGGTGTAGCTTCGTATTTTAATTTTTCTTGTAGCCAGTCTTGTTCACTCAGTGGTGGTAATGTTCCAGTAATTGGTTTCCACTCTGTGATTGACAATCCTGCTTTTGAAAGTCTGGTAAATCCACCAATCCCTACCATGAGAATTACCATGATCGAGCAGAGAAAAAGCCAAATAGCTACAGGTTTTGCTTCCATAAACCATGCTGAGTTTTGTTCCATCGCTCAGGGTAAAGAATAAATTCCCATAAGGCAAGAAAAGCTGCAACACTATGTAGCAGACTATAGACCGGAAAAAATATCGATACTATATAAAAATAAAAAGGCATCTTTTGCTGTTTGACAGCTATTACCAAAAGAATCAGGTTAGTAACGTATACCACTACAAAGTAGTACAAAAATAATTCATTTAAAACTTTAGTTAATATCAATGAAAGCAGTAAAAATGGAGTAGTAAAAAATATAAAAGCTGCAGAGCCAACAAAAAGATTCAATAGCAAAATTCCCTTAAATCCAGTGTGTTTATAAAGTGACTTTATATTTTTTAAATGAACAATATAAGTTTGCATATAGCCTTTGATCCAGCGCGCTCTTTGCTTAATCCAAGCAAATACAACAATTGGTGACTCTTCCAATGTTTCTGAGTCAATCATCCTGGTTTTATATCCCATTTGCGCAAGTCTCAAACCGAGGTCAGCATCTTCGGTAACACTGTAAGCATCCCAGAAAAACACTTTTTTTAGAATTTTTACTGAAAAATGATTACTGCTACCACCCAAAGGCATCGGCATGTTCATTTTTTGGAATCCAGGCAATAAGTATTGAAACCAGTTCATATACTCCAGAGAAAAGAATTTTGTGAGAAAATTATAATCACAATTGTAGTAATTTAATTTCGCCTGTACACAGGCAAGCTTATCGTCGTCCTTATTAAATTCAATCAGTACTTTTTTTAACTGCAATGGGTCTGGTTTATCGTCCGCATCATATATTACTGCATACTTTCCTCTAGCAAAGCTCATAGCATAATTGCATGACTTGGCTTTTGTTCTAGGCAAAGAATGAGGCACTTTTATTACTTCAAAATACTGCGGTAAAGTGTACTTTTCTATAGCTGCTAGCGTTTCTTGGTCATCACTTTCTACCTGAAGCTTCACATCTAATTTTGATTTTGGATAATCCAAACTTTCAATGCTTTCGATCAATTGCTCTATCACTGCACTTTCTTTAAAAGCAGGCAATAAAATAGTATATATAGGAAAATCTTCTTCATTCAGCTTACTATAATCCACTTTTTGGTTGGAGGTTTCACACAAGCTAAAAACTGTAGCTATAAACTTGAATAAATAACTAGAACATCCGATTATAAATATCAACATCAAAGCAAAATATGTATATTTCTCTGTTAGTGTTAAAATTGAAGTTACAATAAAGAAAGAAGCAAAAAATATTGAGCTTAGTTTAATGCTTTTAGCTGAAAAATTAGGATTCTTGTAATATAAGTAGTTGCTTGCAAATTCTGAAATACCAAAGTGCGAGTTAAGAAGATTTAAAATCTGTTCGCTATCCACTTTTATTAATACATAGTCAATACCGTAATGAGCTTCGACCCAACGGTTGATATCTCGGCTTGTGTCTTCAACCATAAAAAAAGTAGTATTATTTAATTTTTGCCAAGGAATTATATTAAATTTATAGTAAAAAAGTTTCTCTGGCTCTTTGCACAAACTAGAATCAAACTTAATTTTTTCTACATTATCAGCTTGAAGTATAGGCAATTGTTGCATTGAACCTAATGCAATTTTTTATTTAAGTCACGTGAAAATGAAGATATGACCTCGCTACTACGCTTATCATCTTTACGTTCATGCATTATTTTTTTTACAGCATCAGCAGCTATATTCACTGTGTTAGTCTGTAAATCCCCAAGAGCTTTTTCAACTTGGTCAGTGACTTTCTTCAAGTTAGAATGGGCATTGTCATCTAATGTCTGATCTAGCTGCTGTCTATTGTGCTTAATGATACTATTAGCTTTATCAAGTGCTTCATTCATCATTTTATTAACTTCTGCATCTAATTCTTTGTATTTTTTAGAAGATTTTTTGTAATACTCCAACATATCTTTCCTGAATTTTTCAGTTTCTTCACTTGAAAATTTGCTTTTGTTACGCTTATTGTTAAGCGCATTTTTTATCACTTTCTTTAGCAATTTATACGAAAGGACAAAACTTACCAAGAAGGCAAGACCGATAATCAGTGATGTAGACATAAAAACCCCTAAAATTCTTTGGACACCAAGTCAGCAATAAATTCCTCTTCAATTTCAGAATTAGTCAATTTAGTATAATAAATTAAAGCAATACTAGTAGCCATTTGTTTTAACTGATCAGTATATTCAGATTTAAATTCTGCCACTTTTTTTTCAATAAGCTTGCTCTTTTTTTTGTCTTCCTCTTCTAATATATTCTTAACATTAGCTCTCATTTCTTCTACCTGAGCAAGTGCATCATCTATGATTTTTTTTGCCTGTATTCTAGCTTGGTTTAAAGCGGCATTATACTTGGCAATCTGCTCTTCCGTGAGTCTTAAAAGATGAACAGAACTATTAAAAGAACCCAATACTTCTTTACTTCTAGTGCTTATTATTTTATCTAACTTTGGTAAAAATAAACAACTTACCACGAAAAAAAGTGAAGAGAAAAAAATTAAAAACCAAAAAACTTGAGAAAAGAAGGTTGAAACATCAAGCTGTGGCATCTGTTAAGCAGCAAATATTAATAACATTGCAAGTACAAACGCAAGCAATCCCATGATTTCAACCATGGCAGCACCAATATAAACATAACTTTTCATTTTACCTTCTGATTCAGGGTTTCTCGCAATCCCATTTAACATAGCAGAAAAGATATTAGCTATACCTAAACCAGCACCGAGCATTCCAAACACAGCTAAACCAATTGCTATAAACTTTAAAGCTACTAAATCCATATATTACCTTTAATTTTTCTTTATAATATAATTGTAAAATATTCTACAAGGAAGTCAATTACTTTACTGCATCTGACAAATATACACATGTTAATATAGTAAATATATAAGCTTGTAAAATTGCAACAAATACTTCAAATCCTATCAATGCAATTATGAACAAAAACAGCGCAGGAGTGAAAAATATGTTCATATTTACAATAAACCCTGCTATCACTTTGATGATTGTATGACCAGCAATCATATTTGCTGCAAGCCTTATTGATAGGCTAACCGGCCTTACTAAATAAGCAAACAACTTAATAATAATTATTATAGGTGCAAGCCACGAAGGAGTTCCTTTTGGTAGCAATATGCGTAAAAATTCTACTCCCCTTTCTTTAAATCCAACAATCGTTATATAAATAAAAACCACCATCGATAAAGCGAAGGTGACTATCACATGACTTGTGACCGTGAAACTATAAGGAAGAACACCAACTAAATTACACGATAAAATGAAAATAAATACTGTGAATATCAATGGAATGTGCTGCAAGCCTTTGCTTCCAGTGTTATTTTCTATTATTGAAATAACAAAATCATATACATACTCAACTGCAGCTTGCAAATATCCTGGTATTACTGACCCCTTCTTTATTCCAAAAAGCAAAAAGAGTATCATCAATATCACCGAAATCATCGTGAAAAAAGATGAATTGGTAAAGCTTACGTCATACCCAAATAACCTAGGTAACTCTATTATTGTATATACTTTAAATTGCTCTAGCGGATTTAACGCCATTTTGACCCTATGTACTTGAACTATAACAGTAAATAAAGTATGAATTTTATAGGACAAAGTCAAGGGTTAAGATAAGGCTCTGTGTTATTATAACATTGATACATTAACAAAATATGTAATTAGAGTGTTAATTACAGTCAGCTCTGTATTTTAAAATTTACTAATCTTATTAAATTATTTAACTTAACATCTTATTTTAATTATAATTTAATTTTTAGTGAGGTATATAATGAACGAAATAGATTTTATTAACGCTAATCATCCTTTAAATTTAGAGCAGGAATTTGGTAACGGATACATCAAATTGACAGATGGTTCCTTTAACGAATATACTGGCCATTATCAAATAGGAAGCGAAATACTAGATGAAAGCCATAATATGATAGGAGACTTAACTATAGATGGCTACATTCATAGCTTCCATGCAGATACCCACAATATGAATCTTAAATCCTTTACGAAGATAGATTTAAAAGGTGATATAAAGAAGATAAATTCTCTTTACAAGAAGATATAAAGTTACAAAAACTTCTGCATCATTGCTTGTGATACAGAAGTCACTTTTCATTCCACTACAATAAGCTTTAAAATCACTACATTTTACATTACAATAACTTTTTCACTTCTTTTTAGGTCCATGAAATTCACATTATCTTGGTTATTAGAACACTTAGAAACCAATGCTAGTTTAGAAGAAATTACCGATAAATTAACTCACATAGGGTTAGAAGTAGAAGATGTGATCGATAATTCCAGATTGACTGGGTTTATTGTTGCAGAGGTATTAGAAGTCGTACCTCATCCAAATGCTGATAAATTAAAATTATGTAAAGTAAATGATGGAAGTAAAATTCTACAAATAGTCTGTGGAGCAAACAATGTTAGAGAAGGTATGAAAACTGTACTTGCATCTCTTGGTAGCACGTTGCCAGAAAGTGATCTCACAATTAAGTCCACAAAAATACGAGGAATGCTAAGTGAAGGGATGCTCTGCTCTGCTTCTGAACTTGCGCTGGTTCAAGAGGAAAGTGAAGGAATAATCGAGCTTTCCGATGATTATAAAGTAGGGGATAAATTTTTCAATTGTGACCCTGTAATTGATATAAATGTTACTCCAAACCGTGGAGATTGCTTAGGCATTTATAGAATAGCTCCCGACCTTGCTGCAACTGGAATTGGGACATTAAAGACTTTAAGCATTCCACAACTTACCAGCTCCATAAATTCACCAATCGATGTTGAAGTTACTGACGGGGAAAGTTTTATTAGTGGAATATACATCGCCAATGTAAAAAATCAAGAAAGCCCAAAATGGTTAAAAGATAGGCTGGAATCGATAGGAATGCGCTCCATTTCTGCAATAGTTGATATCACGAACTATATTATGATATCTTTCAGCCGCCCAATGCACGCGTATGATGCAAAAAAAATAGAAGGAGAGCTCACAGTACGCAAAGCAAACGACGGAGAAAAATTTGCTGGTTTGAACGGTAAAGAATACTTATTAAACAAAGACATAAGCGTTATTGCAGGTGATAAAAATATTCATGGAATTGCTGGAATTATAGGTGGTAAGTGCAGTGAATGTACTCTTGAAACTACTGATATCTTTTTAGAGTCTGCTTGGTTCGATCCCATCTCTATTACTAAATCTTCAAGGCAGCTCGGCATCTCCACAGACGCTAGTTACAGATTTGCACGTTCAGTTGATCCTGGATTTACTTTTGATGGACTCAACCTTGCAGCTAAAATGATTCTGGACTTATGTGGTGGAGAAACCTCAAGCGTAGTGTCTGCTGGCAGTTTAGATAGTGCTGACACCAAGGTGAGCTTTGATTATCAGGATGTGAACAAGTTTGGAAGTGTGTCTGTATCGCCTGATGAGGTGCTTGATATCTTAACGAAACTAGGGTTTAGTATTGATAAAAAAACCGAAGGCAATTGGAATGTACAAATACCAAGCTGGAGACCGGACGTGACAATACCTGCTGACCTAATCGAAGAAGTAACAAGGATATACGGCTATGACAAAATAAAAGAAGAACCACTACCAAATAATGTTGAAGAAGTAGATAGTACATACGACAATTTGCGTATTTTGATGACAAACAGAGGGTTTCATGAAGTGCTAACCTGGTCGTTTATGAGTGAATCAACAGCTGAAAAATTTGGTTACTCGAATAAGTTATTTATCATCGATAATCCGTTTAACAATAGCTTTAATATAATGAGACCAAGTATTATGCCAAATTTATTGCAAGTTACTGCTGATAATATTGCCCATGGAATATCTGATCTTGCAATCTTCGAAATTGGGCCGATTTACGATGGTGAAGCTCGGTCTAAACATGTTTTAAGTGGGATAAGAACAGGAAATAATTTACCGCGAAACCATTATAATACTGATAGAAAAGTAGATGTTTTTGACGCAAAGGCTGATTGCATAGCAGCTTTGGAGTTTTTTAACGTCAATTGTGATAATTTAACGATAGAGAGAGCAGAAAAAGAACATTATCACCCAGGAAAGTCAGGCACTCTCTCTTTTAAGAATAAAGTAGCAGGTTATTTTGGAGAGTTGCATCCTAATATATTAGATCTTTTTGATATCAAGCAAAAAGTTGTAGGTTTTGAGGTGATATTAGAAAATATTGAAAATTTACCTGTAAGTAGAAAGAAATTTATCGATTATAAATACCAAAGTGTAAAACGTGATTTTGCATTTATTGTAAATAAGGATGTGAAAGTAGGTAACATAATCAATGTGGTAAAAAAAAGCTCAGAGCTCATCACAGAAGTTTTAGTATTTGACGTATACCATGGAAATAATATAGAATCGAATAAGATGTCTATAGCATTGTCAGTTACTTTCTGCTCTCCAACTCACACTTTAACTGAAAAAGAGATCCAAAAAGAATCAAGTGCTATAGTTAATTTAGTATGTGAAAATACCGAAGGAACTTTGAGAACTTATCGTTGAGTCACAATCATAGTTTCCTGCCGTTGCTGTGTCACACTTACTTCATCCAATTTATTTCCAATATTGAGTTCAATATCCTTGAAAAATCTATCCCACATTCCATGCAAATGCTCTTCTATTTTAGGCCACACATCATTTTTAAATGTTACCCCACCATCAGAAAATAAATCACCTAAAAAGGCTCCAATACCTTCATAATTTGACTGAAAACATTGAAGAAATGTCTCTCCTTCTTTACAAGTATTATGTGCCACATTTAACGCTTTTCTCTCTGTAGTCTCTTTATAAACATTTGATGCTCCAATCTTTATTGCACCAAACATAACTTTACTCCAGTTCTTAACTTTCTGTATACAACCTTCACTATCTCCTGGTATATTATTTATTATATCTTTTGTCAAATTATCTATCAAAGGAGACAATAAACCTTGATAAAAGTGCTTGATATTATTTTTTGTTTTTATCACAGGACTTTTTATGCATTTTTCTGCCAAATAGTATTCAAGTTCCGCTTCCTCTAACAACTTCTTAACTGCTTCTTCGTTAAAAGTTTCACGCTCGAACTCCTTCAGTAAATCATCCTCTATTATTGCAAACTTTATTTTTTCGCGAGATTCTAGTTCTTCTATGTAATCATTTTTTGTTTCTTCATTTATCAACAATCCTTTTTCTTCTAATTCTAACTGTTTTAATGCTTTGAGAATTTCTTGGTTATTTTTCAAATGCTTCTCTATTAATTTTGTACTTGGATGCTGTTCTCCTTTCCTATTTCGCTCACCTTCTAAATATTTGTTTAAATCCTCATTTTCTTCTATTACTTTCCTTAACGATGTAGGTTGCTCTAAGCATTCTGCAATTTCCGCTCGGTGCGCATTAATCCTCTGTACTAAATCCGGCTCCTTTTCCTCTAACAGCTTACATGAATCCTCTATACCCTTTGCTTGGCCTTTGAGTACATTTTGTTTTTTGCATTTCGTTATTTCTAAATATATCTTTGCTACAAAAGCATTTACTTTATCTGAAGCTTCTTTTAAATTCTCACTCAAAGAACCTTTTATCTCCTTTTCTAAATCTCGAAACTGGTCTATTAAGCTGAGCATGCCTAATAGGCCTAACTCACCCTTGGCTTTTTTCATTACTGATTTTACTAGCCTTTGCTCAACTTCTTGGTCATCATACTCGAACTTAAAAAGACCTTCTAACCTTCTTCTTAAAACATCACCTGCTAAATTATTCTTTTTTACATCTCCATATATTTCTTTCAATTTTTCATGTATCCTAATATATCTTTTTTGTCCTTCTTTTTTTAAAAGATTAATCTCTTCTTTAGCATTACCTAGAGCTGTCTCTGTTTCTCTACTATGTATATATTTATAAACATCAATAATTGTTCTCTTAGCTATCTTCCCTTCTTCTTTAAGCCGCTTCCATTCTGCTTTAAATATAGGAAGCTCACTATCATCTAAAACATCCGGTACTTTTGCTCCTGCTTTTTTCAGATCTCTTATTATCACTTCTTTCTCACCTGGTAATTCCTTACCTCGACTCTCTAATTCCTGTCTCACTAAAGAATTTTTTATCTCATCTTCCAGTGAAAAACCTTCTTTCCGTCTATCCAGCTGAAACCTAACTGCTTGTATAAAGGCAACTTGATAGGCGTTGTATATTAAGTGAGTTGTCAACTTAAAATCTATGCTACTTACCACTTTTAACCTGAATTCGTCCAACAATTCCTTCAATTTATCATATGTAATCTCTTTCTTTTCTAGCTTTATCAGTTCTTCCATAGTCTTCGCAAATTCTTGAATAGAAGTTGCAAGCACATCCTTGATTTCATTGCGTAAGGGCTTAAGACCATTTTTTAAATTGATGTTAGTTGACAATTTCAGTACGATGCTATGCTCTGAATCCCGCGTCACATCAAACCACTTGTTATTTTCATTTTCATACAAATCTCTAAGCAATCGTTTAAATTGCGGTGGAAATTCTATTTCCATATCCCACGCAATATTTGGTCCAGTAACTTCCTTTTCATGAAAAGACACCTCAATATTTTGATGCTTATTAGAATACCGCCCCATACTTATTTTAAGAGCAGTAACTAAAGAGTGAGATAAATCTCTATTTAAAAGATAAAAAGTAGCCAAAGCAATTGTTGCAGGAATAAGTAATGCTGCAAGCATAGCTATATTAACAAGAATCACTATTGCAGCAAGAACACCATATGCCAGTCTTTTTGCTGTACTTTCACTTACTTCACTTTTTTTTGTTTTATTCTCCTCTGAACTGATTTGTGTCTTATCATTTGTTTTTAATTTATTATATACGGCTAATCCTAACGCAGTGAAAACTATATAAGGAAACATTAAAACTGATAGAGCTAAATTTAATACTTTCTTCTTCGGGCAAGCTCGATTTACCTCTTTAAATATTCTACTTGATATATTATACCAAGAAGTAAAAAAATCAGAGTTATAATCTTTATAATGAAATATACTGAGTGGAACGTCAAAATTAGCTAACGGCTCTTGTTCTTCCACAACATCAAAAAATTCTTCTTCCTCTTCTGAAGTAGCAAGACCTAAATCATTCCCTTCTTCTACATTAGAAACAGCTTCCATAGCATCAAAAGACTCTTCCTCTTCCAAAGTAACATTGGAAATAGATTCTACTTCACCTAAATCATCACTATTGTTATTTAAGTCAACAACTTTCTTACAATCTACAACAGCATTCATACCATAACCTTATCCAATTACCTTAAGTATAGCACAAACACTGACGATTTTCAACTACTGACAATCTAACTTAATACCAACACTTAAATCCTGATATTCCTTAGAATAAAAGTTAGTTCCAATTTCTGTATTAATTTCTAAAGATAAGGAAAGAGTCTGCTCTTTTATGTATTCACTCCATTTACTTGTCGCTTTCCTAATTTTCTCATCTTTTGTTTTTATGATCACCTTAATTCGATCAGATATATGAAAATCAGCTTGTTTCCTAGTTTCCTGAATAAGTCTCACGACATCTCTTGCAAGCCCCTCTAGAATTAATTCATCATTTAAAGTGGTGTTCAGAATCACAATTCCTCTGTTATTATCAAACACGGAGGAAAATTCACTGTTTGCTTTTAACAATAGTTCATATTCGCCTTTTTTTATAGTATAGTTCTCTGTTTCATCTCCGAGGAATATTTGCTCATTTTCAACTTGCCACCATTTCCCCTCTTTGACATATTGAACTAGTTTCTTAATTTTATCTGGAACTCTTCTTCCAAGCACAGGAAAATTTAATTTTAACTCTAGTGATGCAATACCTTCGAGCCTGTTTACTAACTCTAGCTTTTTTACATTTACCTCATCTTTTATCATCTCCTGGTACTCATTTGAATCTGCAGCACACTGGATCCCAGTGTCAGCTACTTGGATAACAGGAGAGAACTCTGGGATGACAGAAAGCGGTTCACCTTCAAGAAAACTACAGGAAGACTGATGATAAATGATCATACTGCCAAGCGGCTGTCTGATACGTATATTAAAAGTGTTTCTGATCGAAAGTGCAGAGTTGCACACCTCTCTCACTAGATCCATCTTGGCAATGAGCTGACTATCAAACTTCTCTAATTGTGGAAAATTAGCCAAATGAACAGATGTTTCTTCATACTTAAGCCCTTGCCATATATTCTCTGTTATAAGTGGCAACAAAGGAGCTGCAGCTCTTAGTATGTAATAAAAAACCGTATATAGAACATTATAAGCATCAGTTTTATCCTGATCCAAATCACTTTTCCAAAAACGCTCGCGACTGCGACGAATATACCAATTATTTAGCACTTCAAAAAAGTTCATTAAAATTTTGCAAGCCTCTTGCGAGTTATAGCTATTCATAGAAGCTTGGATACTTTCTATAGCTTCAAAACATTTGGAAATCATGTAGTGATCAATAGTACTTTGATAATCCTTACAAACTTCAGCTTTAATTCCATCTGCATTTGCATACATAGTAAAAAAGTGATAACTGTTCCAAATAGGTTTTATTACGTTTTTCAGAACATCTCGTATTGAGTTTCCCTCTTTATCAAGCAGCAAATTACCACCACAAACAATAGATCCAGAAAGCATAAGAAAACGCAGTGCATCAGAACCATATCTATCAAAAACCTCCATTGGATCTGCATAGTTATTCAAACGTTTGGACAACTTTTGCCCTTTTACATCCAAAACAACACCGTGGCATATGCAGTTCTTAAATGGTTCCCTATCAAACAAAGCAGTGGACAATACAAAGAGCGTATAAAACCACCCCCTGGTTTGCGCTATGTATTCAGTGATAAAATCCGCAGATTCAAACCACTCCTTATTTTCAAACGGATAGTGGATTTGCGCAAATGGCATCGAGCCAGATTCAAACCAGCAGTCAAACACGTCAGGTACACGGCGCATAACTGATTTTCCTGTTGGATCATCAGGATTTGGTCTTGTTAAAGTATCGATAAATGGTCTGTGCAAGTCGTCTATTTTAACATTAAAATCTCTCTCCAGTTCTTCTATTGAACCATATACATCTACTCTTGGATATCTCGCATCATCTGATTTCCATACAGGGATTGGCGTACCCCAGAATCGATTGCGTGAAATTGACCAGTCGTGTGCCCCTTCAAGCCATTTTCCAAATTGACCATCTCTAATGTGGTTTGGTATCCAATTAACTCTCTTATTTAGCTCTACCATTCTGCTTTTGAATTTTGTAACAGCAACATACCAAGAAGGCATAGTGCGATAGATCAAAGGAGTGTCAGTTCTCCAGCAGTGTGGATAATTGTGAATATATTGTTCAGTTTTAAACCAATTCCCTTGCTCTTTTAATTTTTTTATTACTATATCATTGGTATCAAAAACATGAACCCCTGCCAAATCTGAAATTTCAGCAGTAAATTTTCCACTGTTATCAATTGGACAAATAACTGGAATATCATGACTTTGGCAAAGGTAAAAATCTTCCTCACCAAATCCAGGAGCAGTGTGTACAACGCCAGTACCATCTTCTCCTGTAACATAATCAGCAACAAAAACACGGAATGCATTCTTTGTATCTTTAAAGTAATCAAACAGCGGCTTATAGGAAAGATCTACAAGATCATCTGCTTTAAATTTTATATTGCAGTTTTCATATGGAATATTGCTTTGTTCACAGTGGCTGACAAATTTCCCTAAATAACTTTCAGCGAAGATGTAAACTTCATCGTTAACTAGATCTTTTGCATTATCCCCTGTCATCCCAGTAGCCCCCTCCCCTGTCATCCCAGTGCTTCGACACTGGGATCCAGAAATAGATTCCAGCGTCACGCGCTGGAATGACATCAAAGGGTGGACTGACACTGCACAATACTTAATATCTTTTCCTATTGCTAAAGCCAAGTTGCTCGGCAACGTCCAGGGAGTTGTAGTCCAAGCAAGTAATTTACACTTTCGTTTAACACTTTTAAACTGCTGTGGGTTTTCTAAAAGCTCAAATGCAACAGTTACAGCTTTGCTAGTCTTTTCTCTATACGCGTTATCTAGTCTTGTTTCAAAATTAGACAATGGAGTTTCGCACGCCCAGCTATATGGAACAACGCGCACTGATTCATACACTAGACCCTTATCATAAAGCTGCTTGAATGCCCACATGACCGACTCCATGAATGATTTATCCATGGTCTTATAGTCATTGTGAAAATCTACCCATCTTGCTTGTCTATTGACATATTTTTCCCACTCTGATGAAAATTTCATCACAGAAGTACGGCAATGATCGTTAAATTTATCTATACCAAACTTCTCTATCTCAGTTCTACCAGATATTCCAAGTTCTTTTTCTGCACCCATCTCAGCCGGCAATCCATGGCAATCCCAGCCAAATCTACGTTCAACCCTTTTTTGAAGCATAGTTTGATATCTTGCAAATGCGTCTTTGATGAAACCAGTGAGTAAATGTCCATAATGCGGAAGTCCATTTGCAAACGGAGGCCCATCGTAAAAGACAAAACAATTATCCTTGGAACGTTCTTCAACTGACCGCTCAAAAACTTTGTTTTCCTGCCAAAATTTTATGATTTCCTTTTCTAACGACGAAAAATCAGGACTACTTACTGTATCAGGATAATGCTTTGACTTCATGTTCGCTATGTAAAACTAAAGAATATAGGGCTTTCTGAAAAATTACAAATTCAAAAATATTTCCGTAGCTCACACCCCAACAAACTATTCTGCCGAGTTTCCAATACCTTTTTTTAAGTTTTACTTGCAGTTTTTATTGTTTTACTTTCCATAAGATGGTACAAGCCTCCACCTTCTAGGTGGAGAAACTTTAGTTTGTCAATGTCATAACTGTACTTTATAAAGTATAGTTATGACGGAATATGACAAAGGAAAACACACTGTATTTTATCATAGGTACCATATAGTCTGGATTACAAAATATCGGTACAGAGTATTAACTAAGGCTATGAAGGAGAGAATACGAACAATCATAGCAGAAGTATCTGAAGAAATGGGGATTAAGATAGAAAACGGAGTAATATCATCAGATCATTTACATTTATTCGTAGTAATACCTCCTCATATAGCTGTGAGTGATTTTGTTCAAAGAGCCAAAGGCAGGTCTTCACGCAAAGTTCAACAAGAATTTCCAGAGCTAAATAAAATGTACTGGGGAAAGCGTTTTTGGGGAAGAGGATACTTTAGTGCTACCAGCGGACATATCACAGATGAAGTCATTAATGAGTACATCAATAAACATACAGATGCACATCAGCCTCATTCTATATCTAGTATAAGATTGGAGTAGCTTTAGCTTCTCATCGCGCTTCCAGCGCTATATCCAACCTTTCGGCTCTCAGCCGATAGTGGTTGAGTTAACATTAACCCAAGCTTTAGGGGTATTTTATGGATCAGAAGACAGATAAGTTTCCACAATTTTTAAAAATGTTGTGCTTTGTTGAAATGTGGGAACGTTTCTCTTACTATGGAATGAGGGCACTTTTGGTCCTATTTTTGACTTCTCACTTAGGTTTCACTGATGAGAGGGCCTTTACTATTTACTCATTATTTGCTGCAACAGGTTATGCTATACCAATACTTGGAGGTTTTTTAGCTGATAAGTTGATGGGATTCCGCAACATGGTATTGCTTGGAGGGATAGTGATGATAGCAGGTCATGCCTGCATGTCATTGGTTGAGTTTGAACCAGGTTTATTATATTTAGGTTTATCTCTAATAGCCGTAGGTACTGGTATGTTTAAAGGAAACGTAACTAACTTACTTGGTTCATGCTATGGCAAAGACGATCCTGAACGTAGCAGAGGCTTTACTTTATTTTATGTAGGTATAAACCTTGGAGCAATATTGGCTTCTATTTCATGTGGTTATGTAGCCCACTTATTTGGTTGGCACTACGGCTTTGGTTTAGCTGGCATTGGGATGTCTATAGGGCTAATCTTTTTTCTCAAATTTCAGAGTCTTTTAGGAGATAGCGGCCTTTCTCCTTATCCAGAGCTTATGAATAAGCGCATATTAGGGATTAAAATCTTTGGTATAGTATTGATAGGAAGCTTTCTGTAATCATCAATAATTGCTAAAATGCTTATACATAGTGAATTTTTTACTAATATGCTCATATTTGTTGGAATAACAGCTCTAGGCATATTTATTTATATAATATCTAAATTATCAGCAGAACAAAGACGAAAATTAGTGGCATTATCTATTCTTGTGGTATTTTTCTTGTGTTTTTTTGCTTTAGAAATGCAGCTTGGCTCTTTGGTTAACTTATTCACCGAAAGAAACGTTATTAACAATGTATTAGGTATAACAATTCCAGCTTCAGTTTCTCAAGCCATAAATCCTTTATCAATTATAATACTTGGCTTTCTTTTTGGAACATACATGAAGTTTAAGCAAAAATATGCAACTTCCATGTTTACCCTTGGCCTTCTGACAATGGCTATGTGTTTTTTCACACTGTACATAGGATGTTTAAACTCTAACAGCGAAGGTAAAGTAGAATACTTATATTTAATAATTGCTATCTCCTTTATGGGACTGGGAGAATTATGCATTGCTCCCTTAGTTTTAGAACAATCAACTGCACTAGCTCCCCCAAATTTTAAAGGAGTAGTAATGGGTATAACAACGATGTCGTTAGCATTTTCTAACCTAGCCGGAGTTGCAATATCAAAATTTATGTCAGTTCCTTCAGTAAACGGTAAAATAAATTATTTAGAATCTTTAGAAATATATAAAGAGGGTTTTTTAAAGGTGGGAATATTTAATTTAATGCTCGTTATTGTATTTTTATTCTTCTTCAATTTTATACATAAAGTTGTTACTAACTCATCTTGTACAAAAAATTGATATAGGTAAGCTCAAATTTGTAGGTTTAAGGTACCCGTTCAGCAGAGGTAGCAATTAAACTTTGTAACTTTTGAAAAAGATTATGATTGCATTTTTTCAATACTCTTTGCTTAAGATTTATATTTAACGCTGCTTAAAATCAGTGAAATGCACACCCCAGCAAACTACTCTGCCGAGCTTCCAACACTTTCACATTTACTATTTTGTCCCTGTATTTATCTTCAGAATCATCAATGCACACTGATTGCATATATGGGCTTTTACCAATAATTTGGTTTTGGTGTTTACCTTTTTTATCGCTAAACAGAACAGGTATAGTTTTACCTACCATACTCTGGTTAAACTCAAGTTGTTGCTTACTAATTAATTTCTGTAAACGAAGAAGGCGCTCTGTTTTAACCTCTTCTGGTACTTGATCTTTTCTTTCCGCTCCCGGTGTGCCTGGTCTTGGGCTGTATTTAAAACTATAAGCCTGAGCATATCTAACTTTTTCTACTAATTTCATAGTTTCTTCAAAATCTTTTTCGGTTTCTCCAGGAAAACCAACAATAAAATCAGAAGAAAATTCGATTTCAGGTTTCAATTTGCGAAATCTGTCTATTATTTCCAAATACTCCTCTGCAGTGTGTTTCCTGTTCATCGCGTGCAATATTTTATTCGAACCAGACTGCACAGGCAGGTGAACAAACGGCATGAGCTTTGGCTCTTCCGCATGTGCCAAGTAGAGAGATTCATGCATATCTCTTGGATGAGAAGTTGTATAACGAATCCTCTCTAGCTTTTCAATTTTAGCAATATGACTAATTAATTTTCCTAAATCCCACACTTCCCCTTCGCACTCCCCATGGTAAGCATTGACGTTCTGACCAAGCAAATTGATCTCATTTGCCCCATTTGCAACTAATTTCAATGCTTCATGAAATATTTCATTCACTGGCCGTGAATACTCAGCTCCACGAGTATAGGGCACTACACAAAACGTACAAAATTTATCACAACCCTCTTGTATGGCAAGAAACGCAGAAGACCCCTGGCTATTGCCATAGCATTCATCTGGCAATTTATCAAACTTTGCAACTTCAGGAAAATCAGTGTTTATTACATGACCTTTACTTCTGCTTGCTTTGACTATCAGCTCCGGTAAGGTAGCGATACTCTGCGGACCAACAACAATATCAACAAAAGGAGCCCTTCTGAACACTTCTTCTCCCTCTGCTTGCGCTACACACCCAGCCACCACTATAGTCATTTCTTTTCGTAACGAATGAATCTTCCCAAGCTCTGAGTAAAGTTTTTCTGCTGCCTTCTCTCTAATGTGACAAGTATTCAGTATCACTAAATCGGCTTTCCCTGCATCACTAACAACGTTGAACCCCAAAGGTTTAATTACATTTTCCATTAAAACGGAGTCATAAACGTTCATCTGACAGCCGTAAGTTTTAATATATAGGCCTTTCATATTTGGTATGTCTTTTTCAAAATTTCTTCACCCTACACGTAAATGTCTAACAGACCAGCGCGTGACGCTAGTGAACTTGCTAGCACAATAGATTTTGACAAAATTATACGAAAAACTGGATCCCAGTGTCAAGCACTGGGATGACAAGTTCTCGGCAACCCCTACGTCATACCATCACGGTATCTCTAGATCCCGCTAACAAGTAGCAGGATGACGGTTGTCAGGGTGTCATGAAAGTAGCTAACACTGGCTTCCATCCAAGAGGGCAGTGCCCTCTTCTTGTCATCCCAGTGCTTGACACTGGGATGGCTTTGTTGCATCGCTACTTATGAAAGGCTAACTATAGTTAGGATTATAAGCAACCTATTGAAAATCTTGTTTTTTTGCAATCAATCTGATCAAATTTAAGAATAGTAATTTATTATTTACATTAATAAATTTAATTCTATTGAAAATAGCTAAAGCATTGAAATTCTTGAATTTTAGCCGGATTAGTGAGTGGTAGTGAAATTTCTTTTACTCAAATTTAGGTATTCACTGACCGTTCTTGTTATAAATACCAGAATAATAAGCTACTGATATTCTCCATCTTTTTTATCTTTAATCCATCATAGCTAGCGATGCAACAAAGCCCACTGGGATCCAGGAAAAAGAATGGTGTCATCCGAGTAGCTTGACACTGGCATCCAGGAAACTTAATTGCAAGTAATGCATTGAGTTTGGTGAGTATGGGTTTTGCGTTATAGAATGAAGCACTTTTGGTGAATTTGTAAAGAAAGCTGGATCCCAGTGGGCTTTGTTGCATAGCAACTGAAAAATCTGGTGGCTACTGACAAAATTCATTATAAAATAGCCATTTAACCTTGAAAGAAAAAATATGCCACAAAAAATGAGGGTCAGTAACCATAGCGAATATAACAAATTTCTAGAAAAAAGAGGAAATATTTTTCATTATATCAACGAAGCCATAGAAAAGTGGTACGAGAATGGTCCAAAAATACCAGGTGGCAACAATATTTATAGCGATAAAGTTGTAATTTTGGTGCACATAATAACTTGTTTATTTAGAATAGGCCTGAGGCAAACAGTTGGGTTTATAGCAGGATACCTTGAGCAAATTGGGAAAAATTTGCAAGTTATCAGCTATTCACAATCATCAAGAAGGTTTAAGAAACTCAATATTAAGATCAATGATTGCAGAAAATAATATGGAAGATATCGAAATTGCTATAGACAGTACAGGAATTAGTATATACAACAACACTCCTGGTCATAGCAAAGAAAATAGCGAAGATAGAAAGTATCGCAGCTATGAACAGACAAGAAAATTGCATGTAATGTTGAATACAAACAGCAAAAAAGCCATAGCTGTAAAATACAGTAACGGTGTCTACTCTGATCACTATGGAGCTTGTGATTTGCTAAAAGAAGTCGATTTTCAGTATGTCATAAAAGTACTATATGCAGATAGGGCATATGACAGAGAAAAGCTCTATAAGCTGTGTAATCAATATGGTATAAAAACGAAAATTCCTCCGAAAAACAACGCAGCAGAGCATCCAAAATTGGATTATATGCTTGATAGAAATGCCGCTATTCAGTTAATGAAATTACATGGTGAGAATGGTATAAAAAGATGGAAAGAAGAAGTAAATTACGGAAAAAGATCGTATATTGAAGGATTTTTCTCAAGGTTGAAGCGAATATTTGGGTTTAGTTTTAGGAGCAAATCTGAAATTAATCGTGAGAAGGAACTGCTACTCAAGTGTTATTTGCTTAACAAATTTACTGAAATAGGCATGGCTAAGTTTGAGATAGCTTCATGAATTTATTGTACGTTACCTACTATCCGAAGAGCGATGCAACAAAGCCATCCCAGTGTCACGCACTGGGATGACAAGAAAGGGAGCACTGGAATTTTTATTTCAGTATTGTACATTAGCCATGCATCTGAACAGATACGAGCTTTCTGCTTTTTTTTGGGTAAGGTCACTCAACCACTATCGGCTGAGAGCCGAAAGGTTGGATATAGCGCTGGAAGCGCGATGAGAAGCTAAAGCTACTCCAATCTTATACTAGATATAGAATGAGGCTGATGTGCATCTGTATGTTTATTGATGTACTCATTAATGACTTCATCTGTGATATGTCCGCTGGTAGCACTAAAGTATCCTCTTCCCCAAAAACGCTTTCCCCAGTACATTTTATTTAGCTCTGGAAATTCTTGTTGAACTTTGCGTGAAGACCTGCCTTTGGCTCTTTGAACAAAATCACTCACAGCTATATGAGGAGGTATTACTACGAATAAATGTAAATGATCTGATGATATTACTCCGTTTTCTATCTTAATCCCCATTTCTTCAGATACTTCTGCTATGATTGTTCGTATTCTCTCCTTCATAGCCTTAGTTAATACTCTGTACCGATATTTTGTAATCCAGACTATATGGTACCTATGATAAAATACAGTGTGTTTTCCTTTGTCATATTCCGTCATAACTATACTTTGTAAAGTACAGTTATGACATTGACAAACTAAAGTTTCTCCACCTAGAAGGTGGAGGCTTGTACCATCTTATGGAAACTCAACCACTATCGGCTGAGAGCCGAAAGGTTGGATATAGCGCTGGAAGCGCGATGAGAAGCTAAAGCTACTCCAATCTTATACTAGATATAGAATGAGGCTGATGTGCATCTGTATGTTTATTGATGTACTCATTAATGACTTCATCTGTGATATGTCCGCTGGTAGCACTAAAGTATCCTCTTCCCCAAAAACGCTTTCCCCAGTACATTTTATTTAGCTCTGGAAATTCTTGTTGAACTTTGCGTGAAGACCTGCCTTTGGCTCTTTGAACAAAATCACTCACAGCTATATGAGGAGGTATTACTACGAATAAATGTAAATGATCTGATGATATTACTCCGTTTTCTATCTTAATCCCCATTTCTTCAGATACTTCTGCTATGATTGTTCGTACTCTCTCCTTCATAGCCTTAGTTAATACTCTGTACCGATATTTTGTAATCCAGACTATATGGTACCTATGATAAAATACAGTGTGTTTTCCTTTGTCATATTCCGTCATAACTATACTTTATAAAGTACAGTTATGACATTGACAAACTAAAGTTTCTCCACCTAGAAGGTGGAGGCTTGTACCATCTTATGGAAAGTCAAAAAGGTTTTACAACAACCATAATAACTATAACTATTATCAATACTGTAACTGCTTCATTTAAAACGCGAAAATAAATATGTGACTTCTTATTCGAACCCATTGCAAAATTTTTCCTATATTTTGCAAGTAGCATATGAATAATTAACATCAAAAGTATTGCAAATGCTTTTACATGAAACCATCCTTCACGATATGCTTCCCTAATAACCATTAGTGTAATTCCAAGACCAAGTGAGAAAAGCATTGCAGGGTTTATGATATGTCTAAGTAGCCTCTTTTCCATTGTTTGAAGCAAGCTATCATTTTCCGATCCCGGTTTTACAGTTGCATGGTAGACATAAAGCCTGGGTAAATAAAGCATACCTGCCATCCACATGATAACAGAGATAACATGAAAAGCCTCAAGCCAGTGGTAATAGTTCATTAGCAAAAATTTAAAATTCCTGGTATTGTGTTAGTTTAATGAAAAAGAAATCGATATGAAAGCAGAAAATTTCACTAAAGAACAGATAATTGGATTCTACAGGAAAATGCTACTCATACGCAGATTTGAGGAAAAAGCAGGACAATTATATGGGATGGGATTAATAGGCGGGTTCTGTCACCTATCAATAGGACAAGAAGCAGTTGCAGTTGGAACTCAAGCTGCATCAAAATTAGGTGACGCTTTTATCACAAGTTATAGAGACCATGGCTTAATGCTCGCATGTGATTCTGATCCAAATGTTGTAATGGCAGAGCTTACCGGCAAAGAAACAGGATGCTCGAAAGGTAAAGGTGGTTCGATGCACGTATTTGACGTTGAAAAAAAATTCTTCGGCGGGCATGGAATAGTGGGAGCACAAGTTCCAATTGGCACAGGAATAGCATTTGCTAATAAATATAAGAAAAAAGATAATGTGGTATTTACATATTTTGGCGACGGTGCTGCAAATCAAGGACAAGTATATGAATCGTTTAATATGGCATCTTTGTGGGAGTTGCCTGTGGTTTACATCATAGAAAATAATGAATACGCAATGGGAACCTCCGTGCAAAGATCAACTTTAGTAACAGAGTTATATAAAAGAGGAGAAAGTTTTGGTATTCCTGGAAAACAAGTTGATGGAATGGATTTTTTCTCTGTTTATGAGGCTACAAGCGAAGCAGCGGAACACACACGCAGCGGAAAAGGGCCTATCCTGCTTGAAATGAAGACATATCGATATCGCGGTCACTCAATGTCAGATCCTGCTACTTATCGCTTAAAAGAAGAAGTTGAAGATATGAAGCAAAATCATGACCCTATAAGCACTTTAAAGAAATACATGACAGATAATAAAATGGCTTCAGAAGAAGAGTGCAAAGTAATTGATAAGGAAATACGTGATTTAGTAAAAAAGTCGGAAGATTTTGCCAAAAATAGTAAAGAACCAAGCGTTGATGAGCTGTATACTGATGTTTATAAATTTGTTAGCTAATTTTTTTATCCAGAACTGTACAAACATTGTATAGTAAACGATGTCATCCAAATAGCTCCTTCTCCCGTCATCCAAGTGCCCTCCTTTTTTTGTCATCCCAGTGCTCCGACTACTTGGATCCAGCTGAGTTGGTGAGTATAAAAGTATAGCTAACGCAAGCTCTACGTCATGCCGCCGCGAACCGTCATACCGCGATTCATTCGCGGTATCTCTAGATCCCGCTAACAAGCAGCGGGATGACGGTTGTCAGGCTAGCTGTCATCTCAGTAGTCTCCTTCTCCTGTCATCCGAGTAGCTGACACTGGTTCCTTTATGACGGCAGTAGCCCCTTCGGTGTCATTCCAGTGCTTGACACTGGAATGACACCAATAATTGACATTTCACTAGATATTCATTATAAATAATGGAATGCTACAAAGTATAAAAACCATATTAATAGAAGACGATAACGTGAGGCTGGATAGGTACATCAGAAGAATCTTTCCTGATCTAAAGCAATCTGTAATTGAAAAATCTTTAAGGAAAGGATTAATCAAAGTTGATGATTGCAAAGCAAAGTCCAGTGATAGAGTAAATTCTGGGCAAACTATAACGCTGAAGCACTTGAATTATATTGAAAACGCTAATTCTGATCGCAAATATAATGAAAAGTTAGTGAATCTACTAAGAGAGAACATATTATATGAAGACGAATATATACTAGCTATAAACAAACCCGCAGGGGTCATCGTTCAAGGTGGCGTAAAAGTAAAGATTAGCATGAGTGATTTGCTTGACCAAATAAGAGAGGGAGAAACATTTAAAATTGTCCATAGGCTAGATAGAGATACGAGTGGAGTGATAATATTCGCACGCAACGCTAATGTTGCCAGATACCTTATGGAAGAATTTAAAGGACGAAGAGTAAAAAAGACTTATTTAGCATTAACTTCTGGCATACCGAGCAAGGATAGTGGAACAATAGACTATCCATTGGTGAAAAAATATGTTTCAGGTCAAGAAAAAGTGGTCGTTGATGAAAATTCACCTCAGAATGCCACTACGCATTTTTCAATTATAGCAAAATCCAAACACAATGTTGCTTATTTAAAATTACAACCAATTACCGGCAGAACCCATCAGTTACGTGCACATTTAGCTCATATAAATTGCCCTATTCTTGGTGACGGTAAATATGGTGGTAAAAAAGCTTTTATTGATGGGATAGCAAATAAAATTCACCTTCATTCGCATTCTTTATCTTTAAAACTGCCAAACAATAAAGAAATCACTATCACCGCTCCTATCACTAAACACATCGAAAAATCCATTGAAGCGCTATTTTTCGACTGAAACGATTTCACCAATCAACTTTTCTGTCTTTGGCTTTAATTTGAAGCACAGATATTAGGCTAATTAATGCGCAGGCAGTAAGATAAATGCCTGCTGCAAGTTTTGTTTCGGTTTTTTCTATAAGCCACATGCATATGTATGGAGAAAGGCCACCAAAAATTCCTGCAGATATATTATTTGCTAAGCTTACGCCAGTGCATCTTACTTTTGTTGGAAACAGTTCACAAATAACAGAGCCATATATTCCAAAAGATGCACCTACTGGTATAGTAATCAATAAGTAAGTTATTATTACGACATAGTGGTTAACGGAAGATAATAATGGTAATACACATGTACCAATCAGAGATAGCATAATCAGTACAGGAATCATTACGCGTTTTCTTCCAACTTTATCAGATGAAATTGAAAAAAGTACCGCAGATGCTGCAAATACAACCTGTACTACTATCCTCATTAAATCTTTAACACTAATAGATAAAATAACTAGCTCTTTTATTGATATATTATAAAACATTATTGCTGCGTAGACAATTGCATTCTGAGCAATTCCCAGATTGATTGAAATAATAAGCGGTCTTTTATAGTTTCTTACTAGTTCTAACAATGGTGAATGTGCTAAATTATTAGCGTACTTATTAGTTTTATATGCTAAGCTTTCTTTTAATATGTACCTAGTTAAAAAACCTATTGTCCCCAAAAAAAAGCAAAAATAAAAAAGCAACTTCCATCCCCATATTTCATAGTTCTCACCTGTAACTCTTTTGCAGATAAATATCATTGTTATGCATAAGAGCGTTCCAAGGGCTCCGCCAAAGGGCTTCATACTTCCTAAGAAACCTAGATTTTTTTTATCTTTTGAATGCTCTATCGTAAATGCTGTATTAATGCTTGTTTCACCTCCTGCAGTTATTCCTTGCACTATTCTACAAAACACAAGCAATACAGGTGAAAGCAACCCTATTTCTTTATACCCAGGTATAATTCCCATAATTGTGGATGATATTGAAATTAATATTACTGAAGTAAGTAAAGTCTTTCTTCTGCCATACTTATCTCCCATATAACCAAAAATTACTGCACCAATTGGTCTAAACGCAAAACCAATTGCAAAAACACCAAGGAATTTGAGTGTACTCAAATAATGATCTTCTGATGGGAAAAAAACGTTGATGATTGTATCTGTTAATACTCCAAAAAGAGTGAGTTCATACCACACAATCATGTTACAGATCATGCCCGATAGTATTGCTTTTTGGATATTATTCATGGTCTTTCAATTTAACATAACCTAATATATCATTAACCGGTGCTCCTTGCTATAAAATTTTTCATTCAATAACCTTCAAGGATAATTCACGTAAATGCTTATCCTCCACCTTGGAAGGAGCACCCATTAGAACATCTTCACCTTGCTGGTTCATAGGAAAACAGATTACTTCACGAATATTTGGCTCATCAGCAAGCAGCATAACTATTCTATCAACCCCTGGTGCTATTCCACCATGAGGAGGAACACCAAATCTGAATGCACGTACAAGTGCACCGAATTTTGTATCAACTTCTTCTTTACTATAGCCTGCAATGGCGAAAGCTTTATACATGATATCCAGTTTGTTATTGCGAATTGCCCCACTTGATAGTTCTATTCCATTGCAAACAAGATCATACTGGTAAGCAAGGATATCGAGTGGATTCTTTTCCTCTAAATCTTTCAGACCACCGTGTGGCATAGAAAATGGGTTATGAAAGAAATCTATTTTTTTACTTTTATCGTCATATACAAAATATGGAAAATCAATGATCCAACAAAACTTGAAGATATTATCATCTATAAGACTGAGTTCTGACCCTAAAAGAGTGCGTACTTTTCCTGCAATGTTTGCCGCCTCATTCTCTTTGTCAGAAGCAAAAAATACACTATCTCCTGGCTCTATGTTTGTTGCTTCTCTTATGTGGTTTAGCCTATTTTCATCAAGAAATTTAGCAATTGGGCCTTTCGCAGTTCCATCTTTATCAAACGTTATATATCCGAGACCCTTAGCACCGAATTCTTTTTGCGCATGTTCTATCTTTTTATCAAAGAAGCTGCGTGGTTCCTCTGCTGTTTTAGGTGCAGGGATGGCTCTCACTACCATACCACGCTCAATATTGCTTTTGAAAATATTGAACCCTGAATCACGGAAAATTTCTGTAACATCGCTGATTAATAGTGGATTACGCAAATCTGGCTTGTCAGAACCATACTTAAGCATTGCCTCTTTGTATGTAATGCGTGGAAAATCTTTATCGACAGACTTGCGAGAAAATTTGGCGAACACTTTATATAAAGCAGATTCAATAACGTCAAATATGTCCTCTTGAGTCACAAAAGACATTTCAAGGTCTAGCTGGTAAAATTCCCCAGGAGAGCGGTCAGCCCTTGCATCTTCATCACGAAAACACGGTGCGATTTGGAAATATTTATCAAACCCTGAGACCATGAGCAACTGTTTGAAAATCTGCGGAGCTTGTGGCAATGCATAGAACTTGCCAGGATTTAGCCTGCTTGGCACTAGGTAGTCGCGTGCTCCTTCAGGAGAGGAAGCAGTGAGTATTGGAGTTTGAATCTCTAAAAATCCTCGCTCTATCATGAGCTTGCGGAGCTCTGCAATAATTTGTGAGCGCAAAATAATATTGTTGCGGACTTTTTCACGTCTTAAGTCAAGAAATCGATATTTAAATCTCATGTTTTCTGGGTATTCTTGCTCGCCGGTAATGCTTGCCAATATACTTCTTTCTTCTTTTGCTATTTCTTCATCAAAGTGGAACTCAACTTCCGACTCAACGCGCAAATTGTTGACTATCACCTCGATTTCTCCGGTAGAAATAGAGCTGTTTACCGTATCTTCAGTTCTAGCTTCAACTATTCCTGTAACAGTAATTACACTCTCCAATTTTAAATTTGATATCTCATCAAAAAAGTCTTTGTCATTATTAAATACTAGCTGAGTGATTCCGTAGAAGTCCCTTAAATCAACAAAAATTAGGTTACCATGGTCGCGCTTACGATATAACCATCCAGAAAGGGTAACTTCCTTTTCTACGTCGTTCTTCCTCAGTTCATTGCACGTATGAGTTTTACAGCAGTTCATATTTGTTTTACTTCTAAATTCTTTAAGAAGTATAGAAATAAACCTTATTACATACAAGCCCGTTCGTCAGATATTTGCGCAATTTTCGAAATAGAGCAGTACTGCTTTTATATTGTCTTTACCCGCAAAAAAATTGCACAATTTCTATAATTATGGTATAATAGCAAGGGTATTTTTAATGAATTAGATACAGGAAATGCCACTTACACAGATCATATTATATAGCGTAACATTACTTGCTGTAGCTGCAGTATTTCTCTTTTTGAGAAAAATATACAAAAATCGCATTAGAAAAATCATATTTCCTAGAAAAGTTTTTAAAGAAGAGTGGGAAGAAGACAGAAAATTCAATGAATTATATCAAAAAAATAAGCAAAAAGAGTTGCTGAAACAACAAGAAACGCTACGCGAGAAACAAAAAGATGTGCAAGTTTATAAAGAAGATCCAGAAATAGTTGACATAGCAAAACCGGTAGGTAAATGGACAAAGATGGTTATGATGGGTAATGGTTTAATGCAGCGTTTTGCACAATTGATACATAGAGAAGGCGGACAGAAAGGATTTTGGGAGCTGTTTGTTAAAGCTCAGGCTTCAACTCAAGGTAAACATAAGGGGAAGGGCAGATAATCCATGCTTGAATGTGAAAATTTATCCTGCGCTCGTAATAACAAAGTATTATTTAAAAATCTCAGTTTTAAAGCTGAGCTAAAATCAAAGATTCTAATCACTGGTCCAAATGGTAGTGGTAAAACCAGCTTAATTAGAAGTTTATCTGGACTTTTACCGCCGGTATCAGGCAATATAAGGCACTGCGGAAAAGATATATATGATGATCCAAAATCCTATATATCTTCTATGGTCTATATAGGCCATAAGAATGCCTGCAAGGACAGCTTAACTGTTGCTCAAAACGTAGAATTCTGGGCAGGAATACGAAATACTAGAGAACTGATTGTGGCAGCTATTTGTTGTTTGCAGTTGCAGCCTGTACTTAATATTAGATATGGCGAACTTTCTGCAGGCTGGAGAAGAAGAGTTGCACTTGCTCGCCTCTTGATTTCTAATGCAAGCGTTTGGCTGATAGATGAACCATTTTGTAATCTTGATAGTGCAACGTGTGAATTAGTGCTGAACCTAATCTCAATACGCTCTGAGCAAAATGGTATAGTAATTATTACAGGGCATAGCTCTACAGAGCAATTGTGTGATTTTACAACGATTGATATACGCGATTTCAATAGACTTCTTGTATAGTTTTTGGCAACAACCGCTAGAAATAAAAACTTACTTGACAAACTCCGCCAGCCTCCTTATCATGAAACTGAAGCTATTTATTTATCTTCTCTGTACAGATTAAATGACAAAAAAACTCACGTATCTGGCGTCTCATGTTTAATTTTTTGCACTATGTGCACTCTATGTCTTTATCAAATTTCTAGGTTTTTACCTATACAAGCTGAAATACGCTTATAAAGCATTTAAAACATCAAAAAACGCCAACTTAAAAAATGGATAGTGAATAATTAGCTACCCTAGGGTTTCTTTTGCCTTTTTTTCTGTTTAGTAAATTTCTTAAACATTTATGACTGAAGGTTAGTTGCATTAAAAAGCAGCTAAATCGCGGTTATTAAGCGTTTAGAATAAAAAAACGCCATACTTGAAAGTATAATGTAAGTAATTAGCCAACCACGGGGCTTCTTTTGCCTTTTTTTTCATTTGGTAAATTCCTTAATGTTTATGGCTAAACGACAACCGTCATCCCGCTACGTGTTAGCGGGATCTCTTGTTAGCGCCGCGGCGGTATGACGGTTCGTGGCGGCGTGACGATAAGCTCGTCATCCCGCTGCTTGTTAGCGGCTAAGGGATACCGCAAAGGGATACTGCGAATGAATCGCGGTATGACGGTTAATTATTCTGCGGCGGTATGACGTAGAGCTCGCGTTAGCTATACTTTTATACTCACCAACTCAGCTGGATCCAAGTAGTCAGCTACTTGGATGACAACCTGTTGAGGCTGCGCTTACACATTCCACTTTCTATGCTCACCAAACAAATTTGCTTACTCGCAGCAAAATTTTCTGGATCCAAGTATTCAGCTACTCGGATGATATCTTTGTGTTTGAAGCAAAACCAGCTATAACATTTCTTCGCAAACAAATGTTCGTACAGTTGTGCGCGTGATGCTGGAATCTAGACAACAATTAGATCCTATTGTCAAGCAATAAGCTACATGTGCTATTTATTTAGTAGATTAAATATGAAGTTTAAAACTCTGCTATTGACTTTCCGTAAGATGGTACAAGCCTCCACCTTCTAGGTGGAGAAACTTTAGTTTGTCAATGTCATAACTGTACTTTATAAAGTATAGTTATGACGGAATATGACAAAGGAAAACACACTGTATTTTATCATAGGTACCATATAGTCTGGATTACAAAATATCGGTACAGAGTATTAACTAAGGCTATGAAGGAGAGAATACGAACAATCATAGCAGAAGTATCTGAAGAAATGGGGATTAAGATAGAAAACGGAGTAATATCATCAGATCATTTACATTTATTCGTAGTAATACCTCCTCATATAGCTGTGAGTGATTTTGTTCAAAGAGCCAAAGGCAGGTCTTCACGCAAAGTTCAACAAGAATTTCCAGAGCTAAATAAAATGTACTGGGGAAAGCGTTTTTGGGGAAGAGGATACTTTAGTGCTACCAGCGGACATATCACAGATGAAGTCATTAATGAGTACATCAATAAACATACAGATGCACATCAGCCTCATTCTATATCTAGTATAAGATTGGAGTAGCTTTAGCTTCTCATCGCGCTTCCAGCGCTATATCCAACCTTTCGGCTCTCAGCCGATAGTGGTTGAGTTCCTGTAGAACTAGTGAAAACCAAACTTGCTTAAAACCACTTAATTAGTTATAGTTATAAGTTTAGGTACAGTAAAATGACAGCTTTTGTCCCCTTGATTATTTTTTTAATCTTGTATCTTGGAAGTGGTGCTTATTTTTCTTTTATCGGAACTGATAATCCACTTCATCAGGTTTCACCAGTAATCTGCTTATTACCAGCACTATTTTTTGCTGTCTCACGTGGTACAAATAAAATTCAGCATAACATCGATACTGTTATCAAGGGCATGGGTGACAAAAACACCCTTACTATGTGTTTAATTTTTTTATTTTCTGGAGCATTTTCTGCGGTGACTCAATCAATCGGTAGCGCAGACACTATTGCTAATTTAATTCTTAATTTCCTTCCAGCAAGATTACTGCTGCCTGGAGTATTTTTGGCTTCTGCTTTTATTTCAACTGCAATTGGCACATCTATGGGAGTTGTTGCGCTGATGGTACCTATAGCTGTTAATCTGGCAAAAAGTGGAGCTTTTGGTCTCGAAATAGGAACTGCAACTGTAGTAGGTGGTGCCGTGTTTGGCGATAACCTTTCGATGATATCTGATACCACCATTGCATCTGTTTCTTCACAGGAAGCTTCAGCAAAAGATAAACTTAAAATGAACTCTAAAGTTGCACTTATTGCCAGCATTATAACACTCATCTACCTAGCAGTTGCCTCAAATAGTACAAAAATTATTTCTATATCAAATTTAGATTATTATTCTATAATAAAAATTATTCCTTACATTTCTTTAATAATCATGGGGCTGCTTGAAGTCGCCACTTTAGTAACAATAACTATAAACATAATTATTGCTGGTGTGCTAGGAATAACTTTTTTTGACTATGCTATCATTCAATTTCCTCATGACGTGTATGACGGTTTCAAAAAAGTAAACGAAATAGTGATATTTGCTCTATTTATCGGTGGATTGAGCCATATAATGTACAAGCAAGGTCAAAAAGCGTTGCATAAACTCATCGATGAAAGCAATATCACAAAAACTAAAGCTGAATTTGTGATAGCAGGAATTGCGTCTATGTTTACTACCTTAGTTGCCAATAATACCATTGCTATTTTACTAAGTGGTGGCATTGCAAAAAGGCTTGCACAAAAACACAGTATTGCGCCACATCGCAGCGCATACTTATTAGATGTTTTTGCTTGTGCTACAAAAGGTATCTTACCTTATGGTTCCCAACTATTGCTAGCAGGGAGTATAGCTTTTGTATCACCTATTTCTTTATTAACACAGGTATATTATTGCTTTATTCTAGCGGCAGTTACAATAGGCGAAATAATCATCAACAGCAGAAAAGGGAAACATTGTGCGGCTGCAACTTAGAGTTTCTCTTTTTTTACCCATAAGGAACGGAATTACTTGACACCCTTCGCCAACCACCTTATCATGAAACTGAAGCTATTTATTTATCTTCGCAATCTGTGCAGGTTAATGACAAAAAACTTAGGGTATTTGGCGTCTCATGTTTAATTTTTCGCACTACGTGCATCGCATGTCTTTAAAAATTTTTAGGTTTTTATCTATATAAGCCGAAACGCGCTTACAAAGCGTTTAAGACAGCAAAAAACGTCAAATTGACAAGGGAGAATTTGAATGCTAGCTACTACGGGGTTTCTTTGCCTTTTTTCCTGCTTAGTAAATTTCTTAAACACTTGCGGTGTAGGTTAGTTGCAAGTTAAAAGCAGCTAAATCGTATCCGTTAAGCGGAGTGGCAGAATAAGGTAGACAAGGTGATCTAAAAAGATAATCATAGAGCAAAAGTGAAATAATATGGTAAACCTTTTAGAACTTTGCAAAAATTTACAGCAAAAAATAGAAAGGTTAGAAGCAAAAATAGAAAGATTGGAAAAAGAGAATGAAAGTTTAAAAGCAGAAAATAAGGCTTTAAAGATAGAAAATGCTGAGTTAAGAGAAAGACTCGGTTTAAGCTCAAAAAATTCATCAATACCAAGTTCCAAAGAGTTGTATAAAATAAAAAAGAATAAGCCGAAAAGCGAAAGGAATATTGGCGGTCAGGTTGGTCATAAAGGAAGTTTTCGCGCCAACATGGATGCAGATAAAGTAGTAAAGATAGAGTTGCCTAATACTTGCGAATGCGGAGGAGAAATTGCAATATGTGAAAAACCATATATTCATCAGAAAGTTGATCTTCCAGAAATCAAGCCTTATGTAGTGGAATATCAGTTAGAACATGGCCGTTGTCGGAGATGCGGAAAGAGAAGAAGTAGCAAGTTACCGGAAGGTGTTACGCCAAATACATTTGGTCCAAGGGTTAACTCAACCACTATCGGCTGAGAGCCGAAAGGTTGGATATAGCGCTGGAAGCGCGATGAGAAGCTAAAGCTACTCCAATCTTATACTAGATATAGAATGAGGCTGATGTGCATCTGTATGTTTATTGATGTACTCATTAATGACTTCATCTGTGATATGTCCGCTGGTAGCACTAAAGTATCCTCTTCCCCAAAAACGCTTTCCCCAGTACATTTTATTTAGCTCTGGAAATTCTTGTTGAACTTTGCGTGAAGACCTGCCTTTGGCTCTTTGAACAAAATCACTCACAGCTATATGAGGAGGTATTACTACGAATAAATGTAAATGATCTGATGATATTACTCCGTTTTCTATCTTAATCCCCATTTCTTCAGATACTTCTGCTATGATTGTTCGTATTCTCTCCTTCATAGCCTTAGTTAATACTCTGTACCGATATTTTGTAATCCAGACTATATGGTACCTATGATAAAATACAGTGTGTTTTCCTTTGTCATATTCCGTCATAACTATACTTTGTAAAGTACAGTTATGACATTGACAAACTAAAGTTTCTCCACCTAGAAGGTGGAGGCTTGTACCATCTTATGGAAAGTCAATAATTGCAGCGTTCAGCGGATTCTACAAAAATTCAAAACGCGAAATAGCGAGTGTCGTAAATGATATCTTCAATTTGAACATAAGCGTCGGTAGCATATCAAGTAGTGAACATAGAGTTGCTTCAAAATGCAAAAAAATGTATGAGCAGATCGAACAAGAGATAAGTAGGAGTAAAGTTCTACATATTGATGAAACGAGCCATTATAACAAAGGTAAACTCGCTTGGTGTTGGATGTTTGCAAGCAATACGGCAAGTTTTGTAAAATTTACAGAGTCAAGAGGAATGAAAGTTTTACAAAATAGTAAATTCTGCAATCGCAATAGCTTGGTAATAACTGACAGGTATGCAGCATACAATTATTTTGCCGATAAAAACAGGCAAATCTGTTGGGCACATTTATCAAGAGATTTTGAAAGATTAGCACATAGTTGGAATATTGAAGTTAAAGTTCTGGGTTGTTACTTGAGAAACGTGGCCACTGAATTATTTGCACTAAAAAAAGCTTTACTAAAAAGTGAGATAGATGTTTTGAGGTTTGTCAGACGTGCCAGAAAATTAAGAAAACGTACAAAGTATTACTTGAAGGAGATATCTCGTTTACCTGAAGCAATTGGAGCCTCTCGAGTTGCAAAAAATGTTCTAAGATCTGAAAGAATGATGTGGAAATTTTTAGATGACCCAGAAAATATTCCGCTGACAAATAACCACGCTGAACGGCAAATTCGGCATTATGTCGTTTATCGCAAAAACTCATATTTTACACAATCAAAGCGGGGAAATACATTCCTTGAGCGGATAATTTCATTATACTTAACTTGGAAACAAAGGGGTCTCAATCCTTTCCAAAATCTCCTATCTATTGTTTCTTAAACCACTCTCCTGAACGGATACGCTAAATCGCTCTTAATCAAGCGTTTTAGAATAAAAAAAACGCCGATATTTTAGTACATAGTAAATAGCCAACCACCATGGGGCTTCTTTTGCCTTTTTTTTATTTGGTAAATTTCTTAAACATTTATAGTTACAATTTAAGAGCCCGTAAAGGGTGTCATTCCAGTGCCCCTGTGATGTATTCCAGTGCTTGACACTGGAATACAGTTTTCCATATAATCTCATCGAAAATGTTGTAACCACTTTCCATGCTAGTTTGCTTGTGAACAAGCAAACTTTTCTGGATCCCAGTGTCTGGGCACTGGGATGACAAGAGAAGGTACTAGCCTGACACCCTGACAACCGTCATCCCGCTGCTTGTTAGCGGGATCTATGCTAATGCCCTTTTATTCTTTCAATTATGTTATTTCCATTTAAATCTGTCTGTTCCGCAACTTCAGTGAATACAGTTGAATACTCCCTAAAACTGATTGTCATAACTTTACCCTACTTTGAATAATATTTTGATCATTACATATTGTAACAAAAAAAATCAACTCATTTCTTCTAACGGCTCTATATTAAAGATAGAAAGTCCAGAAGCGATGACGTGTGCTAAGGCTTGGACAAGTTGCAGCGGTAAGGTTTAAGTTGTCTTCTTATATTTTTAATTGTGTAATCTCCTGTGTTTGTAAATGTTTTTTCTATGCCCCACTGCAGTAATAAGTACTCTGCGCTCTGAATGATTTATGCTGTAAATTATACAGTAGTTGCTAACCCTTATCCTATATTGCCCTCTAAAGCTATGACATAAAGGCTTTCCTAGATTAAAAGGATCAACTGTAAGGCGTTTCTTTATGGCCTCCTGAACCATTAATTTAATCTTTGCCGGAAGAGCTGGAATTTCTTTTTCAATAACATTTTTTAAGAATTTTATAGTGTAAGTTTTATTTCCAGATGTTTTCATCATCCTCTACTTCTTCTTCACCTTCAGAGAAGCGATCGTCAGCTATTTTGGATAGCTCTACATCTTCTTCGAACTCTTCTTCCACTAAATCTACTAAAACTTCAGGAATAGTTTTATTTTGAGTCTCTGCCATTTCTGTAAGATACTGAGCCAATTTACTGTCAAAACTTACATTAACATTGAGCTTTTTTGACTGTGAGCCATATATTAACCAGAAAATACTACTATAAACTATAACATTTTTACTTAATTTTGTCAACTTCTCTATTCGTTGAAAAAACAATCTTGCATAAAAAAATCAACTCATCTCTTCCAAAGGCTCTATATTGAAGATAGAAAGTCCAGAAGCGATGACGTGTGCTAAGGCCTGCACGAGAAACATTCTTGCAGCGGTGAGGTTTAAGTTGTCTTCCAGTATGAAACGCATGTTTAAATCACTCTTGCCATACCCCCATAAAACGTGAAACGCTTCTGCAACTTCAAGTAAGTAGAAAGTAATTCTGTGTGGCTCACAAAGCCTTGCTGCAATTTCTACCACATCTGGCCACTTTGCTAAGGTTTTTATGAGGAAGAGCTCTCCACCTGTCCTTAAAAGTGAAGGATCTGCTGTTGGGAGCTCTTTTGGAGCATTACGCATTAACGAATGAGCACGAGCATGCGCATATTGCACGTAAAAAATAGGGTTGTCTTTTGACTGTTCTTTAACTTTAGCAAAATCAAAGTCCAAGACCATATCATTCTTGCGTGTTAGCATTATAAAACGAGTTATGTCCCTGCCAACTTCTTCCACTACATCTCTTGCTGTTAGGAAGTTTCCTGATCTTTTGGACATCTTAACAGGTTTGCCGTTCTCGAAAAAATTCACAATATTATGCAGTTTTACCTCTATTTTTGCTTGATCATCACTGAGCGCAGAGACGACTGCTTTAAGTCTTTTGACATAACCGCCGTGGTCACTACCAAGCTCTACGATCATATTGTTAAAACCACGTGATATCTTATCAAAATGGTAAGCGATATCCGAGGCAAAATAAGTCCAACTGCCGTCCTCTTTCTTCAATGCACGGTCAACGTCATCACCAAATTTTGTAGAGCGAAATAGCATCTCTTTTCTGGAAGTCCAATTTTCGCTTTCTTTGCCTTTTGGTTTCTCCAGGTACCCTTCATACACTAGACCCTTGTCAGACAATATCTTTATACTCTCTTCGATTTTGCCACTTTTTTGTAGCTCATACTCTGAAGTAAAAACATCATGATTTACTCCAAGTAAGTTCATGCCTTCCTTTATGAGTTCTAAGATAGAACTTAAAGTATAGTCTCTAATTATCTGATTATCTTGCTTTTTTAGAAGCTCCTTGCCATATTTTTTAGCCAACTCCTCCCCTATCGGTTTCAAATATTCACCTGGGTATAAACCTTTTTCGATGCTAATCTTCTCTCCCAGAGCTTCTTTATATCGAAGATACACTGACTTTATTAGTGTATCTATCTGCGCTCCAGCGTCGTTAATATAGTATTCCTTAGTAACTTTATAACCAACTTTTTTCAATAAATTTGCCAGAACGTCACCAAATACTGCCCCTCTTGCATGACCAATATGCAGTGGACCAGTTGGATTTGCAGATACAAATTCAACATTAATGGCCTGATTGTTCCCTATATCTAGGGTGCCAAACTCTGTTTTTAGCTCATTTATTTGTTTTAAAATCCCATGCCATACTTTTATTTTTAAGTGTATGTTGATGAAACCAGGGCCCGCTATTTCCACTTTTGCAACTTCATCAAAAAGTTCAAATTCTTTGGCTAAAACCTCTGCAATTTCAATGGGATTCTTCTTTTCATGCTTTGCGAGCACCATAGCAACGTTTGTGTAAATGTCTCCATGTGCTCTGTTACTTGGGGGTTCTACGATAAAGTTTGTTGTATCTGTATTTATAATACCCCTTTGCTTCAACTCGTTTAATTTACTCAAAATTAAGGAAGAAGCCCTTTTGAAAATGTTCATCAACTAGAAAAACTATGAAAACCTCCAACAATATAGCGAATAAGTGGGGCTAGTTGAAGGTTTATCTTAACTATTTTATCTTCCTGGATCAGAGTTTATATTAAGTCGTTGCCGTAACCATGGTAAGAGAAAGCCATACCTTCACTGTAACCATCATTACCAGCATCAGGTTCTTTAACATCATCAGTTACTACCTGATCTTCAGTTGTGATTTTATCCTTGATCGTCTCGTCTACACCCTCATCACTATAAGAAAATTTGTTAGTATGTGAATAGCGATTATTGATTTTATCACTATAGTTATGTTTTAACATAGAGACCTCCTATACAGTCAAAATTGGAATTACATTAAGATAGAACAAGCTATGAATATAACGTGAATGAAAGAAACTACAGATCACGAAATTTCCGGATAACTATGGAACCATTATAAAATAATAAAATTAAAAATTTAATAATTTTAATTATAAATCTAGCATATCAACTAACGGTATGATTTAAATTTTCTTTCAATTCCACTGTATCTTCGCCAGTTTTGCATATAGCCCGTCTTTACTTATTAGAGAGTCATGAGTGCCTACTTCTTCTACTTTTCCATGATTAATTACTATAATCTTGTCAGTCTTGAGTGCGGTTGATAGCCTGTGTGTAATTACGATTGTTGTTCTGTTTTGCATTAACTTGCTCAATGCTTTTTGCACGAGGTTCTCACTTTTGTAATCAAGGGCAGAGGTTGCTTCATCCAGTATTAAAACCTGAGGGTTTTTGAGTATGGCTCTTGCTATTACAATACGTTGTTTTTGTCCTTCAGAAAGTTTTAATCCTCTTTTTCCTACAAATGTATCAAATTTATCAGGCAGCTTATCAATAAATTCCATCGCATAAGCGCTGATGGCTGCTTGCTTCACTTCCTCATATTCGGCACCTGGTTTGCCATATAGTATATTTTCCATTATTGAGCAAGAGAATATCATGTGATCTTGTGGCACTAAGCCAAACAACGATCTGAGGTCATTTAGCGCAATTGACTTAATGTTGTGCCCATCGATAGTAATGCTACCTTTGTTTGGATCATGAAAACGGAGCAGAAGCTTTAAAATGGTGCTTTTACCACTGCCAGATGGTCCAACAATTGATACTGCTTGACCTGCCTCTATAGAAAATGATACGTTATTTAACGCTGGCTTATCAGACTGAGATTCATAAAAAAATGTTACACCATTAAACGAAATTCCTTTTTGAACACTACAAATTTTTATAGGATCATCGGGATCTGCTATAGAGCTTTTCATATTTTTAAATTCAAATAAACGCTCTACTATTCCAAGACCTCGTTGTAAATCACTGATATTATCACTCAAATTATTTATAGCTCCTGCTGCGAGCGCTGAATAAAACACAAATGAGGAGAGTTGTCCAATAGTTATATTATTGCTTAAGACTTCTTTAATACCAAAAAAGAGCAAAACAACTAGTGAACCTATCACACACGTGATAACTAGAGTTACTAAAATAGCACGCAAGAGTACTAATTTTACGTATGATTTTGATACTGAGTTTAAATGTTCCTTAAAACGGATTTTTTCGTTTTCCTCGAGTACAAACGATTTGATAGTCACTATAGATCTAAAATTTTCCTCACTAAATGACGCAAGCTCACTTAATTTATCCTGAGCAAAGCGTGCATAGCTACGCACTTTTTTTCCAAGTGAGGTCATGATAATGAGTAGTATAGGTATTATTGCGGCTGCATACGCAGTTAGTTGTATATTTGTATATAATAACATAGCAACACTGCCAATCAGAATCACAAAATTTCGTAATATGGTTAGTAAGCTGCTGTTTATTATTGATTGCAGCACAGAGGTATCAGTAATTAACGCTGAGATAACATCTTGTACGCCTGTGTTCTCAAAGAAACTTGGTTGCAAGTTAGTGATACTGCTATATAAGTCATATCTGATTCTTGCGATAACTTTCTCGCTGCCAATGCCAATGAAATATAACCGAGTAAATGCAGTGAGAGAAATGGCTAAAACTATAAGTATTGCAACTAATAGTTTGGTAGTAAAATCTTGCTCTGTGCCAGAATCAATTATATTGCTTAAGCCTCTGCCAAAGAGGAGGATCGTTAAGGCTGAAAATAAAACTGCAATAAAAGCTATGACAAAATAGGATAGATTAGGCTTTATATAGTAAAATAACTGCCTAATATTAGATCGCATCTTATTTTAAAGTTTCTAAAGTTAAGTATATAGATTTTAGTTTCAGGGGAAAGGGGAAAGGTGTAGTATGAAGCAATTTAGGTTCTGCAGCTGTTATAGTCCACCAAGAAAGGGTAGTAGCCCGCAGAAACGAAAAACTTGCTTGACAAACTCCGCCAGTCCTCTTATCATGGTATTGAAGGTGTTCAGTTATCTTCATCTGTGCAGATTAAACAGCAAGAAAACGACGTGGTTGGCGTCTTATTTTTAATTTTTTGCACTATGTGCACCTTATGTCTTCACAACATTTCTAGGTTTTTACCTATATAAGCTGAAACGCGCTTATAAGTCGTTTAAGACAGTATAGTGCGCCAATTTGCAGGATTAGAGAGTGACAACTAGCTAACACGGGGTTTCTTTTGCCTTTTTTTCTGCTTAGTAAATTTCTTAAACATTTAAACTAAGGTGAGTTGCATTTAAAAGCAGCTAAATTGCAGTGTTTAAGACTTAAAAAACGCCAATACTGAAAATAGACAATGACTAGGGCTTCTTTTGCCTTTTTTTTCGTTTGGTAAATTTCTTAATGTTTATGGCTAAACGACAACCGTCATCCCGCTACGTGTTAGCGGGATGACGGTTCGTGGCGGCGTGACGATAAGCTCGTCATCCCGTTGCTTGTTAGCGGGATCTCTTGTTAGCGGCTGAGATACCGCGAATGAATCGCGGTATGACGGTTCGTGGCGGCGTGACGATAAGCTCGTCATCCCGCTACGTGTTAGCGGGATCTCTTGTTAGCGCCGCGGCGGTATGACGGTTTGCGGTGGTATGACGATAACCTCGTCATCCCGCTACGTGTTAGCGCCACGGCGGTATAGCTATACTTAAAAATATGGTTGAATAGTTGTTAATAATAGTGTATGATTATTAATCTTTTCTCAGTATTTTTACTATGGCTCTTTCTAAATTTCTCGATCCAAAATTGGACCTAACATTTAAAAAAATATTTGGTACTGAGAGAAATAAGAATATTCTTATTCATTTTTTGAACGATATTTTAGGATGTACTGAAGCCAACACTATACAAGAAGTAGAATTCTTGAGCACCATTATGGACCCTGAAATTGCTTCTGATAAACAAAGCATTGTTGATGTTCTTTGCAGGGATTCTAGTGGGAACAGGTATATAATTGAGATGCAGCTCACTCGTGATAAAGGCTTTGAAAAACGCGCACAACTTTATGCTGCTAAGGCTTACTCAAGACAAGCTGATAAATCTGGTAAATACGTTGATTTAAAGAAGATTTTCTTTATCGCGATTTCAAATTGTACCTTATTCCCTGATAAGCTTGACTATATATCTAGCCATACCATAAGAGATGAGAAAACCAATGAACATGACTTAAAAGATTTTCAATTTATCTTCGTAGAGCTGCCAAAATTTCCTAAGAGTAGAGCAGAACAACTAGAAAGTGTAGTAGACCGTTGGCTATTTTTTTTCAAATATGCAGATGAAACAACGGACGAAGATCTCAGAAAAATTGCGGAAAAATCACCAATAATAAAGCTAGCATATGATGAATTAGATAAGTTTCACTGGAATGAAAAAGATCTAATAGCTTATGAAGAAAGAATAATGGATCTGCGCAAAGAAGAAGCCATTCTTGAATACAGACTTGATCTTGCTAAAGAGGAAGGTAGAAAAGAGAGGGAAATTGAAGTCGCAAAGAATCTACTTAAAGCAGGTGTTTCTTTTAATATTATAGCTCAAACTACTGGTCTTTCTATGAGTGAGATCAAAGAATTGCAGAATTAAGTGTGAATGGTTACGAAAAATATAAGTTTTTGCGATAAACGACATAGTGATGTATTTGTTGTTCAGCATGTCAGTGGAATATTTTCTGAAAAATTTCCACATAACTCTTTCAGATTTCATAATATCTCTTGCCACTCATCTGAACAGATACCCATTTTGGAGGGATACCAATAATAGTTGTGAGCGGTACAAGTTTAGTCCATATACCTTCCAAGCATAACACGCTCACGAAACTTTAATGCGATAGCTTGGTTTCTACTGAAAGACAGCATTATGCCAAGTGCGATGCTCGAAGATAAAAGAGAAGAACCACCATAGCTAAGTAATGGCAGGGTTATGCCGGTGGTTGGAAAAACACTCAATGTTACCCCTATGTTTATTATGAATTGTGTGATGAATTGAATTGAGATACCGAGAATCACCAACAGATTAAATAATTCATTTTCCCTATATGCAATGTAAAGCAAGCGGGCGGAAATGATGCCAAATAACATCAATGTGGCTAAGCACGTAATCAAACCAAATTCTTCTGCTAAAACAGAAAACACAAAATCTGTATGGCAATCAGGAAGAGAGGCTTTTACGCTACCTTCACCAGGTCCAACTCCAGTTAATTGACCTCTTTTGAATGCTTCTAATGATTTTGTGACTTGAAAGTTATCGCGTTGCGTAAAAAAGACAAAATTGTAAATCCTTTGCTTTATATGTGGGAGGCATAAGTAAGCTATTGTAGTTCCAGTTGTGGCCATTCCTATTATGCATAGAAAGTATAAAAGTGGTATACATGCAATAAACATTTGACCAATAAAAGAATATGTTAAAAGCATAGACATACTGAAATCAGGTTGCAAAAGTAACAACACAAAAACTAACAGAAATATTATGATTGATATGTGTATTTTAAACTTCATTTCGCTGGCCAAGATACTAGCTATAACAACAGAAAAAAATGGCCTTACGAACTCAGATGGTTGAACTGAAATTTTGACAATATGTAACCATCGTTTCGCACCTTTTACCTCTATACCAAGTATTATCGCAGTTGCTACTAGAATAGTAAATAAAGCGAAACCTGCGAATGAGAGGTTAAGTATAGTTCTTGTGTTGAGAAAAGAAAATGTCACCAAGGCAATTAGTGACAGGACTATATAAATTGTATGGCGCCGTATAAAATAATCTTGTGGTAAAGAAAGACGCTGCGCAATTACAGGGCTTGCTGAATAAACAAGAATGAAGCTTATAGTGAGCAAAAAAAACACTGGAAGGATGAGATAATAATCCAGCGTTCTATACCAGAGTTTAATATTCATTTTGTTCCAATGTGTAATGCCACTATTCCATAGCTCATATTATGAAACTCAACATTCTTAAAACCTACCTCTTCAATTTCCATTTTAAAATCAGCCTGAGTTGGAAACTCTCTAATGCTCTTCACTAAATATTCATAAGAACTCTTGTCTTTAGCAACTATGCTGCCAATTTTAGGAATTACTTTAAATGAATATAAGTCATAAAGTTTGGTAAATATCTCATTTTGATAGTGCATAGGGGCAAATTCTAAGCAGATAAATTTCCCATGTGGTTTTAATACCCTGTGCGCCTCATTTAAAGCCTTCTTGCGGTCAGAAACATTTCGAATACCAAAAGCTATTGTGCAATAATCAAATTCGGAGTCTTCAAATGGTAAACTTTCTGCACTTGCACATACCCAATCAAAATTAATTTGGTTTGAATTTATAGCTTTATCACGTCCTCTGTTTAGCATGTTTTGATTTATATCGCATACTGTAACCTTAGCACTTGGCTCTTTTCTTACTACTCTTATTGCTATATCTCCAGTTCCTCCAGCAACATCTAAAACCTGAGAGTTTTTTGTAAAATGCACACTATTTACCATCTTATCTTTCCATAATCTGTGCATTCCGAGGCTCATTATATCATTCATGGTGTCGTAGCGACTTGCCACGGAATCGAATACCTCTTTAACTAATTGTGATTTCTTCTCGATTTTTATAGTAGACATTACGTAAAAACTCCTTTATAACTAGTAAAAATTAATTTGAATTAACACAAATGTCAACAACAGGCCTTGAGCCTGTTAAAATCTTCTTCGGCGTGGTATGATGACCGAGTTAGTGGGCTTGATGCAACCACTAGGAACCCTTTGGAGTAAGCAATATATTTATAATGCTCAAATTCCTCTGGGGTAACATACCTATCAAGTTTTGCATGTTTTGGAGTTGGTTGTAGATATTGACCAATTGTAATAAAATCAACCTCAGCACTGCGCAAATCGTCCATAACCTGCAGTATTTCCTCTTTTGTTTCTCCAAGACCGACCATAAGCCCTGACTTTGTGAAAACTTTGGGATTAATCTGCTTTACCATCTTCAGTAAATATAGTGAATGAAAATAGCGAGCTCGTGGTCTTATTTTTGCATACAATCTCGGCACTGTTTCAATATTGTGGTTATAGACATCAGGTGATGCAACAGCGATTGCTTCAAATGCTCCTTTCTTATTTAAAAAATCAGGAGTTAAAATCTCTATTGTTGTTTCTGAAGTTATCTTTCTAATTTCTTCTATGCACTGTATAAACTGATTTGCGCCACCATCTGGCAAATCATCACGATCAACGGAAGTAATAACAACATGCTTTAAGTTTAACTTTTTTATTGCTTTTGCTAAATTTTCTGGTTCATGAGGATCTAGTTTATCAGGAATGCCAGTTGCAACGTTGCAAAATGCACAAGCACGAGTGCAAACAGAACCGAGAATCATTACAGTAGCATGACGTTTATTCCAACATTCACCAATGTTTGGACATGCAGCCTCTTCGCACACTGTATGCAAGTTATGCAGTTTAACGATGTTTAAGGTCTCATTGAATACTTCACCGGTCGGAGCTTTTGCTCTGAGCCATTGAGGTTTGTTATGCATCTGAAACGGCTAACTCTACCTCTTGCTTTACTAAAACTTTTTTCAACCTTCTTTTTATCTTCTGCGCTTTCTCACTTAGTTTAATCGTTCTTGTGTTGAGCAAAAAAGCATCTAAATCACCTTTGTAATCTATAGTTCTCAAAGTTCTTGTTGCCACACGAAATCTAAACTTTTTATTTAATATATCACTTGTCAACGTAACCTTATGTAAATTTAAAAGAAAGGTACGCTTTGTTTTACGATTCGAATGTGATACCTTATTACCAAAAGATTTTTTTCTATTTGTTAATTCACAAACTCTACTCACTTCAATATACCAAATTATTCTATGTACTTAGATTACCTTATATAGTCAAATAGTCAATACTCTCTTGCTTAATTTTTATACCATATACTGCTTTATAGCCAAAAAATATCGTAATTTTTTCTATTATAAGAGAAATCATATGCTGAATTTCCAATGCTTTGCTGCCATTTGTTACTACCAGATGCAACACACCCGAATTTATATTCTGTGCATATGAGATCTTTTTCGGTTTTGTACACTCTGCTATTTCTTTCCCTACTATATTTCGCCAGTTTAAAATCAGACGTATTTCATTTTTACTAATCTTATTTTTCATGCATTTTAATGCATAGTTTTCAATTATAGACTTTAATTTTTTTGGACCGCTGTGTTTGAGCATTTTTCTGTTTTGTTTCTAGTATAACTAAATAAGTAAGGTTTACCACTACATTGGATTTCTTAAAGCCCTGTCATTCCAGTGCGTACTGCACAAACATTGTAATTTGAGTCCACCAGGGAGGATGTCATCCCAGTGCTCAGACACATAGCTGTACGAACATTCATTTTTGAAGGTAAATTGCACAGCAAATGGTGTCATTCCAGTCTGGAATCCAGAAATTTTGCTTATAACTGAGCTGATGAGCTAAAGGTAGTTGTCTTACGCTAAAATAAACGTTTTTAATTAAGTTGCATAGAACCAGTGTCTGGGCACTGGGATGACACCCCACTGGTGGGAATTGCTCCCAAACTACAACGTTCGTACAGTTGTGTGCTCAGACTACTTGGATCCAGAAAAATTGATTGTGCACTATACAACATTTTCGATCAAAAGCTGGATGCCAGTGTCAAGCACTGGCATGACACCATTTGCTGTGTTTAACAAAAATAAATGTTCGTACAGTTGTGTAGCTGACACTGGGATGACAACCTTCTAACTGCTTTACAAACCTCTAGCCTCACACCATAAAAGCAGTATTTTTATGTAAAATTTATCTCAACGTAGCACTTGTCAAGTAAGTCGTTCCATTCAAAAATTTTTGTTTTGCCTCATAATTAACCTTATAGCTGTTTTAATTGTAATTGGTTAAATTATTATTAATTTGCCAGGCTAGATCCAAAAAATAGCATAATCAATATGCAAATTGTAATAGAAATCACGTTTGCGTATGGTTTATTGCTATGCGGTTAATCTTTCCTCAATCCAAGCTGCTTGAATAGCTTCGAGTATTTTTTCGTTACAGCGTTTTTCATCATCATCAAATTCCTCTAAACTCAAGACCTTTTTTTTAAGCTCAGTGAATCTGATACTAATTATATTCTCATCTGGAAATTTTTCCTCCAGAGCTTCTACAATATCTTCTATATCAAACCATTTCATACTTTTTTGTATTTATCTGCTAAGTTAAATTGGTGCCCATGGGGAGACTTGAACTCCCAAGGTCGCAAAACCCACGGATTTTAAGTCCGCTGCGTCTACCGATTCCGCCACACGGGCTTTTTTTATCTATCTAGAGTAAAACTCTACTACTAAATTGACTTCCATGTCTGCTGAATAAGGAACCTCAGAATATTGAGGTGACCTCAAATACTTCACTGAATGCTCTTTACTATCTGCTTCTAAATAATCCGGAGCCTTGCGCTCTTGTTTTTGTTCAGCCTCTACTACTACAGGGATTTTTGCTGCCCTTTCTCTTATTTTTATTATATCACCTGGCTTCACTCGATAACTCGATATGTTAACCACCTTATCATTAACTGTAACGTGCTTATGAGATATGAGCTGCTTTGCTGAGTAAATTGTTGGAACAAGACCAGAGTGGTATAAAACAGAACTTAATCTCGATTCTAAGATACCGATAAAATTATCAGCCGTATAACCCTTTCTGTTATAAGCATCTAAAAATGTACGTCTGAGCTGCTTACTTGAAATCGCATAGTAAAACTTAAATTTCTTATGCGCAGCAAACTGCTTACCAAAGTCGGATAACTTCTTGAATCCAAGAATACCATGTTGACCTGGAGGGTATTTCCTTTTGTTTACTGGGTCTTTAGCTCTACCCCATAAATTTACACCAAGTCTACGGCTAATCCTATACTTTCTAGTGATAACAGTTGTCATATAAAAACTCTCACGATTTAACTTTAGATTATTAAGGATTTTAGCACTCAGTGTCAACTTGTTTTTGCTGATATAATCTTTTATACTTCATTTTTAAGTTTTTCTATTAACACATGAATCATTCACATTTAAAATCTATGGCAAACGCCATCCGTTTTTTATCAATTGATGCAGTACAAAAAGCAAACTCTGGACACCCAGGTATGCCACTTGGCATGGCAGATGTTGCAACTGTTTTGTTTGCTAAATATCTGAATCATAATCCTGATGATTCTAAATGGTTCAATAGAGATCGCTTTGTTTTATCAAACGGTCATGGGTCAATGTTACTATACTCAATATTATATTTGACAGGTTATATTAGCATAGATGAGCTAAAAAACTTCAGGCAAATGGGATCCAAGACCCCAGGTCATCCAGAGTTCGGCTTGACTTCCGGGGTAGAGGCAACAACAGGCCCGCTCGGTCAGGGGTTTGCCGCTGCTGTTGGCATGGCACTTGCTGAATCAATCCTTAAAAAGCAATTCAGAATCAATCACCACACTTACGTGATGCTAGGGGATGGCTGTCTTATGGAAGGAATAAGCCATGAAGCAGCATCACTTGCTGGGCATCTTAAATTGAATAAGCTCATAGCTCTTTTTGATGATAATGATATCTCTATAGATGGCGCTACTTGCCTTTCCTGCTCTGATGATGTAGAGAAACGCTTCTTAGCGTATGGATGGAATGTTGACAAAATTGATGGCCACGATTTTGATGCCATATCCTTTGCAATAGAGCAAGCAAAAAAGTCTGGTAAACCTACAATGATCTGCTGCAAAACCATTATCGGAAAATTTTCAAGCCGTGCTGGCACATCCTCTGCTCACAGTGGTGCTTTTTCGGAGGAAGACATAAAACAGATGAGAGAGAAATTAAACTGGAATTATGAACCATTCCATGTACCAGAAGATGTGAAAAATGCCTGGAAGAAAACTGTTGAGAGAGCAAAACAAAACTACACGATGTCATTCCAGCGCGTAACGCTGGAATCCAGGAAAGAAGAAAAAGAATGGATCCCAGTGTCAAGCACTGGGATGACAAGAGAGAGTACTGGGATGACAGAAGAGAATGCTGGGATGACAGGGTATCATGCAGAACTTCAAAGACGGTTAGATAAACATCTACCAGATAATATCGCTGGTGTTTTAGCTGACCTGAAGAAACAAATATGTGAGCTAATGCCAAACGAAGCTACTCGATCTTCTTTCGGCAGAGTAATGGAACTTTTAACTGAGTCTATGCCGGAATTAATCGGCGGTTCTGCTGATCTTACTGGGTCAAATTGCACTAAATATAAGCACATGCAGGTAATAAATAGCAATAATTATAGTGGCTCTTATGTCCACTATGGAGTGAGAGAGCACGCTATGGCAGCATGTATGAATGGTATGGCACTTCACGGCGCGATTCTTCCTTATGGCGGCACTTTTTTGGTATTTTCCGACTATTGTCGTCCTGCTATACGTCTTTCAGCTCTGATGAAGCAGCAGGTTATGTATGTCATGACTCACGACTCAATTGGAGTGGGAGAAGATGGCCCAACTCATCAGCCAATAGAGCATTTAGCCTCTTTGCGTGCTATACCAAATCTATATGTTTTTAGGCCAGCCGATGCAGTTGAAACTCTTGAGTGTGTTAGCATTGCACTCGAAAAGAAAGAATCTCCAGCACTGTTTGCGCTCTCAAGGCAAAACGTAAGTTACATGCGCAAGTTCTACTCTGATATCGATCAATCTGCTAATTTATCGAAGTTTGGTGCATATATTTTGTGTGAATGTTCAAAAGAATTAAAAGTGACGATATTTGCTACGGGGTCCGAGGTTGAAATTGCAGTTGAAGCAAGGGAGAAATTGCAGGAAAAGGGTATAGGTACAAGGATTGTTTCTATGCCATGCTGGAGGCTTTTTGACGAGCAAAGCGATGAATATAAAGCGGCAATATTAAATAATGACAGCATTAAAGTTGCAATTGAAGCCGGAAGTGAAATGGGTTGGCATAAATACATAGGTTCAAACGGTATATTTATTGGCATGAAAAGCTTCGGAGAATCAGCACCTTATAAAACACTTTATGAGCATTTTAATATCAGTGCTGATCACGTAGTAAAATGTGTGTGTGAGAAACTGGTTTACATTGAGTAGACTTCTTGCATTACTCTACACATCTGTGTTCATTGCACTATAATGACCACCACTACTATCTTCTTCGTCTAATGAATCGGATCTAAGTAAAGAAACACTAGCATCGGTTTGCGATGTAGATTCATCAGTGTTAGACCCAAATAACCATGAAAAAAAATCACTAAAAAATGATCCTATTAATGAAAAAGGCTTCATAAGTATACTAAACAAACTACCAAAAAAAGAGCTCGGCTGTTCTTCTGTTTGTGCAGGTTCTGTGGAAGCAACAGGACCTACATCGTTGTCTTGTACATCAGCTCCTTTTTCTCCATTGATGTCTTGCTCTCTCTGTGATTGATTTGAATCTTCCTCCTCTTCCTCTTGACCCCCTTCACTATCTGTCGCTGGCTCACCCACTGAACCATCATCAGATTCTTCTGCGGGTTGCAATAGAGTTTTTATTTCTTCGTTAGTAGTTAAATCTAAGGGAGTCTTTCCATCTTCATCTTTTATATTAACATCTGCTCCTTCACTTATTAGACTTTTTACTTTCTCAATATTACCTTCTAGAGCAGCCTTACGTAATTCAGCATTTATATCTCTGTTTGAATTGCTCATCCCATACCTCCTGTAAAACTATATTGTTATGATAAAGTCGTTAATAATCTATGAACTCTCACCCCCTGTAAAATTATATTATCATGATAAAGTCATTAATAACCCATGAGCTCTGGATCACGCAAATAATGGTTATTCCCTGTGTTTTTCAGTACATTTGAGCTGGCTGTACATAAGAATTGCAATTGTAGAGCATGCTATTGTTAATAGTAAATTTGGTAAAATACCATAGCGAAAAAATTTTCCTACTATATATATTCCAATAGCCCCAAACATCATATTGCAGAATGAGAGAACTGCACTACCAAGCCCTATACCTTTGATCGTTTCTAAAGCAGAAGTTACGTTATTGCTTATTATTAATGCAAGTCCGATATTGGCTGGAATCCAAACAGTTTGAAGAATTAATATATTTAACTTGTCCGCGAAATAAAAATATACCAATAAACTATCGGATATTATCGGTAACACCAAACCTATTATTAGCATTTTGCTAACCCCTACTTTTGGTACATACCTTCTATTAATTAAAGTTCCAATTATGTAAAATATGACTATGATCGATATGAGGTAGCCAAAATACTGTACTTCAATGCCCATCGATTCAAATATGAACGGGTAGTTAGCAATGTATGCCCAAAGCCACATGAAAGTTAATCCATGAATGGCTGAAAACCCAAGGAAACGATAATTTCTAAATATTGATATATATTGCTTGCAGATATTAGTAGTTATGTTAGTTATACTGGTTTCATTTTTATTTACAGTGAGTGTTTCTTGTAACTTAAAGTAGATAAAAATAAGTATAGCAATTGCTGCAAGTGATATAATAAAAAACAAAAATTTCCAACTATACCCATGTGAAATTATATAACTGCCCACCACTGGAGCTATTCCAGGTGAGAGTGCCACAACCATATTTAATTTTGAAATGACTCTCGAGTATTCACTACCCGAGTACATATCCCTTATTGCTGCATACCCAACAACACCTGCAACACCAGCCCCTGTTCCTTGTATGAAGCGAATTAGTATCAAGAGCGCAATACTGTCGGCTATATAACACATGACACTTGCCAAAGTAAAAATTGTCATACCAATCAGCATCATTGGACGCCTACCATAATGGTCCGATAATGGACCATAAATTAATCCAGACACCGCAAATCCAACTAGATTCAAGCTAATTGTAAGCTGCACTACACTGCCTTCTACTTTAAAATAATTGGCAATGCTTGGTAGTGCAACTGAGTACAGGTCAGTTGCCATATCGACAATTGCTACAGACAATATCATAATAAGAGAGATGATATTTTGCGAAAGAGCTGTTTTCACTTAATGATTTATTGGTAAATATGCTTAATTATAATGTATTTTTTTCATTAGTATAAGTACAATGTTACATAGTAAACGATGTCATGCGAGTAGCGGACACTGAAATCTTAAGCTAAAATCATAAAAAGCACGAATTTCAATATCTTATCTTGAATTATTCACTTTAAGCTTTAAGTCTTCAACAGAAGATGCATTTGCCTCACTTACTACCTTTAGTGGTTCACCAAGATTATGCTCTATTTTTATATTATGCTCAGGATCGTACTCTATTCTTGTATCAAACTCAAAGCCCAATTTCTCACAAAGTTTTTTGAAATACTCAATAATCTTATTTATAATATAAGTAAGCTTATCAAACAAACCGTCATCACCAGCTTTATAGTTCTCTAACTCTTTAGGAATGGTAAGAAGTACTTTACCATCTTCATATACCACATTTTCACCTTCACATTTTAGTTTAAACTCCGCTGAACTGCAAAAACCTGGTGTTTCGATATATGTATAATCATCATAGTTAAGCATTTTTGTATATTTCATGCTAAAACTAAGCTTTATACAATTGGGTTCACGACAATCCATAATATACTCTCTTGTCATACAGTTGCTTTGCGTTAACAAATGAAAAGATCCAAGAGCGTGACTCATATCATTAGGAAGAAAATGAGTATATCCGCCCTGATAATAGTTATTTATTAACTCTTCAATAATAGAGTTATTGGGAATTGTTGCACCAACGTGTTTAAACATTTCTGTAAAAATTTGTCTGAGAAATGGACGATAATTCCCTTTTCCGTTTTCATCCCGTAGAATTAGATTTTTATGGTTTGAATACAGATCGTTAATAAATTCGTTAGTTATTTTTTGTCCGTTAATAGCAAGGCCGTGTGTTCTATTAAGATCCTTATATGTTCCCTCACCAGAAATTACTTCGTCCCCAGTGTTAGCTTTGAAATCAGCATATTTGAGCTTCTTCACTTCAGCTTTCAACGCATTGACCATTTCCTTTGACATGTTATATCTCTACCATTAATACCTGTATATTGATTCTAGCACTTACTTTATTAAATTTCAATTACTAAATGAATTTATCACTTTCACTTCCGTATTTTCCAGCGATTCACCGTAAGTCACTGCTTTTAGGTAAAACTTTTTTCCCCTTTGCACTTCGAAAGATATTATTGAATCATCAAGTAGAACAAATTTTTCACCTGCAGTGTGCTGATACTCTTTAGTACCTTCTTGTCCTCTGATTAGGTTACTAAGCTTATATTTATTTTTATCTATAAGTTCAGCATTCTGGAATTTCACTATCTCTTTTCCAACTAGTGCTAAATTTGAGTCCGCAATTGAAGTTATGTTTCCAAAACGTAACACTACTATAAGCCCCTCGTCGGTAGATTCCATTACATATCCGTAAGTAGACTGCTTGTTTGTGCTTGCAATAGGCTTATAATCCTTATCGTTGTACGAAATAAAGAGTGTTGCTCCCTTCCAATTCTTTTCCTCACTAATTAAAGTAAAGCTTGCACTATTACCTTTAATATCCGGTAAATCTATCATTTCTACGATGGTTTTGCTAATGTGAGAGGGAGGGTATTCCTTCAGCATAAGTGACCTTGTTGAAGAAAAAGAAAGCTTATATATAGAGTGATCATAACCAACGCCAATTACTTGAATGGACATGCTTTCGAATTTTGTTTTTATAATTCTCACCGTATGCTTTTTCTCACCGTCTAAAATCGTTATTACATCACTTGGCACAAGCCACGCATATTTTATCGGCAGCTTGAAATTGTATATATTTCTCCCTTGCCACGAAGAATAAAGTAAAACCTCAGCTATATTTTGCGCCTCTCCCTCCTCCATAATGAGCGGTATTTCAACTGTTATAGCAGCGCCTTGCTTTGGCAACTCAGCATATTTAACATCAATTGGATAGCCAAAATTGCGATTAAAATAAACGACGTTAACTTTATTGTTTAAATCTAATTGACTGATATTAGCAAGTTTTGAATTGTTACTGAAAACCATTTCACCAATTGGTATTCCAGTCGTAACTCCCCTGCCCTTTTGGACAAATTTCAGTTTAGAGTCCTGTTCAACCACATCAAAAAAATAGCAACTTTGCAGCATTTTAATAATTGAACGTACCGATTGCTGGTCGTTTATCACATACCCAGACAATAACCCTTTGACGTTGCTTGTATCGAACTGATCGCTTTTTAAACCTGTTTTTTGTAACAGATCCGATAAAACATCGGAAATATTAAGCTGTGAAAGCTTTCCCTGAATCCAATGTCCTGTCTGCCAATTATGGCAGTCAGCCCACACATCACATAAATTGGGAAAGTAAGGAAATGGCCTTGCATCCCATGCCCAGAGAAACATTTTTTCTACCATTTCTGAACTTTGCCACTTTTTTAGCGTTCCTTCAATTGCAATTTTTTGCGAAAGAAAGCTCACCTCTCCGTTTGAATATCGTGGATATTTGCTCTCTATGCTGCCTTTGTCAACAAACACATTTGGCTCATTAGTGCAGCCGTTCATACTGGGAAATCCATACTCAGTAAACCATATTTTTTTCATTTTTGGTTGCCATTTCGTTTTACTACCACCTGGATTTATGTGAGTTTCACTCCACCATTTTGCTATGTTTTTCCACGCATACCTGCTGTCGTTATACTTTACTCTTTCAGGCTCACCCTTTGAGTAATCATAGAAATAATCATACCCCACTCCACTGCTCCAACCACCCATTACATCTTCCGCGGAATAACCAAAAGGAGGCTCTGGACCATCAGTCAGTGGAAAATAAGCATCTATGCCAACAACGTCGATATACTCTGAAGACCACAGTTCATCCATATTATACCAACCATCATATGAATGGTATTCGCTCCAATCTGCAGCGTAGGTAACTGTTACTTCTTTTCCAAGATTAAGTTTTATCTGCTTTGCAAGCTTGACCAGCTCTATAACGGCAGGGTAATTCCCTTGTTCATCCCTGATTTTGGTAAGTTGCGCAAATTCAGAACCAATGATAAACCCTTCCACTTTAGTTTGTTTGGCAATGCTTGCATAATGCTCTATAAATTTGTTGTACTGATTCTTAAAAAAATCACTTATATCTTCAGGAGTCCCGCTCAACCTTCCTCGCCACTCTTTGTTCTTTGTATCAAGTAAGGGCATTGGATAGAGCATCACCTTGTAGCCTCTGCTGTGTAGCTCTTCTATATATCTTATCAACGCTGCATCACTAACTGTGCCACCATACCTTGGGTTTCCACTCGCATCTTTTGAAATTAGCTGAGCATTATCTCTGGTTACACCCCCTACTTGCCAATCATCAGGTAATATTGCGGAATCATCTTGAAATTCAACTGCAGGATATATTTTACAATCTTTAATGTTCAGATCATTCACAAACCAATTGACTACTACCGATACCCACTCAACATTTGGTAAATCTCCCTTTAATTGATCCAAAGAAAGCATTGCATCGCTCTTTTTAGTGTGGTTGTTGTGATTTACCCTTTGCGCCAGCCCATATGGGATATATTGGTTGCTGCTTATTTTCTCTTGCGCGATTTTCTTCTGTATTTTTGTATCATATACAAACTCACCTGAACCTGGTATGATATTGATATTCCGAATATTTTTTGCTACTGAAAATTCATTTGACTTTACTGCAGTTTGCACTTCAAACGTAAATACCGGAACATGATTATTATAGTCTGCTAAAGGAAAATTCTTGATGACTATGTAAGATATTCCCCTATAAGCCGGCACATTCCCCTCTCCTTCAATTGATGACATAAATGGATCAGGATTTTGGTCTTCTCTGCCGCTGTAAAAAGTATAATCTATTTCATCAAAGCTAAGTGATGTTGTATCTGCCCAGATTCTGTTTAATTTTTCTACTTTCCCCTTGCAGATCGCAATTGCAAGCGTTGCGTAGTAATTATATGTAACGTTCATACCTCTTCCAATTTTGCTTTTGGTGGTTATCGCCTCTTCTTTTATTGGCTGTGACCAAATAATGTTCCCTGCAACACGAGCAGTGCCATAGATAATTGGAATCGTTCTGCCGTAGGTTGAGGTTTGAACTTGCAGATTTTTTAGTCTCGCACCATGCGTTACTTTTTGCTCGGCATCAAGGCCGAACATTGCCCCATCTAGCTGTGCACCAAGAAGAGCACCGAGTTCTGAGCCGATAATCCGGCCAATTGGACCAAAAATGCTGCCTGCTTGACCAAAAATTGATGATAAAATTATTGTAGACATGGTAATCCTCCTTTTGATAGATTTTTTTGAAATTGTTGAGAAAAGATCCAAGTGTCACGCTACTTGGATGACACCTATAACCTTGTCATCCCAGTGCTTCCTCCTTTGTCATCCCAGTGCTCCGACACTTGTATCTTTATGATGTGAGGCATTAGAGCTAAAATACCTCACAGGGAGGGTGAAGCTGATGCGACACTAATGCCATTAAGGCCGAGTCCCAGATTTTGCTTCCCTCCCATAGAGTTAAAGACTGAACAGTATCTTTTGGAATTATATCCCGTATTACAAGGTTAGTCTAAACTCTCAGTTTATTTATAGTCTTGGAGGCAATTTTATGCAAGTAAATGCTATTTTGGGTGTGGATATTTCAAAAAAGAAATTTGATGTTTGTTTGTTAGTGGACAGTAAAAAACGACACAAAGTCTTTCAAAATAATCAAGATGGTTTTGCAAAACTTGTAGTTTGGTGCAATGGCCATGGAGCAAATCTTACTCATTTATGTCTTGAAGCAACTAGTTGGTATGGAGAAGATTTGGCTACTTTTATGCACGATTTAGGACATAATGTCAGTATAGTAAACCCAGCCCAAATCAAAGCTTTTGGCAAAAGTGAGCTGCTCAGAAATAAGACAGATAAATCAGATGCAGCTATGATAGCTAGATTTTGTATCGCCAACAAACCTGCTCTTTGGAAGCCCATTACACCTGAAATGAGGCATTTGAGGGAGCTTTACCGTTGCATGCAATCGCTAAAAGATGATAAGGTGCAACAGACAAATCGCTTGGAAAACAAAAATATGCATTCCAGTTGCAAAGAAGCTATATCTAAAGTAATTTTGGCAATAGAGGAGCAAATTATTGTTCTCGAAAAAGAAATTAATGAGCATATAAATAACTATCCACATCTAAAAAATATGGTGGAAAACCTTAAGACTATAAAAGGTATAGGATATCTTACTGCTGTTGCTGTTGTCGCAGAAATGCCATCAGTTGATAACTTTGACAATGCTAAACAATTTACAGCTTTTGCTGGTCTAAATCCAGGACATTATCAATCGGGATCGTCAGTAAGTAAGAGAAGTTGCATATGCAAAATAGGATCTGAGCGTATTCGAAAAGCTCTTTATATGCCAGCTATAGTACTCAACCACTATCGGCTGAGAGCCGAAAGGTTGGATATAGCGCTGGAAGCGCGATGAGAAGCTAAAGCTACTCCAATCTTATACTAGATATAGAATGAGGCTGATGTGCATCTGTATGTTTATTGATGTACTCATTAATGACTTCATCTGTGATATGTCCGCTGGTAGCACTAAAGTATCCTCTTCCCCAAAAACGCTTTCCCCAGTACATTTTATTTAGCTCTGGAAATTCTTGTTGAACTTTGCGTGAAGACCTGCCTTTGGCTCTTTGAACAAAATCACTCACAGCTATATGAGGAGGTATTACTACGAATAAATGTAAATGATCTGATGATATTACTCCGTTTTCTATCTTAATCCCCATTTCTTCAGATACTTCTGCTATGATTGTTCGTATTCTCTCCTTCATAGCCTTAGTTAATACTCTGTACCGATATTTTGTAATCCAGACTATATGGTACCTATGATAAAATACAGTGTGTTTTCCTTTGTCATATTCCGTCATAACTATACTTTGTAAAGTACAGTTATGACATTGACAAACTAAAGTTTCTCCACCTAGAAGGTGGAGGCTTGTACCATCTTATGGAAAGTCAAAAACCATAATAATCATTTTCAAAAGTTTTGTCAGCGTCTAGCAAGTAAAGGCAAATGTCCAAAAGTCATAGTTCTTGCGTTAATGCGAAAATTAATGCATGTCTTTTTTGGTATTCTTAAAAATAATCAACCATTTAATTGTAATTTTGTTGGATAATTTGTTTGACAGCAGAGACAGTATCTGGGATCTAGGAATTTTAATTGTAAGCAAGCACACTGAGTTGATAAGTATAAAAATGGCTGAAAAATAAACATTTTTGATGAGGTCACATAGAAAGCTGGATCCAAGTAGTCAAGGCACTTGGATGACAAGAAAGGGGCTACTCGGATAACAGATACTATGATAAGAAATTCAACAACTTACAATGAATAATTGAAGTTTTTAATTAAGAAAAGCACATGGTGTAGCTATAATTATTGTAAGCAACAATGAAAAAGTACGGAAGTGAAAAATTACCACTCTCATGGCAATCACTTCACCAGCGGCAAAGTGATACCATGCTGATTCATATATTTTCCTTTCATATCATCATATGATTTCTCGCATTCACTTTCGCCGCTTAAAAATACGAATTGGCATGCGCCTTCATTAGCGTAAATTTTCGCAGGAAGTGGAGTGGTGTTTGAGAATTCGAGTGTGACATGACCTTCCCATCCAGGTTCTAAGGGAGTAACGTTTACTATAATTCCACACCTTGCGTAAGTTGATTTACCAACACAAATGACCAGTACATTCCTTGGTATACGGAAATATTCCACTGTACTTGCAAGCACAAAGCTATTTGGTGGAATTATGCATACGTCTGTTTCCTTATCTATAAAACTATTCTCAGAGAAATTTTTAGGGTCCACGATGGCTGAATTAACGTTAGTAAAAATCTTAAATTTATTATCCACTCTTGCGTCGTAACCATAAGATGATAGTCCGAAAGATATGACACCTTTGCTGCTTTTGTGATTCACAAAAGGCTCTATCATTCCAAAATTTTCAGCTTTTTCTCTTATCCATTTATCTGGCATAACTGCCATAATTGCCCCTTAAAGTTGTGTAATACTTACAATAATATAAAATAAAATTTAAATGTAAACTGTAGCTTTTGTCATGCAATTAAAGCTTTTCAGTTTGATTTTTTGTTACAATAATTAGATTTATGTTCTTAACTAAAAATAATGCTTAGAAACTTTCTCCTGATTTTTGTATTCGTATTATTCATGCCGCTGTCAAATGCTGATGCCAGGAAATACATCAGAATTGTTGGGTCTTCAACTGTTTTTCCTTTTATCTCATTTATAGCCGAGGAGTTCAATCGTGTATTCTCCTTTAAGACTCCAGTTGTGGAATCGATAGGAAGTGGATCAGGATTCAAAATGTTTTGCTCAGGAATAGGGGAAGACACTCCAGACATCACCACTTCATCTCGCCCTATGAAGGAAGTAGAAAGAGAACTATGTAAAAGAAATAAAATTAATGAAGTGATAGAGATCATCATTGGCTATGATGGAATTGTCATTGCAAATTCAAATCAAAGCCATAGATTTGATTTCACAAAGAAGGACTTATTTGACACTTTATCTGCATATTCTCAAGAAAATGATAAATTAGTAAAAAATAATAAGAAGTTTTGGTCTGATGTAAATCAAGCCTTACCAAAAACAGAAATTGAAATTTATGGTCCACATCAAAATACAGGCACATACGAAACTTTGGTTAATTCTATTATGCTTGATCAATATTCATGCATGAACTCGAGAATTTTCAAAGAGAATTATAAAGATCAGGAAGAAAGAAAGCAAGCATGTGGTAATATAAGGGATGACGGAAGGTATATAGAAGTTGGAATTAATGAAAACATAATAATACAAAAATTGAAAAGTAACAAGAACGCTTTAGGGATATTTAGTTTTAGCTTTTTAATGAGGAATCAAGATAAAATACAAGGGAGCACAATTGCAGGAATTGAGCCAACTTACGAAAATATATCATCGGGAAAATATATATTAGCAAGACCTCTATACCTTTATATAAAGAAAGAACACCTGGATACTGTTGATGGATTAAGAGAATTCATAAAAGAAATTATAGATTCGATCGGCATTGAAGATGGGTACCTATCTAGGCTTGGTCTAATTCCACTTTCAAGTGAAGATATAAAGAAAGCTTCAGCAAAGGTTTATGATATAACGTGACGGCAACGTTTCTTTTATATTCTTTGTTCTAGCGTAGTCAGACCCAGCGCGGCGCGCTGGGATGACAATGGATTACTAATTAGACAGTTCTGCGTTGTTGCAACACCCCAGAAACAACCGGGTCCGAGCTTTTCGTATTTGGGCTTTCTGATTTCTCACAAACTCCTCCAATATAAGCTAGTACAGCCAATGCTGAAACTGCAACTACGCATAGTCCAACAACGCCCAGAGCGATCTTCCCTTTGTGTTCACTCCAGAAGTTTGTATCGTTTTTTTCTGGGGTTTTGTTGTCTGCAGTTGGTGCAGAGTTTACGGTGTTTTGATCTAGATCAGTGTCATCTATAAAGTTAAGATCATCATTCTCAGACGGATCCCAATTGATTTCTTGTGAAAATCGAGTCTCATACTCTTTATCCCATGCTATCTGATCATTAATCTTGGCATTATCTAGTTCATTTTTACTAAGTTTTTCCTCAAATTCTTGAATCAAATCTTGAAAGCATTGCTCACCTACTCCAGGTATTTTAGCAAAACGTTTTTGTGCACATGTAAGTTTATCCATTACATAGTTATTTCCATTGAACTCGAACCCAAGGAGCCCTGGAGAAGCAGCATCAAACATTAATTTAAAGCTTTCTTTTATCTTTTCCACATCTTCTTGGTTCAATTCTTCACTATATTCAACTTTCAGAGGATAAACTAAAAGGGCATCTACTCTTCCACTACTCCAATATACCTCTCGCTCTAAAACCCTTTCTACATCTTCACCACAATTCTCTAATGCTGCTTTAACTTGATCAATATCAAGGTTTCCTATTGCTTCTTGTAAGTTGGAATCAAGATCCATTACCCACTTGTGATCTTCTATTTTTTGAACAACTTGTACAAGAGCAAAATATTCTGTGCTATGAGGGTCAAATTTTCCTTGAAAGCGTTTAAGATCATCTATTGTATCCGTAAAATATGGTTGATCTTCAAAAGATTTTGTTACCTTGTAATCACACAAAAAATCACGAGTTTTTTGATCAGCTTCCTCCCAAATTAGTTCAATGATCTCGACTTTAGTGTTAACGCTAGCTTCAGAACAGTCAACTTTTCTTCACTTTCCTTGGTACTCGAATTTTTGTAAAAACCATTCAATAGATTTACAATACTAGAAAACATTTCACACCTCTATTGTTATAAGTAAACTTAATTATATCTTAATGCTAAATGTTGTAAAGCTAAAATTAGAAACTAAAAAAGCTAACATAAGTTCTGCATTGTTTGCAGCTTTATCAGCCTATTAGGCAGAATTATTAAAGAATTAGTTGAATAGGTATTATGATTCAATTTAACTCCATCCACAAGTTCTCCGCTTGTTACTCCAGTTGCAATGAACACTGATTCACCTCTTGCCATATCTTTTACGGCGTAGACTTTTTCTGGGTCATCAATATTTAAATTTTTTGCTCTTTCTCTTAACTGATCCGTATCAAGTACTAATCTTCCCTCCATCTGTCCGTCGATAGAGCTTAGCGCTGCAGCCGCAAGCACTCCCTCTGGTGCTCCTCCTATACCGATATACATATCATGATTGCCATTTATTAGTGAAACTATGGCCGCAACATCACCATCATCTATTAGTTTAATTTTTGCTCCTAATTTCCTGATTTTCTCTATTAATTCACTATGCCTTTCACGTTTAAGTACAGTTACCACGAGATCATTCACTTTGCACTTTTTTGCCTTTGCTAAATTGTCTAGATTCTTTTCAATGCTATTTTTTAGTGAGACTACACCCTCTGGAAGATTTTTTCCTACCGCTATTTTTTCCATATAAACATCAGGTGCATGTAAAAAATTACCTTTTTTCGTTGCAGCAAGAACAGACATTGCCCCTGGTTTGTAATGAGCACAAATCGTAGTGCCCTCAAGTGGGTCAACGGCAATGTCGATTTCAGGACCATTTCCAGTGCCAACCTTCTCGCCAATATATAGCATCGGCGCTTCATCTCTCTCACCTTCACCAATTACGATAGTACCATTTATTTCCATTGAATTTAATACTGTACGCATTGCATCAACTGCAACCTGATCAGCCCTTTTTTCATCACCAAAGCCTGCCAATTTATACGCAGCAAGTGCTGCAGCTTCGGTCACTTTAACTAATTTATAGGCTAAATCTTCCATCATTCGCTTTAAGAACTATATTCAATATATATCATGCTGCTTGAAACTGCAATATGTCTTGACTGGTTGTGGGAAAGTTGCTATAATAAACTAACATATAGTAGTAGGGTTAGTTATGATATATAGTAATGATGATATTAGAGAGTTGTATCTAAATATAAATGAGACTGTAAAACAGAAGCCTCAAGCAAGTCTTGAAGAATTAAGTAAAGAGCTAAATGCAAGAATTGATCTAAAGCAAAAATTTCATAATGGCTGTGTGTTGGGAGATTTACTATTAGCACTTGCAATTGAAAAAAGTAATCTAGATTTTATAAAATTTCTCTTTAAAAATGAGCTAAAAATTATTAGTATCATTTCCCAACAAGAAGAAACATGCCATATTCCCAAAACTATAAATGGTCAATCTATATTAAATTATGCTGTCCATTTTGGTAATACCGAAATTTTAGATCTACTCTTACAAAATGTTAACGCAGAACAATCAAAGCTAATACCTAAAAGCAAGCTGTACAAGTTGTGTCAACAATTAAAGAGTAATGCGTTAGATAAGGCTATAGACAAAAACAATGAAAAACTTGTTACGTTACTCGTGTCAGCGATAGAGGAGAAACAAGAAAAGCAAAAAATATCTAATGAGGAAATTAAAGTAGGATCTGGCAGTAATAGTAATGCCACTAGTAAATCTATAGCAACATCAACAAAAAAAACAAATCCAACTACTGTACCAAATAGTGGTAACGGTAGGAGTGTTATTAATAAACCAGTATCTCCTGTAGTATCAACAAACGCCGGCACATCCGCTATGTCAAGCGGTAATGATAAGTCTAGTAATATAAGAACTCACGGCGATGGTCTATCAAATCATACTATTACACCAAATAGTGGTAACGGTCAGCATCATAATAACGAAAATAAAACGCCTGTAGTAACAGGGATTGACCAAACTGCCACACCAAATAATGATAATAAAGCTAACGGCTTTGTAGATGCTCAATTTTCTATGCCAAATGAACAAGAAACTAAATATAAAGAGAGCAAAAAGGATTTTTACACCTCATTGACAAAAGATGTTGTTGGAGTTGTTATTACAGGATTATTCATTACTGCTGCTGTGATGGTTCCATTTGTAGCTGGTGCAGTAGTTTGCAGTGTCATAGCTGCTTTGATTGCAATATATACCGGGTTGCATGTAAAAAATTCTACATTACCAAGTTATAGGGAGATGAGAGAGAATGAAGTTGAACATGTAACAGGATGTCATCCCAGTGCCCAGACACTGGGATGGCTTTGTTGCATCGCTACTTATGAAAGGCTAACTATAGTTAGGATTATAAGCAACCTATTGAAAATCTTGTTTTTTTGCAATCAATCTGATCAAATTTAAGAATAGTAATTTGTTATTTATATTAATAAATTTAATTCTATTGAAAATAGCTAAAGCATTGAAATTCTTGAATTTTAGCCGGATTGGTAAATGGTAGTGAAATTTCTTTTACTCAAATTTAGGTATTCATTGACCGTTCTTGTTATAAATACCAGAATAATAAGCTACTGATATTCTCCACCTTTTTTATCTTTAATCCATCATAGCTAGCGATGCAACAAAGCCCACTGGGATCCAAAAGGCCATAATAAAAACTAGATTCCAGCGTCACGCGCTGGAATGACACCCTCTGGTGGGCTCAAACCATATGAGTAGCCAACACTGCCACTATACTTACCTAGCAAATTTAGATCTAACACTAAACTGTGCTGCCACTAACTTTGCAACCGGTACTCTATAGGGTGAGCATGAAACGTAATCCACCCCTGATTCGATGAGAAACTCTATGGATTTTGGATCTGCTCCATGCTCTCCACATATACCCAGTTTTATTCCTTTTCGGGTTTTTTTGCCTCTTTCAATGGCTATCTTGATTAACTCCCCTACCCCTTCGATGTCCAGCACTTCAAATGGGTCGTTTCCGAATATGTTGCTTTCCTTATAAGAATCGAGGAAATTAACTGAATCATCTCTTGAAAGTCCCATGGTTGTTTGCGTTAAATCATTAGTGCCAAAACTAAAAAACTCTGCATGTTTTGCTAACTTATCAGCAATCAGTGCCGCTCGTGGCAGTTCTATCATCGTTCCAATTGAATAAGCCTTGTCTGATGTCATTCCAGCGCGTGACGCTGGAATCCGCTTCTTGATCCTAGCTGAGATGACAGAAAATTCTTTCTTCACTAGCTCGCATATCAGAACAAACTCTTTCTCACTCATGATAAAAGGAATCATGATTTCAGGCTTAACTTCTACCTTTTTCTCTTCCTTCAGCTCATTTGCAGCACTAAGTATTGCCCTGATTTGCATGCTATATATTTCAGGATGAGAAATGGCAAGTCTACAACCTCGATGGCCAAGCATTGGGTTCTTTTCTGATAACTGTGCTATTTTATTTTTTACTGATTCAACTGACTTACTAAGCGATTTGGCGATTTTTTCTATAGTAGACTGATTATTGGGTAAAAATTCATGCAAAGGTGGATCAAGCAAACGTATAGTGACTTCCCTGCCCTCCATAATAGAAAATATTTCTTTGAAATCAGACTTTTGCATTTCTTCCAGTTTAATGAGCGCATTTGCCCTTTCATTTTCATCGTCAGCTATTATCAACTTTTGAATGAATTCGATTCTATCACTAGCGAAAAACATATGTTCTGTGCGACATAAGCCTATACCTTCTGCACCGAATTCTTTTGCAATTTTTGCATCTTTTGGAGTATCAGCGTTCGCTCTCACTTTGATCGTTTTGATCCCATCTATCCAGTTGATTATCGTTTTGAATTCTTGCGATAATTCAGGTGAAATTGTAGGAAGAATGCCAAGCATAACCTCCCCTGTTCCTCCGTTGATGGTAATTGGTTCACCTTTATTTACTTTTGTATCCCCTACAGAAAAGAAAGTTCCATCTTTATCGATATAAAGTCCACTCACACTGCAAATGCATGGCTTACCCATTCCACGGGTTACAACAGCAGCATGCGAGGTCATCCCTCCCCGTGCTGTTACTATGCCACTTGCAGCATTCATTCCATTAATATCTTCAGGACTCGTTTCTGACCTTACTAAAATCACTTTTTTACCCTGCTCTGCAGCTTTTTCAGCATCACTTGCACTAAACACTACATATCCAGAAGCAACCCCTGGAGAAGCCGGCAGTCCCTTCCCTATTACTTTCTGGTCACCCTTAACGTCAAGAACTGGATGCAATAAATTGTCAAAGGTTTTTGGATCAATTCTCAATATTCCTTCTTCTTTTGTAATCGTTCCTTCGTTTACCATATCAACTATTATGCGAATAGCAGCTTCAGCCGTGCGCTTGCCAGACCTAGTTTGCAAAATCCATAACTTACCGTCCTGTACAGTAAATTCGATATCCTGCATGTCTTTATAATGCCTTTCAAGTTTTTCACATACCACGCATAATTCTCGGTAGACACTTGGCAGCAACTTCTCCATGGTGTTTTTTTGCTCTCCGTCAATTGGCATAGGAGTATAAACACCAGAAACCACATCCTCACCCTGAGCATTAACCAAAAACTCACCAAAAAGCTTTTTTTCTCCAGTTGAAGGATTTCGTGTAAATATCACACCAGTTGCAGAATTATCATTTAAATTACCAAAAACCATTGCTTGCACGTTGACCGCTGTTCCAAGGTTTTCAGGAATATTATGTATTCTTCTATAGGAAACAGCCCTATCATTTTTCCAAGAAGCAAATACTGCATTCACTGAGCTGAGCAATTGCTCTTCAACGTTCTGCGGAAAATGTTTTCCTGTTTTTTCATGTACTATCCTTTTGAAATTGTTAACAATTTCTTTTAAAACACCAACATCAAGATCAGCTAAGCTTTTTGCTCCACTCTTTTGCTGCTTATTATCAACAACATCTTGAAATAGGTGATGATCAAGCTGTAGTACAACATTGGAGTACATCATGATGAAACGGCAGTAGCTATCGTAAGCAAAACGTTCGCCACTTTTTTTTGCAAGCCCAACAACGGTTTCATCATTTAGACCAACATTTAAAATAGTATCAAGCATGCCCGGCATTGAACTAACACTACCAGAGCGTATTGAAACTAATAAGGGGTTATTTAAATCCCCAAACTTACAACCGATGTCATTTTCGAGCATCGCCATGTAGTTTTTGATTCCACTACATATGTCATTCCAGTGCGTGACCACATTTTTTTCTGGATCCGAGTAGTCAGCTACTTGGATAACAGAAGATCTATTGTCTTGATAATAGACTTCGCAAGCAGAGGTGGAAATTGTGAAACCAGGTGGAACAGGAATGCCAACATTGCACATTTCTGCTAAATTTGCCCCCTTTCCTCCCAGCAGATTTTTCATTTCTGCATTGCCTTCGCATTTACCCTGGCTAAAGTAATGTATTAACTTTTCCCCCATCATTTTCTCCGGATTTTCACTGATAAACACATTGTACATATAGTTCCAATAAACCTGTGAGAACTTGAAACCTTAGGATAATAAATTTTACAAAATTTTGCAACAACGTTCCTTCTGGCAACATCAGTAAAGTTAACAAAAAAGATGACAAATTATTGAATTATTATCAATAAGAATATATAATGTAAGGATACATTTAAAAATTTTTTTATGGCTCTTTCTAAATTTCTCGACCCCAAGAATGATGTTGCGTTCCGGCGTATTTTTGGTACTGAAAAAAATAAAGACATCCTCATTCACTTTCTCAATGATATTTTGGGGTTCACCGGCAAAGATGAAATAAAAGAAATAGAATTCCTCAGCACTATTCAAGATGCTGAAATTGCCTCTAAAAAACAAAGTATCGTTGATGTTCTTTGCAGGGATGAAAATGGGGTGCAAGTAATAGTCGAAATGCAAGTTGCCAAAACTAAAGGCTTTGAAAAACGCGCTCAATATTACGCTGCTAAAGCTTATTCAAGGCAAGCTGATAAAGGTGATCAATATCAGGATCTTAAAGAAATCATTTTTATAGCTATTGCTGATTGTATTCTCTTTCCTAATAAATCTGAGTATAAGTCAGATCATGTAATGTTAGACAAAGATAGCTATGAACATGATTTAAAAGATTTTTATTTTACATTTATCGAGTTACCAAAATTTCCTAAAACTAAAGAAGACCAATTGGAGAGTATAGTTGAAAAATGGATCTATTATTTTAAATATGCAGATGAAACTAGCGAAGAAGAATTGGAAAAGATAATAGGTAGTGATGTAATAATTAAAAAGGCATATGAAGAACTAAATAGATTCAACTGGTCAGAGAAAGAATTTATTGCCTACGAACAGGAAATAAAACGTATTCGTGATGAACGGGCTGTTCTTGAACAAAAACTTGATGATGCTAAAAAGGAAGGAAAAATTGAAATTGCAAAAACAATGCTGGCTAATAATGTTGATGTCACCACTATTGTTAAGTTTACTGGCCTCTCCATGAGTGAGATCAAAGAATTGCAGAATTAAGTGGACCCGCAAACGGTTACACGAAATAATGCTGCAGCCTGACCAGGTGATAAGTACATTTAGCCTATTTATCTTTATACTTTCATGTCAATTTTATAAATCAAATTTATTTCTGTGAGTAGCTACAATTTAAAGACCTTGCTTCATCAATGTAATGGAACAAAACCTTTTTAGTAAGTTCAAAACCCTCTAAAGTCTCTCCTTCGCATCTTGCTGTAATGCAGTTTTGCGTATTTGATACCCTAAGAAGCCACCAACCTTTATTATCGGTTACCTTAACACCATCAAGATCTGAAAATACAATATTTTGCTTCTCCAGTGTTTTCTTTATTGATTCAATTATTTGAAATTTTTTCTCATCTTTCACTACAATCTTTACTTCATGAGTGATATATAACTTCGGTAAATCCTCAATTACCTGAGATAGGCTTTGGTTTTTCTTAAGCAAAATGTCAACTGCTTTAACAGCAGAATATAGCCCATCATCAAAACCTAGCTCAGAAAAGAAGAAGTGCCCGCTTAATTCACCAGCAAACTTTGCCTCTTCCTCTACCATCTTCTTCTTAACTAGTGAATGTCCAGTAGCGCAGGTAATAACTTGCCCTCCTAACTTACTAACAAAATCATGCACTTTCATACTCATTTTTACGTTGGCAATAACTTTGCTTTCTGGATATTCCTCCAACACTTCACGTGCAAAAATTATAAATAAATGGTCATTGGAAACAACGTTGCCTTTATTATCAATTAAGCGCACCCTATCGCTATCGCCATCTAGCGCAATGCCAAGATCACATCCATACTCCTTCACAACGTCAATTAATTGAGCGAGATTTTTTTCCTCTATGGGATCTGGATCATGCAGTGGAAATGTCCCATCTATAGAATTATTGGTTACGATGTGCGTATGACCAGGCAAGATCTTTTCAATATACCTTATGATTCCACTTGCTGGACTATTTCCACAATCCCAGGCTATTTTTAATTTCTGTGTAGTATTATTCTTCACTGCACTTTTTAATATGCGAATGTACTCACTATATATATTTATGTTAATTAAGCTTCCAATTCTTGTGCTGTTTTTAATTGGACTGCTTATAATTTCCTTTATCTCTTGATCTGAGAAGACTTTTTTATTACTAAAAAATTTAAAGCCATTATATTCGCTGGGGTTATGAGAGGCAGTTATTATGATACCAAGATCCGCCTGTGTGATTTGTGTTGCAGCGTAAAGCATAGGTGAAGAGCATAGTCCAACGCGTATAACATTTGCACCGGATAAAGTTAAGCCCCTAATTAATTCTCTTTCTATACCTGGTGAATCTATTCTGCTGTCGTAGCCGACACAAACACTAGCTACGGTTTGGCCAAACTTTCTACCTATCTCGTACCCATCATTAATCTGTAAGTCTTTGCCTATTATACCTCTAATATCGTATTTTCTTATAATGGTATTGTCCATACTGTACTTCTTGAAGTGACTACTATATAACATTTTGGCCAAATGCTCAAGTTTATTTATCCAACAATTAGTTGACTTTCCATAAGATGGTACAAGCCTCCACCTTCTAGGTGGAGAAACTTTAGTTTGTCAATGTCATAACTGTACTTTATAAAGTATAGTTATGACGGAATATGACAAAGGAAAACACACTGTATTTTATCATAGGTACCATATAGTCTGGATTACAAAATATCGGTACAGAGTATTAACTAAGGCTATGAAGGAGAGAATACGAACAATCATAGCAGAAGTATCTGAAGAAATGGGGATTAAGATAGAAAACGGAGTAATATCATCAGATCATTTACATTTATTCGTAGTAATACCTCCTCATATAGCTGTGAGTGATTTTGTTCAAAGAGCCAAAGGCAGGTCTTCACGCAAAGTTCAACAAGAATTTCCAGAGCTAAATAAAATGTACTGGGGAAAGCGTTTTTGGGGAAGAGGATACTTTAGTGCTACCAGCGGACATATCACAGATGAAGTCATTAATGAGTACATCAATAAACATACAGATGCACATCAGCCTCATTCTATATCTAGTATAAGATTGGAGTAGCTTTAGCTTCTCATCGCGCTTCCAGCGCTATATCCAACCTTTCGGCTCTCAGCCGATAGTGGTTGAGTTTTTAAAGAAATCTGTTAATATTATAGTATATTTTTTAAAATGTAAAATTATGCCACAGGAAAACGAAAATGTATTTATAGCTGAAAGTCAAAGTTTAGATGTAGATGAACAGCAGAAAAAGGATATTTTAGATGTGATTGAATCTTGTAGCAGCTTTCAAGAGACTATAAAACAATTGGAGGAAAAAAATTTAATCTGGTATTTTATTGGCCCTTTACGCAAAGATGAGAACATTACAGGACAGATAAATTTAAAGTGGGAAAAGGAGTTCCAAAAATTTGAGCAATCAATAAATGAAACACATAGAGAATTTGAAGCATCTTTACCAAATCAAAATTTCTTAGTGTATCCAACAAAGGATAATGACTTCAAAATTAGATTTGAAAATGAAGAAAAACCAATAGAAATTAGCAATATTTTAAGGACCAGCAGTGAAGGTAAGGTTTATAATATATCTTTAGGGAAAGATACTCAACCACTATCGGCTGAGAGCCGAAAGGTTGGATATAGCGCTGGAAGCGCGATGAGAAGCTAAAGCTACTCCAATCTTATACTAGATATAGAATGAGGCTGATGTGCATCTGTATGTTTATTGATGTACTCATTAATGACTTCATCTGTGATATGTCCGCTGGTAGCACTAAAGTATCCTCTTCCCCAAAAACGCTTTCCCCAGTACATTTTATTTAGCTCTGGAAATTCTTGTTGAACTTTGCGTGAAGACCTGCCTTTGGCTCTTTGAACAAAATCACTCACAGCTATATGAGGAGGTATTACTACGAATAAATGTAAATGATCTGATGATATTACTCCGTTTTCTATCTTAATCCCCATTTCTTCAGATACTTCTGCTATGATTGTTCGTATTCTCTCCTTCATAGCCTTAGTTAATACTCTGTACCGATATTTTGTAATCCAGACTATATGGTACCTATGATAAAATACAGTGTGTTTTCCTTTGTCATATTCCGTCATAACTATACTTTGTAAAGTACAGTTATGACATTGACAAACTAAAGTTTCTCCACCTAGAAGGTGGAGGCTTGTACCATCTTATGGAAAGTCAAATAACCGCAAGCAAGAAAAATGGCAATGAGAGGCACTATGATTTTACTGGTTCAAGCTCATGTGAAATGACCATTAATCGGCAGGCTAAGGATTCTGAAGGTAACAGCATAGACTGTAGCATGACCGTAAAATTGGATTCTGGTGGTATACAGAGTGTTATTGGTGAGCCAAAATTTGGAGGAATAACGAGTTCAGAAGAAGTATTAAAGTTAGTTGGACAAAATAAAGAAGTTTTTATCAACAGAAAAACTCTGTATCAAGCTTTTACTGATATAGGTCAAGATATGGACAGTCTCGAGCCCACACAAGATCTATCATCGCAATTGCCTACACCAAGCAGCAGTGGGTATTCCTCTCCTAGCACACCTTCTTCACGTAGAAGTTCTATATCCACCAGCAGTGAATTTAGTGATGAAGATGAAATATTTGAGGATGATATGTCTGGTGATGAAGAAGAGTATGAGCAAGAAGGATTAAAAGATAAAGTAGATGAAATTATAAACGAAATTGAGGAATTAAAGGAAGGAAAAGAAACATTTGCTCAACATTTTGCAGCGCAGGCAAAGCAGCTTGAGGATCTAAGATTAGAACGTGACTCCTTGAGAGATAAAGTTAATGAACAACAGCGAGCGATATTTGAAAGAGATCAAAGAATAAAGGAGCAAGATGCTTCTATTAAGTCACTTATAGAGAAACTCGAAAAATTAGAAGAACTTAATCAAAAGATAGAAAAAGAAGGTGATACACAAATAAGCGAATTAAGTGAAGAAAAGCAAACTGGGGAAGAAGAAGCTGAAAGACTTAAAGCTGAATTAAAAAGGATGACGCAAGAATTAGCTTGGAAGAATCAAAATATTGAGCAGTTAACACAAAAGATAGAGAAAGAACTGCAGGATAAAAATGATGTAATAGAAAGCTTAAATGATAAGTTGAAAGATAAGGAAGGTGAAACAAATGAGGCAAATAAAGAATTACAGAGAAAATTGAAGCAAAGTGAAGCTAATTTAACTGTACTAAAGGAAAAGAATGCAAATTTGGAGAATGACCTGAAGAAAATAGTGGAAGGTTTAAACGATGATCATAAAAAGCAGTTGGCAGAACAGTTAATGGAAACAAAAAAGGAAAACAATACATTGGCTGAAACGGCGAGCCAATTGTCTAAAGAATTAAATGAATTACAGAGAGAAAAGGAAGATTTAGAGAGGGAAATTCGACAACTTGAACCTGGAAGATCACTTGCAGATGAGCTAAGCGAAGAAAATACGAAGGGGGAAATAGAAAAGCTTCAACGTCAGCTTAAGGAAAAGGAAGGGATGTTAACGTGTACACAGGAAGAGCTAGCATCTGTCAAAGAGAGTCTAGAGCAACTGCAGAACATATTACAGCAGGAAAAAGGTCAGGCAACTCAAACTGAAGTTGAATATGAAAGTAGAGGAACAAGCATGCAGCAGCAAGACCAAGGTATACAAGCTGTAAACAACAACTCAAGCAGAATAGCTAGTGGGTTAAGACAAGAAAACAAAAAATTGACTAGAGACAAACTAACTATATCTGAACAATTAAAACAAAAAATAAGAGAGATTGACGAGTTAAAGAAAAATTTAAAGCAACTGCAAGAAGAAAATAAACAACTAAAACAAGAAGTTACCAAAAATGCAGGCGTTGATGCATCATCTTCAACAGGTCAAAAAGAAGCTAAAGAAGCAGAAGTTATACCGCAAAACATTATGGATTGGCCTGTTCCAATTCCAGACGATAAACCAGAAGAGCAGAAAACTCCATTAGAGCCAATCAAGGTAAATACAGAATTATCAGATCCAAAATCAATCTCCGCTGAGGGTCCGGAAAAATCTCCTCCTCTTTCAAAATGATGAGTTTTGCTTCTATAGCTGACCCAAGCAACACGTCATCCCGCGATTTATTCGCGTTATCTCAGCCGCTAACACGTAGCGGGATACTTAACCGTCATACCGTGATTTATTCACAGTATCTCTTAGCCACTAACAAGCAGCGGGATGACAGCAATCCTACGTCATGCCGCCGCGGTATCTCTAGATCCCGCTAACTAGTAGCGGAATGACGAATTTTTGTTTTTCAAATTATAGCTAAACATACTGTAATTGCTATTGAATGATGGAGAGACATACTCCATTATTTTAGCACGAAGTAACAAATTCAATGAATTGGTTCTTCAAAAATAATTTAAACTTTTACAGTAGGTCATGAAATATTATAGCGATCTCATTAAAAGAAACTTTTATAAGTATCGTTGATGAGAAAGGAAAAGTTGTTAAGGAAGAAGTTGTTGCAAGCGAAAGTAAGGCAATAGCAGATTAGCCAAGGCAAAAAATACGAACCCATAGGAATAGAAAGTGGATAGTTGTCAATATCAATGTGCAAAGAGTTAAGGAGTTTTGGATTACCAGTAATTTGTGTAGATGCAAGGCATATGGCAGCAGCGTTGTCTGCAAGAATCAATAAGAATGATAAAAACGATGCGAGGGGTATAGCGCAGATGATGAGAAGTGTTAGTAAAATCAGTTCTCAACCACTATCGGCTGAGAGCCGAAAGGTTGGATATAGCGCTGGAAGCGCGATGAGAAGCTAAAGCTACTCCAATCTTATACTAGATATAGAATGAGGCTGATGTGCATCTGTATGTTTATTGATGTACTCATTAATGACTTCATCTGTGATATGTCCGCTGGTAGCACTAAAGTATCCTCTTCCCCAAAAACGCTTTCCCCAGTACATTTTATTTAGCTCTGGAAATTCTTGTTGAACTTTGCGTGAAGACCTGCCTTTGGCTCTTTGAACAAAATCACTCACAGCTATATGAGGAGGTATTACTACGAATAAATGTAAATGATCTGATGATATTACTCCGTTTTCTATCTTAATCCCCATTTCTTCAGATACTTCTGCTATGATTGTTCGTATTCTCTCCTTCATAGCCTTAGTTAATACTCTGTACCGATATTTTGTAATCCAGACTATATGGTACCTATGATAAAATACAGTGTGTTTTCCTTTGTCATATTCCGTCATAACTATACTTTATAAAGTACAGTTATGACATTGACAAACTAAAGTTTCTCCACCTAGAAGGTGGAGGCTTGTACCATCTTATGGAAACTCAAATTAAAATAGCGCTTGGAAGCAGAAGACAGCTAATGTGTAGCAAACAGCAGGTTATTGGAACAATAAGAGGGTTGTTGAAGATACATGGTCGATAAAGGATCAAAATTTGAAACTTTCGCTTTAAGAATACAAGAGGCAATAAATAATTTGGATGAAATCAGTAGGAGTTCAATTGAAGCGTTAGTTTGTAGTTTGGAAGCAATAGAAAAGTCATTAAGAAAGCTTGACAAAATGCTTTCAGAACAAGGTGAAAAAGACGATGATTGTAAATTGTTAACTACTGTTCCAGGAGTGGGGATTATAGTAGCAATAACGTATAAAGCTGCAATTGATAACCACATAGGTTTGAGAAATCTGATACAGTTGGAGCATATATAGCGTTGACACCAAGGCAATATTCTTCTGGAGAAGTTGATCGGCATGGCAGCATATCAAAGATGGGACGAGCGGAATGTAGAAGTATGTTATATGAAGCTGCACAAACAATGCTTACAGTTACCAAGAGGACATTTAAATTAAAAAACTGGGGTTGCGAAGAAAAAAGGAATGAAAAAAGCAATCGTAGCAGTAGCAAGAAAATTAGCTGTAATTATGCATAGGATGTTGGTTGATAAAACAGAATTTTATTATCAATAAACATCAAAAGAGCATAGGACAATAATTTTATTGAAAATAAAGATAGCAATGCCGATGGAAGGGACAAGCAAGAACTTATACCAATTCCCATTACAGGGCAAACAGATGGACAATGATGGAAGAAAAGCCATACTGAAGTAAGTAAAATAGCGAGGTTTAAATGGCATTAAGATCAAAATTATTGGATGAAAAAGTAGTAGAATCAGCAAAAGAAATGCTGAAGAAAGTAAGGAATAATGCATATGTTTCAAAAAAACTAAATGCTGTAATTGCAGCAAAAAAGTACAGTATAACGGCTGTAGCAAAAATATATTGCATTTCAAGAAGCGCACTAACTTCGTGGGTAAAACTCTTGAAAATTGGCAGAGAAGAAAAACTGTTTGCTCCTTCACAACGTCGTAGAAAAACTAAATTAAATCAGGCTCAACTACAGCAAATTGAAGAGTGGATAGAAGAAAATCCTAATATCACCATTAAAGAAATGAGAATAAGAATCCAGGAAAAGTTCGGATTAAATATCAGCAAATCTACAGTACACCGCCATATGCAAAAGATGAAATTCTCATATATTACACCAAGACCAGTTCATAATGGACAAGATAAAAGCAAACAAGAGGAATTCAAAAAAAAATCTCAATTGAGCTATTAGCAAGTATCCAGAAAAAGAGCTATTTTTCTTTGATGAATCACGGTTTGGCACACATTCAAAAGTTGGACATGGGTGGTTTAAAAAGGGGATTAGAACACAGGTTAAAACAAAATTAGGTAGGCAAAATTTCTATCTCTATAGTGCAGTTAATCCTAGAAATGGAGAGAGTTCTAGCTTATTTGCACCAAATGTCAACACTGATTGCATGAACATATTTCTTGAGCAAATTTCGCAATATCTAGAAACACGAGAGGCTTTTCTCGTTATGGACTGTGCTAGTTGGCATAGGTCAAAAAATTTAAAGGTACCTAAAAATATCGACATTATATACCTACCTCCATACTCACCTGAGCTAAATCCTGTTGAGAGGCTTTGGTTATATATAAAACAGAACATTTTGCGCAATAAAATATACGATACAATTGCTCTACTTGAGGGTGCTTTGTGCAAATTTATTACTTCTCTTGCCAGCTCCACAATTAAACAACTCTGCAATGTTTCCTATTTGACTGGACAACAATGAGAATTGGTATTACCACACGATTTTCCGCCGTGGAAGGCTGTGCATGAACAGTTTAGAAGATGGAAAAAGCAGAGAATTTTTGAGAAAATGAACTATGATATCACTAAATATAGTAGGTCAAAAATGGGAAGCCGAGCGCATGCATAGTGGACAGTCAATCGGTAAAAACCACGGAAAAAGGGGGGGCAAAGGTTATGATGGTGCGAAAAAGGTAAAGGGGAGAAAAAGACATATAATCACAGATACTCAAGGATTTGTGCTTGGTTGCTATGTAGGAGCTGCAAGCGAAAATGACAGAGATGGGGTGAAGATGGCATTGGACAATATGAAGGAAAAATACAGCAATATTAAGAAAATGTGGGCTGATATGGGATACCAAGGAAAAGATTTAAAGGATTACGTAAAGAGAGAATATGGGATAGATATTGAAATTGTCAAAAGGCCTCCATGTAGGTTTTGGGTGCATAAAGATACACCACTAGAACTATTGCCACAACGGGATGGCTTTGTTGCATCGCTACCTATGAAAGGCTAACTATAGTTAGGATTATAAGCAACTTATTGAAAATCTTGTTTTTTTGCAATCAATCTGATCAAATTTAAGAATAGTAATTTGTTATTTATATTAATAAATTTAATTCTATTGAAAATAGCTAAAGCATTGAAATTCTTGAATTTTAGCCAGATTAGTGAGTGGTAGTGAAATTTCTTTTACTCAAATTTAGGTATTCACTGACCGTTCTTGTTATAAATACCAGAATAATAAGCTACTGATATTCCCTATCTTTTTTATCTTTAATCCATCATAGCTAGCGATGCAACAAAGCCCAACGGGATCCTGGATTTTCAGTACAGCCGAGAAGGTGGGTGGTAGAGAGGACTTTTGCTTGGATCAATAGAAATAGAAGGCTATCAAAGGAGTACGATTTACTTACAACATCTACTGAAAGTTTCATATATCTGGCTATGAGTAAAGTTATGTTAAGTAGGGAATATGCTTGATTTACTGGTTTGTGGACAACCTCTAAATCGTGAAAAAGAACTGCTCATTAAGTGCTATTTGCTTAATAAATTTACTGACATTGGTATGGCTAAATTCGAAATGGCTACATGAATTTATCGTAAATTATTACCGTATAAGGTACGATGCGACAAAGCTATCCCAGTGTCAGCTACTCGGATGACACTGTCATAAAGGAACCAGTGTTAGCTACTTGGATGACAACCATTGTGCTTGAGGCAAAATTGACTATCACTTCTTTTTATAGAGCTTGCTCCAAACTTTGTTGTTAGTTAATACAAAAAACACTGTTAAAATTATAAAATACGCCACTACTTTTAATCCAAGTTTATGCCGGCGCTCTAATTCTGGCTCTGCTGCCCATTGTAAAAAATTTATCACATCATACGCCATATTTTCAACTGTGGCTTGCCTTGCACCATCATATTCCACCATTCCTTCAGAAAGTGGTGGCGCCATAGCTAATCTGCCTGTTGGAAAATACGAATTAAAATATAAATCATTTTCATCGTGTTCGCCGTTTTGATAGCCTGTTAACAATGAATAGACATAATTTGCACCATCATGCCTTGCTTTAATAATTAATGATAAGTCTGGTGGGACTGCACCATTGTTGCTTGCTGCAGCTGCTTCTTTTGTATCAAAAGGTGCAATAAAATAATCCGAAGGTATTCCAGGTCTATCGAACATTTCACCCAAATCATTTGGGCCATCTTTAACTTGATAAGAAGCTGCAATCTGTTTTACATCTTCTTCAGAAAAACCAACATCTTGCAAATTACGAAATGCTACCCTATTCATTGAATGACAAGCAGCACAGACTTCTTTATACACTTTATAGCCACGCTGAATTGACTCTCTATCGAAAGATCCGACAATTCCATCAAATTTCCAGTCTATTTTCTTATTTGGTGATGATTTAAATTCTTCTGCAGATATAAGACTAGATAGAAATAACATGCAGAAGATTGCAAATACATTAGATCCCATGCATAACCACTGTTTTAGTAAATTTCGAATTGATGTCATGCAAGTAGCTGACACTGGAATCCAGCTTATTTCATCACTGACATTATGGTTATCGTGCACTCCTAGAATCTGTTGTCCATTGCATGATTTGTAAGTATTTTTATACCTGGATCCTAGTGTCAAGCACTGGGATGACAACGGAAGATAGTGGAATGACACTGTGTGTTGTATACAACGTTCATACAATTGTGTACATGATGCTGGAATCCATTTATTTTTTTTCTGGATCCCAGTGTCAAGCACTGGGATGACAAAAGAGGGCTCTGGGATGACAGAAGAGAGTTCTGGGATGACAGAGAATTTTGTAAGAGATCTGCTTTGAATTGACATCACCTCATCTCCGGCACAGAATCACTTAAGGTTTTTGGTGGTTCTTTTGGCTTTTCATACTTACTAAGCAGTGGTAAAACTATCACAAAGTATGCAAAGTAATAAAGAGTAGATAGCCTACTCATAGTGATGTAAGGCTCTTTTACCTCTTGTCCTCCAAGCCAGGCGAGAAGTACAAAATTTATTGCAAAAACCCAAAAAAATTTCTTAAACACCGGGCGATAAGCACCACTTTTAACTTTTGATTTATCAAGCCAAGGTAACAAAAACCACACTAAAATAGACGCAAACATGGTAAGCACACCAGTAAGTTTATCTGGAATTGAACGTAGCATTGCATAAAAAGGTAAAAAATACCACTCTGGCACTATGTGTACCGGAGTTACCATAGAGTCAGCTTCTATATAATTGTCTGGATGCCCAAGATAATTGGGAGCATAGAAAACAAATGCGAACAAAACTACAAAAAACAGACCAAAAGTTATGCAATCCTTGACTATATAATAAGGATAGAGAGGGATGGTATCCTTATCTGATTTTACCTCCACTCCACTTGGGTTACCAGAGCCAAACCTATGCAGAGCTATCACATGAAGCATAGCTAAAGCAATAATAACAAAAGGGAGAAGATAATGCAGAGCGAAAAAACGGTTAAGTGTTGGGTTATCCACTGAAAAACCACCCCATAACCATATAACTATTTTATTGCCAATTAAAGGTATAGCAGAAAATAAGTTGGTTATAACTGTTGCACCCCAGAAACTCATTTGTCCCCAAGGCAATACATATCCCATAAAGGCAGTTGCCATCATTGCAAAAAATATAAATATTCCAATAAACCACACCATCTCTCTCGGTCTTTTATAAGATCCGTAATATAATCCACGCATTATATGAACATAGACTACCATAAAGAAGAGCGATGCTCCAACAGCGTGAGTGTAGCGTATTAACCACCCGTAATTCACATCCCGCATTATGCGCTCTACACTATAAAACGCATAATCAACATGCGGAGTGTAGTGCATAGCAAGAAATATACCTGTTATTATTTGTAAAATTAGCGCTATACCAGCCAAAGAGCCAAAGTTCCAAGCATAATTTAAGTTTTTTGGTACTTGATAAGAAGCGGTGTGTTTTAGAAAAGAAAATATAGGCAGTCTATATTCTATCCACCCTAATATGCCTTTTTCTTCTTCTATCGTTGTTTTTTTTTTAGTATCATCTTGCATAACTTAAAGCTTTCTCTACCTTTAACTCGTTTTATTGTAGCAGCTTATCCTTTATGCACAAATAAAAACTTTAAAGCAATATTAATTACCTCTTCAGCAACCTATCACGTGCCGCGTTTAACTTTTGTGCAAAATATTCCGAGCCTCCCTTATCTGGATGAACTAACTTCATTAAATTTTGATATGCTTTATTGATTTCATTTTGACTTGCCTCAGGATTCAGCCCCAGTATCTTTAATGCTTCATCTTTGGATATGTTGTCACCAGTGTAATTTTCAGTATAACTTCTACTGCTATTAAATTCGTTCAAAAACTTACTCAATATAGAGTTCATCATGAAACTTATGTTATTTTTTTTTGTCAGGAAAAGAAAAAATACAACAACGCTAGGCAAGACAAATGTAATTACTATGAATACTAAAAAAAGAAAAAAGATGAATGACATGTATATTTTTTTATCATTTTATGATTAAATAGTAACAATTATAATTGTCATGGTAAATAACATGTTCATCCAGATTGAAGAAACACCAAACCCAAATACGCTAAAATTCCTTCCCGGATTTGCAATTCTAAACGAAGGAGAAACGGCTGATTTTTCAAATGCAGATGAAATAAAAAACTCCAAGTTAGCAGCAAATCTTTTTCAAATAGAACATGTGGTAAGAGTGTTTTTTGGTCATGATTTTATTTCAGTAACAAAATTGGGTGGAATTAATTGGGATACACTAAAAGTAGAAATTTTAACTACAATCATGGATCACTTTACTTCAGGTGGAAAAGCGCTAGATAAAGAAGGAGTGAATGATAATAATATATCAGATGAGGAATTTTTCGATGAAAATGATATAGAAATTGTAAATAGAATAAAAGAATTGATGGAAAGTTATATCAAACCTGCAGTTGCTCAAGACGGTGGTGATATCAAATTCCGTGGCTATAAAGATGGAATAGTTTATGTTGAGCTGCAAGGAGCCTGCTCTGGATGCCCAAGTGCTGCAATTACCCTCAAGCAAGGAGTGCAGAATATGCTGAGCTACCACATACCAGAGGTTGCGGGTATAGAGACCACACTATGACTAATCAAACGGTTAGAGGAACAAAAGATCTCCTGTTTGATGAATGGTACAAGTTTAAATACATTCAGCAAACAGCAAATAGAATCTCAAGTCTATACGGCTTTTTGCCCGCCCAAACTCCAATATTTGAATACACGGAGGTTTTTACAAAAACCTTAGGTGATAGATCAGATATCATCACTAAAGAGATGTATAGCTTCAATGATAAAGGGGGAAAGAGCATAACTTTACGTCCTGAGTTCACTGCAGCGATTGTTAGGCTACTCATTGAAAAAAAACTGCAAACACCGATAAAATTATTCTCAACAGGACCTGCATTTCGCTATGAAAGGCCGCAAAAGGGAAGACAAAGGCAATTTCATCAGATAAATTTTGAGGTTTTTGGCATAGAAGATCCAAAAGCTGATATTGAATTGATATCACTCGTTCAGCACTTACTAACTGAATTTGGCATCAATAAAAATGTAAAGCTGGAAATCAACTCTTTAGGTGATGGTGAAACAATAACTAAGTATAGAGAAGCTTTGATCTTATACTTTACAAAGTATCAAAATGATCTATCAGAAGATAGCAAAAATAGGTTGATCAAAAACCCACTCAGAATACTGGATTCCAAGGATGAGAAAGATAAATCAATAATTTCTGATGCGCCTAAAATCAGCAATTATTATACGAAAGGGTCCTCAGATTTCTTTGAACAAATACTAAATGGATTAACAATTCTTGATATACCTTATACCGTAAACAATAAACTAGTTCGAGGTTTGGATTATTATTGCCACACAGTGTTTGAGTTTGTTACAGAGGATTTAGGCGCACAAGGGGCAGTTTTTGCCGGTGGAAGATACGATAATTTAGTATCTTCAGTGGGTGGAAAACACACTTCAGCAATAGGATTTGCAGGAGGTATTGAACGCATAATGGAGTTAATCAATTATTCTCCGAAAGAAGAGCGACCTATTTACCTAATTCCAATCGGTAGAGAGGCTGAAGAATATGCCCTAACACTTGCAAATGAATTGCGCAGAAATGATTTGTATGTGATCTATGAATATAGCGGAGCGCTTAAAACCCGAATGAAAAAAGCAAATCAAGCAAATGCTAAAGTTGCTTTAATTTTTGGCGATGAAGAATTGAGTAGTAAAACTTTAAAGATTAAAAACATGGATACAGGTGAAGAAAAAATAATTGCTCGCGATAACACAATAGAAAACATCTAATTAGGAGCAATGCAAATGTTTTTCTCAGTCAGCTATAGAAGAAAATTCGTCTGCACAAGAATTTTTCATAGCATTCAATGTATCATAATCTGTAAAATCTAATTTTACTGGTGTGATAGTAATAAATCCTTCCTTTATTTTATTTACACTACCACTGCCTGAGTGCTCTCGAGACCAATTTAAGCTAAAAGAGCCATTCGAATTTTCAGTAAAAATTAAATCCCCATCAATGTTATATTCACCTTGTTCAGCAAATTCTACTCCTTTTACTTTTTCTGTAGCAGGAAAATTTACACTCATCACTATGTTTTTAGGCCAACCAACCTTAACGAGCTTGGCAATAACCTTTGGTGCAAAAACCTTTGTATTGTGCCAGTCTATTTTATCATGATAAACTTGGCTCAGTGCAATAGAAGGTATAGACCTTGCAGCACCTTCCATTACAGCACCAATTGTTCCCGAATAACAAATATCGTCCCCGACATTTGATCCAATATTTACTCCGGACAATATTAAGTCTGGTTTTTTATTCATAACTTTATTTAGCGCAATAATGACACAGTCTGCAGGAGTACCAGACACACTAAATTCCCTTTCACTATGTTGTTTTATTCCAATAGATTGTTTCACTGGATAATCAAGAGATCTTGCAGCTCCGCTTCTATCAGTATCTGGTGCCACTATCCATATTTCTGACGCAAAATTCCGTGCAACCTCTTTGAGTAATTTTATTCCTTCACTTCCAAAGCCATCATCGTTTGTTATCAATATTATCATATACAATACTCAGCTATACAGCTCCAAATTATGTAAATCACTGGCTGTAAATAAACTCATGAGGCCTTAAGTTTCTTTGCATAACTACGAACTGTAACAAAGAACCTGCTGTAAATCAATAGATTTCTTGCACAGGCCATAACTGTCATTACAATAGAAACGAAAAAACCTACTTGACAAACTCCGCCAGCCCCCTTATCATGAAACTGAAGCTATTTATTTATCTTCGCAATCTGTGCAGGTTAATGACAAAAAACTTAGGGTATTTGGCGTCTCATGTTTAATTTTTCGCACTACGTGCATCGCATGTCTTTAAAAATTTTTAGGTTTTTACCTATATAAGCCGAAACGCGCTTACAAAGCGTTTAAGACAGCAAAAAACGTCAAATTGACAAGGGAGAATTTGAATGCTAGCTACTACGGGGTTTCTTTGCCTTTTTTCCTGCTTAGTAAATTTCTTAAACACTTGCGGTGTAGGTTAGTTGCAAGTTAAAAGCAGCTAAATCGCTCTTAATCAAGCGTTTTAGAATAAAAAAAACGCCGATATTTTAGTACATAGTAAATAGCCAACCACCACGGGGCTTCTTTTGCCTTTTTTTTCGTTTGGTAAATTTCTTAATATTTGTAGCTAAACGACAACCGTCATCCCGCTGCTTGTTAGCGGGATCTAGAGATACCGCGAATGAATCGCGGTATGACGTAGAACTGCTGTCATTCCAGTCTGGAATCCAAAAAAAAGGATGATGTCATCCCAGTGCCCTGACTACTTGGATCCAGTTTTCTTTACAAATTCACAAAAAGTGCTTCATTCTATAACGCAAAACCCATACTCACCAAACCCAATGCATTACTTGCAATTAAGTTTCCTGGATCCAAGTAGTCAAGCTACTCGGATGACACCCCACTGGTGGCCCACACTACAATGTTCGTACAGTTATGAAATGAATCGCGGTATGACGTGTTGCTTGGGTCAGCTATAGTATTTCTTAAAATTAATAATAAATTTCTTGGCTAGCAAGAAGCTGCAAATTTTTTTGCGAGACCTAAGCCGGCTTTTGATATAGCTAAAGGTAAGGTCACTTACTTTCTGCTTAGCATATCCATCAAATCAGATTCTTTGAGTTTACTATGGTCAACTTTACTGAACTTATTTACCATAGAGCTCATTTGATTATACTGCTTAATTAGAAGATTAATGTCAGTTACAGTTGTTCCGGACCCCTTAGAAATTCTAAGTCTTCTTTTGCCATTTAAAATATCTGGATTTTGCCTTTCTTTTTCAGTCATTGAGTTTATGATGGCTATATATTTTTTCACTTTATTGTCATCTGGCACACTGCTACTTAGCTTTTTTGTAAATGAACTAGGAATGAATTTCATTATGTTGCTAATGCCATCCATTTTACTCAGAGTTTTTAACATTCCCACTAGGTCGTTTAGGTCGAATTTACCTTTTTTCACTTTCTTTTGTAACTTATCAATTTCTTCCTGACCAACAATCTCAGCAGCTTTTTCAACCAATGATACAACATCACCCATGTTAAGTATCCTTTTTGCAATTCTATCGGGATAAAAATCATCGAGGTCACTTAATTTTTCACCACAAGCAATAAATTTAATTGGACAATCGGCGATCATTTTCATAGAAAGAGCAGCACCACCACGTGCATCACCATCAACACGGGTGAGAATAATGCCGGTTACACCTATTACCTCATTGAATGATTTGGCAATGTTGACCGCATCCTGGCCTATCATTGCGTCGGCTACTAAAATAACTTCTGCAGGTGAAGCTATTTCCTTTACGGCTTTCAACTCATTCATCATATTATTGTCAATATGAAGCCTGCCTGCAGTGTCTAGTATTAATACATCATAATTATCGTTCTTTGCTATTGCTATTGCCCTTTTTGTAATTGTAATGGGCTTCTCATCTATTACTACAGGTAAAGTTTGCACATCTATTTGCTTACCTAGCACTTCAAGTTGTTTCTGGGCAGCAGGCCTATAAATGTCTAAAGAGGCAAGCATCACTTTTTTCTTTTGCTTTTTTAGTTTTAAAGCAAGCTTTCCTGAGGTAGTTGTTTTACCTGCACCTTGTAAGCCCACCATCATAATCACAGCAGGGGGTTTAACTGCTAGATTTAAGTCACTTTTCTCTGATCCGAGAACTGCAACTAAATTATCCTGTACAATTTTAATTATCATTTGTGCTGGAGAAACACTTTTTATGACTTTTTCCCCAATCACTTTATCTTTAATGTCGTTGATGAATTTTTTTGCAACTTCAAGTGAAACGTCAGCTTCAATTAAGGCTATGCGTATTTCACGCATGGCAAGATTAAAATCATCTTCAGAAATGATTGACTTTCCTCTCAGTTTACTAAATACAGAATTTAAACTTTCAGTTAACGATTTAAACATAATAGCATTAGTAGAATACTCATTAAAAAGAGAGAAGAAGCTGAAACAAAACTCACTGAGTTATAACCCAGCACTTCTTTAAGTTTAGTAATATTATTAAAGTATAAACCAGTAAGTGGATTAGTCAAGTTTTGCACTACGCTGGCAAACATTTCTCTAGTTTTAGAGACTAACTGATTGAACAGCAAGATAATATAGGGTATGAAAGCTCTAAAAATCCAATCAACATCCATTTTAAAATTTACTCTCGGGTAAAATAACTTGCGTAAAGGAATAAACAATAAAGTGGTACATAGTAATAAATTAAATTGCGACCAAATACTTTTTGTGTTGTACGCAAGATTAAAAATTGAAGGCTTATTGTAAATAGGTAAGTAAGGATTGCCAGCGATTACGCATATAAATGCTAAAATAATCATAGTCATTTTTCCTCCTCTCTCTGCTAAAGGTTTTGACTTACTTTTTGCAATAAATAAGTAATAAAGAAACTTTAGCCCCACGCTTAAATGAAGCAGCAAATTTAGAAGCTTATATAAATTTTTATACCCTTTTAAGGCAACAGTGTTCATTTCAATTTCAGCTGTGATATATGATTTACTGATAAATCCAACGGTTCCAGGAAATGCAGCCATTGTAAGTATTGCGATTATAGCACACATGCCTTCCACTGACATCAGTTTACCCACTCCATTAAAACTAATTGTTTTTGTTTGTGAAATAATCGAATTACTGACCACAAACAATAATGATTGATAAACAAGAGAGAAGATTATATGCAGTATCAAAATTGGTATTGCTTTTTCCGAAGGACTGAGCAAACTTCCTGCAATAATCAGCAAGCCCATTTGTCCTACAACGTTATAGCATAAAAATCTGCGAATATTTTGCTCAAGAGAAGCAAATATAATGCTGTAAATTGCAGTGATGGTGCCTACAAGCGCTAATATTTCAGTACAATCTTGCCATAGGTTATAAGTGTGTAAAAGCATCACTAAAAAAGAGACTTTAGTGGTAAATAAAGAGAGATATGTGGTGCCATGTAGCGATGCAGCAGGATATGCATCAACAACCCAAAACGAAAAAGGAAAACAAGCGCAGTTTATCAATAAACCCAAAATTATCAGGTTAGTGCTTTGAAGTGCCAATCCTGCTATTAATATAACTCCAACGAAAAAGTGTACACAAGCGTACCTTATTGCAGGTCCACTATCTCTACAGCTAGCTGCGATAATAAAAAATGCACTGATGGTCATTAATTCACAGAATATTATAACCAATATCATATGTTCAGATAAAACTGCATAAAGTGAACTAATAGTGTAAGCAGCAAAAGATAGCATCTCTGAAAAAGTCAAATTTTGTGCTGGTAGAACAGCTAAAAATGCAACTGATAAAAAAGATATTAGTATGGTACGAAAAGATAAATCAAAATCTAGAATTGGGAGAGACCAATTTACTGCAATGCTCAAATTTTCAGGTAATTTTAGGACTATAACTATTAATACAGTCAGTAGAAGTAACAGTGACGATTTATAAGGTTGCACAATAATTAAAACCAATATGGTTTATGCTATCTCAATATATGAATAAAATCAATTTGCATATTAACCACTAATTAAACTAATTATCATATAATTATATCAGAGTTTAGAGGGTTATAGAGAAACCGGTCAGATTAGGTTTTTAATCTAATCTGACCGATAGCTTTAATAGTGAGGTAAGCTTTAGTATAGCACTCCTAATTCATAACGCTACACTCGTGCATAATTTATTTTTAATTTGTGCACGAGCGTTAGTAAATTATTTACTTTTTGAAATAAAATTTGGCATCACTTTAATATTGAGACTTAGTAAACCTCAGTAGGTCTGCCAGTTGGGCCCATAAGAATTATTTGCTCGCCTTCTCTTAAGTGTCTGCATAAATTAGTGGAGCCGCCGATTTCCAGCACAATAGTGGAAATAATTCCTTTTTTTTTGTCTACTTCAGTGCCGGTTACGGCTATACCTTCCATAGCAAGGTTTGTATTATTGGCTTTTCTGCCATTGGTTTCAAAATTTTGCAATCTAAAGAATTGCCCAGGCTTAAAATTCTTTGCCGCAAGTGGTGCTTTGATCACTATTTCCACAACTTTGTCTGTTAAATATTGAACTTTTATAACCTTTGCAGTGAATTGCTCTTTGATTCTATTAAATAATTCTTTATTAGCCAGGTCTTCAACACTTGACCACGCATTTTTTTTCTGGCCCACAACATCACACACTGGAATGAAAGAAACGAAGCTATTAACTCCACTCAAAAGCTGAGAAATAATAGGGTAGCCGTTCTTAGCACTTGCCATAGCTTTCACGACGCTGCCACTATACGAAGGGTGAAGATCACCAAAAAAGCTGATTGTTTTATTGCCTTGCTTATACACTAATATTCTATCTTTATTTTGCATTTTAGGAGAAAATATTGGGTCTATTTCTTTTCCTGATGAATTCAAATGAGTAAAATACCCATTACTTAATTTAAAATGCTTTTTATCTTCTGTTGCAATAACTGTATTTGGCTCAGTACCTGCTGCTATAAAAATAGAACGTGCTTTTATACGTTTGATTTCGCCGGATTTTGTGTCTATCAGTTTTATTGATTCAGCATGGTTATATTTATCCGTCACAACTTCAACTGGCTCTAAGTTTTCAATAAAGTAAATCCCTTCTGACAGCCCATTTTGCACCTCTTCGCTATTTAATCGATAACTTGGTGAATCTTTTAGCTCTTTTCTATATATAACTTTCACTCCCCCGAGACTCTGCATCAACTCTAATATTTTTATTTCTCTATTCTCTTTTTTTGCTAACTTTTGCTTTTCTCGGATCAATTGTGCGTGTGATATAAACTCATTCGCAATTTCGCGCTCTTCTTCTGTCCAATCTTTTTCAACACAGTCCTTTCCATACTTATCAACTAATATCTCATAACGAAGAAGAAATTTTTCTACTTGAATTGGATAATACGCTAAAGCTTCAGTGGCAGTGTCAATCGCAGTAAGCCCAGCCCCTATTACAACTATCGGCATACGAACTTGCAGATTTGCTATAGAATCAAATTTAAGAGCGCCAGTCAGTTGTAACGACATAAGAAAGTCAGATGCCATACGCACTCCACGAGCTAGTATATTCTTTATTTTGATCATTCGTGGCTTGCCAGAGCCAAGTGCTAGGGCAATGTGATCAAAACCCGAGTTGAACGCGTCATCAACATTAATCGTGCCACCAAAACGAATGCCTCCATAAAGTGCGAAATGCTCACGTCTTTCCAGCAGTAATCTAATAATCTTTAAGTAATTCTTATCCCACCGAGAAGTAATACCATATTCTGCCACCCCACCAAACCCTCCTGCCGTGCGTTCACTCAATTTTTCGTGTTCAAAATCTTTAATTAGCTGGAAATTATCGATCAAAGGCTCAATTTTTAGTCCATCAATGGTGATAACGTTATGCCCATCGTTCAACAAATGATGAGCTAAATTAAAACCAGCAGGACCAAGGCCTACAATTAGAATGTTTTTTCCGGTGTTTTCTCTTGGCAATGAACGCTGAAAATTTAAAGGATTCCAACGGCTGAGCAGAGAATATATTTCAAATCCGTACGGTAAACTGAGCACATCATCCAGAATCCTTGTTTCAATTGCTGGCACATTTACGGGTTCTTGTTTTTGATATATGCACGAATTCATGCAGTCATTGCATATTCTGTGTCCAGTGGCTGCGCATAATGGGTTATCTATCATCACAATTGCAAGACTTGCTATGCTGTACCCTTCGCTTTTCACCAGATTCATTTCTGATATTTTCTGCTCTAGTGGGCAGCCGTGCAGTTCAACTTTTAGTGGAGATTGTTTAAAAGTATTGTCGTTATTAATTAGCCCCTTTGAGCAGCTGTCCTTACTTTGCTTATGACAAAATATGCAGTAGTGAGCATTATCTAGTGCTTTATTCAAACTCACCTTTTTGCTTGTTAGATCAAAACCGTATCGTCTTTTTACTTCATTTGAATACAGCACTTCAACTTTGTCCACTTCTTTTTTAGAAAATGGTATGAGGTTTTCGTGGTCGATTTTTTTATGAATACTGAATAATATACTCTGTTTATTTTTTACTCTCCACACTGCATATTGTGCTGCAAGTTCTATTTCTTCTTTGTGATTTTCTTTATCTTCAAACCAATGCATCACCTGCTCAGCAAAATTTTTTTCTGTTGTTGGCAAAGTGAGAAAATGACTTAGTTTGTTAGTAATATCTATATTCGCCACATTAGTGTATTTCTTCAATGCATAGCGTTGGACAAATAATCTTTTGCACTTATATATTACAGCAAAGTCGTTGTGCTTTTTCTTTAGCTCCTCTATTTCTTTTTCAACATTGAAAAGTTTTGCAATAAATTCATCAAGTAAATATGAGAGGTCTACTATTAACTGACTATCTGTCATCCAAGTAGCTGACCGTCCTTCTTGTTTTCTAGATCCCAGTGTCAAGCACTGGGATGACGGGGGGTGACACTGGGATGATGGGAGGTGACACTGGGATGACATCGAAGAAGAAGCTGCTTTTTCTCTTGCTTCAATTAATGAACAAAACAAGCTCTCATCACATGATTTAATATAATTCAAAAATGTCTCATCTAATTTTGTTAATCCATTGCGAGTATATAGATTCGAAAATGAGATTTTGAAATTCAGCTTCATTGCCATACTATAAAGTGTACATGCTGTTTCTTACAGATGAAGATTTTATTTATTTTGCAGTACTGCTGAGATTGTTGCTTCTGCAACTTTTTCTTCGCTAACAGATGCAATACACCTAAATTTGTGTACACCTAAACACACACTTTGAATGTTAGCTTGAAGAATCAATGTGTCCCCTGGAGTAACTGGCTTTCTGAATTTTGCATTTTCAATGGATCTCAAATAAACAACTTTATTTTCTATTGTTTCTTTACCTAGAACACATATAGCAGATGCCTGAGCTAGAGATTCAATTATCAAGACTCCTGGCATTATTGGATGACCAGGGAAGTGGCCAATAAAAAATGGCTCATTGAAAGTCACATTTTTGATTGCTTTTATACTTTTACCAGGATCACACTCTATAACTCTATCTACTAAGAGAAACGGATAAGAATGTGGTAATATTTTTATAATATCACTGATATTAAATTGCATAAGCCTACTCAATGCCTTTCAAAGCAAATTCAGGTATTTTCTTGTTTATATTGTTTAATACCACATCTGATAAATCAACTTCATCCGTGGAGTATAAAACTTGGTTCTTTTTTGAAATAAATAGTACCAAATCTATGTTGTTTTTTTCTGCCGTTTTTTTAGCGACTTCTTTTATCTTGTTAAAAACACTCTCTACTGCGTCTCTATAGCTTTCTTCTAAATGTAACATTTTTTTAGCGTAATTATCTCTAGTATTTACAGTGTGCTCATTAAACTGTTCTGTCTTTTCTTTTTTTGCTTCTTCTGACAAAAGTTCAAATTCTTCTTTTGATGGCTTAAGTTTTTCTAACTCACTTTCAAATTCTTGTTGTAATCTAGAATTCTGCTCCTTTATTTGTTGTTGTATATTTTGCAGAGCAAGAGATTCATTGATGACTTTGTCACTATCGATAATTGCAGCTTTTGTGTTCTGAGGTTGATATCCTACAAACTTATACCCCACAAATAAGGAAATAATTAAGGCAATAACTGATATAAATAACTGTATATATTTCATTCAAATCCCCGCTTCAATAGAAAATTTAACATTTGGTGATGGTATTATATCATAAGATTCCTTTACTAAAGGAAACCCGAAATCCAATCTAAGTCTACCAAAAGGAGAAAGCATTGAAAAGCCAAAACCTGGTGACACTCTCACAAGCTTGCTATCATAGTATTTCCCTTCATACTTCTTATTTTTATCATCTAAGCCAAAAAGTGTCGCATAGTCAACAAATAGTGAGCCTTTGATACCAGCATAGTCATATAGTTTTGGTAGAGGAAAATCCACTTGCTGTGTTAGATTAAAATAAGTTTTGCCTCCTAATGAGCTTTTATTTTTGTCTTCTGCTCTTGGTCCAATACCGGAAAGGTCAAACCCTCTAATCTCATTACCCCCTTTAAAAAAGTGCTGGCCAATGTTTAGATTTTCATCAGTATAAGAAAAAATATGACCTGCCGCCATCTTAAAGCGTAGCGTTATATCATCGTCAATTTTGCTTAATATAGGGTGCGTATAAAAAGATAAGAATTCAGATTTTAGGAAATTCACGTTTCCTCCCAATCCTGAAATATCCTGACTTAAGCGCAGTAAATACCCTTCTTTTGGAGCATATAGATTATCCAGTTTATTATATGCCAACGTGTATCCCACTGATGAAATCTGATGTTTACCTTTTCGGTCCAGTATTATTTCAGAGATATCGGTGTCTTGTCCACCCTTATTATCCATGTGTATATGATTATACTTATAAGAATAGCGAAGGGAATTAGTTAAGTTCTCTGTGACTTTATATGATAACTTTGTAAAAAATCCCATATCGCAACTATCAAAAGTAGTGTTTGGTTTATCTTGTTTTTCATAAAATACACCCATGCCTAGTGACGTATCAGAATCGTTAAAATTATTTTCAACAAACTCTAAATCAGTAGAAAATACGTATTGACTTTTTTCAAGAGCAAAAGAGAGCTCTTTTCCAGTACCAAATAAATTACGGTCTTTGAGGTCAATTTTAATCAATGCTCCACCAGGAAGAGACACACCGCCTCCCAAATACAACGAAGTAGTGTTTTTTTCTTTAACATTTAAGTCAAGATTTACTGTATTATCATTAACTGCGTAACTATTTACTTTCACTGTTCCAAAAAAATCACTACTCATTAGTTTTTTACGTGACTTTTGAATCTCAGATATATTGTATGCATCACCTTCTGCTACACTTAGCTTACTTCTGATCACTTTATCTAAAGTGCGATCGTTACCATCAATTGTAATTTGATTTATATAAATCTTTTTACCCGGCAGCACTCTGTAGGTTACATCTACAACGTTGTCACGTTGTGCATACTCTGGATTAACTTTTGCAAATATGTATCCTTTTTCATTTAAATATTTGTTTATTTTTTCTACTGTATTATTAATTTTAACTCTATTAAATATCTTATCGTTTTCCTCTGTTATAAAATCCAATATTTCTTCTTTTAGGCTCAAATCCTGAATTTCAGTTTCAATATTAACCTCATTATTTCCAAACAAATACTGCTGTCCTTCGTCAATCAAAAAAGTTAACTCTGTTTGATTGTTATTATCAACCTCAACAATTGGTTGAATATTATTTTGAATATATCCCCTAGACGAATAAAAACGATCGAGCAATTCTGTGTTAATCAATAGATATTGCGGTGAATAATGATTTTCGCCTTTAAAAATGGCTCTAAATAACTTACTAAATATGTCATTACTATGTCTTTTAATAACTTGCTCTAGCTCATTTTCAGAAAAGTTTTTATTGCCTATAAATCTTATATCCTTAATTTTAGAGGTTTTGCCTTCTTTTATTTTGAAAATTAGATTGACCCTATTACTATCGAGCTTCTCCAACTCATATTCAATTTTAACGCCAACCTTACCGTTATTTCTATAAGTAGTGATTAAATTCATTAAATCGTTTTGCAATTTTGTTTCAGTGAAAATAGTTAGCGATTTTGACTGAATCACATTATTTAGTAACTCTTTGCTATTAAATAACTTATTACCCTTTAATATTATCTTGTTAATTAGTGGATTTTCTTGAATTTTTATTACTAAATTTTTTTTATCATCTATGTAAGCATTAACACTAGCAAATAACTTTGTTTTATATAGATCTTTTATAATTGAGTCTATATCATCGTCGTTTATATAATCACCAGATTTTAGTTTTATATAGAACCCTATTGTCTGGTTGCTTACCCTCTCATTACCAATACATTTGACATCTTTCACCTGCACTTTTTCCGCAGTTCCTAAAGCAACAAGCAGGGCAGGAAAAGAAATAAAAACCACTACCAGTATATAAAATAGCTTTTTCATATTTTATTTCAAAAAAGATCCCTAATATCATTTGACATTCCAGTTGCCATAAGCAAAAACAACACTAAAGCACCAAAAATAGCTGCATATTTTTGACATTTCAAGCTTAAATCCCTACGTATAACCGCTTCTATGATATAATGAAATAAATGCCCACCATCTAGCAGTGGTATTGGCAGCAAGTTAATTGCAGCTAAATTAGCTGAAATGATTGCCATAAAATATAGAACCATAATAAATCCCTTTTTAGCTGATTGTCCTGAATATTTTGCGATTTTTATTGGTCCACCTATTTCATTGATACTCCTTTTACCAACAATAATGTGAAAGAGAGCTTTGATCGTTAAGCACATAGTGTGGTAAGTTTCACTTACTGATAAGCTCACAGCCCCAAGAAAAGACGACTGCTTTAATGTATTGACTGAAATAATCCCTATAGTTTCTCTTTCTATTGTGTTGCCAAAAACGTCTTTGTCCTTGATTATTAATGGAGTTAAACTGGTCCTGTGCTTCTCATTATTTCTGCTATACTCAATCTCCATTCTTGTTTTAGGATTCGACATTATCACACGTGAAATATCTTCAAAGTATTTTATTTTATGCTCATTGATTTGTGTAATAGTGTCACCTGGCAACAAACCAGCTTGCTTAGCTGCACTACCTTCGATTACATTTTCAATCACCGGTGGAGTGCGATAATAACCTGCTATGCTAAAAAATATTGTAAAAGCTATAACAGCAAATACCATGTTTGCAAAAGGCCCTGCAAAAACTACTGCTGCTTTTTTATGACGCAGTTTTGTATGAAATGAATACAATTTTTCTTCTTCCGTTAATTCTTGTTGATCAGCTGGGACACTCGCTGCATTAGTATCTCCTAGCATTTTAACATAACCACCCAATGGAACAGCGCTTAATTTCCATCTAGTTCCAGACTTATCGTTAAAACCAAAAATTTCAGGACCAAAACCTATGGAAAAAGATTCAACTTTAACTTTGCATGCTTTGGCAACAACATAATGCCCATATTCATGCACGAATACTATGACAGAAATTATTAAAGAAAATGATAAAAAATAATATATTCCATCGCTAAATTGATGGATAAGATTAGAAATTAATTCCACCTGTATATTTAGATCTTAACAAAATGTTAAGTATATTAAAATGCGCCTCGCTTGACAAGTATTTAGTTTAACTTTTAAATTAAAAAAAGTTTAATTGTAATGACAGATACCTCACTACTCAGAAGAAAATTAATATATAGAAGCTGGCATAGGGGTTGCAAAGAAACCGATATACTTTTAGGGCATTTCGCATTGAAATATCTTGATAAATTTTCCTTAAGCGAACTAATCGAATACGAAAAAATAGTTGATCTTGATGATTACGAATTATATTGTTACATAACTCGTAAGACAAACCTCCCTCCTGGCTTGAATAGTCAGATAGTCAATTTAATTGCTTGCTTTATTGAAGCTAATCCTTTATGCACTCAAGATTAGTGATAATCTTATTTACCTTATCTAGTACCTCAGTATATTCTATTCTTTTCTCGTTTCTATACTTTTCGCGCTCTTGATTTACTTCATCTAATCGCTTTGTTAATTCTAAAATTTTATCCTCAAGAATTAGTGCTGCAAGTAAGAAATTTAATGCATCCGAACCCTTACCTCCAGTTTTTTGAGATACAGAACTAACTAACTTGTCAAAACTATTAGCAAGGCGTAATAAATGATTCCCCTTCCCACTTTCGCAAGATATTTTATATGTGTTATTACGTATAACTATTTCTACTACTTGCATATGGTGCTAAAAATTTCTATCGTACAGTATAAACTCAAACCCCTACTTTCATCTTATTTATGGTATAAATTTTTATTCATTTATCAAATCAGATAATTTTTTACTGCTACGAAAATATGTTTTAAAGTATTGATTCTTTGTAAACTTCTGTAACATTAAATGGCTTGTTTCTTTCAAGTTATAACTTCTAACTGAAAAAGAACCAAACCCCCTAATTTCAACTCTATTATGATGTTTCAATGTGCTTGAAAGTATCCCAAAAAATCTATCAACTATAGCTGCTATAACAATCTTATCTAAAAAAGGATGTCTTTTTGCTACCCTCGCTATTATATCAGACTTTGTTGCCATTTATATGAAGCCAAAATAAGTAAACCTTATCACTTAGCAGATAATGCTATGTTATATTCCTCAACACCCAATACTTCAACTTCTATTTTTTCTGATATAGAGAATTTTTTATTCTCTGGTAAATGCTCTTGATCTATTAGAAGGGTTACATCGTTCTCAACTTCAACGACTAGTCCATTATCTTCTCTCTTACCTACAATAACCTGTATTTTATCACCTACCTTAACTTTCTTTATCAGTTCTTCAAGAGGATCATACTCTATTTGTTTTATTCCAAGATAAATTCTTGCCCGATTCACGTTAGCCCTTATTACTTTTGCTTCTATTTTATCACCTACATTATACTTCTTTATCTCATCTGAACCATTTTTAGACCAACTAAAATCTTTCACATATATTGTCCCTTCTACGTTCTCATCTATTTCAGAATCACCGAAAGCAACAGATACATATGAGCCGGTATTATTCTTCACTTCACCAGAAACAATAGAACCAGGAGGATATTTATTGATAAATACTTGCCAAGGGTTGTCTACACACCTTTTCATGCTTAAACTCATCCTACTCTTAGCAATGTCAATACTGAGAATTTTTACATATACTTCTTGTCCCCTTGTTACGAGACTACTAACTGGTAAATTACTCTTAACCCAAGTTATTTCTGACGAGTGCACTAAACCTTCAATTCCAGGTCTAAGCTCAACAAATAATCCATAATCTTCTATGCTTGTTACATAACCCTTATGCACACTATCAACTGGATATTTTGACTCTGCATCTTGCCAAGGGCTATCTTCTAGCTGCTTCACACCCAAGGAAATTTTAGCATTTTCCTTGTCTATTTTTATAATTTTAACTTTTATAGTCTGACCACAAGTAAAAACTGCAGACGGATGACTTACCCTACTCCAAGAGATATCTGTAATATGTAACAATCCATCTATAACTCCCACTACATCTGATTCATGAATACCGACAAATACACCGTAATGAGTGATACTTTTTATTTTCCCTTCTATTATATCGCCTTCATTTAAAGATTCTAAAAATTTAATTTTTTCACCAGCGTGCAATTTTTCTAACACCAGCTTTCTTGATACTACAATATTGCCCTGCTTCTTATCCATTTTAAGCACGATGAACTTTTGTTCAGTTTCAATAAGGTGCTTCGCATCTTTTACTTGCTTCAAATCCACATGACTCAGCGGTAAAAAAGCGCTTATTCCGTCACCAAGATCAACAATAAAGCCACATTTAATTGAGCGTTTAATAACTCCGCTTACTTCAGCCCTTGTAACTGTATCTTCTTCCAACTTATTCCATTTTTCGTCCCTAATTGCTTTTTCACGACTAAGAACAACATTACCATGATAATCTTCAATTCTTTCCACATAAACTCTGATTTTCGAGCCAATAATGACCTCATCATTACAACCGAGTTCCTTGATCAGAATTCTCCCGTCAGATTTTAAACCAATATCAACCACAACGTCGTTAGGGTTTATTCTTGTAATTACACCTTCTACCACATCTCCTTCTTTAATTTTGTTAACAAAAGAATCTTCAAACAAGGTATTATCTTGATCCTCAAATTGGCCTTGACATATCTCTTCTATAAATTTGTTTGATGATAGCTTTCTGATAGTAACCGGTAGATTTACGACTGGATTATTATTATTCATACCTTTAACTTAAACTTTATTAGAACTCATATATTATATAATATTAACAATTATTGACAAGTAATTTTTCATTAACTCATTTCGAGAATTGTTTAAGCTATATAAAATATAGTGAGAAAATTATATATGTATCAAGAATATGCTATTTAAGAATAGCAAGTGGATTAGATCGTTCTCCAGAAGGTCCAGGCTAAAACCTGATGTTGATGAAATATTGGAAAAATATTCTATTCAAAACAGCAAGGAATCTATAGAGAAAATTGTAAATTCACAAAAAAGAATATGGGTAGAAATAGGCTTTGGCAACGGTGAAAATATGCTTTACCAGGTGCTCAATGAACCTGATCTATTATTTATAGGATGTGAGCCCTACTTAAAGGGGGTTTCTCGCTTGCTGACAAACATAGAAATACAGAACATAAAAAATATTTTAATGTGGACAGAAGATGCAAGAGAATTGATTGCAAATTTTCCTGATAACAGTGTTGAAAGATTCTTTATTCTCTTTCCAGATCCATGGCCAAAAAGAAGTCACAATAAAAGACGATTAATTAATACGGAATTTTTAAATTTATTAGCAAAAAAAATACTTATAACAGGGGAAATATTCATTGCAACCGATCATCAGGACTATGCAGAGTGGATAGCATCACATATAAAGCAGTGTAACTCTTTAATCTATAGGGAAGACGATTTCACAAGTTATACTCTTACAAAATACCACAGAAGAGCGCTCAAAGATCAGCGTAAAGTGAGGTTCTTTAAAGTAAGTGTTATTAATAATTTGCAGACTATGGATCAATAGAGTTTTTGCATATCTCTTTTACGTTAACTATAGATTAAAAATAATAAAAAAAGAGGGAGAAATAGAGTAAATTCCTTTAACTACTTCTCCTTATGAAGGAATAGACTTCTTGCATAACCCAAACTAAGTAGAAAAAAGGTATCATCCAAGTAGCCCCTTTCTCGTCATGCCGCTGCGAATCGTCATACCGCCGCGGCGCTAACACGTAGCGGGATGATGAGGCTTATCGTCATGCCACCGCGAACCGTCATACCGTCACGGTATCTCTTAGCCGCTAACAAGTAGCGGGATGACTGTTGTCAGGTTAGCTGTTATCCCAGTTTTTGACACTGGGATGACAACGAAGGGCTACTTGGATGACAGGGAAGGATGCTGGAATGAAGGTTTTTCAAATTGTCGATAAACCTAAATCTATAATAACTATTTGCCTTTTTTCTAGGTTATGCAAGAAGTCTACTGAATAACAGTAAGATTTTTCAATCCTGTTCCACAGCAAATTTTAGTGCCATGTGAGTAGTTATGGTGCTGTTAACAATCAAAATAACAAAAATTAAGATGGTGATTAGTAGTGTATAAATATTCAAGGACAAATTTTCAAATTGAGTTAGCATTTTAAAATACACAAAGGTTGGCATTATCATTGGCAAAACAAGAATTTGCGATACTCCTGATGCTAAGTTGTTTCGACCAATCATCAATGCATTTCCAGTAGCTGAAATATTAATGATTATCAGCGTATTAAATAATAAAGACACTCCAACTGCTATTGAGTGTTCAATACTATTGCATAGAACTGCAAAGCTGAATATGGAAGAAATCACTGAAATTGGTAATCCAAATAATAGCCAGTGAGCGAAAATTTTATAAGCAACTATAAGCCTAGAAGAGAGTGGCTGTACAAAGATTTGCTCTAATATTCCATCATGATAATCAGATGTAAACAAATTATTTGTAGAAATCTGCAAAACAAATGTAGCACATATCCATGTTAATGTTAACATAACTTCTTGTTTATTGTTGTTTTTAAGTGTAAATGAAGATAAACTTAACATTATGATAAAAATACATACTATATAGGTAAAGCTCTTATCATCTATTACTAATTTTTTTACTGAGTCGATCATACTAGGCTTTTAAATGTTTATTATAAATTATAGTGTTTACTTTGAGGTAGTATAATTTTTTGTTCATAAATTATATAGGTTTTATTATTTTTTTGATAATGCAATTATGGAAAAGTTACCAAAAATAAAGTCACCAGAAGATTACACTCCTTCAGAAGATGAAGAATATATGAGCGTAAAACAACTGGAATACTTCAGCTTAAAGTTACAGTCAATACTCGCTGAGCTGGAGAAACAAGAACTAGAAGAGAATAGTATTGATACATACTATTCTGATGGAGATAGTGGAAACGAGGAATTAATCAAGCGTCGAAAAGATAGAAAAGAAAAAATTAAGGAGGCGTTAGAAAAAATAAAATTAGGCACTTATGGTTACTGCGATGGAACAGGAGAAGAAATAGGAGTCGAAAGACTTAAAGCTAATCCGCTTGCTATATATTGTATTGAAGAGCAAGAGAGAGTAGAAAAAGAAAAGAACGTGTACAACATTAACGATTAATTTACACATAAGTGGTGAGCCCATTGGACTTCAAGAGGAGCAAGAGGCGCTGAAGTATGTTATGCTATAAAGAAAGTGGAAAATTGGACATTCTCAACTTGACTCCTGCAGATTAAAAATTAAGTTGTATCCGTTCAGGCAATGGCGTCAACTTAAGGAAAAATGTCAGAGATTGTGTATAAAATTTCTCTCCAAATTTTTTATCATTAAATTATCCAAAGAGTGCAAGGGACAGCACTTTTGTTTCTGTTTTATTTCAACAAAGAAGTCTAAAATGTGTCCTTTTTAGGTGAAATATGCAAAAAGGAAAAAACCTTATTCTACAAATTAAAAATATAATATACTCGAAAACTTTTCAGAAAATCCATTGTGTTGAGTTTTACACGAACAAGAAAACTTCCTTTTTCGACAGTATTTTCTATGATTTTAAAGTTAGAGGTTGTCCGGAAACAAGTAAATTCAAGCATATTCCCTCTTTAACATAACCCTACTCATAGCTAGGTATATGAAATTCTCAGTGGATGTTGTGAGTAAATCATACTCCTTCGATAGCCTTCTATTCCTATTAACCCAAGCAAAAGTCCTTTCTACAACCCATCTTCTTGGCTGTACTTTAAACCCTTGTTCTCTTGTTGGTAGTAGCTCAGGTGGCGTATCTTTGTGCACCCAAAATCTACATGGAGGCCTTGTAACAATTTCAATATCTATGTCATATTCTTCCTTTATGTGATTCTTTAAATTTCTTCCTTGGTATCCCATGTCAGCCCACATTTTTTTAACTTTAGTATATTTTGTTCTCATATTGTTTAATGCTATTTTAATACCATCTCTATCATTTTCGTTAGCAGCGCCTACGTAACAACCTAGTATAAAACCCTGAGTGTCTGTAATTATATGCCTTTTTCTACCCTTTACTTTTTTACTTCCATCATAGCCTTTGATCCCCCCTTTTCTGTAGTCTTTACAGATTGACTATCTACTATACAGGCACTTGGCTGCTCATTCCTTCCTATTTTTCTTCTACTATATTTTGTAATTTCATAATTCATTTTCTCAAAAATTCCCTGCTTCTTCCATTGCCTGAACTGCTCATACACAGTCTTCCATAGCGGAAAATCATTTGGTAAATACCGCCATTGACACCCTGTACGCAATACATAGAAAATTGCTTCTAATATTTCTCTTTTGCTATACTTTGGCGGCCTTCCTCCTTTCTTGTATGATACTCTGAAGTGTTTTTCTATTCTTGCCTATTCCCTTTCGCTTAGATCTGTTGGATACTTTTTTCTCATCTTTACCCCGTACTAAAATTTCAGATATTATAGCCTTTTACTTGTTTCCGGACAACCTCTAAGTCACTTTAGCTATATATAAAAGGTTTAAGTGGTTGTATTGATGTATCTTTGTATTAAAAAACACCCAATAAGCAGAGTTGTAAGTGGAATAAACCACAAAATGTAAGTGCTAGATTTTATAGGCGGTACGATTATAATTGAATTGCCGTAAGAATTTTTTAACTCTGAGATTATCTCTTCATCTGTGTATCCATCATTGATTTTTTTACGAATTGCTTCTCGCATATCATACGCGATCTGAGATCCAGATTCAGACAATGATTCGCCAGAACATATTGGACACCTTATTATTTCAAATAAACTTGTTGCTCGTTTTTCCATGCTTTTATCTCTGAGTTTATTATCCAGAGTAAAAGCGTTTACGCCTGAGTGGAATATCAATATGAAAAGTAAACTAACTACTGCTCTCATCCTTGGTTAATTGGGTTATTTTACTGAGCTGGTTCATAAAATCAGTGGTGGATAACTTTCCAATAAAACTTGACCCTACATCATCATCGTACTTTATTGAAAATTGAATGCCATCATCAGTTGTTTTTTCTGATAAGGAAGACATTAATTTTTCAAACGCATCTGAAGTTTTTGAGTCACCAATCATAAACGAGATTAATTCTTTATAATTTGATATAGCCACGTTGATTTTGTCTTTAAATGAATAAGTAACTAAGTTGTAATTGTTTACCCCACCATCTGCAGCAAAAGAAAAATTATTACTTTGAATCAAAAATTTCTCTATATTGAAATTAATTCTGGAAGCCGAGATGTCGTTTACAAATTCATAATCAAATTTAGTATCGATACTAAGGTAACTTTCAGGACTTGCAGTATTTTTATACCGATAAGTATACAAATCAAATCCTAGCTTAGCATTTCCACTCAGTTCTTTATCGAGGTAAAATTGAATGTAATTACTTTTATCATTCACTTCAGTTATAACACTTTGCTGATTTTCTGAAACATCACATTTTAATCCATAATCTTCGTAACGAAATGTACCTATATAGTCTATCACGGTACTATTTCTGTTGAATCGCAATGAAGATGGTAAATCGTTTAGTCTAACAACAAAGTGGCTGCTATCGTTTGCGTGGCATTTTATATTCTTTTTCTCATCATCATGAACAGCAATGTTGACTTCATTGCTTGGTATGTAGATATATACTGATTTATTAAACAATCTATTTTTTATCAATAAAGCATCAGATGAGATGGTTAATTGCTCATTGGAAAATTTTGGGTTTGTCACACGGAAAATTAGGTTAGTAGGAAATCCACTAAAATCATGTGAAATATCAAATTTTTCGTCGTTAATGTATAGTATTGTTTCAGCTAAAAGATTTTTTACCTTACATGCAGAAAAATACCAAAAACCACTATACGCTACAGGAATAAACAAAAGTAAAGAGATGATAATATAGATAAAAATCTTACGCATGATTCCCCTGTTTATCTAATGATATGTTTCTTGTACCCCTTGGTATGGTTACACACAAGCCGTCGATATCTTTTGTGATTTTTATTTGGCATCCAAGCCTCGACGTCTCTGTTAAGCCGAAAGCTAGGTCTAACATATCATTTTCCTCATCAGATATAGGGTTATGTATTTCTACAGCATTATAAAACTTTGGATCAACAATTACATGGCATGTAGAGCAAGCAAGAGAACCTTCACATGCACCTTCAAGCAGATCTGGATCACTTCTGTGGGCTAAATTGAGCAGAGTTTCTCCCTCTGCAGCTTCATAGCTTTTCTTACTCCCATCAGGTAAAATAAAAGCAACAGATGGCATATTATTCCTATTAAAATCCTTACTAATTTCTCTATATCCTACAGGTAATAACTAATATTTGCAAACTCTTTACAATTCCAGTACCTATATTTCTTGTTATCCAAGTAGCTCTTTGTTGTCATCCGAGTAGCTGACACTGGTTCCTTTATGACGGCAGTGCCCTCTTCTTGTCATCCCAGTGCCCTGATTACTTGGATCCAGAAAAAAGAATGGTGTCATGCAAGTAGCCTCCTTCTCCTGTCATCCGAGTAGCTGACACTGGGATGACACCCCACTTAACCGTCATACTGCCGCGGTATCTCTTAGCCGCTAACAAGCAGCGGGATAACGAGCTTATCGTCACGCCGTCGCGAACCGTCATACCGCGATTCATTCGCGGTATCTCAGCCGCTAACAAGAGATCCCGCTAACAAGCAGCGGGATGACGATTGTCGTTCAGCCATAAATATTAAGAAATTTACCAAATGAAAAAAAGGCAAAAGAAGCCCCGTGGTTGGCTAATTACTTACATTATACTTTCAAGTATGGCGTTTTTTTATTCTAAACGTTTAATAACCGCGATTCAGTTGCTTTTAAGCCGCAACTAATCTAAATTATAAACATTAAGAAATTTACTAAACAGAAAAAAAGGCAAAAGAAACCCTAGGGTAGCTAATTATTCACTATCCATTTTTTAAGTTGGCGTTTTTTAATGTTTTAAATGCTTTATAAGCGTATCTCAGCTTGTGTAGGTAAAAACCTAGAAATTTGATAAAGACATAAGGTGCACATAGTGCAAAAAATTAAACATGAGACGCCAGATACGTGAGTTTTTTTGTCATTTAATCTGTACAGAGAAGATAAATAAATAGCTTCAGTTTCATGATAAGGGGGCTGGCGGAGTTTGTCAAGGAAGTTTTTTGTTTCTATTGAATGACAGTTGTAACCTACGAAAGAAGTCTGTTGTAATTTGTACGATATCTTTATAAAATGGTTCGCATAAGTTATCTAGCAGTGCAACTAAACAAATACAAAAATCAAAACGTCGCGGTTTTTGGTCTTGGTAAAACTGGTTTATCCGCCATTAACGCTCTAACAAAGAGTGGTGCAAGAATATATGCATGGGATGATCATGAAGAGCAAATAGCAAATGCAAAAATGATGAATAAAAAATGTAATTTTATTCATCCCAAGGAATACAATTGGCATGAGATCAGTGCATTGGTTTTAAGCCCTGGAGTGCCAACAGAGCCACATTGGATAGTAAAACTTGCAAGGAGATTTGATTGCAAAATAAAATCAGACATTGAGCTATTTCTTGAAGCTAAAACTACGAACCAGAAGGTAATAGGCGTCACAGGAACAAATGGTAAATCAACCACTACATCACTAATAGGGCACATATTAAAATCTGCAGGGAAAAAAGTAGCTATTGGTGGAAATTTAGGCGTTCCTGTTTTGGATCTAGAAAGAGATGCAGAAATTTATGTAATCGAACTCTCCTCTTTTCAATTGGAGTTGATGAATGAAATTAACGTGGACATTTCAGCACTGCTCAATATTACACCAGATCACATAGATAGGCATGGAAGTATGGAGAACTACATAGCAACTAAATTAAAACTGATAAACGGTAGTGAGGTTGCCGTAATAGGATGTGACAATGAGATTACTGCTGATATATTCAACAAATTCACTGGAGACAAAATTCCAATCTCAGTAACATATTCCCCGATGTCATTCCAGCGCGTGACGCTGGAATCCAGAAAAGAAAAACCATTGCCAACTACTCAGATGACAGAGGGTGGTGCAAGAGATCTAATATCATTGGCAGGTAACAATTTGCTTGATTATAGTGAACAGATTACTGGTATAGATCGAAATTATCTGGATCCCAGTGTCAGCTACTTGGATGACAAAAGGGGCACTGGGATCCAGAAGATCTCGTTAAAACTAGAGAATCATAGCTTATCAGTAAGCGACGTGAAAATAAACCTAATATCCAACGCAGAAAACATAGCAGCCACATATGCCGTATGTAAGGTACTTGGAGTAGATAGCAACACTATTATCAATGGAATCAAGTCCTTTTCAGGACTGAGGCATAGGAATGAACTGCTTGGCAAAATAAGAAATGTGTTTTTCGTGAACGATAGCAAAGCAACTAATGCAAAATCGAGCGAAAAGGCGATCTTATCTTATGAAAACATAAATTGGATCGCTGGTGGAAGAAGCAAAAAAGGTGGAATAGAATCATTAAGCAAGCATTTTACAAGGGTTAGAAAAGCTTTTCTTATTGGAGAATCAACCGAAGCTTTTGCAAATGTTATGGAGAATAAAGTAGATTATGTTAAATGTTGCAATCTAGAAGATGCATTCAGATTGGCTTTTGAAGAGGCCTTAAATAGCGCAGAAGAAGTAACAATATTACTTTCTCCCGCGTGTGCTTCTTTTGATCAATGGAAAAATTTCGAGGAACGTGGTGAAGCATTTTGTAGAATGTTTGAAAATCTCAGGTACAATCACACATGCTGTTTAGTATGATGTTGCGTGGAACAAAAGTTAATAATAGATAAGCTAATTAGGGTTATTCCATTTGAAGGGATAAGCGATGAAACCCTATTAAAGGTGTGCACTGACCTTAATCTAGCTAATAGCTTTTGCAAATTTCAGAATGGAATATATAGCGCTTTGGAGCACATAGCAGAGGACTTAAATAGCTCAATGGAAGCTGAACTAAGGAATTCTAATTTAGAAGATATGAAAGTGCGAGAGCGAGTAAAGTTAGCCATTCAAATACGCTTTTCAAATTACGCTAAGCTACCAAATTATAGAGAACTTTTAAAAAATGTTTTATTATTCTCTGTATCACCAAAAAATACATATTTTTCTAGTAAACTTTTATACAGAACTGTTAGTGCGATTTGGTATGGCATTTATGACCAATCAACAGATTTTAACTACTATACAAAAAGAGCAATATTAGCTGGAGTGTACTTAAGTACGATACTTTTTTTTATCAATGATTATTCAGAAGATTTTGTGGATACTTTATCGTTTCTTGATAACCTTATCAACAATGTCATGACATTTCAAAAATTCAAAACTCGCTTAAAAGGAATCATAGGAAATTTCTTATAAGCTATTGATTGTTGGTAGAAAAGTACTTGAGCACGATCCTGAAAAGGTTTGTGAAAATAAAAATATTCATGCTGATCATAAAGAACATTTAGTTTATCGTGAGGATAATAATGGTACAACAAAATACACCAGTTACGAAGAAAAAGAAAATAAATTTATTGAAGAAGCACATGAATATTTAATAGACTCTGAATTTAATAAAAATTTTGATCTAGGGCAGTACAGAATAAGTAATTTCTCCGGAAACTTGACGAAAATAGAACTGGAACTCATCAATGAAAAGTATATGCAAGTTCAAGTTAATAGAGAAAGAAAAATTATTCTCGCTATACCGTAGGTGCGTTCCAAGATTATACTGAAGTTTTTATTGCACTCAAAATCTTCGTTTTTCCTAATCTCTAGAATTATCAATGCATCATCACTTAACCAGCCTGAGTGAGCTAGTCCATTCAACGTTGATTCAACTAGATTGCTATTGTAAGGTGGGTCTATAAAAACTACATCGCACTTTGAAATAGGTTGTGGCAATTTGTTAGCACTACAACAAATTAGCGTGACATTGTTCGTAATTCCAAAATCTTCTGCTGTTTTTTTAGGCAGTTGCAAATTGTAATAATCTGAATCCACCATGAATGCATGTTTAGCGTCACGAGAAAGCGCTTCAAATGAAAAAGAACCACTACCACAGAATAAATCAAGTACATTCAAGTTATAAATAGGTTTTCTTGAGGAAAGCATATTAAATATTGCTTCTCGGACAATACTCATAGTTGGCCGTGCAGCTAAATGCTTACCTGTAGTTATTTTTCTTCCGCGATATTTGCCTGCAATGATGCGTAGCATATTAAATAAGCTCCAAAATAATTAATTATTTATACTATATGATTAATGTCAATATGGCTTTAGCAGTTTAATAGAGAGAAGCTATCGAGTCGCTTGTAAGAAAAACACAAACACAAGACTCATCAGTTATCTTTTTCTGATTTGCCTGCTGCATTAATTGCTTGACCAATCTCATCTTGTAAATCATCATGATCATTTTTTTCATCATGATTTAGCCCTTCAATTCTGCTTTCTAACTCTAACTTAATTATAGTATTGATTTTATCTATATTATCAAGAAAGCCTCTACATTCTTCTTCACTATACTCTTCACCAGATGCTTTTTTTTCAATAAATAGGTTTTTAAATCCTGCTAGATCAGAATTCTGATCGGTATTTAGTACAACATTTCTCTCTATGAAGCTAAGATCTGACAGCAGTAAGCTAACCTCTAACAGATCCTCACTTTTCACGCTTTTAAGGTCTTCAAGACTTTCTAAAATACTAAACAACTTAATCCTTTCTTGTACAATCTCTTTGTCTTCCTTATCAAATTCAGACAATAAACTATGATTATCTACAAATTTCTCACTCAAAGCTTTATTCAATTTAGCAAAATTGACATCCTTGTCAAGTGATGTGTTATCCCGCAACAAGTCTACCCTTGCCCTACGCGCATTTAAAATGTCGTCGTAGTCATTTAACTTTATGTTGCCATCTTTGTCTTGCTGCAATTTATAATAATCAAGGCCTTTGAAATTTTTATTAGTCTTCATCTTCAATCCTCTTCTCATCTCCTTTTGCATCTGGTTTCCTCATTGGTTCCGGTAATTTCCTTTTACTGTCTTCTCGATTTCTTTTTTCCTCTCTTTCAGCACGTTTTTTTATAGCTTCCTGGGTATTCATTCCAAAAAGTGCCTTAACGTACTCTTCTGGATTTTTTGGTTCTTTAAATAAAGGCTTAAGATTATAAACTTCGTCTTTTCGATCTCTTTCTTCTTTTCTTCTAGCTCTTTCAGCACGTTTTTCTACAGCTTCTGGAGTGTTCATTTCAAAAAGTGGTGAGAGGTTGTAAACTTTATCTTGATTTCTTCTGCCTTCTCTTTCAGCACGTTTTTCCATACCTTCAAAAGCAGATCCAAAATCATCAATTTCATCTGGGCCTTTTGGTTCCGTGCCTAAATTTCGTGTCACTTCATTTGATTGATCAGGCTTATCTTCTTCTGTTGGCTGATCATGCTGTAGTTGATTAGGCTTGTCTTCTTGTTCTGTGCTTAGTTCTCGTACTACCTTATCTGGCTGACCTCCCCCTCGTAGTCGAAGAGGGTCGCCTTCTTCTAGTGGCTGATCATGGTTATCTCTTACTAGTTCCGTGCCTAACTCTCGTTCTACCTTATTTGATTGATCAGGATTGTCTTTTTCTGGTTCTCTCTTACGGCCGATAGTGTAATCATGAAGCTTCTCTAAGAAATCTCGCCTATATTCTTTTGCTCTATAGAGTAGGTTATGATCATAGCCATGCTTTCCTATAGAGTCAAGGCCATGCTCCCAAGTAAATTTCATAGCATCTTCTATTGTATAGCCCAAATGTGATCCTACATATCCTTTGTAATATTCTAAATATTTACCGATCCTTCTATGCGTAATATCTTCCTTATCAACTCCAAATGCCCTGTAGATTTTTTCCTCAAGTTTATCAACGTCATTTTTAGGTGATGTTGCAAATTTTGTTGCTTCAATAGTAGCACCTACAAATTTACGTGGCACATCAATAGCGTATTTCAGCACTCCTCCAACTCTTGGTACTCTCCCCAGCAGATTAGCTGCACCTCCAGCTAATCTATCCGGTAAATGAGTAGCCCAACTGCCTAAAGACTCTAACCCTCCACCAATTTTATCTTGCACTGCTGATTTGCCAAAATATAAGATTTGACTTACAAAAGACGCATCTGGGTCGCCATGTGCAGTAGCGCTTGGAGAATGCTTAGAATACATACTAGATATATTGTAAACGCTGAATCCACCACCAGCGATACTTGAGCCCATTTGTTGTACGAACGTGCGTAAGGAGAACATTAAAAATGAAAGCAAGAATAATACAAAGATTTCCCCTGCATTGATTAAATAACCTCTCTGTATGTCTTGCACCCTTTGGTAATCACTATTTTCTCGATAATCTTTGCAATCCTCACAATCTTTACATTTCTTACAGTATTCACTGTTGGGATCCTTATATAAATCATGAAGTTTCAGTCTTCCACAACCTTGTTGTTCTAATACTCTTTGCACCAAAGACTTTATCTCTCTTTTGAGATCTGGTCTTATGGTACCTTTTCTGTAGTCATCCACTATTTTCCTATAATTTTTACACTTTGCTTCATCTTGCTGAGATCGACAGTAAAGCTCTGTTATTTTACTATTCATACCACCTATCTTTTTGTCTATATTGTTGATCAACAGTAGAATATCAGCTTTTTCTGATGCATATGATAAACTATTTGTTAAGCGTACTAGATCTTTTGCTCTACAGTCATTCTTCACTATCATATCACTTTCTGCAATATAGTGGTCTGCTGGATTCTTCTCAGTACCAGGAACTGGGTTAAAGAAAGGATAATCTATATAACGAAACCCTTTTTCAATGTAATCAGGTGGAAGAGGGATATATCCAGCGCCGCCAGTAAATTTTATTGTACCACCTTCTCTGCTTAGTTTTTCTATACCTTCTATATTTTTATCTATGTTAAGTGGAGAAGCTTCTCCAAGAGTGTAAGGTACAAAAATTTGCCCTGGGGTCCAACCAAAATACTGTTTATCAATGATACAAAAACCACCAAACACCCATTTTGGAGCACATAACCTTACCTCGAACCATTTATTGTAGCATACAGTAAAACCTAGTTGTCTATAAAAGGTATTCATTATAATGGAAGCCAGTAATGACAAGAGAGCAAATATCATAATCGACTGCAAACAAAAGCTGGTGCAGAATTTTATCCAACCTTCAAATAGACTTTTCAGTGGTGAGAATAAAATAGAGATTAGGAACAGCGGCATGATGGCTATAAGAAAAGCTATACCCATAAAACCAGAGAGGAATATTATGTAAGCATATAAGCACAGCAAGAAATATAAAACTATCCCTATGAAAATTGCCGGTATCATCAGAAGGCTTGCCCACATTTGGTAATGCAAAAACGCTGCAAACTTTTTCCAAACAGAATAAGCAAAAAACTTATTGAACATGTCCTCCATGAAGCTAAACAACTTAGCTTCATCTCCTTGAGCAATACTTCCGGTGTTCATGTTGGGAGCAAAGTTAGTAATTATACTTATCAATTGTTCAAGACCTTTAACGAATAAAACAAGAAAATGATCATAGAAAAATCTAAAACTTCCAGGAGATATAAGCACTATTACTAGAGTGATTTTCATCATTCTGATGAGCATATCATGCTTAGTCTCTTGTATCATGCCAAAAAGATAAAGAAGCGATGAAATCATTACAAATAGAACAAGCAAGGAAAGAACAAAATTGTGAAAGCTCGTACTTTTTTCAGCTATATTTTCGAACATAGCTTGTGCAGCTGCAGGATCGTTACTGTTAAAATGCTCTTCACAATTTTTGTTAATCAATAATACACATTTTAGATAGTTATAAATATAATCAAAAAACCCAAAACTACTTGGCTGCTGCACTCCACTTAAGAACTCAAAAGAGTAGCCACCTACATTATCTAAGTAATATCTATCTAATATTTTTACATATATTTTCCATCCCTTTTTTAACTTCAACTCATTACAATTTCTGTCCTTTAATTTAGTGTTATCTCTGTCTAAAGTAAAAAATCCATTGTCGCCCTCTGCTGTGGAGTTATAACCTAGATGTACAGTAGGATATTGAGGATCGCGCATTAACTTTAGATTTTCGTTAGGATCATCTTTCCCCGTTTGAAACAAAAGATAAGCACCATGACCGTTGGTAAACCAACATGGAGCACCACGTGATACTGTATTTGCACTATCATCTTCATTAATGCACTTGCAATTTACAGTGCAACTTGCATTAGGCTTACTTGAAAATTTTTGTATGCTAGGTTTATAATCATTACAAACTAAGTGAAAATTAGGTAAACTATTATCACTTTGTTTACCTTCAAATTTAGTTGCATATTTTAACTGCTCCAAGCTTTGTAAGGTATAACTGCCTTTTTTAGATTCCTTCTTGTTATTATTACTCCAAGATGTCCATTCACCATTAACTCGCACTTTTAAACTATCTCCATTGGTTTCGAGTCCGGTGTCCTCCCACTTCACCACTTGGTTATGGTGAAAACCATAATTAATTTCGCCAGTTTCAGGATCAATAACTTCTCCATCTCCTGGAATAAACGCATCGTGGTCGCTTGAAAAATGAGCGCTTACTGCAATAGGTTTAGGACCAAAATAGTCAGCAGATATACACCTTGGAAAAGGCATATCGTTTTTACTACAACCTGTGATCAGCACATAAGCTGCAAGAAGTAATACCCTAAACCAACATTTGCCTAAACGTGATTGCATATCTAAACTTTTTCCAAATACAGAATAAATTTCTAAAACTTTACTTAAAATATCTTTTTAATTAGTTACTCCATAATATCATTTATATCTTACTCCTCTCCATTTTCTTCCTTGTTTTTAGCTTTAGCACTAGGATCACTTCTTATTGTTTCATCAGAATTTTTTTGCTGATCTGATTGTTTTAATGTTTTAGGTCTATCACTCGTTGTTTTATCAGAACTTCCTTTAGAATCTTCTTTTTTGTCTGGTTGCTTTGGCGTGTTAGGTAATTTAGCCTCAATTTTTCCCCGATCTTTACTCATTTTCTGCTTGATACTCTGTATCATACTTTGGGTCTTATCATCAAGGCCAACGGTTGACAGCATAGCTTGCGATGCGCTCTTAGCAACTGTACCAACACCGCCAGTAACTCCATAACCAGAGCTAAATAGTGTTTGTACCATAGTTTCCGATATAGAAACAAAAGCTTCCATTGCACCGGCAATAATGAGGTATATAAACGCCTGGATTAGGTCTATAGGTAATGCTGCAAAGTGTCCACCAGCCCTTTCTCCGGTACTGAGTGCAACATCAACGCTAGTGCCAGGACTGTATCCAAGAGGCAGTATTGATTTCATCAAGCACAGATCATACGATAAGAAATTTACGCTAATTAAACATTGATAGCATGCAGAAAAATTTGTGAGGTTATATAAAACTGAATACATCAACTGATTTAAAAGAGATAAAAATGAAAATAAAATGACTGGTTCTAATGAAACATGAGCCAACGTTTTTATCCAATTATCAAACAAGGGTTTAGTCTTTTGAAATAGAATAAATACGATAAATAAAGGTGTTAATGACAGTAAAAACGCCACTAGAACAGTAGATATTACATATTTAAACGTAGCGCTAATAATGCATTTTAAGAACATAAAAGTAGCGTAGAGTATTGCCAAAAATGCAATAAAGCCAAAAGGACCAGAGAGCATCAATGATAAAAACTTTAACCAAGTTTCTGCTGTGAATAATACTCCTGCTGTCAAGTCTAAGAATGCAAATTCTCTCCCCCCTTCCCCTATATAGCCAGAAAAGCTATCAACCAAATAAGTGCTACCATCTATAAAAAGTCTGGATAAAGTTGTACCAAAAAGTTCCCAGCTTCTATCGCTAAAGGCAAAAGCTATAAATGCTATCTTGAACATTCTTACAATGAAATCAAATTTACTTAGCTGTATTGTTCCAAGCATATAGCCAACGACAGTAAATATAACGTATAGAGTAAGCAAAGCTCTTACCCCTTGAAGAAGACCTCTTGCATATCCTTTGTATGAATCTTTAACGCTGTCCCCAATTACTTCTTCTTTTATAAGTTTAAATACCCCGTTTACATTCGATGAAATAAAATCATTAATTTTTCTTTTAACAAATAAAGTTACTGTGTACTTATTATTTTCATAATATTTGCCATTTTCATCTGTAATGTCATCTCTCTCTACGTTGCTTACATTGATGCCGAAATATATCTTCTTAGATTCTTCGTTCTGAAAGTGTTCTCCGCTTATTACATCTAATATGGTGTACTCATCTTTTCCGTTTACTCTTTCTCTCACTCCTACCACTTTAAAATCATTAGTTCCCACACCATGCAAATCTTTAGGTGGCTCATCACCTAAATATACATATAATTTTTCGCCATTAATATATTCACATGATCTAGTCACTTTAACATGGTACCCACCTCTATTAGCTCCATAGTGACCATAATCTGCAATGGCAAGCATCACACTGCTACCAGGTGTTACACTTCCTATTGGATAGTCATGATTTAATTTTAAGGAAAAATCTTCAAAATTATCACTGATTTTTGAGCATACTAGTTTATCATTTTTCTCCTTTCCTGCTCCTCCTCTTTTTGGAAGACATTGAATACCTTTAGCATCGCCCTTCATATCATTACGCTTGCCTTCAGAAATACTTGCATCACCTGGATCACTTATTTTTGCAACAAGAGCCTCAGCCCAAGATTTATCATCTTCAGTAAAACTACCTGCTTTAACATTCCCTTCCATTTTTTCTAGATAAGAATACATATCACATTTATTTCCTTTATCGTACTTCTTATACCTTATAGAGGAGACACAGTTCCGTTCCCCTGCTTGACCTAAACCATAGTTCCATATACCCTTCTCAGTATAGCATATATTTTGATGGTAACAGTTAAGCTCATAGGAGGAGTACTTTTTTCTCTCATCAAGACTACAGTTTTTTCCATCACATAACTCGTTCAATCCTATTTTAGCGCGGCGTAAATCAAGTAGTGAACCATATACCCATGGTTCGTTGTCTTGAATATAACCTTTATTAAAATGCACCTTATTATCATATGGGGTATACCCATTGCCAACTAGCACTTTGCTTTCCTTTGCTTTTGTTTTATCAAGAGGTAAAAATTGTATTTTATTTTTTGTACCATCTTTACCATCATAAAAAAACTCTCCCCCCTGATGTACTTCACTCACTGTAGCTTTCTTATATACAGTTTCCTTACGGTCATTTTCTACAGCTTTATAACAATTGTCATCAAAATTGATGCCTTTCCCTTCTGGATTGTCGTAATCAATTGTTATTTTTCTGGGAACTAAGCTGAAGCTTAACTTGTCACCAGGATTTACTTTAATTCCAGTGTCCACATAACGTCTATTGCTGCCAAATCCTTTGCCACCACATAGTTCGTTTTTACTTTCATTAACACCATAATTGTTAGGTACACTATTAATATCCGCAGCCTTACTATAATTTGGTTCTGAGCCATCAGCACAAAAGCTAGCTGGCACAAGTACTTTCCTTGGATTTTTGTCTTCTTTAAAAGGGCAAAAATTTACTGATCCATCGAGGGTGAATTTGATTTTCTCACCCTGACTAATTACCTGACCAGAATCAACCCAATGAATTTTATCGGCTTTACGAACTGGAACATCCACATTAACGCTGGTGTTTTTGCTCTGCAACCCAGGCTCGACACAATCCATATTACAACCAGTGATTGCAAGACACAGTATCAACAATAGTGATCTTTTACTTATCATTGCTGTCTTCCTTGTGGTATCTGAGGCGTTGACCTTTGAGTCCCTTGTGGTATTTGAGGTCTTGACGTACCTGACTGTTGAGAGGAATCTCCTCTTTCTCTTCTTTGAACGCTTTGTTCATCTAACCCTACTGTTCCCATTAAGCTTTGTTGATACTGTCTTCCAGGTTCGCTTGCTACATAAGCACCAAACAACGAGTCAGATATTGCCGAAGAAGCTTCAACTAAAGCTTTCATAGCGTGTCCCAAAATAACAAAAGCCATCATAGCGGTAATATTAGGTGTATATTTGGAAGCATAACCATAAAAAATACAAGGGTTAAAAATCTTTAGGTTAATATTAAGTATACATGTAGAGCAGACCTCACAATCAAATACTGAATACACAATATAATCCATAACCTGACTTATCAGTGATATAAAAATTAAAAGGACCACTGGATGAATTGCAAATCTTGCTAAATTTTTAACCCAGTTTTGAAACATCTGCCTAGTATACGCAAATAAAAGACAAATAATAAAAATAGGTGCTAAAGAAAGTAATAACGCAACTATTGCTATAGATGTAATAAAAGAAAATAAGGCATTAAAAATAGATAAGCTCACTGTGATTAAACCCCAAATCACCAAGCAAAAAGATACAATGCCCAAAGGGCCAGAAAATATAAGAGATACTATTAACAATACTGAATGCGATGACAAGAACCTATTGAGCGGCAAATCAAGAAACTCAAAAACATTTGAAGTAGTGCCTCTAAAATTTGCTATTTCTATTAGTTGTTTTGGAGTGTTAATAAATATAGAGAATGCGTTGTTATAAAAAAAGTCCCAGCTATTATCCTGCAATAGCTGGGCGATGATTCCTATCTTTACGCATATAATTAAAAACTCATATATAGAAATATGAGTTAATCCAAAAAAGTAATAAAGAGTATATAAGATTACATATAGTACTAATAGTGATATTATAGTAGATCTAATGGTATTTGTTCTGCTTGATTTTATAAAACTTTCGTAAAGAGACTTCACAGGACTAGTATCAGAGTGAATTGCGTTAGGGTCTTTATAATTAGAGCCGAAAAATGCAGTTTTCACTTTTTCATCAAAGAAATTATATATTGCACTAAAAGTTTTTGTAGGTGGCTCTTTAGTTGTTAGGTTAATACTAAACTGACCTTCATTTTTGTAATCGCAGCCATGGTCTCTTATTCCATAATATATGGTGCCTTTTTTTTCTTTTAACTTTTCCTTTAAGCCTTCCATGTACTCAGTATCATGAACTTTGCTGATATCTACAGATATATCCGCTTGGTTTTCACCAGGCTTATGCTCAGGAAGTTTGTCAGAGACGCTTATATACAAACTATTCTCCAGACTGTGGTTCTTCGCTACTCTTATGTTGAAACCACCTTTGTCATTTCTATCATAGCAGTGCTCGTCATTTCTACTACATAAACTAAAAGTTAAACTTGGTGTTCGATGGTATTTTTCTATCTTATAATCACAGTTAGTGCATATGCCACCTGTTGGAATGTGTTCAAAATCTTCACCATCCATGTGAACACGTAATAGTGTAATGTCAGTTTTTACCTGTTTTTCCTTTAATACGTTACTAATAGTTTCAGCAATAACAGATTCACCACTAGAATTTAAAGCATTGAATATCTCACCTTCTATACTATTGTATTCAATGTATGCGCAACCTTTGTTTCCGCTGTCGGAAGGAAATTTACATATACGTCCGCAGAGTAAATTCAAAATGCGCGTATCTGTTTTGTTTTTCTGATCACTTGAAAGCTCACTGCAGTTTACACTTTCTCCTTGTTTTATAGAATTAATAATGTTTGTATCTTGACTTAACTGCGAAAAATCTGAATCCCAGTACTCTTTTCCATTCAACCATTGCGCATCGCCTATTATATATTTATTAGGACATATTTCACCCTGACATCCTTCTCGATTTAAAACATGTGCAAAATGTTCCGTTTCTTGTTCGCTGCACTTTTCATCAATTTTCACATACCTGATTTTTGTCTCACTCTCTTTATCTTTACACACTTTACTTCCAATAACACTAAAGCTTATCGTATCGCCTTCCTTAAGTGCAAATGGTAATGTAACGCTATTTTCCCCAGGCCCAATTGCAAAATCTTCATACTGCTTAGGGCAAAAATTAACCTTACTAGGCACTATACCAATCTCTGTTACTCTTATTCTATCTGAGATATTAACACCGGAATCAACCCACTTCTGCTCTGTTGACACTATATCTAGTTTTTCACGCAAACCTGATAAATTTTCTGGCTTAATACAGTGATGTTCCCCGCAGCCTGACAGAAAAAAAAACGGTATTATCAGCAAAAATTTTAGCATAAATCCAACTCATTCAGTGCTTTTGTTAACACTCTCGGAGCTACTAGAACCAGAACCTCGAGATTTACTCTTGTCTCCACCACTCAACTTCTTAGCAGCAGCACCAGCAACTCCAGCAACACCCCCAGCAGCAGCTTTGGCAGCAGATAAAGCTTTGCCCACCATTTGTCCAGGTGTCTGACCTGAGCCAAGTGCTGCTCTATGGTTACCAGCAAGTTCAGCAGCCATGCCAGGAAGAATGTTTAAAAAGTGGTAAAAGAGGAATAATACTAAACACAATTTTAATAATTCTCCGATGAGAGAGCTGCCAAACTCCATGTATGTAAAGTCGAATAGACCAAGTATGCTGCTCTTTTTAAAGCTATAATTTTGCATCATACATGCAAGAGTAGTTTCATTTTTATCACATTCCCCATTTTTCAATTTAAACCACTGTTTTTTCTTACTATATGAGATTTCTGCTTGTTTCTTTTCATATGACTTGTCCGGTTGTTCATTTTTATATGACTCGTCCAGTTCAAAATTTAAATTTTTAAAATAGATTTTATCACATGCTATGAACATAAAGGACAAAAACGCAAAAAGGATAACCGGGTATAAGCTATAGGTAATCAACTCTTTCACCCAGCCTTCAAAATATCCTTTGGTGTGTTGGAATAAAACCATAGGAATGAACAAAGGTGATAAAATGATGATTACACTTAAAGCAACTAGAGATAAAATAAATACATAGCACAGCCACAAAATAACCATCATCATCAGAACGGCCATAAATATACAGACAAGAGCTACTAAAATTTGTCCACCAGCAAAAATAATACCGATTACCGAACCTGCAACTAATAAGACAGGAGCAGCACCAAGCAAGACTGCTAACGTTGCAACACCTCCAGTACCAATTTTGCCACCAATTCCATCTAAAGGGGCACCTAAATAAAATAAAATTCTACAATCAAGCCTATCCCAAGGTGCAAGATAACTGTAAGATACCCTCTTTCCTGCACGAGTATATTCATAATCTGTACCTGCTTTATAATTACATATGCCTTTACTTTCAGATGATGCTTTTAGCACTATCTCTGACAAACCATTTGAGAGACGAGTTAATTCTCCATAATAATGAGACATGGTACTGCCTGTTGTGAAGTAAATCACTAAAGCGAATTTTATGATCAACATATACATTTCTTGAGGCCTCTGAACTCCACCAGACATGGCTTTTATAGAGAACAGTATTAAAGCTAAAACTAAAACAGCAGTTACAGTGTTTTTCAGCCTTTTCTGTGCTACAGATATAAAACTCTCACCATTTGGTGCACCTTTACCTGCAACTAAATTATCTAACGATTCCTTAATGCATTGCACTATCATAGAAGTTACGGGAATAGGAGCTAATGATTTACTCCCTGCCTGGTTATAACAAGCTTCAGAAACATACGAGCTAAAACAGCCAGCATTATCATAACCTACAAAAATTTTTCCCCCTTGTCCGTTGAGTCTTTTTTCTTTAGATCTGATAATAGTTTTATAGTCATCATTATTACCAATAGGAACTTTTTCCTCTCCTGTACCATCTTTATTTTTGAATATCATCACAGATTTTTCACACATAGGAGCAAGTGGGTCAGGTGGCAATTCCGTGCACCCCATATCAACCCCTTGCGGCCAAGGAGTCATTTCGATACCAAGCATTTTCACACTTGCTAACTCCACACATAATCTGCCCATTTTTCTTACTGCTTTAAATGTAGCTCCATGTATGGGTTCGCTCTGTCCTGCTTTGAGAACTTTACATTTCAGCTCACCATCAACCTTCGGGGACCATGACCCATCTACATATCCAGTATCTTTCTCCCTGACGTCAAAATCTATGTATCCAGTTTCTTTTCTGAAATCAAAGTCTTTCTTGTTAAAAAGATTACCAAAAGTTAAAGGGTTTCGATGACATACTTCTATATATTCACTGTATTGCACACCGTTTTTTGGCCAGTAATAACTCTCTGTACTCTCCTGAACGTTAGAATTTAAGGCTTCTTTTTCTGCTCTTTTCCCGTCATAATCTTTTTTGTTCACGTCTTCCCGAGCTTTATTTTGCAAACAAGAAAAATATTCCTCTTCTGTTTGGTAATTTTCATTGGTGCAGCCACTATAACCTGTGTCTTCTAATTTAAAATTTTTGTATTTTCCATCATGATCACGTGCAACTGGGTGTTTAACAAAACTATGTTCACAAACAACAAGCCCTCCTATCGCTTTCCAGACTCCAACAATTGCAGCTATCATTCCAACAATAACAAGAGCGGTAAACAAACCAGCAGAAGAAACGATCAAAACAATGCCAGTAAATATTGCGCCAACAGCAATCGCTATTCCAGCAAGTGCTGCAGCTGTTTTAAACGCTCCACAACCAGGATTAGAGGCACGACTAAAACTGCCAGTGGAATTAAATCTGCTAACAAATTCTGTCTTGTCAGTACCACTTACTCCATCTGCAAGCACTGGATATGAGAGTAAAAAGTCTATATTTAGTAAAAATATCGCAATTAATAGCAATGACAGCTTAGTCTTAAACATTTTTTACCTTCTGATAAAATATAGGCAACCATACTTTTGGGTTGTCCCCAACTTCATTTAATATATCGTGTAACAATAGAACACTTTCTGCACGTCCGGATAATACGTTGATTATATCATCCAGGCCTTTTAAGTCTATTCTAGCTACTACAGCATTGACTCCTTGTTTCACCAAAAAGAATCTAGTACTCGGATCTGTGTGCTTAATTAATATATATTCACGTTCAGTTAACATAAAAACATCCCGATAGACACTAGTAGCTTTCAGATTTGGTAAAAAAATCTGTGTCGCTGTTTGTTGTACAAGCGTATCGCTAATAGTACTTTTACTTGCATCCTCAACACTCTGAGTAGCAAAAATCACAAAAGCATTTAGTTTTCTCAGTACCTTCAACCAGTCTTTTATCTTGGGTGCAAAAACTGGATTATCTATTAACGCCCATGCCTCATCAAGAACGATAATAGATGGAGTGCCATCAAGAGATATACTAATCCTATGAAATAAATAAATCAAGACCGGTCCAAGAGCAACAGGATCTTTGAGCAAGCTAGCCATCTCAAAACCAAATACTCTTGCTCGTGAAAAATCTAGCAAATCTTCTTTATTGTCAAATATTGCAGCATGAGAACCATTATCATGCCACATAGATATTGCCCCAGCTAGAGTATCAGGACCTGCAAGCCCTAAAAACGGTACGAGGTTTCTCAAGAATCTGTCTTCTTTTCTTAATTTAAAATTTCCTTCAATTGCATCATTAATTCGTGCAATATCTTCTGAAGTAAATTTATCATTATATACCGAAATTAAAGACTTTATCCACTCCATTAAAAATGTTCTATTATCAGAGGTATCATCAAGTTGTAAAGGATTAAAATTTGTTTTAGTTCTTGGTTCTATTACAGTATAGATACCACTAAGTGCTCTTAAGAAAATCTCTGCACCGCGATCTTTATCAAAAAAGAATATCCTTGGAGAAAACTTCATCGCTTGGGCACACAGGAAATTCATTAAAACAGTTTTACCAGCACCAGTTGGGCCAATTATCATAGTGTGTCCAACATCCCTTATATGAAAGTTGAAAAAAAATGGAGTACCAGATGTCGTGTCAAAAACTGTAACGGCATCTCCCCAGTGGTTATTGAATTTATCACCAGTAGGATAATTATGTTGAGATGCAAATCCAGCCAAATTAAGACTACTTATTGTAGCTTTTCTCACTATATAATCGAAATTACCAGGAATTTGCGCCCAAAATGCTGGTTCAAGGTTAACTCTCTCACGTATAGGGTAAACACCGCAATTAGAAAGTTCTGATTCTACCAACGACAGAGCGTTATCCAATGATTTAGGACTTTTTTCTATACATAAAATAGTCAGGTGATGTTGACCAAACGCAATCTTACCACTCATTGCGTCATCAAGCGCTTGAGAAATTTCTGCTATTTGAGAAATAGCTTTATCTGCAGACTGTATCATTCGATTTTGCTGTATCTGCATTTTTCCAATCGCCATTTGCCTGTTTATAAATTGAAAAGATTGCGTAATTATAAACTCGTAAGGAAGTTGTAAAAACGAATCAAGCATTCCTGCAGAAGTATGATTTCCATATTCTTTGATACTAATTATTCCAGCATATTTACTCTCATTATGAGTCACAACCTGTATCATCTTACAGCCAAAGAATAACCTATGTACTGGTAAGTATCTTGATATTTCAGTTCTTAGCGGAAAAAGCGTATTTGTAACGAAGCCACAATTTACGATTCTAGATAGAAACTCCATTATTTCGCAGAACAAACCATCTGGAGTTTCTTTTACTCCAAGAATTTTAGGCGAATAATTTCTAAGGCTTGTCACTACACGATTTGTCGTTTCCTCTAAATCTTCATACGTGGCACGTATATCACTTTCCCAAGCATGTTTTGAAGTTACACGTCCGAATTTTTTTAGTAGATGTGACAAAAATTCTACTCCTTTTGTGTCCGCTCTACGGATAATCGTAATGTATAGGTCATTAATAAATGATTGCCTTGTTGCGTGTTTTTCTCTCCATTTTAGATTTACGTGATTAGCGAAAAAATTCGGCAAACCTTGACTTGCAAATTCATCAGAAAAAATATTTTTCTTACGTCTGATAGTATGAAAATACAAACTAAATGCCGGAGATGAAATGCTTCTTAGCATCTGATTCCTGATGTTGTTCTGTATGACTAAATCCTCGTCATCGGCAGTTTCAAATGCAAAACCACTTAATTTTATAACCTTAACCAACCAATTTTCTTTTGTCATCAAGGTTGTGCTATTCCAATAGCAAGAATAAGGAATAAATTCAGCAGCGTGAACTTCCCTGTTCAGAGTAGATTTATTCTTTGATTGAATAGCCCTAAACCTCAGCATCACACAACGTTAAGCAATATCATAAGAATTGGCTCCATGGTAAAAACGATTTAAACATTTCGAGCACTTTCCCAATTTTACCATAAATAATTCAATAAACAACGGTTCTTTTGCAGAAGCTATATAACCAAGTCCATGCATACCTGGTAACATTAAGAGAATCACTCTTAAATCATTTGAATTAATGAAAATTAGCATGCAAATCAGGACGTTTAATATTGCAAACATATAACTCACACCAAAGAGCATTGCAGGTCTTGTAAGACCTTTAAATAATTGATCTGTTTGTATACTACCTGTGGACATATCTTTAACCTTCTAATAATAGCTCTAACACTAATACTATATCATTATATTAAAAATCCATTGAAACTAGTAGCACTTTAAGTTAAGATACATTATTTAATCCCGATAATGACAAGTTGGCCATTTCAAGAAGCAGAAAAAATATTGCAAGAGTTTCCTAATAAAAAAGAAATAATATTTGAAACTGGTTATGGACCCTCTGGTTTACCCCACATAGGAACCTTTGGAGAGGTTTTCCGCACTACAGTTATTGTAAATGCATTAAAAAAAATAGCTCCTGGTATAAAAACCAAAATCATTGCAGTTTCAGATGATATGGATGGTTTGCGAAAAATACCAGATAATGTGCCAAATCAAGAGATGCTAAGAGAGCACTTAAATAAACCATTGACTATGATACCTGATCCATTTGGCACTCATCAGAGTTATGGTCATCATATGAATTCATTGTTGTGTAAATTTCTTGATATGTTTGAATTTGAATACGAGTTCAGGAGTGCAACAGAGTGTTATAAATCTGGCGTTTACGATGAAAAACTTTTACTCTTACTGAAAAATTATGATAAAGTGATGGACGTAATGCTTCCATCATTTCGGGAAGAAAGACAGCAGACTTATAGTCCATTCTTGCCAATATGCCCAAAAACTTCTCAAGTTTTACAAGTTCCAGTAATTGAAACAAATACAGAGAAAGGAACAATCACATATGAAGACCCAAACGGGGAAAAAATAGAAGTTCCAGTGACAAAAGGAAAATGTAAACTGCAATGGAAACCTGATTGGGGAATGAGGTGGGCCGCATTTGGAGTAAATTACGAAGCTCACGGAAAAGATTTAACTCCATCTGCTGTGCTTTCAAGTCAAATATGTGAAATACTTGGAAAAAAGCCACCACTTCTGTTTTGCTACGAGCTTTTCCTTGATAAAGAAGGAAAGAAAATATCAAAATCAAAAGGAAATGGCATTTCAATTGAAGAGTGGCTAACTTACGCACCAACAGAGAGCTTAGCATTGTACATTTTTCAGAGTCCTAAAAAAGCTAAACGTTTATATTTTGATGTGATACCAAAATCAACTGATGAATATTTAGAATTTGTAAAGCGTTATCATGAGAACAAAGAAAAGGATATAAATAATCCTGCTTGGCACATTCACCAGGGCAATGTTCCCAGTATAGAAACTTCAGGCATAAATTTCTCACTACTTTTAAACCTAGCAGCAGCTTGTAATGCTGAAAACAAAGAGATCCTATGGGGTTTTATATCCTCTTATGCACCAAACGTTACACCAGAAAATAATAAAATGCTTGATAGACTTTCAGACTTTGCAGTAAAGTATTATCACGATTTTATCAAGCCAACAAAATCATATAAAACTCCAAATGAAAAAGAGAAAGAAGCGTTACTAGATTTGAAGGACACTTTACATTCTCTATCTATAACTGCTACTGCTGAAGAAATTCAATCTCAGGTATTTTCTATTGGAAAAAAATATGATTACACTAACTTACGTGACTGGTTTCAGCTATTATATGAAACGTTACTTGGCCAAAAAACCGGTCCAAGAATGGGATCTTTCATAAAGCTTTATGGAATGGATAATACGATTTCTCTCATAGAAAGCGCTATTAAATAGACTTCTTGCATAACCATATAACAAACTTTTATTGGAAATAGAAACGAAAAAACTTACTTGACACCCTTCGCCAGCTCCCTTATCATGAAACTGAAGCTATTTATTTATCTTCTCTGTACAGATTAAATGACAAAAAAACTCACGTATCTGGCGTCCCATGTTTAATTTTTTGCACTATGTGCACCTTATGTCTTTATAAAATTTCTAGGTTTTTACCTAATATAAGCTGAAATGCGCTTATAAAGCATTTAAAACATCAAAAAACGCCGATTTAAAAAATGGATAGTGAATAACTAGCTACCCTAGGGTTTCTTTTGCCTTTTTTTCTGTTTAGTAAATTTCTTAATGTTTATAATTTAGATTAGTTGCGGCTTAAAAGCAACTAAATCGCGGTTATTAAGCGTTTAGAATAAAAAAACGCCATACTTGAAAGTATAATGTAAGTAATTAGCCAACCACGGGGCTTCTTTTGCCTTTTTTTTCGTTTGGTAAATTCCTTAATATTTATAGCTAAGAGAGCCCAAGAGAGGTGTCATTCCAGCGCGTGACGCTGGAATGGCTTTGTTGCATCGCTCTTCGGATAGTAGGTAACGTACAATAAATTCATGAAGCTATCTCAAACTTAGCCATGCCTATTTCAGTAAATTTGTTAAGCAAATAACACTTGAGTAGCAGTTCCTTCTCACGATTAATTTCAGATTTGCTCCTAAAACTAAACCCAAATATTCGCTTCAACCTTGAGAAAAATCCTTCAATATACGATCTTTTTCCGTAATTTACTTCTTCTTTCCATCTTTTTATACCATTCTCACCATGTAATTTCATTAACTGAATAGCGGCATTTCTATCAAGCATATAATCCAATTTTGGATGCTCTGCTGCGTTGTTTTTCGGAGGAATTTTCGTTTTTATACCATATTGATTACACAGCTTATAGAGCTTTTCTCTGTCATATGCCCTATCTGCATATAGTACTTTTATGACATACTGAAAATCGACTTCTTTTAGCAAATCACAAGCTCCATAGTGATCAGAGTAGACACCGTTACTGTATTTTACAGCTATGGCTTTTTTGCTGTTTGTATTCAACATTACATGCAATTTTCTTGTCTGTTCATAGCTGCGATACTTTCTATCTTCGCTATTTTCTTTGCTATGACCAGGAGTGTTGTTGTATATACTAATTCCTGTACTGTCTATAGCAATTTCGATATCTTCCATATTATTTTCTGCAATCATTGATCTTAATATTGAGTTTCTTAAACCTTCTTGATGATTGTGAATAGCTGATAACTTGCAAATTTTTCCCAATTTGCTCAAGGTATCCTGCTATAAACCCAACTGTTTGCCTCAGGCCTATTCTAAATAAACAAGTTATTATGTGCACCAAAATTACAACTTTATCGCTATAAATATTGTTGCCACCTGGTATTTTTGGACCATTCTCGTACCACTTTTCTATGGCTTCGTTGGTATAATGAAAAATATTTCCTCTTTTTTCTAGAAATTTGTTATATTCGCTATGGTTACTGACCCTCATTTTTTGTGGCATATTTTTTCTTCAACAGTTAAATCGCTATTTATAATGAATTTTGTCAGTAGCCACCAGATTTTTCAGTTGCTATGCAACAAAGCCCACTGGGATCCAGTTTTCCATATAATCTCATCGAAAATGTTGTAACCACTTTCTGTGCTAGTTTGCTTGCTTACAAGCAAACTTTCCTGGATCCCAGTGTCTGGGCACTGGGATGACATCATAGGGACACTGGGATTACACCCTGACAATCGTCATCCAGCTACTTGTTAGCGGCTAAGAGATACCGCGAATGAATCGCGGTGACGGTTCGTGGCGGCATGACGATAACCTCGTCTCACTGCCATTAAGTTAAGGAAAAAAGATAGATTTTATGGGATAATGATGTATACCAATAAGTTTAAAGGTAGTATGAGTAAAAAAGGCAGTAATAAAATTTATTCAAAATGAATTGGCAAGTCTAGAATTTATAGAATCCCATAAATCATCTTCAAAAGATTTTATGAGAAAGAGGAAGTTATCTTTTATTGACATATTTATCTTAATTTTAAGAAAAAGTGTAAAGTCGCTGCAAGTAATACTAAACGAATTTATTTTATATAGGAAAAAAGACTATACCGTTACTGCTAGTGCTTTTAGTCAAGCAAGAAAAAAAATGAAACACAGTGCATTTTCAGAAATTAACGAAGGTGTGGTTTCCTTGTACTACCAAGACCAAAAATTTAAAACTTGTTTTGGCTTTAGAGTGTTAGCTCTTGATGCCTCCAAAATCATTTTACCAACAAACGTTGAAATAAAAAATGAATTTGGCTCAAGAAAAATACGTAACCAAAAACCAAAAGATTTAGGTGATTATGCAAGTGCAACCTTTGCGGTTTGTTAAGATGTGCTAAATAATGTTGCCATAAGGTCAGTGTTAGATAGAGGTAACACTCATGAAATTAACTTAGCAGATGAAATGCTTAAAGTTGTAAATACTAATGACTTACTGATTTGTATATTTATCTTATAAATTTCTTTCTAGCCTTACAAAAAGAAAAATTGCTTATGTCATTCGATGTCCCAGATCATCTTTTAATGAAGTGAATGCTATGTTTGAAGAAAAAAGCCCATCTAGTGTTGAGGTTACCATATGTGCTCAGCGTAAGATAAAACAAGAAAATAGTGGAATAACGCTTCAAAGTGGTACTGCCATCTGGTGAAATTGAAGTGTTAGCTACATCATTAATGGATGAACAAAAGTTTCAAACTGGAGGATTTAAGGAGTTATATTTTTTACGCTGGGGAGTTGAGACATTTTTTGCAAAACTCAAAGGAAGACTAAGTCTAGAAAATTTTACAGGAAAAAGTGTTGAGTCTGTTAAACAGGATTTTTGGTCAGCTATCTTTATTAGCAACCTAGAAAGTGTTATGACAGAAGATGTAGAAGAAGCGTTGAATATGGACTTAACCGATGATAAGCTTAAGAGGAGCATTAACAAATCTGTCTCATTTAACGCGATCAAAAACTTGGCTTTCGACATTTTTGCTACGGAATCAGATACTGACTGCATTATTGATCAATTATCAAAGCTATTTTTGATGAACACTTTGGCGGTAAGAAAGGGAAGGAAAGTTGATCGTCATAAGGTACCTTATCTTCGTTCGTTCAATTACCAAAAAAGGGTTAGAAAACACATATTTTGACTAAAGGTAGTATTCATATCTTCTGATAATAACTGGGTAGCTTATTGCCATAGCTCCTGTAAAATGACTTCTAAACAAACTATTTCTTAAGTAATTTACACTTCAGAGTTTATCTGCTTTAAAGTTTACTCTATTCTGTTTCAGTATTTGTCATAAATCCTTAATTATTTCTGACTTTTTAGTTCAGTTTTTAACCATTCTTTCCTTAACTTAATGGCAGTGAACCTCGTCATCCCGCTACTTGTTAGCGGGATCTCTTGTTAGCGGCTGAGATACCGCGAATGAATCGCGGTATGACGGTTCGCGGCGGTATGGACGTAGGAAAACCTTTCTTGGGTCAGCTATAGAGACTCTCATCTTTAGCGAGCTTCAAGGTAATTGGTTGCTATTTGCGAAAATATTCGCATAATTTAAGTAACATTACTTAATAAAAATTAACTATGGAGCTTAATAAGATTGCAGCATCGATTTTACTTTCTGGGCTAATCATTATGATGGTTAGTAATGTAGTTGATATGCTTTACAGTCCAGAAGAATATAAGATTGAACACCAAACGATAGTAGCTGCTGGCAGCAATGAGTTCCAGCAAAAAATCGAGCAAGTGGCGCTTGATATTGGAGCGCTCATGCAGAATGCTAGCTTTGAGAAAGGTAAATCAGCAGCAAAAAAATGTATAGCCTGCCATAGTTTTGAGAAAGGTGGAATGAATAAAGTAGGACCAAACTTATGGAACATAGTTGGAAATAAAAAGGCCCATCTTGGTAACTCATTCAATTACTCAAAAGCAGTGCTTGAAAGAGGTGGAAAATGGGGGTATGAGGAGCTATTTGCCTTTTTAAAGAACCCAAAAGCCTATATAAAAGGTACACGTATGGCATTTGCAGGTATTTCCAATCCACAAGAAATTGCAGATCTAGTTAGTTATTTGCATCAATTGAGTGATAGCCCGGTTGCTTTGCCAAAGTAGTATGGATTATTGTAAATTGTTTGATGGAAATAATGGTCACATAGCATATCGAAAGCTACAAGGAAAGAAAGCTTCTGTAGTTTTTTTCGGTGGATTTGCATCCAATATGGATGGAACTAAAGCAACTGCTATTTACAAATTTTGCCAAGAAAATGACGTAGCACTTGTGCTATTTGATTATTTTGGTCACGGTCATTCAAGTGGTAATTTTATTGATTACACGATAAGTGATTGGCAAAAAAATTGTGCTAAAGTAATGAGTGAATTAACTAGCGATAAACAAATAATTATAGGTTCAAGTATGGGAGGATGGCTGATGTTGCTCACTGCCCTTCAATTTCCAGAAAAAATTGCAGCACTAATTGGTATATCGTCTGCTCCCGATTTTACTGAAGATTTGATATTCAAGCAATTGTCAGGCAAGCAAAAAGAAGAACTAGATTCTAAAGGTGTAATAGATTTTACTTCAGAGCATTGTACATACAAAATAACTAAAAATTTGATCGAAGATGGCAGAAAGAACCTTCTTTTAAACAAAAAGACAATAGAGATAAACTGTCCTGTGCGCTTGCTGCATAGCATTAATGATAAAGATGTTCCTTATCAAACTTCATTGAATTTAGTTGAAAAAATTAAGTCAACCGATGTTGAAGTACACTTAATAAAATCAGCAGAGCACAATATGTCTGACAATCATTCACTGGAAGTTTTATTTAAGACCATTAGAGAATTTTGTAACCAGACTGCATTCTGTGATTTTTAGCAAAACACGATTTTTCATTTGAGCTTTCTTCAACTTAAAATAAATACAGAAAATTGCTGCCTATAGCTAAACTGACTTAGATTTACCGACAATTTGAAAAACCGTCATCCCGCTACGTGTTAGCGGCTGAGATACCGCGGCGGTATGACGGTTCGCACCATCACACTTTGGAACCTTACAGATATTGAGCAAATCCAATAATATCCTTGATTTCTTTTATATTATGGGTTGCAATTTCTGCTGCTTTCTTTGTGCCTTTTTTTAATATTTCATGTAAATGGAATTGGTCTTTTAAAAGATCATTCATTTTCTCACGTATGGGTGATATAACACTGATAATTAAATCAGCTAACTCTTTTTTGAAGTGCTTCATGTCATGTTTGTTCACTTCTTCACATACTTTTTCCGCATTTACATTACTAAGCACTGAATAAATGTTTATCAAATTGCTTATTTCTGGTCGGCACTTTAAAGTAGCAAAGCCTAGAATTGAATCTGTTTTTGCTTTTTCTATTTTTTTGACAATTAAGTCATCCGTATCATCAAGGTTAATGCACGAATGTTCTGAAGGATCAGATTTACTCATCTTGCTTGTGCCATCCCTTAAGCTCATTATCCTTGATGTGCAATCCAAAGTTAAGATTTCAGGTACGATGAAATAATCCAGCTTATAATGATTGTTAAAAGCTGATGCAATATCACGTGCAAGCTCCAAATGCTGTTTTTGATCATCACCAACAGGAACGTATTTAGTTTGATACAACAATATATCTGCAGCCATAAGTACTGGATAACTATATAATCCAAGAGAGGCTTTTTGTTTATCGCTGCCAGCTTTATCTTTAAATTGAGTCATGCGATTAAGCCAACCAATTGGTGTATAGCATCCAAGCAGCCAGCCCAGTTCTGCATGACCACTAACTGTGGACTGACTAAAAATAATGGACTTTTCTGGATCTATTCCGCATGCAATATAAGCTGCTGCTGTTTTGAAAATATTACTTTTTAATTCACTTGCGGGAAGCTTATTTGCTGTGATTGCGTGCAGGTCGACAATAGAAAAAAGAGATTTGTATTTATCCTGTAAGTCTATCCACTGTTTGATTGCACCAAGATAATTACCTAAATGTAGTACGCCACTTGGCTGGATACCTGAAAAGACAATACTTGTCATTATACATTTACCTCATGCTAATCGCTTCCACAATCAGCAGATTTCTTAGAAAGAATAACCATTGCAGGACGGAGCAACCTATTTTTGATAGTATAACCAGTTTGTAGTACTTCTACAATGGTGCCAGGCTTTTTTTCATTGTCTTCTCTTTCCACAACAGCTTGGTGTAAATTACTATCAAAAAGCTCACCAAATGGATCTACTTCCTCTATTCCATGTTTTTTTAGATCATTTATAATTTTTTGATAAGCTACTTTAATCCCCTCATGAACAGGATCACCGTCTTTCAAAATTTCCATTACTCTTTTTAAATTGTCGCACGAGTCGATCATATCACGTGCAAGTTTTGTGACTGCGTAGTCACTTGCATCGCTAATTTGCTTTTGCATTATACGTTTGACGTTTTCATTATCTGCAACAGCACGGCGTAAATGATCTTCAAGCTGAACTGCACGTTCTTTTAATGTATTGAGATCTTCATTTAAATCATCAGTTTGCTTATGGTTATCACTTTGTTGGTCGTCACCTTTCTGCCTACTTACCATATCAGCAAACTTCTTCTTTTTCTCCTTACTGCTATCTGACATATCATTACCCTTAAGAATCTAACAAATATATAACAATTAATCTGAAAATATCAAGCGCCAGCTACATTCGTCTTTCTATGCTCGCATTTAAAAAGTTAATTAAAGTAGTTTTATAAAAAGAATCAGAAAAAGTACTAATATCATTTTGTGCCATATTAATGTAGTGTCTAGCTTTTTCCATAGAAAGCTGAATGGCATTATGGTGATTAATATAGTGTAATGCTTGGTCAAAATTGTGTCTAGCTGAAGAAAAGCATTTTTCCCAGAATGTTTGCTCTGCTGGACTGCCCTTTTCGTATGCTATAATAGCAGGTAAGGTGACTTTACCTTCGAAAAAGTCTTTTCCGACTTGTTTTCCAGAAGTGCCTTGATTAGCAGTATAATCGAGCATATCATCAACTATTTGAAATGCCATACCAAAATTAAAACCAAAATTCTTTAGCCTCTCTGTTTCGTCATTTGTTGCACCAGATACTGTTGATGCAGCTTCACAGCATGCAGAAAATAAAGATGCTGTCTTTTCTCCAATGATATCAAAATAATTTTCCCTGACTGTGTGGGGGTCAAAGCGTGCTTTCATCTGCTTTATTTCACCCTTCACAAGTAAATGCGATGCTTTAGATAAAATAGAGAGAATATTTAAATTTCCACACTCTATAAGCCATCTAAATGCTAGAGTCAACAATAGATCACCAACTAAAATGCTTGATTTATTTCCCCAAATCTTATTCGCTGTTTTAACTCCATGGCGTGCCTCACTTTCATCGAGCACATCATCATGAAGTAAAGTAGCATTGTGTATAAACTCTACCGATGCAGCAACGTTGATCCTATTCTCCCCAGAATAGTTTAGCATTTTACATATAATAAAAACTAGTTTAGGCCTTATTTTTTTTCCACCTGACCTAACAAGATGAGATATAATATCAGCAGCAAGCTTAGCATCTTCATCATTGACATTTTTGAAGACAAAGTCATTCATAGCTGACAAATCAGAAGATACAATATCGTCTAATTTATCGCTGTTTGTTAAATCAGTATTTAGCATTTTAAGAGACTTATGCCTCTTGCCCTTGTGCTTTCTCGTTCTCTACTTTCTTCTTTTCTGTTTTCTTTGGTTCTGTTTCTAAAGTTACTATGCCTTTTTTGATAAACCACAGTACTCTTTCAGTTGCCTGCGCGCCTACACTTAGCCAATGTTTTAACCTATCAGCTTTCACCACAACACGATTTTTATTGTCTTTTGGTAACATTGGATCATATTGTCCTATTTTCTCAATAAAACGCCCATCTCTTGGTGCTCGTGAATCAGCTACAACTATCCTGTAAAAAGGGCGTTTCTTTGCGCCAAACCTCGCCAACCTTATTTTAACTGCCATGTTAACCTTTATTCATATATTAGCCACAATTTTATACAATGAGCCGTTTTAAGTCAAATGAATTATACAACTTTTGCACCTTATAATGTAATTACCAATAATGTAGGGCAGTGCCGGGTGTACAGCTATACGAACATTCATTTGTGAAGGTAAATTGCACAGCAAATGGTGTCATTCCAGTGCTTGACACTGGAATCCAGCCTTTTTTTAATCATTAAAACGTTGTATTTTAACATAAAACGGCTACTTTTATGCTTACCAACTTAATAAAATTCCTGGATCCCAGTGTCAAGCACTGGGATGACATCCTTTCTAGTGAAGATTGCTCTCAAATCGCAATGTTCGTACAGTTGTGTGTCTGGGCACTGGATGCGTTTGAAGCAACTTATAAGATTTTTGATTATATATCATCAAGTATAGCGTGATTAACTTCGACTTTATACTTTGATTCCAGATAGCTAATTAATTGCTCTTTTAGCGATATCATCACACGTTTTCCGGTGTCAAGCATGTTTAATTTGCCATTTGATGAATGCATTTCTTTTAGAACACCTATTATAATTTCATTATTGTATTGAATAGGATCTGTCACTGAACCAGTTGTTTTCATATTGAAAATCTCTTCTACAAAAGAAAAGGGGTAGTTTTGTTGATCCACTTTATTGCGGTGCATCTGCTGACCTTTAACTAATTCCACACCTTGAATTTCTTCCAAATCTGTTTTTTCTCTTAGTTGAACTGCAACCTCTTGCCCGAATTTAAACATTCTTTCTTTTATAAACTCACTACGCCAAAGCTCTACCGCTAATGCCTTGCCTTCTTCAAAACTTTGCAATTTGGGTGGAACGATATCGACGATTTTTACACTAACAACAGCGTCCCCAACGCCCTTAAAATAACCTTTCTGATCCTTTTCTCGCGAAAAAATGAAAGAAATCAAATCACCAGAATCTCCTACGTTATTACCGCTTTGATCTTTTCCACTCGCATCTACTGGACCAATAGTTTGTATAGGTAAATTATATTCACTCAATATTTCTTCAATTTCTGAACCATTGTATATCTTATAGTTCACTTGGTTTATGAAATCATTGACTCTTTCAAAAGACTTTTGGTTAGTTAGAACTGACTTTATGTCTTTTTTTAAATCAACTAAGTCTTCATCAGAGATTTGATGCGCACTTTCCACTTTTACTATGTGCCAACCAAAACTGCTTGCTAAAACTTCACTTACTTCACCTACTTTAAGAGCAAATACCTTCTCTCTCACGTCTTCTGGTAAAAAATCCTTAGTTATATTATTTACTCTAGTTTCCTCAAGTTTTGCTTTGCCAAACTCTTCTACTATCTGTTCAAAGCTTGTTTTACCCTCCTCAAATGCTCTTCTTGCTGTCTCAGCTTCTTCTTTGGTAGAAAATATTGCATTGAATATATCTCTTTGATTTTTAAGTTCTTGTTGTTCTATTATACCATCAACTTCTTCATCTGAGATCTTGATTTGATCTTCAAAATACTTTTGGCCTAGGGAAATATATTGCGCAGTTCGATACTCAGGATAATAAAAATGGGATTTATTTCTTTCGTACAAATCAAGTAAGGCTTGATCATCTGGTTCAGGAATGTTTGTAACTGCATCTTCAGTTATTTTAACAATATCAACTACTCTAGTTTGGTAGCGACTTTTGTATATCTGCTCATCAATTTTCTCGCCAAAAGTTACTGGATAATTATCTTTAAATAATGAAGTCATGAACATAATTGCAGGCAGGACTTTCTCTAGCTTTGCTATATACTCTTTCTCTGTCATATGCAGGTCATTTAGCGTTTCATAGAATTTATTTTTGTCAAATTCACCTTTATCATTTTGAAAGTATTTGGTGTTTTTAATATGGTTTTTTGTAGATTCTTCTCCAACTGTCAACCCCAGCTCACTAGTTAGGTTAAACAATAGTTTTTGCTCTATAAGTGCGTTAAGCAAATCATATTTCAGCTTTTTTACTTGTTCTCTACTCGCATCAGATCCAGAAATTTGCTTTTCATAATTTTGATATAGTGATTTATACTCATCTGACGTTATAACTTCTTTTCCAACCCTAGCTACCTCTTCTTTTTCATCATCACCTGATAAAAGGTTGCCAATTCCCATGAAGATTAACAAGCAAGCTAAAAGGACAACGGTTACTTTAGTGAAAAAATTTTTAACATTCATTTTAAACCCAGTTAATTAATGATTAATTATAGAATAGTGATAATTTAATGCTTGTAAACCTGTTGCTTTATTAGCTAATATATATAATATTACAATATATTAACTTAAAATTTAACTCTCTAATCTTAAATAGGAACATATGTTTAACTGAGTTATACTATACCTTAGGAAGGGGAAATATTTTGTTTGAAATATGCTTAAAGGTAAGCGCATTTAATTAACTTAAGAGGTGGGAAGTGACAAACAAAAAGTTATTGAATGACAAAATTAATGCTTTTTTAGTTTTAATAGTTTATATTTTAGCTCTGTATAACAGTAAGGGATACTTTAAATGGGAGATGCTTTTTTGATGTCAATGGAATCTTCTAAGGGCAATAACGATAGAAATAAACAGTTTCTAGTGCAAATAGCTGCTTGGTTAGTAGACAACACTGGTTTAACTTTTAATCAAATAGCACAATGTTGCAGATTGGCCCTTGAAGAAGTACAAGACATAGCTGATGAGGAAATAGAAGTAGAAAAATATAACCCTATTATTTCCGGAATAATTACTGAAAAAGAAATCGATGATTGCAAAAAAAATCCAAATCGTGTACCAAATTTGATTATAAAAAATATAAAAAAAAGGAGTAAAGCGATTGGTAGCATTCTTGGCTTTGCCTCTACGGCAAGACGTAGAGATAAACCTGATGCGATTTATTATTTAGTAAAAAAATTTCCTATCTTGGACGATAACGTTATAGCTAAATTAATTAGTACAACAAATTACACAGTTGAGCAGGTAAGAGATGGATCTCATCATAACATGCAAAATATAAAACCCCAAGATCCTGTACTACTCGGCTTATGTAGTCAAGAAAATTTAGAAGCAGAAGTGGAAAAAGCAAAAGTAGAAGAGGAGAAGCAAGAAAGGTTAAAAAAATATAAAGAATAGCTATTGAAAATCCTCAAATTTTTGTGTTTTGTTAACATTAAATTAACTTGACTTGCTAGTGTTTATTAGTATAATGTAAGTAAAGTACGGGGTTTAATGATAATTAAGCTTAATACGCACTGAAACTAACTCAGCCTAATTTATTATCTTATAGTCACATTTTAGGTTAGTAAGCATCAATTAAAATTTTTGGAGGATTATGACAACAATCAATGAAGATGTTTTGGCAAAAGGAAAGGTTAAAGCTCAACCTGAAAAAAGTGAGCAAATTTACAATAACGATACAGTAAAACAGATGGTTAATGAAGGTACTGAGAAAAACAGAAAAACATTAGATCTGAGCGAATTAAAAGAGAAAACAGCAGAAGAATTGTTAGAGTTAGCTGAAGGAAGAAAAATTTCAACTAACGGTAAAAGCAATGGTAGAATGCTAAAGCAGGAAATAATATTCAGCTTAATGAAAAAAATGAGTGAAGAAGGAGGCATAACCACAGGGAGTGGAATAGTGGAAATATTGCCTGATGGTTTTGGTTTCTTACGTTCAGCAAGTGCAAATTATGCCCCAAGTACCGATGATGTTTATATTTCTAACGGGCAAATAAAGAAGTTTAATTTACGTACAGGAGATATGGCATATGGAGAAATAAGGCCACCTGGTGATAAAGAGAGATATTTTACTTTAACTAAGGTTCAAAGTATAAACTCTACTGAAGTAAGTGAATTAAGAAAGTACGTCCATTTTGATAATTTGCTTCCTCTTTATCCTGAGGAAAGCATAGTACTTGAGTGTAATAATGGTGATGATAAAAAAGGCTTAAGCATGCGTGCTATAGATATAGTAGCTCCTCTTGGAAAAGGGCAAAGAGCGTTAGTAGTTGCTCCACCTCGCACAGGAAAAACTGTATTGCTTCAGCAAATGGCTAACTCTATAGCTATAAATCACCCTGAAGTAGAATTAATAGTGTTACTTATAGATGAAAGACCTGAAGAAGTAACAGATATGATACGTTCTGTAAAAGGTGAGGTAGTAAGTTCTACGTTCGATGAGCCTGCTTACCGTCACGTACAGCTTGCTGAAATAGTAATAGAAAAAGCTAAAAGAATGGTTGAGCATAAAAAAGATGTGGTAATTCTACTTGACAATATTACTAGACTTGCACGTGCTTATAATGTGGTTATTCCTTCGTCTGGGAAAGTTCTAACTGGTGGTGTAGATTCAAACGCACTGCAGAGACCAAAACGCTTTTTTGGAGCAGCTCGTAATATTGAGAATGGGGGTTCTTTAACTATAATCGCCACAGCTCTTATAGAGACTGGTTCAAAAATGGATGAAGTTATTTTTGAAGAGTTTAAAGGTACAGGAAATGCTGAGATCATACTTGATAGAAAACTTTCTGATAAACGTATATTTCCAGCTATTGATATTACAAAATCCGGAACAAGGAAGGAAGAGCTATTAGTTGATAAGGCTATACTAAATAAAATATGGGTGGTGCGTAGGATACTCAATCCTATGGGACCCGTTGAAGCAATGGAATTTTTACGTGACAAACTACTTTTAACAAAGAGCAATGCTGACTTTTTTAACTCCATGAATCACTAAAAGTAAGCCAGTTATGATGGATATGCTGAGCAAAAAGTAAAACGCTCTTATAGCTAAAATAATTTGGATTTACCAAAATATATTTATAGTTAAGTTGGCAATTTACCTTAAGTTAGCGCGTGACACTGGAATGACACCCTTGGTGGCAGACAGCTAAAGGAAAATATCAACTAGGTTTATAATCTATCACTACCGTGTTTGCAATTTTGTCGTGAAAAGCTTGTTTATGTTCATCACCTACTGCACATACTAAAACTAAGATTAGTATAGCTAAGAATAAAATGGGATTACAAAGTGATATGCAATAAATTATAAAAAGAGCTATAGTCCTTTTCATTGCTTGCATTGTAGTGATTGACTCAAATGTATCTTTGTCTTTTACGCGCATGCTAAATAACAAGTGTCCTGGAGTGCCGCCAAATTTTACTAGCATGAATATATGAAATATACATGGTATCATTAAAAATAAAGAAAATACAATCGTGGTGATTACAATTATTGCACCCATGATCCCTTGTATTGCGTGTGTAAGTGAGAAACCCACCGCCATTAAACCAAATGGTATTGCGATAAATAAAATACAATCAACTATAAATGCTAGAGTACGTCTTGTCATCGTTGAGTAGTTTACTTTTTTATCCATGTACTACCTATAAAGAAAAATATCAACTAGATTTATAGTCTATCACTACTGTTTTTGCAATTTTATCGTAAAAAGTCTGTTTGCGTTGATCAAATACTGCAAACAAAAATAAAATTAGCACAATTAAAAGATATAGAAAAGTATAACCATGATAATGCAGATGAAGCAAAAAGCGAAAAATAATCCAGATGCTTCCCTTAGAAATACATCTTATTGTTGCTTGCATAAGGGTAACATTTGTAAATGTATTAGCATCTTTAATATGCATACCACACAATAGTTTTCCTGGGGTACCACCAAGTTTTGTTACCATTAATATTTTGGATATTGTTAGTACTAATGTTGCGACCACTGTAGAAACTATAAATGGTATTTCTGTTGCTAGTTGTGCAAGTTCCTGAAAAGAGTCTTTATCTTGATCTTGTAATGATACGATGAATACACCATAGATAAAACCGAAGATAAAATGAGGGGAAAATATGATGAGGTCAAGTATTTCTGCTACAATACGCCTTGTAAATCCTACATAATTTACTTTAACATTTATTTCAGTATTCATAACCCCACCTATATTTCATAATATCATCATATAATATAAAAATACGTTATTAAATAACCGTAAATATACTAACTTGGGTAATATTAGCTACTTGTGCCACTCTATTATTTAAATTAATATTAAATCATTTATAACTAGGGAAGTTATGTCAACACCAATCACAGTTGCATACGGCGACGGTATCGGACCAGAAATCATGGAAGCGGTGCTGTCGATATTGCGCGAAGCAGAAGCGAAAATCTCAATAGATATTATTGAAATAGGGGAGCGTGTTTATAGTAAAGAATGGTCTCACGGAATTTCTCCAAGTGGTTGGGAATCAATTGAAAGGACAAAAATATTATTAAAATCTCCGACAACAACTCCTCAAGGTAAAGGCCACAAAAGCTTAAACGTTGCACTCAGAAAAAATCTAGGGTTGTATGCAAATATCAGACCATGCATTTCATATCATCCTGTTATAGAAAATAAATTCGATAAGTTTGATATCGTAGTAATACGTGAAAATGAAGAGGACGTTTACACCGGAATAGAGCACAGGCTCACTGGTGACTCTTACCAATGCACTAAAATTATTACTAGATCCGGCTCAGAAAAAATATGCAGGTACGCTTTTGAATATGCAAAAAAACATAGTAGAAAGAAGGTAACTTGTCTTACTAAAGATAACATAATGAAAATGACTGACGGAACTTTCCATGCGGCGTTTGATCGTATTGCAAAGGAATACCCGGACATAAAGGCAGAACATTATATAGTCGATATTGGGATGGCACGTGTTGCCACAGAACCGGAGAATTTCGATGTTATAGTAACCGAGAACTTATATGGCGATATATTATCGGACATTGTGGCGCAAACCTCTGGATCTGTTGGACTCGCTGGAAGTAGCAATATAGGTAATGAATATGCAATGTTTGAAGCAGTGCACGGTTCTGCTCCTGATATTGCAGGAAAAAACATAGCTAATCCTTCTGGACTTTTGAATGCTGCAGTGCATATGTTGGTCTACATCAGTCAAGTGAGTACTGCAAAACTAATTTACGATGCATGGCTCAAGACTTTGGAGGATGGAATACATACCGCCGATTTATATAAAGAGAAAAAGAGTAAACAGAAAATTGGTACCAAAGAATTTGCAGAAGCCGTTATAGATAATCTAGGAAAAAAACCGAAAACATTATCTGAGCTTACAGTCGGTAGCAGTACAAATAGCAAAATAAGTGAAATACAAAATAGCTATGAACAGGACTATAAAACCAAAAAGCTAGTAGGTAGTGATATAGCGCTTGCTTGGGACAAATCCAGCAACTTTGACCAAATAGTTAGGTTATTTGAATCGAGTAATCTGCAAATGATAGCAATATACTCAAAAGGTCTTGCGATTTGGCCAGGAAACTCAAAACCTTCAAGTGATCAAATAACCTGTAGGTTTATCGCAAATAATGAAAAGCAAGCTATTACAAATAGTGATGTGAATAACTTGCTAATCAAACTTGAAGAACACAATTTTGACGTGGTGAGAATGGACAAATTGTATTTGTATGATGGGAAAGAGGGGTTCTTTGTTTAAATATTTAAAAGAGGTGTGGTAAATGAAATGGACTCAAAAAAAGTAGAACTAATATTTGAAAAGTTTCAACAATCAAATCCTGCGCCAAAAATAGAGCTAAATTATACCAATCATTTTACGTTACTGGTTGCGATAGTTTTATCAGCGCGGACAACTGATGTAAGCGTTAATAAAATTACAAGAGAACTATTTAATATCGCTGATACGCCAGAAAAAATGCTGAGCTTTGGGCAGAGTGAGCTGAAAAAATGCATAAGCAGTATTGGTTTATATAATTCCAAAGCAAAAAATATAATCGGGCTTAGTAAAATATTGGTAGAACGATACAACAGCAAAGTACCTACTAATTTTGATGATTTGGTGTCTTTGCCTGGAGTGGGGAGAAAGAGCGCTAATGTGTTCTTAAATTCGGGGCTGGGCATTCCAACATTGGCAGTTGATACTCACGTTTTTAGAGTGAGCAATAGAATTGGGCTTGTGAAAGAAAAAGATGTGTTTAAAACAGAGCAATCTCTTTTAAATGTGGTTCCCAAAAAATACCTGCTTTATGCTCATCATTGGCTAGTTTTGCATGGTAGATATGTTTGCAAAGCACAGAAACCTTCGTGTGAAACGTGCATAATTCATGATTTATGTGAATTTGAGTGCAAAAGGTATAAAGTCTAGTATTTCTTCTTTTGTCATCCAAGTAGCTATAGAAACGAAAAAACTTACTTGACACATTTTGCTGGAATGATACAAGTTATTATTCAAACAACAGTTATGCAAGAGATCTGATTACATCTAAGCTAACAATGGACCACTAGATATATTACTAACCACGTTGACCTGATTCAATATTTTATTAGTGGGATTGAAATAATTTTCTATAAATTCCTTATATATAGCTGTTAACTTGTGTATATCGTTTACTGATACGCATTCGTTTATCTGATGTGCAGTTTTGTTGATTATACCAAATTCAATCACTGGACAAACATCTTTGATAAACGCAGCGTCAGATGTGCCACCACTTGTGCTCAACGCAGCATCAATACTGGTAACTTTATTTATTGCATCAAGCATAATATCAGTATTCCTATCGGGAGTAGAGAGGAAAACGTCCCTGCTGCTATGCATAAAAAGCTTATAATCGTTAGTTACACTAGAGCATATTTCATCAATCAGCTTATATAAGCCACCCGGTGTTTGTTCATTGTTATATCGAATGTTAAAACGTGTAGTTGCTGAGCCAGGTATTAGATTGCTAGTATTATTTCCAACATCGATAGTAGTAACTTCGCAATGTGAAGGCTGAAAATATTTATTACCATGATCAAAAGTAGTATTTTTTACCTTACTCAATATCGATATTACCTTATATATTGGATTGTCTGCTAGGTCTGGGTAGGCAACGTGCCCTTGTTTTCCATGGCAAATTAATTCAAATGTTACAGAACCTCTTCTGCCTATTTTTATGGTATCACCTAATTTCTTACTACTGGTTGGTTCGCCAACCACACAAAAATCTATCTTTTTCTGCTTATTTTTCATCCATTCCAAAACTGCCTTTGTTCCATATTCTTCCATGCTTTCTTCAGCACTGGTAATCAATGCACTTATCGAACCATTAAATTGAAACTTCTCTGCAATCAAATTTACCATAGCAGCAATAAATGCAGCTACTCCGCTTTTCATATCAGCGGCCCCTCTTCCATATAGCATTCCATCCCTCACTTCTGGATTAAATGGACCAAATGCCCAATCTTTTAACTGACCCGGTGGTACAACATCAACGTGCCCAGCAAAGCACAAATTTGGTACTCCATTTATATATTTCGCATAAAGATTTTTAACTTTATCACCAAATTCTAAAATCTCACAATCAAAGCCGCTCTTCTTGAAGATTGCTGCTATATACTCTATTGCCCCGCTGTCTTCTGGTGTTATACTCTCAAAAGAGATCAATTTCCTAGTTAGCTCTACAGGGTCAATTTTCATGTCAATCTTAAAATACTTATACTGCTATATTGTAAACACTCTATGCACTATTTAAAACAAATATTACATCAAACCGAACAAACTTTTCTAAGGGAAGTAATAACAGATTACTACCTTGCTGATGATATCTATGAAATATGCACACGACACGGAAATGACGTCTTTCTAGTTGCAGATAAAAATACAGCAAAACTTTTAAACAAAAACGTACTTAATAAAATTCCTAACTTAATTATTCCAGCTCCACCTGTCATTCCAGCGCGTGACACTGGGATCCATAAGTTGTTTTCCTGGATCCCAGTGTCAGCTACTTGCATGACACCAAGCAGAGCTGCCTCTCTTGAAACCGTAAATCTAGTTAGAAACAAAGCAAAAGACAGTGACTTAATAGTTGCATTTGGTAGCGGCACTGTTAACGATATCTGCAAATATGCAAGCTACCTCGAGAAAAAAGATTATATATCGTTCCCAACAGCCGCTTCTATGAATGGATATACCTCTGCAAATGCTTCAATATTAGTAAATGGATATAAAAAATCGTTCAAAGCACATCTTCCAAGAGCAGTATATATAGATATAGACATACTTGCCAATGCACCACTGCGTCTCACATTAAGCGGATTTGCAGATTTCATTTGTCGTTCAACAGTTCAGGCTGACTGGCTACTATCTCATTTGTTGCTTGGCACAGAATACAATGAATTACCTTTTACACTTGTTCGCGATTTGGAGCAAATTTTGCTAAGAGAGTATACGGCGCTTACTAAAAGAAGTAGAAAAGTGGTCCTATTACTTATGGAAGTTCTACTAATTTCAGGACTTGGAATGGTAATATCAAAAGGCAGCTATTCTGCAAGCCAAGGAGAGCATATGATAGCTCACGCAATGGAAATGGTAACAAGAGATCATTCCTTACTACATGGCGAAAAAATTGCTGTTACGACGATTACCATGGCTAATTTGCAGGAAAAGATATTATCAATACAAAACCCGATTATCAAACCGACCACTTTAGATGTAAAACATATAACTCAGTGCTTTGATAATATCGAATTTGTAAGAACTTTTGAACAGAAGCAAATTATGCAGCAAAAAATCCAAGAGATCATTTGTAAAGAATGGCATAATATTTCCAGTTTAATTAAGCAAAATTTACTACCTGCAAAACACCTGCAAAAAATATTTGAAGATCTATCAATTCCACACTTACCAGAGCACCTCAGTTGGAATAAAGAACAATATTGTAAAGTGGTCGATCTTGCGTTTACAACAAGAGATAGATTCACCTTTCTTGACTTAGCTAACTGCATAGAAGAAAGTTAAGTTTTGTAGTGAAATTCTGTCATTTAAAGAGATCATAGGCCAAAAGCTAAACCCTTTTCACAATCTCTTATCCATTGTCTCCTCACCTGAGTGGATATACAACTCATTCCAAGTAACTGACACTGGGTTTCACCAATAGCACTGCTTTGCTAAACATAGTTTAGTTCGAGTGGCTGAGGAGGGACTTGAACCCCCGACCAAGAGATTATGATCCTCCTGCTCTACCAACTGAGCTACTCAGCCTAATTAAAAACCTTATTATATACACGATCTATATGTTTCGTATAATACTTCAAATCAAACAAAGATTCAAGTTTTTCCGAGTTAATAACCTTAAGTAAGGGTTTATCTTGTTTCAATTCGGCCAGAAAATCACTGTTGTTTTGTTTCACTTTCATTGCATTGCTCTGAACAATTTTATACGCCTCTTCCCTCGCCAAACCACTATTTACTAACTCAAGCAATACACGCTGTGAGAAAACTAAACCTTTTGAAGAATTTAAGTTCTTTTCAATGTTTTCCTTATTGATCACCAATTTATCTATCAAATCTGTTAATCGCACTAAAGCAAAATCCATTGTTATACAAGCATCAGGAGCAATGCATCTTTCCACAGACGAGTGTGATATATCACGTTCGTGCCACAATGCAACATTTTCTAACGCAGGAAAAACATAACTGCGTATTAAACGTGAGAGTCCAGTCAGATTTTCACTTAAAATAGGATTACATTTGTGTGGCATAGCAGAGCTTCCCTTCTGCCCAGTGGAAAAATGCTCAGAAATTTCGCCGATTTCAGTTCTTTGCAAATGACGAATTTCAACAGCAACATTTTCTATTGAGCTTGCAATCACTCCCAAAACTGAAAAGAACATAGCATGTCTATCACGAGGAATGACTTGAGACGATATGATTTCAGGTATGAGTCCTATTTCTTTCGCTACATATTCTTCAACAAACGGATCAACATTTGCAAAATTGCCTACTGCACCTGATATTTTACAAATTGAGATCTCTTTTTGCGCGCTAATTAATCTCTGATAATTGCGTTTAAATTCAGCATAAAATCTGGCAAATTTTATTCCAAGAGTTGTTGGTTCTGCATGCATTCCGTGACTGCGTCCAACACAAACAATATCTTTATAGTCCTCAGCTTTTTTTTTCAATGCTGCAAGTAAATTTTTTAGATTCTCGAGCAAAATATCACAGGACTCTTTCAGTTGCACCGCAAGGCATGTATCCAAAACATCAGAACTTGTCATTCCATAATGAAGATAACGAACATCAACTCCCGCTTTTTTAGCAATATATGTCAGAAAAGCTATAACATCATGTTTTACAATGGATTCAATTTCGTTGATACATTCAACATCAAATTCAATAGCACCAGAGAGGTTCTCAGCAATATTATTCGGAATCACTCCTAACTTTGCTTGAGCTTCACACGCTAATTTTTCTATTTTAAGCCATATATTAAATTTATTATTTTCCTCCCAAATGGAAGACATTTCTTTTCTGCTATAGCGGGGAATCATTTTTGATTTATTCCAATAATGGTGTCATTCCAGTGCGTGACACTGGAATCCAGGTATAAAAGTATTTGCAAATTATTCAATGGACAACGGATTCTAGAAGCATAAAATAATGTCCATGATGAAATAAACTGGATCCCAGTGTCACGCACTGGGATGACATGAGGGAAGCACTGGGATGACACCAGCTTAGCCATGGCAGACATTTCTTTACGACTATAACAAGGGATCATCTTTGATCAGCTATCATCACCATCAGTAGCTTCTTTATTCGCATCTTGCTCTGCCTCTTGTTGCTCAGACTTCTGATTTTGCAATTTTACTTGCCTTAGCTCATTTGCATCTGTTTCGGATTTCACGACGTATATAGTAATTGGTACTACTACTTCACTATGTAATTCTACGTTTACTTGGTATTCACCCAAGTTTTTGATGCTTACTCCACCAAAAGATAAACTACGGTGATCTATCACATGTCCTTCTTGTAGTAAAATTTTCGCAATTTCACGTGTTGTTACAGAACCAAAAATTTTACCATCCTCTGAAGCTTGCTTTATCAATACCACAAACTTATCATGTAGTGACAATGCAAGCTCTTTTGCTACATTTAATCTTTTTATATTCTCTTCTTCCAGTAATAAACGTTGCTCCTCTAGCTTTGTTAAATTTTCCTTGGTAGCTTTCACCGCTTTTCTTTGTGGAAAAAGAAAATTACGTGCATAACCTGGTTTAACTTTGACAACTTCACCAAGCTTACCTAAAGTCCTTATATTTTCCTTTAAAATTATCAACATAAATTACCTAAACTTTTTTAGTACAGTAAGGAATAAGAGCTAAAAAACGTGCCCTTATGATCGCTAAGCGTAACTTCCTTTGTTTTTTTGCACATACGCCTGTTAATCTTCTAGGTAATATCCTACCATAGTCAGAGGTAAACTTGGATAATAAATCTATATTCTTATAATCTATGTCTTCATCTTTAGACGCAGCAAGAGGGCAAACTTTAGAACGCCTAAAGCCAGTCCTATTATTTACAGATACGTATGAATTATTAAAACTATTTCGTCTTTTCATCATTATGCGCTTTGCTCCTCAATTTGTTTATTCATCATATGAGATTTACCTTCAAAAATTTTATCAACCTGCACAGGAAAGTGGCGAATAACGTTCTCATTAAGTTTCATTCTACGCATAAATTCATCCAGAATGCTTGCAGTAGAACTTATGCACATTATACAATAATGACCGCTCTTCATTTTATTTTTGTGATATGCAAAATCCAAAAGACCCCAATGTTCATACTTGATTAATCCTGATGCTTCAATGTTTTTCAAAAGCATTTCCAACGCTTTGCTCGATTGAGCTGGACCGTTTATTCTAAAATCTTTCAAAATATCTTGAAAAATCTTTATTAGATGTTCTGAAATATTTCTCTTCAAAGCATTTACTGCGTTATGGATAAACGCACTTTTAGTACTGCCTCCTAGAAATTTTGTAAAATCTTGCGTTATTCCTAAATCCTTTAGGTCATCTTTCAACTCTTTATCGATTTTTGACTTCACTTCTTTCAAATTTGAAAGATCTTCTTCCAATTCAACCCATAAAATTTTTGTAAGATCTTCCAAGAAATCAGAGTAAGCAACTAGACCTTCTTTAATGTTTTCAGCACGCACTTCTAACTCTTGTGTTGTAAGCTTGTCATTTCCTTTTTTCAGAATATCCCTGATTTGCTGGAACATAACATCTGCTTTAATATTTTTCAATGAAACAGCTAGCTCTTGGACCATCTCCTCTACTTCTTGCTGTAATAATCCTTGTTGTGTTATAAAAGTAAATTCATAAAGATTCACTATATCTTCCTTTAATACCGATTAAATGTTTCATTATATAAAGCTTTTTTATATAAGCAAGTTATTTGTATTAATTTCTACGCCTTTAATCCAGCTTAAGTTAGATATTTCATAAATTACTTGAGGAGCAATTGAGTATGCACCTGGTAATAAGATGCTCACTTTATGTTTTTCGAGAAGAAGTTTTAGCATTATTTTGGTTCTGCCTTCATCTTTCAATATTGCGTTTAATTCCATAGCGGCTTTTTGCGAATCCGTGCACTCAGTGGTGAGAACTAATTCTTTTATTGTAGAAGTGATTCTTTTTGTAAACTCAGATATATCTTTGCCTGCTAATCTTGTTGTATTTTCCGAAGCTTCAAGATCAATTATCACAAATGTTCCTGGTGAAAATAAATCTCTTTTTTCTTCTATTATTTCATTATTATAGAATGCTATTTCAGAAACGTTATGGGGATCAGAAAGTGTGAGGATAACAAACCTTCCACGCTCTGAAGTTCTCATACGTGCATTTAATATTACCCCAGCAGTTTTTGCTGTTCTATTTTCTCCGATAAACCCAATATTTAACTTTTCCAGAAGAGTTCTAAATTTTTCAAGCGGATGATTAGTTAAATAAAATCCTAGTGAAAATAACTCATGTTCTAATTTTTCCTCTTCATCAAAATCTTCCACATTCTCAAGTTTCGGTTTGAGGACATCAAGACTACCAAACAAAGCAGCTTGACTTGATTCTCTATCCTGTTTGTTTTTATTTGCAAAGTAAATCAGCGTGTCCATTGACTCATATAGCTGCTTTCTGTTCTTATGCACGCTATCGAATGCTCCGGATTTAATCAGGCTTTCTAGCGCTCTCTTATTTATTGTATGACCTGAATTTTGAGTGAATTCCCATATGTCCTTACAAGCGCTTGAATGTACGTTCACTATTCCTTCCGCTATAGAAAAACCAACATTCCTCAAGGCAGCAATACCATAACGTATGCGTTCATCCTCTATTGAGAATTCAGCTTGAGACTTGTTTATATCAGGTGAAAGAACGGTAACGCCACTAAACTTTGCTGCATGATAAAATAAATTCAGTTTATCTCTATCATCAATATTCAGATTCATTAGTGCTGTAAAAAATTCTAATGGATAATTAGCTTTAAGGTAAGCCGTTTGATAAGATATCACCGCATATGCTGCAGCATGAGATTTATTGAACCCATAACCAGCAAATTTTGCAACAAGGTCAAAAATATAACTTGCCCTGTCATAATCAACGCCATTCTTCGTTGCCCCTTGGATGAAAAGTTCACGTTGTTTATCCATCTCTTCCTTGATTTTCTTACCCATGGCACGTCTCAGCAGATCTGCTTCCGCTAAGCTATACCCGGAAAGAATACGGGCTATTTCCATCACTTGTTCTTGGTAAATTATTACCCCAAATGTCTCTTTTAATACTTCCTCAAGTAACGGATGAATATAATCTGGCTTTTCAAGTCCGTGTTTTCTTGCAACATAAGTTGGAATGTTATCCATAGGTCCTGGACGATAAAGGGAAATTAAAGCGATAATATCTTCAATGCAGTCCGGTTTTAGTTTAATTAAAGCTTCTCTCATTCCCGAACTTTCAAGCTGAAACACTCCAATTGAATCACCGCTTGAGAGTATCTCATAGGTTTTTTGGTCATTTAAAGGAACTGAAGAAATATCAATCTTTTTTCCATCACGATTAATTAAACGACATACATGATCTATTAGCGTTAGCGTACCAAGCCCAAGAAAATCAAATTTTATTAGCCCAGCTTTCTCCACATATTTCATGCTGTATTGAGTGATTGGCAAAGCTGAATTTGGATCATAATACACAGGAACAAAATTTTCCAACTTTTGATCACATATTACAATTCCAGCAGCATGGGTTGAAACGTGACGATATATTCCTTCAAGCTTAAGAGATATATCAAGAAGCTTTGCAATTACCTCATCACTATCCCGCTCTTTCTGCAGGTTTTGATCAAACTCTATCGCTTGTGATAAAGTTACAGGATTTACTGGATTAAATGGAACCATTTTAGATATTTTATCCACTTGAGAGTAAGGCATTTGCAATACTCTACCAACATCACGCAATACTGCCCTTGCCTGCAATTTACCAAAAGTGATTATTTGAGCAACATAACCGTACTTTTTCTGAACATAATCAATAACCAGGTCCCTTTTCTCTTGGCAGAAATCGATATCAAAGTCAGGCATCGACACACGATCAGGATTCAAAAATCTTTCAAATATTAGGCCAAACTTTATTGGATCAAGGTCTGTAATCTGCAAGCCCCAAGCAACAATTGATCCAGCACCAGAGCCTCTTCCTGGACCAACTGGAATGCCATTTGCTTTGCTCCAACGAATGAAATCAGAAACTATCAAAAAGTAGCCAGCGTAGTTCATCGAAGTTATCACACTCAGTTCGTAATTCAGCCGATCGTAGTATTGTTTAAGGTCTATGTCTGTCTCATTCGCAATACGGAATTCTAATCCTGCAACTGCCTGCTCCCTCAGTTCTTCATTCTCAGTTTTATTTTCTCGACAAGGAAATTTAGGCAAAATAGGCTGCCTGCTTCTTGGCATGTAAGAGCACCGCTTAGCTATCACTAAAGTGTTATGAATTGCTTCGGGAATGTCGCTGAACAGCTCCTCCATTTCTGCCACAGACTTGAAGTAATGCTCGGTAGTTAACTTCTTTCTGTTATTCTCCAGGGCATAACTCCCCTCCGATATACACGTTAATATATCATAAGCCTCATAGTCAGACCTATTTGGAAAAAACACATCGTTCGTTGCAACTAGTGGTATATTGCGCTGATAAGCAAAGTCTATCAAAGCTTCTTCAAGCTCTAGCTCTTTATTCAACCCATGACGCTGCAATTCAACATATAAATGACCATTGAATGCTGAAAGCAGTTTTTCAACCGTTTCTTTATCTTGCCCCAACAATAGTTGAGCCAAACATCCACCGGTTAAAGCGATCAGACCCGTACTTAAATTCAATAGCTCATCAAAATCAACGTAAGGAATATCGCTGTTATTCTTGCGCTTTCTAAAAGACTCACTCACCAAAGTGACTAAATTAGTGTACCCTTGCTCATTTTTTGCAAGCAATAATATAGGTAAATTTTGTTCTGAATGTTTAACTATAATATTGCATCCTATTATTAGCTGTATTCCCCTACTTGCCGCATATTCTGCAAATTCAAGTGAGCCAAACAAGTTACCTGAATCAGTAATTGCAACCGCTGGCATTTTATTTCGCAAACAAAGGCCGATCAGCTCCTCAATTTTAACCGAGCTTTCAAGCAGCGAATAAACACTATGAACACGTAAGTGTATGAACATAAGAAACTTCAGATCAACAAAAAAGGATAACATTAATTTACTCATGAGAACATAATTTTCATGAGAACAAAAGCCTATAAAATTCTAAAATTAAAATACAAAAACTTACTTGACAAACTCCGCCAGCTCCCTTATCATGATAGTGAAGCTATTGTATTTGCTTTCGCCAATCTGCAGATTAAAAGGTAAGGATTACTTAATGTATCGGCGTCTTATGTTCAATTTTTTGCAGTATATAGATACTGTATGTCTTTACAAAACTTCATCTACATCTAGATTTTTATCTAAATAAGCTGAACGCGCTTATAAAGCGTTACAAGACATCAAAAAATGCCAATACTCGACAGAGATAGTAAAAGACTAGCTAACTCGGGGATTCTTTGTCTTTTTTTCTGCTTAGTAAATTTCTTAAACATTTGCAGCGTAAGTTAGTTGCAATTAAAAGCGGCTGAATCTCGCTTGTCAAGCGTTTAAAACATAAAAAACGCCAATATTTTAAAGCGGATAATAACCACGGGGCTTCTTTTGCCTTTTTTTTCATTTGGTAAATTTCTTAACGTTTGTAGCTAAAAGAGCCCAAGAGAGGTCAGTGCTCCTTTTTTTGTCATCCGAGTAGCTGACACTGGGATGGCTTTGTTGCATCGCTCTTCGGATAGTAGGTAACGTACAATAAATTCATGAAGCTATCTCAAACTTAGCCATGCCTATTTCAGTAAATTTGTTAAGCAAATAACACTTGAGTAGCAGTTCCTTCTCACGATTAATTTCAGATTTGCTCCTAAAACTAAACCCAAATATTCGCTTCAACCTTGAGAAAAATCCTTCAATATACGATCTTTTTCCGTAATTTACTTCTTCTTTCCATCTTTTTATACCATTCTCACCATGTAATTTCATTAACTGAATAGCGGCATTTCTATCAAGCATATAATCCAATTTTGGATGCTCTGCTGCGTTGTTTTTCGGAGGAATTTTCGTTTTTATACCATATTGATTACACAGCTTATAGAGCTTTTCTCTGTCATATGCCCTATCTGCATATAGTACTTTTATGACATACTGAAAATCGACTTCTTTTAGCAAATCACAAGCTCCATAGTGATCAGAGTAGACACCGTTACTGTATTTTACAGCTATGGCTTTTTTGCTGTTTGTATTCAACATTACATGCAATTTTCTTGTCTGTTCATAGCTGCGATACTTTCTATCTTCGCTATTTTCTTTGCTATGACCAGGAGTGTTGTTGTATATACTAATTCCTGTACTGTCTATAGCAATTTCGATATCTTCCATATTATTTTCTGCAATCATTGATCTTAATATTGAGTTTCTTAAACCTTCTTGATGATTGTGAATAGCTGATAACTTGCAAATTTTTCCCAATTTGCTCAAGGTATCCTGCTATAAACCCAACTGTTTGCCTCAGGCCTATTCTAAATAAACAAGTTATTATGTGCACCAAAATTACAACTTTATCGCTATAAATATTGTTGCCACCTGGTATTTTTGGACCATTCTCGTACCACTTTTCTATGGCTTCGTTGATATAATGAAAAATATTTCCTCTTTTTTCTAGAAATTTGTTATATTCGCTATGGTTACTGACCCTCATTTTTTGTGGCATATTTTTTCTTCAACAGTTAAATCGCTATTTATAATGAATTTTGTCAGTAGCCACCAGATTTTTCAGTTGCTATGCAACAAAGCCCACTGGGACCCAGGAATTTTATTAAGTTGGTGAGCATAAAAATAGCTGTTTTAGTTAAAATACAATGTTTTAATGATTATGGAAAGGCTGGATCCCAGTGTCTGGGCACTGGGATGACAAGAAAGAGGCTACTTGGATGACACCCTGACAATCGTCATCCCGCTGCTTGTTAGCGGCTAAGGGATACCGCGAATGAATCGCGGTATGACGTAGGGATTGCATTAGCTATAATTCTTTAGTTTTCACTTTTCTTTTAACCTTGCAATGATATTTTCTTTGCCGATAAAAATTAATAGTTTAGCGAGCTCTGGGCCTGTTTCTGTTCCTGTTAAAGCTAAGCGCAACTGCGTAAATAGGTCTTTTGCCTTTATATCCACTGTTTGTCGAATAGTTTTGACCCATTCTGACAACGTGTTTTCATTACAATCACCTTGGGGCAATGCATTGAACGCAATTTTTATAAGCTCCTTATCAAGAATCACAGGCTCTATATCGGATTTGCATATTTTCCACCACTTGGCCACCTCAGAAAACCTTTCTATATTGTTCCTTATAAAATACCAAAACTCTGAGGAGTCCACTCCAATTTGACTTAAACGGTCTTGCACCATTTCAAATGGCATTTGTTGCAGCACTTTGCTATTTAGCTTGTATGCTTCACTCAAGCTAAATTGCGTACATGCTGAGCTAAATTTTTTAATGTCGAATGAATCAATCAAAGATTGCATACAGGCGCAAGCTTCAATTGGATTGGATGTTCCAAGCTTCACTAAATAACTAACTAGTGCCATCGGTTCAATTTCATCTTCTTTTATAGATTTGATATCCAGCCCACCGACTCGCTTGGATATCTTGCTATCATCAAAATGTAGCAGAGAAAGGTGAGCAAATGTAGGGATTTTCGCTTTTAATGCTTTAATCATTTGAATTTGCACTGCGGTATTAGTTACATGATCTTCCCCGCGTACAATATGGGTTACATTAAAGTCAACATCATCGATAGCAGAAGGTAACATGTATGTGTACATTCCATCTTCTCTCTTTACCACGGGGTCACTTATGCTACTGGTTGCAATATTTATTTCACCTTTAACTTCATCATTCCATTTAACAACTTCATTTCTATCCAACTTAAATCTAAAATGTGGTCTTCTTCCTTCTTGCTCATAACGAATTTTCTCTTGCTCAGTTAGAAGTAACGCGCTTCTGTTATATACCGGGGGAAGTCCTTGTTTTAACTGCAATTTTCGTTTAATTTCTAACTCTTCTCTTGTTTCATAGCATGCATAAATATGCCCTTCTTTTATTAACTGCAAAAACACCTCATTGTAACGCTCAAAGCGCTCTGATTGCTTGAAACTTGCATTCCAATTGATACCAATCCATTTCAAATCTTGTATGATATCATTTATATATTTGACATCTGAACGCTGAAGGTCAGTATCATCAAAACGGAGTAAAAATTTTCCATTTTGATTGCGTGTGTACATCCAACAAACCAAGGCAGTTCGTACGTTTCCTACGTGGAGGTAGCCAGTTGGGCTTGGAGCGAATCTTGTTAGCATTTAAATAGCAATATTGTTTACTCTAATTTATTTTAATTTTATATAAATATATGGCTAGAGCAAGCGAGATCTGCTAATACAATTGAGCAAGAGAAGAATAAGTATGGCTATAGCATTGTGGCACCTTTGATATTTGATGGATTAAGACCATATGATAAATTCAAGAAAATTCACAGCTTGACGACAAAGGCTAATGTAGCATTATATTGGTATCATGACTAACTTAGAAAAGATGAGAGAAAAACTGCAAGATCAAATAAATTATCATAATGTTTTGTATCACCAAAAAAATAAGCCAGAAATAAGTGATGCTGAATATGATGAACTGAAGAAAAAGTTAGCTGAAATAGAGCCAGAAATTTATGCAACACAAGATAGTGTTGGTGCTCCACCTGATGAGAGGTTTTCTAAGGTGGAACATCAAGAACCTATGCTTTCCCTTGAGAATGCTTATGATGAACAAGGTGTAGAGAAATTTTTGTCTAAAATAAAGAGGTTTTTAATTGAGGACAAAATAGAGATATTATGTGAACCAAAAATTGATGGGTTGTCGTTTTCTGCAATTTATGAGGATGGAAGATTTGTTAAAGCTGCAACTCGAGGTGATGGTTTTGTAGGGGAAGATGTCACTCACAACGTTGCAACAATAAAAGGCTTTCCTAAGTTTTTGCAAGGTGTGCAAGGAAGACTAGAAGTAAGAGGTGAAATATACATCAGTAACAGCGACTTTTTAAAGTTAAATGAAAACGATGAATTTGCCAATCCTCGAAATGCAGCCGCTGGTTCTCTAAAGCAATTGGATGCAAACATTACAGCAAGCAGACCTCTTAGATATTTTGCTTATTCTTTGATTGGTGGAGCAGAGAAAAGTCAAAGTGAGGTACTAAATAAGCTTGAGGCACTTGGTTTTTGCGTAAATGAGCATCAGTCCTTAACGAGTAGTTTAGATGGAATGCTGAAGTTCTATAATGAAGTCTATAACTGTCGCTATAACTTGGATTATGATATTGATGGAATAGTCTATAAAGTAAATGATTTGGTACTACAAAATCGTCTAGGGAATACTCACAAAGCACCGCGCTCAGCACTTGCATACAAGTTTTCTGCGGTTTATGCAAAAACAAAGTTAAACAAGATATTTATACAGGTGGGCAGAACAGGGGTTTTAACTCCAGTTGCAGATTTAGTGCCAGTCAATGTTGGTGGGGTGCTAGTTAGTAGAGCAAGTCTGCATAACCAAGATGAGATAAAACGTAAAGACATAAGAGAGGGAGATATTGTAACAATCAAAAGGGCAGGGGATGTAATTCCCCAGATCGTTGAAGTAAGCAGAGATTCTCGTCTTCCAAATACACCTGAATTTGTGTTTCCTGAAGTATGCCCTGAATGTGGTAGTAAAGTACGTCAGGTTGAGGGAGAGGCTGCAGTAAGATGTCCTGAGGAATTTGCCTGTAAAGCTCAAATAATAGAAAAACTAAAGCATTTTGTATCGAAAGATGCATTTGACATTGTTGGCCTTGGTGATAAGCAGATAGAGTTTTTTTACGACCTTGGTCTGATAAAACAAATTCCCGATATTTTTACTTTAGAAGAAAGATTGGATGAATTTAATCTGGAAGAACAGTCTGGTTGGGGCAAGAAATCAATAGCTCATTTATTAAATGCTATACAAAGCAGAAGGGTAATAACTCTAGATAGGTTTATATTTTCTTTAGGTATTAGATTTATTGGCCAAGTTGCAGCAGAATTGCTTGCAGATTATTATGTTTCTTATGATAATTGGTATAATTCGATGATTGAACTGTCATCAGATAATACTGAGCTAGTAGGTATAGACGGCATAGGAAAAAAAGTAGCTGAATCTTTGGAATCATTTTTTTCTAAGGAACATAACATCAAAATGTTAAATGATCTTACTGCTTGTCTTCAAATTCTTCCTGTGAGCTCCAACTCTAGTAACTCTGTTTTAAATAATAAAATTATAGTGTTTACTGGTAAGCTACTTGCTATGAGTAGAGGAGAGGCAAAAGTAAGAGCCAAAACTCTAGGAGCAAAGGTCAGCTCACATCTTTCTGCTAAAACTGACTACCTAATTGCAGGAGAAAAACCAGGATCCAAATATAAAAAGGCAGTGGAATTAGGTGTAGAAATTTTAGATGAAGACCAGTGGCATAAAGTGATAAGTTTGGGAGTGTTCAAATGAAACTTGGATTGTATATTAAATCAAAGTTGCAAGACTATTTAGAGAGTAGCCAATTCTTTCCATCCAAGAATCATTTTATTGACTTGCCTCAATTTTTCAACAGAAGGCAAGTCTTCTGTGCTGAGCGGTAGGCGGACAGTTTGATGTTCTATAAGACCAATATCATGCAAAAGTGCTTTAGTAGGTATTGGGTTGCTGGCAGTAAATAACGCTTCGCAAGCCTGTTGCCAGATATCTGCCTGAGGGTTCCTGCCATTGAGGCACTTCTTAACATATTCATGTGCTACATATGGCCAAACATTGGAAGCAACGGAAACCAGGCCAGCCGCACCATAAGCGGCCATATCGGATATCATATCATCATCTCCACAAAAGACCTCAATATTTGGTACAACTTTCTTATACTGAGCTAAAGTATCAACAGTGCCACTTGAATCTTTGATAGCCCAAAATTTTTCGTGGCTGGATAAGTTGCGTACAGTTTCAGCGTGAAGATTTATTCCTGCTCTTGATGGAATATTGTAAAACATAACCGGCACATGTGCTTTCTCAAGCAGCTTTTCAAACCATAAAGTCTGCCCCATAATTCCGGGCTTTGCATAAATGGGAGTTGTCATTAGATAGCCATGAATAGGCATACCCTTGCAAAAATCAAGCCATTCAAGAGTCTGATATAGATTCACTCCTGGTACGCCAATTATAATTTTCGTATTTAATTTTAGCTTACATACGAATTCAACTAATGTACGCTTTTCAGAATCAGTAAGCGATAGGCTCTCACCTGTACTACCCAGCAACACCACGCCATTTTCAGCTTTAACTTGCATTGTCAGTAAACGCTGCAAACTGCTATAATCTATACTATCTCCATTGCAATTAAAAGGAGTAACACAAGCAGTCCATAAAAATGTAGATTTCAATTTAAATTGTTAAAATGGTATTTCATCGTCGAGTAGTTCATCTTTTATATCGTTGTCAAAACTTTCGTGTTTATCTTTTTGTCCTGTTTCACCTTGTTTGTATTCACTCGGCTTGTAATCAGAGTTTGGTCGTGAATCGAGGAGAGTAAGAGCGCTATTAAAATTATATAGAACCACCTCTGTTGTGTATCTTTCACCACCGTTTTGGTCAGTCCATTTTCTAGTTCTCAAAGAACCTTCAACATAAACTTTACTGCCTTTGCGTGCAAAATCTTTGACGATTTTTACTAATCCTTCACTAAAAATTACGATATTATGCCACTCTGTCTTTTCAGAGCGCATACCGGAAAGTTTGTCAGTCCAACTTTCAGACGTGGCTATTGAAAAACTTGCCATTTCTTTTCCATTTTGTGTAGTCCTAATTTCAGGATCTTTTCCTAAATTACCAACTAGTATGACTTTGTTTATGGTACCACCAGACATAATTATGCTCTAAATAAACCCTTTTATTATCTTATGTGAAAATACTATTGTCAAATTTAATTAAAAGTGCGCTTGGAGGGATTCGAACCCACGGCCTTTGCCTCCGGAGGGCAACGCTCTATCCAACTGAGCTACAAGCGCATATATATTTAAGTTATTTAATAGATAAGCCATCCAAGTCAAATTTTTGTTTTGGATAAAGCGTAAACATAATACTCCCATATCCAAAATATACATTTTGAGAATCATTCGCATGCTTTTTTATTGCTTTTTGATCTACGGTCCATACAAAAGTTACATAATTTTCAGTGACTGAGTGCACTTTTAAATCCTTGGTATTTATAAACAGTTTTCCATTTACCCATATTTTCCATGTATCGGGAGAAAGATATAAAATTGAGTCTAAACTCACTACCTTACAGTTGAAATTATCTGATACCTCCTCTTTTACAGCTCTTGAAGATCGTAAATTGAACTTTTCCATTTCATTGACCATTCTATTAACCGGCTCTTCATCAAAAAAAATGCTTTTTACGTTACTATATTGTGACAAAACGTCAAAGTCACTTTCCACTGCTTCTCTTATTATATCGTCCCGATCTGTATAGCTTAGTTTTTGATTGTTGATAAAGAAACACTCTTTTGCACGCAAATTTGCTATATCAATAAAATCGTCGATTTCTTGATTGCCAACTTTAAGAATACTTTCAAAATATCTTTTTTCTATCATCATTCCATACTGAGAATGATGACAAACCATTTCATCATTACCTTGTTTTTCTATATATACGCATAAATTTCCACTATTTAATCCTAATATTTTATGCTCAATAAAATCTTCATTGCCAATATATTGTCGGCAAGAATACTCCTTACAAATTTCTATGCTTTCTATGATATCTTCACAACTGCAATATGCATTAACATTGGAAATGAGTAGCGTAAAAATAAAAAACAGCTTTATGTTCATCACCTTATCTACTTAATATAGTATACCAATCAAAGACTATATTAGCTCTCACTATCTCTATCATATTACCATTCAAAATCTGATTCATAGTTGCAGCATCAATATTTCTCTGCTTATTTAAAATAAGAGATTTGATCATAACATAACCGGGCAGATTTGGAATAGACTGTAGAAATAAAAAAATATGCTTATCGCTGATTGAGCTTAAATTTAGGACCACTTCACTTTTTATTACTTTTGTGCGTTCACTTTTGTTGTGGAGCTCAACTTCTTCGGGTATAGAAATTGATATTTCAGGTTCTAATATATAGTGCTTTTTATATAACTTGCTAAGCTCGAAATTTAAATTTGCAATGTATCTGCTACTATGTAAATTTGAAGAAGAAATTTTTTTCCATAAATCTAGGTTTTTATTTAGAACAACTTCCTTTTTTTGAATTCCAGTAATCTGTAAATTAATAGAACGTATTTTATCAATCGCAATTTGGTTTTTATTATAAATCTTTTCGTTATAGATAACAACATATGTTAATAACCCTATTAATCCAACAGATAATAACAAATACGATATAAACTGAATTGTAGCTTTTCTTTTTAATTGAGAGATAGTCATTAATCTACATTGCCTCTCCTATTTCAACATCAATAGATAGATTTTGCTCTTTAGCAGCAGGTAAGCTAGAAATATTAATGTCATAGGTACGAAAATTATCGTTTAAATTTTTTCGTAGTTTCTCGTATTGATGAGAAATATTTTTACCGGATTGAAAATTAAACTTTAAAGTTGTGGTAATATAACTTTTTGCCTCATTATAATTCCATTCAAATGATCGAAGCTCTATACCTGGTATTTTTAACTTTTCTACATACTTAACTTGTGTAAGAGGAGAGTATTCTATTTTTGATAAAATATTATTGATATTAATAAAATCATAAATTTCATCTATTTTTTTTACATTATAGCTTTGGCTAAGTTTTGTTAATTGGTTATTTAAGGTGTTCTGCTTTGCTGATAAATTATCAGCGACATTGAAATTTGAATACAAATTTAGCAAACAAAGGGTGTTTGTTATAACTAAAACCAGGGCGAAGTATAGAAAAATTCGAGGAGAGTTTAAATAAAGGTAATTGAATAGATAAAATTCTTTAGTTTCCTTTGTATTAAAAATAGCTGCTAATTTATTCTTAAAGCTATGAAACAAAATTATGGTATCGCAAAAGTTATCTTTTTCACTTATAGCTAGTTCTGCTCCTAATAGTTTGCCTAACTCATATGGAGTTAATATGTTCACACTGTTCTCTGAAAAATTTATGACTGATAAACTAGCTTTGATATCTTCTGACACTATGATACAAAGGTCGATAGGGTTATTTTTTTCAAACCCAAACTTAGTTAAGGATCGAATAGTATCTTGCACTTCCTGATATATTCCACCAGCGATAATTCCTGGTAAATTATCATTAGTAAATGATGTTAAGCGCGTAAATACCATTTTATTCTCTTTAAGAACCACTTGTCTATAGCCTCCCGTTTTAGTTGCAGCAACTATAATTTTCCAATTATTAGGATCTTTATGTAGAATCTTTTTTGTTATATTACTTATTTCTATAGGAAACATTAATATTCCCTTAAAGTTGGAGCATATCTCAATAAACACATTCAACCAATATTCTACTAAATGCTTTGCTTTTGATGAAACAAGAAGATAGCACCAGTTTTGATTGAATTTGTTTGGCTTCTCAACCAAAAAAACTGAACTTATGTCATTATTACGAGAAAAATGCTCCATCTTTGTTTTTGCTGATAGATAGGCACTAATCTTGTTTGCCCTTGTAATAAACTGTAGCGAGTAATTTTGATCTGCATGATTAAGCACCAGGTATAAAGGTGCTTTTTTATCTGACGAAAGACATAAAATTAAATCGGAAACTGCTTTATCGTTTTTGCCCTTAACAAAATACCTTTTATTTAAAGTATTATTTTTAAAATATAGTAACATTATGCCTTCTTCTCCAATAGAAAGCATAAACTTACTTTTGGATTTTGAACTAAACATATTAACAAAGCATATACTTATCTAGAATTAAAAAGGCAATTTATTGAAATTCATTAAACGTTAGAGGGAAATATTGTTATAAATTTTCGCAGCAACATTATTTATATTATAATTTTTTTATAAAATTACCACTAATATTAAGTTGTTTAGATAACAAATTAAGAAAATTCATTAAGACGAATTTGTTGTTTTTCAAATTGTAGGTAAACCTAAGCCACTTTAGCTATATCTGCCGATTGACTTTAATTAATAAGAGTTATTAATCTATTTACTATTCTTGTAATATTATTTCTAATGGTAAAGAAATATATATTTTTCTGGAACAGTTGTTATTTCAGATACAGAATTTATTGTAAGTAAACTAACCATTTGCTGAAGAGCGCTCATCTTCTGTGGTACTTGATGATGGAGCAACTAATTTGCTCAAAATCTCATCTTTTGGTCCCATAGCGTAAATGACACCATCTGACATGAGGATCACCTTATCAACTACGGACAATAACGGTAGCTTGTGAGTGATGATAACAGTAGTAGTATTTTGTTTTCTTGCAATGCCAATTGCATTAATTAAGCATGCCTCTCCATTGCTATCTAAGTTAGCGTTTGGTTCATCAAGTACTAAAAGTTTTGTGTGACCATAAAAAGCTCTGGCAAGTCCAAGAAGCTGTTTTTGGCCGCCAGAGAGCGTTACTCCTCCAGGACCTCCTATTGTTGTATCATATCCATTTGGTAAGCTTAGTATTAGTTCATGTATTCCTGCAATTTTTGCTGCTTTGATTATTTCTTCAGGATTTGGATCTGGCCTCATGCGAGCAATATTAGCTTTGACACTAGTGTTAAATAACTCAATATCCTGAGGTAAGTAGCCAACATAATTACCAAAATTTTCCCGATTCCAAGTATATACATCAGCGCCATCTAGTCTGACTACACCAGATATTGGCTTCCATACACCAACAGTTAATTTTGCGATAGTGGATTTACCAGAAGCACTTGCACCAATAACACCAACTACATCTCCAGGATCTATAATGAATGATATTCCTTTTACTGTCGGCTTATTGCTTCCATAAGGAGTAAAAAATACTCTATCAAATTCCAATTTTCCTTCAGGTTCTGGTAGAGCCATCGTTTGCTCTCTTTTTGGCGATGTTAATATAAGTCTTTGTAGCCTTCCATATGACATTCTAGCCTGATTTAAAAACTTCCAAGTATGAACCGCAGCATCAAATGGTGCTAATACTCTACCCATTAAAATTGAAGCAGCGATGATGCTACCGGCAGTCTTATGAGCTGTGATTGCAAGTAATGCACCTGTTCCAATCACTGATATTTGCAGAGTTGAGCGCAAAAATTTAGTGATTCCAGTAATTACATTAGAGCGATTTTGTGCTTTAATTTGCATTGCTCGGTTCTGATCATTTCGTTTACACCAATCAGAGACTATGAATTCTGACATGCCCATAGCTTCAACCACTTCTGCATTTCTTGTTGCAACATCTATAGCATTGATATTCCGTATAGTTTCTTCGTTGGTTTCTTGTAATATTCGTTTAGTGGCAAGTTCATTCCATATTGCCATAGAGACTAATATAATAATTCCAGTAATAGCTATAAACCCCGTGGAGGTATGTATCATGAAAATCACAACAAGGTAAATTAACGACCATGGAGTATCAAACAGTGAGAATATACCATTTCCTGTAATGAAATTTTTTATCACTCCGAGATCTCGTATTGCTTCACCACTTGAAGTTGAGCTCTGCACTGACGTTAGCCTGATTGACCTTACTATCAGATCTGGTGTTGCAGTTTTATCGATCCAATCACCTATTTTTGCCATGGCTAAATATCGACAAGTTTCAAGCATTGCAGAACATGCAAATGCAGATAAAGTGATAATTGTCAGCATAGTTAGTGTTGATACACTTTCGCTCGATATCACCCGATCAAGCACTTGAGAGGTATAAAGTGGTAGGAATAACATTAATAAATTGATTCCCGCACTAAACCAAAAGATAAACCAAAATGCACTTTTGCATTTTTCTAGGCAAATATATAGAGTACTTTGCTTCAATTCTTTTTTTATTGATGGCGTAATTTCCACAATCTTCCTCTTAATTTGATTACATGCACCATATACAATTTTTATTACAAAAATATTAATAACGGTAGTTAGCTTACTTTAAGTGAGTAAAATATTAATATATGTGAATGGGAAATATAAACAATGGTAAAAAGAAGTATAGTTAATATTTCCTTCATTGCCTATAGCGAAGCTACGTCATACCGCGATTCATTCCATAGCTGTACGAACATTCATTTTTGAAGGTAAACTGCACAGCAAATGGTGTCATGAAAGTAGCTGACACTGGGATGGCTTTGTTGCATCGCTACTTATGAAAGGCTAACTATAATTAGGATTATAAGCAACTTATTGAAAATCTTGTTTTTTTGCAATCAATCTGATCAAATTTAAGAATAGTAATTTGTTATTTATATTAATAAATTTAATTCTATTGAAAATAGCTAAAGCATTGAAATTCTTGAATTTTAGCCGGATTAGTGAGTGGTAGTGAAATTTCTTTTACTCAAATTTAGGTATTCACTGACCGTTCTTGTTGTAAATACCAGAATAATAAGCTACTGATATTCTCCACCTTTTTTATCTTTAATCCATCATAGCTAGCGATGCAACAAAGCCCACCGATTCATTCTACTGCAACGCAGAAAATTCGTACAATTGTGCATAATGTGGGGCTTCTGGCTACATTTTTCTATTGAACTCACCTTTTCTCTATGTGACAGATTTCGTATTAAATTTTAAATTTAATGCGCCTAGATATACAAGCATTCCTAGCAAAACCATAGGTATAGAAAGCAACTGCCCCATAGTTAAATCAAGCCACAAATAGCCAATTTGATAGTCTGGTTCGCGAAAAAACTCAACGAAAAAACGTGCTATTCCATACCACATAACTGCAATACCAGTTAACGCACCGTGATACAGTCTTATTCTAGTTAAGAAAAACAGTGAATTTGCAACTGCAAAAAGTAGCAGTCCTTCAAAAAGTGCCTCATAAAGCTGGCTTGGATGATGCAGCAAATTATCACCACTCTCTGGAAATACCATACCCCATGGCATAGTTGTAACTCTGCCAAATAACTCTCCGTTTATAAAATTGCCTATGCGACCTAAAAATAAACCTATGGGAACTCCGCAAGAAACTAGGTCCAGTGCATAAAATGTAGGGATATTATGTCTTTTACACGAAATTATTACTGCAAGCAAAACTCCTATAGCACCACCATGAAATGACATCCCTCCTTCCCAGGTCTTCAATATCTCAATAGGGTTGCTTATATAAAGAACTGGATCATATATCAATACGTAGCCAAGTCTACCTCCAAGGATAATACCTACAATAGTGGCTGTTAATAACGAATCGTAAAAATTCTTAGTAAATATTTTTTGGTCATCTAGCTTATGTAAATACCAATATGCAAACACTATACCCAAAACGTAGGCTAAGGAATACCAATATATAGAAACAGGACCGATGCTGAAAATTACTGGATTTAAAGACATATTTTGCTATAAATTATTCTTAGACAATCTACTTTTTTCACGATCCCACTCTCTCTGTTTTATGGTTGCTCTCTTATCGTAGAGTTTTTTTCCTTTTACAATGGCAATTTTAGTTTTTGCAAATCCTTTATCGTTAAAATAGACCGAAAGCGGCACAACAGTTATCCCAGCAGTCTTGATTTGACCAATTAGTTTATTTATCTCCTGTTTATGCAAGAGTAATTTACGTTCCCTTTTTGGTTTATGATTTTTTCGGTTCGCAGCTTTATATTCTGCAATATGCATATTGTGCAGCCATACTTCGCTATTCTTTTCAACAACATAGGCGTCGGAAATATTTACTTTTCTTTCTCTTAGCGATTTAACTTCACTGCTTAATAAGACCATACCCGCTTCAAATTCTTCTAAGATGAAATATTCAAACCTTGCTTTCCTATTTTCTGCAATAACTTCCATATTTAAAGATATCTTTAAGCTTCAATATATTACAGAGTTTTTGACTTAATTCATAATAAAACAGTTATCCCAATAAATATAAGGTGCCAGGCTAGTCTGATAGCAACAGGATAACAAAAATCAAGTAAGTACTTCTTTTGCCTTTCCAGATACAAGTTCCTGCTTTACTCCTTTCATTTCAGTTTTAGGCTTTGACATTATATATTGACCAGCACCAACTATGAGCGCAGATCCTGCAGCTAGTCCAATTATTGCTGGTACAGATAGGGCAGTAGCAAATGCAAGTGCAACACCAACTATCACTGCAGTTACAAAACACACAATAACACCTTTTACAATTGCATTTTTTGCAGATTGTTCTTTTTCTTTCACAATTGCATTTTTTCCAACCTGTTTTTCTTCCTTTTTCTCTGGAAGCTGCATTACATCTTTATTTTCAGTAAGATCCTTTGGCGTTTTTTTATTCTCATTTTTTAACGTTTGCTTTTTTTCCGCTTCCTCTAAAAGCTGAATTATACCTTGATATTTAGTAAGGTCTCTTGGCGTTTTTCCATCAACATCTTTTAATGAAGGGTCTGCTTCAGTGTGTAGCAGAACTTCCACCACTTTTATTTTGCCATTTTCAGCAGCAAGATGTAAAGGAGTACGTCTATCACCATTGTTTGCATTAACCTCTGCTCCTTTTGCGATTAGAGTTTCTACTATATCTTCGCGGCCATTTGCAGCAGCAAGATGTAAAGGAGTCCACCCATCACTATTTTTTGCATCAACGTTGATTCCTTCTGCTTTTGATAGAACTTGTACTATCTCTTTGTGGCCATTTGTAATAGCAAGATGTAAAGGAGCCCATCCTTTATCATTTTCTGCATTAACATTTGCTCCTTTTCCAATTAGAGTGTTTACTACATTTTCGTGGTTCTTTTCAACAGCAAAATGTAAAGAAGTCCATCCATCACCATTTTTTGCATCAACAATTGCTCCTTTTCCAGTTAGAATGGTTACTACATCTTTGTGGCCATAGTGAGCAGCAATATGTAAAGGAGTAATTTTATTATCATGTTCTGCATTAATATCTGCCCCGTTTTCAATCAGAGCTTTTGCTACATTTGCATAGTTCCAATGAGAAGCAAGATGTAACAATTTGACTTTCTTAGAATTTTGACCACAAGATATAGTAAATATGTAATTTATGTCAGATCCACTATCGTTGTCAGGTTTACTCTTTTCCCACTCTTGACATAAATCTGGATCTTCTTCTTGTAACTTAGCTTTTATTTTTTCAACTATATTGTCCTTGCTCAAATCTGAAAGGTCATTTATTTTTTTTAACATTTTCATAAATTTGTCATATTTCATAACTTCCTCACTTAAAAAACATAACTTAGTTGTTATATCTTTCAACATAGAAGTCAAGAACCTAAATATTCGTTATTATCTTTCCTTAAAGAGTCATTTAAGTTATATTACAGACTATGAAAAACCTCAACTTTAGGAAGGAAATCAAGTTTTTTTCTCTGTCATTTATAATTTTATTTGTTCTATGGACTGTATTGTCTGGTTATTTTGAGCCGTTTTTTATTTTTTGTGGAGTGTTTTCCTCTATATTCACATCGTTTATCTTTAGAAGGTTGATAAACGCTGAAAGAGCTCTTAGCCAGATTTTAAATAGTACGAGTAGACTATCGTTTTATAAGTTAGTAAGTTATATACCGTGGTTAATGTACCAAATCATTTTATCAAGTGTTTATGTAACAAAAAAGGTGCTACAACTCAAATCTAAGCTTGAACCGATTATTATCCTAAGAAAATGCAAAGGGCATAATGACGAAAGCATTGCGTTATTTGCCAATTCAGTCACAATCACTCCCGGAACTTTAACTATCAATGTTGAAAGCAAGCAAAAAACGTATTTGTCTACCATATGCTTGATAGATAAAAACCTTGAAAGCGGCATTTCTGAAATAGAAAACAAAATCTTAAAAATACTACGTTCAGTTAAGTAATTGCTTTAAATAAGTTAACAGCGTCCTTATATTCCCTTACAAGACTTTCAAGCATTTCTTTTGGAAGGCTATTATTAACAATAGAACATAAATAATTATATAAATCTTCTAACCTTAATATGTTATTTCTCTTCTTGCTGTTAAATTTATACGGAAAAATACCTTCCATAACTTCAATAGTAGTAGCCTTGTTTAAAAATACATTTTCACTTGTCACGCTTATTCTTGCTAAAACAGTGTTAATTTCAGGTTCGTCACTCGTATAAAAATCTGATAGCTGAGTTATTCTAATAACGTACAAAGTTACTATTTTTGACAAGCAATTATCAGCATATTCACAATTTTTTATTACCTCCCACTGAGTAACCTGAGATTTACCTATTTTTGCATTGTTCGGTAATTTACTCATTGAACTTTCTCCATTTAATCCAGTGTAATAAATTATACTAATACTTTGTTAAATAAATAATAACGCGATTACAAAAATATATACTTATAGTGGTATATTATACAAAAATAGCACAATATCTAAGCATTAAAGCTAGTTTTAGCTGGATACATGGGGCTATTCGTTATTTTGTGTTGTCCAGTGAGGTCCAAAATTAGAGGTCCACTTATATAAAGAGTTTAGTCTGCCTTCTTTGCTATAAAATAAGTTTTCCTTTTGAGCTGTTTTGTTAGTATTAACTAAATTCTAAACTAACTGTGCTATAATGAAAAAGATAAAACTCGGAATACTAATTTCAGGTAGGGGGTCGAATATGCAGGCCTTAATAGAAGCATGTCAAGATCAGAATTTTTCCGCAGAAGTTGCATGTGTTATCACAAATAATAGCGAAGCTGCTGGTCTGAAAATAGCAGAGCAAGCAGGAATCTCAGCGTTTATTGTTAAAGATAAACCGCTTGATGCTGGTAAAATTCACGAAATACTTGTTCAACATAAGGTTGATTTAATTTGCCTTGCAGGGTTTATGAGAATTCTCAAAGCTGATTTTCTGAGTAAATGGCATAACAAGGTGATAAATATTCATCCCTCTTTACTTCCGTCTTTTAAAGGCCTAAACGCTCAAGAGCAAGCTCTAAAAGCAGGTGTAAAAATTACAGGTTGTACTGTACATTATGTCACTCCTGAAGTTGATGCTGGAGCCATAATTGCTCAAGTTGCTGTGCCAGTGTTACTAGCTGATGATATTCAAAGCCTCTCAGAACGCATTCTAGCTGAGGAGCATAAGTGCTATGTAAAAGCAGTAAGATCAATAGCAGAAAGTATTAATTATTGACCCTGAGCGTTTTTTCCAACTTCAACGAAAAATAAATTTTCGGGTTCCAGTAAAGAACTTGCCAGCTCGTTTACTTTTTCTAGCTTTACGTCATTAATGAGACTTACAAAATTATTTAGACGATTAATATCGCGATTACGTACCTGCATACTAGCCAAGAACACTGCTGTGTTTGCGTTATTAGATAGGGAAAAGATAAAATTATTTACCATACTAATTTTTGTATCTTTAAATAATTGTTCATCAATTCCTTCCTTTTTTATCCTGCTCAATGTATCTCTTATTGCAGATATGGATTGACTGGCAGTAGAGCTATCAGTACTTAAACCTCCGGCTATAATATTTGCATGCGTATAACTAGCCATAGAGGCACTAATACCATAAGTAATTCCAAGATTTTGCCTTAGCTCTTTCATCAGCACTGAATTCAGCCCCATACCACCAAGCGCATTAACCAAAACTTGAGCATTATAGTAGTCTGGATCTTCATAAGCTATACCTTTTTGAGCAAAAAGTATCACACTTTGTGGTATATCCATAAAAATGTTCTTACTTTCTGCAGAACCAAAATCATTTTTCACAGGTATTTTTCTCACTTTTGATCTTTTTGACGGCAATTTAGATAAATATTTATCTAATAGCGTAATAATTTCTTCTTTTTTTGCACAACCAGCAACACTGATAACTATGTTATCTTTAGCAAAATTACGCTTTATGTATGTTAAAACATCGTCTCTAGTAATGCTCATTATAGTATCAAGAGTACCGTACACACTTTTTGAGTAAGGATGTTTTTTAAACAATAACGTATCTAATTCTTTTCCAGCAACAAAATAAGGATTTTTTTCAAGATTATTAAAATCAACTTTGGCTTTCTCGAAAACTTTATTCAACCCTTCAGGGTCAACTTTAGGACGTATTATAGCATCGCTAAGTAGTGAAATACTTTCTTCTAAATTTTCAGACAAAGTTTCTAATGACACTCCGAAACTTTCTAAATCGGGGTAAAAAAGTAAATTTATTCCTTTGATCTTCAGTTTTTTTGCAAAATCCTTAGCGTCATTTTCTCCTGCCCCTTCTTGGATTACAAGAGAAGTAAACCAAGCAAGCCCCTGTTTTTCTGCACTCTCATACACATAACCTGCATCTTTAAATGATATATTCAGTGAAACTTTTGGTAAAGCACAGTTTTCGACAAATAAAAACTTAAATCCTTTACGGGTAGTGACCTCCTCTATATTTAAGCTACCACTTGCTTGTAAATTAAAGCTTAGGCAGAAAAAAAACAGAAGTACAAATTTACTTATTCTCATTGTTATCTCCTTTTGGTAATAAACGACCAATTAACTTATTGGAAGAAAAGATAGTACGAATTTTGTTATTTACATCCTCTAAATTAACATCATCTATTTTGCTATATGAAATATCTATTTCATCAAGTGGAATACCAAGTGCAAGGTGTGGCACATAGAACATCGCTATATGAGTTAAGTCAGATAGATTATCAAACTGTGCTGCTTTGTATCTATATTTCGAGCTTTGCAACTCCTCATCCGTTATTCCTTTAGACATGAAGTTATTAATAGCATTATCTAACTCTCTTTCAACAATATCTAAATTAACTCCGCTTTTTGGAATGACCTGAATATCAATGTAGCCATCACTAAAAGCTAGGCTATTATAATAAGCAAACACTGATACTGCCACATCTTCATCTAAAACCAGATCATTATACAGTTTGCTGGATTTGCCGCCACCTAAAATTTCAACCGCTAAATGAGCAGCGGAAGCTTCATTTATATGCTCAAATAAGGGTACACGATAACGAAAATATAAAACTGGTTCTTTTACTTCAGTGCTCTCTAAGGTCACCGATAGACCTGCATTATGCACTGGATCCTGATTTGGGTAATTTCTCATTACAGGCTTAGCTTTAATTTCGCCATATTTTTCTTCTGCTAATTTCACTACTTCATCAAGTTCCACATCACCCACAATCAGCAATATTGCATTACCAGGGTGATAATAACTATCGTGAAACCTCACTATGTCATCCTGATTGTAAGTTTTGATATCGCTCTCCCAGCCAATAACAGATCTACCATAGCCATTACGGTAAAATGCACTATCCATTTCTTCCCACAACAAGTTATGAGGTTGGTTATCAAATCTCATTTTTCTTTCTTCCAGTACAATGTTTTTTTCTCTATCTATTTTGTCTTGAGTAACATTAAAGCTGCCCATTCTATCTGCTTCAACTTCCATTGCCAGTGGTAAATCTTTTTTGGGGACTAACTCATAATAACAAGTATACTCTTTAGTGGTAAACGCGTTAAATTGAGCCCCAATGCTACTCATAGTGGCTTCTATATCTGTGAACTTTCCTGTAGTTTCAAACATTAAATGTTCAAAGTAGTGAGCCAATCCTGCTTTGCTGATTGGATCATCCATTCCCCCAACTTTGTATATTACTGCATGTAAAACGGCTGGAATCCGATGATTAGAAACAACATAAACATCTAGTCCGTTACTGAGTTTAGTATATTTTATGTTGTGCTCTATGTTTAAAGCATTCGAAGAAATTGGGTAAGTAAAAAAAAGTACAGGTAGTATAAGAAAACTAAAAAACTTATGAAGCATTATTTCGACCTAATATAAAAACAATTATTTTATTCCTCATTTTGTTTAGAAATAAGCATATCGTATATATACCACTTATATAACAATGTAAACATTCCACAAACTATAGATAAATCTGCTAAATTAAAGGCTGGCCAATACCAATCATCAATATGAAAATATATGAAATCATATACAGCTCCCCAATAGATCCTATCAACTACGTTTCCGATTGCTCCACCAATCATCAGAGAAAAACCAAGGTAAGTTGACTGATCGTCAGACTTGTATATCAAATATGCAAGTATACCAATTATTAGTATTGAAAATGCTGAAAAAAAGAAACCGCCATGTGGTAAAGCGCTACACATTCCAAAACTAATACCTGAATTCCAAACTTCAACTAGTTTTATAAAACTAGCGATCTCAATTGATTCTCCTTCATCAATCAATGAGTTTATGTACAATTTGCTCGTTTGGTCAATCAATACTATAATTAATATAACAACTAAGCATAACTTTTTCATAAATTTGCCTTTAACCTATAAACTTTAAGTATATCATAATTTATCTGTTTTGTTAACTCCTCAATACTATGGAATTTTTTTTCTGACCTTATGAATTTTAAAAGTTGTATATTGACTTTATGACTATATACGTCTTCATCAAAATCGAATATGTGCATTTCTATTATAGGCTTTTTCAGATCCTTAAAAGTAGGTCTCATACCAATATTGACTACTCCATATAACCAATTTGGATTACTATCAGGAAAAGTCACTCTAGCGTAATATGTGCCAAACTTAGGTTTTATCATGCGATCTTCTATAGGAATATTTATGGTTGGAAATCCTATTTCTCTACCTCTACATGCACCTTTTGTCACAACACCAGAAACTTGATAAGGCCTGCCGAGCAATTTATTAGCAATTTCTATTTCGCCCCTTTGTACATACTCCCTTATTGAAGAAGAAGAGCAAATTTTGCCGTCAATTGTTAATGGCTCTAATTTAGTCAAAGAGTATCCATATATTTCAGAATATTTCTCTAGAGTTAATATATTACCCAATCGTTTATGACCAAAAGTGCAATTTTCTCCGACAATTATGTGTTTAGCGCCATATTTATCTATTAAAATCTCACTGATAAAGTCATCGCAGCTAACCTCAGAAAAACCTCTATTAAAATTAATAATATATAAGTAATCTATACCATAGCTGCTGATTAGTTCCTTTTTTTGTTCTTGGTCTATTAACCTAAAATTGTTTCTACCAAATAAAACAGTTGATGGGTGAGGCTCAAAAGTTAAAACTGCAGAGGGTAATCCTCTTTCTTGTGCTACCTTCTTTAGAGTAGAAATTGCAAACTCGTGTCCTAAATGAATGCCATCGAAATTTCCGAAGGTTAGTGCTATATTATTTTCTATCCCTTGCTCACAATTATAAATAATTTTCATACAATTTGATGTTTTTACATGTTTCTTATATATAATAACTATATTTTAGTAAGCTACGGAGATAAATTGTGAAAAATGTTGTGATATATGTAAAGAAGGGCTGTCCATACTGCATAAGGGCAAAGGATTTACTAGATAAAAAAGGTGTGAAGTATGAAGAAATTGATGTGCTCAAAAACTCAGATCTATTTAACGACATAAAATCAAAGTATAACGTTAGAACAGTTCCACAGATTTTTATCAACGATAAGCACATTGGGGGGTGTGACAAATTGATGGATCTTGAAAAAGAAGGAAAGTTGGATGATATGCTAAATAATAATGACAATCACACTGATGTCACAACCTACACAAACAGCAATGATGAATGTGGAGAGTGTGTTATACCACATGATGATTTTATGTAACTTTTTATCTTGTTTTGTCGTGTAATACGTAAATGAAAACTAGTATGCTCACTTTAAACAATTCTTAATGAATTAAAAATACAATTCATTCAGTGAGTTTTTTTAGTGGGAAAAAATGACAAAAAATATTTCAATTATTAGCAGAAACTTAATTAGTATCGAATTAGTTAACAAACAAGATTTAGAGAATTTCATCAAGATTTTCACAGTGCTTGATAAACATATAGCAGCTAAAACACTTTTTACAGAAGAAGTGAGAATAGAGTATAAACAACACAACGGCATAGAAGTTGTTGAATTGCTAAAAGATACAGACTTTACATATCATGAGGTTGAAAATGTATTGAACCACCTGAGTAAACATGGAATGAAGGTGCCCAGCAGTGTTATAGCACACACCCTTTTTGCTGCATACAATCATGCACTTGAATTTAAGGATGTAGCATTTTCCTTTTCTGAAGGCTCTCCACAATTTAACATCAGAGTGAGTAAGAACACCTTCATAATAACTCCTATGAGTGAGGAGAATTTGGAATTGAATTCACAAAGTAGCAAGAAATTAATAGAGTCGTTACAGAGCGAAAAAAATATTTATGATTGTATAGTAGAAGAAAATACCATTAAAGTTATAGTGCATTCTGAAATACATCAAGCTATAAATTTGATTATAAAATCACTGATAAAGTCTCGCCTTTTAGCAAAAGAGGAAGAAGGAAAATTCAAAGAGAAATTGAGACAACTTGCTTTTAAGGATCAAGCTTTTGTTGAGTATTCCAGTATCAAAACCATCAGTAGGTATCCACATAATCATCCTCTGAGAAAGCATGAAAGTGTTACTAAGGATATAGAAAATATTTTATGTGATTTCATAGCAAATGAGAATAGCGAGTTCGCTATAGAGCGGTTAAATAGGCTGAGCTCAGCAGTTTCTCCGGATACTCCAAGAATCATCACTAAAACTATAGATAAACTTGTTAAGTTTCACTAAGATATACGAGAGCCAATAGATTTCTTGTATTACCTTTTGTCATCCAAGTAGCCTTGGCTACTTGGTTCTTTTTTTGGGTTCCAGCTATGTACATAGCTGTATGAACATTGTAGCCGTTATTCAAGTAGCCCGCAGAAGCGAAAAACTTACTTGACAAACTCCGCCAACTCCCTTATCATGAAACTGGAGCTATTTATTTATCTTCTCTGTACAGATTAAATGACAAAAAAACTCACGTATCTGGCGTATCATGTTTAATTTTTTGCACTATGTGCACCTTATGTCTTTATAAAACTTCTAGGTTTTTACCTAATATAAGCTAAAATGCGCTTATAAAGCATTTAAAACATAAAAAAACGCCAACTTAAAAAATGGATAGTGAATAACTAGCTACCCTAGGGTTTCTTTTGCCTTTTTTTCTGTTTAGTAAATTTCTTAATGTTTATAATTTAGATTAGTTGCGGCTTAAAAGCAACTAAATCGCGGTTATTAAGCGTTTAGAATAAAAAAACGCCATACTTGAAAGTATAATGTAAGTAATTAGCCAACCACGGGGCTTCTTTTGCCTTTTTTTTGTTTGGTAAATTTTTTAACATTTATAGCTAAACGACAACCGTCATCCCACTACTTGTTAGCGGGATCTAGAGATACCGCGAATGAATCGCGGTATGACGGTTCGTGGCGGTATGACGGTTCGCGGTGGCATGACGTAGAATTTTATACTCACCAACTCAGTATTCCAACCTGGATTGTATCTTATCGGTAAAAAAGAAGAGCTATTTTAGGAAGTTTTTATAGGACTAAAACCAAAGAAAACTTGCATATAAGTTTATCAAGATGTAAAATTGAAGTTATTTTAAAAGAATAGGTTAATTATGAATCTTGTAACAAAATCTGCTATCGATTTTACTGCTTCATCTGTTCTCTCTGACGGAGAAATTGTTGATGATTTCTGTCTGAGTAAGCGCATAAAAAATAAGTATGCTGTCCTTTTTTTCTATCCACTTGATTTTACTTTTGTTTGCCCAACTGAATTGATATCGCTCAATAATAGAATAAATGAGTTTGCAAAGCGTGGTGTTGAAGTGATAGGAATAAGTGTAGATTCAAAATTTTCACATTATAAATGGCGAAACACTCCAGTTAATGATGGTGGTATTGGAGAGATTAGCTACACTTTAGTGTCTGATATCAAAAAGTCTATATCAAGAGACTATGGGGTCTTATATGATGACTCAATTGCGCTGAGAGCAACTTTCGTTATTGATGATAAATTTATTGTACGTCATCAATCGATAAATGATTTGCCTTTAGGGCGTAATATCGATGAATTCGTTAGAATCGTTGATGCAATTAAACATAATGAAGAGCATGGTGAAGTATGTCCAGCAGGGTGGAAAAAAGGTAAGCCAGCAATGCAGGCAAGCGATGAAGGAGTAGCTGATTATCTAAACTCATACAGTGAAGAATTATAAATTTAGTACAAAAGTTCTTATTATTGGATCTGGGGCAGCGGGTTATGCTGCCGCTATATATGCAGCACGTGCAAACTTAGAGCCAATTGTAGTAACGGGAATGCAGCCTGGTGGTCAGCTTACAATTACTACAGATGTTGAAAATTATCCTGGTTTTGTTTCAATACAGGGTCCAGAACTAATGGAGCAGATGAGGTTGCATGCAGAAAAGGTTGGAGCAAAAATAATAGATGATGAGATAAAAAGCGTTGAACAACTTGAGGATTCTAATGAGTATAGATTTAGATCTTCGGGTAATATCAATGACTACTACTCGGATGCAATTATAATTGCATCCGGTGCGCAAGCAAAATGGCTTGGTCTCAAGAGTGAAAAGGAATTTCAAGGTTACGGAGTTTCGGCTTGTGCAACTTGTGATGGTGCATTTTTTAGGAATAAAGTTGTAGCCGTGATTGGTGGTGGAAATACTGCTGTTGAAGAAGCAATATTTTTAACTCGATTTGCCAAAGAAGTGATATTAATACACAGGCGTGATAAATTAAGAGCGGAAAAAGTAATGCAAGATAGACTCTTTAAAAATGATAAAATAGAAGTAATGTGGAACCATACCGTAGAGCAGATTCTTGGAGAAGAAAATCCGAAGAAAGTTACTGGTATTATAGTTAAATCAACGGAAGCTCAAGAATTGAAAGTCGATGGAGTGTTCATTGCAATTGGGCATGCACCAAATACGGGTATTTTTAAAGGCTTTGTTGAAATGGGTGAACAGGGTTACATAATTACAAAACCTGGAACAACTTTAACTAGTAAAGCAGGAGTGTTTGCTGCAGGTGATGTTCAAGATAAGGTATATCGTCAGGCAGTAGTTGCAGCAGGAACAGGATGCATGGCTGCGCTTGATGCAGAAAAGTTTTTGGAGTCGTAGTTAATTCTAGGATTTTAGATAAATTGCTTGCAATTTTCCTTTTCTTTTACATAATTATGTTAGTAAATTATTAGATGGGTTTAATGTGCTTTATGGAGAGAATAGGACAAATACTAATGGTTACAGATATCAGAGAACTCTAGATGCACCGACACAAAAGTTATTTAAAGCTATTGATGATGAAAATCTAGAAGATTTTAGACAAGCTTTGGAAGGAGATGCGGATGTTAATGCGTTTGATGAGGGATATACACCACTAATGACTATTATCATGAATGGTGATGACAGCCCTATATGCTTAAAAATGATGATGTTGCTTTTACAACATCAAAGTTTAAATATTAATGCTCAAGAAACTAAAGAACGCAATACAGCTCTACATCTAGCCTTTCGCATGGAAAATAGGAATTTTGTACAGATGTTACTTAGACATCCTGAATTAGGTCTAGGCACTGAAAATTCTTATGGAGATCGTTATGGGACACACAGAAGTTATACTCCTAAAGAATATATTGAACAAATTGGGAGGGAGCAGAGGAAAGATTTTTCGCATCTTACAATGGAAATAACAAAAGCACGAAAAGGAAAGGAATTATTAGATGCTCTTTCTAGCGGAAATATTTACCAAGCGAAAAGACTATTAAATCAAGAGCTTAACCCTAATTGCTGGAAAAGAACCTACAATGAAGAAATAGAAACACCGCTTAGCTTAATTATCGAATCGTGTTTACGAGGAATAACACAAGATAACGAAGAAGTATTGACTAAACTTTTAAAACATAAAGACCTAGATTTTACTCAACCACTATCGGCTGAGAGCCGAAAGGTTGGATATAGCGCTGGAAGCGCGATGAGAAGCTAAAGCTACTCCAATCTTATACTAGATATAGAATGAGGCTGATGTGCATCTGTATGTTTATTGATGTACTCATTAATGACTTCATCTGTGATATGTCCGCTGGTAGCACTAAAGTATCCTCTTCCCCAAAAACGCTTTCCCCAGTACATTTTATTTAGCTCTGGAAATTCTTGTTGAACTTTGCGTGAAGACCTGCCTTTGGCTCTTTGAACAAAATCACTCACAGCTATATGAGGAGGTATTACTACGAATAAATGTAAATGATCTGATGATATTACTCCGTTTTCTATCTTAATCCCCATTTCTTCAGATACTTCTGCTATGATTGTTCGTATTCTCTCCTTCATAGCCTTAGTTAATACTCTGTACCGATATTTTGTAATCCAGACTATATGGTACCTATGATAAAATACAGTGTGTTTTCCTTTGTCATATTCCGTCATAACTATACTTTGTAAAGTACAGTTATGACATTGACAAACTAAAGTTTCTCCACCTAGAAGGTGGAGGCTTGTACCATCTTATGGAAAGTCAAATAAAGCCAATACAAGATATAGAGAAAAATCCATGGGTGAAGCAAATAATTGAACAAGCCATTAAAGAGCGATTAACCGGTACTATTAATAGAAAAGATCTAGATGATGTAAAAGAATTGGTAAAGGATAATTGCTTCATAAATCGTGCAATTGTTACTGCTGCATTGAGAAATGTTGATAATCCAATCGAGTCCATTAAAAATTATCTAAATGAAAAATTTCCTGCAAGTGTGGAACAACCTGTGGCAAATACGAATAATATACCAGCAGGTTTTGAGCGGGCTTTTCAAGAAGTTGTAATTGAGCTTGAAAAAATAAAAGCTCAACTTGCAGAAACAGAGCAAGAGCTGGATAGTGCAAAGCAAGAGAAATTAAGTCAGCAAGCAAGGATTAGCGCTCTTACTAATCAAGTAGCTCGACTGACTGAAGAAAGAGATAGGCTTTCATCAGAAAATAGACGGCTCTGTACTGAAAGTCTGAGTAATAAAAACGAAAAACCCTCGCAAGCAATTTCTCCTGGTAAAAAACAAAGCAACTACGCTTCTGCTGCTTTTGTATTATCTGGAGCGTTTGCTGTTGGTGCATGTTTAGCAGTTTTATACGATTATCCAGTAATAGGTGCTTGTCTTACAGCAGTTGCACTGGTTCTTCTTTTAGTAGGATATTTTTTATACAAAGGAGATGAAAAAGACATAGGACCTGGTAGTGCCACAGATAATCCTCGAGTTACAAGGGTTTTGGCTTCTTCTCCAAACTTTGTTGGAAATTCTTATACATATTAAAAACATCTTGATAATTGAGGTGAGTGTAAACTTGAGTGGTCTCAAGACTCGAATGACCAAGCAGTTGTTGTATTGATCTTATGTCAATATCTTCCTGAAGCAAATGAGTAGCAAAACTATGACGAAATGCATGTGGAGATAAGATTTCTGGCAGATTTAATATTCTCCTTATTTTCTGCAAACGATTAGCCACATAAGTTCTTCCCAATTTTTTTCCTCTTACTCCTAAAAAAAGATATTGTGCTTCATCATTAATGCCAAGATAAGGACAGGTTTTTACATATTCCTGTATACATTTTTTTACTACCGGAAGAATGAATACCTGCCTTTGTTTATCTCCCTTACCTGTTACTATTAAACTTTCATTGTTAATATCACTAACCCTAAGGTTCAACGCTTCACTGATTCTTAAGCCTGTACTATATAGCAGGACGATAATCGCAATTTCTCTTTTTACCACCCAAGATTCGCCCAGATCGGATAGTTTCATTTCTTTCAATAAAGTTTTTATATTAGGTATTGATAATGCTTTGGGCAAAGTTCTTCTCTGAATTGGCCTTGATAAGGAAAATACAGCTTCATTGTCTATATTGTAGTTGTTTTTTATGTACTTGAAAAAATTTCTGATTACTGACAATGCACGAGCGTTAGATCTTGCATTCACACCTCTTGCGTAACGAGAGGTAAGCCAACTTCTTAACTCAGGTACGCTCAATTTTTCCAAAGTGCCGACATTTACTTCTCCACCAATGTGAGTATTTAGGAAACTTATAAGATCCTTCAAGTCCCTCATGTATGACTCTAAAGTGTTTGGTGAATAAGATCTGTTGCACCTCAGCCACTCATACCATTTTTCAATGATTGAACCGAGGTCCACAATTATTTTTTAAAGAAAGCATCGATGCACGCATCTCGAAAGGCTTCATTTATATCAGGATGAGAGTGACAAATTCTGTATATATCCTCTGCTGCTGCGCCATATGCCATTGCAACCGCTGCTTCGTTGATTAGCGTATCAGCGTATGCTCCTATGATATGCACACCTAGTATTGTATCTGCTCTGCTACAAGTCAGCACTTTCACGAATCCTTCAGCATCATCAGTGATTTTTGCTCTGCCATTTGCAGCAAATTGACACTTACCCACTTTGTATTCACGGCCAGCATTTTTGAGTTCCTCTTCGGTTTTACCAATCGAAGAAACCGCAGGGTGAGTGTAAATGACAGATGGTATGATTCCATAATCAACGTGAGGTACTTGCCCAGCGATTATCTCTGCAACTGCTACCCCTTCTTCCTCTGCTTTATGAGCAAGCATTGCTCCACCGATCACATCACCAATAGCAAATATTCCTTTCACATTAGTTTCATATCTGTTGTTAACTTGAACGAAACCGCGATTATCTTTTTCTATTTCTTCATCAATACCAAGATTCTCAGTGCATGGTTTGCGACCTACTGCAACCAGCACCTTATCTGCTTCTATAGTATTTGTTTGGTTATCTTGAGCAGAGCAAACTTTCACACTCAAAGAGTTACTACTTTGTTTTATCTCCTCAACTTTAGTGCTAAGCAAAAATTTTATTCCTTGTTTTTGTAGACTAGAAAATAGAGACTTACTTAATTCTCCATCCATTGCTGCAGCGATTCTGTCAAAAAATTCTACTACAGTGACTTCAGACCCTAGCCTCCTCCATACAGAAGACATTTCAAGCCCTATTGCCCCGGCTCCGATTACGACAAGTTTTTTTGGTACTTCAGTTAAAGATAGTGCACCGGTGGAAGAAATAATACTTTTCTCATCGATATTAATTCCTGGCAAAGAAATAACGTCAGAACCGGTTGCAATTACTATATTTTTTGTCTTCAGCACCTTACCTTCAACTGAAACTTCAAGATTACCTTGGTCAAAAGAAGTAATTTCCCCAAGCCCATTGACTTTAGTGATTTTGTGAAGGTTAAACAGATATTCTATACCTTTTCCAAGTTCCTGAACTCTGGCATCCTTATAGCCTAGCATTTCTTTTAAGTCGAAACTTGCGTCCTTAATTTTTATGCCAAACTTCGACAGATCATTTTTCGTGTGAGCATACTGATAGGAAGAATGGAGCAATGCTTTGGAGGGTATGCACCCAACCCGCAGGCACGTACCACCAAAAATGCTATTTTTATCTATGCAGGCAACTTTCAATCCAAGTTTTGCAGCAGCGATAGCACACTTATAACCACCTGGACCACCACCTATAACAATCAGGTCATAATCAATCATAAAGAACAAACCTATTTTCTAAAGAATAAACACCTTTTCCCTCAGTTGTTACATATATTTTATCGTGAGTAAACACTGGAGTGTGAAACACATTGCCAGGTACTTTGACTACCTTTCCTGCATTTTCAGATCCCGGAAAAGCAAACATTGAACCTTTATTGCTTGTCACCCACAGTGTATGGGCATGCATAATTGGAGCAAACAATTGCGTATTTTCTATTAAATCAGATGCCCAGACTGTTTCTCCATTTTTTATATCCAGGCCAATTATTTTATCGTCTTTAGTAACTATAAAAATTCTTCCGCCTTCTTTTTGCTCCTTTGGAGGAATAAGAGGACTGTAATATGATTCAATGTCTGATACACTTTTTACTTGCAGTGACTTTGACCATAAAATATTCCCTGATTTTACGTCAATACCATAAATATAAGAATTGTTTGTAGCTATTAAAGTATCGCCAAGCACTCTCGGTGTAGTAGTTACATCTGTGAGCTGTGTATCCAAAAGGTTTGTAGCCAATTTTTGGCTCCACAATTTTTTACCGTCTTCATTAAAAGCTATTAACTCACCATTTGAAAATGGCGCTATTATTTTATCGTTAGAAATTGCTGGCGATATGGAATACAAACCTCGAACCTCATTGATACCGTTTTGATAAGCCCAAACGAAGCTGCCATCTTTTATATCAAACACGTACAGATAATTATCAATAGTCAATACTACCAATTTATTGTTTATTACTGCTGCTTTCTCTCTTACTGGAGCTCTCAATTCTTTTTCCCACTGAATCTTGCCGGTTTTTGCATCTATTGTGTGTAGAACGTTATCCACTATAAAGAAAACGTTTCCTCTGTGACGCAATAGGCTCATGTTACTAATTTTTTTTCTGTGTGAGAGGTGTAATTTCCAATTCATAGCCTTTGAGTTATCAATATCAAAGGAATATAAAGCGCCGTGCTTGTCTGATAAAATAACGCTATTTTCTGTAAGCACTGGAGCTACATATCCTTGAGATAGTTTTTTATCCACTAGACTTATTCTCTCGCTTGCCATTGTGTAACTGCTACACAATAACATTATCATGACAATTATTACTTTCATTATTTATTGAAAACAAGATTCATTAATATACATCTTAAGAACCTTAATTACAACGGAAATGTTCTTGCTGCATGTTAAAAACGTTGATTTATGAACGAAATATTATATTATTATGTGAGATAATGTATACTCTTAGAGGTAGTACACCTCATCCACTATGCGGCAACGTGCATAGCTGTACGAACATTGAGATATAAAAGTAATTTATACCAAGAAGAAAGATGTCATCCAAATAGCCTCTTTTCCTGTCATCCCAGTGCTTGACACTGGGATGGCTCTGTTGCATCGCAACTGAAAAAATCTGGTGGCTACTGACAAAATTCATTATAAAATAGCCATTTAACCGCTTAAGGAAAAATATGCCACAAAAAATGAGAGTTAGTAACTGCCATGAATATAACAAATTTCTAGAAAAAAGAGGAAATATTTTTCGTTACATCGATAAAGCTATCGAAAATTGGTATGAAAATAGTCCAAAAATGCAGGGCGGCAACTATATTTATAGTGATAAAGTTGTGATTTTAGTGCATATAATCGTTAATCTTTTTAGAATTGGCTTAAGACAAACAGTCGGGTTTATAAAAGGATATTTGCAACAAATAGGAAGAGATTTGGCAGTTATCAGCTATTCGCAAGCTTCAAAAAAAACTTAATATTAAGATCAATGATTGCAGAATTGATAAAAATAATATGGAAGATATCGAAATTGCCATAGATAGCACAAGCATCAGCATTTATAACAACACACAGCAGGGAAAATAGCGCTGACAGAAAATATCGTAGCTATGAACAGACAAGAAAATTGCATGTAATGTTGAATATAAACAGCAAAAAAGCCATAGCTGCAGAATACAGTAACGGTCTGATCACTATGGAGCTTGCGATTTACTTAAAGGAGTTAATTTTCAGCATGCCATAAAAGCACTATATGCAGACAGAGCATATGACAGACATAAACTCTATAAATTGTGTGATGAATGCGGCATAAAGACAAAAATTCCTCCAAAAAAACAATGCAGCAGAGCATCCAAAGTATGGCAGAGAGAAATGCTGCAATTAGACTAATAAAGTCATACAGCGAAGATGGAATGAAGAGGTGGAAAAGGCAAACAAACTACGGAAAAAGATCTTATGTAGAAAGTTTTTTCTCGCGACTGAAACAAACATTCGGGTTTAATTTTCGGAACAAATCTGAAATTAATCGTGGGAAGGAACTGCTACTCAAGTGTTATTTGCTTAATCAATTTACTGACATTGGTATGGCTAAATTTGAAATGGCTACATGAATTTATCGTAAATTACCACCGCATAGTTGTAACATTGTACCATATTACAATGTTCGTACAGTTGTGTGCGCGACCGGGGGTTTTATACTATTCTAGAAGTAACATACGGAAAAGGGGGGATTCGAACCCCCGACATATTTTCATATGTGCACGCTTTCCAAGCGTGTGCTTTAGACCACTCAGCCACCTTTCCATGCTTATTCATAATATTGAAAATTGTACTGCTAAACAATATAAAAACCTGGTATATAGGGTTCACCACGAAAATTCACAGTATTGTTAAACTTGCTTCTGCAAGTTGGAAATGTTTTATCGCAACCTGCGAGTATTGAATATTTATCTCCAGCAAAAATTTGGTATGGAGGCGAAGTAAACAACGTAACTACTTTATTTTTATATTCTTTTACTACACCTTCAAACGCTATTGAGCCAAAGAATTTTACTACTCCGTGCTTATAATATTCATCACTCTCAGTTAAATTCGTGTCTTCAAATCTTCTTTCGTCTATTACTTTAGTGATTGTACTTATTTTACTAAATTTTTTAGTATCGGCTTTACATTTATCATCGCAAAATTGTGCTCTGCATGCAGGAGAGTATAACTCTGCTATGCTTCTCTCAAGCTTTGCTGAAAGCCCTCTAATTTCAACAATAAATCTTCCACTACTTAATGTCACTTTACCAAAAATTCCTGAATGTAGATTCATTGTTCCCTGGGTCAAGTCTTTATAATTCACAAGAAATATTTCAATATTTGCAAAGTCGTACTTTCCTGATAAAACATCTTCTTCTTTAATATCAGCACTATTTAATATCCCTTCAATTTCTAGATTATCAGTTTTTAAATCGCTGTTTAATATTATACTACTGGCTGTAAATCCACTTGAAGATTTATAGAGTATATTATCAATATTTAAATCTTCATCATAGTCAGTGAATCCCATTACTTCTCCACCTGCGAGCTTTAATTTCCAGCACGTAGCGGTGGTAAGTAATTCTCCAGCTAAATGATTTTTTAGTGTGGTTTGCATAGGGGCCTCTTGCTTAATTGATTAAATTTGAAAGTAGCTATACGGCCAGTAGAATAAGGGCAGTGTGTTCTTTTCTCATCATCTAAGTAGCCATAAAGCATCATTCCGGTGACCATAGGGTGTCATTCCAGTGCTTGACACTGGAATCCAGGAAATTTTGCTTGTAAGTAAGCAAACTGATTTGGTGAGCATAAAAAGTGGCCGATCTTGTGCTGAATAAACGCTTTTGATGAAGTTGCATGGAAAGCTGGATCCCAGTGTCTGGGCACTGGGATGACATCCTTCTTGGTGGAGTGTCCTCAAATCACAATGTTCGTACAGTTGTGTGTCACGCACTGGGATGACAGGAGAGAGGACACCATATGTTTATTTGATCGACAAATAAACACTAACAGACAAGAATACACCACAGTTAACTGTGGTGTGTACTGGCTGGTTAGAAAGAAAACTTCACACCAGTAAGAAGGAGAATTCCTTGGTTAGAAGGTACATCAGCATCAGACTCATCTTTCAGCTTACCTGTTTCGTTAGTCATAAAATAATGGAGAGCTGCGTAAGGAACAAATTTGCTCTTACTGCATGCAGGAGACAGATCATATTGAACGCCAAGTGCACCATCATGAAGCATATCTTTGTCATTCATTCTGCTGCCAAAATACGTCAAACTTGTGTAGATATTCTCATGTTGATACCCAGCTCCTACAGTCCAATACATGGTATCTATACTATCTTTACCAAATTGAGCTTTCAGCCCTTCCACTCTTTTGCCATCAGTAGCATCTTTACTATCAATTTCCGTATAGGTATCACCAATTAATTTTTTAATACCCTTCGGTTGACCAGATTTGCCCAAGTATGCAAAAGAGGCAGCAAATTTTACGCCTTGATCTTCATTAATCTTATAATCAGCGCTTACACCCAAATTAACACCCATAAGGTCATTGTACTCTACATATTCATTATAAACATGCTTATCTTTATTTAGTTTTTTTGCTTGACCATACTCACCAACTGCAGAAGTTTTAACTTTTACATTATATTTATCAAAGTCATATTCATATGATGCACCAGCACTTACTATGTGCTCATAGTCTGGACCGACATGCCTTATCTTATCTTTTACCTTACCGTCTTTCTCTTCTTTTTCTTTCACAATAAACAAGCTACTATCATAACGAGGTGCATAACTGATGCCAAACCTTGCGCCCATATAATTTGGTGAGTAGTAAGCAACTCTAAATGGCAGTGTAGTCATAACGCCTTTGTTATATTTCCCTGCCATACGGAAAGAGAATTTTTCACTTTCACTCGAAAAACTTTCAGTGTAAAGACGTGGTGTTACATAAAATGGAAAGCTAGCAGCGCTTCCTTCTAAGTTCACTTTTCTGAACCAGTCACTATCTGCAGCTCCGTCAACAGTCGCAATTCTTGTTGCATCAAGCCTCATCAGAGCCTCAGGACCAAATTGGTAACCAAGCTTCACGTCACCATATTTTGAGTTAACAAACACATGCGCACTTCTGCCTTTTGCAGCATAAACACCCTGTGAAGCTCCCTTACCTTCGGTCACTGGGACATGAAACTGCACGTCAGCACCATAAAGAAGACCTAAATCTTCATTCTTATTTTCTGCTCTGAGGTGCAATATTGCATCAGCAATCATACCCATATCGTTGCTGTAATCACCAATATTTCCTATTCCTTCATAGAATATTGGATTTGCTCCTTTTGTTATATCTGGAGTGGCATTATAATACTCTGTAGATCTGTTTGGCATAACGTTATAACGTTTATAATCTGCGCCACTTGGTCCAGCTTTGCCATAACCTTGAGCATCAACAACACCACCAAAAGTTATTCTTAAATTACTTTGCCCTTGATTGGTATCGATAATATCAACTCCACCAACTGAAACAACAGGACTTGCCTTACCTTTTTCCTCTGTATTTTTGTTAACAACTTTTATATCCTTCTTTACATCTTTAGCTTCAACTTTAGCATTCTTAGTTTTAGAACGCTTAGTTTTTGAAACTTTACCTTTTTCTATATTAGAATTCTTAGCGTTTAGAGCTTTCGCTTTTGAATCCTCTATAAGCTTTGCTTTTTTCTCATTTGCTAGCCTGATCTCCTCTTTTTTCTTCTGCTCGGCTGCTAATCTCATCTCTTCCTTTTTCTTAAGCTCTTCAGCTTTTTTTCTTGGATCAGCATTACATATTCTGTCCATCTTTTCTTTCAGTTTTTTATTTGACGTTTTCATAACTTCTGTTTTTCCAGAAGTTTTTGTGCTCTCTTGCTTTTTTATTTCCTTCATACTCTCATCAGGAAAGTCAGCTGCAAAACTGCTGAAAGAACATAAAGTTAATAAAGAAACTAGAGCAGTTCTAGTATACGTAGACTTTTTCATGAAGTGCCCCCAAAAAATTTCGAAATCATATCTTAAATGTAAATAGTATAAAAATGTTGAAAATTCAACTTAAAGCAACCTTATAACGAAAATAAAAGTAAAATGCAATACCTTAAAAGCAACTTTCTTAATATGCTCAACGTGTATATTAACCAAAATTTAGTACAGAGGTTCGCTTGTTAGTGCATTATAACTCGACTATTTATTCTATGGAAGTAAAATTTTTCCACCACAAGTTATTTGCCATTCTTCTTTAAATTTCTTTAGGTATTCTTTTTTTTCGCACTCTAAAAGCAGCTCTTCCACACTTTTGTTGTAGCTTTCAGTAGTAATCCGTCCCTGATGATGCATGAACCTTAAGTAAATCAAATAAGTGTTAATTACATCTGTTTCACAATAATCTCGAATCTCTTGTATCTTGCCGCTATCGTATAAGTCCATAACTTGTGACCCATCAACTCCAATCTTACCAGGAAGATTAAATGCTGCACAAACTTCGTTCATTTTTACTCTCGCAGAAGCTCCAAAATCAGAGAGGGATTCAAGCAAATCACAATGCCAATCACTGCTATATCTCTGATTGTAACTATTCCACTTATCGCCAGCTTTATGAAAATATTCTGCTTGAATGCCATGGACCATAGCACGATACTTCAGCACTGGTATATCAAAAGTGCGTCCGTTGAACGAAACTAATCTTGGCTTTTTCTCTGATATGTAGTTAAAAAATCCTTTCACTAGCTCCTTTTCACTGGAATTTAGTGTGCCTCCAGATCTTATTTCTTGCAGTGTGAACACCTCATAACCACTCTGGTAGCTTATATTGCAAAGTAAAAAACTAATAACTACAACAAGGTGAAAAGGCTGACGCAGAAAAGAGTTTTGCCCGTTTGTTATTTCAAGATGATATTTTGTTAATGCATCCCTCTTCTCTTCTACACTACTATCATCACTAATATTGAGTAAATTTTTGCAGGAATTTACATCTGGTATAGTTTCAATATCAAATACCAATAAAGAATTAAGCATTGCCTATATACTCCTCCGGACGGTCGATCCAAGGTCGCACTTTCACAAATAAAAAGAGGTGTACCTTGCACTCAAATAATTTTTCTAGTTCAGCACGCGCTTCGATATTAATTTTTTTAATATTACTGCCATCTTTTCCTAGTACTATTTTTTTATGATTATCTTTCAACACAAATATGATCTGTTTGATGACTAAACTCTTATCTTTTTTTTCCTCAAATTGTTCAGTTATAACAGCTGTAGAGTATGGCAATTCTTCACGCAAGTTCAAGAATAATTTTTCTCTCGTAATTTCTGCTGATAAAAAATTTGTCGAGGAATCGGTTATTTGATCTTCTTCATAAAACCAGGGGCTCACCGATGCAACTTCAGACAAGTAATTCATCAAATCAGAAAGTCCATCATTCTTTAATGCTGATATCATAAAAACCTTTTCAAATTTATAAAGCAAATTCAGATGCTCATGCGCCATCTTTAATTCAGGCCTTTTTACCAAATCAGTTTTATTGATAACCAAAATGCATCTGCCTTTTGTGCGCTGCAGCCGCATAAATATAGTCTTAATTCTTTCTATATTTTTCAAATAATTGCTTACATCAACAAGCAACAAAGTGATGTCACTATCCTTAACTGCCGACCATGCAGATTTGACTAAAGCTTTTTCAAGTTTTGTTTCTGCTGAGAAAATTCCTGGGGAGTCAGTAAAGACAACTTGTGTGTTGTTGCATGTTGCAACACCCCTTATTTGCGTCCTTGTTGTTTGCACTTTAGGGGTGACAATTGCAATTTTCTTGCCTATGATGCTGTTAATTAATGTAGACTTCCCAGCATTTGGTAAGCCAGCTATGGTTACAAATAAGCATTTTTGTTCTTTCACAAAGAAAATTATAAAGAAAACTGAATGCCCGCGTCAAGCTACTTATATGACAAGAAGGATGACAGAACCCTTTTTGGTTAGCATGCAAAAAGGAAAAAAACTTATTCTACAAATTAAAAATACAATATACTCAAAAACTTTTCAGAAAATCCATAGGAGGGTTTGCTAATGAAGGTTCTTGAGTTGACGCCATTGCCAGAACGACTGCTTGATTTAAGGGTAACGTTTTAACCATAAGGTCACTAACTCCTTAATATGTGTGTTCATAATTTGATTTTCCACGAAAGACATAATAGCAATAACCAGTGTAAGTTAAAATGATTGGTAAAAGCGGTATTATAACAATGAGCATTAAAGATAAACTTGGCCCAGAAGCAGCTGCATCCAGAATGGTATATTGAAAAGGTATAATCCATGGGTAGATACTAATTCCTAAACCTAAATATCCCATAAAAAAAATAGCAATACTGAGAAAGAATGGACGGTACTCCCGTTTAGTATTCTGAAGATCAAACCACAGCATGAAAAATAGCCAAGATGTGAGTAATGGAATAGAAAATAAATAATAAAAATTTGGCATACTAAACCAAAAGTTTTTAATACGTTCATTTAAAAATGGTGTCACTACACTCACTAGTCCCATGAAAATACCTACAAAACCAAGCGTATAAGAAGCAACCTTGCGTGCCCATTCTTGTGTTATATTTTCTGTCTTCATTATGAGCCATGTAGAACCTAAAAGTGCATATCCAAATATCACAGCAATGCCTGTCATTACACTAAAAGCACTTGCCCAATCAAATTGGCCACCAGAAAAGTTGCGTCCGTTTACTTCTACACCATGTATAAATGCACCTAAAATCATGCCTTGGCAAAATGCAGCACCAAGTGACCCAAAATGAAGGGCATAATCCCATAATCGCCTGTATTTTCCTTCTGCCTTAAAACGAAACTCAAAGGATACTCCGCGCACTATAAGGCCAAGCAGCATAATAATGATTGGAATATAAAAAGCAGGCATTAATATTGAATATGCAAGAGGAAAAGCAGCAAACAACCCTCCACCACCCAATACCAACCATGTTTCGTTTCCATCCCAAAATGGTGCAATTGAGCTTATCATGTGATCACGGCATTTATCTGACGGTGCAAAAGGAAGTAAAATACCAATACCTAAATCAAACCCATCCATTAAAATATACAGTAAAACAGCTATGGCAATTAGTAATCCCCAGATTAGGGGTAAATTAATTAAGGAAGAAAAATCAAACATGATTGTTGTCCTTTCCAGATGTACCAGCATCAATCACTGAAGCTCCAATACCGTGTTTATAAAATTGCTCTTCTTCTTTAATGACAGGAATTCCTTTGTATATAAGTTTCAGAATATAGTAACTACCTGCTCCAAATATAAGGGTATACATAACGATAAATGCAATCAAAGACCATGCAACCTGAGGACCGGTAATCGCAGATGAAAATGATTCAATTGTGCGCATAATTCCATATACAGTGTAAGGTTGACGGCCAATTTCAGTAGTAAACCAACCTGCAAGTAACGCTATGAACCCAGACGGCATCATTGATATCCACCATCCATGTAAGAAACAACTTTGGAATAATTTGCCACGAAGATACTGTATAACACTTACTGACCCAATTATGATCATTAAAATTCCAACTCCAACCATTATACGGAAGGACCAGAATACCCATACTACAGGTGGTCTATCTTCTTTTTTCCATTCCTTTAATCCTTTTACTTCTCCTAAAAAATCATGTGTTAAGATCAAGCTGGCAAGATTAGGAATTTTTATCTCGTAGTGATTAATTTCATTTTGCTGATCCGGATAAGCAAATAAAAGTAAGCCAGCCCCTTTTTCGGTTTCCCATATACCTTCCATTGCAGCAATCTTAGCAGGTTGATGCTTTAGTGTATTTAATCCATGCCTATCTCCCATGAACAGCTGAAATGGTGCAGCTAAAGCTACCATAATGGTTGCCATACCAAGCATAATTCTTGCTTGAGGAGCATGTCGTTTTCTCCAAAGATAAAATGCTCCTACACCACCAACCACAAAAGCTGTTGTAAGATAGGCTGCTGTTACCATATGAATAAAGCGATAAGGGAAAGAAGGATTAAAAATAATCTCTAACCAATTGGTTGGATATAGGAGACCATTCTCACCAATCGTGAATCCAGCGGGTGTTTGCATCCAACTGTTGGCCGCAATAATCCAAAAAGCTGAAATAAGCGTTCCCACTGCAACAATACAAGTAGAAGCAAAGTGCATACGAGAACTTACTCTATTCCATCCAAATAGCATAATACTCAAAAAAGATGCCTCCAGAAAAAAGGCTGTTAAAACCTCAAAGGAAAATAGAGGGCCGAGAACATTGGCTATGCGGTCAGAAAAAATCGACCAATTGGTACCAAGTTGATATGACATTACAACTCCAGATACCACTCCCATGCCAAAAGCAACGGCAAAAATCTTGATCCAGAATTTATAAACATCACGGAAACGTGTATCACCAGTCTTAAGCCAACACCATTCCAAAAAGGCTAGAAAACTTGCAAGCCCGATCGTGAAAGCAGGAAATATAATGTGAAAGCCTATTGTGAAGGCAAACTGAATTCGAGCTAATAATAAAGGATCAAATTTAAACATTTTACCTAATACCCATGTATTACAAATAATAGCCAAATCTGCCTATAATTCAATCCATTTTTTCACAAAATTGACCTTATCCAGAAAAAGTAGAGAGAAAGTTAAGACGTTTTTGTCATGAGAATAAATTGTGCAGGAATACAACTGTTCTCCCTTGTCATACCGTCACGGTATCTCTAGATCCCGCTAACACGTAGCAGAATGACGATTGTCAGGCCAGCGCCCCTATGATTTCATCCCAGTGCTCCTTTTTTTGTCATCCCAGTGTCAGCTACTCGGATGACATCATCCTTTTTTTGGGATTCCAGCGTCACGCGCTGGAATGACACCTTCCGTATAAACATTAAGAAATTTACTAAGCGGAGAAAAAGGCAAAAGAAGCCCCGTGGTTGGCTAATTACTTACATTATACTTTCAAGTATGGCGTTTTTTTATTCTAAACGTTTAATAACCGCGATTCAGCTACTTTTAAACCGCAACTAATCTAAATTATAAACGTTAAGAAATTTACTAAACAGAAAAAAAGGCAAAAGAAACCCTAGGGTAGCTAGTTATTCACTATCCATTTTTTAAGTTGGCGTTTTTCTATGTTTTAAACGCTTTATAAGCGCGTTTCAGCTTATGTAGGTAGAAATTTTATAAGACATAAGGTGCACATAGTGCAAAAAACTAAACATGAGACGCCAGATACGTGAGTTTTTTTGTCATTTAATCTGTACAGAGAAGATAAATAAATAGCTTCAGTTTCATGATAAGGGGGTTGGCGAAGGGTGTCAAGTAACTTTTGCATTTAATCCATTTCTATGGCTTATATGATAATCGTTATTGTAGTATAATTTAGAATAATGCAATAGATACCTAAATGTTTTAGCTATTAATTATATGTTGCACAAAAGCATATATTGCCCTACCATCCAAGTAGGTTAGAAATAAAGAGGTTTTTATGAGTTTTACTTTACCTGAATTACCATACGATAAAACAGCTTTGGAGCCTTATATATCTGCAAAAACCTTAGATTTTCATTATGATAAGCACCATAAAGGATATTTAAATAAACTCAACGAGCTAGTTGAAAATACGGATTATCAACATGTAAAAATTGAGGAATTAATAACAAAAGTGCATGGTAATAGCGGCAACTTGCCTATATTTAATAATGCAGCACAAGTTTGGAATCACACTTTTTATTGGAATTCAATGAAAAAAAATGGTGGTGGTAAGCCTAAAGATGGTAGTCTTCTAGCAAAAAAAATTCAAGACGATATCGGTGGCTTTGATAAATTTTATGAAGAATTTTCGAGTCATGGAGTAAGCCATTTTGGCAGTGGATGGGTATGGTTAGTGCTCGAAAAAGGTAGGTTAGGAAAGCTCAAAATCACCAAGACTCCAAATGCAGATTTGCCAATAATTTATGGCCAAGTGCCACTACTCACTATGGATGTGTGGGAGCACGCCTATTATTTAGATTGTCAAAACCGTAGAATTGACTACATAAAAGTTTTCCTTGACCATTTAATTAATTGGGATTTTGCAGAAGAGAATTTAAAAAAGAACACATAAGATGAATGTACCCCAGGTAACAAAATTAGATAATGGTCTGCGCATAATAACTGAGCAGGTGCGTGATGTTGATTCCGTAGCTTTAAGCATACGAGTTGGTGTTGGCAGTAGAGCGGAAAGTGCAAATCAAAATGGAATATCCCATTTTCTAGAACACATGGCTTTCAAAGGGACGAAGACAAGAACTGCATTTGAAATTGCAAAAGCTTTTGATGACATAGGTGGGGTTTTCAACGCCAGCACTGGTAGGGAAAGCACCACCTATTATGCAAAAGTCCTCAAGAAAGACATAAAAACTGGTATTGATATATTAATAGATATATTGATGAATTCCACGTTTCCAGAAGATGAATTGGAACGTGAGAAGGGTGTTGTAATACAAGAGATTTTTCAAACTAATGATTCACCAAGTGACATTATTTTCGACAAATATTTTGAGGCAGCTTATAAAGACCAACCATTTGGTAGGTCAATCTTAGGCACGCAAAATACTGTAAAATCTTTTACTCGAGGAGATCTAGATAATTACATAAATGAGCATTACTTTGGTGAGAATATGCTATTTGCCGTTGCAGGAAATGTTGAACATGAAGAAGTTGTTGCATTAACCAAAGATTTTCTCTCAAAGATTCGTTCTAAAAAGCTGAAAAAAAGCCAAAATGCGAGCTGTACTGGTGGTGAGTATTTAGAACATCGTAAATTAGATCAGGTACACTTGCTAATTGGTCTACCTAGTGTTTCTCGCCATGACGATAAATATCACACGTTTCAAGTGCTTGATTCTATATTAGGGAGCGGAATGTCATCACGTTTATTCCAGGAAGTAAGGGAAAAGCAGGGATTAGCTTACTCTGTTTATTCATTTAATTCCAGCTATACTAATACAGGAATGTTTTCCATTTTTGCTGGTACAGACAGTAGTAACTTAGATAAGCTTTTAAAATCTATAACGACAGAGTTGAAGAAGTTGTCTACAGATGATCTGAAGGAAGAAGAAGTAAATAGAGTGAAAGAGCGAGTAAAATCCCAAATTTTAATGTCACGCGAAAGTGTTAGCTCACGTGCTGAAACATTGGGACACTACTACGGTAACTATAATAGGTACATCAGTAAAAATGAATTAATAGAAAAAATTAGTGCAGTTACCACTGCTAACGTAAAAAAAGCAGCAGAAGAATTGTTATCTCAGCATGAAAAAACCACTCTAGCTGCAATTGGAGAAATTGAATCATTGCCAAGTTACGATAAAGTGGTTTCTATGCTTAAAGCTTAGTGTACTTTAATTATGTTGCTTAAGCTCACTAAAAAGTTCAATGAACGGTTGCAAAATCCTTTCTATAAAAAGTTTGCTTTCTGGTTCATCGCGTATACTACTTATCAGTTTATTCAAAGTTTTCTCGCTGTTTCGTAAAAATAAATAGCTTTCTACTGCTTGCACACCAGACAAGACAGTCAAAATTCCTCCTATCACTAGACAAGCAGCTATAGCAGGTACGGTACCCACTGCAATTGCAGTTGCGATTAATGATAACCCAGCTAAGAATGTAACGGCTGAAACGCAAAACGCTATTTGATGTTTTTCTTTATTGTTAACCATAAATACCTCACAAAAACTATATTTTTAACGTACCAGTGTTGTCATGTATTGTCAAGTTTTTAAAGAAGATTAAAAAATGCAACGCACATGTGCAAAAAACGCTAACTATGGATTAGCCAAGGAAGAAAGAGTAGGAAGAGGAAGGCTTTTTCTGTTTTAGGGAATATAAAATAAGCGTAGAAAAATATGAACTAGGTGTATAATTCACAGTGTAGTGGTGTCTCACTAATCCAATTATTTTTCTCCCGATCTAGCCTATCATCTAATATAGCCTGCCTTATTGATGCCATTAACTTATTCATAAAGAAAATATTATGAATGGTAACGAGCGTGTAAGCCAGGAGCTCTTTAGCTTTCAGTAAATGGTGTATATAAGCTCTTGAATGTTTTCTGCAGGTAAAACATAAACAGTCACTTTCAATTGGGTTGTTGTCCAGCTCAAATCGTTGATTCCGCAAATTAATATGCTCTTTGCACTTTGAAGAAATAGAATTTCTGTTTTTTACTTTAACAAGTGCGCCACCATGCCTTGCTAAGCGGGTTGGATGCACGCAATCAAACGTGTCAATTCCAAGCTCTACTCCGCGAAAGATGTCCACAATTCCACCAATACCAAGCAAATGAGTAGGCCTGTCTTTTTTCAGGTGGTCCATAGTGAAAGAAACTACATCATGCATCTGCTCTTTACTTTGACCAAGTGATCCACCTATTGCTTGACCAAAAAATGGCAAATCGTTGATAAAATCACAACTTTCTCTACGTAAATCTTGATACACTCCGCCTTGACTAATTCCATACAGTGCCTGCTTGCCATTATTGTTTTTTTCAAATTCATTTAAAGAACGTTCAGCCCATCTGTGGCTCATGAGCATTGATTTTGCTGTGTATTCTTTGCTTACGTGAAATGGAGTGCATTCATCTAAAACTAGGATTAAATCTGCACCTAATTTCTGTTGAATTTGTACAGATTTTTCAGGAGTTAAGCAATAAATTTTACCGTTAATGTAAGAACGAAAAATTGCCCCATCCTCATTAATTTTGATCAAAGTTTTTTGTTTTTTTCTTATTCCTTTTATCTCTTCCGAAACTGATCCGTGGCCTAAGCTAAATATCTGATATCCACCTGAGTCAGTTAGCATTGGCCCATTCCATCCTATCATCTTGCGCAAACCACCAAGTTTTGCAACAGTATTCTCTCCTGGTTGAAGCATTAGGTGATGGGTGTTGGAAAGTATGATTTGGGTACCAGCTTCACTTATTCTTTCAATATCTGCAGCTTTAATTGCAGCTTTTGTTGCGCAGAATATAAAAGCGGGGGTTTCTACGCTTCCATTTGGAGTTTTAATTGTTCCAACTCTTGCAGAACCTGATTGCTTGATTCTCTTGAATGAAAATTCTTCTTTCATCTATTTGCCTGAAAGTTCTGTTATGATGTTTTCTACTTTCTCAGGAGTAAGATTTTCATAGAAGTCATTATTGATCTGCACAACGGGAGCATTAACGCATGCACCTAGGCATTCAACTTCTTTTAAAGTGAACAAATTATCTTTAGTAGTCTCACCGATATTGATTCCAAGTTTTTTTTTAAAGGTATTTAAAACTTCTTCACTATTGCACAACCAGCAAGGAGTTGTTCTACAAATTTGTATTAGATATTTGCCTACTGGTTTTAAATTATACATGGTGTAAAAATTTGCCACTTCATATACACGAATATGTGGAATATGCAGCATATCAGCAACATAACGCATAGCAGATTCAGAAACCCATCCGCATTGCTCTTGAACCAGATATAGTAAAGGCATAACAGCACTACCTTCTCTACCTTTGGGATACATCTCTATAAACTTTCCCGCTTTCTTGAGGTTTTCTGATGTAAAACTAAACTGCTCTTCTTTTTCTATCATTCATGAGACTCGTGTAAACTTTAACAGATTATACCTGTAGAACCAATGATTGCAATTGTTGGTTTTTTGAGAAATAGCATAAAGCTTCTTAGCCCTCTTCAAGCTTATATTTACCTTTTAGTATAAAATATTATATTAATTTTTTAATTTTAGTTAAAATTTTCATTGACATTAACACACAGGAGTAATCATAATAGCATTTTATTAATATTTTAAATAAAATTATGTCTATATTAAGAAGATTACTCGGGATCAACTCAAATACACCGGAAATTAAAGAAGCGATAGGTTTTAATCCAACAAACGTAGAATTAATTGAGGGGAATGGAGTTGCTTACGGACTCAGCTATCAAGATAATGGTAATGGGAGCAGTAAAGTAAAATTACTTATTAGTCCATTATATCAATCAAAAACATACGAATGTGGTACAAATATCAGCGTAGCAAATGAATTCAAAGATCAATTATCTCTCACATTAATAGAAGATTCAGCTGAAATAGATAAAGTTGGAGTTATCTTTCCTGAAGAAGGAATTAGCGAAGAAGGAGAAAAATGCGTTAAAGGCTTATCTTTTAACACTTACGGAATTAAACAATCAGTTAATACTCCTTCAGTTGAACATTTAGATAAAAGAAAATTACAAAAGAATATTGATAATAATAGTCTTGCAAATGTGGGCAATAGTTACTTTCAACCAAGAGCAGTGAAAGTTGGTAATGGTGACGTAATTGTAATCGCCCATAACTTAAAGGATCAAACTTTAGTTTCTTGGTACTTAAAGTCAAGCGAGAGCGGAAAATTTAAGGTATTGACTGGAGAAAAAGGTGTTACAGAAAGAAAATTGTTCAATTTTGATAATCAGGGGCAATTGGCATTAAATGGAAACACGATGCTTTATTCGCAAGTGAGCAAAAGGATTACTAAGGAAAATCAAGAGGTGAGAAAAACACGTATTTTTAAATTTGATATGGCTAAAGTGATTCAGGGTCTGAAGGATGGAGTTAATGGCTTTTTACTTGGTAATCGAAAAGGTCAAATAGATAATAAAGCACTATCTCTTTCTAGAGAACATGAAATAAGCTTTTTGCAGTATGTTGAACAAACGGAAGGAAATGATCTAGTTGCTTTTCTTGAAAATGACCAATCAGCTAATGAGCAGAGGTTACATATAGCAACTCTACTTAAAAATGGATCAGTGTCAGATTTTCCTATCTATCAATTTACAGATCCTATAGAGCAATTATATATTAAAGGCAACGGTCAGGGTGGTTTTATCGTAACTGCGGTAAGTGGAGAAAATTGTAACTTTTAATCAAAACGGCTCTGGAAAATCTTCTGAAGCAACAATAATACCGGCAAATAGCATCAAAACTCTCAGTGATTTTGTTAATATCATTAACGGTCGATTAACGCCAGATATTATTTCTAGTAGTACCGTGGCTCCTATAACTGTTGCAGAAACGGTTGTGACTTCTAAGAAAACGCCGACTGCTGCAATTACTAGCACAGCAGAAACCGACGCTGTGAAGACTACTAAATTGACAACGGAAGCCGTTGCACCTACTTCTACAATAAGTAAACCTTCAACGGAGTCAACGACAGTAGCAAAAACAACTACTACTTCACAAGCGACCACGGTTGCTACAACGTCAACTAGTGTGCCGATAGTAACTTCAGGGACTGAGACAAGTACTGTAAAACCTACAGCAGCGACTGGTGCGTCGACTTCTACGATGAGTAAACCTTCAACAGAGTCAACGACTCAAACAAGTACAGTAACAGTGAAGCCAACAACAGAAGCCGTTGCACCTACTTCTACAACGAATAAACCTTCAACAGACTCAACCACTATCGGCTGAGAGCCGAAAGGTTGGATATAGCGCTGGAAGCGCGATGAGAAGCTAAAGCTACTCCAATCTTATACTAGATATAGAATGAGGCTGATGTGCATCTGTATGTTTATTGATGTACTCATTAATGACTTCATCTGTGATATGTCCGCTGGTAGCACTAAAGTATCCTCTTCCCCAAAAACGCTTTCCCCAGTACATTTTATTTAGCTCTGGAAATTCTTGTTGAACTTTGCGTGAAGACCTGCCTTTGGCTCTTTGAACAAAATCACTCACAGCTATATGAGGAGGTATTACTACGAATAAATGTAAATGATCTGATGATATTACTCCGTTTTCTATCTTAATCCCCATTTCTTCAGATACTTCTGCTATGATTGTTCGTATTCTCTCCTTCATAGCCTTAGTTAATACTCTGTACCGATATTTTGTAATCCAGACTATATGGTACCTATGATAAAATACAGTGTGTTTTCCTTTGTCATATTCCGTCATAACTATACTTTATAAAGTACAGTTATGACATTGACAAACTAAAGTTTCTCCACCTAGAAGGTGGAGGCTTGTACCATCTTATGGAAAGTCAACGACTCAAACAAGCACAGTAACAGTGGAACCAACTGCGCCAACAACAAGCTCAGAGAAAACTACACAAACAGTATTTAGTATACCAAGTACTAGAACAAAAGAGTCAACAACTCCTATATTCACCACGACTTTACTTCCTCAGTCTACTTCTTCACCACAACCTACTCAACTTGCTATAGGGTCTAATAAGGCAGGAATGATAGGGGGATCTTTGGTTGGAGCAATAGGTATTGTTGGAATTATAGGATTCATAGCATATAGATATGTTAAGGGTCGTAATGCTTCTCCTGTATTAGAACTAACTGATTTGGGTTATAGAAGGCGATCATCTTCAAGTAGCGATGAAGAAATTTTTACCACTGGTAACAGAATGCGAACTATATATCAATCTGAAACAGTGCTAAATAGTATATCAGTAGAAAGTAGTAGTCGATCAAGAAGTAGCTCATCGTCTTCAAGCGGTGGACCAGGCTCTTGACTAACTGAAGCGGAGTCTAAAAGTGAAAAAAGCTTATCTTGGGATAGTGATGATGTGCCGGAATATCACCTTTAGCTATTTGTCTAAATGTTTTTAATATGTAGACTGTTAGGAAATTGTCTTTTGCTTTTGTGATTTTCATGTTAAAGTACAATTCCTGGGTGAAATAAGTAGCTGCTGTTGTGTGATAAACATAGCAGAGGAAAGTCCGGGCTCCAAGGAAAAATAGTGACGGGTAATGCCCGCCGGAGGTAACTCCAGTTATAGGGCTACAGAAAATTACCGCCTAAAATATTTTTAGGTAAGGGTGAAAAGGTGTGGTAAGAGCACACCATGGCAATGGCAACATTGGTAGTCGAGTAACCAACACTAGGAGCAAGATTAAATAGAAGTAGATTTTATGTTTTCCTCATATCTACTCGGGTAAATCGCATGCGGTAAATGGTAACATTTACTCCAGATAAATAGCTACATAAACAGAACTCGGCTTATATTTCACCTAGGCGTTCACATGATACGTGCGATATAAGCCATGCTATATTTAAATGTGTAGGCATTTCATGCGTTGTCCTTCACTTGTTCTGCTTGATAGCCATCACTACTTTCGCCTACATTAACATTAGAATATTCATCATCATCAATATACTCTTTCAGAACATACCCTCTGCCCCAAACGGTTTCTATGTGGCTTTTTCCATCATTTGCACTTTCAAGTTTCTTACGTAATTTGCACATAAAAACATCAACTATCTTGTTATCTGAAGGTTCATCTAAGCCATTGTAAAGATGATTTAAGAACATTTCTTTTGTTAATACTGTTCCTTTACGCAGTGCTAGCAATTCTATCATAGAATACTCTTTATTAGTAAGGTGAACCGTTTTACCTTTCACCTCAACAATCCTGTGATCAAAATTGATATTTATATTACCAATCTTTATCACCGATTCAGGATGGCCTTTAGTACGACGCACTATGGCCTTAATTCGAGCTAATAACTCACTTTTATGAAATGGTTTGGTTAAGTAATCATCGGCACCATACCCGAGTCCTTTAGCTTTGTGATTGACAGCGGATATACATGAAAGTATTAAGACAGGAACTTTGATTTTTGCACTTCTTAGTCTTAGCAATATATCATATCCGTCAATATCACCAGGCAAGTGTATATCTAAAATAACTAGGTCATAGTAATCTCCGTTTGAGGAAACCATATTATTGTTATAATCTTGTGCAGAAGTAACAACGTCACAGAAATGTCCATCAGAAGTTAAGGCGTTAACCACAGTCTTTGCACTTACTTGATCATCTTCAATTAATAATATACGCATATTTTACACCCCATAAATAATTTATAATTTTAGTAATATATATAACTAAGGAAAGTAATAAATCAAATTTTTATTAACAAATGATCAAAATTACACTTATTAATTAATAGTAAATATATTGTTCCAAAGTTATATAAATAGATCTAAAATATAATAGACATACCATGATAGTAATAATATTTTTAGTAAATATTGAATTAAAGTTACTATTATTAAAAGAATACTTCGGTTAATAAATATTTAACTATTCTATATGTCTGTGTTATATTTTTAATTTACTTATCCTACTATTTTAAAGTATAAGTAATATTTTCAGGAATATTGTGTGGCAATATCAATTTTAGGTGCTGGTGCATGGGGTACAGCAATCGCAATTTCATTAGGTAGTAAGAAAGATGTGATTTTGTGGACTCGCAATGAAACTACATTTGAATCAATCAACGGGAAAAGAGAAAGTGACAAGCTACCCGGTTGTCGAATTTCTGATAATGTGTCAGTAAAATTGGCTATTGAAGACACAATTAATGCTTCAGTAACAATCCTCGCTGTTCCCACTCAGTCTCTGAGGAAGGTATGTCAGCAATTGCATAATTGTAATCTGAAAAAAGATGTAGCAATAATTTTAGCTTGTAAGGGAATAGAAAAGTCTACATTAAAATTACCTAGTGAAATAGTAAATGAAATTTTACCTAACAATCCTATTGCTATTTTTTCAGGTCCTAGCTTTGCTGTAGAAGTTGCAAGAAAATTACCCTATTCAATGGTTCTTGCATGCCAAAATAACACATTAGGTTCAAAGCTAGTATCAGAGCTGCAACAAGAAAATGTTAAATTGGAGTTTAGTAACGACATTATAGGAGTACAGATTTGTGCAGCGTTAAAGAACGTTTTTGCTATAGCGTGTGGGATTGTTCTAGGTAGTAAACTTGGGTTTAATGCTCATGCAGCATTGATTACGAAAAGTATGAGCGAAATTAAGGCTTTATACTCAGCAAAAATTGGTGACGGTAGTGTGGATATAAATACACTACTTGGGCCAGCATGTCTGGGTGACCTAATTATGACATGCACATCCTTGAATTCAAGAAACTTATCTTTTGGGTTTAAAATAGGTAATAGTGACAATGGCTTTAATGTTCAGCAGATTTTGTCAGAAGGCAAGTCAGTGATTGAAGGTTTTAGCACTGCTGAGTCCATATTTAATTTAGCAGGAAAGCTAAAGATAAAAATGCCTATATGTGAAGCGGTCTATAGATTATTGTATGAAAGCGCCTCTATAGAGGATACTATTTCTGTTCTTATAAGTTAATTTTGTATTTGGATATATTGTGAAATTTTTATATAAATTAATATCAACGTGGTGGCTGTCTGGAACAGTAAAAAAAATGCCAGGTACTGTGGGTAGTTTGGCTTCTTTTCCGCTTGTTCCTGTAATCCTGAGCAACAAAATTTTAGGTGCAGCAATTATTTCTTTTTTATTCTTAATTGGATTATGGTCTACAGGTAATTATATAAAACATTACAAGACTTCATGTGATCCAAAAGAGGTAGTAATTGACGAAGTGGTTGGTCAATTGCTGACGATACTTTTAGTTTCGATATTGTTAAGCCAAGAGATGAATTGTTCTTCATTGTTGTTGTGCTTTTTTTCTTTTAGGTTTTTTGATATAATAAAAACGTGGCCTATAAATTTAATCGATAAAAATACCAAAGGTCCTTTAGGTATTATGCTAGATGACGTTATAGCTGCAATTTTAGCCTGTGTTCTGATAGGAGCCTTTTATTGTTTATTGTTGGTGTATGCAGGATAAAAAAATTTATTATTCAAGCTTAATTGTTCAAAATCTAAACGATTATATACTGTACACAGCGAATTTATCTGAGTGGGAAGTACACGATGAATTTGATAACATCATATTTACAATAAATGGTACCAGGGAGTCATTATTTAATTTTGTGTTCTGTGGAGATCAATGTACCGAGCTTTCTATACAAAAAACTCTAGATTATCTCAGAACAAGAGATATAGAAGCAACATGGGTAATAAATTCACATATGAAAATAAGAGATATTTTAGAAAAGTGTGAAATAAAACACGTTAGCACACCAAAAAAAGCTTTACTTAATATGAAAAATTACTTTTTACCTGCTGATGTTATTCCAAACTTGAGGTTAAATGCTGTGAATGGTAGCAACCTCTTAGAACAGTTAGATCTACACACTTCTAAAATTTTTTATCATGGCGTTGGAATTGTCAGCACATTTTTTCGCGGATTATCAAATTATGATGATAAGAACTCAAGATTAAGATTTTTTCTTGTAACGCTAAATAATGAAATTATTGGAACATGCGGTCTTTATGTTCAAGATAGCGTAGCTGGTTTTTATAGTGATGGAGTTTTACCAATTTACAGGAATCGTGGAATAGGTACCCAAATGGTTTTAGAAAGAATAAAGATAGCTAAACAGCTTGAATGCAAATATATAGTAGCACATTGTATGAAATCTTCTGTGAACCTTTATAAGAGATTAGGCTTTCAAATGTTAGGCAATCTTTACTTATATACCTCTTCAGCATAATTCTGAGCGGTTACAAATTTTTACATTTGTTTTAAAAGTGCTATGTTTTTTTTGTATGAAGTGGTTTTAATATTGATTCTAATATTATTCTTTCTCTCTTATTCTAAATTAAAAATTAGTAATAAGATTAAGAACTTACAGCATCAAAATGTTATCATAAATAATTTAATTGATACTGTGAATGATGGGTTTTATATTTGGGATGCAAAAAAACGTATAGAAAAGTTCTCTCCCAATTTACTAATTTTGCTTAATACTGTTTTTTACTCATTTAATGAGTTTGTGAATTTTTTTGAGCAATCAGAAAGCTTAATCAAAAATTTTGTTGAGGCAAAGGAAATAAATAAATCTTTTACTCTAGATTTAAAGTCAAAAGACAGTGAGGTTTATTGCATATGTTACGGTAGAAGCATAATAGATGATTCTAACAATGTGATAGGTGTGCTGTTATGGATAAGGAATGTCTCAGACTGTAAGATAAAGGCTAACGGACTTGAGTTAGAAAATAGTAAGCTTACACAGGAAGTGGAGAGCTATAAAAACGTTTTCAACTCTTTACCATTTCCAATACTAAGATATAACAAGAGTAGAAAGGTGGAATTTTATAACTTGTTTTATGATAAATATGTAGATGGTTCTAAGAAATTTGCTATTACCGGTAGCGCTCATAGCACAAAACCAGGAAGACATGTCATAACTTATAAGAACGAACCTAAGGTTTTCGATTTTGTTAAAATTCCAATACAAGGTTCTGGTAGCATAGTAATGTATGGGAAAGATGTTAGTGATGCAGAGAAATTATATACTGAATTAAACAGTTATTTAGCTACACAGAAAAATTTGCTTGAGAGGTTACCGGTTGCTATAGTAATATATAGTAAGAATCAAAAGCTAAAATTTTATAATAATGCTTTTATAAAAACCTTTCAATTTGACCCAAAATTTTTGGCATCTTACCCAACTTATCATGAAGTTATGCTTTACCTCTGCGAATCTAAAAAGCTTTTAGAAAAAGAGGATTTTCAAACTATTAGTAATCAAAGACATGAGTTGTTCAAAAAATTATTTGAATCGTATGATGATACGATGCATTTCACGAATGGAAAAGCGTTCAGGGTATCAACAATACCCTACGCTTCGGAAGGTTTGCTGTTCTCTTACGAAGAATGCAAAAGATAATACTTAAACTCCTTCTCTCTCTACCATGAGCTGTTTTACTTTCGCTATTGCTCTTGCTGGATTAAGTCCTTTAGGACAAGTTTTTGTGCAATTCATTATTGTATGACAACGATACAACTTGAATGGGTCGTTTAAAACATCAAGTCTTTCACCTGTCTTATTATCACGGCTGTCAGCAATCCATCTGTAAGCTTGTAATAGTATTGCTGGTCCTAAAAATTTATCACTATTCCACCAGTAGCTTGGGCAACCAGTCGAACAGCAAGCACATAATATACAGTCGGACAAGCCATCTAATTTTTTTCTATCTTCAGAAGATTGAGAGTATTCTTTATTTGGTAGGGCAGGCTTATCTGCTTGTAACCAAGGTTTAATTGATTTGTATTGCTCATAAAATTGGCTCAAATCCGAGACTAGGTCCTTTATTACATACATGTGAGGTAATGGATATATTTTTACGTCACCTTTTATATCATGTATAGATCTAGTACATGCAAGAGTATTGGTTCCGTCAATATTCATGGCACAAGATCCACATATGCCTTCTCTACAAGAACGTCTGAAAGTTAAAGTCGAATCTATTTCATCCTTTATTTTTATTAATGCATCAAGTACCATAGGGCCACAACTATCCATATCAATAAAAAATGTGTCTATTCTAGGGTTTTTCTCGTCATCAGCAGACCAACGGTAAATTTGAAATCTTCTGATGTTTTTTGCTCTAGCAGGAATAGGATAAATTTTGCCCTTTTGATTAATTTTAGAATTCTTTGGCAAAGAAAACTGAACCATATCACTTACCTTTTATTGTTTATAGCTAAAACCCTTTGTAGATAACATATTTTATTATCATCTACTATATTTTTATTAAATTCCTTTTAAATCGCACACATATTGTAGCCAAGCGAAGCTAAAATCTCTCTTTCTAGATTTTTCATTATAATTTCTTCATCTTTTTTTTGGTGATCATAACCAAGTAAATGCAGTAATCCATGCACTAACATGTGTGCAATGTGAGCAAGAATGGGTATATAATACTCATGCGATTCTCTTTTTATTGTGTCTATTGAAATTGCTATGTCTCCTAAATCGCACTCATTAGACAATTGTTCATACGGAAATGATAGTACGTTAGTTGGCTTATCCATTTCTCTAAATTTTAAATTAAGTTGATGTAGCAAGTCATCATCAGCCAGAGCTATTGATATATTTGGTTTATAGTGGTCTATTTTTAATTCTTTTAGAGAAGCATTGATGACACCTAATACAAAATTTTTAGGATTTTCTATAATGCTGCACCATTTCTTGTCAAGAATATTTACTTCTAACATGAGTGACACATCAGTAAGGGTGTCATGCAAATAGCTGACACTGGAATCCAAAAAAGAAGAGTTATAGACCCTTGTGTCATGTACACAACTGTACGAATATTGTACACTAGAAGGATGTCATCCCAGTGCCTAGACACTGGGATCCAGGAATTTCGATTAGACATCAAGTTAGTGAATATAAAAGTAGCTAATCTTATATTAAAACACAACGGCTTTAATGTGGTTGCATTAAGGCTGGATTCCAGTGTCAAGCACTGGAATGACACCTTTGTGTTTGATGCAAAATCGGCTATAACGTTTAATGCACTGCCTTCGAGACAAATATTCATACAGCTGTGCGTTGTGTGCTGAGATGACATCATTTAGGAACTGAAATGACAGGTATTACACATCACTCATCCTTATTATTTCATTCCATTCAATTTCCGAAACTGGGGCAATTGATAAACGTGGTTGTTTTAATATAGTCATATTTTTCAAAAGTGGGTTTTGTTTTATATTATTTAACGTTACTTGGTTATTTAAAGGTTTCAAAAACTTTACATTCACTAATCCGAACTTGGGATCATTAACATGATAATACTCTTTAAATACTTCAACGATTCCAAGTATTGCTTTCTCTTTACCTGTATGATAAAAAAACGCAAGATCGCTTGCTTTCATAATTTTCATGTAATTTTGAGCTTGATAATTGCGCACACCATCCCACTCAACTACCTGATCCTTTTCCATTTTTTGCCATGAGTATTCACTTGGCTCTGACTTGAGTAGCCAAAATTGCATCATTTTTTTCTTCTTAAGTAAGCTGGTATATCATAGATATTGCTGCCCCTCTTAGCTCCTTCGCTTACCTGTTCATCTGGTTTTGTTTCCAGTGTTTTGTCTTGCGTACTTTCACTTTGACTATATGGCCACTTAAATTTCTCTTTCTCTGAGTCTTCGCTCTGACTTATAGGTGAAGTTTCTGATTTATTATTGCGACCATCAATGCCAGTTGCAAGAACAGAAACTCTAACTCTTCCCTCCATCGCTTGATCAAAAGTAGCACCAAATATTATATTTGCATTTTCATCTACTTCTTCACGCACTCTATTGGCTGCAGCATCAACTTCAAACAGAGTCATATCTCCGCCACCAGTAATGTTAATTAATATTCCTTGCGCACCTTTCATTGATACATTATCAAGCAATGGATTAGATATTGCAGCCTCTGCAGCGCTAATTGCTCTATCTTCTCCTTCTGCCTCTCCGGTGCCGATCATCGCTTTGCCCATCTCGCTCATTACTGTTTCTATATCAGCGAAGTCAAGATTGATAAGCCCTGGCATGACCATCAAGTCAGTTACTCCTCTGATGCCAATGTGCAGAACATTATCAGCAAGTTTAAATGCATCAGAAAATGTAGTTTTTTCATTTGCAATTCTAAATAAATTCTGATTTGGAATGACAATAAGTGTATCCACGTATTTTTGCAGTTCTTCAAGTCCAAGCTCTGCAATGCGCATACGGCGCACACCTTCAAAACCGAACGGTTTAGTTACAACTCCAACAGTCAATATCTTTTTTTCTTTTGGCGCTCTATCCTTAACTGCGGCTCTTGCTTCTCTGGCTGCTTTTGCAATTACCGGTGCTGCACCGGTTCCAGTACCACCGCCCATTCCTGCTGTGATGAAAAGCATATGACTATCTTTTATATGCTCCATAATCTCATCAATTGACTCTTCTGCTGCACCTTTGCCAACATCAGGCAAAGCACCAGCACCAAGCCCCTTAGTTAAATTAATGCCAAGCTGAATTTTTTTATCACATAACGACTTTTCTAGTGCTTGAGCATCGGTATTTGCGACAACAAAATTCACTCCTTGCAAATTAGATTGGATCATGTTATTCACAGCATTTCCACCAGCACCACCCACTCCCACAACGGTAATCCTTGGGTGTAATATAGGCAACTCCGGCAGACTAAGATCAATAGACATTTAAATTACTCAAATTTAGCGAATTCACTTGATAATAAGTTACCGCTTTTTTAATAATATGCAAATACTTTTCACTTCTATAGGCGTAAACAGTAAACGGGACTTACTTATTCTTAACATTTATACTAATAAGTGCCGTTAATTATAATAACTAGATTCTTAAATGACATCACTTAACCGATGCAAAAAATAGAAAATGTTTATAAAAAGGGACAGAAACCTATCCCTTTTTATTTTGTTGAAGATTATTATACTTCCTGATCTTTCCCTTTCCCTTTCGATGCTTCAACTGCAACATCTTTTAATTTTGAGGCAACTTGATATGTTCCATAAACAGCAGCAACTGCAGCAATTGCCATTATGGCACCCGCAACTATCTGACCAGCAACACCTGTTCCGATAAATCCAGGTAATGAAGCAGCTATTGCTTGATTTGTTCCAACAAAGTAACTGGCAGTCTTAGCAAGAAACCCAGAAGCTTCTGCTGCACTAACAAAGCCTGCTTTCATATGCACTGCTGTAAAGACAACACTTGCAACTGCAAGCGGAAATAATGCTGTTCTCCCTTTATTATGCATAGCGTACTGACCAGCTCCACCAGCAGCACCAGGAATTCCCCAGTATTTTTCAGCTCGTATATATCCTTCTGAAATAGCATGAAAAATGCCATCCCCTTTTCCATACTCATAATTTGTTAACGTCATAAATCTACTCCCTAAATAGAATGTTAGAATTTCATTAGGGAAGCATATAGTAAAAAAATTTGCCTGTCAAGTAAACTAATTTTTTAATATACCTTTATTCTGTAATTGAGCGCTTCAGCAATGTGTGCTCTTTTTACTTCTTCACTTTTTGCAAGATCTGCAATAGTTCTTGCAACTTTTAATACGCGTGTGTAGCCTCGATTGGAAATGTAATTTTCTTTCAGTACGTATTTTAGCAATTCTAACCCTGCCTGATCTGGTTCAGTAAATTTATTAAATGCTTCACCGCTTACTTCTGAATTGCAACGAATATTTAATTCACTATAGCGCTCAGTTTGAACTTTTCTTGCTGCTATCACTCTTTCTCTTATGATTTTAGTACTTTCTCCCTCCACAGAGATTTCAGGAGAGAGTATGCTAACGTTTGGCATTTCAATGCATATGTCTATTCTATCAAGCAATGGGCCTGATATTTTGTTTTTGTAATCTGTGCCACACTTTGGAGCTTTGTTGCACGATCTGCTTGCATCACCTAAATAACCGCACCTGCAAGGGTTCATTGCAGCAATCAGTTGAAAATTTGCAGGGTAGGTTATGTGAGCATTTGCCCTTGCAACGGTAACTTTTCTATCTTCAAGTGGTTGGCGCAGAGAATCAAGCACAAGTCTTGGAAATTCTGGCAACTCATCAAGGAATAACACGCCATTGTGAGCCATGGTAATTTCTCCAGGTTTTGGTTGGTAGAAGTCATAGTCCTATCCCCCTTGTTTGAGTTTTATTTTTATGACTCCCCCATAAGAACCGTGCTTGCAGTTTTCCCGCACACGGCTCCACAATAATAGCGTTCACGATATACCTCCTATATATAAAGAAAAACATATTTTTGGCTTTGGTAGTGGATTGACTTGTTTGTAGTTCATGAATTGTTCCCAAGTCATACTCTTTTTCTGACTACGACGGTTTATCCACTTAAACGTTAGCTTATTTACCGCCCACTCAAACTTACTGAGCCATCGGTAATTTCCACTAATCCCGAAGTAGTTATAGTGCCCTCTTAGTTTAGCTTTTAGTATCTGCCACCAATCTTTGAGACAAATCCGATTACGTGTCGTTTTCAACCATTCTTTGATTTCTTTAAGTTTCCTAGCTAGGTTTATTTTTGAGGTTTTATGTCCCATAATTAGCCTGCCATTACGACTTTTTCCACAGTAGTGCGTAAATCCTAGAAAGTTGAAACTTTCCATTTTCTTCTTTTCTCTCTTTGCTTGGTACCATCCTTTCTTGCCAAACTTTACTATCCTTGTTTTGTTTTCAGATATTTCTAAACCAAACTTGGCTAATCTCTGTTTCAGTGATTCTAGAAATTCCTTAGCATCTTCCTCATTTTCACAGCATACCACAAGGTCATCTGCGTACCTGACTAGCTCCATATATCCTTTAGATTTGGGTTTTACTTTCTTTTCAAACCATAGATCTAGCACATAGTGTAAATATATATTGGCTAATACTGGGCTTACTATTCCTCCTTGAGGTGCTCCTTGTGTGGTTGCTTTATAATATCCACCTTCCATGACTCCAGCTTTAAGGAATTTCTTTACTAACCACAATAAATTTGGGTCAGATATTCTTTCCTTTAAGCACCTAATTAGCCATTTATGCTGAATATTATCGTAGAACCTCTTTATGTCCACTTCCACTATATAGTTTGTTGATTTGTACATAACTGTTTTATCTAATGCTTTAACCGCTTGGTGGCAGCTTCTATCATGTCGAAAACCGTATGATTGGTCTAGGAAATTTGCTTCATAGATATTTTCCAATATCTTCTTTAGCATTATTTGCACCAGCTTATCCTCTGTCGATGGTATTCCAAGTCCGCGTTTCTCTTTGCTTCCGGCTTTTGGTATATATACCCTTTTTGCCGGTTGCGGTTGATATTGCTTTCTCTTCATACTATCTACTAGAGTTTTAAGCTTCTCATCGAGGTTTTCTCCATAAGCTTCTACTGTCACCTGGTCTATACCGCAAGCCTTGTTGCGTTTTAGTTCCTTATAACATTCTGCGAGATTCTCTGCATTTATCAGATGAACTAGTGATGTAAATTTCACTCGTTTATCTTGCTTCGCTCTTACCGCTATCTGGTTTAGTTTTTCTTGCATATTCTTCCAATCTCTGTTGTATCGGTATTGCAATCCCTATTCCAGTTGCTATATTGCTGACCGCTTTCCCTTGTATGTGGCTTTCCCACACTCTGAGTACTATCAATCAGTCCGACTTCCTTTGTATCTTTCGTCAGTCCTCGTCTTTGTTGGCTTGTTCTAACGTACCTAAATAGGAATACAAAGGATCTCCCAAGTTCATTTAGAACCCATCTCAATACATGATACGGCCTTAGATCCCGATAGAGTGAGTGATAACTTGCCTTATCGTTATCCTTCATGCTGTCTTCCACTAAAATGCACAATGTCGACCTCTATGATGTCGGAAATTTCGGGACTCAATACCTTCACTTTCGTTGCACCCTGTATTGTCCGTTCCATTAGCTTTACTACGTTCGTTACCTTACGCAGCATAATGGTTCGTTTTAGGCTGTTGGCTAGACTTTGCCTAAGTCGGATTTTCACCAACTGTGTTCTAAACGCTTCTCTTGGCGCACGCATTCTTTCCTCCCCCTATCATCGCTGGCATAGAGCATGAATGATGAGGTTCACGAAAGGGACGAGTTACTTTGAATATTTCATTACCAGTTTTTGTTATGCTGGAAATAATATTAACATCAATCATCTCCTGTTCGGTTAAATCAGGCAGCAATCCTATAAAGCGCTTAGCAAGCATTGATTTTCCAGTACCAGGAGGGCCAACAAGAAGCATATTATGCCCACCTGCTGCTGCAATTTCAGCTGCTCTTTTTGCAACAACTTGGCCTTTGATATCCTTCATATCGGGAACCAATCTTTTTTCTTTGGGTGCATCACTATAATTAAAAATTACTGGCTGAATTAATTGCTCACCCTTAAAGTGTCTGATAATATCAGTTAATTTCTCTATAGCCAGAATTGAAACATTCTTCACCCATACAGCTTCTACACCATTTCCTCTCGGGCAAATTACTCCTTTATTGTCCTTTTTTGCATTAATTGCTGTTGGCAGCACTCCTGAAACTGGAATAACTCTGCCATCAAGGGCAAGCTCACCCATAATGATATAAGACTGAACTTTTTCAACTGGTATCACATTCATTACAACAAGTAGTCCAATAGCAATAGCCAAGTCATAATGACTGCCTTCTTTCAGCAAATCCGCAGGGGAGAGATTAACTGTAATTCTTTTTGGAGGTAGTAGTAGATTGATTGAATTTAACGCTGCTCTGATGCGCTCTCTGGATTCTGCAACAGTTTTATCCGGCAAGCCAACAATATTGACTGCTAGTACAACATTGCATAATTCTATTATGGCTATTTTGATCAAAATTTGCAAGACTTTTTATGCGAAATACTATATACAAGTGATTGTGATTGATTTCAATTTGATGAATTAACATTCTAATAATATTTTGCTTAGTCTGCCAATCCACTTGATCAAGCTTTGATTCAACACTTGAGGAAAAGTTTTTCAAGCTATCTGTAACAAGGCTCAATTCTTGTTGTAGTTTTTTTTGATCAAGCGTTCTTTCTTTCTCTTCTTCAATTTCTTTCAAATGCTGTTTCATTGTTGTGATTCTTGGTTCAAATTCTTCTTGGCTTATAAACCCTTTAGCATAGCTATCAATAAATTTTTTGATACTTAATCTTAACTTACTTTCTTGCTTTTCACGTGTTTGATTATGTAAAGGTTTTTTGTTCTCTGATAATCTACGTTGATATTCATTTGCAATCCTATCTGGCTCTTTCAAGATACTCTTGACTTCTTCCCATATAACTCCATCTAATATATCAGTGCGTATTGATTTATTATCGCAGATTTTATTGCCATTGAATTTGCTAGAGTTTGTACCAGAGCAACGATAGTAATAATATGTCGACTTTTTATGAACGTGGTTTGTACCACAATAAGTATATTGACAACGTTGACATACCATTAAACCTTGCAATAAATATGTTTCTCTTCTTTGTCGTACTCTTGCTCTTTGCCTATTTTCAGTTAGTTGTGCCTGCACTGAATCAAATAAATGCTCATTGATTATTTTTGGTACTGGAATATAAGTCCAATTCTCTTTATCACTATTAAAGCGACCACTTTTAAGTTTACCACAAGTTCCTTTTTTTGATTTTTTTACTTGTGGTTTTGAGCATGTCCTAGTTTTACCATAAGCTGCTTGTCCTATATAAGCAGGATTTTTTAACATGTTCCAAATAGTGCTCCTTTTCCAATACCTTTTTCCTGTTCTTGTTATTACCGGTATCTTATTCAGTTCATGTACAACTTCTCCTATACTTGCTCTTTCTTGGCCAACCCGACTAAATATTTTACGCACTATATTTGCCTCTTCTTCATCAACCTCAAATTGAGCACTTCCTTCACCTACATGTTTTGCTATGTAGCGATAACCGTAAGGCGCCCTACCCATCACACTTATACACCCAGCTTTGGCCGCATGAAGTTTACCTCTACGGTTTCGTTCCATAATCTTTGCACGTTCATACTCTGCTATTGCTCCCTGAATCTGTAGAAATAAATGGGAATCCGGATTATCATCAAACTTATGATTCAAAAATACTATTTCAGATCCAGCCTTTTTAAACTCTTCGAGTAAGATCATTTGATATGAAAATTTACGTGATAGCCGATCAGGTGAATGAATATATATCTTATCAATCTTACCTTCTGCTACTCTATCACGTAAATTTTCTAAGCCAGGACGTTCTAAATTTGATCCACTATAACCATTATCGACAAACTTATGCTCATCTAATAACTCATGTCCATCACTACCAATGCGACGCTCCAATTCTACAATCTGACTCTCTATCGTATTCTCCTGTGCCTGTTGTCTTGATGAAACTCTTGCATACAAGCTTACGGTTGTCATTTTCTTCTACCTCCTTTGTTTTACATTTCAATAATTGTTCATAAGCATCTGCTAGATATGTATCTGCCAATCGATTAGGCTTATAACCCCAATAAATAGCCAACTCTCCTTTTTGCATGTTTTTCTTCCTGTGAATTTTTTTATAGGTTAGGAGACTTCTATTAAACTAAACCAATGCACACCTTATGTCTCGTTTAAGAAAGCTATCTAGTTCACACAAATTCTCCCTAATAAATATACAAGATTTGAAGAAATTATGTCCAAAAAATCTTTGCCTAAATCATCATATTATGTATAACATGGCTTATTTAATATGTTATGGAGATTTATCCAAGTCATAAATTCTGGGAGAGCGACTTAGAAGTTCCTGTTAACCTTTTATTAGATCGTTTTCAGGATTCTAATATACGTCAGTCTTGGTTAGATTCCCTTTCTGGTAAACAACTGAGCATTATTTTTCAGCATTGCTTTAAAAATCATTTAAATGGACAACTTTTTCAAGACGGAGACTACGATGATAGATCCACTCAACAAAAACGTAAGATACTTGCCAGTTACTCTGACTCTCTTTTTAACTATTATCTCATTAGCCACTTTGATCGTACAAAACTTGAGGCTACAGTCAGTGAAGTAGCAAGATTTGCTCTGACTGAGAAGTTAATGAGATCGTATCTGATAAAAAATAATACCAAGTATGATAAAAGATCCTTGTTGTTTTTACTATTTCACATAAATTGTGAATTTCTAAAATCTGTCTATCATTTTGATAAAGTACAAAAGAAAGGTTTCATATCATTTGCTCTACAGAAATCACCAAGACAAATAAACACTTCATTTAAAGAGTTTATGTCACAAGAAGCTGTAGAGCAGATACTTAAGGATGATGACCAGTTGCAGGGTTTTTTCCATCATCAAGATCGAATATATATGTTTGTACGTCGAGGAAGTGACATGGATTTACTGCTTAATTCAAACAAAGTTGTTCATGGTCATAAACCTGAGTGGATGATTTTAGATTTCTCTCTTGATGGCACTCAGGTTAATCTCTGTGCTAAAAATACTAATAAAGCTGTGGAAATAGCAAATAGCATTGTAAGTGGGTATTTTGACTGCGAATGTACTTTTGTAAATATACAAGATAAGAACTTTCCACTACAAGTGCACAAATTTCTTCAAGCATGTATAGAGGGTTCTGATCCTAATATTTGTATATTTGAGTTAAATTTTAAGTCAGATTATTTTAAGAATAGTAATACATATCTTACTTTAAGTGTAAAGCCGTATGATTCTATTGCACCAGAGTTACATATTTTAAAGCCATCTATTGGCAATATACTACAATCTATTCAATCAGCTAAAGTAATGTTCCAAAACAAAAAGGTAACATTTTCTTTCAAAATAAGTGGGGAAGTTTATTATTCAGAGCATCCACTCAATAAAAAAGAAAGAGAGGACCTGAAGAAACATATGGAACAATCTTATGGTCTTAAAATTCTTTCACGAGCAAATTGCTGATCTTTTAAGTTCAAATAGTTCTTGGGTTAATCCAAGTCAAAATCACATTAAAGCAGCAAGATACTTATTTGATCTTGGATGGATACAAATGCAAGAAAGGTATTATATTGTTTGCTCTTGTGAAGAAGATTATCTTGATTGGCCAAATGTAATTGATCCAAGTTGTAGCAATGAGATTTTCATTGATCCAGACTTTGATGAAGCATGTGATGACGCTATTTGTGAAAACTGTTCTCGTCATATTCTGCCTAATACTTATCAAAAACAGAGATTTCATCTCTTATCCATATACTTAAATATAGAGAAAATCATAGACTGGTTTGAAACCGAGTTGAATGATTCAAGACTTATGTGGGAAAAAGTGGAAAAAGGAGTTTATTATGTTTGTAATCAAGGTCGTACTGTAAGCCTAATAATCCTTGATTTTTGTACTGATGCAATATTTCTAACTATAGATAAACTTAGAGTCCATCCAACAGTTCTCATTACTCTAAAAAAAGATATACCGAATCTATTATTGAGCCTATATGTAGTGCGAATGGTAGAACTTTTTTGTCAGCTTAAGACTTTAACTGAGATATTTCAAGAAGCAGCTAAAAGAGGAGTACCAGAGGTAGTAGAAAATACTTCTTTGCAAGTTTTACCAGCTTCATATATTTCGCTTAAACGTGTTGAACCAATTATACCAACAAAGCTTTTGGAGTTACAGGTAGTTAAAGGTATGGTATATGTTAATAGCGTTGAAGTTATAAATAAAAAAGCTGTGTCATGTCTTAATATTTTTCGAATATTGTTCAAGCAATTTTTACATGACTGTGAAAAAGAATTACCACCTGAAAAACATACACTTCTCAATATTAATCAGTTAGAAAAACTCTTGGGACTTAGTTTAGAAGCAGATTTAGAACATCAAATCAGAAAACCATTAAATAAAATGCAAAGAACAATCAAAACTACACTTGCTGAGAGATTAGGATTAAGTATTGAACGTGATGATGTGATACAAACCCTTGGTTGGCAAAGATCATCACATGGTTATCGGATTAACCCTTTTACTTTGACTATAAAAAAATAGAATTTCCTGATTTTAAAAATTTTCAGCTCCATGAGTAAATTTTCCAACTCCACGTGCAAATGGTCCTGTTTTTACATCAAGCCATTTATCTTCTTTTGAACCATTAGCCATTCCTTTAACTATTTGCTTTGCTTGTAAAAGCTCTTGAACTATACGCTCTAGTCTATCCCTTCCCATACTATGAAAAACTTCAGGCAGTCTATGTCGTTGTTTATGTATTCCTGCACTTCCTGTGTGAGTAAATGGATGTCCTGAAATAGCAGCTCGCGCAATTGAATCAATAAGATATATTTTAAGATCCTTATCACTAGTATTTTGAGCTTTTAATTGTTCAGTGATGTCTTCTAATAGCCCTGTTTCTTCATTTCTCAGATAAGTACGTACAGTACGATCAGCCAGGCCATTTGCCTTAACAACAGCTCCATAAAATAGTGCATTTTGTCTTGGGATTTTTCCAATTGACCTAAAAATCATTGGTTTAGTTATATCCTCAACAGGCCAAAAAGCAAAAGAACACCTGACTCCATTTACGAGAGCAGAAGTGCCTCGAATAGCATCTCGTGCTTGCTCTACGGTTGATATAGGTTTTTCTCCCTTTAATTTCCTCATATGATGTGCAGTAATGATTGAAGCCCCAGTGCTGCACGCTAAATCAGATAACAAACACATGAGATAATCCCCTACTGCTGGATCAGCATTTAAATCTGCATGAATGAAAGAAGCAAGGGGATCAAATATAATGAGCTTTAAATCCTTTATTCTTCTCAGCTGCTTCATTACCGACTCAAATTCTGGAGAGATTTCTACAACTTTACCGCGAACGTTCTTAAGTATGGTAAGAGATCCTCCGATGTTTGGTAATGGTACAATAAATAGCCTACCTTTATATTTCAATCTCTCGCATTTTGGATCAAGTCGTTCTAAGCGACGATGTATTTCATTTGTATCATCCTCCGCAGAAAATACCACCACAGATCCATGTTCAGTAACAAGTGGACCAAATCCGCATACCTGATCTATGCTACCTGCAACCTTGAGGGCTAGGTCAAGAAGTAGCATACCTTTGCCTGTATCTCCCATTGCAGCCAAAATGGAGGTTACACCCAAAGGAAATAATCCTTCAACCAAGAATCTTTGCTTTGGTACTGGGCCTACAAAACGCTCTACGCTCCAGCTAAAAATATCAAGTGGTGGTTTAATAATTATTTTTCTTGAGTTTTTTTCGATAAATTCTTCAATATTTATTCCCTCTAACACACAATCAGCAGCATCCCAACTCTTTGGTTTATTCGGTGGAATCTTAAGCGTAGCAAGTGATGCAACACCAAGTTCTAAAAGTCTCTTTTCAGCGTTTTTGGTATATTTATTACCTGCTTCATCGTTGTCTGGCCAAATAATAATATGCTTGCCCTTAAGCGGAGTCCAATCTGTTTTATCAATAGGCGCATTTGCTCCAAACGTTGCTGTTGTTGCAGTTATTCCTTTCTCTATAAGTGCTTCTGCGCATTTTTCTCCTTCAACCAGAACAACCTTATCAGATTTTAAAATACCTGGAATGTTGTAGAGTGGCCTTATTTCTGGCTCTTTGAATCTTTGTTTTTTAACATCAAATGGTTTAAACTGTTTTTTCTCTAAAGGAGGATCATAACGGTAGACTATTACAATCAATTGGTTATTTTCATCGTAGTAGTTCCAACTACAAGTTAAGTATTGTTCTCAATTTCTCTGTTCTTTGAAGTTGGTTTTTCCAAGCCATTCACTTATTGAGAGCATTACTTCAGGAAACTCTATTCTCGCATTCTTCCCGTGTACCGTTGCCCAAAGATCAATAATGTCACCACCTTCTCCAGTTGCAAAATCTTTCCATAATCCGGCTCTTTCGCCTGTTAACTCTATTACAGTACTTTTGCCCCTGTTACCCTGTACATCACCTACATAAAACTTATCACCACGAAATGTCCCTCTTGGTAAAAGATGAAAAAGACAAGATCTGATGTTTTGCAAAAGCTGAGTTTTTAGCTCTAGCATAGTGTCGGTTTTTGTGGATAAATTAAGCCGTAGCTATAACTTTAGAGTTCTGCCAACGCCCATTTACTCTGCTAATGAATTTTGCTGGTATTGATTTACCGTTTCTTAGCTCATATACTACTTGCAAGACATTTGCACGTTTATTTGGTTGAAACATTACCATACCAGATGTATAAAAACTTCTTAAAGCATTAGCACCAATTAAAGCTTGAAAAGGACTTTTTGCGAGTGTAGCTGTGGATACTTTTCTGGTATGACGTGTAATAATGATTCCAGCCATAGGATTAATTACAGAACGTAGTTTTTCTACTCTGCTTTGCAGGCCAGAAAACATATTTTCATAGTCAAGAGAATCCAAAACGATAAGATCTATCGTTTTAAATTTTTCTCCTATTATATCTTTTATTCTCTCTATACCTTCATCATTTAAAGTTAATCTCATCTTTGTAGTAACAATCAAGTTTTCCTCTGCTAGATTTGGCAGCCTTTGATTAGTTATGATTTGTTGTATGCGTTCCCTGATATAATTGTACTCCATCTCATTTTGCAGATAGATTATTTTTAGTGGCCTTGCTGACTTCATCTTAAGAAACGACACTCCTGCTGCAAGATGTGCAAGCAAAGAGAGAAGAAAATAACTTTTGCCAACCTTTGGCGTACCACCAATGACTAAAAGACCACCTGGAGTGAGAATTCGTGGAGCTATTATATCTTCTGGTATTGGTGATTGATCACTTAAGTACTGCTTTACAGAAAATATTTTTTCTTCTCTTTTCCGCCCTTTTTTTTCTCCACTCTTTGATTTTTTATTGAGCCACTTTCTAGCAGAATATATATCACCCTTAATTAAAATCCAAAGATCAATAATATCACCACCAGTTCCTTCAGTAAAATTACGCCAATCACCAGCTTCCTTACCTACTATTTTAACTGTAATTGTATTTCCATTTAAGTCTCCAATATAAGTTTTTTCTCGGTAAAACTCACCATTTGGAAGTAGGTAAGAAACACACTCCTTGATATTATCAATCAATAACATCTTTAACTCTTTTTGCTTTTTAGACATAAAATTCCCATACATATTTTTCATACGTGTAAAGTTGAGATTAGCTAGCTCACAAACAGTTTCAAAAGATTTTGAATTCAGCCAATTAATTGCTTCTTCTCTTAGCTTTGGGTTTTTTCCTACTGCGTCCTGAATACCTCTAGTAACGACAGCAGACCAAAGCTTTTCCTCGTCGTACTTCAAAATGGTACTCTGTCAATTTCATAATTTTTGCGGTATTCTGGAGTAACTACCGAGGCAATTTTGTTCTTCTCTCCATATTCATCAGTTATAACACTTACCTTTACTGTAAACTCTAAGCCATTTAATTCTGCAACTGAATTTAACTTACGAGCAAGGATTGCATTTTCTGAGTTATCATGTGGATGAATGTCACGTGCCGATTCCAAGATACTGCGAAGCATAGAACGACCCATTTCTCCCCAAGTATCTTCTGCTTTACTACTTTTAATACCAATTATTTGATAAATTTTGTGCTTTGCGTATGGGCCTTCAATAACGGTAAATTCTGTATTTAAATAAATGCTACCGGTAGTGGGGCTTTTAGTAAACCAATGCTCATAACCTCCAGGCTTGATTGTCATTTTTACCTTTACTATTGTACCTTTTGGTATCAATCTACTTTGCGGTTTTACAGTGTTAAAATCAGTTAATAGGTTTTGTAACATATATCACTCTCCATGTTTAAATTTTAAAACTTGCTTTTAATCTTTGTAAGCAGCTTGCCTAAATGCGGTTCTTCAACCATACTCAGGCGTCCACTGCGGTCTTTAGCTGGGTATCCCCAAGGGTTTAAAGTGTGGCAAACAAAAGAGCGTTTCTCCGTTCCATCATCTCTCTTGATTCCAACCATACTGATTACTTCATCAACTATTCCAGGAATCTCACTAGCAGTTTTAGTCCCTTCGCATTGAGGTAGCCAAATTGGACGATTGAAATCATCGAGATATTGACCTAAAGTGCCAACTATGATGATGTCTTTGTCTCTGATGTGTTGAAATTGATTGAGCCAAGCCATCATTTCCTGAGCAAGTAATCCATATGCAGCTCTCATGTCCTGTTTTCCCGATCTCTCAGAAAAAGCCTCAGGTTGCATTTTTGCCCATAATAGACATAAACGTGAAGCAACGGTTATACTATCTACAAAGATGCATCGGTATTTAGAAAACTCAGGGAAAAGATCTTTGTACTTACCAGATACATGTTCATGGTGTCTTTGGCTATATGCTTGATCATACTTCAGCGCAGGATTAGGCCCCCCTATAAGACAAGCAATATCTCTAGCTTCATTCCAAGTGCGAAGACTAATTGAATCTCCTTGCCAATCTTGAACAGCAAGAAGCCCTGCTTCAAAATCAAGGCAAAGTGTTGGTTCATCTACGGTCTTTAGGAGACTTGTTTTACCAATACCATAAGGACCAAAGATGACCATTTTTACAGTTGATATTGTTTGCAATCTTTCATTATTATTCAAAATTTTAAGAACCATTATTTATCCATGCTACGATGTATATATATACAAGAAAGGCAAAAATTTTGTTCAATTTTTCTTTTTGCCTTCGTAGTAAATAGGAGAAAGTTTGGCACGTATCTTCTTGATAATATTGTTTAAAGTGGTTCTTGAAACGTTGTTCATTTTGGCAACTTCATGTAAGTTAAAAAATTTAAGTTGCTCACATATATTTTGCCATTCCTTTGGTAAAACCGAGATCATATAGTCTACATCAATGCGTTTTGTTATTTCACCCTCAAGTAGCTCTGTTACATCGATACTAATATAGTTATTGATATCGCGTTTTGCACATCGCTGTTTCTTTAACAGGTTAATAGCTTTATTTTCAGTTAATCTTGCTACAAAGGTGTTAAAGCTACTTTTATCTTCATCATACTGATCAAGGCATGGCCAAATTTCACAGAAGAGTTCTTGTTCAAGGTCTTCGTTATTCTCATCAATAAAGCACTTAGCAAGTTTTAGTCTATAGGCTTGGTATTTTACGTTTTTAACAATTATAGCTATATTTTTTAATTTCATGGTTTTCCCTAAAACAAATTAATGCTTTAAGGATGGAAGTTATTAATGCCCTTATGTAGGACAGGAGCAAAAATAAATAATACTGATGCAATTTTTAATCTATTGATATTCTATTGTTTTTTTTTGAGAATAATACTGATGCAATTTAAAATAATACAGTTCAGGTTTTTGGAACCTATTTTGAATGGATTTCAATATTTTTAAGAATGGGTAGCTCAGGCTTCCTAAAGTTATATTAAAAACATATAAGAATTTCATATTTTGAAATTCAATATCACCTAAAGAGCTAAAAATGTGGATTTCGCTATTAAAAGAATAGCTTAAATTTTTAAGAGGAAAATAGTTGAAAAGTATGCTCTCTATAACCTTAAGTTCCGTTCCTAATTACTGGCTTCCTAAATCAGGAATTAGGAAGCAGGAATCTAGAATTAGCCTGTATGGCAGGTTTTCACCATGCGTTCCTAAAACCGTTCCTAGGAACGGCATATCTGAAGTCCGCCAATATGGAGGATTCTAGCTTCCTGAAACCCTTATATATAATATATATATATAATACATATATAAAAATATACACATATATAAAAACATATAAAATATAAGAGTAGAATAATAAAAACCCCTAAAAGTAGAGAAACCCGTTTGAAAGGTCTTCAAATTCAAGAATTATAAAAAAAATTCCTAAAAATTTGAAGATTTTTTGGACGAAAATTTTTCAAATCTTGTATATATATGTACACAACAATTGAAAGGCTTGGTAAACAAACTGGCTGTAAAAGAGCTTTTATGTTAGTTGTTAAATTTCGAAAATTAAAGATTTTTTGGACGTAATTTTTTCAAATCTTGTATATATATGTACTCGGCAATTGAAAGGAAATGCTCACCCTAGATCTTGGCAAACAAACCGGCTGGACTATTTTAAATGATGGAATAGTGCAAAGTGGAAGTAAGAGTTTTCATGTTAGCAGGTTTAGTGGTGGTGGAATGCAGTTTTTAAATTTTCGTAATTGGCTTAATTCACTTAAGTATAAATTTCCAGGCATTGAAGTTGTATACTTTGAAGAAGTGAGAAGACACTTGGGAACTGATGCTGCACATATCTATGGAGGGTTTTTAGCACACCTTTCTGCTTGGTATGAAGAAAGTAATATTCCCTATCAAGGTGTTTCGGTTAAGACTATTAAACGTTTTATAACTGGCAAGGGCAATGCAAGTAAAGCTGATGTAATTGAAGCAGTGCAGGAAAAGGGTTTTTGTCCAACAGATGATAATGAAGCAGATTCTTTAGCATTAATGTTCTATGTTATGAATTTTAGTAAAGATTTCAATACGTTGAAAATATCATAAAAAGTGGGTCCTTTTGGCCAGGCTGGCGGGTTTGGTGGTCCCGACCTCAGGCCTTCTTTAGCGTTAGACATATTTCAAATGTTAACTACTTACGAAATTATAGCTGAGCAGTGCTAAAAAGGAGAAAAAAAGGTGAGAATTACGCAAGCAGAGTGGGCAAGGGAAAAAGGGTTTTCGAGGCAATATGTCTGTTCTTTGGTAAAGAAAGGAATTGTTGAACTCAAAGATGGGCTCATTGACCGAGAACAAGCAAATGAAGCGGTGGCAGCAATAAGAGATCCAAGCCAGCCGCTGAGAAGAAAGGAGAGCGGAGAAAAGCTTTCCACGATGTTGCTAAAAACGCGAATAAAAAATGAAACGGAGCGTGGTAAACTTTTGGAAGCTAGAGTGAAAGCTGAAGTAGGCAAATTTGTGTCAATCGAAGAAGTAAAAAATGAAGCATTTAATGTAGCAAGGGTTGTCCGTAATAATTTACTTAATATTCCAAATAGAGTTTCAGCGCTGCTTGCATCACTGAGTGACACTGAAAAGATTCATATGGCGCTAACTGAAGAGATTACAAACTCATTACAAGAATTATCTAATACTAAATTTCAAATATAAAAAAGATTTTGAATATAAAATGGCTGATAACTTAAGTTTGGAGTTAATAAAGTGTCTCATCAATCAACCTGGATTAGATGTTAATGTTAGAGGATTAAATGGAAAGACACCACTACATTGTGCTATAGAATTTGATGAATTAAGCATGGTGGATTTGTTACTCACGAAGAAGAATATTAATCCTTTTGTGGAAGATAATGAAGGTAAAACATCTCTTGATTACGCCAAAGAAGGGAAAAAAGCAGAAATATTACAAGCGCTAATTAATAACAAGTACGGGTCAGAACAAGATAGCTTACTTCATTTAGCTGCAATGATAGGTGAAGTTAATGCAGTTAGATATTTGATAGGAAAAGGTATTGACGTTAATGTACAAAATGCTTTGCACCATACTCCATTACATCTAGCAGCAGGCATAGGACATGCAGAAGTTGTAAAGATTTTGATAAGAGAAGGAAATGCTGAAATCGAGGTTTTTGATGCACGAAATCAGACACCGATGCACTATGCAGTTAACAACAAAAAATTGGAGATAGTAAAGTTATTACTGGAGCTAGGAGCAGATGTAAATAGCGCACGTGTAGGACAAAACTCGATGAAATTATCACCTATTCATATAGCTGTAAGTAATACTAATTACGATGAAAGAGACTTATGTCTTGATATCCTCAAATGCTTAATAAAGGAGCCTAATGCTCAAGTGAATCTACAAGACTACGAAAATAAAACACCTCTACATTACGCTGAAAGACTTAAAACAATAGAGGTCTTACTAACGCGAGAAGATATAGATCCTCTGGTAAAAGACGATAGCGGCAAGACACCATTTGATTATGCTAAACCTGAGATAAAGAAGATCTTGATGAACAATAAGTATGGTCCTGAAAAGAACAGTCTACTCCATTTAGCTGCACAAAAAGGAGTTGTAGAGTCTATTTTAAAAGAAGAAATTGATATTGATATTTCAAATAATAAAGGTCTATCACCGATTTACCTTGCTGCAGAAAAAGGTCATTTACATGTGGTAAAGTTATTGCTGAAAAAAGGAGCAAACTATACACCTGTTTTGCACTTAGCAATCAAGTCAAATAATTTAGAATTACTTAAAGTTTTATTCAATGAAAAAAATGGAGCGTTACTCTGCAGAGATACCGTTGTTAATTTTCCAACCCTTCATAATAAATATATAGCACAGAGAGAAATAGCAGATAAAAGGATGAAAAAACATAATAATATTATCTGCATCTGTATTACAGTTAGCGCAGTAGCAATGGCAGCATATATAGGTTTAACGGTAACAGCAATAAGCAGTGCAATCATTTTTGCAACAATAACAGGGGTATTTGCGCTTGTTATAGCAATAATGATAAGTGAGATGAGCAAAAGATATATAGAAAAAGAGTTTCAGAAAAAGATGTTTATGGAACTGGAAGAGTGTAGTTCTACTGTTAATGATGTTGAAATAGAACCAATTATGAGTAGATGCAGACAATGATATACGCTAGAGCTTTTTCTGAAGGTTTAAGACCAGATCCCCAGCTTAAAGTATCAGAGGGCGAATGAGTATCGAGTTCTATCCCCAACTGCAGCATCAGAGCCAGGTAAATGGAGAACGGAAAGAACTCCTTATTTAAAAGAAATCATGGATTCACTTTCTCCGTCCTCACCAACAGAAAAAGTAGTATTCATGAAAGGAGCGCAGATTGGGGGAACAGAAGCTGGTAACAATTGGATTGGCTACATCATAGATCAGACTCCTGGTCCAATGCTGGTAGTACAGCCAACAGTTGAAATGGGAAAACGTTGGTCAAAAGGAAGATTTGCGCCGTTAATAGAGAGTACGCCATGTTTAAAGAGTAAAGTAAAAGACCCAAGGTCAAGAGACTCAGGCAATACTGTACAAAGTAAGGAATTTCCAGGTGGAATAGTAGTAATAACTGGAGCAAACAGCAGTGTAGGACTGAGATCTATGCCAGTAAAGTATCTCTTTCTTGATGAGATTGATGCGTATCCAGGAGATTCAGGAGGAGAAGGAGATCCAGTACTGCTTAGTATTGCTCGAACTAATACATTTGCAAGGCGAAAGATTTTTTTAGTATCAACACCAACGATTCATGGAATAAGCAGAATTGAGAAGGAATTTGAAGCAACAGATAAGAGATACTTTTTTGTTCCATGTCCGCATTGTAATTACTATCAAGTTTTAAAATGGTCACAAATAAAATGGGAAGATAAAAATCCAAATACAGCACACTATATATGTATAGAATGTGGTAAAAAGATAGAAAATCATCAAAAGACAGAGATGCTTGAACTTGGAGAATGGAGACCTACTAATAGAGTAAAAGGTGAGAAAAAAGGATTTCATCTTTCAAGTCTTTATAGCCCAGTTGGCTGGTATAGTTGGACTCAAGCAGTAGAGGATTTTCTCCATGCGAAAGAAAGTGAACAATTACTGAAAGTTTGGATAAATACTACGCTTGGAGAAACCTGGGTAGATAAAGGAGAAGTACCGGACTGGAAGCAATTATTTAACAGGAGAGAATTTTTTCAGATTGGCATAGTACCAAAAGGCGAAGTAGTTCTCACAGCAGGAGTAGATGTTCAAAAAGATCGCTTGGAAGTAGAAGTTGTAGCCTGGGGAAAAGGCAGAGAAAATTGGTCAATAGACTACCGAGTATTTGAAGGAGATACAGGAGGTAGGGAAGTATGGGGAAAACTCTCTGAGCTCTTAAATCATCATTTTATCGGTGAAAATGGGCTTGAGTATATGATAAGCATGATGGCAGTAGATGCAGGATATGCGACACAAGAAGTATACAATTGGGTGAGAAGTCATCAAGGCTGTGGAAGAGTAATGGCAGTCAAAGGTGTAAATAAAGCACTAGTACCACTTAGCAGCCCAAGTAGAGTAGATATAACAGTTGGTGGTCAAAAGCTGAAAAGAGGAATAAAGCTGTGGCCAGTAGGGGTATCGATATTAAAGTCAGAGCTTTTTCAGCTACTTAATATTTTAAAAAGCGGGGAAAAAGAGAAAGTGCCAGCAGGATATTGTCATTTTCCTGAGTATGCACCTGAATATTTTAAGCAGCTAACGGCAGAGCAATTAGTCAGAAAGTAGTGAAAGGATATACAAAACAAGAGTGGCAAAAGGTAAGAGAAAGAAATGAAGTACTAGATTGCCGAATTTACGCAAGAGCAGCATCTATTGCGCTTGGAATTGATCGTTGGCCAGAGAGTAAATGGAATAGTTTGAGTGGAAAAATGGAAAGCAAAAAGCCTAAAAAAGTAAGGCAAAGCCAATGGTTGAATGAGAAGAAATGTATAACGAAGAATATTTAATTCAAGTCGAAGAAGCGATAAAGAAACTACAAAATGGAGAGAGAGTAGTATCAATTGCATATGGTGACCATATTGTACGGTACGGGGAAGTTCAAATAAAGGATTTATTGGAGCTCAGGCAACGAATAAAAGCGGGGTTAAAAGTTGCGGGCATGAAGCCAAAGAGGAAAATTGTTTTTTCAACGAGTAAGGGGATTGACAAAATTATATAAAAGTGTTACAATTCGAAGTTGATATCTTGCAGTGAATAATATGGATCAAAATCAAGGGAGGATTAATGTTAATGTAAATTTTGAGGGGGAGTTTGCTCATTACCTTATAGAAATGGCGAAAGTTCAAAATAGACCTATAGAAGAGATTGTAAAAGATCTAGTAGAAGAAGAACTTGAAGTAAGTAAACTATCTGAAGGTGACGAAATGGATGAAGGAGAAATAGCTCTACTTGAACTTGCTGCTAAACGTAATGTTCCTGGAGCAAAAATAATTAGGCATGAAGATATCAAGTGGGAATAATTTACCAAATTGGTTATTTAGAAGGTGTAGATACCGAAGATCTTCCTTCTCTTCCGAAAACAATACGGTTAAGGGTGCAAAAAGCTATAGAAAAACGTCTCACAATTATTCCTGATAAAGTAGGTGAGGCTTTATCGCATAAATGGGCAGGCTACTTTAGGTTGCGTGTTGGCGATTATCGAGTCATATACTTAATAGATAACTCAGAGCACATGGTCAAGATTGCAGCAATAGGACATCGAAAAGAAATTTATAAACGTAGTCCAGAGTAATGACTCTCTACATACAATCTGTTAAACAAATTCTCTAGCAACTTGCTATAATTTTTCAATGTCAAATTGTGCAACAACTTGCTGCATAATTAAAGAGGCAAAATGTTATTAAAATCATTCAAGCAATTATTTAACAAACCAAAGATAAAAAGCTCTGCATGGGATGCAGCAGGGTCAGGAAGAAGATTTTTTCACTTTCAACCAGAGTCAGGAAGTATAAATAATTTGCTGTCTCAAAGCCTTGAAACTTTACGTAGTAGATCACGTGATATGGTGAGAAAAAATCCATATGCAGCAAATATCATTGATACAATAGTAAGTAACTCTATTGGAACAGGAATAAAACCACAATCAAAAGCAAGAGATGGAGAATTTCGAAAGAAAATACAAGAATTATGGCTAAAATGGACAGATGAAGCGGACAGTAATGGAGTAAGTGATTTTTATGGATTACAAGCTCTAGTATGCAGAAGTATGATAGAGGGAGGAGAATGTTTTGTACGTTTAAGAACGAGAAAGCTGGAAGATAGATTTTCTGTGCCATTACAACTGCAAGTACTTGAGTCTGAACATTTAGATAATAAAACAAATCAAACTTTAGGAAATGGTAATGTAATAAGAAACGGGATTGAGTTTAACAGGCTTGGGCAAAGAGAAGCTTTTTTCCTTTTTCGAGAACATCCAGGAGAAGGCTCATTTGGAGAATCAGTGAGAGTGCCAGCAAATGATGTTTTACATATTTATAGACCATTAAGACCTGGGCAAATTAGAGGGGAGCCATGGCTTTCTAATATACTGCTAAAGCTTTATGAGCTTGATCAATACGATGATGCAGAGCTGGTGAGAAAAAAGACAGCAGCAATGTTTGCAGGGTTTATTACAAGACTTGATCCTGAAGCAAATATTTTAGGTGAGGCGCAAGCAAATAAGCAAGGAGTAGCACTATCTGGCCTGGAACCTGGAACAATGCAGCTTTTAGACCCAGGAGAGGACATAAAATTTTCAGAGCCATTCAGATGTTGGAGGAAGTTATGAAGCATTCATGAGACAGCAACTGAGGGCAATAGCAATAGGTACAGGGATAACATATGAGCAGCTAACAGGAGATTTAACCGGTGTTAATTATTCATCAATCAGAGCAGGATTAATAGAGTTTCGTCGTAGATGCGCTATGCTGCAACATAACATTATGGTATTCCAATTTTGCAGACCAGTATGGAGTAGATGGCTAGAACTTGCCACTTTATCTGGAGAGCTTTCTACAACAGATAATCAAGTATTTAAAGAAGTAAAATGGATACCACAGGGATTTGATTGGGTGGATCCACTGAAAGACCAGCAAGCACAGCAAATGGCAGTAAGGAATGGATTTAAGAGTCGATCGGAAGTAGTATCAGAAATGGGTTACGATGTAGAAGAAATTGATCAAGAAATAGTAGAAGATCAAAAGCGAGCTAATTCTTTTAGACTTTGTTTCGATTCTGATGTTAATCATAAAAGGGGAGGAAGTGGTGTGGATAAATAAACCAGTAATGGTAGAGAGAAGAAGCTTTGAACTACTATCATTATATAACAGCAAACAACCTATCTTTAAGAACTTAAAGCATTTTCATATAAACCCAAAAGGAATAGCAATAATACGTATTTATGGAGTTTTGACAAAAAAAACAGAAGCTTTTGATCATATTTTAGATATGACTTCGTATGAAAATATTCATGAAGAGATAGAGAGCGCTTTAGAAGATAAAAGCATAGAGACGATTCTACTTGACATAGACAGTCCAGGAGGGGAAGTAAACGGTGTCTTTGACCTAGCTGATTTTATTTATGAATCAAGAACAAAAAAGAGAATTATTGCAATAGCAAATGATGATGCATATTCTGCTGCGTACGCTATAGCCTCTAGCGCTGAAAAGGTATTTGTGAGTAGAACTTCAGGAGTAGGAAGTATAGGAGTAATAGCAAGTCACATAGATCAAAGTAGGTTTGATGAAAGGCAAGGTATTAAGTATACCACAATCTTTGCTGGTAGTCGAAAGAATGATTTAAATCCGCATGAGCCAATGACGTCTGAAAGTCTGGAAAGCTTACAAAAAGAAGTAGACCGACTATATGAAATGTTTTTGCAGCTAATAGCAAGGAACAGAGGTCTTTCAATTGAAAAGATTCGATCAACAGAAGCAGGGCTATATTTTGGCGAGAAAGCAGTAGAAATAGGTGTTGCAGATGGAGTTACAACATTTTTTGAATTTATCAATAATCATAAAAGTAGGAGTGTTAGTATGACAACTAATGAGTTAACTGAGGAAGGCTACGAGAACTGTCGTAGAGAAATTTTAGAGATAATAAGATTATGTAATATATCAAAGATGCCAGAAAAGATAGGAGAATTTATAGAGCAAAGCGTGAGTGTTGAGCAAGCCAGGGAAGTTTTAATGGAATTACTTGCAGAGCGAACGAAAAAGACAGAGATACTGAGTGCAATACCACAGAATTCAGGAGAAGATTTAATGATACAGGTAGCAAGAAGTCGTAGGAGTTAAAGTATTTTTATAACCGCCGTATATAGCATTGATAAAAGCGGCGGTAAGCAGTTAAGGAGAGAAATTTATGAGTTGTATAAGTGAACAAAATAATCTAGGTGACTTATTAAAGTATGAGGCATCAAGTCTATATTCAAGAGACCAAATAACGGTAGCAAAGGGTCAAAATCTGAAGCTAGGGACAGTTGTTGGTCGTGATAAAGACAACATGATTAGGATAATAAATCCAACTGCCACAGATGGCACACAAACAGCAATAGGTGCAATAGTAAGTGATGTAAATGCGACAGAAAATGCCAAAGCAGTAATTATTACTCGTAGTGCAATGCTAGCTGATTATGCAGTTGTATGGCCAGCAAATATCACTGAAGAGCAGAAAAATGCAGCAATAAAGCAACTTGAAGGACGAGGGATCATCATCCGCAAAGGGGTCTAGTAAATAATAAAAAACATAAAGGGGAAAAAATGCAAAATCCATTTACAAATACAGCATTTAGCATGACGGCACTAACAAATGCGATGAATATATTGCCGATAAATTATGGACGTGTTGAAAATTTAAATTTGTTTCCAAGTAGGTCAGTAAGATTTAGACATATTACCATAGAAGAACACAACGGAGTATTAAGTTTACTACCAACGCAAGTTCCAGGAGCACCAGCAACAGTAGGAAAACGTGGTAAAAGAAAAGTAAGAACATTTACGATTCCACATATTCCTCACGATGATGTAGTGTTACCAGAAGAAGTACAAGGAATAAGAGCATTTGGATCAGAAAGTGAACTGAAAGCGCTGGCAGATGTAATAACTGATCATTTGCAGCTAATGAGAAACAAACATGCAATAACGTTGGAGCATTTGAGAATGGGAGCGCTGAAAGGAATAATTTTAGATGCTGATGGGTCAGAATTATTAAATCTGTACAACGAATTTGAAATAACACCAAAAGTAGTAAATTTTGCACTGGGAACAGCAACAACAGATGTAAAACGTAAGTGTCTGGAAGTATTGCGGCACATAGAAGATAATCTAAGTGGTGAATATATGACCGGGATTCATGCCTTGGTAAGTCCTGAGTTTTTTGATGCACTTACTTCTCATACTAAAGTGAAAGAAGCATATGAGAGATGGCAAGAAGGAGCAGCACTTCGAAATGACATGAGGTCAGGATTTACGTTCTGTGGAATAACATTTTAGGAATATAGAGGGCAAGCAACTGATCCTGAAGGAACCGTGAGAAGATTTATTGAGAAAGATACAGGGCACTGTTTTCCAGTAGGAACAGCGAGCACATTTACAACATATTTTGCACCAGCAGACTTTAATGAGACAGTAAATACTCTTGGACAGCCACTTTATGCAAAACAAGAGCCAAGAAGATTTGATAGAGGAACTGATTTGCATACGCAGTCAAATCCTCTGCCAATGTGCCATAGACCTGGCGTATTAGTAAAAATCGCTATAGCATAACATACTGGTAGAGTAACTACAAGGTGGTGAGGCACAGAAAGACTCTACCGGTATGCGCTTTCTTAGCATGTAAAGGTTAGTATATCAAAAAGAAATATGCAAGAGAATATTAAGCGATTATTGGAGGATTGTTTTAAGCATCTAGGAGTGGAAGCCATATATTGTAATAAAAATAAGGCGGACATTCGTAAAATAAAAGTGCTAATTAAACGTCCTGAGACTACGTACTCTCTAGGTGCAGATGGAGCATTAACTCAGCAAATTGCTTCTGTAGAAATACGTGATCAGGACGTTACTTCCTTTAGCATAGGCGATTATATCAAGATTGAAAAAAGGTTCTACAAGATTTTTGAACCACCGTTAAAAGATTCTTCGAGTGAAATATGGAAAATTGAGGCAATAGAAAGTGTTTGATTAGTAACAATATTAATGAAATAATCTCCAATGTTGAAAGAAAAGAGCAGAAAATAAAACTGGCAGCTATAAAAGCGTTAAACAAAACGGCACTATGGTTAAAAGCGCAAGCAGCTAAGGAAATCAGTGAGGAAAAGAAGGTAAAATTAAGTTTGATAAGAAAGAGATTAAGAATTTTTAAGGCGAAAACTAGCAGATTAGAAGTGTTAATTAGAGCAAATCTCTATGACATTAGAGCATCGACAATTGGCAAAATACAAAAAACAAGAAGAGGATCGAAAGTAGGAAAGCATGAGTTTATAGGAGGATTTGCAGCAGTTATGCCAAAAGGAAATAGCGGTATGTTTAAACGTGAAGGAAGGGCAGCATTGCCAATAAAGGAAGTTAAGTTGCCACTAGAACCTGAGGTTTCAAGGATAATAGGGAATCTTGTTAATTATGAAGTTGAAGAAGTCTTTACAAAGTTTTTTGAAAGTGAATTGAGCTATAAAGGATGAATTTGAAAGATTTACATGATAAAATTTGTACCACGCTGAAGAGAGAAATACCAGCAATTCAAACTTGTGAAATTTATCCATCGATAAGAAAAGAATTATTAGCGCCAGCGTTATTTGTAGAGCTTGTGAGTTTAGAATCGGGAAAAGATCCTGGAACAGAGGAATTAGCGCTGAAAGCAAGATTTGAAGCACGAATTGTGATTGATAGCACAATAGAAAATGCCCCTATTATTGTCAGAACATTAGCTGCTGAGGTTGCGAAAGTAGTAAATAAAAATACTTGGAACGTGAAAAATGTTTCACCAGGAGAATTTATATCAGGAGGAGGAGATGACTTTAGACCAGAGCTCGATGCATATTTAGTGTGGATGGTTGAATGGGTGCATACAATACACGTAGGGAGATCTATTTGGAAAGAAGGAAAATTTATGCCACACAAAATAGAAATCGGTGAAATAAATGTTAGAAAATAATTTTGCGATTTCGGAACTACAGAGGAAAATGGCCAACATTGTTCGTATAGGAGTTGTAAAAGAAATAGATTATGAAAAAGCAAAAGTAAGAGTTAAAATAGGAGAATTTTTAACAGATTGGTTGCCATGGATAACAAGCAAAGCAGGAAAAGATAGAAATTGGTCTCCGCCAGATATTGATGAACAGGTTATGGTATTTTCTCCTCTTGGTGAACTATCATTAGGAGTAGTATTAGGAGGAATATATCAGGAAAAATACTCTGCACCAGAGAATAAAAAAGAAATAAATAGTGTAAAGTTTCAAGATGGGACAAAGTTTACATATGATAAGGAAAAACATCATTTAGAGATTGAAGTAGTAGATAAAATAACACTGAAAGCTGGGGAATCGAGCATAGAGATGACGAAGAGCAAAATAAAACTGAAAGCAGATAGAATAAACCTTAATTAAATGAATAAGTCGATTGCACGAGTAGGAGATTATTGTGTAGAAGTAACACCGCATTTTTGCATTAGTGGGAGTGACAATGTTTTTGTAAATGATTTTCCAATTTGCAGGCAAGGAGATGGTTTTAGTGGGGGAAAGATAATGGCTCAAGGGTCGAAAGAAGTGTTTGCAAATGGGTTTAGTGTAGGAAGAGTAGGAGATATAGTTTCATGTGGGTTTAAAGTAATAAAAGGCAGTGAAGACGTGTTTGCAGGCTAAAAATGAAAGGGATGGATGCTAAAACAGGAAAAGCGTTAGAAGGAATAGAGCACTTAAAGCAATCGATAATTGATATACTGACCACTCCTATTAACAGTAGAATAATGAGGAGAGATTATGGGTCAAGACTATTTGAATTAGTAGATAAGCCAATAAATAGAGATTTAACACTTGAGATATATGCAGCAACTGCAGAAGCTTTGAAAAAATGGGAAAAGAGATTTAAGTTAGAAAAAGTAAAAGTTGAAGGAGTAAAAGAAGGGAGAGTAACATTGAATTTAGAAGGTGTCTATCTTTCAGAAGGTAAGTTCATAAATATTAATGGAGTAGTTGTTTAAAAATGCAGCAGCCAAATATTATCGAACCACTGAACTTTGAAGAGATTTTTGCTCGGATGAAGGAAGAGTTAGTCTGTAGAGATGAAACCTTTTCAGCATTAGTAGAATCCGATCCAGCAATGAAGGTTCTGGAAGTAGCAGCGTGGAGAGAACTTTTGCTCAGACAAAGGATAAACGAAGCTGTAAAGGGTAATTTACTTAAATTTGCAACGGGAGAAGATCTTGATAATTTAGCTGAGTTTTATGGAGTGGAGAGGCAGAAAGAAGAAGAGGATGAACGATTTAGAAAAAGAATTAAAGCAAAGATAGTAGGCTCAAGCACGTGTGGAAGCAAAGAACACTATCGATATCATGCACTGTCAGCAGATAGTAGAGTAAAAGATGCACTAGTGGAATCAACTATACCAGGGAAAGTACAAATTTCAATCTTATCAACAACAACTGGCATAGCGTTAGAAGAGCTACTTAAAATTGTAAAAAAGCAGGTTACTAGAGATGATATAAGGGTTTTAACAGATACGATAACAGTAATTGGTTGCAATATTACGGAAATAGATATTCACAGCAGAATGAGTATAAGTTCTGTAATATCAAAGGAGGAAATTAAGGAACAGTGCATTAAGAAGTTTGAAGCAAGTAGAAGGTTGGGATGGAGTGTTACAAGATCATGGATAATAGCGAATCTATTTGTAGAGGGTGTAGAGAATGTAGAATTAATAGAACCAAAAGAGGATGTTGTGGTGCTAGGTAACGAGTGTGCAAATTTGCGAAATTTAAAGATTGAGTAATGCTATTACCCCCAAACGCAACAAAGCAAGAGCAAGCATTGGTTTATGCAACAGATTATAAGGTTGATCCAAGCTGTATAAGAGGGTTTAAATTTAGATTAGAAGAGGAAACATTGCCGTGTTTGATTGAGGAATATGAATTGGGGGAAATACTACGTTGGATAAAGGATAAAAGAAAAGCTGTAATAGAAGGAGTAAAATTTCAAAGACTACGTGGAACACCTGCATCACTTAAAATAGCACTAAAATGGGCAAATATAGAAGATATTACAATTATTGAGGAGCCACCTGGTAAACATTTTTTCGAGTTGCAAATAGGAATAAGAGATGTTCCAAATGACTTTTTTGTAGATGCAGTAGTAGAGCTGACAAAACTATCATTACCTGCAAGATCCAGATTGATGAGAATTTTTAACGATTATTATAATGCGCAGAGATTTATATTGGATGAGAGTTTATTTGGAGATCTTCTTTCTGACTATTCAGGGGTAAAAATAGAAAAAGATGGACCAGTGTTATCATTTGGAAGAGTAAATTTTTTCAGTTCTAGTGGTCCAGTTATTAGGATTATAGAAAACTATCTACGCGATCATTATGAACGAGCTTTAAGCAATGATATATATCGCCTAGATGTAGCAATCCTTGGAGAAACTGAGCCTCACACAAGGGATTATAAAGGCATCTATGAAAGAGATCATTTGTGGTACAACTTAAAAGCACTATATCCATTACCACAGAGTTTATTACCATCGATTAAATTTGCAAAAGCACAGATAGTATTATCGGACAGTTGGAATTTAGGAGAAATAAACACATGTTTTCCAGTTGGTAGTATAGAGGAAAGAGGGAATAAATTTGTATTGGGAAGCGATAAACTTTCAGGGCAACATTGGAGTTTAAAACACAAGCCAATTTTAGAAAGGTTTAGCGTTACTCACTACTACAAAGTAGAAAATTATACAGATCAGAAGGTCAGAAAATATGTTTTAGCAGAACACAACGTTTACTATAAAAATGATTTGGATTCAGAGCAAAAAGACTCAATACACGAATTAGAAAAGCACATTTTAGTATTTTATCCAGGAGTACTGAAATGGCACGAACATCGACATTTGCACAGAAGTTGGAAAAATACTCAACCACTATCGGCTGAGAGCCGAAAGGTTGGATATAGCGCTGGAAGCGCGATGAGAAGCTAAAGCTACTCCAATCTTATACTAGATATAGAATGAGGCTGATGTGCATCTGTATGTTTATTGATGTACTCATTAATGACTTCATCTGTGATATGTCCGCTGGTAGCACTAAAGTATCCTCTTCCCCAAAAACGCTTTCCCCAGTACATTTTATTTAGCTCTGGAAATTCTTGTTGAACTTTGCGTGAAGACCTGCCTTTGGCTCTTTGAACAAAATCACTCACAGCTATATGAGGAGGTATTACTACGAATAAATGTAAATGATCTGATGATATTACTCCGTTTTCTATCTTAATCCCCATTTCTTCAGATACTTCTGCTATGATTGTTCGTATTCTCTCCTTCATAGCCTTAGTTAATACTCTGTACCGATATTTTGTAATCCAGACTATATGGTACCTATGATAAAATACAGTGTGTTTTCCTTTGTCATATTCCGTCATAACTATACTTTATAAAGTACAGTTATGACATTGACAAACTAAAGTTTCTCCACCTAGAAGGTGGAGGCTTGTACCATCTTACGGAAAGTCAAAAAGAATTGATACTACAGTTTGGACCAATATCCCTCCAGAAAGAAAGTGGGTTATTAAGGATTGGCTCCCTGTAGGAAGTGTTACAGCTCTTTATGGTGATGGTGGTGTTGGAAAATCTCTCCTTGCTCAACAATTAATGACAGCCGCTGCTTTTGGTAAACCTTGGCTTGGAATAGATCTGGAAAAAATAAAGACATATGGTGTGTTCTGTGAAGATGATGAAGAAGAACTTTGGCGTCGGCAATGCGCAATAAATGAATTTTATCAATCAGGTATGGAATCTTCTGATTTTCAGGATAATGTTGGCTTATGGTCACGAGCAGGGCACAATAATCAACTTATGGTTTTTAATAACAAAGATACTGGTCAATTAACTACGTACTTTCAAGAGTTACTTGAGGATATTGAATCGTTTCAGCCGAAGCTTGTGATATTAGATACAGCAGCAGACCTATTTGGAGGAAATGAAAACGACCGTTCTCATGTGAGACAATTTATTCAAGGTTGTTGTGGTCGAATAGCTCAAGCAATAAAAGGAGCTGTTTTATTACTTGCCCACCCTTCTGATGCGGGAATAATACGTAAAACTGGCACAGGCGGTTCAACAGCATGGAATAATACAGTAAGGTCTCGTTGGTATTTGACTAGACCAGATAAAGCTAATGCTTCTCCTGATGAGAGAATTTTATCGCGCAAAAAATCTAACTATTCGCAGTGCAATAACGGGCAAATGACACTTTACTGGAAAAATGGGGCATTTGTACATGACAATTCAGTTTTAAATTCAGAACCAATAATCAGAGATCAATATAGTAAAAAGTTGGATTTAGAACGGATGAGAAAACATGAGGTTATCTTGAGTTTAATTCGCAGTAGCGCATATCAAGGTAATATTTATACTGCTGGACAATTTGCAAAGCGTTTTGAAGGAGAAGAGGGTCTTGGCAGTGAGCGCAATATTAGAGAAAGAATAAATAATCTTGCAACTCTTGGACAGATTAAATTCTTTCGTAATGCTGCAGGATATGGGACCAATTCTAAATATGGATTTCTTTGTGTGCAGGATATGGAATTTAAAGTTTCAGTAGGAGATAAAGTAGAGCACAAGTTAATAAAGCCAACACATTACTATCTACAAGCAAATGGTGCGGTCTTGCCTATTAAAGATTTAGATATTTTGTGGTAATTTTTCAAAAAGTTTCTGAAAATAGCAATTACTTTTATTCAAATTTTCAGGATGTTGAGAGCATTTAAGAGGGGCAAGTGAGTTTTCTAAAAAACCTTCATACAAAATTTTCTTTACAATGAATAAAAATGACGATAAAATCATGTGCAAGTTTATTTTATACTAATAGAATCAGTATAAGTACATTTTATTCAAATTTTAAAGGGCATTACAGACGCTAAAGAGATACAATCGATTGGGTTGGACACACTCGCTTTAGAACTTAATTACAGGCTTTTTGGTGAATTAAGCAGTAGTTACCTTATTTCAAACAGAGTGGTCTGAGAGGTTTCATCAATAAAAACCATACTTGAAAGTAGCACACACTCAATTATAACTATGGTGCGTCTCTTTCTAAAATTTTACTTAAGAACTGCTAAGAATTACTACAGATGCTAATTTAACGAATTTTGTCTGTTCGATGTTAGTTATCTTCCTCTAGAAAATCAAAGTGGACTTTACATCTTATTAATTATAAATTAACTTACTACCTAATTAATTCCTGAGTTATGTATGAGTAAAACTTTGATAATATTAGCAGCAGGAAAGAGCAGTAGAATGAATTCTGAATATTCAAAAGCGTTGCACCAAGTGGGAAATCTTACTCTTTTAGAACATATAATTTCTAATGCAAAATCGCTGAGTCTAAAAAGCTTATCAATTGTTGTTAACAACTCCCTTCTGAAAGATTTAGAAAACTTTGATAGCCTAAAAAGTATAATCGATCAATACAATATAAAACTAATAATTCAAGAAGATATTACAGGTACTGGCACTGCAGTTAAAATTGCTCTAGAAAATCTGGAGGAGTTATCTGATCAAGACATAGTTTTAATACAGTATGGAGACACTCCTTTTATATCTAGCGATACAGTTATGAAAATGACTGATTGTTTAAAGTATAATAATTTAGTTCTTCTTGGATTCAATAGTCAAGATGAACAATATGGAAGATTAGTAATTGATAATTACGGAAATGTTCAAAAAATCCTAAAAAATGGAGATAAAATGCTTCTTGCAAACTCTGGAATAATAGTTTCATATGCTAAAGATCTCTTTACCTTAGTAAAAGAAATAAAATTTAATAATTCGACCAATGAATATTGTCTTAATGATATAGTACCCATTGCAGCAAACAATAACTTGAGTGTAGGTTATGTAGTTTCTGATGAAAGAGAAGCAATGGGAGTAAATAATAAGGAGGATTTGATTAAAGCCGAACACTATTTTCAAGAAAGAAGGCAGCCAACTTTTCTTTCATAACTACATTTTTTTATTCATTAATTTAAGTTGACATTTGTTTTATACTGGTTTTATAATGCCTTTTAATTCTTACTTGTAAGATAATTGGTACGACAAATTTTCCTAGTTGTAGTGAGAGGGTATACATGGGGATATTAATAACAGGTGCTGCAGGTTTGATAGGTTCAACCTTGGTGAAAAAGTTAGAAAACCAGGGACATGAAGTAATAAGCTGCGATATTAGGTTTCGTAACAATCCACTCAGTTTTTTTTCAGAAGATATAGTACCACTACTTGCTCAGTGTACAGGAATTATTCATCTGGCTGCAATTTCTCGAGTTATACATGGTGAACTTTATCCTCAACTGTGTCAAAAAATTAATGTTGATGGTACAATGCAGTTTTTAGGGTTATGTAATTCACTTCCAAATAAACCGTGGTTTATATATGCAAGTAGTAGGGAAGTCTATGGAGAGCAGAAGGAACTGCCGGTTACAGAATCTGCTAGTATCAATCCAATAAATAATTATGCCAAAGGTAAAGCATTTATTGAGAAGCAAATAACAAGTTTAAAAGATTTTAATGTAGCAATATTACGCTTTTCAAATGTATACGGTGGTTTGCTAGATCATAACAGTAGAGTAATTCCCGCACTCTGTATTAATGCATTAAGAGGTGATCCAATTAAAATAGAAGGTAAAGAATGCGTTTTTGATTTTACCTACTTGGATGATGTTATAGAGGGTATATGCTTAACTGTTAAATATTTACAAAGTGAAAAATCTTCTCTTCCTGCTATTCATCTTACTACTAATAGCCCATGTACTTTAGAAAACTTAGCAAAAACAATATTAAAAGTCACGAAAAGTGATTCTAGAATTGATTTTTATCCTCCAAGAAATTTTGACGTAACTAAGTTCTATGGTGATTTTACTAGAGCTAAAGAGCTACTTGGTTGGTCTCCAAAGCATTCATTAGAAGTGGGATTAAGTAAATTTATAAAAAGTCTACAAAACAATACACAAGAATATCCTAACAATATAGATATGGTAATATATGAAAATATTAAAAGTTATTCATGGTTACCCTCCTTATTATAGTGCTGGTTCAGAGGTTTATAGCCAAACTCTTGCTCATGAACTAGCAAATAACAATGAGGTACAAGTATTTACTAGGTATGAAAATAGCTTTTTACCTGATTTTTATTACACTACAGTCCTAGATTGTAGTGATTCCCGAATCTTACTGCATTTAATTAATATACCCACAGCTAAATATCGTTACAAATTTATTAATGAAGAAGTAGATATAAAATTTAAAAGAGTAATAGATAACTTTCAGCCAGATCTTATACATTTTGGTCATCTTAATCATCTATCAATTACTTTACCAGAAATTGCTTTTAAAGAAAATATACCTACAATTTTTACGCTACATGACTTTTGGTTAATGTGTCCAAGAGGAAGGTTTATTCAACGCAATTCTGAAGATTTGTTACGGCTTTGTGATGGACAAAAGGATCAAAAATGTGCAACCCAATGTTACAAAGGATATTTTACAGGAGATGAAGAATTCCTGAATTTAGACATAAATTATTGGGAACAATGGGTTGCAACTAGAATGAAGCACACAAGGAAAATAATAGACTATATAGATTACTTTATTTCCCCATCGAAATTCTTGATGGACAAATTTACTCAGGATTTTAATGTTCCGATAAACAAAATTTCTTATCTTGATTATGGTTTTGATCTCAATCGTCTTAAGAATAGAAATAGAGCACAAGAAAAAGAGTTTATTTTCGGTTATATTGGTACTCATACTCCCGAAAAAGGTGTTGATCTATTATTGAAAGCTTTTTCTCACTTATCATCTCAAGCAAAACTTAGAATTTGGGGAGCAGCAAGAGAAGAAACTAAAGCTTTAAAAGCGATTGCCGATCAGTTTTCACCTGTTGTTAAAGAAAGAATAGAGTGGGTGGGAAGTTATGATAATAAGAATATAGTTACTGACGTATTTAATAAAGTTGACGCAATAGTCGTTCCTTCAATTTGGGGTGAAAATTCACCGTTAGTAATACATGAAGCACAGCAACTTAGAATACCAGTTATAACAGCCGATTATGGTGGCATGGCAGAATATGTAAGAGATGGACTATTATTTAAGCACAGAGATGCAAGTAGTTTGTCAGAAAAAATGCAAGTCCTATCTACAAATCAGGAGTTATACAATAAACTTACCCAAAAAGGCTATCCTTATACTGAAAATGGAAATATACCTTCTATAAGTGAGCATACTGAGAAACTTAACAAGATTTACCGTAATGCTATTGAAAAGAAAGGCAAATCAGTAGCTGTGAAACCCGGTCCTTGGAGAATTACTTTTGATACTAATCCAGATTACTGCAATTTTGCTTGTATAATGTGCGAATGTTTTTCACCATACAGCAAAGTTAAAGAAGAAAAGAAAGCTAAAGGAATAAAACCTAAGATATTGTCGATAGAAACTATCAGAAAAGTAATTAAGGAAGCAGCTGGCACACCTTTAAAGGAAATCATTCCTTCTACTATGGGTGAGCCTTTAATGTACAAAAGCTTTGATGAAATAATCAATTTGTGCCATGAGTTTGGTTTGAAGCTTAACCTAACAACTAATGGTTCTTTTCCTATTAAAGGAGCTAGAAAATGGGCTGAACTATTGGTACCAATTTTATCTGATGTTAAGATTTCCTGGAATGGGGCAACTAAAGAAACTCATGAAAGAATCATGAAAGGTTCAAAATGGGAAGTAGTGACAGAAAATTTAAAAACTTTCCTTGAAGTGAGAGATAAATACTTTAGCGATACAGGTGAAAGGTGTACCGTTACTTTACAATTAACATTTTTGGAAAGTAATTTACATGAACTCTATGACATAGTTAAGATGGCCATAAAGAACGGCATAGATAGAGTCAAAGGACATCATCTTTGGGCACATTTTGAGGAAATTAAGGATCTATCTATGAGAAGAGATGAGTTAGCAATTAGTAGATGGAATACAGAGGTGAGAAGGTTATATGAGCTTAGAGATAATATGCTATTACCAAATGGTAAAAAGATAAAATTAGAAAATTTCACAATCCTTTCTCAAGAAGGTATTAAGGATTTGGCTCCAGGTGGTCAATGCCCATTTTTAGGTAAAGAAGCATGGATAAACAATGAAGGAAAGTTTAGTCCTTGCTGTGCTCCAGATGAACTCCGTAAGACATTAGGAAATTTTGGTAATGTTAATGAGGTTAAACTCGAGGAAATATGGCAGAGTAGTGAGTACCTAAGCTTACAAAAGAATTATTTAAATTATAAATTATGCAAAACATGCAACATGAGAAAACCTTTGATCAATTAATCAAAGATAATCTTAGATCTATTAAAATTTCACCGTGTGAGAGGTTTCACGAGTTGCTAGGAAATCCTTTGTATGAAAATAGGTTTATAAAGGTTGGTAAATTTCATGAGCCCGGTCTTGCACCGGTTTATGATCAGATAGGCGCTTATCATATCAATGTGAGAGGAGAAGCAGTTTATCATCATAGATTTCTAAAAACTTTTGGATTCTACTTTAATAGAGCGGCCGTAGAAGATGATACAGGGTGTTACCATATTGATTCATCTGGATGTAGAGTATACAAACAGTCGTATCAATGGATTGGAAATTATCAGGAAGATGCTTGTGTAGTTAGAAGACATGATAAATGTTTTCATATTAATTTAAATGGCAACAGGATTTATCAAGAGGAATATGATTATGTTGGAGATTTTAAGGATGGTATCGCTGTAGTCTATAAGGATGGCAAAGCTACACATATTAATCATCATGGAAAGTTAGTACATAATAAATGGTATAAAAAACTTAATGTTTTTCATAAAGGATATTCTATTGCAGAAGATCAACATGGTTGGTTTCATATAGATATTAATGGTGATCCTGTTTACCAGCAGAGATTTAAAATGGTAGAAGCATTCTATAATGGGATGGCAAAAGTTGAAACTTTTGAAGGCGTGTTAGGACAAATCGATATTACCGGAAATGTAAAGTTTAGTATTTTTGATTTAGGTAAAGAATCTCAAGTGCATAAGATTTCTGCAGAACTTTCAGCCTTTTGGAAAACGTACCTAACAAACGTTGCTATTGAACTTGATTTGTTAAATATTTTACCTGCAACTATGCCGATTTTATCTAAAAAGTTAAACATTATCGTACCAAATCTAGAAAGGCTGTTAAGGGCGTTGTGGGAAATAGGGTTTATTGATTACGATAAGGACAAGGACTTATGGCAACTATCATCAAAAGGTAAGTGTTTTAAGGGAGTACCATTTTTGCCAAAAGCAGCAACGATGTGGGCAAGAGTTGCCGCTGAAAAGAATTGGTTAAATATTGCCGATATACTAAAACAGAAGTCAATCTCTTCATTTGAATCTTTTAAGGAAAGAGAAGCATCAGAAAATAAGAAAATAGCGTTTTACCAAGCATTGCTAGGATATTCTAGGTTTGATACTAAAGAGTTTAATTCTAGAATTAATATAGATGATGCTAAGAATATATTGCTATTTGGTGTACATTCTTTATTTCTTGCTTATTCTGGTATACACAATAAAGGTTCCATAGGCCTATATAACGAACATAAAGTGCCAAGACAGTTAGTAGAAAATTTAAAAGTCAAACTTATAACTCAGAAAGAACTATCAGCTACAAATTATGAATTAGGTGTCTTTTGCCGCTTTCTGCAGCATTATGATGATGATAAAGTATTATCTTATTTAAAATTGGTCAAAGGAATATCTCGTATTTTATTGATAGAAACCATTTTAGATTACCGCTCTCCAGCTGGAGGCTCTGTAGATATTAATGTAATGGTTGAAACAGGAGGTAAACTAAGAACATTAAGCGATTGGGAAAAAATACTCAAACAAGTAAAAGGATTCAAAATTTTTGCTGTTATACCTTTAACAGATTACTTATCAGTTATTGATGTCAGGTGTTAATCATATGGAAACATTACAAAAAAATGGTTTTTTTATTATCAAAAATCTGGTTCCTTTAGAGCTAATAACTCAGTCTTTAAGTGATATAACAAATAAAATATCAAAGCTATCCCAAGAACTAAGTGTTTCAACTTCTGACTACTTAAACTGTACCGGCAGATGGGGCACGTCATCTCAAGTAACTAGAATTATCTCTCAAGCATTAGATAAAATTATTAAAAATTACCTTGAAAAGTCACTTCAGTGTCAGATACTGCAGAAAAAATCAAATGTTATATGTAAAACTGCTGATTTAATAGATGCAGTTCCCTTCCATCAAGACATCTCCTATAGTTTCAATGATCCTTACCACTTTTCTGTTTGGTTAGCTTTGAATAATGTCAGTGAAACTTCAGGTGCACTGCAAATTATAGAAAACAGTCATAAATGGGAAATACAGCCTTTAGTTGATTTTTGGTACCCATATTTTTTTGATCAGTACTCAAACAACCGAGAAAATTACAAAATTAAGTCACTACCTATTTCAGCAGGAGATGCGATAGTTTTTGATTCACGGTTATGGCATGGTAGTGATAAAAATACAGATGCTAAAGATAGATTTGCTTATGTAACAAGGTGGATTATAAAAGATCAAGACCTTCCCTATGTGCCAAAACCTCAGCCTTCAGTTTTTGGTATACTCAATTGTGGTGAGTTAACAGAATCTATACTGAGAGAATGCTTGTCATTGTTTGGCTACCAGGAAAGTATAAAAGCAAAAAACATGGAAGAACTTATCAAGAGCTGGTTAGCCTTTATTATAGACACAACTACAAATATTTCTGAGATCGACACTACTGAGGCTAAGCGAGATTTATATAAGCTGCTTATTCTAAATCAAGCATCAGTACTACATGATGCTGGGGACATCTCAGGAAAAATATACAAAAATTTATGGTTTTCACTACTTGTATTTCTCAATAAAAAAGTCAACGTAGTGGAGCTAGCATTGTAAATGAACAGAAGTAGAGTTGATAGCTTCAAATGTGTATTGATGTTCATCCTGAATATAGTATCTAAATTCAAACTTAATGTACTTATAATGTCTTTAGTTGCCCTGGTGGTAGCTGTTGATTTGTCTTTTAGAAAGTATTTAGTAAAAAATATTCTAGATACAGCTGTAAAATATCAGGAAGGTAATGTAATTGAAAATCTTTTATTACCTGTAAGCGCTTATCTTGGTATGGCATTACTTATCACTACTGCTTTTAGATTCTATGGCTATTTTGTTGACATTCGAATGTTTACCTTAATGCGTCAAAAGATAGCTGATATGTCTTTTTGTAGGCTACTCCAGCAAGACCATTCCTATTATCAGAACAATTTATCTGGAAGCTTAGTACATAAGGTCAGTAACTTAATGGATAGTGTGATAGAGTTAATAAGATTGCTTATAGATTGTTTTTTCAGTTACAGCATAGCATTAGTCTTAGCTATTTATACCTTATCATTAGTAAACATAAAATTTGCAATCGCTACATTCACTTGGGTAAGCATTTTTATTTTAGTATCGATTTTCAGCTTTCGTGTACTTACTGAACTAGCTGATAATTACTCTAAACAAAATTCACAAGTAATAGCTAGTATAGCAGATAGTATTTTAAATGTTATATCAGTAAGGTTATTTTCTCAGCAAGCACATGAGAGACACAAATTTTTTCAAATATGCAAGAAAAGAACTATTGCAGAGAGAAAATTACAATGGGCATACTTTTGTCTTTGGTTTATATATGGCTATTCATTCGATATACTCCAAGCAGTAAACTTGTATTTTTTAATTCATGATTATCAATTGAACAAGGTCGCAATAGGAGATATTGCTCTTGTACTTGGAATTAATATATCGATTATAGAGTTTCTTAACCATCTAACTAGGAATCTTACCCAATTTTCTACTCATTTCGGCAAAGTTTCAGATGCATTGCCAATCTTGAATACCGTACCAGAAATTCAAGATAAGGAAAATGCTAAAGAATTAAATTTATTAAGTGGAAGAATAACGTTTAATAATGTTTCTTTTTCTTATGAAGGTCAGGAGTCATTATTTCAAGATTTCTCAGTTACCATTAATCCTTGCGAAAAGGTAGGCCTAGTTGGTTATTCTGGAGGTGGTAAATCTACTTTTATAAACTTAATCCTAAGGCTATTTGATGTTAAAAAAGGTAATATACAGATTGATAATCAAATAGTGTCAGAAGTTACACAGAGTTCTTTGAGGCAACAAATATCTGTAATACCTCAAGACCCATTGTTATTTCATGATACTATTTTAGCAAACATCATATATGGTAAACTTCAATCTACTATCGAAGAAATAATGAGAGCTGCAAAGCTGGCTGGTATTCACGATTTCATTATGGCGCTACCAGATCAATATGAAACTACAGTCGGAGAAAAAGGCATCAAGCTATCTGGAGGAGAAAGACAAAGAATAATAATAGCAAGGGCATTTCTAAAAAACGCTCCAATATTATTTCTCGATGAACCAACTAGTCAGTTAGATTCTATAACAGAAAAAACAATTCAAATGAGTTTATTTAAATTGATGAAAAATAAAACTACGATTACTATAGCACACCGTATTTCTACACTTTTACACATGGACCGAATTATAGTATTTAACAAAGGAAAAATTGTCCAAGATGGTAAACACACTGAGCTAGTTTCTAAGCAAGGTCTTTACAAGGAACTTTGGAATGCTCAAATTGGTTGTTTGAATGGCAAAAAAGAAGATGGAAAAAATTATTGATCTGAGAAGCGACACTACAACTCTGCAGAGCTCCAACGTTATATATGCAATAAGTAATGCAACTGTTGGAGATTTTGCTTATGGTGAAGACAAAAGCTGTAATGACTTATCAGAATATTGCAAACAATTATTCAAAGTAGAAGAAGCATTATTTGTAACCAGCGGTATGCTTGCAAATAGATTAGCCATTGCCAGCCAAACAAGTCCTGGTGATGAACTAATAACCCATTATAATTATCACGTTAATTTTTTCGATAGCGCAGGCAATGCAAAAGTAAATAATATCGTATTTAATTGTATTAGAAATAATAGCGGAATCTTAGATGTTGATGAAGTAGAATATGCTATTAATTCTAAGCCGAGGTATAAAATTTTTGCTCAGGTGAGTCTTGTTTCTATAGAAAATAGTATAAATGGGTTTAATGGTAAAATTTATCCTTTTGAAAAACAAGTTGAGTTATATAACTTTTTAAAAGCTCACAATGTAAATCTTCATTTAGACGGTGCAAGAATATTTAATGCTCATATCGAAACAAATATTGCTTTAGCAGATTATGCTAAATATGTGGATACAATGAGCTTTTCTTTTACTAAAGGACTTGGCGCTCCTTTTGGTTCAATGCTTATGGGTAAAAGAGAGATAATTGAAAGGGCTAAAAAGCTACAGGTTTGGCTAGGTAGTGGTTACCATCAGATAGGGTATTGTGCTAATGCAGCAAAATACGTACTACAGAATAATATCTCTAGGCTTAAAGAAGATAATAAGCTCGCTAAATTGTTTGCAGATAAGATTAAAGAAATTCCACACATAAAACTTATACTACCTTATCCAGAAACTAATATAGTAAGCTTTAGTATAAAAGCACTAAATGTAACTAATGAGGTTTTCTTGAGTAAGTGTCAAGCTTATGGTTTATTGCTTTTTCCTTGGCTCAAGTCTCATATAAGAGCAGTTACCCACCTTGGCACAAAGGAAACAGACATCATGAAAGCTGCTGAAATTATAAAGGAGGTTGTGTTAAATTTATTATGAGAATAAAAATAGATTTCTTTAGCGATTCAAACACTGACCCTTCAGCTAAAATGAGGGAAGCGATGGCTAAAGCAAAAGTTGGAAACGAAGCTGCATGTGAAGATCCAACTGTGAACGAATTAGTGGCAACCGCATGTAAAATATTAGGTAAACCTGCAGGAATCTTTTTGATTTCAGGAACGATGTCCAATGTAATTGCTTATAAAGTACACATTCAAAGACCTGGTGATTACTTGCTGCTTGATGAAACTTCACATCCGCTCATAGTACAATCTGGCTTGATTGCAGCCCAGGCACATGCTACTCCTTTGCCCATCAAAGGTACGAGAGGAATATTTACTGGAGAACAAATTGTTGAGTTTATTACTCGTCCTAGTTTAAGAAATATTCCGAGAGTTGGGCTTGTTTCTATCGAACAAACGACAAATTTTGGTGGTGGAGCTGTGTGGCCTTTAGAATATATTCAAGAGATCTCAAGTCTCTGCAAAGAGAATGACGTATTCACTCATTTAGATGGAGCAAGACTGTTCAACGCTTGTGCTCATACTAAAATATCTCCAAAGGAGTATGCAAGTTATTTTGATTCGGTATTCATTGATTTTAGTAAAGGATTAGGTGCTCCAATGGGCGCAATATTGCTTGGAAGTGAAGATTTTATTGAAAAAGCTTGGTACTATAAGTTTCAAATTGGCGGAGGTATGCACCAAGCTGGCATTATTTCAGCTGCATGTTTATATGCTCTACATAATAATGTAAATTCTTTAGAAGAAGATCATAAAAAAATGCAGCACCTTATAGAAGGCCTAGACTCCATAGATCAAGTTATAATTGATATCGACCTGTATAAAACTAATATAGCGTATTTTTCATTACTTACTAATTGTATATCTACTCAAGAATTAATAAACGTACTAATGAAAAATTATGGAATTAGAATGGCTAACATCAAAGGTAAAATCAGAGCTATAACACATAGAGATATAAGCTATGAAGATATTAATACTACTGTATCTGCTATAAGAAAGATACTAAGTAATTTTCTGCACTAATTGTTTGCAAACTGCTTGTCAAACAATATTATACCAATATAGTATTATGCTAGCATCTGCATAGAGCTATTTGGGAATAGGTATGAACTTTGTCTTCTTTCAATATTTACTATTCTTCTGTGGATATATGCTGCTTTACTTATCAAGACAAAGTATACCAATTGCTCTACCACTGTTAATAGATACTGACCATGTAAAATTAAGCTATTTTTTTGCCTGCTTTTCTTTTTTTTATGGAGTATCAAAATTTGTTAATGGAATAATCATGGACTCCAAAAATAATCCATTATTTATGTTTGGGCTATGCAATATTGCAACTGGATTATTAACCATTGGTATAACTTTATCATATAATAATCTGACTTTATTACTGTTAACATTAATATTATTAGCTTGGACACAAGGGTTAGGTTGGCCAGCTATTACCAAGTTTATGGTTACAAACTCTAGCATCTCTTCAATTGCATCATCATGGGGAGTTATGAGCTCATCTCAGCAACTTGGTTCTTGTATTACTTTAATTGTATTACCAAGTATAATTAAAATATATGATGCAAAAAGTGCATTTTTGTACTCTGGTCTCTTATGCTTACTTTTTGGAATTTATACAATATTAAAAGCATATTACAAAGAAAGTGCCAACTTTACTACCTATTATAAGGTGCAGAAATCTCAAATAGGTATCAAGGTAACAAGTTCCATATGGTTTCTATGTTGTGCTACTTTTTGTGCTTATATTATAAAAATGGGAATCTTCTTTTGGTTTCCTATAATTTTAAGGGATAAATTACAAATTTCTCTTGTACAATCCTCACTAATAACGGGCGTATATGATTTAGGTGGAATCCTTGGAACTTTAATCACAGGAAGAATTAGTGATATGTACTTCTTTCAAAATAGAAGCTTGCTGGCATTACTTTACATGTTGGGTATAGCACTCACTTTTATTGCAATGAACTTTGGTCAAAACATAATTCTTATGAACCTTGGTGCAATCTTATCAGGATTCTTTATATTTGGAGTGCAAGTACTGACAGGTGTTATAGCTGTAGAAATTGCTCCACAAAATAATGTATGTGCAATTGTAAGCTTAACAGGATTATTTGGGTATATTGCAAGTTCAATATTTTCATGCGTGCTCTTAGGAGTACTTGTTCAGCACTTTGGTAACAGTATTATGTTTTCATTTTTTTCCATTTGCTCTGTTGTTGCACTCGTTTGCTTTTCCATACTATCAAGCAAAGATCTTAAAAAACTAAGTAAAGCGGTGTAAAAAAAATTTCTCAACAGTTAAACTTTGTAGATAGATTTTTTACCCAAGGAATAAACATGGTAACCATATCTTAGTAATAGCTCGCTATCTAATAAATTACGGAAATCAAAAATATTAGGTGCAGCCATAATACTCTTTAAACTTGCAAAATCTTGATTTTTAAATTCTTTCCACTCCGTTAACAATAACAAGGCTTCCGCGTCCCTTGCAGCCCCTATAGCATTGTCTGCGTACTCTATATCCTTTAGAACTTGCCTAGCATTATCCATCCCCATTGGATCATATGCAGTAACTTTAGCCTTGTTATTCACTAACAATTGTGCAATATCTACAGCTGGGCTATTTCTTACATCATCAGTACCAGACTTAAAAGTTAGCCCCCATATCGCTATTTTTTTATTTTGGACTCCATTTAATACATATTCTACCTTTTTAGCAATGTTTGTTATATGATTATAGTTAGATTCCTTAACTGAATTTAAAATTTGTAGCTTGACATTGTGATCTTCAGCAAGCCTTATTAAGGCCGATAAATCTTTAGGAAAACATGATCCTCCAAATCCTGGACCAGCTTTGAGAAATTCCTTACCTATTCTATGGTCCATTCCCATACTGTTAGCTAAAAGGTCAATGTCTGCTCCTAATAGCTCACATAAACCTGCCATCTCATTGATAAAAGCAACCTTTGTTGCTAGAAAAGCATTAGAAGCATATTTAATCATTTCAGCAGTAACTGTATCAGTGACTATTAACGGAATATTCTTATCTATAAATGATCTATATATAACTTCTAGTTTTGCCCTAGCTAGCTTAGTTTTTACTCCTATTATTATCCTATCTGGGTATAAAAAATCTGATACTGCAGAGCCTTGCTTGAGAAACTCTGGATTAACCCCCAAATCAAAGTTATAGCCCTTATTAGATAAATAATTATGTATATTTTCTGCAGTACCAGGAGGAACAGTTGACTTTATCACTATTAAGCAATCTTGATTAACTCTCTCAGAAACTTCACTTACTGCATTATATACATTCTGTAAATTTGCATTTCCTAGGGAGTCTGATGGAGTATCTACAGTTATAAATACTACTTCTGTATTGGGATTTATTTGAAAATACGAATCGAAAAATCTTATCCTTTGTGACTTTATATTATTCTCTAAATAATCTGCTAATCCAGGTTCATATAGAGGAATGTTCCCTGATTTCAAAAGTTCAATCTTCTCAGTATTTATGTCAATGCAATCAACTTTATGGCCCTGCTCCGATAACATTGTACCAGATACTAAGCCTACATACCCTACTCCTATAATAGTTATGTGCATTTTATTATCACCTTAAAAATATAGCTTAGCATCTAAAATAAATACCATTAACAATTATAAACTTTTGTTGTTACATTATTTTTCTTAATTGCCTTACCCTCCGAATAAGCTATAAATAAGGTTGATGGTATTAATATCAAAGTACCATATAAAGCACTTTTATCAGGTAATTCATTAAATATAACGTATGTTACTATTGCAGAAATTATTAGCTCTGTGTATCTATACGGTGCAAGTGCAGTAGCATCAGTAAGAGTAAAAGCTTTTAACATGAAGAACAGAATTAGGTTTGAACTTATTCCTAAAATCAGCAGTAATACTAACTCCAACAAGGAAGGCATATGCCAATAAAATAACAAAGGTGGAGTAGAAAAAATAGTTGTCGTTAGAGCTGAATAAAATAACATACTTATTACTGACTCTTTTATCACAAGTTTCTTATTAAGTATGTCTAATATAGCAAAGATTAACGCAGATACAATAAAAATAAGAATTTTAGGATTAAAATCTTCACTATGAGCTTTGGTAGTAATAGCAATACCAACAAAGCCAATAACAGTTACTATCCATCTCTGCCAAATTATATTTTCGTTTAGCAAAGGGATTGCAAGAAGTATAACAAATAATGGTATAGAAAAACTTATAATCGTTGCAGTTACTATGGGGAAAACAGTCAACCCGTAAGTCCATAAGGTCATTCCACAAAACAACAACCCACCCCTGGTTATTTGAGTAGATATTTGACTTGTTTTAAAAGTTTCTATTCCATAGTAAAACATAAAAGGTACAAGGGTAATAGTGGTGAACAGAAAGCGGAAAAAAATTATTTCAAAACTCTGAAGATGTAAACTTAGATATTTTGATATAGTATCATTAGCTACACTACTAAGTAAGCTAAGTATAAACCAGATAACCCCAAACAAATAAGCTCTCAATCTGTAATCCATAAAGCTTCTGATTTAATAGATACGATGTACTCATATAATTTTACTACAAAACTAATAATATAAAAGTTTTCTGATGTACGTCCCCAGAATGTGATCGTAAGGGTTCATTATAAATAATTCGGGAAATTTCGTCTCTGTAGACATATTAAGAGCTATGTAACGAACGTTTATATTTGTGAGTAATAGTAAGGCTCAAGGTAAGGAAAATGCTAGTGAGGTAAAGTAGAATAACGTTAATTTGATAATTTAAGCTCATTCCCTCTTGCTACATCTCTCTTTAATATCCCCTCTTTTGCAGCAGGTCTATAATTACTGCTTAAATTTAGGTGCACACTAATTTTTCGATTTATATATTATTCTAATGCTTGTATAATACCTTCATTGAATATTTGATTTTGAGGTAATTAGATGCCAAAAAGTAAAACTAAACGTGGAACGGAAGATTTGAAGGGTAATGCAGGCCCAAGCAAAAGATCTCGTCTCAGTTCTGATCCTAAAAAAAATAAAGAGATTATCTCTAGCAAAGTAATAAGTAAGCTGAAGGATGTTGTTAAAGGTGATAGAACTTCAGCTATTGAGGAATGGGTCAAGGCTCACCCTGTAACAGTAGAGGGTCTAACCGTTGAGCAATCGGACCTCTTATGTAATGCGTTTCGTGATGAATCTTGTTGGTCAGGTGCGACACTAGATGTTGCTAAATTGGTAGGAGAATTAGCTAAATCAGGTGTGTTGAATCCATTTGCTATATATAAAATAGCATGTATTGAGTGTGTAGAGAGTGAAATTAAGCAATTACTTGACAAGGCGTTAGAGTCTTTTAGATCTGACTTATCTCATAAAGGTGCATGTGAGGAAGATAGGAATTTAGCTTGCAGTGATAAGCTTGCAAGAGTTGAATTGTTAAGTTCCATGGGAAGACGTGATCCTGTTTTCAATTTCTGGATTGATCAAGAATCAGGTAACCTTAGAGAAAATATAGAAGCAGAAGATGGATTTAATAAGGCTGTAGATTTCAAGTGGAGTAAGGGAGTGGAACACTTCTATAATCGTCTGTGTTCTGAAGAAAAATTAGTGAAAGAAGAGAGAGAAAAATTGCTAGTTTCTGCTATTGCAAAATTATCTCCATTGCAATCTAGCTATAAACTTGCTTCTACCTTAAGTTCCCTTCTAGGTAAAGTCATAAGCGCAAAAGTAGATCATAAGTCACTACTTGGGCTACCGAATAAGAAAGATAGGGGTGTGATCTACCGTCCTCTTAGTTACTTAGTAGAGCACGGTTTTCTTTGCACAACTAAGTATGTTATCCAGTACTTGAGCGAGGGATGTTCAAGATCTGAAGTAGAGAAAATGCTTTCACCTAGAGGATATGCACATCTTCTCTCATCGCTTTCATTTGTTGTAGTTTCTAAAGATTATGACTTGGATAACAGGAATGAAGCAAGGTCAGCTATTAGCAGTCTTTGGGAATCTAGTGTATTTAACCAAAATAAAATAAATGTTGTCGATCCTTTTAAAGATAGGATTGCTTTTGTTGCAATGGAAAATGCAATTTCAAATTTGATTGTAGATCAGGAGAACAGCAAGGATACTCAAAGTGCTGGCGATGGTGAAAAAGTTGATTTGGTCTTGAGTATTTTAAAGTTTGCTAAAGATTGTTGTTCAGACAAAAGCTTTAAATCATTAAAAGAGAGGATAGCAAATAGTTTAGATAAAACAAGGAATTCTAAGATGATAGATGCAACTAGCTCCTGCAATTTAATAGAAGAGTTGTGTAAGTCAGCGAGAAATTTGAATTTATTCTCTGCTAGCACTGAAGGTCCTCAATCTACGTTAGTGGGTACTAATGTTAGTATTTCGCCTGCTGCAGTTGTTAACAAATAGGAGTATTTATGCATGGTAATAATGAAGATCGTGAATTAGTTAGGGCTTTATTAAGTGGAGGTTGTGATGAGTTTAGTAGACAATTTGTAGGTTTTTTAAACAACTGTCCATCTTTTTTGCATTCGGCTAATAAGCCTGGCTTTTTTCCTACATTCTTTTTTGGTATGTTTTCTACTGCACATGATGCAGGTATATTAGTTGAAGATGAAAGAGTCTATTTTCGTTTTGACAATTATGGAAATCTAAAAGTTGCTGTTCTCACTAATAAAGAAAATAGAAGAATAGTCAGGTGTTATACTGTTGCTGATAATGAGAACAGCCCTGGGTCAAGGTTTAGTGCAGAAGAGAAGCAGCAGGTAGAAGAGAATCTTCCACAAGAATTACAGGAAGATGAGGATCTGGATTGGGAAGAGTATAAAATATTTCGGTTTGGAGAAGAATGTAGGTTTATTCATGAAATAGATAGATTTCCTCAACGTGATGAACCTGGAGCTCCAATTTTTCATGAAATTAACCCAATCAGAGAACAAGGTGAATTGTTAGACCTGATGAGTGAGTTGGCAAATGATGATACAGGAGAAGTGCGTACTAATGTTAAAAGAATTTTGGAATATGTTATTGATATCCATGATGAACATGAAGATAGCTTAGTGTTTCGTGCAGAGTCTGATTACCACGGTTTTCTGTGTGGGTTTTTAGTAAATTTTAGATACCGAGCTGTGGCTGATTTCTACCCAGAGCTACTTATAGGAAAAGGTTATGCAGATGTTGTTTTGCTTGTTCGTGGTGTTGATCAGACAAATGATTCGGTTCCAATTATAATTGAGTTGAAGGTTGGTGATGAGGAAGGATTAGAGCAAGCTAAAGATTATGCTAAAAGTTGTTCTGTTTCGTCTTTGCCTATTCATACCTCATCACCAAGTGCTGTTTGTGTAGCGTTAAATTTTCAATTACGTGGAGGTGCTGGTCTCCGAACTTCTGTGCAGGCCTTTTCAGAAGGTGGTCTTTCCTTAATACCGGGTTTACTACATCCTCATGGAAATGGAGTTAGGGGAAATGTAAAACGTTTTTTACAACCCATAGCATCAGAGTTCACTCAATCGCCTCATTGTAACACTTTTTCCTGTACGTCATCGTTTGTTTTTGGAAATGTTTTATCTACAAGGAGGGACTTAGAAACAAATGATGGGCGGGAGGTAAGGGTTACCAAGTATCTATTTAACCACTCTCAGGGAGAGAAAATGAAACGTACAGGTGGTAGGGGAGATGCAGCAGATATTGTAAGCCATGCGTTAACTTTAGCTCTATTTTTATCAAATATTGGTTTTGTTGTGCTTCACATTTTTCGTCGTTTAAAGTGGCAGACTTTACCAGACAAGGCATTGAACCTGTCGTTACTGCCTCAAGCCACAGATGATGCTAAGGTGCGTCAAGTACTTTGTGAAGTAGATGTCCAGGGTCATCTGGAAGTGGCTTCTGCAAAGAAATTCGAATCACTACGTGCTTACTCACGTTCTCATAGTGAAGGTTATTTCGAGGGAAGGTTTTCAGAACAAATGGGTAATGTTAGGAATTTACATCAACTTGCAGATCAGTTGATGAGTGCTGAGCCTAATTTTGGTAATGATGGTAATGTTAATGGTGAGTACAGGGCTAGGTATGAAGTTTTATTTAATGAGATTTCTCGTCTGTTGTATCCGTTATTAAATGGAACCCGTCTACTCGTGAACAATGAAGCTAAATTTCAGGCTTTGTTGCGTGGGATATTTCAAAGTTGCGATAATCCTGCCAAGGTAATTATTGAGTTCCAGCTACAGAGAGGAAGGAAAATAGACCTAGTATTATCAAAATCTGCGGAAAATGATGATACTCATCCAATTGGAATAGAGTTGAAGTATGCTAACACCGCAGAACAAGTTGAACGAAAAAGGGTGGAGGCAAATCGACAGTTAAGTGAATACGAATTTTGTGGAGGATGCAAGCGTATTACTGGGGGAGATGCGATGGTTTTGTTATACGCTATATTAAATGCTGTAGGACAAGAGCAGGATCTGATATTGATTGGTGGGCTTCGTAGAGCATCTGGGTTTTCTAGATGACTTGTAACTAATAAAAGTACCAAAGATAAGGTTGTTTATGGGTAAAATTATGCATTAAGCTAGAGTACGTTTGAGTAAGGTTGGAGAAAAAGCAAGGTCTTTGAGCAAGAAAATTTGATTTATGTTTTCTTAAGTTAAAGTTAACCTGATGAAGTTTGTATAATTTATTGTTGGAGTTTTTTTGTTCTATTTTTACTGTAAGTTCAATCTGCTCTATCTTTGGTCTTTTTTTCTTAGTTTTGCGGCAAGTCTAATATTTTTACTACTTAATGGAATAACTTGCAGAAAGTGGAGATATAATGCTAAGGCAGAGGAGCTCAGACAGTTATCTTAAACAATAAAGAAATACTAAAGGCAAAAGATACGCTTGCGTAGTTCGAAAGCTTTCTATAGGATAAGCCTCACCTGATTTACAAATAGAATTGTTATGTTAGATGTTTGCTATTTATTCTTAAGCTCATTTTAACAGCATTTTGCTTTTTTTAGTATGTAGGGGTTTTCTAGGAATTATCCTACTGAATTCTATGATATTATTTTTTGTAACATTGTTATACATTATAATGCACCCATTTGTCTAGACCATTTTTTTCAAAGTGATCCGATTTTTAAAATGAATATGTTGATAAATACGTCGACACATATTTAAAGTATTTATGAATATATTCATTTACTGTTTATGATAATAGAGATCAGCAGGAACTTTATAATGTAGAGTCTGATGTCGCCTTCTATAGTTATACCAAGCAACAAAATCGTTTATTATAAGATTCAAATCTCTGATACTATTTGGTCTATAATAATATATAGCTTCTTGCTTTAAAGTTCTCCATAAGCGCTCAACAAATATATTGTCGAAGCAACGTCCTTTATGGTCCATACTGATTTTAACATTAGCACGCTCTAATTCCATAATAAAGTTATAGCTAGTAAACTGCACTCCTTGATCGCTATTAAAATCTCAGGTTTACCTTGTTTTAGAGCTTCTTTAAGAGTATAAAGGCAAAATCCAGCATCAAGATATGGTGATAATGAATGAGCAATAATATAGCGACTATACAAGTCCATTATTGCCATAAAATAGACAAACTTACCTTCTACCATAATATATGTTATATCAGTAGCCCATACCTGATTAACTCTACAAATAATCAAATCTTTGAGTAAATAAGGATATATTTTATGCTTTTTTTCTTTAATACTTGTATTACATTTTTTTCTACAATATAGTCCACTGATCTTCATTTTTTTCATAATTCTTAAGATTTTCTTGTGATTGACTACTACTCCACTCGCTATGATTTCAGCAGTAATTTTGCGATATCCATAACGGCAATCAGAAGCCAAATATACTTCTTGAATCAAATTTGCTACTTCACTTTCGTTATTAATTATAGGCCTATGATATAGGCTAGACCTGCAAATACCAAGTAAATCAGCCTGTTTCCTAATTGATAGATCAGAATCTTTTTCTATAAACCTTACTCTATCTTTTTTGCTTATTTCAGTAATTTTTTTTTCAAATAACTATTTTCCACTGTCAGTTCTCCTATTACTTTATGTAAGCTTTCTATTTCTTGCGCTAAGATTCTTTGTTTTCTCGCACTTTCACTTTTTTCAGCAAATAGGTCTTTTAACCTTGCCAATACTCTACCACTCCAATCATATAGATTTGTTGATGGTATTTTATATTCACTACATATCTCAGCTGTGCTTTTTTGATTTTTTGTTGCTTCTAAAGCTATCTTTGCTTTTAACTCTGGTTCATATTTTTTTGTTACCATACTTTTACCCCTTTACTTTCCTACTCGGATCAACCATTTTTTTTGGTCTAGTTTATGGGGTGCATTATATTCTATGAGAAATTCTACAGATGGTAAATGGCCTTCCTTGGCAGCATAGTAGACTGATCTGTAGTTTTAGAATTATTAATATTAGAATTATTAATAAATGATTCTTGTTGTTGCTTTTCTATTAGAAGCTTTACAATTCCTAGATATCCTTTATTGGTAGCATAATGCAAAGGAGTCCAATTGTTTTTACCTTTTGTACCAACTTCTACTCCCTTATTAAGAGAAAATTTTACAATATCGATATTTCAAAAATCAGCTGCAATATGAATAGGCTTGTTTTCGTCATTAGTTTTAGCGTTAAAACTTACACCTTTATTATTTACTAAAAATTTTGTTACTTCTAAGCTATCAAACTTAGCTGGATGGTGCACAGCCACCTTGACCAAAAAATCATCCCCCTATCGCGTTCTTATCATTATGCCTTATACGCTGTATTACACCTTCAGATATAGTCATTGCTAACCTCCAACATCCTTGCTAATAAACCCTCGCTAAAACTGCCGAAAAGACTTTATAAGTTAATATTCTAAATCTCAATATTTTATGGTGCAGGTTTTTATTTTTAAAACATTATACTTTGTGTAGGGTATAACTACACGCATCAAAGTGAAAGAAAAGCAAAATGATGAAGAAAATGAAAGTCTAAGTTTTCTTCAACGACTCAAGGAGAGAATTTATGCTTTAAAGCCTGTATTAGCAAGAGCCTTAATCACTAAATGAACAATGTCACGCAGAGTTTCATCCTCAATTTTTCTATATTCCCTCACTAGCCTTGATATTTCTTCGCTGCCTACATCGCTATGGAAGGCCTTATCATGTAAGTCTTCAGAAGCTTTGGTAAAAAAATACGACATATCAACCGATAGTACTTCTGCTAATTTATATAACCTATCAACTACAAGCCTAATCTCTCCGCTTTCATATCCTTGTACATGCTGAAATGAAATTTCAAGCTTTTTTCCTAAGTCTCTTTGACTAAAACCACACATTAGCCTTCTTTTCCTTATTCTTTCACCTATTTGTTTATCGATAGGATGTTGTATAGTCATTTTACGTATCAGGTAATATTAACTATGTATTATCACTTTGAGAAAAAGATTTTACCAATATATAAACTGCACTACGTAACCTTTTGCTCTTAATTTCGTTATATCCTTTGACTAACTTTAGTATTTCTTCATCATAAGCTTCATGTGAGTCAGTGTGCATATCAGTAAAAAAGTTAGCAACATCTATCGATAGTGCTTTTGCTAAATCATATAATCTACTGGCCAAAACACAATTTGAACCATTTTCGTACTTTTGTATCTGTCTATACGAAACACCTATTCTCTTTCCCAATTCGGTCTGTGTCAAAGCACGATCTAACCTAAGTTGTTTTATTTTTTTACCTAATTGCACTTTTCACCTCTTATTCAAATTTACAACAAATTTTATGAAGTGGAAAAAAAGCTAGCAAAGTAATTGCTTTAATAATTTCTGCCTCTCGCTAATTAAATCGTTTGGCCTTACGTATTTTTTCTCAATTTCCCTCATCTCTTTTTCTCGTTCTGCAATGCTATTTCGTATTACTTCAGCCGAGTATCTGCTTTTGCCACTTGCAAACTCTGATCTTAATCTTCTAACCTTGTATTCGAGCTCAGCAAATCTTTCGTGTTGCTCAAGAAGTTCTATCATATGACTAATTCCAGAGTTTAGCTTTTTTTCCTCAACATCTCTTACAATAAAAGAAAGTAGAAGCTTATCTATTTGGTAATCAATATTTGGTTGAGCAGCAAATAGATCAATTATGGCTTTTACGTCAGTAGGATTTGTAACTAGTAAGTTAAAATTACTACATAAAAAACTATAGAACTTTATCGTCTTCTCAAGATAATTTTTCATATCTTGTGATAATTGCAATTCTTTGTGAATTCCTGACAGCAATATTTTCAATTCTTCCAAGTATTTCGTGTCAAAATTACTTACTTCTGTAGGTGAAAGGATCATTAGCAGCTTTTTTACAAGCTCAACATCATTTAACTTTACTGCATTATAAAGAGCTTTTTCTTTATCTTCTTTTAAATCATAAAGCTCTGATGAGTTATCTATGCTGAATAGATATTCAGTATTTCCTTGAGGAGAGTAGATTAAAATGTCCACTTCTCTTAGCGGGTGATCATCATTAAACTTTTCTAGTAACTGCTTATCGGTAGTTTCCTCTATTGCTACAACTGCTTTGCTTACCTCTTTCAACTTTGCAATATCATCTCTTGAGTTTTCAAGTATATCTTTAGCCTTGTCTAGCAGCTGCTCATATAGAACTATTTTTTCTTCATCATCAAGTAGCTGACAATGCTTTTTCAGCTTTTCAGTAGAGTAAGATAGGATATCCATTTTTTTCAATTTTACGATTACGATACCCCATTTTTGTTGAAACTGAAATAATTTTTATAGGATGTGTTTTTCTAGTGTAGATGCCCGCAAAACTTGTTATTATAATATATAGTAAATCAATAAGTCGTATAATATTAACAATTAAATAATATTTATCACGATATGATCGAATAGTAATGAAATTAAGTGAGGGTTACAATGAAAAAAATAAATGGTAAAAAATTGTCTAGTAAAATGTTAAAAGCGGTAGAGCGAATAGCAAAAGAAGGGTTATTACCTAATTTTATAAAAGCTGCTCCAACAGCAAATAAAAAGATTAGTAAATTACCTGTCTTAACATATCCTGAGGAGCTCAATCCATTTCGATCAGCTTTATGCAAGATAAGGCTAAGTGAATATGAAAATGTGAAATTAAATGAATTCTTGGAAAAAGCTATTGCAGCTGAAAATCTAGACAAATTAAGTAAAATCGTCGATGAAGCTTTGGATTTAGGAATAAGAGTAAACGCTCGCAACGAAGATGGCTTTAGCTTCACTAACGTTACAATGTTTAAGATGTATCGTGATGAATTCAAAGAAAATAAACAAGAAGATATAATCAGAAAGTTAGCCTTACATGGAGCAGATTTTAATGTACAAGTTGATAAGAAAATAGCTGAAATGTATCAAAAAGTGCAAAAAGAAATTGAGCCACAAATATATAGTAGGCTCAAGAAACTTAGGGAAGTTGGAGAAGACGCTACTATAGAAGGAACTGTTGAAGATGTAGAAATCGATAATAAGACCTTCTATATTGAATTTTCACATAGCTGCATAGTTGATGTTGCCAAAGTTGTAGAAGGTGCAAAAAATTTGGGCTTAAGTAAAGGAGACTTAAACCTTGGCGGTAGTATCATAAAAATAGGTGATGGTGAAGTTGAGGTCAAAACTGGGAAAGACGGTAAAAGAAATTACGTAGATATATCCGATAACAGCGCTTCTACAGTAACACTTTGCACTAGCCTAGGAGAGCTAAATTTAATGGTATATCATGACACAGAAGACTATCATCAAGTACAAGTTGAGGTAGAAGATGAAGAAATGTGGAACGAGTTGCAAGAAATAGGAGAAATCGTAGGAAAGGGTTGTTTATTTGGTGGAATGTCTGTTAAAGAAGTAGTGGAAAAAGGCAGCTTTACTAGATGTGGAAGGTGGGGCGACCAAAATTCTAAAAGTAGTGAGACCTTTTCTTGGGTGAGCAAATTAAAAGATACCAAAACGACATCTGTAGGACGTTCTTGATTGGTGGCTATGTTTTTACATAGCCATAATTATTGCAAAGTAAAGTAGTTCTTGAAATTTAATCAAAATTACCATAAAAAATTTACCTTAACTAGCATTGCTTGTAGAAGTGGATTGAAGATATATTCAGGCAATATTATTTATTGGCAAGCGCTTTTATCACTGAATGCACAATATCACGCAACGTTTCATCCTTAATTTTCCTGTATTCCCTCACTAGCCTTGATATTTCTTCACTACCCACATCGCTACAAAAGGCCTTATCGTGTAAGTCTTCAGAAGCTTTGGTAAAAAAATATGACATATCAACGGACAAAGCTTCTGCCAAATTATACAATCTATCAATTACAAGCCTTACCTCTCCAGTTTCATATCCTTGTATATGCTGAAATGAAATTCCGAGCTTTTTTCCTAAGTCTCTTTGGCTAAAACCGCATATTAACCTTCTCTTCCTTATTCTTTCACCTATTTGTTTATCAATAGGATGTTGTTCATCTTGTACAATCATTTATTAATATATTAACTGAGGTATTGAAGCAATACTAACTCTCATTGTAACTTTGAGAAAAAGATTTTACCAATATATAAACTACGCTACGTAACCTTTTGCTTTTAATTTTATTATATCCTTTGACTAATTTTAGTATTTCTTCATCATAAGTTTCATGTGAGTCGACATGCACATCAGTAAAAAAATCAGCCACATTAATCGATAGTGCTTTTGCTAAGTCGTATAGCCTACTGGCCAAAATTTGGTTTGAACTATTTTCGTACCTTTGTATTTGTCTATACGAAACGCCTATTTTCTTTCCCAACTCAGTTTGTGTTAAACCACAGTATAATCTAAGTTCTTTTATTTTTTTGCCTAATTCCACCTTTCATTACTAATTTTAGCTGCTCAAGCTTATATTGAATTTTTTAATTTATGAAGTAGAAAAAAAGAAGGAAAGTTGGAGAACTTTCCTTCCGGTCTACAGATTACAATAAACCACTATCATAAAAACTAAAGTGGCTCTTCTGTGTTACGATTATGTGATCTATTAATTTCATTCCTACATTTTCGCAGGTTGCAGCTAATGTAAGTGTGTTATCCTCATCCTCCTTTGATGGTTCTGTATCTCCACTTGGATGATTATGTGAAATTGCAATAGATGATGCATCGATCAGTAATCCCTGTTTGATTATTTCTCTCACATATAGAGGTACTCTGTCTATAGTTCCACAGTCTTGAATATACTCGTATATCAAATGACCACTTCGATCTAAGTATATTACTCGCAAGCTTTCCTTTCGTGACTGCCCTATTGCTGTTTTAAAGTATTTTAGTAGCTCTTCTCTGTTATCAAGAATCGACAGCTTTTTTAACTTACCTTTCAGTATCCTATCGAAAATCTCTTTCAGACAAAAGATACTTGCTATTGCTCCATCATTCATTCCTGTAACATTTTTTAGCTCATGAAAGTCAGCGTTAATTACCCTTCCTAAACTACTAAAGAGCTCTATTAGCTTTTTGGCCACTTCTCTTCCTTCTTCACATTCAGATAGAGTACGTTCCAGTAGCTCATGGTCAAGTAAAGACCTGCCTCTACTTGATAAAATGCGAGTTTCCAATTTTTCTTTTCTCTCACTATTATTCATAAAAACCTCCAAGGTCAACATTATATACAAATTCAACGCCAGCTTTCTGACGCAGTAGTTCTCGAGGAATAACCCTTTTGAACTCTAAATTTGCAATGTTGTCCTTGTTGCTTTAAAAGCTGGAATACCATTTGCCATATGAATTTGTGCATTGACATTTACTGTGCTAATTCCCTGAAGCGCAACGGTATTTATATTTGCAATCATAATATATTATATAAAATTGTTAATACAATATATTAAAGAAGCGATGAAGTAAAGGCTACAGCAATTAAAGATGGCTTAACTTAGCAAAAAAGTGTAGTATTCTATCACTTTGCTGATTACAAATGTTTATAAGGATAATCACTTTTTTCTTACTATATTCAAGTACGGCTTTTTGTAGTGATTGTAATTTTAATTTACCATACTGTGGGCTCAGTTGTAATCTAGATCTATCATATAGAAATTTAAGTAATATAAAAAAATTATTGAGTAACGACGATAAGTTTGTTGCGCTTACGTTTGATGATGGACCGTCTAACAATAGAGTAAACGATATTATTAATGTTCTGGAAAGCTATGAAGCAAAAGCAACATTTTTTGTGCTTGGTGAACGTATAAATGAAAAAACGTCTGAAATAGTAAAGAAAATTCATGAATCAGGTCATGAGTTAGGCAATCACTCTTGGTCGCATAGGAAGTTGACATCACTTTCAAGTGAGGAACAATTGCAAGAATTGGAAAAGACAAATACAGCAATTAAAAATGCAATAAAACAAGATGTAAAATGGTTTCGTCCGCCATATGGATGTTATGACGATAATCTGATTGAAAATACTGATCAATTAAATATGTATTCAATATTATGGACAGTTGATTCGCTAGATTGGCAAGGTGATAAGCCAGAAACTTTAGTTGAAAGAGTTTTAAGTAATGTACATAATGGAGCAGTTATACTGTTTCATGATCACAATAACAGGTTAAACACAATTGAAGCTTTACCTCATATTATTAAAATACTAAAAAAATCAGGTTATAAGTTTGTGACCTTAAGTGAGTGGGAAAAAAGGGTTTGTAATACGGTAAAAGCCAGAAGTGTAACAATAAAAGAGGGGAAAAAAGTGTGTTTTGAAGGAATGTTATGTGGACAAAAAACAAAGTCTTTAACCGCAGAGCATTCATATTAGGTGGTATTCAGCTTACCATTTCTGCGGTTTTTAGTTGCAGGTTATATAATTTACAAATACGAAACAGACAAAAGTACGAAGCACTATCTAATAGTAATAGAATAAGAGTTGCTACTATTATGCCTAAGCGGGGCAAAATTTTAGATAGGAATAGCATTGAACTTGCGGTAAACAAAATTTCGTATGTTGTTTTGTTTGATGGTTCTGGTAAGGAAGTTGATTTGCAGACATTATCAGAAGTCGAGTCTAAAATAGCAAAATCGTCAGAAAAAATAACTGCTCTTTATAAACGTTATTACCCGTTTGGTTCAATGTGTTCTCATGTAATCGGATATACAAAAAGACAGCAAGGCATAAGCGAAGTAGGAATCAGCGGTATTGAATATACATATGATCATATATTGAAAGGCAAGTCAGGAAAATCTGAGCAGGAAATAAATTCTAAAAAACGCGTCATAAAAGAATTATCAAGCATACCACAACAAGACGGACAAGATGTACAACTGACAATTGATATTAATCTGCAAGAGAAAACCGCAGAGGTATTTAAAGATCACCAAGGCTCCGCAGTGGTAATTGATGTAAATAATGGAGAAATTTTAGCATTATATAATTCACCTTCTTACGATAATAATCTTTTTGCTAGCAGGCTATCAAATGAGACTTGGGAGAGCTTGAATGCTCCTTCATTGCCGCTCGTGAATCGTGCGTTATCATATCAAATTCCACCTGGTTCAATATTTAAAGTAATAGTTGCGCTTGCGGGTTTAAAAGACGGGATAATAACACCAGAAGAGAAATTCTCGTGCAAGGGCTATATGAAAATAGGTGAGCGGAAATTTCGTTGTCTGAAAAGCAAAGTCCATGGGTATGTATCTTTAAATGAGGCAATGGCATTATCATGCAACACTTACTTTTATAATATAGGGAAAAAAATAAGTGTAGACTCTCTAGTAGAAATGGCCAGAAAATTTGGTATTGGAAGTGGGCCACTGATTGGAACGTTTAAAGAAGAAGCTCCAGGGTTGTTGCCAGGTAGAGATTGGCGTACACGAAAGCTATATTCGCAGTGGTATTTAGGTGACACTATCAACTTAGTTATAGGACAAGGGTATATGCTTACAACACCACTACAGCTTGCAGTTCTTGCAGCGAGGATTGCAACAGGAAAAGAGGTAATTCCCCGCATTAAGATGAATGAAACGATACAAGATTTTCCCGATATTGATGTGGATTGTGAGCATCTTAGCATAGTTCGAAAAGCTATGTTTGATGTGGTGAATTCTAAAACTGGAACCTATAAGAAAGGGCTAAGCGGTATACAAATTGCCGGTAAAACCGGTACACCAGAGATAAACTCTAAGGGCGAAAGTCATAAGTTATTTATCGCCTATGGCCCTTACCATAACCCGCGCTATGCAATCTCTGTGTTTATAGAACACGGCAAAGCCCCACGCCAAGATGTTGCTATAGCTAATGAAATATTTCAGTATATGCTTGAAACTATGAGTATTAAACTTCTTGCATAACCATATAACAAACTTTTATTGGGAATAGAAACGAAAAAACTTACTTGACACCCTTCGCCAGCGCCCTTATCACGATAGTGAAGCTATTGTATTTGCTTTCGCCAATCTGCAGATTAAAAGGTAAGGATTACTTAATGTATCGGCGTCTTATGTTCAATTTTTTGCAGTATATAGATACTGTATGTCTTTACAAAACTTCATCTACATCTAGATTTTTATCTAAATAAGCTGAACGCGCTTATAAAGCGTTACAAGACATCAAAAAATGCCAATACTTGACAGAGATAGTAAAAGACTAGCTAACTCGGGGATTCTTTGTCTTTTTTTCTGCTTAGTAAACTTCTTAAACATTTGCAGCGTAAGTTAGTTGCAATTAAAAGCAGCTTAATCTTGCTTGTCAAGCGTTTAAAACATAAAAAACGCCAATATTTTAAAGCGGATAATAACCCCAGGGCTTCTTTTGCCTTTTTTTTCATTTAGTAAATTTCTTAATATTTATAGCTAAACAACAACCGTCATCCCTAAGTATCCCGCTGCTTGTTAGCGGGATTTCTTGTTAGCGCCGCGGTGGTATGACGTAGGATTGTTGTCATTCCGCTACTTGTTAGCGGCTGAGATACCGCGAATGAATCGCGGTATGACGGTGTAGATGATGGTTAAGTAATTCGTCATCCCGCTGCTTGTTAGCGGGATCTAGAGATACCGCGACGTCTCACCTATAGCCTTCAGTGCTCCTTTTTTTGTCATCCCAGCGTCACGCGTTGGTTTCAACATTATATCATGAACTTTCTAAAATTCATTGAGTTATGCTTTCAAACGGTAGTGCCGGGGTGTGAGTATAACGATTATCAGTATATAAAAGTCATAGCAGACAGGCTGGAAGCAGCGAGCGCTGGTGAAGTGAAACGAATAATATTCAATATGCCTCCGCGTTCAATGAAATCCCTGTGCGCTAGTGTTGCGTGGCCCGCATGGATACTGGGAAACCAACCAACTGCGAGAATAATAGTTGCAAGTTATTCTCAGCGGCTCAGCGAAAAGCATTCGCTCGACACCAGGTGCGTGATGCAGTCTAGTTGGTATAGAGCGCTATTTCCAGAGATAGAACTATCCAAAGACCAGAATACCAAATATAAATTTCAAACAGTGCAGAGAGGATACAGAATCGCAACATCAGTTGGTGGAACACTAACTGGTGAAGGTGATGATTTTATCATTGTGGACGATCCGCTCAGTTCTGCTCAAGCTTTGAGTGAAACGCTTAGAAAGCGTGCCACAAACTGGTTTGATCAGACTTTAGTAACCAGGCTGAACGATAGAAAAAAAGGAGTCATCGTTCTTGTAATGCACAGGCTACACCAGGAGGACTTAACTGGACACCTTCTCTCCAAGCCAAAAAACATATGGCATCATATTTGTTTGCCAATGATTTCTGAAAATAAGCAGGTTATTTATTCAATCAAAAAGCCAATACCTCCCGTTCCTATCATCCGAGTAGCTCAGCACTGTGCGACCAGGCGATTATATAATAAACCAGCGTCACCTGTAAGGATATTATATTCAAGAGAAGAAGGTCAGTTGTTATATCCCCTCGATGGAGGAAAAGAAGAAGTTGAGATAATAAAAGCTGAACTTGGGAGTTACGCTTTTGCTGCTCAATATCAACAAAACCCTCTGCCGCTTTCAAGTGGTATAATTAAACCAGAGTGGTTGAAACGCTATAAAAAATTTCCTGATAATCTCTCGCATATAACACAAAGTTGGGATACTGCGGTTTCAACAAGTAACATGAGCAACTTTAGTGTCTGCACCACCTGGGCAAAAATAGATAATAAATTCTATTTACTCGACGTATATCGCGCAAAGCTTGAGTATCCAAAGCTTAAAGAACAGGTTTTGTCACTAGCTGCAAGATGGACGCCACACGCAATTTTAATCGAAGCAAAAACAAGTGGTCAACAATTGGTGCAAGAGCTAAAGACAAACAGTGATTTACCGATTATTGAAATAGTGCCACATGATGACAAGCTCACTCGATTTCATCAAATTGTTCCGATTATAGAGTCTGGCAAGGTTTTTCTGCCACATCAAGCAGTATGGCTGAACGATTTTGAGTATGAGATTTTAATGTTTCCTGAAACTCGACACGATGATCAAGTAGATAGTACCGTGCAATATCTCCAGTGGGTGAGAAACAGTACCTCCAGGGTTGCAGCTATGCGAGCATTGTGATTTGAGTCTACCAGTACTGGGATGACAGCTAGGAGACAACCGTCATCCCGCTGCTTGTTAGCGGGATCTAGAGATACCGCGAATGAATCGCGGTATGACGGTTCGCGGCGGCATGACAATAAGCTCGTCATTCCGCTACTCGTTAGCGGAATCTATGCTGAGATATCGCGGCGGTATGACGTAGGGAAACCTTTCTTGGGTTAGCTATATCAATAGCATTGCTTTAAAAAGAGTGCCCATATTTTCAGTCAACCTTAAGAATTCACTAAAGATCCTATTCTTTTGTTCATCACTTGCGCTTTTCATTAAAGCCTGGGTTCTTTCTTTTATGCCAAAAAGATATAAAAATTCCCTTTGAGTTAAAATCTCACAATCTACATGCTTTAATGAATCTCTTAACGCTTGAAAGTTCACAAGTGCGGTAATATCACTATTACCAACATTCTCAAGAAAATTAGCATACTTATGTTGTTTTATCGATTGCAAAGTGCTCTTATATGCGGGGTATACATAACCGTAATCTACAATCAAAGCAGCTCCTTTATTATTATATATCTTCTTCTCAAGTTTTTTTAATATTTCAACCCCAACTGAACATATTTCCACCACTGCACCATTAAAAAATTTTCCATTTGTCATCTGAGTAGCTGACACTGGAATCCATGATTCTTTTTTTCTGGATTCCAGTGTCACGCACTGGCATGACACCAAGAGACTGCCATCATCTTGTTTTGTCACCATATTTTCATACCACCCCTCATCATGATATACAAACTGATCTATCGGAAGAGCGTCAAAGAACTCATTTGCTAAAAAAATGGTTGGTTGTTCTGGTAGGTTGTCAATATTTTTGTGCCAATTAACATCTAAGCTTTTTAATTTTTCCTTTTGTATCTTCCGTAAAGTAGGGCTTATTTCAACTAAGTGGATCAACATCGAATTAAAAAAGCTGCTGTATTTTTTAGTGACTCTTATTATATCGTGAATGAGTGTTCCTTTGCCTGGCCCAAGTTCAACTAGAGAAAATTTTGATGGCTTTCCTAATTTTTCCCATGTATGCATTATCCAAACTGCAATTACTTCACCAAATAATTGGCTGATCTCAGGTGCGGTAGTAAAATCACCATCCTTACCAAGCGGTAATTTACTTGTATAATAGCCGTATTTTTCATGGTACAAAACGGCATTCATGAAATCACTGATGGATATTGATCCTTGACTTTTGTCAATTAATTCGTGTATATAAGTGAGCATGTTATTAATAAATGTTTAACTATAGCGTGCCATAATATAAAATAGTAGAGTATTTATATATATAGTATACACTTAAGTTTGTGAGTAATAGTGCTTCAGTTATGGACGACAAAAACACCGATTATGTTGCCCTTATAGCTCAAAATGATAGTATTGAATACAAATTTGAAGAAGCTGTCAATTTTATAGAAAACAAGGTTATAAATGCTGATGGGCTAACTTTAGCGGAAGTGTTTCAAGTGCTAGTTCAAATGCTAGATGGTGATCTAGCATTGGTAAAAAAAGTACTAGCATATGCTAATATTATGGCAAAGCATGGAATGAAGGTAGCAAAAGAGTCGCAATTAAGCAGAGCTGATGTTCGCCGAGCTTTGGAAGGTAGAGAAAGTGTTGTCAATAGACAAGATTTTATAAAGAAACCACCTCTTCCACCTGCTATAAAATCGACCAAAAAGAAAAGTAGAGATCTTTAGATGGCTGAATCTATAAAAAAATTTACTGTACAATGTGACTTCAAAGGACAAAGTTCACCTTTTGCAATATACATAGGAAATCCAAAAAGTGATGCTCATCCAATTCATCATCAAGATTCCTGGCTTGTAAAAGAACGTGGAGGGAATATTCCTAATAAAGTAAAAGAAAGTCTACAAAAATTATATAAACTATCTCAAGAAAATGGAGTCTCTTTCTCAGAGTTATGCGCGTATGCCATTACTGTGGTTAGTAATAATGATAAAAAAAGTGACGACAAGGAGTAAGATAGTTTAATCCCTCAATATTTCATTTATAGAGATTTTCGATCTCGTCTTTTCATCCACTTTTTTTACTATGACTGCACAATAGGTTGAAATATTATTTTTAGATGGAATAGACCCTGGTACCACTACAGAATAAGGTGGCACTTCGCCGTAAAATACCTTGCTAGTTTCTCTATCAATAATCTTTGTTGATGCCCCAATAAACACGCCTATGCCAAGGACTGATCCTTCTCTCACTACCACACCCTCGGCCACTTCGCTACGTGCTCCAATAAAGCAATTATCTTCTATAATGACAGGTGAAGCTTGAATAGGCTCAAGAACTCCACCTATTCCCACTCCACCGGAAATATGACAGTTTTTTCCTATTTGCGCACAGCTACCAATCGTTGACCAGGTATCTATCATTGTTCCTGAATCAACATATGCACCAACGTTGATAAAACTTGGCATTAGAACAACATTTGTACCTATATAAGCAGATCGGCGAACAAAACACCCAGGAACTGCTCTAATTTTTAACCGGCGAAATTTCTCCTCATTCCATTCACTAAACTTGTTACCGATCTTATCAAACCAGCAATTAGTATTATCTATTATTTTATTTTCTTCGGTGAGAAAATGTAATAATATTGCCTGCTTTATCCACTTATGTACTACCCATTCTCCACTTGATAGCTTTTCTGCTACTCTAATTTTGCCACTATCAAGGAGCTCAATTACCTCTTTAATTGCTATTCTTGCTGTTTTCTTTAGATTACAGTCATTAAATTTTTCTCTATTTTTCCAAATATTTTCTATCTCACTCTGTGTTTTTTTTAGTTGCAAACCTTCCATTTGTTATATATGTATTGATATTAAATTTGTAGCTCTGTATCATTTGAGCTTGTTACTACTTTATATGTAAGTGCTATGAAAATACAATGTAATAGTTGTACTAAAACTTACTTAGTATCCCCCGAGCAAATTGGTGCATCTGGAAGAAAGGTAAAGTGTACGCACTGCAATCACATATGGCATGAATATCTAGAAGAAGTGTCAAACAAACAGCACTCTGCTGATATACAGGAAAAAAAAATTAGTGGAAGGAATTTTTTACAAAATCTAGCATTTACCACTCTAGCTTTTGCAACAGCTACAGGGTTATGCATTGTAATTGCTAATGGCATCTTTCCTAGAGAGATGAACAAAGCATACAAAACGATCAGTTTATACAAGGATTCAATAAGCTATAAATTAGGGTACAAAAAAGAGCAAACAGAAAGTCCAAATGTAAAAAAACTTGCTGTAAATAAGTTTTATCAAGACTACCTTTTTTTATCTAATTTAAGATCTAGTTAAATAGGCATACCGATATCGGTATCCAGCTTCTCTAGCTACTTAGATGGTGTTTAGGGTGACAGAGTTTAAAAATAAGTTATTTTTTAGTAAAAAAGGCAGCTCATGAGTATTAAAATTGCACCTTCTATACTTTCAGCAGACTTTGCAAAATTAGGAGAAGAAGTAAGAAAAATTAGCGATTTAGGTGTAGATTACATACACATAGACGTTATGGATGGGAATTTCGTTCCAAATATTACAATTGGTTCTAGCGTTGTCTCTGCAATACGTAAATACAGCAATCTTCCTTTTGATGTGCATTTAATGGTCAAATCTCCTGGTAACCACATTGAAAGCTTTATAAATGCTGGTGCTGATATTATTACTGTACATGCAGAAGCAGAGATACACCTTGAGAGGTTGATAAGAAAGATAAAGTCATACAAAAATGTAAACGACGCAAAAAAACCGATTCAAGCTGGAGTCTCAATTGTTCCTTCAACTTCCCCAAGTGTGCTTGAATATATAATACATGAGCTAGATATTGTGCTGATTATGACAGTCAACCCTGGCTTTGGAGGGCAGGAATTTATTCATTCACAGTTGAACAAGATATCTACTATAAAAAAAATGATACAAGAGCGTAACCTTAAAACACAAATTTCAGTAGATGGTGGAATTAACTCTTTTAACGCAGCTGATATAATAAAAGCAGGTGCAGATATTTTAGTTGCGGGATCGGCGATATTCAAGGCTGAAGATATTAAGAAGGCCGTAAATGATCTTAAAAATCCATCGTTGTGACCCTATATAGCTAAAGTGGCTTAGGTTTACCTACAATTTGAAAAACAACAAATTCGTCATTCCGCTACTCGTTAGCGGAATCTATGCTGAGATACCGTGGCGGTATGACGTAGAAAAACCTTTCTTGGGTTGTATCCGTTCAGCTAAGCGGTGTAAGAGATGATAGATAAGAGGTTTTGGAAAGGATTGAGACCCCTTTGTTTTCATGTCAAGTATAATGAAATTATCCGTTCAAGGAATGCATTTCCCCGCTTCGATTGGGTAAAATATGAATTTTTGCGATAAACGACATAATGCCGTATCTGCTGTTCAGCATGGTTGTTTGTCAGCGGAATGTTTTCTGGGTCATCTAAAAAATTCCACATTATTCTTTCAGATTTCAAAATATTTTTTGCAACTCGAGAAGCTCCAATTGCTTCAGGTAAACGGCTTCAAGTAATACCTTGTACGTTTTCGCAATTTTCTGGCACGTCTGGTAAATCTAAAAACATCTATCTCATTTTTTAGCAAGGCCTTTTTTAGTGCAAATAATTCAGTGGCTACGTTTCTTAAGTAACAGCCCAGAACTTTAACTTCAACTATGTGCTAATCTTTCAAAATCTCTTGATAAATGTGCCCAACAGATTTGCCTGTTCTTATCGGCAAAGTAGTTGTATGCTGCGTACCTGTCGTAAGCTATTGCGATTGCAGAACTTACTATTTTGTAAAACCTTCATTCCTCTTGACTCTGTCAATTTTATAAAACTTGCTGTATTACTGGCAAACATCCAGCACCAACCAAGTTTACCTTTGTTATAATGGCTCGTTTCATCGATATGCAGAACTTCACTTTTACTTACTTCTTGCTCGATTTGCTCATATGCTTCTTGGCATTTTTCTGCAACTCTAGCCTCGCTATTTGACACGCTACCAACACTGATGTCCAGGTTGAAAATATTTTTTATAATATTTGCTACTTCTCTTTTCGAGTTCTTGTAAAATCCGCTCAGCGCCGCGATTGTTGACTTAACTTTTGGACCAAATGTATCCGCAGTAACACCTTCTAGTAGCCTGCTACTTTTTCTTTTTCCACACTTGCAACAGCGGCCATTCTGTAATTGGTATTCCACAACATAAGGCTTAATTTCTGGCAAATCAACTTTTTGATGAATGTATGGCTCTTTCGATATCGCAATTTCTCCTCCGCACTCGCAAGAACTCTATTTTCACCACTTCATCTGCTTCCATTTTAGGGCGATACTTTCCTTCATGCCCAATCTGTGCCCCTATTTTCCTGTCACTTTTTTTCTTTTTCTTCTTTAGCTTGTATAACTCTTTTGAGCTCGGTATCGATGAATTTTGTGAATTCAGACCTAGTCTTTCTTTCAATTCAGCATTTTCGATTCTTAGCGCCTTATTCTCAGATCTAAAATTTTCGTTTTCTATCTCTAACCTCTTTATCTCTGCTTTTAGTTGCTCTATCTCTATTTTAAAGCTTTCACAGAGCTTGAGAAGACTAGCTAGTAGATCAGACATATTTACCACACATACTACTTGTGATATTATGTTTTTAGCACTCCTTGTCTACTTTTTATTTTACCGCTCCGCTGAACGGATACCTTTTTTTTACTGTTTGAGTATGTAAGGATTATGACGACCTATCCCAAACCTCAACTATATCCTCACTAAACTCTATTATCTTTGTTTTTTTAAACTGATAACAGTTGTTAATGAATTGAATCCCTAAATCTCCTACAAAAGGAGTGGCATCATTGCCTAAAATTTTACCACTGCGGCATATTATCAACCTGTCGATTAAATTACACTTTAATAGTTCTGTGATTAACACTCCTCCACCTTCAACTAATAATCTTGTTATACCAATTTCTGAAACAAGTTTTAATGCCATGTCCTTTAGGCAAACCTTACCTGCGTTGCTTGAATTAACTACTAAGTAGTTAATGTTTTTTATTTTTTTCTCTACTTCTTTATTTGTGATGACCCAAGTTATTACTTTGTCTGCAGTCTTTGCAATGTTATGCTCTTCCTTTAATCTCCCTTGGCTATCTATAATTAGCCTTATTGGCGATCTACTTCCAAGTCCTGGTAATCTGCAAGTTAAGAGTGGATCATCATTAATAAGAGTATTGCTGCCAATCATAATTGCATCACATTTTGCTCTAAGCTCATGCACCCAATTTCTCGTATTTTCACTTGTTATCCATTTGCTATCGCCTGTAAATGTTGCGATTTTTCCGTCAAGAGTTGTTGCGACTTTGCAAGCTATAAATGGTCTATGTAATTCTTTAGTGGTGAAAAAACCGACATTCAGTTCTTTTGCCTCTTTTTGCATAATACCTTGCTCAACTTCAATTCCTGCTTCTTTCAGAGCTTTCATGCCTCTGCCTGAAACTCTACTATCTGGGTCAATAGTTGCAATTACTACTCTTTTTATGCTAGCTTTTATGATTTTTGCAGTGCAAGGCCCCGTGACTCCGTGATGACAACATGGCTCAAGAGTGATATATATAGTTGCGCCATGAGTTGAATCTTTAGCGTTTTGCAAAGCGACTACCTCCGCATGCGGACGCCCACCAATCCCTGTATATCCCTCACTAACAATTGTACCATCTTTTACAATAACACACCCGACAGCAGGATTTGGTGCAACATTTCCAAGATTTTTTTCTGCAAGCCTTAATGCAATTGACATGAAATGATCATCAGTCATTAGAAAGAAGTCATTTCGTATGAGGTATCAAAAATTCTTCTGTGCTCGTGTATAGCAAATCTATCTGTCATACCTGAGATATAGTCACATATTATTACTGAACGCTGAGATTCACAAGCGAGTTTGCTCCACTCTGTGGGAAGTAATCCTGGGTTTTCATAAAAACATTGAAAGAGTTCCTGTATTATGCGTTTTGCTTTGTTCATCGTTCTACTCAGTTTATAGCTTCTGTATATTTTCTCCATGTTGAATCTTTTCATTTCTTTTGTAGCATTCGCAACTTCTGGTGAAAATGCGACTAGCATTTTATTTAGACTTCTTACGTCTTCTACGCTTTTTATTTTGTGATCTTCAATATTTCTTTCAGTCTGAGAAACAACATCACTTATCATAGTTCCTATAGTTCCACTCAGTGATTCATGTATGAGTTTGCTCTGAGGCAATTCTGAATATCTGCTCCTTATGTCTTTAAACATTTTTTCAATTAAAGGAACATTCAGCAAATCTTCGATGGTTACTAAATTCGCCCTGAGTGCATCATCAAGATCGTGAACACTGTAAGCAATATCATCGGCAATTGAAGCAACTTGAGCTTCAATGCTTGAAAATTCTTCAAGTTTTAGATCATATTTTTTGTTGTATTCTAATAACAGCTGATTACTTGTAGAAAACTCCGCGTTTTGACCAAGCAAGGGACCGTTATGTTTTGCAACTCCTTCAATCACCTCCCAACTTAGATTCATACCATCAAAATCAGCATGTTTTTGTTCAAGATAAGTTAAAATCCTTATAGCTTGAACATTATGATCAAACTCATACTTCTCGTTATCAAGATTCAAATCTTGAACTGATTTCTTTAGAGCATCTTCACCTGCATGACCAAATGGAGGATGACCAAGATCATGTGCGAGCGCTATGCATTCAGTGATATCCTCATTTAAGCCAAGTCTACGCGCAATGGACCTTGCAATTTGTGCAACTTCAAGGCTATGAGTAAGCCGAGTGCGATAGTAGTCGTGCTCATAATTGATAAAAACTTGTGTTTTGTACTCCAACTTTCTAAACGCATTAGAGTGAATGATACGGTCCCTATCACGCTGAAAGCAGCTGCGATTCTCATCTTCTGGCTCTTTGAAGTATCTCCCTTTTGTTTTGCTTGGAAAACATGCATAATTTAATAGAAAATTATTGTTTGACATGTAAAATTTCTACTATAATAAGTTATCAATAATAAACGGTGGTTACTATGTCAACAAATTACAACATCAACTTAACTGGTAATGCACTAAAAAAAATCCACTCTCTTGCAGAGCAGGAAGGGGATAAGAGTTCCATTTTACGGGTTGCAGTTTCAGGTGGTGGATGTTCTGGCTTCAAATACAATTTTCTTATGGATCAAATGAATAAAAATCTATCTTTGGATGATGAAGACGATGATTACGATGATGAGTTTGATGACGAAGATGAAGATGATGAAGAAAGCGAGGACTATAGAAGCCACTCCAGTTTTAGCGAAAAAGGTAAAGATATAGTAATTAATGATGAAAATGGCAATCCTGTATTAATGGTTGATAATTGTTCAGCAAAATTTTTAAATAACTCAGTTATAGATTATACTGAGGATCTCAGTGGTTCTGGTTTTCAAATAAAGAATGCCTTTGCTAAATCCCAGTGTGGTTGTGGCAACAGCTTCTCAGTTTAGTCAAAAATTTGATGTCATCCCAGTGTCAAGCACTGGGATGACACTCTTCTCTGGTGGAGGGTGCTCTCAAGTCACAACGTTCGTATAGTTGTATACTTGACACTGAGGTTTATTCTTCTATTTCTTTTTTACTGGTCATGCACTATCATTTGCTATGCAAGCACAACATTTGTATGGTTATAGGTCTTTTAAACATGGGTGGTAATGTAGCACTAGAACTAACTTCTGTAGATAAAAGCTTCAAGGACAATTCTGTTGTTGTAAAGGATATCAACTTAAGTGTTACAAGAGGGCAAGTAGTAGCGCTGATTGGCAATTCAGGTGCAGGGAAAACAACTATATTGCAAATCGCAGGCTTGTTGGATAAGCCAACTTCAGGTATAGTTACGATAGATGGAATAAATTGCACACAAGCCAGTAATAAGCATAAAACTCATGTAAGAAGAAATTTTCTTAGTTTTGTTTATCAATTTCACTATTTGTTACAAGAGTTATCGGTGTTGGAAAATATTATGCTTCCTCAACTCATTGCAGGAAAAAGCAAAGCTGAAGCAAAAAAAAATTCGCAAGCAATGTTGGAAAAATTTGGTCTGGAAAACAAAGCAAGTAGCATGGTATCTGAAGTTTCGGGTGGGGAAAGGCAGAGAGTTGCAATTGCAAGAAGCATTGTAAATTCTCCAAAGCTTTTACTTGCAGATGAGCCAACAGGAAACTTAGATCCAACAAATTCTTTTAACGTGTTTTTACTGCTACATTCATACGTAAAGGAAAATAACAGCTCTATGCTTATAGTAACACACAATCATCTCCTTGCAGAAAAGGCAGACTGCATTTTCCAATTGAGAGATCGATCATTAGTGAAGTTGTGAATAGGAAAAATAGCACAATTTCTATGCCTTATACTTATCTAACCAATGATCATTAACAGAGTACAACTCGCATGAAATGCTTTCATTGCTTTTTATACACGGACTTTTTAACTTACGCTGTTTACTTAGGGAACACCCCGATAACATAAACACAGCTAAAACAAAAAATAATAGCTTTTTAAACATAACAAAACCTTTTCATTTATATTACTACACTCATTTCTCTTGTTTGTAAAGATTAGGCATATTCTTTTACCCTTACCTCTTTTTTGACCTTTTGAAAAGAAATAGTTGCACTATTCAAGCGCAGTTTTATATAATTGTCCACGATTTGAGTCACTTCCTCTTCTTTATCCTTTAGAAAGTGATTAGTATCATCTATTATATGGTATTTCATGTGATCACTTCTTACTGAATTTATCAACCTTTTTGCTAATTCTGTTACATCGCTTTCTTCTGAGATTGTATCATTACTGCTTTGTATTATAAGCCCAGAAACTGGACAGGGAGAAAGAAAAGAAAAATCGTACTTAGTTACCGGAAGAGAAAGAGCAATAAAACCCACTATCTCAGGGCGGCGCATTGTTAGCTGCATAGCCACCCATGCTCCAAAAGAAAAACCAGCGATCCAAATTGGAACATTGCTAGGATTATGTTCCTGAAGCCAATCAATGGCTACCGCAGCGTCAGTTAATTCTCCTATACCCTTATCAAAAGTTCCGGTAGATTTTCCCACACCACGAAAGTTAATTTTCAATGCAGAAAAATTGTTATCGATAAAAGACGTATATGTACTATGTACAATTTTACTATCCATATTACCACCATATTGAGGATGATGATGTAAAACCAGCACAACCGGCGCGTTGGCATCTTTGCTTTGGTGGTATTCACCTTCCATCTTTCTTGTTGCATTATTTAAAAAAACTTCAACCATGATAACTCCTAATAAGAACCTGCTTGACAGGTATTGATGACGTGAGTTATTAATTATGTATTAATTTCGCTGTTTTTGCAATAAATTTTTTATCGTGTTAAAGCTAACGTACATAGTTATGGCTATAGTTGATGGTAAACTTATTTAAGTGACAGATGAATCCATTCTCTTTAGAAAATAGTGGTTGCGTATATGCTGATTACAATGCAACTGCTCCAATTAGTAAAAATGTAAAAAAAAGTATATTTGAGGTCTTGTCAGAACAAACGCTCAATCCATCATCACTACATAAGAGAGGACAAGAAGCGAGGAAGATTCTTCAGGATGCAAGAGATAACGTACGTGGTGCTATTGGCGTTTCAAGTGATAAAGAAATAGTTTTTACGTCTGGTGCAACTGAAGCGAATAACCTTGTTATGAGAGGAATAGCAGGCTACCTGCATATAATTTCAGCTATAGAGCATCCTTCAATTCTTAATTCTGCATGTAATCCATATATAATACCTGTTAATCAGGAGGGCATTGCTGACTTTTTAGAGCTAGAAAAAATTCTAAGCGAACTTAAAGGAAACAAAGCAATAGTTTCAGTTATGATGGCAAATAACGAAACCGGAGTTATTCAACCTATTGAGGAAATAGCTAAAATAGTACACAAGTTTGGAGCAATTTGCCACACTGACACTGCTCAAAGTGTTGGGAAAATTAAAGTTAATATGGAAGATTTAGGAGTGGATTTACTCACTTTATCCGCCCATAAATTTGGCGGTGTAGCAGGCAGTGGAGTTTTAATATTCAATAAAGAACTTGCGATAGAACCTATTATAATAGGTGGTGGACAAGAGAAGGGATTTCGTGGTGGTACGGAAAATATTGTTGCGATTGCAGGCCTTTCTGCTGCACTGCAAAATATTCCAGACCTTCTATCAAAAATGGATGAAGTAAAGGAGCTACGTGATCAATTAGAGTGTGAATTATTAAATCTTGCCAGTGACATAAGAATCTTCGGTAAAAACTCTAAGAGGCTGCCAAACACAAGTTTTATTTATATGCCAGGAGTAAAGAGTGATGTGCAGCTTATGCATTTTGACTTGAATCATATTGCAGTTAGTAATGGCTCCGCATGTTCTTCTGGAAAAGTTGAGCCTTCCCATGTTTTGCTTGCAATGGGGGCAACAAAAGAGCAAGCAGAGTGTTCAATTAGAATCAGTATAGGTCCAGAAACTAAACCACAAGACATAAAAAAAATAGTGGATTGTTGGTATAATATCTACAAGCAGAACTCCTTGGTATAGATAATACGTGATATCATGCAGGGAGCTATAAATTAGATGTAAAAAATTCCTTTACAAGTTTCGCCAGCCCCCTTATCATAACAGTGAAGCTATTTATTTATCTTCGCAATCTGTGCAGGTTAATGACAAAAAACTTAGGGCATTTGGCGTCTCATGTTTAATTTTTCGCACTACGTGCATCGCATGTCTTTAAAAATTTTTAGGTTTTTACCTATATAAGCCGAAACGCGCTTACAAAGCGTTTAAGACAACAAAAAACGTCAAATTGACAAGGGAGAATTTGAATACTAGCTATCCTAGGGTTTCTTTGCCTTTTTTCCTGCTTGGTAAATTTCTTAAACACTTGCGGTGTAGGTTAGTTGCAAGTTAAAAGCAGCTAAATCCACTGGGATGGCTTTGTTGCATCGCTACTTATGAAAGGCTAACTATAGTTAGGATTATAAGCAACCTATTGAAAATCTTGTTTTTTTGCAATCAATCTGATCAAATTTAAGAATAGTAATTTGTTATTTATATTAATAAATTTAATTCTATTGAAAATAGCTAAAGCATTGAAATTCTTGAATTTTAGCCAGATTAGTGAGTGGTAGTGAAATTTCTTTTACTCAAATTTAGGTATTCACTGACCGTTCTTGTTATAAATACCAGAATAATAAGCTACTGATATTCCCTATCTTTTTTATCTTTAATCCATCATAGCTAGCGATGCAACAAAGCCATCCCAGTGTCACGCACTGGGATGACACCCTCCTAGTAGAAACGCTTTTGTAATTGCAACATTCGTGCAATCTTTAGCCATAAACATTAAGAAATTTACCAAATAAAAAAAAAGGCAAAAGAAGCCCCGTGGTGGTTGGATATTTACCATGTACTAAAATATCGGCGTTTTTTTTATTCTAAAACGCTTGATTAAGAGCGATTTAGCTGCTTTTAACTTGCAACTAACCTACACCGCAAGTGTTTAAGAAATTTACCAAGCAGGAAAAAAGGCAAAGAAACCCTAGGATAGCTAGTATTCAAATTCTCCCTTGTCAATTTGACGTTTTTTGCTGTCTTAAACGCTTTGTAAGCGCGTTTCGGCTTATATAGGTAAAAACCTAAAAATTTTTAAAGACATGCGGTGCACGTAGTGCGAAAAATTAAACATGAGACGCCAAATACCCTAAGTTTTTTGTCATTAATCTGCACAGATTGCGAAGATAAATAAATAGCTTCAGTTTCATGATAAGAGGGCTGGCGGAGTTTGTCAAGTAAGTTTTTTCGTTTCTGTGACCAGTTGGACTTAAAGTCTACACAAAAAACGTTTACAACCAACGTTCAACATGGTAAATTAAAAACGGTTTATTCCTCGGTAGCTCAGTGGTAGAGCAGTTGGCTGTTAACCAATTGGTCGCTGGTTCGAATCCGGCCCGGGGAGCGTTTCTCTGTGAAATTCTAGTGTTGATTTTATATGAACATTAAATCAGTGGTTTTATGTATACTAGATGGCTGGGGAAATGGAATAGAGAATAATAAATACAACGCTATCAGCAACGCAAATCCACCCTGTTGGCAATATATTAGCTCTAATTATCCAAAATGCAGTTTATCCGCCTGTGGAGATGATGTGGGGTTACCTGGTGGTCAAATAGGTAATTCAGAAGTTGGCCATATGAATATTGGCAGTGGTAGAGTAGTAATGCAAAGCCTTCAGCGCATTAATCAAGAGATTGGAACAATAGAAAACAATGCAAATCTACAAAGTTTTATTAGTAATCTAAAAAGTAAGAACGGAGTATGCCATATAATGGGATTAGTGTCAGATGGCGGTGTTCATTCGCATCAAAAGCATATTTCAACTTTAGCAAATAAAATATCACAGCATGGAATAAAAGTGGTGATACATGCATTTTTAGATGGCAGAGACACATTGCCAAATTCAGGAAAAAAATGCATTCAAGAATTTACAAAGAGTATAAAGGGAAATGACACAAGAATTGCTACTGTTTCTGGGCGTTACTATGCTATGGACCGTGACAACAGGTGGAAGAGAACAATCGAAGCTTATGAGGCTATCGCATTTGCAAAGGCACCTTGTCATGATAATGCAGTATCGTTGATTGAGAATAACTATCAAAATAACATAACTGATGAGTTTATCAGGCCCGCAGTAATAGGTGATTATCAAGGTATAAAACCAGAAGATGGAGTGCTGTTGGCTAACTTTCGTGCTGATCGAATGATACAATTAGCAAGTATTTTGCTTGGCAAAACAGATTACGCTAAGGTAGCAAAATTCTCTTCAATTTTAAGTATGATGAAGTATAAAGAAGATCTCAAAATTCCTTATATTTTTCCTCCTACTTCTTTCGCTGATACTCTAGGACAAACAATAGAAGACAATAAATTACGACAATTACGTATCGCCGAAACCGAGAAATACGCTCATGTGACTTTCTTTTTCAATTGTGGAAAAGAAGAACCTTTCTCTGGTGAAGAAAGAATACTCATTCCCTCACCAAAAGTTCAAACTTACGATTTGCAGCCCGAAATGTCAGCCTTCGAGCTCACAGAAAAGCTTGTAGAAAAAATTCACTCCCAAGAATTCGCACTGATAGTTGTAAATTACGCTAATCCTGATATGGTAGGGCATACAGGTAATATAAAAGCAGCCGAGAAAGCTGTGCTAGCTGTAGATGATTGTCTTGCGAAAGTGCTGAATGCTGTTAAAAAGTCAAGCAACACCGCATTAATTGTTACTGCAGACCATGGTAACGTGGAATGTATGTTCGATGAAGAAAATAATACACCTCATACAGCACACACTCTAAATAAAGTGCCGTTTATTGTGTCTTGCGATAATCTAAAACTAAGAGACGGAAGGTTATCTGACATTGCCCCTACTATTTTACAGCTACTTGGAATTAAAAAACCAAACGAAATGACAGGCAGTTCGTTGATTTCTTGCATTACCCTCTGTCATTCCAGCTAGGCAGCGTTATGCACCGGAATGACATCAAATAGATGTGTTTTAACTTAATCCAACTTTTAAATTTTTCGCTGTTAGTACTAATGATTCATTAAAGAAGCTGTCAATATCACCAATACTATCTATATTTTTTGTACTGATAGATTGGTCAATTCTTTTGACCAAATTAGATAAAACTTTATTAGGGCCAGTTTCAACAAATTTGTTAATGCCACGGCTTGACATATACAAAACCATTTCTCTCCATTTCACTCTGCTTACAACTTGCTTGGCGAGTAAAGTTTTTATAACTTTGGGATCACTCTCCTCTTTAGCTGTAACATTTGATATCAAAGGAACTATAGGACGGGTTATTTTAATACCCTTCAAAAACTCCAAAACTTTTTCATCAGCAGGTTTCATAAGAGATGAATGAAAAGGCCCACTAACCTGTAATTTAATTAGTTTCCTCACACTCGAGTTTTTGAATAAATCGGGTAACATTTCAAGAGCTTCTCTAGTGCCACTTATAACCACTTGTCCGCCACCGTTATCGTTTGCAATTTCACAAATTCCGTCAATTTGAACTGATTTCAATATATCTTCCACTTCATTTATCTCTGCTCCAAGCAACGCAACCATTCCGCCTTTACATTTCAGTGAAGCTTCATGCATTGCTTCGCTGCGAACTTTCAGCAGCTTGATTGCAGACTCAAGCGTTAACGCTCCTGCAGCACACAGCGCTGTATATTCGCCAACTGAATGCCCACAAACATATTTAACATTGTGATCAGTGAAAAGAGATTTGCCAAACACATGCTCCATAACACGTAGCATTGCAATTGATACTGCCATTATAGCTGGCTGAGCGTCTTCTGTAATGGTTAATTCTTCAATAGGACCGTTGAAGATTAAATGAGACAGCTTTCTATCCAATATGCTATCTACTTCATTAAATACTTGTCTTGCAACAGAAAACTCACTATATAAGCTCTTTCCCATTCCTACAAACTGAGAGCCCTGACCGGGGAAAGCAAAAATCATGATAGTTATTATTTATTCCTTATTAAATATACTACTTTATTTATTTTTTGTCAATATTTTAGAATAATGATTGACTTAGTGAATTAAGTTCACTAGAATATTAACTGACTAAAAGTTTATAAACAACAATGAATTATCATAAAATTATTATAGTTATGACAGACGGTCAAGAGTTTGAAACTCGTTCCACTTATGGAAAGGAGGGAGATAGGGTAAAACTTGATAGAGATCCTCTTACTCACCCTGCATGGACTGGAAGTTTGACAAGCGGGTTAGCAAGTAAAACTAGCAAATTAGCTAAGTTTAACGATAAATATGGAAGCATTTTCTAATTTTCCTCCTCTTTAAGTTTTAGAGAGTTTACTGAAGCATGCATAGATACAAAAATATAGGCTATGTTGTTTCTCCATCACCAAAATCGCAGGAAGTATCTAAACTATTAAAGAAACTTAATTTTATCAATATAACAGAAGAAAATAAGTCCGAAATTGATCTACTGATAGTTGTTGGCGGTGATGGCTTTATGCTGCGTACCTTGCATAATTACGTTATAGAAAATAAAAACATGCATGTGTATGGGGTAAATACCGGCAATGTTGGGTTTTTGATGAATAAATGCTTTAGCCGCAGTGAAGATTTAATTGATCATATAGAACATGCAACTTCAACTCAGTTAACTTTGCTAAAAATGGAAGCAACAGACACAAGTGGCAAGAGGTATCACTACATAGCGGTAAACGAGGTATATGTTTTTAGAAAAGCAAACCAAATAGTAGAAATGAATATCACTATTAATGATAAGCTAAAAGTAGAAAAATTTAGAGGGGACGGAGTAATATTATCTACTCCCACAGGTAGCACTGCATATAACTTCTCTGCCGGTGGCCCAATCTTGCCGCTAAATTCAAATTTACTTGCATTAACCTCTATCAATAGCTATTACCCAAGGCATTGGAATGGAGCGTTAATATCAAACGATACAATCGTACAAATTGACATTAACGACACAAAAAACCGTCCAGCACTTGTAGTATCAGATTACAAAGAATTTCATGATATATCACAGATAAAAATACAAAAAGACCATGAGAACACAATCACTTTGCTTTTTGACAAAGATTACCCTCTGAATGAAAGAATCTTTGATAGACAATTTCTATACTAATAATTATCCGTAAATTGGTATTTACTATATCTTAATAACTATAGCGTAATCAATGCAGCATAGTAATTAACTTTGGAGTGAATATGCATGGGTCAGTCGAAAAATCAACAGTAAAATTAACTTCTTACGAACAAACAGGTGACAATAGCAAGATAACACTAAAAGATCCACCATCGCCTGAAGAAGCAGGAAATGCTATCTCAAGTGTACTGAATGTAGTACCACGTGTGCAGGGAATGTCACATGAAGAATCAGATGATGAGGAAGTGGATCCTACTTACGCATCTGTAAATCGACAAAAAGATGGTGATGGAGCACCACCGATTTTGCCAAAAGCTCCAGGTTTACAAGACAAAGAAGACAAAAATTTGTTTGGTCTTAGTACTGAAGTACTACCTCCTTCCCTAGAAGAAACAAAAGGTGAGACTCATGATTGGGTATCACAAACAGCAAGTTTAGGTTTAGGAGGATTATCTGGTAATGGATCAGAAGAACATATTTATGCAGCTATAGACCCAAATGCAAAATCTTCGAAAAAGAGTTTAGACAGTGGAATAGGTGGTCAAAACTCAAAAGATGATTTAGGTGCGTCTTCAAATACTTTACCATCGTATAAAAGCAAAGATGACTCTGAAGAGTCTTTGTCACTAAATTCTGATATAGGTAGCACAACAAATAAAAAAACAAACAGATTCTTGCCAAGAGCAAAGTATGCCATGCAGCAGAAGGGTTTTATAATTTTTGGTGCAAGTGCTATTATACTCAGTATATCTGCAGCTTTATTATATTTACAAGATAAAGCAAAATTTATTGCATTTTTTACAAACAGCCCAAAATATATCACTATACCAGTTATCGCACTTGCTGCATTGCTTACAATTGGTCCAATATTTTTTGCAACAAGGCAATTTATAGATACTGAAGAACATTCCATTCAAAAAAAAGATGCGGATAAAATTTTAGCTGAGGTGTTGGAGCACCAGCCAAAAGATAAAGCTATAAAATCTGTAAGACTGGAATATAGCAATGGCACTCATTCAAATTTTGTACTTAATGCTTGGGAAGCTAAACAAGGCTTCACTAACATTGACGAAAAAGTAATTACTAGAACTAATAAAATAAAATCAGTAATTAACGACAGACCAATATTTACTGCATTATTTACTGGTGTAGTTGCTGCAAATATAGCGTTTCCTCTAGGGCTACTTGCAACACATGGTGTTAATGGTGTACAAAAATTTTACCAAAACCCTTTGACTAATAACATAGGGTTATCACTACTTATAGGTTCTGGTATACTTGCATTACTCATTGTGGGTTTTGGCATACATTATTATAGAAAAACAAATTGCACTAATCTTATATATTCGCAGGAAAAGATTGACCCTGAAAGCGTTAACAAGAAATTCATTGAAGAAATAAAACACGAAAGAACAAATGTTCTTGGGGAAAACCACGGTAAAGACGCTAAACGCAGCAGCTTAACGCTTGAGCAAGTTGTGGTTCAATCTCATAATTGTAAGGATGTTGTTTATAGTGTCGGTTAATAAAATGCATGATATAGCTAGTGCAGCCCTACGTCATACCGCTGCAGACCGTCATACCGCGATTCATTCGCGGTATCTCTAGATCCCGCTAACACGTAGCGGGATGACGATTGTCAGGGTAGCACCTCCCTCCCCTGTCATCCAAGTAGCTGACTGACCTTACCCAGAAAAAGTGGAGAGAAAGTTTGGAATGTTTTTCACAAAGAGAATGATGAATCAAAATGCTCAGGAATGCAATAGTTAGAGGTTGTCCGGAAACAAGTAAATTCAAGCATATTCCCTCTTTAACATAACCCTACTCATAGCTAGGTATATGAAATTCTCAGTGGATGTTGTGAGTAAATCATACTCCTTCGATAGCCTTCTATTCCTATTAACCCAAGCAAAAGTCCTTTCTACAACCCATCTTCTTGGCTGTACTTTAAACCCTTGTTCTCTTGTTGGTAGTAGCTCAGGTGGCGTATCTTTGTGCACCCAAAATCTACATGGAGGCCTTGTAACAATTTCAATATCTATGTCATATTCTTCCTTTATGTGATTCTTTAAATTTCTTCCTTGGTATCCCATGTCAGCCCACATTTTTTTAACTTTAGTATATTTTGTTCTCATATTGTTTAATGCTATTTTAATACCATCTCTATCATTTTCCTTAGCAGCGCCTACGTAACAACCTAGTATAAAACCCTGAGTGTCTGTAATTATATGCCTTTTTCTACCCTTTACTTTTTTACTTCCATCATAGCCTTTGATCCCCCCTTTTCTGTAGTCTTTACAGATTGACTATCTACTATACAGGCACTTGGCTGCTCATTCCTTCCTATTTTTCTTCTACTATATTTTGTAATTTCATAATTCATTTTCTCAAAAATTCCCTGCTTCTTCCATTGCCTGAACTGCTCATACACAGTCTTCCATAGCGGAAAATCATTTGGTAAATACCGCCATTGACACCCTGTACGCAATACATAGAAAATTGCTTCTAATATTTCTCTTTTGCTATACTTTGGCGGCCTTCCTCCTTTCTTGTATGATACTCTGAAGTGTTTTTCTATTCTTGCCTATTCCCTTTCGCTTAGATCTGTTGGATACTTTTTTCTCATCTTTACCCCGTACTAAAATTTCAGATATTATAGCCTTTTACTTGTTTCCGGACAACCTCTAATACCAATTCCCATTACAGGGCAAACAGATGGACAATGATGGAAGAAAAGCCATACTGAAGTAAGTAAAATAGCGAGGTTTAAATGGCATTAAGATCAAAATTATTGGATGAAAAAGTAGTAGAATCAGCAAAAGAAATGCTGAAGAAAGTAAGGAATAATGCATATGTTTCAAAAAAACTAAATGCTGTAATTGCAGCAAAAAAGTACAGTATAACGGCTGTAGCAAAAATATATTGCATTTCAAGAAGCGCACTAACTTCGTGGGTAAAACTCTTGAAAATTGGCAGAGAAGAAAAACTGTTTGCTCCTTCACAACGTCGTAGAAAAACTAAATTAAATCAGGCTCAACTACAGCAAATTGAAGAGTGGATAGAAGAAAATCCTAATATCACCATTAAAGAAATGAGAATAAGAATCCAGGAAAAGTTCGGATTAAATATCAGCAAATCTACAGTACACCGCCATATGCAAAAGATGAAATTCTCATATATTACACCAAGACCAGTTCATAATGGACAAGATAAAAGCAAACAAGAGGAATTCAAAAAAAAATCTCAATTGAGCTATTAGCAAGTATCCAGAAAAAGAGCTATTTTTCTTTGATGAATCACGGTTTGGCACACATTCAAAAGTTGGACATGGGTGGTTTAAAAAGGGGATTAGAACACAGGTTAAAACAAAATTAGGTAGGCAAAATTTCTATCTCTATAGTGCAGTTAATCCTAGAAATGGAGAGAGTTCTAGCTTATTTGCACCAAATGTCAACACTGATTGCATGAACATATTTCTTGAGCAAATTTCGCAATATCTAGAAACACGAGAGGCTTTTCTCGTTATGGACTGTGCTAGTTGGCATAGGTCAAAAAATTTAAAGGTACCTAAAAATATCGACATTATATACCTACCTCCATACTCACCTGAGCTAAATCCTGTTGAGAGGCTTTGGTTATATATAAAACAGAACATTTTGCGCAATAAAATATACGATACAATTGCTCTACTTGAGGGTGCTTTGTGCAAATTTATTACTTCTCTTGCCAGCTCCACAATTAAACAACTCTGCAATGTTTCCTATTTGACTGGACAACAATGAGAATTGGTATTAGTGGACAGTAAAAAACGACACAAAGTCTTTCAAAATAATCAAGATGGTTTTGCAAAACTTGTAGTTTGGTGCAATGGCCATGGAGCAAATCTTACTCATTTATGTCTTGAAGCAACTAGTTGGTATGGAGAAGATTTGGCTACTTTTATGCACGATTTAGGACATAATGTCAGTATAGTAAACCCAGCCCAAATCAAAGCTTTTGGCAAAAGTGAGCTGCTCAGAAATAAGACAGATAAATCAGATGCAGCTATGATAGCTAGATTTTGTATCGCCAACAAACCTGCTCTTTGGAAGCCCATTACACCTGAAATGAGGCATTTGAGGGAGCTTTACCGTTGCATGCAATCGCTAAAAGATGATAAGGTGCAACAGACAAATCGCTTGGAAAACAAAAATATGCATTCCAGTTGCAAAGAAGCTATATCTAAAGTAATTTTGGCAATAGAGGAGCAAATTATTGTTCTCGAAAAAGAAATTAATGAGCATATAAATAACTATCCACATCTAAAAAATATGGTGGAAAACCTTAAGACTATAAAAGGTATAGGATATCTTACTGCTGTTGCTGTTGTCGCAGAAATGCCATCAGTTGATAACTTTGACAATGCTAAACAATTTACAGCTTTTGCTGGTCTAAATCCAGGACATTATCAATCGGGATCGTCAGTAAGTAAGAGAAGTTGCATATGCAAAATAGGATCTGAGCGTATTCGAAAAGCTCTTTATATGCCAGCTATAGTAGTCAAAAACCATAATAATCATTTTCAAAAGTTTTGTCAGCGTCTAGCAAGTAAAGGCAAATGTCCAAAAGTCATAGTTCTTGCGTTAATGCGAAAATTAATGCATGTCTTTTTTGGTATTCTTAAAAATAATCAACCATTTAATTGTAATTTTGTTGGATAATTTGTTTGACAGCAGAGACAGTGTCTGGGATCCAGTTTCACCTTGTGATGGTGTCATGAAAGTAGCTGACACTGGTTTCCATCCAAGACGGTGTCATTCCTTACTATTACCCACAAATATAAATGTACTTATAAATAAAGTATTACAATATTAGAGTTTGCAAATATTGAGGGTATAAAAATGGCAAACGAGAGTAATGAATGGGCTAAAAATGAATTTGGAGATGCTGTACTTGGAGATAAAAGATTAACTGACCGATTAGTAAATATTGCTGACAGTTTGATAAGTTTACCTGAAAGCTCAATTAATGAGGCATGCGGAAGTTGGTCAGAAGCAAAAGCAGCATATCGTTTTTTTTAAAATGAGAACGTAAAAGAAGTCGATATTCTAGCTTCACACATTGATAAAACAGTTGAGAGAACAAAAGCTCACAAGAGGGTTCTTGTCATTCAAGATACCAGTTACATTGTATATAATAACCATAAAAAAACAAGCGGATTAGCAAATTTGTCCAGTTATGATACTGCAAAAGGTATTATAATGCGTACAGCTCTTGCCGTTAGTATAGAAGGTTTGGTACTAGGGATACTAGATCAAAAAGTTTATTCAAGACCTGAAGAAACTGAGAACCTTAAAAAAAAGAGCGATCGCATTGAAGATAAAGAAAGCGTAAAGTGGTTGGAAACTTTAAGAAAAACAAATAATATTATTGATCCAACTCAAACTGAGACTATAACTGTATGCGATAGAGAAGCAGATATATATGACTTTTTTGAGCTTGCACATAGTCTTAATTCGGCAGTGCTAGTTAGAGCATGCAGAGATAGAGCAGTAAATAGAAAATCTCGATATCCTGAAAAAGGTGAGCAGAAGTTATGGGCATTTATTAAATCCTCTCATTGTGCAGGTACGGTAGAAGTTGAAGTTCCTGTAAAAGATAATAAGCCAAAAAGAACAGCACGTTTGGAAGTTAGATTTGGAAAGTTTATGATGAATCCATCTAAGAATAATATTAGGCATAAGACGGAAGAACTACCTAAATTACCACTTTATGCAGTTTATGTTGTTGAGAAAACTCCCCTTCCCTTAAAAAAAAACCGCTAGAATGGATGCTATTAACGAACCTTTCAGTTAATACTTTCGATGAAGCTGTTGAAAAAATTAGTTGATATCAACTATGTTTTTTAAAAATTTTTTTATTTGTGTAATTTTGCAAATTATATGGGCAATAAAAACCCGTTTGTCATAGAAATAGAATTTTATATCAAACAGCTACCACAGCAATTTCTGCTTAAGCTAATGAATATGTGCTTTAAGTCTGTGTGGACGCACATATTCATTAGCCAATTTCAGTTACCGTTGTGAAGATTTTTAAGTATGCAAATTAATTGCTTCTTTAAGTCTTGTATTAGCAATTACTATAATTTTACGCATTAGGGCTGTTATAGCCACCATCTTCTTCTTACCACTTTCAACAAGCTTAGAATAAAAGGCGCCAAGTATAGATTTTGACCTTGTAGCAGCCATAGCGGCTGTAAAGAGCTTTGAACGAACGTTACTTCTACCACCTGTAATCCTTCGGTAACCAACAGCTTTACCACTTTCTTTTGGATGCGGTGCAACTCCGGCAAGACTTGCTACTTCTTTTCTATTTAAGTAACCAAGCTCTGGCATTAAACACAAAAAATCTTGTGATAACTTTTTACCTATTCCAGGAACTGTTTTAAGAATTTTTTGGCGTTGTTGTAATTCGCGGCTTTCATCAATAATCTTTTGTATAGTATCATTGAGTTCGTTTATTTGACTATCGAAAAACTCAATGGTCTTTTGACAGCTTTCTTTTATATGATCATTTTCCGGTGCTTCAAGTCTGCATTTTTCTTGAGTTCTCATTTGCGTAATATCATCACGACGTTGACAAAGTGCAGCCAAAGTTGATTGTTCTGTAGAGGTAGGTACAAATAGAGAGATAGTTCTATGGCGTTCAAATCCATATTGAACAAGAGCTCTTGCATCTGATCTATCAGACTTTGCTAAAGTTCCGTGAGATAAAATAAAGCTTTTTACTTTACGAGTATTAGCTCGATGCACGGCAATATTTTTGTCGGTAAGAAAATGTGATAAGCCAAGCTCATATTTCCCTGTATTTTCTAAAGTCACCAAAGCATTAGGTAGAATATCTGAAAACTCTTGAAATAATTGTTGCCAACCAGAAGCATTATTATCAAATTCGACAGCATTCTTCTGTTTGTGAATTGCAACGACATTTTTAAATTTTCCGATGTCAATGCCAATAAAATTTTGATAAGATGTAACCATAATAAACCTCGATAATTTTAGTTAATTTAAGATTGTAAACGGGTGCATATATATTTCCCAAGCAACTATTCAAACGTATCGAGAGATAGGGCTAGCGTACCTTGATACCAACGGTTGTAATACCAATTTCCTTTCGGTCGCGCACGCCCGCTATTCCTAGTGAGCAGGGTTATCTTTCTCTCTTATCTCTTTTATATCACGTTTTTAACTTACAATTGCCTTAGATGGAAAATAGAGATATTACATAAAATTTTAAATCCGGTCTCAAAGTTGAGGAATGTAGACTTGGAACAGCAGAAAGATTAATGAGGTATTTAACAGTCATGAGCATTATTGCTTGGAGAATTTTCTTTATTACATCAATTGCAAGAACTAACCCAACATTACCATGTACTGCCTTATTAGCTGAGGAAGAATGGAAAGTTTTATATGTTAAAATACACAGGAAACCATGTCCAAATATAGCCCCTACTATAAAAGAAGCCGTTTCGTGAACTTGGAGGTCATTTAGCAAGAAAAAGCGACCCAAAACCAGGACCAATTACTCTTTGGAAAGGATATAAACGTCTCTTTGATTTAGCAGAAGGATGGCGACTTGCTCACGAACCTCATATTTGTTGGTAATAGTAAGTTGTTAGCGGTATCTGGAGATACCGCGGCGGTATGACGTAGGGAAATCTTACTTATTATAGCTATAGTTCTACATGAATTACAAAAGTAACATTTACTAGATCTTAATATTTTAGATCTATATTTTAATAAATAATGAGCTGTAATTAGTATGAATAATCCATTTAAAAGTGAGAACTATAAAAAAAATCTCGATTCTCTGATCAAAGCTGTAAAGCTAGGAAATGCAGAGAAACAATATAACAAAACGTTAAGGGATTTATCTCATGCATTAGAAGGTTTTACAGGTGAGGCAAAAGGTATAGCTGAGTTTGTTATATATACTGACTTGAACAATTATGTAGAACAGCCATTAGGTCTTTTTAAAACATTAATGAATAGAATTTTGGGAAAAAATTTTCCAACCAAGAACAGTAGTATAAGTAATTTTGTAAATGATGAGTTGTCAAGTTTCACTTTAGAAACAGCAGCTAAGTATACAAGAATTTTAAAAAAAATTGATCTCTTGGAACAATTAGAAAAAGATTTCAGAAAAAATAATATTTTAAAAGATTCTTTAAATTTAGAACAAAGTGAAAAGAGTCAGGGAAAAGATAGATCACACGAAGTGAGTTTGGAAGGTAGAAAGCAAAAGGAAGGTACTTTTGAGCTGCGAAAAGAAGAACAGCCGAAAGAAAAATTAGGTGGTAATCGCATGAGGCAAATAAAGCGACCAACAACAGCACCTCCGGCTGCTCCAGATTCGAGGAAGGTACGCTTTAAATCAGAAATATCCTCAGATGGAGAAAGCAAGGCAAAGTCTACATCTTCTTTACTAAAAGGAGCTAATAGTTTTAGTATGCCTGATGCTAAGGAAAATCCTTCTGAGGATTCAGGCTATGAAAGTTCATTAGATCAGGGGTCTGAATATGAAGACATATCAAATTATCAAGAGAAAAAGCAAAAGGAAAATCCTTTATATGAGCAGAGAGAAGATTCAGGCTATGGAAGTTCATTAAATGAAGAGTCTGTATACAAAGAGATATCAAATTATCAAGAGAAGAAGAGTAAAATTTTAATAGAAAATTCGCAGAGTTCAAAATCGCCCAAAGAAGAGCCAATTTATGCAACAGTTCCTAAAGAACATATAGAAGCAAAAAGAGAACGTAAGCAGAAACAACAACCTCAATCCCTCGTACCACCAAAACCACCGCAAGTGCCAAAAAAAATGTTTACTACTGGTCAAGAAGTTAGACAAGAATCGAAAGTGGTAATCAAAGATAAACCTGCAGTACCGCCAAAGCCTAAAAATCTAAGCCGTGCTAATCAAAAAGTAAGCACAGAGCCAAAAGTAGTAGGAGTAATTCTTAAAAAATCAGCTGAAAGAGTACCACTAAAATCTGAAAATCAAGACAATAGGAAATCAGCACAAAAAGCTGCTGGTAAGGCGATACCAAAAGTAGCAGCAGCTACTATGAAAGGAGGAGCTAATCGCGAGATGGGCAGTAAAGTAAAGGCATTAAAAGAAAAATTTGAGCAAAATCAAGCAAAAGGAAATGCTAATGTACAGCTTGCTGAAAGCAAAACCACTCCAGCAGCACAAGCGGATATCGGTGTGAAGAAAAAACAATCTCATTCATTTCTAACAGAGAATAAAAGATCTGCAACGAAACACGTAACAGCAAAATCTGATCCAAAATCTCATGTCAGCAAAAATTCCCTTCTCACGCATGCAAATGTAAAGGAAATGGTTGCACAAATTGAGAAAGGAAAAGGAGGAAGATAGTAACATTTGGGAAAAAAACATATGTGTCAAGTCAAGAGATTGTGAGCAAATTTAGGAAATTATAGCTAAACTGACTTAGATTTACCGACAATTTGAAAAACCGTCATTCCGCTAACTATAGTATTTTCGAAAGCGAATGATAAAGGTATAATATGTTTTTTTAAAGTAGGGAAAGCGATGGTATATAGTGTAGATTTAAGGGAAAAAGCAGTGTCTTTGGTAGAAAAAGGAAAGTCAAAGGTTGAAGTTGCAGAGGTTTTTGAGATAGGGATAGCAACACTATATAGATGGCTAAAAAAGAAAGCTACTGGCCAAGGTCTCAAAGCGGTAAAAAGTACTGGTTTTATTCGAAAAATAGATCCAGAAATACTCAAAGAATATGTCAAAAAACACCCAGATCACACACTAGCAGAAATGAAACAAAACCTTGGCTTTGGGATAAGTGCAATTTGGTATAGATTAAGACAGCTAAAAATAACCTTTAAAAAAAGTCACATTCTATCAAGAGCGCAATCAAGAAGATAGGCAGCAATTTATCGATAAAGTCTCAAAAATAGACCACTGTAGCATTTTATATATAGATGAAGCAGGAGTTGATAATAGACTATACCGAGAATATGCACGAGCTCCAAGAGGAGAAAAAATACATGCTGATGTTCCAGGAAAAAAGCGGGAAAGAGTGAGTATAATAGGTGGATGAGAAGTTTATTGCACCAATGACCTTCACAGGGGGGTGTAATAAAGATATATTTAATGTATGGTTAGAGCGAAGATTACTTCCACAATTACAGCGTGATACAACCATAGTTATGGATAATGCTACATTCCATAAAACTCCCAAAACAAAGTCATTAATAGAGTCTTTTGGCTGTCATTTGCTTTATCTTCCAACATATTCACCTGATCTAAATCCGATAGAGCATTGTTGGCACACCATCAAAAGTTGCCTCAGACCTCTAATGCATCAATGTACAGACTTACACCTTTTAGTTGGTAATACCATTTTAGACGTTTATCATTCGTTTTAGAAAATACTATAGTTGAAATAGCACAGTTACTCACCCCATAAATTTGGTGCTCTCTTTCAATCAAAGGTGTCTTGCTGCTTGAAATGTTTTCTTTGTAAAAATTTGGCTTATCTTTATATCATCTCATTCAAACAGCATTAACATAACTTATGCCTTTTTTAGATGTAGAAATTTTCTAGGAATTGTCTTTTTGAATTCTATGGTATTTTGTTTAACATTGAAACAAGAGGCCAGTGTCACGCACTGGCATGACACCCATTTGTTCCTATAGTTGTCTTTTCTCGTCTACCTTATTTTGCCACTCTGCTGAACAGATACATAAAGAAAGTGGAAAATTGGACATTCTCAACTCGGCTCCTGCAGATTAAAAATTAAGTTGAATAAAAATTGGATTTGACGCAGTTTTTTCCCATAGTTTAAGAAATTAAAAGTTTAACGATTAGAATTATAATTACAAACCACAATAAAAAATAGACTTTTCCATTTGATTTATTTTTAATTTGGATGTTTTCTAATTTTTTATCAGCTATTAGGTTTAATTTTTCTATAAGGCTAAATATCCCTTGGATTGTTTTTACAGGATAAGAACTTCTAATTTTTTCCCTATACCCTATTTTACTTTCATGTTGACTGCTTATCCACGCTTCAACTACTTTCCACATATTGATTTCTGGGTAGATCTTTCTACATGTCCCTTCCAGTAAAATCATAGTTTTCTGCAGCAATAACAATTGTGTTTGAACTTTCATATCAAAATCACCAGTTATTTTTAATAGCTGAGCAAGTAAACTAGCAAATGAAATCTTCTGTATAGGCTGCCCAATAATGGGTTCACCTATTGCCCTGCAAGCTGTGACAAAATTTCTATGCTGTGATGAAACGTAACCAGCTTTAAAGTGCATTTTTGCAACGTGATCATAATCCCGATTTAAAAAGCCTTTGAGTATCTCTATAACGTAATAGCATGTCTCACGATCTATTCTACCCATGATTCCACAATCCAGAGCAATAATATTGTTATTACTATCAACCATTAGATTTCCAGGATGCATATCAGCATGAAAAAAACAATCCCTGTATACCTGATTACAAAACGATTCTATAAGATTGATAGCTATTTGCTTATGATTATTCAGTTTTTCAACTTCGTATATTGGCGTTGCTTCTATCCATTCTAATGTTAAAACCTTTTTTGCAGTTCTATTCCAATCTATTTCAGGTACATAAAAACCTCTGTCATTTTTTGTGTTTTTCTTTAGTTCCGAAGAGTGAGCAGCTTCAAAACGTAGATCTAACTCTAATCGGCAAATTTCAGCAAAAGTTTTAACTAATTCAATTGGCCTCAGCCTTTTTGATTGTTCGCTAAATTTTTCTGCAATTTCTGCAAGCCAAGAAAGCATTTTTATATCTCTTGAGAATGTTTTCTCAATATTTGGCCTTAAAACCTTCACAGCAACTTCCTTACCCTCAGTTGTAACCGCTCTATGCACCTGAGAAATCGATGCTGCTGCAATTGGCTTTTCAGAAAAGCTTGAAAAAATGTCGCTCAATTTACAATTAAACTCACTTTCTATAGTTTTAACTGCTATTTTATGTGAAAATGATGGCAATCTATCACATATCAATAACAAGTTATTTGTTATATCTTCATTTAAAACATCAGTACGTGATGAGATAGACTGCCCAAACTTAATGAACACCGGACCTAATTTTTCAAGAGCACACTTTAGCTTGTGGCCTTGTATTTTATTTATTGATTTTTTTGATGGTGGAAGTAAATAAGGTAATATATTGTAACGCGTCAGCACCGTAGTTATGTGCAGAAGACGCAAAATATTTTGAATCATTTCGCTGCGTAACTGCTAAATATTTCATTTAGGGTTCTATTTTTCATAATCTCATCAGGCTTGCCTTGGCAATAGATAGTATTATTTATACAAATTATGTAATCTGAGGATGGTAGAGCAGAGTTAAGATCATGAGAAGTCATAAGAATCGATACCAATCGTTTTTTTGCTATTTTATTTATAATATCATAAAATTTAGCCCGCGCGTTAATATCCATTGCACTAACTGGTTCATCTAGAATGATCAAGTCAGGCTCTGCAATTAAACAACGTGCAAGTAGCAATAATTGTGTTTGCCCTGCAGAAATTTCTAACACTTGATTCTTCAAAATGTTACCGATACCAACCAACTCTATCGTTTCTGTAATAATGGATTGATTTTTCTTTAGTCTTTTCAAGGAGCTGTTTAAAAGGAAATATTCAACTGTTATTGGCATCAAATTACTAATACTAAAATTTTGCGGCATATAGCCAATTTTTATGTTGTCAGCAAATACGATATTACCGGTACAGCTTTTATTTATGCCAGCAATTGCTTTCACTAAAGAGGTTTTACCTCCACCATTTGGACCAAGTATTGTAATTATGTCTCCTCTTTCCATGAACATATTGATATTGTCAAGGATTCTTTTACCATCATATGTGAGAGCAAGATTTTCTATTTTTAGAACACGATTATTGACATTATTCAATTTATTGACAAAATTTAACTTCTTCTCAACGTTTATATGAGACATTTACTGACTTTTTTTCTATTACTTTCATTTACACTATACTATAATATCGCCTTTTCATCCAATTTAAAAGTTGTAGCTACAATCAAACCTATCCACTCACTTGTAGCTTCTATTACAGAAGGGATTTTAGAACCGGAATTGCTTGGCTATGCAACATCTGCGCATAATTATATATTAAAGCCATCTGATGCGAGTAATTTAGAATCAAGTGACGTTATATTTTATGTTGACGATAACTTAGAGACGTTTGTTCAAACTTTCGCCAAAAATAATAAAGAACTAGTGCAATTGTCAAAGGCAATCAACCTACTTCCTACTCGGCCACATTCATTTTCTAGAAAAATTACTCACATTAAAGATGAAAAAGATTTACACATTTGGCTGAGTCCCGAAAATGCAAAGAGCATGATACTTTCTGTAAGTGCAACATTGTCTAACATAGATAAAGAAAATTCCCATCGATACAACTCTAATGCAACAAAAGCTATAAAAAAAATAGACCAAGAAGTAAAAGAAATCATGAAAGAACTGAATGATTTTAAAAATCAAAAATATATCGTCACTCACGATGCTTATCAATATTTTGAAAAATATTTTGGTTTAAATCACCCAAGCGCCATTCTTTCCATAGAAGAGGGTTCTTACATAGGTATGAGGAGTTTAATGAAGCTAAAAAAGATAATGAAGGAAGAAAACGTTAAATGTATATTTGCTCATTCACAGGAAGACAGCATAAAGCCTAATGCTCTTTCTAATGACGCAAAAATGGTAGTTCTTGATCCTATTGGATCAGACATAGAGCCTGGAAAAGATGCATATCTAGCTATAATCAATAACATTGCACAAAATTTTAAGTCTTGTTTTGTTGAGTAATAAGTTCCCTTTTAGCTTACTGTTTTATTGTTCTGCATTTATTTGTCCTTTACATATTATGCAGGTTTAGAATTATGCTTTATTCTTACGTTTATGTCTTGGCCCAATGCAATCAATAAGTTAAGCAAGTATTCTAAGGAGAACCCTTTGATTTTTGACCTATTGATTTGAGATACTTTAGGCTGATCAATCTTTAGAGCGTTTGCTGCTTTTTTCTGTGTTGTGTATCTCTTACCTATTAATTGTGCAATGACCTTTATTAATTTCAGTTTTGTATCCTTTACATTGTCCAACTCTACTATTACAGGATAACTTAATTGTAAATTTTGCATAATAATAAACTTTCCTATAAAAAAACTACTTTAATTTTTCTTCTTTAAATAGCACATGCCTTCTGACTACTGGGTCATACTTTCTAAACTCCAGTTTTCTGGTGAGCTTTTTTGGATTACGCTTTTTTACATAAAAATAGCCTGTTGATTTTTCTTCACCAGCTCTTGTTGTCTTGATTGCAGTGCTGACTAACTTAACAAGCAAAGAAGCATTTTTTTTCGCCATACCTATAATGATATAATAAATTCTATGCGAGTTTATTACGCAAAATACTAAAAGTCAATCGAATAATGCAGATTGCAAAATCCTTGACAATCAACAGTGCATTAAGTAGCATAAAGTTAACTTCAGAATAAAAAGCAAACGGTAAATAAGTGGTAAATAGTGGTAAAAGGGTATTATTGATAGAAAATTCTATCTGTTCTAATGAGGTAAGAGTTGCCTTGTCAATTAATAACAAGGTTGTAGAATTTGAACAAGAATTCAAGGAAAAAAAACAATTAAGAGGTAATATATACGTTGCTTATATAAAGCGTATAGAGCCTTCTTTGCAAGCCGTATTTATTGAATATGGAAAAAATAAGCAAGGTTTTTTGTCTTTTTCCGAGATATCTCTAGATTACTTCAACATTCCAGAAAAAGAAAAGGAAACTATCTTTGAGGGCTACTCAAATGACGATTGTATAGAAGAAGCCTCAGCAAATGTTTCTTCAGATTCTGCAGCTAGTAAGAATGTCAACGAATCAGGTAGTGGTTTTGTAAGAGAGGTACCTTTATATAAAAAATACAAATTACAAGATGTTATTTCAGTAAATCAAAAAATATTGGTTCAGCTAACTAAAGAGGAACGAGGCAATAAAGGAGCTTCATTTACAACATACATAACTTTAGTGGGTAGATACTGTGTTTTCATGCCAAATTCCATGAGCAAAGGTGGAGTGTCCCGCAGAATTGAAGATGCTAATGTCAGAAAGCAGTTAAAGGATATACTAAATTTAATAAACTTGCCAAAAAGATCAGGTTTAATAGTAAGAACTGTTGGTTCAGGAAAAAGTAAGAAAGAAATTGAGCAAGATTACAATTACTTATCCTCATTATGGCAGAGCATTCAAAAAAATGCCTTCTCTGTAAATGCTCCATCATTAATTTACAACGAAGCAGATGTAATTATGAGATCTGTTCGTGATTTTTGTAGCGATGGTATAGAAGTTATAGTGTCTGGAAAGGAATCTTTTGAAGCAGTTAAGCAATATGCTAACAATGCACTAAAAGGTAGTAAGTTGCGCTATAGATTGTATAGAGGTTATGCTCCGATCTTTACTTACTACGGAATCGAAGATCAAATTTCTGAGTTATATAGCAATAGAGTAGAATTGCCATCTGGTGGGTCTTTGATAATAACTTTAACTGAGGCGTTTGTTTCAATAGACGTAAATTCAGGAAAGATGACAGGAGAAGATAGCATAGAAGAAACAGCTTATAGAACCAACATGGAAGCAGTACCTGAAATATCAAGACAGGTGAATCTTAGGGGCCTATCAGGATTAATAGTAGTCGATTTTATTGATATGTTGAAATATCAGTATTGCAGAGCTGTTGAGTCTGCTATAAAGCAAGCGTTTAAAGACGATAAAGCTAAAGTTCAATTTAGCTACATAAATGACTTTGGTTTAATGGTATTTTCAAGACAAAGAATTAAACCAAACATACAAGAAATTAATACTACAGAATGTTTACACTGCAAAGGTACTGGAAGAATAAAATCAAACGAAGTAATTGTTTCATCAATACTAAGGGACTTACAACATATTGCTAACAAGAATCGAAATAAGTCTTTTGATTTAGTAGCACACAGTGCAGTTATAGCGCACATTTTTAATAACAAACGCAATACAGTTTCTACAATCGAAAAAGAGTTTAATATTACATTGAACGTTAGTATTGATAACAGTTTAGATGTAAATACATTTGTTTTAAAACAAGGAGATGATGTTAATTTAAACGGTTATAAGCCATTACAGAACTCTGGATACCAAATTGGGGATAGCAGCAATGAAGAAGCTGATAATTCAAATAAACTACGAGGCAATTTTTGGCTGACTAAGTGGCTTTCGCGCCTTTTAAGTTCTAATAACTAATTAGAAACCTAAATTGGGCTTGTAATTAATGAGCCCTATACTTATATATTCTTATATCAGATAATATTTACAATGGGGTACTCATTATGGGAAGAGCAATAGGCATAGATCTCGGAACAACAAATTCTTGTGTTGCAATAATGCAGGGCAAAGATACAAAGGTAATAGAGAATAAAGAAGGAGCAAGAACTACTCCATCTATAGTTGCATTTACTTCTTCAGGAGAAAGGTTGATTGGTGCTCCAGCAAAAAGGCAAGCAACCACCAATGCAAGTAATACCTTTTTTGCTACTAAGAGATTAATAGGCCGTCAATATAGTGATCCTGAGATGAAAAATCTAAGTGTACCATACAAAGTATTTGCAGCAAAAAGTGGTGATGCATGGGTTAAAACAACTGATAATAAAGAATATTCTCCTAGTCAAATTGGTGCATTTATACTACAAAACATGAAAGAGGCAGCAGAAGCTTATCTTGGAGAGGAAGTAAAAGATGCTGTGATAACAGTGCCAGCATACTTCAACGACTCTCAACGTCAAGCAACAAAAGATGCAGGAAAAATTGCCGGATTAAATGTACTCAGAATAGTAAATGAACCGACTGCTGCAGCACTTGCTTATGGTCTTGATAAGAAACATGGGCACACAATAGTAGTATATGACCTTGGTGGTGGTACATTTGACGTTTCAATACTTGAAATAGGTGATGGAGTTTTCGAAGTGAAAGCAACAAACGGTGATACCCATCTTGGAGGTGAAGACTTTGATAATGGAGTAGTGAGTTATTTACTAGATGAATTCAAGAAAAGTAATGGCATTGATTTGAAAAATGATCCAATGGCTATGCAAAGAATCAAAGAAGCTGCTGAAAAAGCGAAAATTGAATTATCAAGTGCAATGGAAACGGAAATAAATCTACCGTTTATTACAGCTGATGCAAGTGGTCCAAAACACTTAAATATGAAATTAACGAGAGCAAAACTTGAAAGCTTAGTGAATGATTTAATCGAAAGAACTATGGCTCCTTGTAAAAAAGCTCTTGAGGATGCTGGTTTATCTGCTAGTCAAATTGGCGAAGTGGTTCTTGTTGGTGGCATGACTCGTATGCCAAAAGTCATAGAGAAAGTTAAAGAATTCTTTGGCAAAGATCCACATAGAGGAGTTAACCCTGATGAAGTTGTAGCAATTGGAGCTGCAATACAGGCGGGGATCATTCAAGGTGATGTAAGAGATGTGTTACTACTTGATGTGACCCCACTTTCTCTTGGTATTGAAACTCTAGGAGGAGTATTCACTCCACTTATTGAGCGTAATACTACAATTCCTACTAAAAAATCTCAGGTGTTTTCAACTGCAGAAGATAACCAAACAGCTGTTACAATTAGGGTGCATCAGGGTGAAAGAAAACTGGCAGTTGATAATAAGCTACTCGGTCAGTTTAGTTTGGAAGGGATACCTCCTGCTCCGCGCGGAAGGCCACAAATTGAAGTGACATTTGATATAGATGCAAATGGAATAGCACACGTTTCTGCAAAAGATAAAGCTACTGGAAAAGAGCAAAAAATACGCATTCAATCTTCAGGTGGTTTATCTGATGATGAAATAAATCGCATGGTAAAAGAAGCTGAAGAAAAAGCGCAAGAAGATGAAAAGCGCAAAAAGTTTATTGAAGTGAAGAATCAAGCGGATAGCTTAGTCCATTCTACAGAAAAGTCTCTGACAGAGTATGGTGATAAAGTTTCACCAGAAGATAGATCTGCTATTGAAAATGCAGTTAACGAATTAAAAGAAGTTAGTAAATCTGATAACATTGATGACGCTGATTCAATACAGCAGAAAGTCACTAATCTTTCTCAATTATCTATGAAACTTGGAGAAGCTATGTATCAAGCATCTCAACAAAATAGTGCTGAAAATGGCTTTTCATCAGAAGGAAATCCAAATGATAAAGAGGAAAAAGTAGTAGATTCTGATTATCAAGACATAGATAATAAAGAAGAGAATAAGTAATTGCGATTGTCATCCAAGTAGCTGATACTGGGATGACAAGAAGAGCATATTGTTGCTTAAAGAAACCATTATGGATATTATTAAAACAATAGAAGAAAAGATACGCGATTCGATAGATGTAATTGATATCGACATTATCGATGAATCAGCAAAGCATGCTGATCATTATTTTGCTTCATCTTCAACATTACCTTCGCACATTAAATTAATATTAATATCTGACGGCTTTATTGGAATGAGCGTTCTAAAAAGACACAAGTTGATTTATGAGTTATTGAAGGGTGAGATAGAGCTAATACATGCAATTTCTCTTCACTTGTATACGCAAGATGAGTACAATTTAAAAAATAAATAATAAAAATGTGAAGGAAGAGTCTATATTAGTTAAAGCAGGAAGAAAATTTAGTGACTATAAAGGTTCCATGAACCCGCCAGTTTATCATTCTTCTACCATATTATTCCCTACTTACAAGGACTACTTAAATGCAGCAAATGGAGAAAGTATATACGATGTAATCAACGATGGTGTTGCAAGGGATTATAGCTACAGTAATGTTGGTACTCCTACTGTTCATTATCTTTCAAATGCACTGGCTGAAATTGAAGGGAGTGGACAAGCGCTTATTTATCCTTCCGGACTATTTGCACTTACTTTTGCTATTCTAACTTTCGCTAAAGCAGGCTCGCACGTTTTAATTCAAGATAATAGTTATTATAGGCTTAGGAGGTTTGCAGAAAATGAGCTACCAAAAAGAGGAACAGAAGTAACTTTTTATGATCCAACACAGGATATAACTGATTTAATTCAGAGTAATACTTCATTGATAATGATCGAGACTCCTGGTTCTGTAACGTTTGAGATTTCGAATATAGAGCATATAGTAAAAGTTGCTAAAGAACGTGGAATTGTAACCGTTTGTGACAATTCATGGGCCACTCCTTTGTTATTTAAGCCGCTTGATTATGGAGTTGATGTTGCACTATATGCGGTGACAAAGTATCTAGCCGGTCACTCAGATTTAGTGATGGGAGCTATGGTTGCTGAAGGTGAAACTTTTAAATTGCTTTATGAGAGCTATAAAAATTATGGAGTAACCATTCAATCGCACGACTGCTACCTTGCACATAGGGGACTAAGAACACTGCATGCACGTATGGCAAGGCACCAAAATACAGCAATGGAAGTGGCAAAGTGGCTAGAAAAACATTCAAAAATCAAAAAAGTTTTGTATCCAGCACTTCCCTCCCATCCTCAACACGAATTATGGAAAAGTTACTTCAAAGGAGCAAGTAGCGTATTTAGTATAATACTGGATAGAGAATATTCATGTGAAGAACTAAGCTGCATGGTTGATCATATGAAAATTTTTAGTATTGGTGCTTCTTGGGGAGGGTGTGACAGTTTGATATTACCAATAGATCGTAGATCTATGTCAAGATCTGTAATGAATTCAGATTATGGTGGAAGTTTCATGCGGATATTTTGTGGACTAGAAGATTCTGAGGATTTGATCTCTGATTTAAATGCTGCACTAGCAAGACTGCCATGTTTGAATATCAAAGCTGGCAGATGAAACTGAGAGAATTACTGCATAACATTATTGATGTTAACTTTGATATTGAAATCAAGGGCGTTACATGTAATCCCAAGAGAGTCAAGGAAGGTTATCTTTTTGTTTGTGTGTCAGAAAGGAGTAAAGAATACGCAACATGCGATACTGGAATCCATATCCTTCCTACTGAATCACAGTGTTACGTACACAACTGTGTAGACGTTGTGATACAAGGGGCCAAGAAAGATGTCATCCCAGTGCTTGACTACTTGGATCCAGAAAATTTAATTGTAAATGAACACACTAAGCAATTGTATAATAAAAACTGGATTCCAGTGTCAGCTACTTGCATGACAAATACTCCGGGTTTTGCAGTGCTTGAACACCTAAACCCTCAAGAAATATACAGCGAAATAGTCAGCAGGTTTTATCAATTCAAACAGCCCAAATATGTTGCTGCTGTAACTGGTACAAATGGTAAAACTTCAGTAGTAGAATTTTGCCGCCAGATCTGGCAAAACTCTGGCTATAATGCTGCGTCTATTGGAACACTTGGAACATGCATCAATAATGGCAGAAAAGGTAATAGCAACAGCCTTACCACTCCAGGTGCAGAAGACCTTTACGCAACATTGCGTGGTATAAGTGTAGAACACTTAGTGTTGGAATCATCAAGTCATGGGATTGATCAATACAGAATCCATGGATTAAAGTTGAGTGCTGCAGCTTTTACTAATTTCTCGCAAGATCATTTAGATTACCATAAAAGTCTTGGTGGATATTTAGAAACTAAAAAAAGGTTATTTTACGAGGTATTACCAGAAGGAAAAACAGCGATTTTAAATGCGGATATAGATGAATATGGCGCATTGCTTAAAATAGCTGAAAAACGCAGTAATAAAGTTGTGACTTATGGAAAAAAAGGCTCTGATATTACTTTATTAGAGCAAACATCAACCCATAATGGTCAACATCTTACAGTAAAAATTGATAACCAAATTTACAATACATTTTTCCCAGTTTTAGGAAAATTTCAAGCATATAATCTGCTATGTGCAATTGGTATATCTGGATTAAATTACAGAGAAATATGCGTAGAAAAACTCGTTTCTCCACCAGGAAGAATGGAAAAAGTGAAACCTTTTGCATTCGTGGATTACGCTCATACTCCAAGTGCGCTTAAACAAGCCCTATTGTCTTTAAAATGGCATATCAACAAAAAAATAATTCTAGTTTTTGGATGCGGTGGAAATCGCGATCAGACGAAACGTTCAGAAATGGGCAAAATAGCACAAATGTATGCAGATAAAGTAATAATTACAGATGATAATTCGCGTGATGAAGATCCGGCAAAAATTCGCCACGATATTTTGCTACATTGCCCTGATGCACTGGAGATAGGAGGTAGGAGAAAAGCTATAGAGAAAGGCGTAGATATTGCCTATAACGAGGGTATGATTCTGCTAGTTGCAGGAAAGGGAAATGAGAAATTTCAAATTATAGGCAACCAAACTTTTGAATTTAGCGATGTTGAGGTTATTAAAAATAAAGTTGCATCTTGACCTATATATTCTGGCCAACTTTCTGCACAAAACTCTCTGTTTCTTCCATTTTAGTGTTAGGTTTTGACATTACGTACGCAATGCAAACAGATACTAATGCAATGGATACAGATATACCAATAGTTACTAGTATAGGTAATTCAACAATGTATCCAATACCCGCCACTATCAATGCAGTTGCAATACCACCTACAGCAATCATTTTTGCTTGCCTTTTTTTCTTACATTCCATTTCTCTCTTATGTTTTTCTTCTTCTGCTTTCTTTAAAGCAGCAGCCTCTTCCTGATGTTTTTTTTCCTCTGCCTCCTTTGCAGCATTTTCCTTAGGCTTCTCTTCTTCTGCTTTCTCCAAGACAGCAATCACCTCTTTGTCTGTAGCAAACATACTGGGAATGGAATTATTATTATCTAGTGCTAAAGGACTAGCTCCTTTATTTAACAGGCACCTCACTGCATTTATATGATTATTAGTAGCAACAAAATGCAGCGGTGTTGAGCCAAGTTTAGAACATGAGTGAATATATGCTCCTTGCTCCAGTAGTAATTCTATTATTTCCGTATTACCGCTGTTAGCGGCACAATGCAGAGCAGTGTGTCTACCACCATCGCGTGTACTAACCTCTGCACCTTTCTCCAGTAGACGTCTTACTGTTTTTACTAAGCCTTTATGAGCAGCAATATTTAACGCAGTAGTATAATGCCTAGAAGCATGGGTAATCTCTTGCCGTATTTCAAATAAATGATCTATGTGAAAATTAAGTCTTTTCCACTGATTGTATGTATCTTGGTTACATACGAGCAGCCTTTGCTTAATTTCTTCAATTATGTCACTTTCTTTTGATTCTTGCTCTATTTCTTGGAATATGGCATCAATTTCTTGCTCTTTTATACTCATAAGCTCTCCAACAACTATTTGCTATAAGTTATTTTATAGATAAAACAAAAACAAGTCAAGATTTTTACGTAATAGTTTCACAATCATTTACCGTTCTTGCAAGTGATAGCACTCTCACTTCTTTTGCACCGGAGTTTAAAATTTCCTGAGAGCAAGATCTTACAGTTGCTCCGGTTGTTACCACATCATCAACTAATATCACGATTTTATTTTTGATAATTTTCTTGTTGCTTGTTTTAAAAGCCTTCTTTAAGTTTTTTTCACGCTGTTTAAGTGAAAGACCAGCTTGAGGCACAGTATGGCGAAGGCGTTTTATTGCAAATGGCGTATAGGATAAATTGGACAACTTACTCAACTCTTTTGCAAGCAACGCTGCTTGATTATATTTACGTTTAAACAAGCGCATTTTATGTAACGGTATAGGAATTATGACCTCTGCGTTCTGAAATGTATCCTGATTAGCTTGGTGTATCCACTTTGCATAGATTTTTACGTAATTCAAATTATCAAAAAATTTGAAATTTATAATCATGTTTCTACTATGTTGATCATAAGCAAAAACTGATCTTAATACTTTAAACGGTGGAGGATTGATGATGCACTTACCACACGTATAAATATTGTCTGAGATTACTACGCCACAAACATTGCAGTAATGCTTAGTTAGAAAATTGATTTTTTTGTTGCATTCACTACACAGATTAAGATTTTCATCAATGATACATTCGCAACTTACGCATACGCTTGGAAATATGAGATTTGTAGCTTTTTTTAGTAAGAGAAGGTTCACAACTCATTAAATATATTATAAAATAATTTATATAGTATAGCTAAAGTAACTTAAGCTTACACTCTTTCACTTTTTATTTCATTTCAATATAGTTCAAACTGAGCCACTGCTGAGTGCTGTAGCTAGTGCAAGTCAGGTTTTCCTACGTCATACCGCCGCGGTATCTCTAGATCCCGCTAACAAGCAGCGGGATGACGAATTTGTCGTTTATCAAATCGTCGGTAAACCTAAGTCACTTTAGTTATAGTATCAAACATAAAGGTTGCAATATTATGTTGGCTGCTAAAATAGCACCAAGTGCACACAATGAATACACTTTCTCTGCCCTGTTACCCACGTTTATCATTATCTTGATAATACTTGTTATAATTGTCTTTACTCTCAACTCCACAAATTACATCTTTCACAGGTCCTAGCACATTATCAACGTAACGTACAGATTTATAGAAACTATTTTCTGGAACTAGTGTGTTATCTTCTGCTTTCTTAGCAGGTACAACTCCATATTCAACGTACCTTCTAAAGTATCGATATACTGACATTCTTATCTCCAAATCATAAATATGCAACCTAGCCTAATATAATTAAGAAATAGTTTATAATAAATACGTTTTAAGATACCTGCCTGTAACACTTTCTGGAATTTTTGCCACTTCTCCTGGAGTTCCAGTAGCAATCACTTCTCCGCCTTTTATTCCGCCCTCTGGTCCGATGTCTATTATATAATCTGCAGTTTTTATAACGTGCAAATTGTGCTCGATAACTATAACAGTGTTTCCCAGATCGACTAATCTATGGAGTATTTTTAGTAAGTTATTTATATCTTCAAAGTGTAATCCAGTTGTTGGCTCATCAAGAATATACAATGTTCTTCCGGTAAATCGTTTTGATAGCTCTTTGGACAGCTTTATTCGTTGTGCTTCACCCCCAGACAACGTTGTTGACGACTGTCCGAGTTTTATATAGCCAAGCCCCACTTCCTGCAAAGAAACCAACTTTTCTTTTACCATTGGAAGGTTTTCAAAAAAATCACAAGCTTGATCTATCGTCATATCAAGCACATCAGAGATTGATTTTTCTTTATAAGTAACTTCCAATGTTTCCCGATTATACCTTCGTCCTTTACACTGCTCACACTTCACGTAAACGTCCGGTAGAAAATGCATCTCTATCTTTAAGTGCCCATCACCTTTACAAGCCTCACACCTTCCCCCTCTGGTATTAAATGAAAACCGGCCTATATTATACCCCCTTGCTTTTGACTCCGAAAGACCTGCAAACCAATTTCTTATATGAGTAAACATACCGACATATGTTGCTGGATTTGACGCAGGAGTTCTACCAATTGGCGACTGATCAACTTCTATAACTTTATCTATATATTCAAGGCCTTCTATCTTATCGCATTGGCCATACCGTGCAGACGAATGATGTATCTTATGTGCTGAATATTTATATAACGTTTCTATGACTAAACTTGATTTTCCCCCTCCTGATATTCCAGTAACACAAATAAGATTCCCTATAGGAAATTTAACGTTCACATTTTTTAAGTTATTTTCACATGCATTTATTACTTTTATGAACTGAGTTGCTTGCTTTCTTCTTCTTGGAATTAAAATTTTTTTCTCTCCACTCAAATATTGCCCTGTTATGCTCCCTGAATTTCTTTGCACCTGGTCTGGTGTTCCTTCTGCAACAACTTTTCCACCATTTACGCCAGCTCCAGGACCAATATCAATCGCATAATCAGCAGCCATTATTGTATCTTCATCATGCTCAACAACGATTACAGTGTTACCCATGTCTCTCAAGTTTTTCAGTGTAGCAATTAACCGATCATTATCGCATTGATGAAGGCCTATCGAGGGTTCATCAAGCACGTACAGCACTCCTGTTAAACCAGAGCCAATTTGTGAAGCAAGCCTGATCCTCTGACTCTCGCCACCAGAGAGAGTGCTAGATTCTCGATCAAGCGTTAGGTAATTCAACCCTACATTCTTTAAAAATGCTAGCCTCTTGATTATTTCATTTAATATTTTACTTGAGATTTGCTTCTGTTGTTCTGTGAGCTTGTCTGGCAAATTTTCAAACCATTTAAGGGATTCATCGATGCTGAGCCTTGATATTTCACCTATATGTTTGCTATCAATTTTCACTGTAAGCGCTTCTTTTTTCAATCTATAGCCAGTACATTCTCTGCAGTGAGTGACAGAGCAATATCGCTCAACAAGTGTTTCATCATAATCCATCTGGTTCTCCAAGATACTGATCAAACCTTGAAATTTATTAGAGCCAAAGAGTATCATATCTTTTACTTCTTGATCTATGTTCTTCCACGGAATATCAAGGTTAAATTTGTAGTTTTCAGCCAGTGATAGAATTGCACTTTTTAGAAATCCATAACCTGTGTGCACTTGACGGAACATTGATCCCACTGGCTTTAAAGCACCCTCAGATATTGAAAGAGTTTCATCCGGTACTATTAGCTTTATATCAACACTTAGTTTTTTACCAAGCCCATTACACGAACCACATGCACCGTAAGGGCTGTTAAAAGAAAATAATCTTGGTTCTATTTCCTCAAGAGTGAAACCAGACTCGGGGCATGCAAAATTCTCTGAAAAAGTTAGAATTTGACCATTTTTATACTCGGAATTATGGTTGTCAGGTAGGTTTACTATTTCTACATACATTAGACCATTACCAAGTTTTAGTGCGGATTCTATACTACTTGGCAGTCGATTTCCTATATCGCCCAATATTGATATTCTATCTGCAACCACAAAAACGTCGTGTTTCTTGTTCTTATCGAGTTTAGGCAAGTCATCTACATTGTACACTTCACCATCTATTTTGAACCTTACGTAACCTTGTCTTTTAATTTCCAATATCTCTTTAAGATGTTCTCCCTTTCTACCACGCACAACAGGGGCAAGTATATATATCTTAGTTTCTAAAGGTAACGCAATTATAGTGTCTACAATTTGAGACACCGTTTGTTTTGTTATTGGTAATCCAGTTGCAGGTGAATAAGGAACTCCTATTCGTGCATATACTAAGCGCAAGTAATCGTAAATTTCGGTAACAGTTCCAACTGTTGACCTTGGATTTTTTGAGATCGATTTCTGGTTGATAGATATTGCAGGAGAGAGACCTGTAATCGACTCAACATCTGGTTTATCCTGAATGTTGAGAAATTGACGCGCGTAAGCTGACAGGCTTTCAACGTACCGGCGTTGGCCTTCTGCATAAATCGTATCAAATGCAAGGCTAGACTTGCCAGAACCACTTAGCCCAGTTATAACAACTAGCTTATTTTTCGGTATATTGACGTCTACACCTTGCAGATTATGTTCCCTTGCGCCCTTAACTCTGATAAAATCGTCCATATTATACCATATAGCGTATTAACCATTATAGCCTCAAAATACGTGAATTTATAGTGATATATTGATTTTCTATTGATTTTTTCAACTGTTACGGAAAATTAGGCAGCGTTTGATAAATCGTCATTCCGCTACTTGTTAGCGGCTGAGATACCGCGACGGTATGACGGTTAAGTAGGCCAGTGCCCTGATGATGTCATCCCAGTGTCAAGCACATAGCTGTACGAACGTTGTAGTTTAGGAGCAATTCCCACCAGTGGGCCAGTGCCCAGACACTGGTTCTATGCAACTTAATTAAAAACGTTTGTTTTAGCGTAAGACAACTACCTTTAGCTCATCAGCTCAGTTATAAGCAAAATTTCTGGATTCCAGACTGGAATGACACCATTTGCTGTGCAATTTACCTTCAAAAATGAATGTTCGTACAGCTATGTGTCAAGCACTGGGATGACACCATTCTTTTTTCTGGATTCCAGACTGGAATGACACCCCCCTGATAGGCTCAAATCATAGTGTTTGTACAGTTGTGAGTTTAGGCTACCTATAAATTCTAAACCGTTGTTACGTATTAGGACCACCAAATACACCCCCAGGACCCAAAGTCAGTTTAGCTATATCAGAAAACAGGTTATGTGGAAATCTTAAAATACTTCTTGTTCGCCAAGCAAAATAAATACATTCCTACAAACAAGCAGATGCTCAATACTGACACATAAGAAAACTTAAAAATTAAATCTCTAATGTATATTGATAAGCATTTACCTGCAGAAAATTTGTATAGTAATCCAACACATACAACGGCACTATCAACCACTGATGCTATAATTAAAGTAATGAAATTTGCCATATGAAAATTCAACTTGGACTTCAATTTTTCAAAAATAATTATGCTTGAGAGAAGAGATACTAAAATTGCAGTATATGAAATCAATATCATCAAATTAAAACTTTGCCATTTAAAAACACAACATAGCGCTGTACACACTATTAAGTTGTACGTAGCTTTGCTTCTGCCATAAAATTCAACCATTGAATTTACAACTAAAGCAGCTCCCACAAATAAGGCAGCACATATCATCAATTTATTTGAAGTGTTGAGTAAAGAAAGACTGATAAACAGGAGTATCGATAAAATAGACATAATTACCTACCCAAAATTAATAACATACATTCATTCTAAATAAACATTACATATAGTAAAAGAGTTATTTAGCATAATAAGAAAAATATTTTATATTAGCATGCCACATCTTTCAGATCTACTTTTAAAACATCCTTTATGTTTAGCACCTTTTTCTCTGTTACTTTGCCAATACATGAATAAACTGCACCTTCAAACAATTCTTCAAACCTCTTCTGATTTTGTGGTGCAATAGTAACCAAAATTCTACTTTGCGATTCAGAAAACATTATTATCTTGTTTATTATGTCTGTATTTTGTATTTTTCCTATTGGCACTAGTGAAAGATCGATTTCAGCACCAAGGTCTCCTGCAATTAGCGATTTTGCCAGAGCAATAACTAATCCGCCTAAGTTTGGTGCAATTGCAGAGGCAATTATGCCATCTTTTATTGCCTGGTTGTAACGCTCATACAACTTCCTAGCGCTCTTTGCATCAACTTTTGGTACGTTGTTATTACCTATTCCACTATATAACTGATATTCAGATCTACCAAGTTCATCAAGTGTTTCTCCAAGTACATATATCAAGTCTCCCGGCATTTTCACATCAAGCGATACCGCATTTTCAATATTTTCTATAATTCCAATTGCTGAGATGAGTAATGAAGGTGGTGCGGAGATTATCACTTTCTCGCCATTTTCATCATATCCCTTGAAGTCATTGAACATACTGTCTTTTCCGGATATGAATGGTGTTTTAAATGCAGTTGCAAAGTCGTAACAAGCCTCTGCAGCTCTCTTTAGCTGCCATAGCCTTTCTGGATTATAAGCATCACACCAGCAAAAATTGTCGAGCAACGCTAGATGATTTATATTTCCTCCTACGGCTACATAGTTGCGTATCGCGGTGTCAATTGCACATGCTGCCATGTGGTAGGTGTCAATTTCTCCATAACTTGAGCCAAATCCTTGCGATTTTACAACACCTTTATTTAAAGAAAGAACAGGCCTTGAGACAATAGCTTCGCTGCACATTCTTCCCTTGCCTTGCAGTGGTTTTAACACTGACGATCCTTGAACCTCATGATCATATTGCACCACTATGAACTCTTTGCTGCAAATGTTTGGTCTGCTCAGCATTTCTTTTAGTTCAGTTTCTTGGCTTGATGTCATGCAAGTAGCTGACACGCAAAGGGTGTCATGCAAGTAGCTGACACTGGAATCCATTTCACATTCAATTCCACCATTAGATGAGTTTTGGCGTAAAATGTTTGCAGGCTTTACCTGCTGGATCCCAGTGTCAAGCACTGGGATGACAGGAAAGGATACAGCAGACTCCTTAGACCACGGCTTTGTCTGTAAATGCACTTTAGGATTACCATCATGCAGAAATTCAGTTCCGATATCCATTATTACTTTCCCTTTAGGACATTTAACAACAGCTTTACCACTCTCATTGAACTCTCCAATCACACAAACCTCCACATCATGTTTTTTCATGATTTGCTTAAACATAGGGAGATTTTCTTCTGGCACTGCTAAGGTCATTCTCTCTTGTGATTCTGATATCCATATTTCCCACGGAGCCATACCATCGTTTTTAAGGAGAACCTTGCTCAAATCAACTTCAAATCCGTCTTTTCCCATTTCACCAATAGATGATGATAGACCGCCTGCTCCATTATCCGTTATTGCATTATAAAGATCAAGATCTCTTGCTTCCAAGGCGGCGTTGGATAATTTTTTTTGTGTTATAGGGTCACCAATTTGCACAATTGTTGAAGGGCTGTTTCCCGACAAAGCCTCTGAGGAAAACGTTGCACCGTGAATTCCGTCCCTTCCAACTCTTCCGCCAATAATTACGATTTTATCGCCGTTTTTAGGCCCTTTGATGTGTGAAGGTGCGTTATTTATGTTGCGTGGAATAATTCCGACACTGCCAACAAAGACTAACGGCTTTCCACAAAATCTATCGTCAAAATATACCGATCCAAGTTGTGTTGGAATACCAGAGCAATTACCAGCAACATTAACACCGTGAATCACTTCTTTCATTATATATTTTGGCGGTAAGATCTCATCAGTGCGCTCTTTATCCCTATAAAACTTGCCTTTTGCTTCTTTGGCAAAGCAAAAGTAATAGGTATTCATTATAGGCTCTGCGCCTTTACCGAAACCAACTATATCACGATTTACTCCAAGCACTCCAGTCATTGCTCCACCAAATGGATCAAGAGCTGAAGGGCTATTGTGAGTTTCAACTTTATCTACAATCAAGTAATCGTCATCAAAAATTATTCCTCCTGCGTTGTCAGAGAAAACTGACACACATATGTCAGAATTTATCTCACGCGTTGCACGCTTGATATAATGTGCGTATAGGCCATCTTTTATTTCATCAATGGGAGAGCAAAAGATATTGTGCTTACAATGTTCAGACCAAGTTTGTGCTAGGGACTCAAGTTCAATATCATATGGATTTCTATTAAGTTTTTTAAAGTAATCCTTTATAGCTTTCATTGCTGCCAGAGAGAGCCCTAAAGTGCCATTACCATCGATTCCATCTCTGCTGATCTTTTCAAGCTCTTGGTCACTTACATTGAGGTCAACGGACTTAGTACTATCCTCTGTCATCCCAACCCTACCTTCTGTCATTCCAGTGCTTGACACTGGAATCCAGTTTTCATTATACAATTGCTTGAAATTTTCTGGATCCCAGTGTCTGGGCACTGGGATGACACCTTTTAATTTACCGTAATGCCTCCAATAGAAATTGCCGTTTTCTTTATGAACAAGAATGCAATACTCAGTGATAGGATTAAATTCTTGTTTTATATCATCTTCAGTTGCTTGACTTAGAATCAATTTTGAACTTCTTGCTTTTATACAAACATTTTCATCAATGTAGTCCTTGTTTATTAAATATTCTCTAACAATTTGTTTCGCTGTGTTGCCTACATTGTCAGTCATGCCAGGTAAAAAGCTTATCTCCAAGCCCCACTTTGCTTGTGGTTCTATGAAGTTATATTGAACTTCTTCAAGGTTTTCATTGTAGGAATAATAACGGCAGTCTTGTATGACTTTATTATAAAATAGCCCACAAATTTCTTCATGTAATTTTGATGGTAATTCTTTGCTTATGTAAATCAAGTAAACATTAACTACCCTTCTGCGGCCAAATTGTTCACATTTATTTAAAACTTCTATTCTGATGTTTGCCATGTAATATTGTGAAAGACTTTAATATATCATAGCATAAGAAACTGCGAGCACATTTATATTTTAAATAATTTCTATACAATAAAAGTATTGTATTAATTGTTACTGTTAGTGGGAAGAGTTTTTACTGTTAATGTGGATGAATCCCTTTTTGATGTGCTGGTTCAGCACATATTTTCTGAATATGAAAGAGAAAAAATTCCCGAGATAAAGGTCATACTTCCTTGCAAGAGGGATGTGATAGCGCTGCTGAGTGCATTCAAGAATTATAACGCTGAAAAATGCATAATTTTGCCAGAGATAGTTTCGCTAGAGAACATTGATGAGGAAGATTTAATATTAAATCTTGATAGAGTTAAAGTTATAAGTCCAATAAAAAGGACGCTGCTACTCATTCAATTCATATTGGAATGGAATAGAAAAAATAATGATAATTTCCCAATTGATTTAGCTTATAGCCTGCCATCATCGCTTGATAAAATTCAATCTACCCAAACAACGGATTGTTATCAATTTGATGAACATTCAAAAAAAATAGAGAATTTCATAAGCTTACTCACTGAGACTTGGAGTAAAACTTTAAAAGATTTAGAAGTAGTAGATATATTAAAACATAAGAGTGATTACATAAACAATATGATAACCTCTTTACAAAAAGACCAACATATAATCTTTGTTGGAATTGGAAAGGATAAGTCGTTAATTAAGGCTATATATGATCTGCCATTTGGAAAAATAATTTTGCCTAACCTGAATTTGAAAATTAAAGAGAAAGACTGGAAATTGCTTGATAAAAAACACTATCAATATTGCCTGAAAGATCTACTCGATTATTTAAAAGTGGATAGAAGGGATGTTAGTTTTCTGCCAGAAGCGTGTTCTGGTGTCATCCCAGTGCCCAGACACTGGGATCCAGAAAACTTAACTTTAAATGAGCGCACCAGGTGGCTGTATAATGAAAACTGGATCCCAGTGTCAGCTACTTGGATGACAGAAGAAAGGGCTGGGATAACAGGAAGTCCTGAGGAATATCTAGATTACGTCTTTGATACAACTGCCGATCTAAGCAAAGTTAGTAGTGGACATGTTGGCAATATTGAAGTCATCACTTGTGATTCCAGAGAGGAAGAAGCACAAGTGACATCATTAATTATAGAAAATGAAGGTTATGAAAACATTTCTTTGGTCGTCTTTGATAAATTACTTGCAGCTCGTATAGCATGTTTATCAAGGCAACACAGTGCCATACCGGAAAATTACCCTTATATAACGCTTCTGCTTTATAGTATCGAAGTTTTGACCTCAAATTGGAGCAGTGTGTCATTACTTTCGCTCCTTAAACATAGGCTAGTGACTTTTGGTTACACTCAAGAAGAGTACACTCGGATTTTATCTGAATTTGAAATAGAGATATTACGCAACTTTAGTACAAATGGCCTGAGCGATATTATAAATGCTATCAATGCCCATAAAAAGCTAAAATACAAAGAAGATATATTACTTATTATCAGTAAGTTAGAAGTTATATTTAATCCTTTACTTCGTTCTATAAATTGCTCTATTTTTGATGTGGTAGCAACTCATTTGCAGTGTATTAATATATTATCTGGTATAAATTTTTCAGAGCTAAATAGTGAAATAGGTAATTTTACCTGTAATTTTTCAAATGCATGTGAGGGTGTAGAAATTAAATGCTCCTTAGAGTTATATAGCCAAATTCTGACCTTATTTTTAGAGAAAGAGTTTTTCTCTGTAGCAAGTGACTTGAATAAATTCAGCTTATATCACAACAAAGTTGTGATACTTGCTGGATTTAATGAAGCGCCAAGCTTTCAAAGTCCGCTTTTGAATGCACTTACGAGAGAAAAATTTAATCTTCCTTCTGCGCAAGAAGAGCAGGGGTATTTTTTTTATACTTTACACAATTTGTTTTGTGCAAGTAAGGTTTATATTACAAGATCGCTAAGCCATAGAAAACCAATGCTATTGCAGCGTTTGGAAATTCTGTTGCAGGGGTCAAAATATCCTTATCGTGATTGGCTAAGGATATTAAATACGCCTGAATGTACTGTTCCATGTACTCAGCCTATGCCAAAACCTCAAACCGAAGTTAGAAAAGAAAAAATGCAGGTGATGTCTTGCAGTGCAATAGAAAAGCTAATTCGTAATCCTTATTCATTTTACGTTGAGTATATACTGGGCCTTAAACAATTAAGAGACTTGAATTTTAAGCCATCGATATTGGAATTTGGCACTATGGTACACAACATTCTTGCAAGATATTTACGCAACAAAAAATCTCCAATGAGCATTGCACGAGAAGCATTCTCGACTAGTCAGTTTAATTTTTCAAATATGTGGTGGGTAAGACTACAAAAGATAATTCAATCTTTTGTCGAATTTGATGAAACTCGAAGCAATTATGTTGAGTTGGAAAAGAGCTTTTCCTGTCCGATATTTCATATTCCAGCGCGTGACACTGGTTCTTGTGATCAGTATGAAACTGCTTGGATGACGGATAGAGATCTGATCCCACAAGAAATCTTACTGACAGCAAGATGTGATAGAGTTGAGTATCTACCAAGTGGGCAAGTAGCAATTATAGACTATAAGCTTGGTACACCACCTTCCAATGAAGAAGTGATGTCGGGGTTTTTTCCGCAATTAATTTTACAAGCCTTAGCGGTAGAACATATAACAAAAAGAGAAGTCTCAGAACTTGCTTATTGGAAACTTGATTATGATAAAATAAAAGTTATTTCTATACAAAATTATAGATACAAAATGCAAGAATTAAAAAATGATCTGCCTGGTTTTTTATCTAACTATTTAAGTGATTCCACACCCTTTATTGCCTCTCCATATTTTGATAAATTCTTGAGATTTAACAGCTATAAACAGCTAGAAAGGGTAGGAGAGTGGTTGTAAATGGTGTCATCCGAGTACCTGACACTGGTTTCTATCCAAAAGGGTGTCATCCCAGTGCTTGACACTGGGATGGCTTTGTTGCATCACACTTTATGAGATGGTGATTTATGGTAAATTCATGTAACTATCTCAAATTTAGCCATACCAATATCAGTGAATTTATTAAGCAAATAGCATTTGATTAGCAGTTCTTTTTCTCGATTTATCTCAGATTTATTCCTAAAACTAAATCCGAATATTTGCTTTAATCTTGAGAAAAACCCTTCAATATAAGATCTTTTCCCATAATTTACTTCTTTTTTCCATTCTTTCATGCCATCTTCACCGTATAATTTTATTAACCTAATAGCAGCATTCCTGTCAGACATATAATCTATTTCTGGATGTTCTGCCGCATTGTTTATTGGTGGAATTTTTGTCTTTATATCATATTTGTTACACAACTTATAAAACTTGTGCCTATCACATGCTCCATACGCGTCAAGTTAAGGAAATAAAGGTATGAAAGAGATAGAATAATAAGGTATAAGTTCTCCCAGATATACTTTTAGTGAGAGAACCAATGAATAAAATAACTTGCTTATCAAAAAAGCTCAAAGAATTTTTTAATGAAAAAGCAGAGAAAATCTCAATTACAACAAGGTTTATAAAAAGAAAGAGAAAGCTAAAAGGTTCATCATTCGTAAAAGCCATGGTCTTGGGTAATATAGGAGTTGATAATTGTAGCGTAGAAACAATGTGTCAATTACTAAACGAGGACTCGATAGATATAACAAAACAAGGTTTGGATTTTAGATTTACTGAAGAAGCAGTGGAATTTATGAAAAGGATGTATAATGAATCTGTGGTTCTCTTTAAAAATATCTTGCAAGTTGATTGCAAAATCTTACAGCAATTTAATAGTGTTAAATTATTGGACAGTAGCTATATTACTCTACCTAACAGTATGGAAGAGATGTATAAAGGTTATGGTACTAGCTACAGTGGCTATGAAAGCAATACTAAGTCTGGAATAAAGTTACAATTAGTTTTCGATTACATGAATCAGATAATAGACCAACTTAATTTAACGGAGGGAATAAGATCAGACCAGGGATATAGGAAACATTTAAGTAATATATCAAGCAATGATTTGCTAATATCCGATCTCGGTTATTTTGTGCCAAGTTCTTTTAAACAAATCAATGAAATAGGAGCTTATTTCATAAGTCGTCGATACCAACGTATATGATGTAGAAACAAATCAAAAAATGGAGTTATTAGAATGTTTAGAGGATAAGTTATTTTTAGAAAACGAGGTATTGTTAGGAAAAGAAGCAAAAATTAGAGTAAGAATTATATGTCAGAAACTAACTGGAGAACAGTCTATAGCCAGAAGAAGGAAAGCTAATAGATTAGCAAGATCGCAGGATCCTCTAAAAGAAATCAAAAATTGTTGAATTGGTATAACTAATGTTCCAGAAAATAAAATTAGTGCTGAGCAAGTATTAACGATTTACAGAGTAAGGTGGCAAATTATTTAAATTGTATAAAAGCCATATCAGACTTGATAAGCTAAAAGGAAAGCCATGCAGAGTATTATGTGAACTATATGCTAAATTGTGCGCAATTCTTATATTTCACGGCATAGTTGGTTGCACAGAAGTGAAAAAGAATACAGAACTTAGCTTAACAAAGGCATTTATTGAGCTAAAAAGACGGGTTAGAGAGTTATTTTTAGTATTAACCAAGATTAATAGTTTAAAAGCATTTCTTAAAAAACTCACTACAACTTGGTCGCGATTTTCATTAAAAGACAAACGTAGAAGGGCTAGAGTATCCACTTTAACCTCTCTAAATTTGCTCACAATCTCTTAACTTGACGCGTATGATCACATGCTCTATCTGCATATAGTGCTTTTATGGCATGCTGAAAATCAACTTCTTTTAGCAAATCACAAGCTCCATAGTGATCAGACCGTTACTGTATTTTACAGCTATGGCTTTTTTGTTGTTTATATTCAACATTACGTGCAATTTTCTCGTTTGCTCATAGCCACGATATTTTCTGTCAGTGCTATTTTCCTTGCTGTGACCAGGAGTGTTGTTGTATATACTAATTCCTGTACTGTCTATAGCAATTTCGATATCTTCCATATTAGAGGTTGTCCGGAAACAAGTAAATTCAAGCATATTCCCTCTTTAACATAACCCTACTCATAGCTAGGTATATGAAATTCTCAGTGGATGTTGTGAGTAAATCATACTCCTTCGATAGCCTTCTATTCCTATTAACCCAAGCAAAAGTCCTTTCTACAACCCATCTTCTTGGCTGTACTTTAAACCCTTGTTCTCTTGTTGGTAGTAGCTCAGGTGGCGTATCTTTGTGCACCCAAAATCTACATGGAGGCCTTGTAACAATTTCAATATCTATGTCATATTCTTCCTTTATGTGATTCTTTAAATTTCTTCCTTGGTATCCCATGTCAGCCCACATTTTTTTAACTTTAGTATATTTTGTTCTCATATTGTTTAATGCTATTTTAATACCATCTCTATCATTTTCGTTAGCAGCGCCTACGTAACAACCTAGTATAAAACCCTGAGTGTCTGTAATTATATGCCTTTTTCTACCCTTTACTTTTTTACTTCCATCATAGCCTTTGATCCCCCCTTTTCTGTAGTCTTTACAGATTGACTATCTACTATACAGGCACTTGGCTGCTCATTCCTTCCTATTTTTCTTCTACTATATTTTGTAATTTCATAATTCATTTTCTCAAAAATTCCCTGCTTCTTCCATTGCCTGAACTGCTCATACACAGTCTTCCATAGCGGAAAATCATTTGGTAAATACCGCCATTGACACCCTGTACGCAATACATAGAAAATTGCTTCTAATATTTCTCTTTTGCTATACTTTGGCGGCCTTCCTCCTTTCTTGTATGATACTCTGAAGTGTTTTTCTATTCTTGCCTATTCCCTTTCGCTTAGATCTGTTGGATACTTTTTTCTCATCTTTACCCCGTACTAAAATTTCAGATATTATAGCCTTTTACTTGTTTCCGGACAACCTCTTATAGCTCTTTTCATAGAAGTCCGGATGTGATAAGGATAGATAATGATAAGGAGGTTGAATGCCAGCAGCATATAGTTATGATTTAAGAAAAAAAGCAATGAAGGCGCTAGACGAAGGAGAAAGCAGAGAAGCAGTGGCAGCAAGATTTAAGATTGGACGAACTACTTTATGGGAGTGGCAGCACTGTAGGCTTGACCATAAATTATGTTAAGATAGAAAATGACTATTTTAGATAGAGCTTGATGTAATGCAGTGCGATACAAAATAACGGTAGAATATAATGGTAGTAATTTCTCTGGTTGGCAAAAACAGCAACACTCTGCTAACTCAATCCAGGAGAAGATAGAAAATGCTATATTTAATTTTAGTGGTGAGAAAGTTACTTTGTACTGTGGTGGCAGGACTGATGCAGGAGTTCATGCTTTAGGACAAGTTGCTCATTTTGATATGGAAAAGGAATTTGAGCTTTATAGAATAAGGAATGCAATAAACTATCATTTAAAATCAATTCCTATAGTCGTGCTTAATGCAGAAGTTGTAGATGATGCGTTTCACGCACGGTTTTCAGCAAAAAAAAGATATTACGAATATAGAATAGTTAATCGCTATGCTCCTGCCGCTCTGGAGACGGGTTATGTATGGCAAGTGTTTAGCCCACTTGATGTAAATATTATGCGTGAAGCTGCTAAACATCTACTTGGAAAACATGACCTTTCAAGTTTCCGTTCAAAAGATTGTCAAGCCGCAAATCCGATAAGAACAATTGATGATATCGATATAATACAAAATGGGAATCATATACACATCAAAATATCTGCTATTTCCTTTTTACATAACCAAGTGAGGATTATTGTGGGTACTTTAGTTGAATTTGGAAAAAATAGAACCAATCCGCAAGAAATGCTAAATATATTAAACCAATGCAAAAGAAGTGCCGCTGGAGTTACTGCACCACCTTTTGGCTTATATTTGGTAAAGATAGATTACTAATTTAATAAAAGCTAGTGAAATAAGTGCCATACCGCCACGGTATCTCCAGATTCCGCTAACAAGCAGCGAGATGACGAGTTTAAGTTCTCATTGGCATTACTACATATAATGCACTTGAATCGTCTTCATCAGTGATAATTGTAGCACTATTACCATCGGCTAAGCTAAACTTACATTTATTTTTTATGCAGGATAGAACATCAAGTAAATAACGCGAGTTGAACCCTATTTCTATAGTGGCTTCATTGTAGTCCACTTCTATGGATTCAGTTGCATCACTGCACTCTTGGGAGTTTGAATGCAGAGTTAGCAGCTTTTCTTGTAGTGAGAATTTAATAGATTTTACTTTATCAGATACAACAACGGAAACTCGATCTATAACGTCTGAAAGTTTTTTACTTTCAATAATCATATGCTTATCTTGAGATGCTGGAATAACTGCTTTATAATTTGGAAAAGTTCCATCTATTAATTTTGATATTAGAATATATTCACCGCATGTAAACTTGATTTTTCTGTCTGAGAGTTTTACTTTAATTTCATTACAATCGTCCAATATTTTTAACAGCTCCATAACAGTTTTACGTGGAATGATCACACCAAATTCGCCATTGATGTTCCCAGGCTTTGGCCTCTTTATACATGATAAACGATGGCCATCAGTTGCAACGCAGTACAGAAATTGCTCATCTGTATGTAGATATATTCCATTTAAATTATACCTTGTATCATCTAGTGATACAGCAAATTTTGTTTTAGTTAATAAGTCTATCAGGTCTGTATTTAGTAGAGTACAATCATGTTTATAATTGTCTTCTTCAAGAGCAGGAAAGCTGCTTGAAACTACATTCGGTAAAGAAAAGTTTGCATTTCCGCAAGACATCAATAATTTTCCTTGGTCGTTTACTTCAAAATTGACATCCAAATCAGCGGGTAACTTCTTCACTATGTCATGTAAAGTATGCGCTGAAATTTTTACTTCTCCTTCTGTTAATACGGTTGCAGCAAGTGAGGCAAACATTGAAATGTCAAGATCAGTTGCCATTAATTTTATGCTGCCGTGTTGTGCTTTGATATTTATACACGCCAAAACATCTATTGCATTACGCCTTTCAACCACTCCACTTACTCTGGATAATGTATTTAAAAGACTTGTGCGGCTCACGCTAAAACGCATCTGCTCGCACACAGAATTTTGCTTTTTGATTTCTGTATCTACACCTGCAACCTCTGACATTGCTAACTCTCAAAAATATATTTTAAATGATATCCACATCCCATATAAAGTAAAGTGCTATTTATCGAAAGGGCAGTCTGTTTTATACTACAACTGGAAAATTACCTATTCTGTTACAATAATTTACTTTGTATGGCATAAATCATGCATTTTTTGATACGCTTTTTGAAAACCAAGTAGGGAATAAGTATCATCAATGGTCACTGTTTTTGTTTTTCCATTAACTACCATTGATAATCCCTGCTTCATTTTTAGAATGAGATCTTGATCTATTTTTGTATGCTCTGCCCACGCAAAACTTCCCTGTATTATGGGCAGTGTATATTTAATTTTTTTGTCGATATTGAGAGCTACAGGCTCCTTATCATACTGAAAACCAGAGGTAACGCTTACCTCATCTGCTTTTTTATCAACATAACTAACCATTACATACGGCTTGCGATTGGTTGTATAATATTCGCTTTTTTTTTTAGGATAGGATACAATATAACATACTTTCTCTCCATCTTCCAATGCAGTATACACGAGCCAATCTTTATATTTTTCCTTCAATTGTACATCACTAACCGATGCAAAAGCGCCTATCGAAAAAAATATTAGAAATATAAAAAAACTACGCATGCAAACCAAATTTCAAACTTTCAGATTGTATATATTGTTTTACCTTAGCCATCGCCTGCTCAGCCAACTGCCTTATTCTTTCTCTTGAAACACAATATTTTTTACTAAGTTCATCCAGAGTTTGAATGTTTTCAGACAAATATCTACTGATAAAAATGTCTCTTGCCCTTTCGTTGAGGCTCGCTAGTGCATTGTTTAAAATTGTTTCTTTTAATTCTTCTTCTTCATGATTCTGATAGGTTACTTCTTGACTAACCAAGTTACATGGGATCATATCTTGTAGCTCCCTTTTAGAGCCATCACCTATTTTTATGCAATCGTTTAGCGACTGATCCTTACAAGCCATACGGTAATTCATCTGCAGAACGTCTCCTTCGGATACAGAAAGCTCATTAGATATTGCTTTTATTTCTTCATTATTTAAGGTTTCCCTGTTTGTATACTGTAAAATTCTTTTTTTTATTTTACGTAAACTAAAAAACAATCTTCTTTGTGCTTGCGTTGTGCCTATTTTCACAAACGACCAAGATTTCAATATAAAGTCTTTTATTGAAGCTTCAATCCACCACACCGCATAAGTTGAAAAACGAAACCCTAAATCAGGATTAAACTTTTTCACTGCATGCATTAAACCCATATTTCCTTCCATGACCAGGTCCATCAACAATAGTCCATAATTTTTGAATTTCATTGCAATTTTCACTACCAAATTCAAATGGCTGGTAATCAATTTATGAGCAGAAGAAACATCCTTATATTGGTTCCAATTTTTTGCTAATCGTACCTCTTCCTCTTGAGACAGCATAGGAAATTTTTGCACCCTAGCAATATATTGCATGAGATTGGTTCTGCTATCGACACATAAGTTTGCCATTGAGGTCAACATAACAACTTAAATTAAAACTTCATGCATATAATATATTGATTTTCCAGCAAAAATTCAAGCTTTGATTTGAAAAAAGTACAAATTTTCCATCTAATTTCTTGGAGACAGTAGGCCGCAGTGTTAGCTAATTGGATAACATCATGTAACTTTAGATGATATTCTACCAGTACAATGGTAAACGTTATAGCTTAAACACATAGCAAATAGTGTTATTCCAGTGCCTTGACACTGGAATGGCTTTGTTGCATCGCTCTTCGGATAGTAGGTAACGTACAATAAATTCATGAAGCTATCTCAAACTTAGCCATGCCTATTTCAGTAAATTTGTTAAGCAAATAACACTTGAGTAGCAGTTCCTTCTCACGATTAATTTCAGATTTGCTCCTAAAACTAAACCCAAATATTCGCTTCAACCTTGAGAAAAATCCTTCAATATACGATCTTTTTCCGTAATTTACTTCTTCTTTCCATCTTTTTATACCATTCTCACCATGTAATTTCATTAACTGAATAGCGGCATTTCTATCAAGCATATAATCCAATTTTGGATGCTCTGCTGCGTTGTTTTTCGGAGGAATTTTCGTTTTTATACCATATTGATTACACAGCTTATAGAGCTTTTCTCTGTCATATGCCCTATCTGCATATAGTACTTTTATGACATACTGAAAATCGACTTCTTTTAGCAAATCACAAGCTCCATAGTGATCAGAGTAGACACCGTTACTGTATTTTACAGCTATGGCTTTTTTGCTGTTTGTATTCAACATTACATGCAATTTTCTTGTCTGTTCATAGCTGCGATACTTTCTATCTTCGCTATTTTCTTTGCTATGACCAGGAGTGTTGTTGTATATACTAATTCCTGTACTGTCTATAGCAATTTCGATATCTTCCATATTATTTTCTGCAATCATTGATCTTAATATTGAGTTTCTTAAACCTTCTTGATGATTGTGAATAGCTGATAACTTGCAAATTTTTCCCAATTTGCTCAAGGTATCCTGCTATAAACCCAACTGTTTGCCTCAGGCCTATTCTAAATAAACAAGTTATTATGTGCACCAAAATTACAACTTTATCGCTATAAATATTGTTGCCACCTGGTATTTTTGGACCATTCTCGTACCACTTTTCTATGGCTTCGTTGATATAATGAAAAATATTTCCTCTTTTTTCTAGAAATTTGTTATATTCGCTATGGTTACTGACCCTCATTTTTTGTGGCATATTTTTTCTTTCAAGGTTAAATGGCTATTTTATAATGAATTTTGTCAGTAGCCACCAGATTTTTCAGTTGCTATGCAACAAAGCCATCCCAGTGTCAAGCACTGGAATGACATCATAGGGGCGCTGGGATGACACCTCTGGGCACTGCCGTCATAAAGGAACCAGTGTCAGCTACTTTCATGACATCAATAATTGACCTCGACTTACCGTCCAACTAGAAAGTTGTATATAGAATGACAGAAATCCAGATGTTATTTACTTACTTTCGATCTTTTCTATCAATTTTTTAACTAAGCCTCTTAGCTTTTTACTGGATTCATCAAGCTCTTGAATCTGCGAGCTGTGCTCTTTCATTAGTTCCTTATAGTTACCTCTTATGTAGTCAATCATTTCCTTCATCTGAGCAATCATCTTGTTAACATCCATACTGCCCAAATCAGGTATCATGCCAGGCATAGCCCCTTCTAACATACCGCCAGCCATAAGCTGCTGAGACATTTGCATAAATGGTTTTAAAGTCTGATTAAGCAATTCAGGATCCTTGGCTAATTTTTCTATTTGCTCCTTGCAAGTATCCATATACTGCTTCATAAATCCATCTTCTTGCCCTTTGTCCATCATAATTATAACCTACCTAAAAATACGTGTTCTTTATTATATATTATTTTAAAATTAAAAACAATACAAAATACCTGTCACAATTGCATTAATACTTTTTAAATAATAAAAAATGCTCCTTTGCTTATAAAGGGTCACATACCTTCTTTAACCATTCCTTATCTTTTACGCTATTTTCTAAGTTTTTATAGACAAATTGATGGTAGCCATTTATCCATTCAATTTCATCCTTAGTAAGCATTTGCACACTTATTAGCCTTCTATCATATGGAATAGAGGTTAGTTGTTTAAATCCCAAGAAACCATTTTTATGTTTATCAACATACATCAGATTTTCAATCCTTATTCCATACTCTCCCGGAATGTAATAGCCAGGTTCGTTGGATAGTATCATGCCTGGCGTGAGTTTCACTTTATTTCCCTTTGATATTGCTTGTGGTCCTTCGTGTACTGATAGGTAACTTCCTACTCCATGCCCTGTACCATGCATATAGTCCATTCCAAATTTCCATAAATGCGTACGTGCTAATATATCCAATTCTCCACCAGTAGTGCCAGGAGGAAAGATGACACTTGCTATAGCAATGTGAGCTTTGAGTACTATTGTATAGTGGGTTATTTGTTCATCAGTTGGATTGCCAATTGCTACAGTTCTTGTCACATCAGTTGTGCCGTCAAGGTACTGGCCACCAGAGTCAATCAAATACAGTCCATCTTTCTGAATTACTTTATTCGTCTTACTGCTTGCACGATAGTGAATTATTGCTCCATTCTCATTAAATGCTGAAATTGTTGGAAAACTTAGTTGCTTAAACAAATTCTGCTCTTTTCTGTATTCTAAGAGTTTCTCTTCAGCTTCAAGCTCTGTACCAACATTATTTTCAAGCCAATGTAGAAAGTTTGTAACTGCCACTCCATCTCTGATGTGCGCATTTATAGCCCCAGCTATTTCAGTTTGATTTTTTACTGCTTTATGAATTAAACAAGGATCCTCTCTTTCAGCTACCTGTTTATCTTTTATTACAGCCATGATACTCATTGGAGTTGTGTTTGGATCTATAACTATTGAATTTAGCTTGTGCAGCGAATTTTCTAGCTCACTAATATCAAAAATATTTATATGATTGCCTAAATTTGCTTCTATAGTTGAATGTTCTTTATCTTGAATAAACAAATCAACATTACCGCTTTTATACAATATAGCACGGCCCAATATACATGGAGTATATTTAGCATTTTCGTTTCTTAAATTTAATAACCATGAAATTGAATTTGGATCAGTTAAAAGCACTACTTCAGCTTCTTTATCTATACTTTTAGCGACTTTTTCACATTTGTCCTTACTACTTTCACCAGCATATTCAATAGAATGTAAAACCACTGCTTGTTTTCGATAGTCACTTTTTTTTCCAGCTAAACAGGGTATTAATTTACAGATATTCTCATACTTTCTTATATCTTCTATGGTAAAATATTGCAAATAATAACCTAGTGAGGCAGTCGATGTTAAGTTTGCTTTTATCCATTCGCGTGGATCCTCTTCTTGTATATTATATACTTGAAAATTGCCCCGATCGAGCTGATTGCGAGCTTGTGTGATATAGCGTCCATCCGTAAAAAATGGGCACTTGTTGTCTTTTGTAACGATAAGTAGCCCATTTGTTCCTGTAAAGCCACACAGCTTTGTTAGCTCCTCTGAATACTCATTTAAATATTCATCTTTAGTATGCAACATAAATGCATCAACGTTTATCTCGTGCATAAAAGAACGAAATTCTTCGATTTTTGACATAGAACACCTCATACAAAATTAGCAGCCACTTTCGTTTTCCTGTTTCTCAAATACACTAATATGCCAACTATCGCTGCAGGAGTGATGCCTTGTATTTGCTTTGCAATGCCAATTGTTGCTGGTTTTATCGTCTGCAACTTTTCTATTACTTCACTTGACAGGCCTTTAACTTGTGAATAGTTGAAATCAATTGGAATTTGAGTGTTAATTTCCTCTCGTAAAAACTTCATATCCGCTTCTTGTCTTATTAGATAAGGTTTGTATTTTGCTTCAATTTCAACCGCTTCGCATATTTCATTCTTAGTTATGCTACCCATTGCGGTGCCATCCCAGCGCGTGATGCTGCTTAACTCCGGCCATATTTCTTGTAATTTATTCCAGTCGATGTTTGGATAGCTAAGTAAATCTAGTGCCGTTTTTCTTATCCCATCATAAGATATTTTGATACCATAAGACCTAAGCTGCTCAGGAGTAATCGTCAGACTCCCTAACTTCTCTTCAAGCTGCTTAATGGATTCAAGTTTATTCTGTAAAACAGAGTATCTCTCATGCGAAACAAGGGAAATATCATAACCTTTTTGTGTTAATCTTCTATCTGCATTGTCTGACCTGATAGCTAGCCTATATTCTGCACGTGAGGTAAATAATCTATAAGGCTCGATCACCCCTTTGGTGACCAGGTCGTCTATCATTACACCGATATACGAATCTGTACGATGGAGAACAAAGCTTTCTTTTTTTTCAAATGCAGAGAGTGCTGCATTAATTCCGGCGATAATTCCTTGCCCTGCTGCTTCTTCATATCCAGTGGTGCCATTAATTTGGCCAGCAAAATATAGGCCTTTGACTTTCTTGGTTTCAAGAGTATGAAACAGCTCTCGTGGGTCAATATAGTCATACTCAACTGCATATCCAGGTCTTAGTATTTCTGCATTTTCAAGTCCCTTGATACTCTTTATCATTTCACGCTGCACTTCAATAGGCAATGAATTTGAAATTCCGTTTGGGTATACAGTATCATCATCCAGCCCTTCTGGTTCTAAAAATATTTGGTGGCTACTTTTTTCTGCAAATTTTTTAACTTTAACTTCAATTGATGGGCAGTATCTTGGTGCTATAATATCATCCAAATATGAAGAAGCTGACCTGTGAAGGTTCTCTCGAATTATTTTATGCGTGTTTTCATTAGTATGGGTAATAAAGCATGATACCTGAGGTTGGTTAATTTTTTCTGTGAGATAAGAAAACGGCACAGGTGGATTATCACCCACTTGTTCTTGCAATATTGACCAGTTTATAGTGCCACGATCAAGCCTTGGCGGAGTTCCGGTGCGCAATCTACCTAATTTAAAATTATATTTCTTCAACGTATTTGCAAGTTCTACTGCAGGCTTATCTCCCATTCTCCCTGAAGGAGTTACCTGCTCTCCTATATGAATCACACCCCGCAGAAAAGTCCCTGTAGTTAGAACGACTTTACTTGTCAGTATATGCTCCCCTGAGCTTGTTATTACAGCTTTAATGCACAATTCTCCATTGTTATTACTCTCTATAAGAAAATCGTCAACCGACTCTTCTTTTACCGTCAAATTATTATAATTTAGAATAATTTCCTGTATTGCTTGCTTGTATAATTTTCGGTCTGCCTGTGCACGCGGGCCCCATACTGCTGCACCTCTGCTGCTATTTAAAATGACTGAGTGTATACTTGCTTGATCGATTGCTCTTCCCATTATTCCATCAAGAGCGTCAACTTCCCTGACTACAACGCCCTTTGCAACTCCTCCGATTGCTGGATTGCAGGACATTTCCCCTATAGTTGAAATTTTATGAGTTATAAGCAGCGTGTTTGCACCAAGGCGAGCTGCAGCAGCAGCAGCTTCGCACCCTGCATGACCACCACCTACTACTACTACATCATATTTATGCATGCCTTCTTGAGTAATTCTTACTCTACTAATATTCTAACTATTAGCGGTTAATGTCAAATTTTACAGTAATTAACTATTTCAATCATCAGTGGCCAATGTATAGCTAACTCACGTCATACCGTCACGGTATCTCTAGATCCCGCTAACAAGCAGCGGGATGAAGGTTTTTCAAATTATCGGGTTTTAGTGGGGCGAGCGACCAGGATCGAACTGGCGACATTCAGTACCACAAACTGACGCTCTACCAACTGAGCTACGCCCGCCAAGATATAAAATTTCTAACATAAGAGCGCAAATAGTCAATTGATTATTTAACTCTCTTTTTGCAGAGGGTTTTAAGTTTAGCCAATAAATATTTTCATTGATACTTTTACCATTATAGTTAATTGTATTGACACTAATGAAGTAGTGGTATGTTTAAAAGTATTTTCACATTTAGTTTTTTTACGGCTATTTCAAGGATCTCAGGGTTAATAAGGGATGTATTAATTGCTACGGTTATTGGCGCAAACTCTCTTGCAGACATATTTTTTTCTTCGTTTCGCTTTGCCAATCTATTTCGAGCATTTTTTGCAGAAGGAGCATTTACCACGTCCTTTATACCGTTATATTCAACAGAATCACACGATGATAAAAAGGCATTTAATTTTGCAAGTAGTGTAATATCCATTACGTTTATTATCTTAGTAATTTTTTGCCTTATTATGCAAACTTTCTCCCCTTATATGATTCAAATTTTTGCTCCTGGATTTGACCAAAGTAAGTTTACCCTTACTGTTACTTTATCAAGAATTATGATGCCCTACATAATCTTTGTTTCAATTGCATCACTTATTGGTGGAATGCTGCAAGTAAAGCAGCATTTTGCTTCAACAGCTATTGCACCAATCGTTTTGAATCTTTGTTTAATCATCAGTTTGTTTGTGCCTTACGTAAAAACCTCAGCGCACAACCTTTCTATAGCTGTGCTGATAGGAGGAGTTTTTCAGTTGTTGCTGATGCTATTTAGTGCATATAAATTAAAGGCAGCTTTTTCTTTTAACCTTGAATTAAGCAATGAAGTAAGGTTATTTTTTAAGCGTGTGGTACCTGCAATTATCAATAATTGTGTAACTCAAATAAGCTTATGGATTGATACAATCATGGCGAGTTTTATACCAAATGCGGTGTCCTATATATATTATGCCGATAGACTAAATCAACTACCGCAGGGAATAATCGGTACTGCAATTGGTACAGTGCTTCTTCCTTTAATTTCAAAACAGGTGGATAATACTGAAAATATAGTCAAAATACAGAACAAGGCTCTCAACATAGGATTAATGTTAATTATGCCAACAACTGCTGCCTTTATCATTATTCCCGACATAATTTTACTTACGCTTTTTTCTTACGGCCGGTTTGATCATTATGCAGTGCAGCAAACTGTTCCCACTTTAATAGCATTTTCTCTTTCTTTACCTGCATTTACTATAAATAAAGTATTGCTACCTACATTTTTTGCTAAAGGCAATCTGAAAATGCCAACCATATTTTCGCTAATGTGTCTTGGAATTAATGTAGTGCTAAACCTTTTGTTAATGAACGAGTATCAGCATACGGGGATTGCTATTGCTACTTCCGTTTCCACTTGGATAAACTCCATTCTATTAATTAGTTATTTAACAATAAATAAAATGTATAAGGTTAGCCAAGCGTTATTGTTAAATGTCATGAAAATTTTCGTAGCAACGGCAGTCATGTCAATAGCCCTTTATATTTTTAATTCTTTGTTGGCAGGATTATTTTTTGATAAAATGTTGGCTCGTATTGTTTATTTAACGACTTTAATAGCTTTGAGTGTTATTGTTTATTTTGGTATTCTCTATTTAATATTTAAGGGAAACTTTAAGCATGTGTAAATTATGAGACTTTCTTTATATGCTATATTATCAATCTCGCTGCTATTAATTCTCATGCATGTTGCTGCAACTTTTAAGGATTGGAGTGGCTACAAAGGATATGTTATAAAAGAGTTGGAGAAGACGTATGATGCTAAAGTGCATATTGGAGGAAAAATTAAAGTTTCGTTGATTACCCCAAAGCTCACTATCTATAATGTATATATACAATACAACGAAAATAAAGAGCAAAAGTTATCAGATTTAATTAGTGTAAGAAAAATTGAAATAAGGCCATCGTTCCTATCGTTGCTTTTATTCTCATTGCAACCAAAGTCAATCACATTGTTTGGCATGAAAAGCAATAAAGAAAATTTACTTAATATTATAAATGCAAAAGCCAGTGGTAACATAGTTGATATAGTAATAAAAGACAGCCAAGTAAGTTTTAAGAGTGATTTCGCTGATATTGTTAACATAAAGGAGGTTGCTGTAAAAAAAAATAGGCAATTCTCTGGTAAAGTAAAGGTAGGTGATAATAATTACGATTTTTCAGGAAAGGTTGATATCACAAAAAGGGACGTACACATTAGTGTTGAATCAAATTTTGTAAATTTGCTATTTACAGGTAATAGAAATCAAGAAGAACTCCAGGGTAATTTAACACTAACGATTAATAATAGTTCCGGTTCTGTGAGTAATTTAGCAAAAATCATTAATCTTAGCTTTCTCCCTTGTGTTATTCCTAGCGAAAATATCAAGATATCATCCAATATAAGTCTTAACGAAAGTGAGTTTACGGTAACTGACTTAAAAATTGATTCCAAAAGCATGCAAGCCAGTGGTACAATACAAAACGATAGAAAAAGCGATCACACTAATCTCAATATTAGCTTCAGTAAAGTTGACTTAGATTCCATACAAAATGATTCACAAAAAACAACAAATATAAAAGACCTTCTGGAATGCTTTAGAGCAGTTGTGCCAAAGAACTTGAGCTTAAATTTTAATATAGAAGCTTCTAACATTCAATATCAAAACAAAATATTGGACAATTTCCGTGCTGTACTAAAATCCACTGATGGCAAAGTAAAAGTTAATACGCTTCTTAAATTTCCTGGAATCAATAATATATCTTACTTATCAGGAGAGATCTCAAACAATAATGTCCTATCTGAATTCAACGGTGATTTATTAGTCGAAGGAAATGATTTTGAGTCATTCATTTCATGTTTTTTCCCTTCTATAAAGATGAAAGAAAACCAGAAAAATCAATTTACACTAAGTTCTAAACTGCACCTTGCACCAAGAATATTATCTATCTCAGACATTAGACTGCTAAATAATAAGGAATCCTTGCAAGGGTCAATTAGAGTAAGCCATACAAAAAAACACAATGTGGTCAATGGTGAATTTAGCATGCATAATCTTGATGCAGATAAATATGATCATTCATTATTTAGCAGTTTACCTAAAATGCAATGGCTGAAAAATTTTCAGTATGATACAAATATAAAGGCCCGTGTTAATAACCTTACATTGAATGATACGAAAATTAAAAATTTGGATTTTTTGCTGAAAATGGAAAAAGGTAAGCTAGTTGCAGATAAAATAAAACTATCTGGAGAAGATTTCGATATTACCGGTAATGCAAAAATATTAGCAGATCAAAAATACGCCAAACCTTTATTAGATGTTAACCTTACGGGCAGTAAATTTAATGGAAAAATTATTACATTACCAAATTTAGTAGAGACGAAAAGAAATTCAAGAAATGAGATAGATCAAATTCAATGGTCAACAAAGCAGCTTGATTTTTTGGATGATAAAGAAGGCTTTGATGCAAATGTGCAAATCAATACTGCAGAATTTAAAACCGAGCAGAATGTTTTAAAAGATTTTAATTTGGATGCGGTAATGAGAAACAACACTATCACTATCAGGCAGGCAAGTTACGTATTAGAACGCGGGCAAGTGTTTTTTCAGGGTTATTTAAGATCAGACTCAATAAATACAAGATTTTCTATTGTAAATTTGGACACTAAAAAGATTGGTAAGGTTATAGGAATTGACAATGTAAATGGTCAGGTAAGCTTAAATGGTGAAATCAAAACTCAAGGAAAAAGTTTTCATGATTGGGCTAGTAACTTATCAGGAGATGTAAACTTACAAGCGCAAGGAATAGAAGTTACTAATGTAGATTTCAATTCATTTATCACTAATTTGTTAAGCAGTAATAATAAGTCTGAAATCTCCACACTTGCTTATATTGATATATATAATGGTAAAACATTTTTTGAAAATATTAGCGGAAAAGCAAGTATTAAGAGTGGTATATGTTCAACTAGTTTACAGTTCGGGATTGATCAAGCATCAGGGTCGATCTCTTCTAATTTAACCTTATCTAACTTCACTTTAAATTCTATATTCAGGTTCTTTTTCATACCACCAAACTATAGTAATCCAATCTATATCGATATGCACTTGGATGGCCCTATTTGGCGTCCTAAGATGAGTTTTGATGTAGACCAAATCTTCATCGCTCTGGTTGGCAAGAAAAATAGTTAATTTACTTAGGTGTACGGTTTAGGGGACAATAAACTCATCTGAACGGATACAAACTTAACCTAACTCATCACCACCTGGCAGTGGTGGCAAGCCAAATGCTTCTCTCTTTTCGTTGAGCGTCATGAAGCTTGCGTTTTCTACGTATTTCCACAACTTTTGTCTCTTTTCCATGAGAATTTCTATTGCATCTTTGTCGTACGACAAGCACAGATCTTCACCAAATCTTGGTGTCAGCCAAGAATTCAGGTGACAGATAATATTTTCTAGCGTTGGTAAAACCGTCTGCTCCCAGAGGGATAAGCGTGCTTCGACTAAATTGCTATAAGTGTTATCACCTGGTATGCCAAGCAACTGCGGCGGAACGCCAAAAGCCAGGGCAATATCACGAGCTGAACTGTGTTTGGACTCAATAAAATCCATATCCCTCGGCGAAAGACTCATCTCCTTCCACTCCAAGCCTCCTTCAAGCAATATCGGTCTTCCAGCGTTTATAGAACCTGAATAATGATCATTTATCTGCGCTTTTAAGCGTTGGTACTGCTCTTGACTTAAACTTCCACCACTCCCGTCCTTTGCTGATTTCACAACTATTGCACCACTTGGTCTTGCTCCGTTTTGCAACATCGCTTGATTCCAAGCACCCGCCTGATTATGCTGATCTATGCTATATGCAGCTGCCTCAATCGGTGATAGCCCATACCAATCATTCAAAGGGTTAAAGGTCTTTAGGTGCAACACTGCTGAACGTCCGGTTAGTTTATCAACTTTAAAGTCATAACTGTTGTTATTTATGGTATAACGATAGATATAAGGAACGTTATTTCTCCCTGGAACAATTTCAACCCTATCTGGGCGCAGAAGATAAAGCTCTGTTGGTGGTTTTCTACTATTCTGTGACTCAATCATCAATATATAAGAATTGCTGTTAACTAATCGATAAGTTACAATCCCCTCAATAAATTCCGATTTTGATGTCATTGGGTTAGGAGAATAAAGTAATTTCAGTAATGGATGGGCTTTTAGTTGCGATTTTCCCTGTTCAGTAAGCTGGCAGAGAGTAAAAGGTACCGAAGATGCAGCACTTGCAATCATATTGATTGCTCGAAAGGCAATAACATTTTTTATGTAACCTTCCTCAGCAAAACTTACATAATCACGCTTACTCCAACTTGGCTCCATCATTAGCTGCAAAGCAGAATATTTAGTAAATACTGCGCTTTTTTTTCTTTGAAAGATGTTGAAATTCATATGTGCCTCATGAAAGATGTTTAAAAGTTAAAAGTGTTTTAGATTCTGTAGTTAAACTAAGACATAGATCCCAGTGGGCTTTGTTGCATCGCTACTTATGAAAGGCTAACTATAGTTAGGATTATAAGCAACCTATTGAAAATCTTGTTTTTTTGCAATCAATCTGATCAAATTTAAGAATAGTAATTTGTTATTTATATTAATAAATTTAATTCTATCGAAAATAGCTAAAGCATTGAAATTCTTGAATTTTAGCCAGATTAGTGAGTGGTAGTGAAATTTCTTTTACTCAAATTTAGGTATTCACTGACCGTTCTTGTTATAAATACCAGAATAATAAGCTACTGATATTCGCTATCTTTTTTATCTTTAATCCATCATAGCTAGCGATGCAACAAAGCCATCCCAGTGTCACGCACTGGGATGACGGAAGGAAAGCACTTGGGTGACAGGAAAAGAACGCACTGCTATACTAAAAAGAAAAGAAATTGAACATGACAGAATGGCTAATATCTAATCAGCTTATTGATTATAACTGCGCTGTAAAATCTATGGAAGAGAAAATTCAACAAATTCACAATAATTCAGCAGACGAATTAGTATGGCTACTCCAGCACCCTCCACTTTATACTGCAGGAATCAGTGCAACAGATGACGACGTTGTTGAAAAATTATTTCCTATATATAAAACAGGAAGGGGTGGTAAACACACATATCATGGTCCAGGACAGCGCATCATATATTTAATGTTAAACCTTAAAAAAAGAAATAAATGCGACATAAAGCTATATATTAGAGACCTAAGTAAGTGGATAATAAATGTTTTAAAGCAATTTAATATACTTGGAGAATTTAAAGAGGATAGAATAGGCATTTGGGTAAACCATAACGGAGTAGAAAAAAAAATTGCAGCTTTTGGTATCCGTTTAAGAAAATGGGTAACTTATCATGGCATAGCGCTTAACGTCTTTCCAGACCTCTCTCACTATAAGGGTATTATTCCTTGTGGGTTGCAAGGTTATGGCGTCACGTCAATGGAAGAACTAGGAGTGAAAGTTCCACTCTCTGAATTGGATGATATACTAAAAAAAGAGTTTTATAAGATATTTTAATGATTGTTTATCTTTTATATTTCATTCTCACTTTATGTGCTAACACAAGTATTCATGCAATCGACCAAGTTGATATTATTGCTCCTTCTTCGAAGGGAAAAGAATCAGATCTGACTACTATAAAAGAATATGTAGAAGCTTTGGATTTTAATCCCCGTATTTCGGAGAAAATATATAGTGATGATAATCCATTTTATTCCAACTCTGATGAATTCAGAGCAAATGATTTGATTAGTGCACTAACTAATGATAGTAAAATAATTTGGTGTATCAGAGGAGGAGAAGGGGCTTCTCGGTTAATTCCCTATCTAGAAAAGTTACCCAATGATAAAAAAGAAAGGATTGCTCAAAACAAAAAGATCCTCATAGGCTATAGCGACATAACTGCCTTGCACATCCATCTACAAGCTAAATATGATTGGCAAACTCTTCACGGCACCATGTTGGAAATGATAGTAAATAACTCCGTTTCTGAAAGCTCTGTTGAAAAATTGAAAGAGTTAATTCTTAACAAGCGGGATTCTATCAGATTTGATAACCTAAAGACGATAAATAATGGCATTAGACTAAAAGATGGCAAATTAGAGTCTAAAATCATCGGTGGTAATATGACTCTAGTTGAAAATAGTATAGGAACCGCTTGGCAAATAAATGCGAAAGGTAAAATTCTATTTTTAGAGGACATAAGAGTTTACCCATACGCAATAGAGCGCAGTTTGGATCACCTAAAACAAGCCCACATCTTTGATGGAGTACATGCAGTAATCTTTGGGGATTTCGTTAACTGCTATAACGATAACCTTGTTGAAGTTATAAAAGAAAGGTTTGCAAAAAGTGTTAACTTTCCTGTATTTACAATGAAAGGGGTAGGCCATGGACATACAAATGATCCTTTACCTTTTAACACTCACGCTATTATTAGCGTTCAAGACGAAAAAGAAGGTTTGTTTTTTATGGATGTGCAAAATGTTAGCTAATCTTATAGCTAACGAAGCTCTACGTCATACCGCCGCGGTATCTCAGCCGCTAACAAGAGATCCCGCTAACAAGCAGCGGGATGACGAGCTTATCGTCATACCACCATGAACCGTCATACCGCCACGAACCGTCATACCTTAACATAGATCCCGCTAACAAGCAGCGGGATGACGGTTATTGTTTAGCTATAAATGTTAAGAAATTTACCAAACGAAAAAAAAGGCAAAAGAAGCCCCGTGGTGGTTGGCTATTCACTATGTACTAAAATATCGGCGTTTTTTTTATTCTAAAACGCTTGATTAAGAGCGATTTAGCTGCTTTTAACTTGCAACTAACCTACACCGCAAGTGTTTAAGAAATTTACGTATCCGTTCAGGAGAGTGGTTTAAGAAACAATAGATAGGAGATTTTGGAAAGGATTGAGACCCCTTTGTTTCCAAGTTAAGTATAATGAAATTATCCGCTCAAGGAATGTATTTCCCCGCTTTGATTGTGTAAAATATGAGTTTTTGCGATAAACGACATAATGCCGAATTTGCCGTTCAGCGTGGTTATTTGTCAGCGGAATATTTTCTGGGTCATCTAAAAATTTCCACATCATTCTTTCAGATCTCAGAACATTTTTTGCAACTCGAGAGGCTCCAATTGCTTCAGGTAAACGAGATATCTCCTTCAAGTAATACTTTGTACGTTTTCTTAATTTTCTGGCACGTCTGACAAACCTCAAAACATCTATCTCACTTTTTAGTAAAGCTTTTTTTAGTGCAAATAATTCAGTGGCCACGTTTCTCAAGTAACAACCCAGAACTTTAACTTCAATATTCCAACTATGTGCTAATCTTTCAAAATCTCTTGATAAATGTGCCCAACAGATTTGCCTGTTTTTATCGGCAAAATAATTGTATGCTGCATACCTGTCAGTTATTACCAAGCTATTGCGATTGCAGAATTTACTATTTTGTAAAACTTTCATTCCTCTTGACTCTGTAAATTTTACAAAACTTGCCGTATTGCTTGCAAACATCCAACACCAAGCGAGTTTACCTTTGTTATAATGGCTCGTTTCATCAATATGTAGAACTTTACTCCTACTTATCTCTTGTTCGATCTGCTCATACATTTTTTTGCATTTTGAAGCAACTCTATGTTCACTACTTGATATGCTACCGACGCTTATGTTCAAATTGAAGATATCATTTACGACACTCGCTATTTCGCGTTTTGAATTTTTGTAGAATCCGCTGAACGCTGCAATTATTGACTTAACCCTTGGACCAAATGTATTTGGCGTAACACCTTCCGGTAACTTGCTACTTCTTCTCTTTCCGCATCTCCGACAACGGCCATGTTCTAACTGATATTCCACTACATAAGGCTTGATTTCTGGAAGATCAACTTTCTGATGAATATATGGTTTTTCACATATTGCAATTTCTCCTCCGCATTCGCAAGTATTAGGCAACTCTATCTTTACTACTTTATCTGCATCCATGTTGGCGCGAAAACTTCCTTTATGACCAACCTGACCGCCAATATTCCTTTCGCTTTTCGGCTTATTCTTTTTTATTTTATACAACTCTTTGGAACTTGGTATTGATGAATTTTTCGAGCTTAAACCGAGTCTTTCTCTTAACTCAGCATTTTCTATCTTTAAAGCCTTATTTTCTGCTTCTAAACTTTCATTCTCTTTTTCCAATCTTTCTATTTTTGCTTCTAACCTTTCTATTTTTTGCTGTAAATTTTTGCAAAGTTCTAAAAGGTTTACCATATTATTTCACTTTTGCTCTATGATTATCTTTTTAGATCACCTTGTCTACCTTATTCTGCCACTCCGCTTAACGGATACAATAATTTTATTGATATCTTTATATTAATACTTTTTAAATATTTAGTACCGTGCAATATCTGCAATGGATGAGAAAAATTAACACCAGTGCTTTCAGGGTCAGGGATTTTGGCTCCAACCCTAATAAAACACTTGGGTGGATATCTAAAAACCCAAATTTATTTTCTCAAAGCCTCTGATACAGGCTCTACCTCACACTCTTTAACCTCTGAAAGGACACTTTCCTTTGAAGGGACACTTCCCTTATGTTGCGCAGCAGGAGAACCCATAGAACAAAAACCACTATTTCTATCAACTTTTTTAGAACTAGAGTTATCAGGTGACGATAATTGTGCTTCTGCAAGTCGCCGTAACTGTGATTCTTCACTCTCACATAGAGATCTGCTTAGCTCCCTTTTCCCCTCAGTAGTACGCGTCAAATATAAATGCTGCTCCTTCCCAGGGGAGAAAGAGTTGGAGTCTAGCTTCTTTTGTTCCTCAGGAGAAAGAAATGGGTGTAGTTCCTCTCTCTGATCAGGATTAAGACGTTGTTGCCACTCTGATCCACCTTCATGCGTAGGAGAAGTCACTTCTGAGGGTGGATTACTTTCCGCTCTTATTCTACCTGGGAATGAAGAAAATGACTTAGACACAGGTGGTTTTTCAGTTACAGGATTTACAGGAGCACTTACACTCGAAGATATCGAACACACCGAACTACGTTTTCTGTTATTTCGCTCAAGAGAAGGTAGCACATTGCCTTTTAGTTTTGACCACACACTACCTATAAACGAATTACTACACAAAGGACCACCTCCATGTTTCTTCTCCGGAGATTCACTCTCTTGTGACTTTGCTTCAGAACACTCATCACTACTTTTTCGATCACTTTTATCAGTAACTTGCTGTTTTTCAGGTTCCTCATTAGAAACCCCAGGATTTAAGAATATTGAATTATCCCATGCTCTAGGAGAAGGAATCGATGATGGCCTACATCTCACTTGCTGACCCCGAATCCCCATTAGCATACTTTCATAAGCACCTAAAGATAGCTGTGATTGATCACAAGTGGATTGACTTGGATCTATTTCCCCCAGCCCCCGAAAAGGCTCTGTTCCTTCCTCTTTTTTTGATCTTTGCCTGGGATGCTTCTCTAACCCTTCACCACGACTTCGCTTGGAAAACTCCCGTGTCGGTGATGCTTCAGCTAATAGCGTTCGAGGAAGCTCATGGTCAATGGACAGTTCATGTTTTGCATTGATTACAGAGCTTTCTATAATTTTAGTTATCATACAGTGAGAAATTTCTTTACTAGAAAAGTCTATGCCATATACCCCACTGCTTCCATTTACTTTGAATGTTGCTTGAGTTTTATCACTCATATCATCAAGTACAGGATTATTAAATTTATGATTTATATCACGTGCTTCTTCCTTTGTTAAAAACCTAGTTCCTCTATCACTTAGTATAACAGGTATAAGAATTGAGGCTTCCTCTCTATTCAAAGGAGAGGCACACAAAAAGGCATTTGTCACCACACGTGTTGATGGATCAAGAACTTCCATTATCAAATCTTTAAATGCCCTTACATCACTACGACTTTTGCTATCAGCTTGAAGATCACGGCCTATAAGCCATGCGGCACGCCGTGTTACACTATCAATAAAACGAGCGTCATCAAAAACGTCCCTGATATATACACTATTGTCTCCACCCCTCAGAGGGTTCTTAGGAGCATTCTCATATCTTTCCCTCATCCTTGATAAAAACTCACGCTCAAATTCCTTGCGTAATTTTTTATTAGGAAATTTAGAATGACACAAATATTTTTCCTTGTTGAATGAGTTAGTAACTATGCTACAAGTTGGCATATCTTCTAAAACATCCTTTACAAGTGAAGAAGCCAAATGAGACTTCAAATTAAAAATTACACCTTGATCTATAGGTGCTACAAACTCAATCCCACCTTGTTTACCTACAGACCAGTCTCCTTTATAGTCGTTAAATGGAAAAGATTCAACATCAAAAATTAACTTGGCTGTATCTAACACTACTTCATCCGTATCTCCTTCTTCAATACCGTAGAACTCACCTACTATCTTCCTTTTTATATTGTAAAGATATTCGCTACACTGATAATCCTCCATACCTTTATCAAATGAGACTACGATACAGTCCTTCCCGTACCTGCTTTGCAGCGTAAAACTAGTTTTAACTGTATTACGAGCATAATTATGTACATTAAAAGCACTAACCAATGCTCTTACTGTTTTTGTATTAGCCATACCAACCTCCCCATTTTTAAACTACAACAGCTACTCTTTACTTAACGTCTAGGACCACCGGGATTATTTTTTTGCTCAGACTGACGCCTCCTTTCTTCTATCTCCTTGGCTTTTTCACGATGATCATCAAGCCTTGCTCCTTTAACTCCCAGCAATTGTCCACCACCTAGTCCCTTATTCCGCTCATCCCATTCTTCTTCTCCCTTGAACCTTTCCTTACCATTATCATTTGGCATATTGCCCTCCAGTAAAAATATCATGTAACTAATATACTAAAAATAAAATTAAGTGCAAGCGCTTTTTTATATTTTTTTTCAAAAAATTTTATTCACTCTTTTTCATAAAATTCAGTTTTCTAGATTCCAGCGTCACGCGCTGGAATGACAAGAAAGAGGTACCAAAAAGAGTAAAATTCCTTTTTCTTGTCGCCTTAGTAGCCATTCTAACATAGAATGGCATCCCAACTAAGAAGGGTGTCATCCCAGTGCCCAGACACTTGTATCTTTATGATGTGAGGCATTAGAGCTAAAATACCTCACAGGGAGGGTGAAGCTGATGCGACACTAATGCCATTAAGGCCGAATCCCAGATTTTGCTTCCCTCCCATAGAGTTAAAGACTGAACAGTATCTTTTGGAATTATATCCCGTATTACAAGGTTAGTCTAAACTCTCAGTTTATTTATAGTCTTGGAGGCAATTTTATGCAAGTAAATGCTATTTTGGGTGTGGATATTTCAAAAAAGAAATTTGATGTTTGTTTGTTAGTGGACAGTAAAAAACGACACAAAGTCTTTCAAAATAATCAAGATGGTTTTGCAAAACTTGTAGTTTGGTGCAATGGCCATGGAGCAAATCTTACTCATTTATGTCTTGAAGCAACTAGTTGGTATGGAGAAGATTTGGCTACTTTTATGCACGATTTAGGACATAATGTCAGTATAGTAAACCCAGCCCAAATCAAAGCTTTTGGCAAAAGTGAGCTGCTCAGAAATAAGACAGATAAATCAGATGCAGCTATGATAGCTAGATTTTGTATCGCCAACAAACCTGCTCTTTGGAAGCCCATTACACCTGAAATGAGGCATTTGAGGGAGCTTTACCGTTGCATGCAATCGCTAAAAGATGATAAGGTGCAACAGACAAATCGCTTGGAAAACAAAAATATGCATTCCAGTTGCAAAGAAGCTATATCTAAAGTAATTTTGGCAATAGAGGAGCAAATTATTGTTCTCGAAAAAGAAATTAATGAGCATATAAATAACTATCCACATCTAAAAAATATGGTGGAAAACCTTAAGACTATAAAAGGTATAGGATATCTTACTGCTGTTGCTGTTGTCGCAGAAATGCCATCAGTTGATAACTTTGACAATGCTAAACAATTTACAGCTTTTGCTGGTCTAAATCCAGGACATTATCAATCGGGATCGTCAGTAAGTAAGAGAAGTTGCATATGCAAAATAGGATCTGAGCGTATTCGAAAAGCTCTTTATATGCCAGCTATAGTAGTCAAAAACCATAATAATCATTTTCAAAAGTTTTGTCAGCGTCTAGCAAGTAAAGGCAAATGTCCAAAAGTCATAGTTCTTGCGTTAATGCGAAAATTAATGCATGTCTTTTTTGGTATTCTTAAAAATAATCAACCATTTAATTGTAATTTTGTTGGATAATTTGTTTGACAGCAGAGACAGTATCTGGGATCTAGTCTTTTTGTCATCTAAAGCTACACTAGTATCCCCTTGATGGTGCTCTTTCTGGTGCCTTTCCCATTGAATCCACATGATTATTAACTTTTACATTACTACATCCGCTTGCTGGCTGAGCATTACTTACAGAACCTTCATTCTCAGCATCATTCAAAACACCAACTGCAAAACCGTATCCATAATCAGCAACAGAACTTTTGACAGATTGATTCGGAGCTCTTCTGTTAGCTTGATTAGATTGCTCTGGGACTTCTCTGTTAGAAGCAGATTCCCGAGCAGATTGTCCTGAAGCACTTCCGCTAGGAATAGAACTCTCAGCAGATTGATTCGAAGCTTCTTTGCTGGAAATAGAGCTTTGAGCAGGCCGGCTTGGAGTGCTTCCGTGGGTCTCTAGGTTTTTTCTTATTTGCCAATCACTATCGCATCTTTGCACTCTCCGATTTTGTACCTTCCCCGTCGTATTCGTTGCAGTCTTTGGATCAGGTGGACACACCCCTTTCTTCGGCTTCGCTTTTTTGTCTTCTTTATTTACTTCTTGTTTTGGCAAATTCTCAATATCCTCCTTACCTCTATCATGTGTTTGCACAAAAGGCACTCGATCTTTCAGAGAATTCGACAAAAGATCAAGCTCTGGTTTGCTCAGAGGAATTGGCCTTACAAATCCTGGTGAAATTTCAAAAAGGAAAACTGGCACTTTAGGCTTTTCTCTTTCATCTACCTTGATTTCTACGTCTTTATGAACTTCTTTAATTGCTTCTTCCTTTAATGATGTTTTTTCTGCTTTTTTATCTTCTTTTTCTGTAGATGCCTCTACCGCAGCCGCCAACTCAACTCCAAACATTTCTGCGAACATTGTAACAATCCATCCGACAACAGCCATTTGTAACCTGAGTTTCAGATCTTGCAATGCAGTTAATCTTTCTAACGCCCTTGCAAACTCTTCTCCTGATAACTCACCACTGCCTAATTTCTCTTGTAATTCTTTTATCTCTTTGTCCAACCTCTGATCGAAACTTAAATCGCGTGCAAAAATCTTCTTGATTAACTCCTTAAGCTTATCACGCAAAAACTTAATTATCGAAAGAGGCCAATTTTTTTCTTTCTTCTTCTTGAGCATTTGGTAGATTTTCGGATCATCTACATCTACTTCAAAAAGGTTGAAGAGAGATTCAAAGAAATTCCAGAAATCTCCGAGTACTCTTCCTTTTTCACCAGTGAAGTAATCCTCATCACCACCTTTTCCGATATGTAGCTCTGCTTGAGATGATATTTCATCGATACAACTAGAAGCCTGACGCTCACACTCGAGCCTCCTGAGCAAATCTTGTCTGGTGAGCTCCTCTATGGCTGCTTTTAGTTCATTTAACTTCTGCTCTGCAGAGAAATCTTGCTCCCTGATTTTTCCTTGGAAGATCGAGCTACCGTTTCCGTTATTATCTGAAAAATTTTCTATTATTTTTGCCCCCTCGATAAAATTACTATCTTTATTATTATTTGAAAAGCTTTCCATCATTTTTACTTCCTTCATAAAACTTAATAATTTAATTCTACAGTACTAAATATTTAAGAACTATTAATGTAAAGATGTCAGTAAGATTATTTACATTTTTACACTATATATATATTATATCATGTGCTATTTAACCTTTCAATAATATTTTTTATTTTTACTGCTTCTTCAAACTCTAGCATGCGCTTTTCTTAAATTATCCTTATTAATATTTGCTTTTGCCTCTATCCCACTTTTTCTTGTAAAGTATTTGATATAGATTTTATTATACTCTTTGGCATAACATTTGCAACATACTTTATCTATAAATGGAAATTATTATACTTGCAGCTAGACACAATTTGAAATAATTTACACTATAAAGTTAAGGAACGAGATCCCAGATACAAGATACAAGTGTCTGGGCACTGGGATGACAGGAGGGGGGGTTGGAATGACACCAGTATGGTTATTAATTGAATAAATAACCTCCTTATTTTCAGAAATCATTGGCAAACAAATGTGATGCCATATGTTTTTTGGCTTAGATAAGAGGTGCCCAGTTAAGTCTTCCAGGTGGAGCCTATGCATCACAAGCACAATTGCTCCTTTTTTTCTATCGTTGAGTCTCGTTACTAAAGTCTGATCGAACCAGTTTGTGGCACGTTTTCTAAATGTTTCACTCAAAGTTTGAGCAGGGTTAAGCGGATCATCCACAATAATAAAGTCACCACCTTCACCGGTTAATGTTCCTCCAACTGATGTTGCGATTCTAAATCCTCTCTGCACTGTTTGGAATTTATATTTAGTGTTCTGGTCTTTGGATAGTTCTACCTCTGGAAATAGTTCTTTATACCAATCAGATTGCATTATGCACCTGGTATCGAGCGAATGTTTTTCACTAAGCAACTTAGAATAACTTGCAACTATTATTCTTGCAGTTGGCTGATTTCCCAGTATCCATGCGGGCCACGCAACACTCATACATATGGACTTCATTGAACGCGGAGGCATATTGAATATTATGCGCCTTACTTCGCCAGCATTGGCTGCTTCCAGCCTGTCTGCTATGACTTTTATGTACTGATAATCATTATACTCACATCCCGGCACCACTGTTTGAAAGCACAGTTCAATGAATTTTAGAAAGTTCATGTTAGACCTCCTATAGTATCACCCAAGTAACCCCTATGGTGTTATCCAAGTGGCCGACACTGGTTCCTTTATGACGGCGTCATGCAAGTAGCTGACACTGGAATGACATCCTTTGATTTTTTATATGGTTATGCAAGAAATCTAGTGTAGATTTTTATTTATTTTATAAGATTGAAGTGTTACAGTAGCGAGCTTACAACACTACTGTTTTGTAAATTTAGTGAATAAAATTACTTCTTTAACTTTATTGAAGCGAAAAATTGATTTCCATTGCGGTAAATGAGCAACATTATTGAATCTTTACCGTTTTTCTTTACTGCTAAATCAACTTGTTTTTGAAAATCGTTAGTATTTTCTATATCAGTTCCATCCAATTGGATAATGATGTCCCCTTTTTTAATACCACGCAGCGTGGCATTACTGTTACTATCTACATTGGTAACTATCACACCTTTTGTAGGTACATTATTTTTACTTTCTTTTGATTCTTTTGGCAGATTTGAAACAGTTAAACCGGTTACATAATCAGATGTTGATTTATTTTCTTCTTGATTGTTATCTTGGCCATCATTTGTAGATTCTCCGATCACAACTTTAATATTAACCTCTTTGCTCTTTCTAAGTAACTTAACTTGCACTTTTTTCTCAGGTCCAGCTCTTGAAACCATTTGAGGTAATTGTGTCATTCTATCGATTTTTTTACCGTCAAATTCTAATAATATATCACCTACTTTAATCCCACCTTTTTCTGCAGGACTATCCTTTACTACACTTGCAACCAATGCGCCTTTTATATCTTTTAAACCCAAGGACTCAGCAAATTCTTTCGTTATAGGCTGAACTTGCACACCAAGCCAACCATGTTTTATTTTTTTGCCACTTTTTAATGTGTCAATAATTGACATAGCTAAATTAGATGGTATGGCAAAACCTATACCCACGTTGCCGCCAGACTCAGATGGAGAATAGATAGCAGTATTAATACCTATAACTTTTCCATTTAAATCAAATAACGGTCCTCCAGAGTTACCCCTATTAATTGCAGCATCAGTTTGAATAAATTCATTCATAGTGCCAATACTAATGTCCCTGGACCTTGCAGATATAATTCCTGTGCTTACAGAGCTACCCAAACCAAATGGGTTACCTATTGCCATAACCGTATCACCAACCCTTGCTTTATCAGAATCACCAAATGCAACAGAAGAAAGATCTTTATCAGAATTAATCTTAAGCACAGCAAGATCAGTTCTTGCATCATAGCCTAAAACTTCTGCTTTGAAATAAGTATTATCGTTCATAGTAACTGTGATATCTTTGGCGTTTTTAATAACGTGATAATTGGTTACTATAGTTCCACCTTTATCTATAATAAACCCAGAACCAAGCAACACCACCTCTTTGTTAACACTAGGGCCCCTATCCATAAAAAACTGATCAAAATGCTCAAAAAACTCTCTAAAATCATCAAAAAAATTATTTCCTGGCATAGATGGAACTCTAGTTCTGCTGTTATTTTCTTGTTTGATGATTTGTTCGCTTGAAATATTTACAACCGCAGGAATGAGTTCTTCCACTAAATCGGCAAGTCCTTGATTACAGTTGCATGCAGTAGTGCTAGCATCAACGACCTTTTTTGCATTCCAATCAAACATATTAGCATACGAAGAAAACGCAATTAGAAAATATACAAATATAGATAAAATAAATGCCTTACTTTTCATAAATTATTTCCATCCTTTATTTAAAATATCTAAAAAGTTATTGTTTGGTGAAAGTACAAATTTAGTATTATTTTCGGCAAATGATTTACTGTAAGCGCTCATAGAGCGATAAAAGTTAAAGAACTCTTCATCAACCTTAAATGCCTCATTATAAATTCTAGTTGCTTCAGCATAACCACGGCCCCTTATTTCGTACGATTCTTTTACTGCACTGGAGATAATTTCCCTTTTTAATTTATCAGCTTTTGATCTAACTTCCTGCCCAGCTTGCTCTCCTTCTGCTCTGATTTCTTTTGCTTCTTTTTCCCTTTCAGTTTGCATACGGCGAAATATTGCAGAACTATTTTCTTCTGGTAAATCTGCTCTCTTAATTCTTACGTCTATTATTTCTATGCCAAATTTTTCAGCTTCAGAATAAACTCCACGCTGAATCAATTGCATAACCTCTGATCTTTTTTCATTCAACAAGCTAATCAACGAAAATCTGCCTATATTTTCTCTTATGTGAGCTTCTATAACCGGATATAATCTTCTAACCAGACCTGATTCATTCCTCACAGCCTGGTAAAAAGTAACAGGATTTGTTATTTTATATTTTGCATACGCATCTACTATAATACGTTTTTGATCCGCTGTTATCACTTCCCTTGGGATCTTATCAGGACTTAAATCTAAAACTCTTTTATCAAGAAACTCTACACTATTTATGAATGGTAACTTAAAATATAAGCCACTTTCCCTAACATCCCTTACAACTTTACCCAGTTGTATAACTATTGCTTGCTTTGTTTCTTGCACAACAAATATTGAATTAGATAAAACAATCAATAAAACAACAAATACAGAAACAAAAACAATTTTAATATTACTACTCATGGTTATTTTCCTAAATTTGTAAGAGGTAAATAAGAAAACATACCTTTCAGATCATCAGTTACAACAACTTTGTCTACCTTACTGAAAATATTTTCCATAGTTTCAAGATAAATACGATTCTTAACGAGAGAAGGATTCTGTCTATATTCCTCATAAAGAGATAAAAAGCGATTTGCATTACCTTTTGCTTCATTTATTACTTCATTTTCATATGCTTGTGCATCTAATTTTATCTTTATCGCTTCACCCTTTGCTCGAGGTATAATATCATTATTATAAGCATATGCTTCGTTTATAGTACGCTCTTTGTCTGCACGAGCACTTTGTACATCTCTAAACGAACTGATTACTTTTTCTGGTGGATCAATTTTTTTCATTTGAACAGATAAAATCTCTATGCCCATTTGGTATCCATCAAGAATCTGCTGCAATAGAATTCTAGTATCTCTAGAAATTTCTGGTCTGCCTTGACCAAGTGCAAAAGAGATCGTGTTTTTACCTATTATTTCTCTCATGGCACTTTCAGCAGCATTTTTAACACTGAAACCGGGTTTGTAATCCCGCACTTTGAATAAATAGTCCTTAGCATCTCTAACGCGCCATTGAACCTCGAAGTTAACGTTGACTATATTTTCATCTCCAGTTAGCATCACGCCTTCACCGCGATCTGTATCTCGCCCATAAGAACTACTTACCCCAATTTCTTCACGATTTACTTCCTTAACGTTCACTTTAAAAACCTTGCCAATAGGGTAGGGGAAGTGATAACGCAAACCAGGTGTTTCTGTATTAGAATATTTACCAAAGGTAAGTTCTATACTTTCTTCACTAGGATGGACAATATAAAAGCCAGTGCAAGCATAGAACAGCAAAATAATGAAAATGATGAAATAAGGTTTTTTGCCCCTGTTTCTGGTTAATCCATTAAGAAAGAACCTTATATCAGATACAGCTTTACTTAAAATATCTTCATTATTAGGAGTTTTGTTCCCTACCGGTTTCTTTCCCAGATTCCAAGGATTATTATCATCAAACATAATGATTGATTCTATAATTAATACGCTAATATTACTTCTTTAATAAGAAAATGCAAACATAAATTGCTATTTTATTTACAAATTAATCATCAGGATGGAAAACATGATCGTACACTTCCTTTTCTCTATGTAATATGGTCGACTCTATGGAATTTTCTGGCTTTTTTTTGAATTCTTTGTTGTCACTCTTTAAGTGCACTACGTCTTTGTGAAAATGGGAATTATACCTAAATAGTAAAGCTATTATTATTAAAGTTATAACAGCCAAAAAGATGAGTGTTCTTTTTCTATACTTCATAAATGCTGCAGCTTCTTGACCTAATTTTCCACACTATCAAAAAACACGTCAAGCGAAATTATTTGAAGACAAATAAATACTGGCAATCAATTTAACACTAACTTAAGAATCAAGGAATACAATTATAATATATTTAATTAATAGTGAGGTTAAAAATGTTACCTAATAAAAAAAGTTTAAATTCTGTTGAAACTGAAATAGGCCTACAACAAGAAGGTAGTCTTGATTTGAATAAAACTATGCAAAATCTATCAAATTCAGATATTGCTAATGATCACAAGAAGCTAAAAGAAAGAATGACTGACCTGTTAAAAGGAGATACAGAATTCTCTAAGATGAAACAAGGAGATAAGATTCTTGTAGTAAGTACAGCAAGTGGGTTATTTACGGCAGTACTACCACTTTTGGCAGTTGGTGCAACACTTGCTATACCGGGTGCTATAGTTGGTCTTGCTTTATATTTCGCTGTAAAAGTCGCTGTAAAAGCAGTTCAATCTGGATATAAAGGGCTCAAGTGGTCAGCAGAAAAAACAGTTGATGGGGCGAAATATACTGCTGGGAAAGTTAAGGACGCATCAACATACGCTGCCAGAAAAGTTAGAGATGGTGCTATGCATGTTAAAGATAAGGTGAAAGAAGGTTATGAACATTCAGTAGATTCACTGAAAAAAGGCGCTAGTTTTGTAGGCGAAGGAGTGGCAAATAAGTTCCATAAGGCATCTGGTGAGACGGACTATTTAGATAAGGTAAAAAGGTTTACTCCAGATGCAATTAAGAAATCTGACGAAATAAGAAATGATATGAAAGCAATTTTTGCTGATAAAGGAAATAATTCTGGGTTAGTGAAAAATATACTTTCTGGAATATCGTCAGAAATTGATTTAAAAATGGCAGAGAAGGCAAAATCAGGGGAGATTGAACATACTTCTGGATGGCAAGTACTGAAAGAATTCATTAATAATTTAAATGAAAAAAGCTTGCATAACTTGTTAACACAAAGGTCATTACCTAAAGGTAGTTATTTCATCGACAGTGTTTTCTCTGAACATCACGATGAAATTAAGAAGGTTATTAAAGAATGTAGAGAAAATCATTTGTACTCAAGCGTAAGCAATATGTTTGACAGAGCAGAGAAAAAAGCTAACAGGCCTTCTGTCAAAAGTTTAACTAGGTCTGTGTCATCATCATTCTCTTCACTGGGAAGAAAAGGCTCTGAACAATCTAACAGCTTGTCAAAAAGCAATTCACTAAATTCTATAGGAACTGAAAGTACTGCTACTGTCTCTGATTCAGATTCTCAGAACTTTGCAACAGTCCGTAGAAGCAATTCACCTAGTAGCTTAACTCCTAAGCTTACTCCAGTTGCTCCACCAGAACTACCTAGAAGCGCCTCATTGACTAACTTAAATGGACAAAGTTCTTTCAGTGAAGATGTTCTCAGTGATCCTATTGTGGAGCAAAACCTGGATAGTTTGAGTAACGGAACTCTCACTCACAGTAATTCTACTGATAGTGGAATGGGTTCTGGTTCTTCTACGCTAACAAGAAAACAAGTTCTTCCTTTAAAAGAAGAATTTGACAGAGAACTCGAAGAAAAGTTGGCAAAACGACGCGCATCTCTAGATCAACCTAGTGCAGAACCTGTCAACTCAAGAGCTACAGCAACTCCAGGAACAGTGTAATAAGTAAAACTTCTACCTTCTCCAAAAGGATGTTACTCAATGAGTAACATCCTTTTTTTGTTTTTAAACTATAGAAAAATCCTAGATCCCAGCGGTATGCGTACAACCGTATGAACATTGTGATTTCTCTGCTAGGAAAGGTGTTATGAAAGTAGCTGACACTGGAATGGCTTTGTTGCATCGCTACTTATGAAAGGCTAACTATAGTTAGGATTATAAGTAACCTATTGAAAATCTTGTTTTTTTGCAATCAATCTGATCAAATTTAAGAATAGTAATTTGTTATTTATATTAATAAATTTAATTCTATTGAAAATAGCTAAAGCATTGAAATTCTTGAATTTTAGCCGGATTGGTAAATGGTAGTGAAATTTCTTTTACTCAAATTTAGGTATTCATTGACCGTTCTTGTTATAAATACCAGAATAATAAGCTACTGATATTCGCTATCTTTTTTATCTTTAATCCATCATAGCTAGCGATGCAACAAAGCCCACTGGGATCCAGGAAAGTTTGCTTGTTTACAAGCAAACTAGCATAGAAAGTGGTTACAACGTTTTCGATGAGATTATATGGAAAACTGGATTCCAGTGTCAAGCACTGGAATGACATCACAGGGGCACTGGGATGACACCTTTACGTTTGAGGCAAACTAGCTATAACACTTAACATACTACCTTTGCAAACAAATGTTCATACAGTACGCGCTGGCGTTATTTTCTCTTGATGAATAAATCTCGGTAGAGTATAGTAGCAATGCATTTATGTAGCTACTAATGAATAATTTAGTTTTGGTTTATACAACTTTTTCAAATTTTGAGGAGGCTAAAACTGTTTCTGAAGAATTGTTAAACGAGAAATTAATTGTATGTGTAAATATATTTCCCGAAGTGAATTCTCTGTATTTATGGGAAGGTAAAATTAGTAATAGTTGTGAAGTAGTGGCAATTATGAAGAGCAGGAATGATCAAGTTGATAAAATTGTAGAAAAAATCGAAGCAATGCATTCTTATGATCAGCCAGCTATTGCTGTGATGCCCATAGAAAAAGCAAATAAATCTTTTACTAATTGGGCTAATAGTGTTATTGATGTAAGTAGTATTGGGGTGTAGCCAAGTGGTAAGGCAGCGGTTTTTGATACCGCCACGCGAAGGTTCGAATCCTTCCACCCCAGCCATATTGAAGTGGGTGTGAAATGATATCACTTTTCTATAAATTAAGATTATTGAATTATATATTAGGTAGTCTCAAAGATATAATTGTGAAACTGTTTCTCTTCACAATGTATCTTTACACATTCAGCATTGTGCTCATGTTTCTCAGCAATGGTTTTTGGTATGCTGTAGAATTTTGCTCTTTCAAAAATGCGTTTTACCGTTTGTTTCAATATTGCAAGTGGTATTATGAAAATAGGGAAGATCTCGGTTACGGAATTTCTATTCGAATATTAGTGGCGTTTCTTACTCCGCATTTTCTCTATAAATTATTACTTGGCACAGGCTGGAAGTCCTTTTTAAAGGAAAAGATAATACAGATACTCAACACAAGAAGAAAAAAGGGTAGTGAGTTCAGTAACAGTAGCAAACCAAGTGGCAGTAGTTATAGTGATAAGAATAATTACAGCAATAACAGTGGTAACAATGAGCGTCAAGCTCAAGATGCAAAGCGAAAAGTAAACATGATAAAGCAGCTATTAATCAAAGATATAGAGGCAACTATAGATAGGAGATTGAATTATATTTTTTTCGGTAAAAGGAGTAAACCTCATTAAGTATATAAAAAGGCTTTATCTAGTAAGGCTTTTTAAGGTTGGCTGTATTTTATTTTTTACGTATACCGGATCACAATCAGCCAATATACATGTGTGCACAAAATCTTGACTAAAGTCTGATAACCAAGAAATTGCCTTACGTTTTTCTACCAAGCTTTCTGTTTTTTTGCAGTGACTTGCTGCATCAATCATTGCCTGCGCTATTACTGATTTCCACAGCAAATAATACCTTTGTATATCATCTGACGTACTATTTGTTTCATAGTGGTTAAAAAATTCTTTAAAATTGAAGTTGTTTGACATAATGATACCTCTTTGGATTGAAATTTGAAATGATTTGAGTTTATGTCGCCACAGCAGATTCCGCTAACAAGCAGCGGGATGACGGTTGTCAGGCCAGCGCCCCTATGATGTCATTCAAGTAGCTGACACTGGTTCCTTTATGACGGCAGTGCCCCTATGGTGTCATCCCAGTGCTTGACACTGGGATGGCTTTGTTGCATAGCAACTGAAAAATCTGGTGGCTACTGACAAAATTCATTATAAATAGCGATTTAACTGTTGAAGAAAAAATATGCCACAAAAAATGAGGGTCAGTAACCATAGCGAATATAACAAATTTCTAGAAAAAAGAGGAAATATTTTTCATTATATCAACGAAGCCATAGAAAAGTGGTACGAGAATGGTCCAAAAATACCAGGTGGCAACAATATTTATAGCGATAAAGTTGTAATTTTGGTGCACATAATAACTTGTTTATTTAGAATAGGCCTGAGGCAAACAGTTGGGTTTATAGCAGGATACCTTGAGCAAATTGGGAAAAATTTGCAAGTTATCAGCTATTCACAATCATCAAGAAGGTTTAAGAAACTCAATATTAAGATCAATGATTGCAGAAAATAATATGGAAGATATCGAAATTGCTATAGACAGTACAGGAATTAGTATATACAACAACACTCCTGGTCATAGCAAAGAAAATAGCGAAGATAGAAAGTATCGCAGCTATGAACAGACAAGAAAATTGCATGTAATGTTGAATACAAACAGCAAAAAAGCCATAGCTGTAAAATACAGTAACGGTGTCTACTCTGATCACTATGGAGCTTGTGATTTGCTAAAAGAAGTCGATTTTCAGTATGTCATAAAAGTACTATATGCAGATAGGGCATATGACAGAGAAAAGCTCTATAAGCTGTGTAATCAATATGGTATAAAAACGAAAATTCCTCCGAAAAACAACGCAGCAGAGCATCCAAAGTTAGACTATATGGCTGAGAGAAATTCTGCAGTCAAGCTCATAAAGTCATATGATGAAGATGGTATAAAGAAGTGGAAAAAAGAGATGAGTTATGGAAAAAGATCTTATATAGAAGGTTTTTTCTCGCGATTAAAAAAGACATTTGGATTTAGTTTTAGGAACAAATCTGAAATGAATCGTGAGAGGGAACTGCTACTCAAATGTTATTTGCTTAACAAATTTACTGAAATAGGCATGGCTAAGTTTGAGATAGCTTCATGAATTTATTGTACGTTACCTACTATCCGAAGAGCGATGCAACAAAGCCCACTGGGATCCAGGAATTTTGATTGGACACTGGGTTGGTAAGCATAAAAGTGTTATGTAAAATACAACGTTCTTGATGGGATTGCATGAAATGCTGGATCCCAGTGTCTGGGCACTGGGATGACACCATAGGAGGCTGCTTGGATGACAAAAAAAGGAGCACTGGAATGACAGCAATCTACGTCATACCGCGATTCATTCGCGGTATCTCAGCCGCTAACAAGAGATCCCGCTAACAAGCAGCGGGATGACGGTTGTCGTTTAGCCATAAACATTAAGAAATTTACCAAATGAAAAAAAAGGCAAAAGAAGCCCCGTGGTTATTATCCGCTTTAAAATATTGGCGTTTTTTATGTTTTAAACGCTTGACAAGCGAGATTCAGCCGCTTTTAATTGCAACTAACTTACGCTGCAAATGTTTAAGAAATTTACTAAGCAGAAAAAAAGACAAAGAATCCCCGAGTTGGCTAGTCTTTTACTATCTCTGTCGAGTATTGGCATTTTTTGATGTCTTGTAACGCTTTATAAGCGCGTTCAGCTTATTTAGATAAAAATCTAGATGTAGATGAAGTTTTGTAAAGACATACAGTACCTATATACTGCAAAAAATTGAACATAAGACGCCGATACATTAAGTAATCCTTACCTTTTAATCTGCAGACTGGCGAAAGCAAATACAATAGCTTCAGTTTCATTGTAAGGGGGTTGGCGAAGGGTGTCAAGTAAGTTTTTTTGTTTCTGCGGGCTACCTGGTTTTTCTACTGAAATTTTGAAAAATGTAATCTACTCCTATATTCAAATATATCAAGCAGTAATTCAAAATCAGCCATTGCGCCTTTTGCGTTATTATACGCGAGATTGAGCAGCTCTTTGTCCTGATATAAATCAGCAAATTTAAATTCCATACATCCTGATTGTTTTGTGCCTAAAATATCTCCACTGCCTCTTAGCATCATATCCCTTTCAGCAATGTAAAATCCATCTTGTGACTCACACATGATCTTTAACTTTGAAGATGAGCTTTTACTTAAATTATCGTATAATAATACACAAAAAGATGGCTTGTTTCCTCGCCCTACTCTGCCTCTTAACTGATGCAATTGTGATAACCCAAATTGCTCTGCATTTTCTATAATCATGATGGTTGCATCTGGCACATCTATACCAACTTCTATCACAGTGGTTGCAACAAGCAGAGAAAATTCATTCCTTTTGAAGGAAAACATAACTTGATCTTTCTGCTCCTGAGTCAATTTTCCGTGTATTATCCCGACTTTATCAAGAAATGTTTTTTGTAATTCCTGAAAACGCATCTCTGCTGCAGCAATATTGGTCTCTTCGTTTTCTTCTATATATGGACAAATCCAATATGCTTTTTCGCCCCTGTTTATAGCACCTTTTAGCTTTTCAATAACATCTGGCACCCTACTAATGTTCATAGTTACAGTTTTTATTGGCAATCTGGATTTTGGTTTTTCTTTCAAAATTGAACATTCAACATCACCATACATAGCTTGCTGCAAGGTTCTTGGAATGGGAGTTGCAGTAACGAAAAGTATATCGGCATTTTCTCCTTTTCCTACCAAGCGATTTCTCTGCATCACTCCAAATCGCTGTTGCTCGTCTATGACTGCAAGCCCTAAATTTTTAAATGTAACGTTAGCTTGAAATAGTGCATGAGTGCCAATCACTATATTTAAAACACCACTTGCAAGTTCGTTCATGATAATCTTTCTTTCCTTGCGCGAAGTTTTACCAGTAAGCAGCGCAACTTTTATATCGGTACAGGATAAAACTTCCTCAATCCAATTATAATGTTGCTCCGCCAAGATAGTAGTCGGTGCCATTAGAGCTGCCTGCATGTTGTTTTCTACCACATTTATCATTGCAAAAAGTGCAACTACGGTTTTGCCACTACCAACATCACCTTGCAGCAAGCTTATCATGCGATACTTGGATTTTTGTCTCTCTGAGATCTCATCTATTGCACGAGTTTGATCATTTGTTAATTGAAACGACAATTCATTTAAAACTTGCTCTTTGTATTTACTCAATATTATAAATTCTCTTCCCCTTTCTTTCACATGATTTTTTCTTGCAAGTTTCAGCGCTAGCTGATACGCAAACAATTCATCATAAGCAAGCCTTTTTCTACAAACCTCAGCTTCCGCCAATGAGCTTGGTCTGTGCAACTTTATGATGCTTTCCCTCCAACTTAACCATTTTTTTTGCTTGATTAATGTATCATCTATCCACTCTGGTAAATCAGGCAATTCCTTTAGATTAGAGCTTATTATGTTCCCAATGCGCTTATTGGTAATGCCACGGCATAATTGGTAAACTGGCTCTATGCAAGCTATTTCTTTAAATTGGTTGATGTCAAGCGACACGTAATCTGGATGAGTAATTTGCCAATGTTCAGCAAATTTTTCGAGTTTGCCACTGATGATCACATTCGCTCCAATTGGAAATAGTTTATATAAATACTTAACTGAGTAATTAAAAAAGACTATGAATATATACTGACTCTCACTTTCAACGACTATTTTATATGGTCTACCTCTAAAAGTGGGCGACTGATGTTCATAAACTTTTGCAATGAAAGTTGTAAATTCTCCAACTCGAGCATCAGATAGTAACTTGCTTCTATCCACATAACTAAGTGGCTTATAAAACAGCAGATCCACCACCTTGTCCCCACCACAAAGTTTAGGTAATATTGCGGAATGAAATTTAGGTATATTCTCCAGCCTGCTATTTAGAAAAATCTGATTGCTCATTGAGATTCATACATGTGTAAAACTGTTATAGAGCCTTTTTAAAATCTTGTCACCTTATGGTCAGGTATGCACTATAGCTAGCACAGCTCTCTAACGTTATACCGCGATTCATTCGCGGTATCTCAGCCGCTAACACGTAACGGAATGACGAATTTGTTGTTTTTAAAATCGTCGGTAAGCCTAAGTTACCCCTAACTATATTTGCTATCATAGGGCTTATAGTAGGTATTTTATTAACTTATTAATCATTTTTATGTGTTATTATACCATTAGCAGTCTATATCAAGGTATTAATGATGAACAGCTCTACACCAAAAGAAAAGGAAAACCCAGTAGTTACATTAAGAGCTCAAGCAGAAAAGTTTGGTTTTATACCAATTCCCATTACAGGGCAAACAGATGGACAATGATGGAAGAAAAGCCATACTGAAGTAAGTAAAATAGCGAGGTTTAAATGGCATTAAGATCAAAATTATTGGATGAAAAAGTAGTAGAATCAGCAAAAGAAATGCTGAAGAAAGTAAGGAATAATGCATATGTTTCAAAAAAACTAAATGCTGTAATTGCAGCAAAAAAGTACAGTATAACGGCTGTAGCAAAAATATATTGCATTTCAAGAAGCGCACTAACTTCGTGGGTAAAACTCTTGAAAATTGGCAGAGAAGAAAAACTGTTTGCTCCTTCACAACGTCGTAGAAAAACTAAATTAAATCAGGCTCAACTACAGCAAATTGAAGAGTGGATAGAAGAAAATCCTAATATCACCATTAAAGAAATGAGAATAAGAATCCAGGAAAAGTTCGGATTAAATATCAGCAAATCTACAGTACACCGCCATATGCAAAAGATGAAATTCTCATATATTACACCAAGACCAGTTCATAATGGACAAGATAAAAGCAAACAAGAGGAATTCAAAAAAAAATCTCAATTGAGCTATTAGCAAGTATCCAGAAAAAGAGCTATTTTTCTTTGATGAATCACGGTTTGGCACACATTCAAAAGTTGGACATGGGTGGTTTAAAAAGGGGATTAGAACACAGGTTAAAACAAAATTAGGTAGGCAAAATTTCTATCTCTATAGTGCAGTTAATCCTAGAAATGGAGAGAGTTCTAGCTTATTTGCACCAAATGTCAACACTGATTGCATGAACATATTTCTTGAGCAAATTTCGCAATATCTAGAAACACGAGAGGCTTTTCTCGTTATGGACTGTGCTAGTTGGCATAGGTCAAAAAATTTAAAGGTACCTAAAAATATCGACATTATATACCTACCTCCATACTCACCTGAGCTAAATCCTGTTGAGAGGCTTTGGTTATATATAAAACAGAACATTTTGCGCAATAAAATATACGATACAATTGCTCTACTTGAGGGTGCTTTGTGCAAATTTATTACTTCTCTTGCCAGCTCCACAACTAAACAACTCTGCAATGTTTCCTATTTGACTGGACAACAATGAGAATTGGTATAATTAGCCAACCACGGGGCTTCTTTTGCCTTTTTTTCTGTTTAGTAAATTTCTTAAATATTTATGGCTAAACGACAATCGTCATCCCTGTAAAGGTCAAGTATCCCGCTACGTGTTAGCGGCTAAGAGATACCCGGCGGTATGACGGTTCGTGATGGCATGACGATAAGGTTCCAGTGTCAAGCGTTTGGCATGCAAATTTCCTTAAACGTTCGTAAGCTTAAAACTTTACTTTAGATCAAACTGCTGTATAGTGACTTTATGGCTTCAATTTTGTAATGAATATACCTAGTATAGAAAATTGTGATCTTCACAATAAAACCGTCTTACTCAGAGTTGATTTCAATGTTCCTATAAAAGATGGAGAAATTCGTGACGTCACTCGTATTTTGAGAGCATTGCCTACTATTCAGTATTTAGTGAATGCGAGTGCAAAGATTATTATTATATCGCATTTTGGACGCCCAAAGGCTAGAGACAATAATCTGTCGCTAAAAAATATAATTGACACTTTATCACAGTTACTAAATAAAAAAGTGAAATTCATTGATGATTGCGTTGGTGAAAAAGTGCAAAAAGCAGTGAGTGCTATGGATGCAGGAGATATAATATTACTAGAGAATCTAAGATTTTATGAAGGTGAAAAGGAGAATGATGCAAACTTTGCCAGACAATTAGCATCTCTGGCGGATACATATGTCAATGATGCATTTTCTTGCTCTCACAGAGCTCACGCTTCTATTTCACGCATTACAGAGTTTTTACCTTCCTACGCGGGATTTTGCTTGCAAGATGAGCTAAAGTATCTTGAAAAAGCTGTATCGTTTAAAGCTAAACCTATTACTGCGATAGCTGGGGGAGCCAAAATGTCAACTAAGATAAAAATGCTTATAAAGCTAACAGAAAAGGTTGATTACCTAGTTCTCGGAGGTGCAATTGCTAATAATTTTTTGTCATTTAGCAAAGTAAATATAGGGAAATCTTTCTTTCAAAATGGTGTTGACGACCTTCTGCATAATATTCTTGAAACAGCAAATAAAAACAATTGCAAAATAGTTGTGCCAGAAGACGTTCTGGTTGCAGTAAACTCTGATTACAGCACTAGTATTTCAAGAAGAACTGAGTCCATTTTGGACGGTGATATAATTTTGGATATCGGACCACAAACTTTGAGTACAATAAGCAGTATAATAGCAAGCAGTAAGACTCTGCTGTGGAATGGACCTATTGGTGTTTTTGAACATTCAGCTTTTGCAAGTGGTACAATAGGGGTAATGAAAATCGTAAGTGACTTAACGCACAAAGGAAAGTTAACCAGCATAATAGGGGGAGGCGATAGTCTATCTGCAATAAGTGCTGCAGGCTTTACCGATAAGGATTTTACATATGCTTCCACTGGTGGAGGAGCATTTTTAGATTGGTTAAGTGGCGATGAAATGCCGGGAGTTGCTGCTCTGCAAAAATGATTAGATTAAAACTTTTTTAAATTATTTCTTATAGGCTAGCTTTTTTGTGAACGTGATTATGTCGAAGACAGTTAAACTAATTTTGTGTTTAATGATACCAATAATAGGATTTATTTTTTATATTAGGGATCATTATTTTCACACTGACTATGTAGAAGAAAATAATTTTGAACCATTTTTCAGTTCACAACCAGCCACCATTTCCAGAATTAACTGACTTCGATAGAGGAGTGTTGAAAGTTTGTGGAGATTGGGGAGCGCATCCAGATAAAGAAGATTTCAAAATTTTACTTAGTTGTCTGCAGCATCAAGAAGTAGTGAAAGAAATATATGATGAGCTTGATCATCAAATTGTCACACCAGATGCGGATTTGGAGCTATTTAAAGATGAACTGGCTAACATTTGGTTTACAAATAGTGGAAGTGAAAAAGAAACTATAGGGTTTGGACATATTTTTTGTGGTGAGCCAAACGATAAATTAGGTGGCATGCATTTTGTAGGCAGATATGTTGAAGCTCAAGAAGATAAATGGGCAGGTGCGATTTGGAATCCTGTGCAATAAATCAGATATTAAGCCGCCAGTTTATACATTTGGAATGAAATATTTGGGCAAGGATGGAGAAGTGAAAGTTAAATGCCCAAATGGATATGCATATAACCTTCATGCCGATAATTTCTGCAACTAAGGCGTTTAAGGAATTGGGAAAAGATGGAATGTGCCTGTATAAAATGGAGGATGACAATTATCAATCAGTATTTATAAGAAAGAATGATGCTATACTCACGTTCTATCCTGACTTAACACCAAAATGTGATGATAAGAGCACTTATTGTAGTTGCAGTAAATCTTAATTTATTTTAGCCAAAGATATATACCAGCAATGATGCCGTTGATTTTATACTTCAAAAATCAGGTAACCCTTTCTTAGAGGTTGTCCGGAAACAAGTAAATTCAAGCATATTCCCTCTTTAACATAACCCTACTCATAGCTAGGTATATGAAATTCTCAGTGGATGTTGTGAGTAAATCATACTCCTTCGATAGCCTTCTATTCCTATTAACCCAAGCAAAAGTCCTTTCTACAACCCATCTTCTTGGCTGTACTTTAAACCCTTGTTCTCTTGTTGGTAGTAGCTCAGGTGGCGTATCTTTGTGCACCCAAAATCTACATGGAGGCCTTGTAACAATTTCAATATCTATGTCATATTCTTCCTTTATGTGATTCTTTAAATTTCTTCCTTGGTATCCCATGTCAGCCCACATTTTTTTAACTTTAGTATATTTTGTTCTCATATTGTTTAATGCTATTTTAATACCATCTCTATCATTTTCCTTAGCAGCGCCTACGTAACAACCTAGTATAAAACCCTGAGTGTCTGTAATTATATGCCTTTTTCTACCCTTTACTTTTTTACTTCCATCATAGCCTTTGATCCCCCCTTTTCTGTAGTCTTTACAGATTGACTATCTACTATACAGGCACTTGGCTGCTCATTCCTTCCTATTTTTCTTCTACTATATTTTGTAATTTCATAATTCATTTTCTCAAAAATTCCCTGCTTCTTCCATTGCCTGAACTGCTCATACACAGTCTTCCATAGCGGAAAATCATTTGGTAAATACCGCCATTGACACCCTGTACGCAATACATAGAAAATTGCTTCTAATATTTCTCTTTTGCTATACTTTGGCGGCCTTCCTCCTTTCTTGTATGATACTCTGAAGTGTTTTTCTATTCTTGCCTATTCCCTTTCGCTTAGATCTGTTGGATACTTTTTTCTCATCTTTACCCCGTACTAAAATTTCAGATATTATAGCCTTTTACTTGTTTCCGGACAACCTCTTAATAGTGACGTTGTTTGTTATAAAAAATTTCTATATATTCAAATATAGCAGTTTTGATATGCTGTTTAGAGTGCCGAGAGGTGTCTATTGGTAACTCCCTTTTTAGAGAACTGAAGAAGCTTTCCACAACAGAATTGTCGTAACAACAACCTTTATGACTCATCTATGTTTTTTATGGATAAGAGATATTGATAACCTTGCAAAGTATATTGTGAACCTTGATCACTATGTAATAGTAGATTTTTGGCAGGTTTACGCTTGTTAACGGCCATTAATAAAGGGTCCATAACCTATTGTTTATTTATTGAACTGCTCATTAACTACCATGCGTGAATATAGATCGATTATTGTTGCCAAATATAGCCATCCTTCTTTGGTTTTTATATAAATAATCCCATACTTTATTTGGTTGATCGACAATAAAGTTTTGGTCTAATATATTGGGAGCTACTGTCCGTTTGTTGTTTCTTAATTTTAAATTTTCTTCTCAATATAGCCTGAATACCATTTTTCTGCATAATACTTTGCACTGTTTTTAAGTTGCAACTTTTACCCAAAGCCTTTAATTCAGCATGAATTTTAGGAGCTCCATATCTACATTTAGAAGCTTGATATATTTTTTGAATATCTGCTAATAACTCTTTATTTGCTGATTCTCTACTGCTTATTTTCCTTGTAGTCCACTTATAGTAGCCACTAGCAGAAAACCCTACATAATTCCTGCACTTTATAGTGTTTACTATGCTCTTTTATGAAAAAATATTTTACTCTTTTTGACTGGCCAGGGCTTTTTTTAAAATGTCTCTTTCTCTTGTTACTTTTGCTAACTCTTTCTGTAAATCAAATCTCTCTTTGTCATAAGGTGCTACATCTGGAAATGCATTTGCCGCTGACTTTTTTTCGTTATATTTCTTCATCCATTTTCCTAATACACTATCCCTTATTCCTAGATCTCTTGCTACTTTTGCAACTGGTTGACCTACCTTTCTTTGTTCATTTGCCAGCTTAACAGCTTCCAATTTGAATTCTGCCGTATATTCTCTTGCCATTTCTAATCCTCCAAAATTTTATTTTACTCGAAAAAACTCCTTTCTTTCTCTCCACTTTTTCTGGGTAAGGTCAGTCTGTCCAGGTTCCAAGATCGGTGTCAAAAATTGCTCAAACCATCCATTAAAAACATCCATATTACAGTGGCCTTCAAAGGTTAACGGAACAACTATCTTTCTTCCACTTAAGGCTGCAACCATACTGATTCGTTGAGTTTTCTTTCCAGATTTTAAGGCATAAAACCGCTGTCCTTTCTGGCAATATCCTTAGGGGTAGTCTTCGGTGTTATCAATGCCAGACTCATCTATATACACTAAGTTTTTAGGTTCTTTTGTCGCTATAATTTTCAAAAATTCAGCACGTTTTTCTTCGTTTCTTTCCTTGTATCCATATGTCTTTTTTTGCGCGTAAATCCAATTTTTTTAAGGGCTCGATAGATCGTTTGGATACTAACGTTGTTCCAAAGTTTAGCCATTTCCGATAGAGTCTTTCCTCCGTGTTCTCTGGCAAATTTGGCAAAGGTACCCCAGTCGGTAATTTTGTGATTGTAACCCCCATTTCCAAGTTTTTTTGATTGAAAGTCTCCTGTTTCTTTTCTTCTTTGCTGCCACTCCCATAAAGTAGTTCGTCCAATCTTAAATCTTGCTGCCACTGTTTCTCTGCTTTCTCCTTCGTCTAGCGCTTCCATTGCTTTTTTTCTTAAATCATAACTATATGCTGCTGGCATTCAACCTCCTTATCATCATCTACCCTTATCCTACCACATCCGGACTTTTATGGAAAGAGCTATATTTTTATCAATTCTGCAATCATTTATCTTAATATTAAGTTTCTTAAACCTTCTTGATGCTTGTGAATAGCTGATAACTGCCAAATCTCTTCCTATTTGTTGCAAATACCCTTTTATAAACCCGACTGTTTGTCTTAAACCAATTCTAAAGAAACTGACGATTATATGCACCAAAATCACAACTTTATCACTATAAATATAGTTGCCGCCCTGCATTTTTGGACAATTCTCGTACCAATTTTCTATGGCGTCATTGATATAACAAAAAATGCTTCCTCTTTCTTGGAGAAATTTGTTATATTCATGGCAGTTACTGACTCTCATTTTTTGTGGCATATTTTTTCTTCAACAGTTAAATGGCTATTTATAATGAATTTTGTCAGTAACTGCCAGTTCTTTTCACTTGAGCGATGCAACAAAGCCATCCCAGTGTCACGCACTGGGATGACAAGAAGAGGGTACTTGAATAAGAGGCATTGCCCTCCTGGTAGACTCAAATTGCAATGTTCGTGTAGTTATGGATTCATTCGCGGTATCTCATCCGCTAACAAGCAGCGGAATGACGAGGTCTTTCGATAGTAAATCTTACCTATGTTAGCTATACCAAAAAATCAAGAGTAAAAAAGTCGTGTAACTCTATTTATTCATTAATAAAATCTTTGTCTTCTCCTAAAAATTAGTTAAAATGTAGGATATTTTGTGTTATTAAGTTAGCACTTGACTTAACTTTAGTTGTTACTTAGACTGCTAAAGTGGAATTTTAATTTTTTTTACGAGGACAATTATGCATTATAAAAAGTTTTTTTCAGCAGCCGCTTTAGCAACGTTGCTAAGTTTATCAAACTCTGCTTTTTCAGATCCTGTTGGTCCAATAAGTGATGAAGAAACTAGCTACTACGTTCGTTTGCAATACAACGGTGAAATTTTACCTCTTTTCACAAAAGTTGATGGTATTACCTATAAGAAAGGCAATAGTGATTACAGTCCATTGAAAGCGTCTTTTATAGCTGGTGGTGGTGCGTTTGGTTACAAAATGGACGACATCAGGGTTGATGTTGAAGGAGTTTATTCATACCTAAACAAAAATGATGTTACAGATGCAAAATTTACGCCAGATGCTATTGCAGACAGTTTAACAGCAATTTCAGGACTAGTTAACGTTTATTACGATATAGCAATTGAAGATATGCCTATCACTCCATATGTTGGTGTTGGCGTTGGTACAGCGTATATTAGCACACCTTTGGCAACTGCTGTGAGTAGTCAAAATGGTAAATTTGCTTTTGCTGGTCAAGCAAGAGCTGGTGTTAGTTACGATGTAACTCCAGAAGTCAAACTTTACGCTGGAGCTCGCTATTTCGGTTCTTATGGTGCTAACTTTGATAAAACTGACAAAGACGGCAAAGGGGAACTCAAAGTTCTTTACAGCACTGTTGGTGCAGAAGCTGGAGTAGCGTTTAATTTCTAGTCTATCTCAATCTTGTTATCCCAGTGGGTTTTTTCTTGTCATCCAAGTAGCATGACACTGGGATCTAGAAAAAAGAAATGTGGATTCCAGTGGGCTTTGTTGCATAGCAACTGAAAAATCTGGTGGCTACTGACAAAATTCATTATAAATAGCGATTTAACTGTTGAAGAAAAAATATGCCACAAAAAATGAGGGTCAGTAACCATAGCGAATATAACAAATTTCTAGAAAAAAGAGGAAATATTTTTCATTATACCAACGAAGCCATAGAAAAGTGGTACGAGAATGGTCCAAAAATACCAGGTGGCAACAATATTTATAGCGATAAAGTTGTAATTTTGGTGCACATAATAACTTGTTTATTTAGAATAGGCCTGAGGCAAACAGTTGGGTTTATAGCAGGATACCTTGAGCAAATTGGGAAAAATTTGCAAGTTATCAGCTATTCACAATCATCAAGAAGGTTTAAGAAACTCAATATTAAGATCAATGATTGCAGAAAATAATATGGAAGATATCGAAATTGCTATAGACAGTACAGGAATTAGTATATACAACAACACTCCTGGTCATAGCAAAGAAAATAGCGAAGATAGAAAGTATCGCAGCTATGAACAGACAAGAAAATTGCATGTAATGTTGAATACAAACAGCAAAAAAGCCATAGCTGTAAAATACAGTAACGGTGTCTACTCTGATCACTATGGAGCTTGTGATTTGCTAAAAGAAGTCGATTTTCAGTATGTCATAAAAGTACTATATGCAGATAGGGCATATGACAGAGAAAAGCTCTATAAGCTGTGTAATCAATATGGTATAAAAACGAAAATTCCTCCGAAAAACAACGCAGCAGAGCATCCAAAATTGGATTATATGCTTGATAGAAATGCCGCTATTCAGTTAATGAAATTACATGGTGAGAATGGTATAAAAAGATGGAAAGAAGAAGTAAATTACGGAAAAAGATCGTATATTGAAGGATTTTTCTCAAGGTTGAAGCGAATATTTGGGTTTAGTTTTAGGAGCAAATCTGAAATTAATCGTGAGAAGGAACTGCTACTCAAGTGTTATTTGCTTAACAAATTTACTGAAATAGGCATGGCTAAGTTTGAGATAGCTTCATGAATTTATTGTACGTTACCTACTATCCGAAGAGCGATGCAACAAAGCCATTCCAGTGTCAGCTACTTTCATCTGCCACGCGAATTGCCTGCAAATTGCAATGTTCATACAGTTATGAGCTAGTGTACATAATTGCACATTGGTTTTACAAATTTGAAAATTAGTGTTAAATAAAAATATAAACGCAAAAGGAAAAGAAATGATTGAACTTAAAGGCCCAGAAATTTGTGCAGGCGGAAATAAGAAAAATTTGATTATTTTTTTACATGGTTGGGGCTCAAGTGGCGATAATTTTATTCACCTTGCCAAAGTTATGAGCAAGTTTTTACTGGGTTCATATTTTGCAGTACCCAATGCTCCGTTTGAGAGAGAAATAGGTGATGGTTATCAGTGGTTCAGTTTGGAAGATCGTAGTGAGGAAGCGCTATATAATGGAGTAAAAAATGCTACATCAATTGTAAATCATTTCATTGATACAAAATTAAAGGAGCTTAATTTAAAAGATACGCAACTTTCTTTAGTTGGATTTTCTCAAGGAGCAATGCTTGCAATACATACAGCTCTCACCCGCTCTCAATCCTGTGCATCAGTTGTTGCATACTCTGGTAGATTTCTTTCACCTTCAAAAACTGCACCAGAGATCAAGTCAAAACCTAACATATGTGTTATCCATGGTGATGCTGACGACGTGGTACCTTTTTCGTCCCTCGACTTAGCGGTTAAAGCTCTGAAAGAAAATGGAGTAAATGTTGAAGGACACCCAATTCATGCATTAGGGCATATTATTAATGAAGAGGGAATAAAATTAGGAGTAGAATTTATCAAGAAGAATTTTAAAAATTAATTTTCATGCACTTGTTTTGCTTTGGTTATGGATATGTAGCTAAATTTTTATCGAAAAAATTACTGAACTTAGGTTGGAAAGTCAGTGGCACATCAAGAAGTAAAAATATACAAGATGTAATCCTCTTTAATTATGAGAAAGTTAGTCAAGATCTGCTTAAAAGCGCAACGCACGTTTTAATTTCTATTCCTCCAGATGGTGATGATGTTGTGGAGAGATACGGTGATTGCCTGCAAAATGTTAAATGGCTTGGTTATTTGTCTGCAACTAGCGTCTATGGTGATCACTCTGGTAATTGGGTGGATGAGGAATCTGAAACAAGACCTATAGAAATCAGAGGAGAAAAGCGCCTTAAATCTGAAAAGAAGTGGCTAAATAGCAAACTGCCTGTACATATTTTTCGTTTAGCTGGAATATACGGCCCTAGTAGGAACGTGTTGATTGACTTGCAGCTTGGCAAAGCAAGAAATGTGAAAAAAGAAGGGCATTTTTTTTCTCGTATTCACGTTGAAGATATATCAAATATTTTATTTTCTTCCATGCAAAACATAAAACCTGGTGAAATATACAATTGTGCAGACGATTTACCCACTACACAATCTGAAGTGGTAATGTATGCTGCCAAACTTCTCAATGTTAGCCCTCCAGAGCCAATTGAGTTACCAGATTATGCACAGAGTTTTTATTTAGGATCAAAGAGAGTAAGTAATGTTAAAATTAAAAAAGATCTTAATGTCTCTCTAATTTATCCTAACTACAAGGTGGGATTAGAGAGTTTGCACGTAAACAAAACTGAAATCACATCAGAATGATAGATAGGCTTATTGTCACTGCCATTAAGTTAAGGAAAGAATGGTTAAAAACTGAACTAAAAAGTCAGAAATAATTAAGGATTTATGACAAATGCTGAAACAGAATAGAGTAAACTTTAAAGCAGATAAACTCTGAAGTGTAAATTACTTAAGAAATAGTGACCTTACCCAGAAAAAGTGGAGAGAAAGAAAAGAGTTTTTTTGGGTAAAATAAAATTTTGGAGGATTAGAAATGGTAAGAGAATATACGGCAGAATTCAAATTGGAAGCTGTTAAGCTGGCAAATGAACAAAGAAAGGTAGGTCAAACAATTACAAAAACAGCAAAGGATTTAGGAATAAAGGGTGGTTTATTAGGAAAATGGATAAAGAAACACAACGAAAAAAAGTCGGCAGCAGATGCATTTCCAGGTAGAGGTAACATGGCTCCTTACGACAAAGAGAGATTTGATTTACAGAAAGAGTTAGCAAAAGTAACAAGGGAAAGAGACATTTAAAAAAAAGCCCTGGCCAGTCAAAAAGAGTAAAATATTTTTTTATAAAAGAGCATAGTAACTGCTATAAAGTACAGGAATTATGTAGGATTTTCTGCTAGTTGCTACTATAAGTGGACCACAAGAAAAATAAGCAGTAGAGAATCAGCAAATAAAGAGCTACTCGAAGCTATTCAAAAAATATATCAAGTTTCTAAATGTAGATATGGAGCTCCTAAAATTCATGCTGAATTGAAGGCTTTGGGTAAAAGTTGCAATTTGAAAACGGTGCAAAGTATTATGCAGAAAAATGACATCAGGGCTATACTGAGAGGTTGTCCGGAAACAAGTAAAAGGCTATAATATCTGAAATTTTAGTACGGGGTAAAGATGAGAAAAAAGTATCCAACAGATCTAAGCGAAAGGGAATAGGCAAGAATAGAAAAACACTTCAGAGTATCATACAAGAAAGGAGGAAGGCCGCCAAAGTATAGCAAAAGAGAAATATTAGAAGCAATTTTCTATGTATTGCGTACAGGGTGTCAATGGCGGTATTTACCAAATGATTTTCCGCTATGGAAGACTGTGTATGAGCAGTTCAGGCAATGGAAGAAGCAGGGAATTTTTGAGAAAATGAATTATGAAATTACAAAATATAGTAGAAGAAAAATAGGAAGGAATGAGCAGCCAAGTGCCTGTATAGTAGATAGTCAATCTGTAAAGACTACAGAAAAGGGGGGATCAAAGGCTATGATGGAAGTAAAAAAGTAAAGGGTAGAAAAAGGCATATAATTACAGACACTCAGGGTTTTATACTAGGTTGTTACGTAGGCGCTGCTAACGAAAATGATAGAGATGGTATTAAAATAGCATTAAACAATATGAGAACAAAATATACTAAAGTTAAAAAAATGTGGGCTGACATGGGATACCAAGGAAGAAATTTAAAGAATCACATAAAGGAAGAATATGACATAGATATTGAAATTGTTACAAGGCCTCCATGTAGATTTTGGGTGCACAAAGATACGCCACCTGAGCTACTACCAACAAGAGAACAAGGGTTTAAAGTACAGCCAAGAAGATGGGTTGTAGAAAGGACTTTTGCTTGGGTTAATAGGAATAGAAGGCTATCGAAGGAGTATGATTTACTCACAACATCCACTGAGAATTTCATATACCTAGCTATGAGTAGGGTTATGTTAAAGAGGGAATATGCTTGAATTTACTTGTTTCCGGACAACCTCTAAATGTATCCGTTCCAACTGCAAATGCACTTTGAAATTACTCTGTACCGTTCACACTTAATTCTTCAATCTCACTAATAGAAAGGCCAGTAAACTTGACAATAGTGTTGACATCAACATTATTAGCCAGCATTGCTTTTGCAACTTCAATTTTCCCTTCAATTTTCCCTTCAATTTTCCCTTCCTCTTTACCGATTTTGATGCCTCTTTCTTCGCCAATTTGGATGCCTTTTTCAGTAGCAAGGTCAAGTCTGTATTCAAGAATGGCTTCTTCTTTCCGTAGATCCATTATTCTTTCTTCATAAGCTACTAAATCTTTTTCATTCCAGCTAAACCTGTCTAATTCATCGTAGGCTAACTTTATTATTGGTGCTTTTTCTGCTATTTTCCTTAAGTCTTCTTCCGTAGTTTCATCTGCATATTTGAAGAAAAATAACCAACGATCCACTATGCTTTCTAGCTGTTCTTCCTTATTCTTAGGAAATTTAGGTAGTTCAATAAATACAAATTGAAAATCTTTTAAGTCATGCTCATTGGTTTTCTCATCTCTTATAGTGTGGCTGGATATATAATCAAGCTTATCAGGAAATAAATTACAATTAGAGATAGCAATAAAGAAAACCTTCTTTAAATCAATGTACTTACCAGATTTATCAGCTTGCCTTGAGTAAGCCTTAGCAGCATATAGTTGAGCTCGTTTTTCGAAGCCTTTATCGCGAGTGAGCTGCATTTCAATCACATACCTAGCCCCACTAGAGTCCCTGCAAAGAACATCAACTATACTTTGCTTATCAGAGGCAATTTCAGGATCCATTATAGTACTGAGGAATTCCACTTCTTGTATAGTATTTATCTCGGTAAACCCTAAAATATCATTCAAAAAATGTATGAGAATATTCTTATTTTTTTCAGTGCCAAAGATTCTTTTAAAGGTTAAATCCAGCTTAGGGTCGAGAAACTTAGATAAAGCCATAGCCAAAGTGCTTAAAAATATTAATAATTATACACTATTATTAACAATTATTCAACCATATTTTTGAAGATAGCTATGCCGCCGCGAACCGTCATACCGCCGCGGTATCTCTAGATCCCGCTAACAAGCAGCGGGATGACGAATTACTTAACCGTCATACCACCGCGAACCGTCATACCGCGATTCATTCGCGGTATCTCGGCATAGATTCCGCTAACTAGTAGCGGAATGACGATTGTGTATCGTGCTTTGCTAAAAAAAAAATCACAGAATGCAGTCTGGTTACATTACTCTAGCTATACGCAACAACTTTACTTTCAACAATTTTATTAGCAATAATACGACTTTCACAATCAATATTTATTATATCAGATAGTGAATTAATATCAGTATAACTATCAAAACTTTCTATTGTTGATTCCACTATCTCTACTATTTTTAAAAAGCCAATTCGTGACTTCAAAAATTCATTAACAGCTATTTCATTTGCAGCATTGAGCACAATACTATTTGCTTGTGGAGCAGAAGAGTTTAACACTGCCATGCTAAGCTTTAGCGCAGGAAAACGTTTATGGTCTGGTTCTTGAAAGGTCAATTTTCCTTGCTCTGTTAAATCTAGTCTACAATTTAAAGCTGATCTTTCCGGCCAAGACAAAGCATATGAAATGGGAATTGCCATGTCAGTCTCTGCAAGCACAGCAAAGTTGAACCCATCCTTATAAGTTACAATTCCATGTACTATTGACTCAGGATGCACTATTGCTTCAATTTTATCCGGGCTGATGTTAAACAAGTTATGTGCTTCTATTATCTCTAGTGCCTTATTCATCATTGTTGCGCTATCAACCGAGATTTTCTTTCCCATATTCCAAGTGGGGTGACTAAGCGCCTGATCTACCATGACATTTCTTAATTGCTCAGAACTATAATTTAAGAATGGTCCACCAGAAGCAGTAAGTATGATCTTTTCTACGCATTTGTCGTCATTTTGCAAAATTTGAAAAATTGCATTGTGCTCAGAGTCAATAGGGATTATTTGTACATTTTTTTCTTTAGCTTTTTTGAGTAATAACTTTCCACCGCAAACAATGCTTTCTTTGTTTGCCAATGCAATGACTTTGGTACCGCTTTCTATAACCTCCATAACTGGCTCAAGGCCTGCAATGCCAACTATTGCAACAACTGAGAGATCAACAGGTATGGTAGCAATATTTGTAGCACCAATTGCTATTTTTACATCTGTACCAAGTAAACTTTCTTTCAAATCTTTGTAAAGCCTTTCATCGGAGATAGCAACATATTTTGCATTTAGCAGTTTTGCTTGGTGTGCCAGTAGAGCAAAGTTCGAATGGGCACTTAGTGCTTCCACTTGGTATTCTTCTTTTCTCTTTGAGAGCAAATCTACAGTCTTTTTTCCAACACTTCCTGTTGACCCTAAAACTGAAACCTTTTTCACTAAGACAAACTCATGTTAATTATAACAACAGCAACTTTTCTTATTAGGCCTTCTCGCATACTATTCAGCAGTTTTTAAGCGTTTAACCAAGTTCATGCCCGTGGTCATCACCAACAGATGGTGAAGGACCAGGTGAAAAAGATTGACCATGGTGATCACCTGCATCATGCATGTCTTGCAAACCATCAGCATTATGAGCCATTTCATTATTGGCATGAGGGTAATCATCTGAGTGAGGTCCCTCATCACCATGAGCCATATCCATTCCTTCTGATGGCATATCTTCCCCACCTCCACCTGAAAAATATTCTGCAAGGCCTTCAAGAAATTTTATGCCAAACATATTACCTGATTTTCCAAACAGCGTTACTAGACTACTACCACTCACCAAACCTTCAAACACGTTACTATAAGCAGCAATTGCTCCTTCATGAAAGTTGAACAACCATTTCATTCCATCGACAACTGTTGAAACAGAGTCACTATGACCAAGACCAAAACCACTTTTCTCACCAGCAGCCTCTTGGCGTTGCTGCTGCGCTTGCCATTCTGCAATGTTTGGACCTTGAGCTTCACTCATAAATTTTTACTCTCAACCTTGAGCTATTATTTTATCACAAATATTGCAAAATATCAATAGAGCTTTTGAATATAGCTAATACAAACAATTTCTGTCATCCTATATATAGCTAAACTGACTTACGACAATTTGAAAAACGACAAATTCGTCATTCCGCTACTAGTTAGCGGAATCTATGCCGAGATACCGCGAATGAATCGCGGTATGATGTGTTAGCTATAGGATCCAGTTTGAAAAAAATCTGAATTCCAATGTTCACTACCTTTTACAAAGTTAAAACTTAAAAATATGACTGTTAGCAATAGTGTATATATCTTTAGCTATATATAATGAATGAATTTTTTTATATATTCGTTATTAGTATTTTGTATTTCCTGAACAGTTCCATGGGAAATGATCTCCCCTTCATATAATACTGCTATTTTATCAGCTATTTTAAATGCGCTATGAATATCATGTGTAATCGTGATAATTGTAGGGTTAAGATCTCTAGATAATTTTATTATTATCTCGTTTACTATATCTGACATAATTGGGTCCAATCCTGAAGTTGGTTCATCCAAAATAATGATTTCTGGGTTGTGTGCAATCGCCCTTGCAAGTGCCACTCTTTTTTTCATTCCACCTGATAGCTCTATTGGAAACATATCTGCTATGCTTTCCTCCAGTCCAACATCATTTAACTTCTCGATTGCTAGCTGTTTTGCCTCTTTTTTGCTGATATTAAAGCGCTTTTTATAATTAAAAGATATATTTTCCCACACTGTAACGTAGTCAAATAAAGCGGAATTTTGAAATAAAACCCCAAATTTATTTTTGCTTTTACTATTTATTTTAACAGACCCTGAGTCTGGAGCAAGCAAGCCGATAATTGTTTTTGTTAATACAGATTTGCCGCTTCCTGAGCCACCAAGTATGACTAATGATTCCCCTTTTAATATATCAAAATTTAGATCTTTTAGTACTGTCCTATCATCAAAAGATAAGCTTAAGTTCAATATTGATATTATGGGGTTACGCATGTATCAAAGTAATCATGTAGTTTGCTAAAATGATCAGTATGGACGATAAAACAACAGTTGATGTTGTAGCAACACCTACTCCTCGTGCACCTTCTTTGCAATGGTAACCGTAATAGCAGCTTGAGACAGAAATTATGGCGCCAAATACAGTTGCTTTTATTAGCCCAGTTATAAAATCATACGTATTAAAGAACTGAGCTGTGTGTTTAATGTATATATTTAAATTGTGGTTAAATTCGAAGACTGCAGTGATACATCCTCCAAATATTCCTATTAAATCTGCACATACTGTAAGTATGGGAAATACTATGATTGACGCTAAAATCCTTGGTGCAATTAAATATTTGAAAGGGTTGATGTTCAAAGTTGTAAGGACATCTATTTGCTCGGTGATGCGCATCGTACCAATTTCTGCTGCAACTGATGATCCAACCTTTCCTACCATTATTAAGCTGATCAAAACTGGTCCTAACTCTTTAATGATAGTGATCGTAACAAGTTTGGGTATTATCTGTTCTTGGTTAATTAATGGGTCACTCAAGCTACTTTGTAAAACTATTGCCGCTCCTATAAAAACTCCAGTGAGCCCAACAATTGGCAGAGAGAAAAAGCCTATCTCTATAATTTGTCTTGCTATGTTGCTAAAATAATATGGTGGCACAAGGCAGTGGTATAGAGATTGAATAAAAAATATGAATGCACTACCAAGCCTTAACAAAAAATTGATAAAGTACCTACCAATTATTCTAACACTATTTATATCAAAAAAGCTCACTTTGTATTCATTTTAGCTAGAGTTACTGATTTTATTAACTTTATCGCAAAGTATAGCTGAGATATGTTTTAAGTTCAATATACTTGATGTTTTAATTTAAAGCTTAACCCAAGAAAGGTTTCCCTACGTCATACCGCAATTCATTCGCGGTATAGATTCCGCTAACGAGTAGCGGAATGACGGTTTTTCAAATTGTAGAGCCACTTTAGCTATAGAACTCAATTACATAAGCAAACCTTACTTATTTTACTATCCCTGTTTACTTCCTGTAAAAAACATGTTACTAATGTATTGTATTTTGTAGTAGAATGGAGGAAATTTTGGCAGTTCCAAAAAGAAAAAAGTCAAAGTCAAGGCGTAATATGCATCGTTCTCATCATGCTATTCAGCCTAAGAATATTGTGGTGTGTTCAACAACTGGGGAATTCATGTTGCCTCATAACGTAGCAGTTGATGGCAGTTACAAAGGAAAACGGGTTTTCATTAAGCAACAGGCGGAGTGACTATTATGATATGTTACCTACGGTCAATAATAATATAGTTATTGCACTTGACGCTATGGGGGGCGATTTTGCGCCTCTTTCCGTAATTCAGGGTGCTGTTTTTTTTTTAGACAACCTTGTTGACCCAGGCATTAAAGTTTTTTTTCATATTTATGGAGATAAGGAAGAAGTATCTCCTTTGCTTTTGAAATATAAAAAAGTAAGTAACAATTCTGAATTTACTCATTGTTCTGACAATGTCCTTGCAAATGATAAGCCATCTTTTGCGCTGAGACATCGTAAAGACTCAAGTATGAAAGCTGCAATTGTTGCAGTGAAAGAAGGTAAAGCTTTCGGAGTGGTGTCTTCAGGCAACACCGGAGCATTGATGGCAATTTCCAGATTTATTTTAGGAACATTACCAAACATTTATCGTCCTGCTATTGTCTCTATCTGTCCAACTAAAACAAAAAGCTTTGCTTTGCTTGACCTTGGTGCAAATGTCGATTGTAATGCCGACTCATTATTTCAATTTGCATTAATGGGAAATATATTTGCAAAAGTAGCGCTAAAAATTGATAATCCTGAAGTTGCTTTGCTAAATATCGGCACAGAAGAAGTTAAAGGTAATGACTCAGTGCGCGGCGCTTTTGAGTTGCTTAAAAACGCTCCAGGCATTAATTTCAAAGGGTATATAGAGGCAAGTGAATTTTTAGAGGGCAATATAGATGTGATTGTTGCTGATGGTTTTGTTGGCAATGTAATGCTCAAAACGGCTGAGGCAACCGCTAATACTTTTATCAATCTAATAAAGCAGGAAGTACTGAGCTCATGGGCAACAAAGATGCTTGTTGGTCTGTTGTTAAAATCCAAACTAAATAGAGCTTTAACACGTTTTAATCCCAAAATTAGAAGTGGAGCTATGTTTTTAGGGCTGAATGGTATCATCATTAAAAGTCATGGAAATTCTGATGCTATTTCTTTTGCCCATGCCATAAAATTTACAGTGAATGCAATTAGTGAAAATTTAAATCAAAAGATAATTAACGGGGTAAGTCATATTGAATAAAAGTTTCATATTAAGCACTGGATCTTACCTACCAAGAAAAATGTTGAGTAACAACGAAATTGCATCGATAGTTGAGACGAGCGATGAATGGATAAGGCAGAGAACAGGAATAGTTCAAAGGCATATAGCAGATGAAGGAGAACTAACGTCAGATCTAGCTGTAAATGCAGCAAAAAGTGCTATAGAAAAAGCTAAAATTTCAGTAGATGAAATTGATTTAATCATAGTTGCCACAACAACGCCTGATAAAACTTTTCCTAGCTGTGCAACGATTGTACAAAGTAAGTTAAAATGTAAAAACGCATTTGCTTTTGATGTACAAGCAGCATGCTCTGGTTTTATATATGCAGTTACAATCGCAGACTCGCTTATCAAATCTAACAATAGCATTAAATATGCACTAGTTATAGGTGCTGAAATAATGTCTAGGATTGTTGATTGGGAAGATAGATCAACTTGTATACTCTTTGGTGATGGTGCTGGTGCAGTGGTGATGAAATCAGAAATGGGTAGAAGCGGCATCATATCAACAAACTTACACTCTGATGGCAATTTGGACATACTATGTACGAACGGAGGGGTATCCTCTACTGGTGATTCTGGAAAAATATACATGAATGGAAGAGAAGTGTTTAAACGTGCAGTGGATAAGTTAACAGCCTTAATAGAGGAAACTCTGAAATGCAATAATTTGAAAATTACTGATATTGACTGGCTCATTCCCCATCAAGCAAATATTCGTATTATTGAAGCAGTAGTAAAGAAGTTAGATTTCCCTATAGAGAAAGTGATTAATACCGTTGATCAACATGCAAATACCTCAGCAGCATCAATCCCACTAGCACTTGATTATGCAATACAAAAATCAAAAATAAAATTAGGAAACCTGGCACTGCTGATTTCAATAGGTGCAGGCCTGACCTGGGGTTCCGTGTTGCTGCACTATTAGACTTCCTGCATTACCTCCTGTCATCCAAGTACCCTCTTTGTCATTCCAGTGCCTCTTTCTCCTGTCATCCCAGTAGCCCCTTCGGTGTCATTCCAGTCTGGAATCCAGTTCTTATTGTACATTCACCTGGTGTAAAGTTAAGTTTCCTGGATCCCAGTGGGCTTTGTTGCATCGCTACTTATGAAAGGCTAACTATAGTTAGGATTATAAGCAACCTATTGAAAATCTTGTTTTTTTGCAATCAATCTGATCAAATTTAAGAATAGTAATTTGTTATTTATATTAATAAATTTAATTCTATTGAAAATAGCTAAAGCATTGAAATTCTTGAATTTTAGCCAGATTAGTGAGTGGTAGTGAAATTTCTTTTACTCAAATTTAGGTATTCACTGACCGTTCTTGTTATAAATACCAGAATAATAAGCTACTGATATTCCCTATCTTTTTTATCTTTAATCCATCATAGCTAGCGATGCAACAAAGCCATCCCAGTGTCAGCTACTCGGATGACAAAAAAAGGAGCACTGGAATGACAGCAGTCCTACGTCATACCGCGATTCATTCGCGGTATCTCTAGATCCCGCTAACAAGCAGCGGGATGACGGTTGTCGTTTAGCCACAAATATTTAAGAAATTTACCAAATGAAAAAAAAGGCAAAAGAAGCCCTGGGGTTATTATCCGCTTTAAAATATTGGCGTTTTTTATGTTTTAAACGCTTGACAAGCGAAATTCAGCTGCTTTTAATTGCAACTGACTTACGCTGCAAATGTTTAAGAAATTTACTAAGCAGAAAAAAAGACAAAGAATCCCCGAGTTAGCTAGTCTTTTACTATCTCTGTCGAGTATTGGCATTTTTTGATGTCTTGTAACGCTTTATAAGCGCGTTCAGCTTATTTAGATAAAAATCTAGATGTAGATGAAGTTTTGTAAAGACATACAGTATCTATATACTGCAAAAAATTGAACATAAGACGCCGATACATTAAGTAATCCTTACCTTTTAATCTGCAGATTGGCGAAAGCAAATACAATAACTTCAGTTTCATGATAAGGGAGCTGGCGAGGTTTGTCAAGGAAGTTTTTCTTTCCCGTGAATTCCCTTTGAAGTTGAATATTGAAAATTGACTGGAGAATTGTGGATTACTTTGTATATGTTATGACAAGCCATTGCGCTCTCAGCAAAACCATTTAGTATTAATTTTAGTTTGCCTGAATAAATAGCTATATCTCCGATTGCATATATCCTATCTCTACTGGTTTTAAGTGTAGCTGGGTCGACAGTTATGCGGCCATGTTCTAACTGTATACCCCAATTGTTTATTGGACCAAGATTCATTGACAGTCCAAAAAATGGCAGCAAAAAATCAGCGGATATTTCTTTTTCTTCCTTAGAGGCAATGTTTTTTACTATCACTGCGCTCAACTGCCCATTACTTCCTGCTAGTTCGTGTAATTGATATGGCACTACCAGTTCTATTTTTCCATCAATTTCAAGTGATTCTAATTTATTTCTAGTTTCAGGAGTGCAGCGAAATTCCTTTCTCCTATGTATCACATAAATTTTCTTTGCAACTTTAGAAAGTTCTACAGTCCAATCAGCCGCAGAATCACCCCCCCCTGCAATGACTATAGTTTTATCCTGAAAATCAGAAATTTTATTTACACTGTAAAATACAGATTTATTTTCATATTCTAATATACCACTTAAGGGTGGACGGTTAGGTTCAAACATTCCATTACCTGCAGCAACAATAACAGCCTTACATTTTACCTCTGTACCTATGCTCGTTATGATAGTAAAGTTTTCACCTTCGTTATTTGAAATCTTTTCTACTTTTTGACTTAAATGGTAAATAGGCTTAAATGGCGAAGCTTGCTCCATTAGCTGCTCAATTAATTTTTGGGCAGTAATTACAGGATAACCAGGTATATCGTATATTGGCTTTTCTGGGTAAAGAGCTGTGCATTGTCCTCCTGCTTGATCCAAAACATCTATTATATGACATTTCATATCAAGCATTCCCGCTTGAAAAGCAGTGAATATTCCAACAGGTCCTGCACCTATTATTACTATATCGGGTTCCATATTCAGATGGTGATCTATTTATAGATATTAGCTTTCTTCGCTAACAAGGTCAATTTACAAAGGGATGTATTTTTAAAAGATGTGGCTAGATTAGATAAGATTTCCAGCGTTATGAACCACATAGTCCAAATAAGCTCTAAAAATCAGCTAGCATAGCGAGATGCTGTGCGGACGGAATGGGATTCGAACCCATGGTACGCTCATCACGTACGTCAGTTTTCAAGACTGGTGCCTTAAACCGCTCGGCCATCCGTCCATTTCTTTTCTATCACAACATTTGATTTTAAGCAATCTATAAAAGCTTTACTTGCCCACGCAAAAGTTGCTAAACACACTACTCAATATTTCCTCAACATTAATAATCCCAATCACTGCACCAAGTTCAAATGCAGCAAGCCTCAAATCTTCAGATATCAACTCAATTGGATTATCGATATTAAAACGTTGTAAATGTTCCAGTGCTTTCTTCATGTGATTCCTATGTCTTTGCCGAGTGATTACAGGAGTGTCTCTATCATGCCCAAATTTTTCCCCTGCCTTCTCTTTTATGAGAGAGATCAATTTGTTTGTACCTATTTCCTTTAGAATAGAAATGGGTAAAAGATCTATGCCATTAATTTTTATATTGTGATTATTGATAACATCGTCAGCTTTGCTCAATACATAAATGGTGTCATTTTGGTCTGATGTCATGCAAGTAGCTGACACTGGTTTCCAGCTTATCTCATCATGAACATTGTTTTCAGCACATGTTTCTAGAATCCATTGTCTATTGCATAATTTGCAAGTATTTTTATATCTGGATCCCAGTGTCAAGCACTGGGATGACACCGTTTGTTGATTACAATATTTGCATAGTTGTGTGTCAACGACAGATGGTATATTGCCTGTGGCTTGATAATTGACATCGTGTCGTTGTTGAAAAGGAAATAGCTCTATTCTTAAATCAGCTTCAAAAGACCTCTTTTTCGCTCGACTTATACCTTCTAATTCTATTGGATCTGAACTTTCACGAATTCCAGCAGTATCAGAGAGAATGATTGGGTATCCGCCAATGTCAATATGAGCTTCAAGTATATCTCTTGTTGTGCCTGCATATTCAGAAACAATAGCAATATCACGCTTGGCTAAGAAATTAAACAGAGTTGATTTACCGACATTTGGTTCACCAGTTATTACAATATGTAAACCCTCACGCAACCTTTCGCCCCGTCTATTATCATTTAAATGCTCTTGTATCAACTGCACGAGAGATTGCACTTCATTATTAATTTTTTCCAATTCACTTTTTTCTGCCCAAATGTCCTCTGGAAAGTCTATATATGCTTCGATTTTGGATTGTATCGTTATTAATCTTTGCCTCCAATTGCTGTATAGTCTCTCCAATTCTCCTGATATCTGCTTAATCGCTTGTTTAGCTTGCATTTTCGTCTCAGCATCAATTAAGTCTGCAATCCCTTCTATTTGCGTTAAGTCAAATTTACCATTTAGAAAAGCCCTAAGTGAGAATTCTCCAGGCTTGGCCATAACGAAAACTTTTGATAATTCCTCCAAGATGATTTTTATAACTGCCTTGCTTCCATGCACTTGTAACTCTATAACGTCCTCGCCAGTGAAACTGTTTGGAGCAGGGAAATAGATGATTATTCCATTATCTATCAATTGACTGGAATCATCATATAGATCAACTAAAGTAGCAAATCTTGGTTTAATTTCTTTTTTAATATGAAAATGATTTAAAGCTTTAAGCGCGTAGTTGCCTGAAATTCTGATTACTGCAACTCCTGACTTACCAAATACGGTCGATAAAGCGAAAATAGTTTCATTTGTGTTTGTCATTATTTATATAAACTACTTAGCAATATTACACTTAAGAAACCAAAATACCTAAAAAGTCACCCAGGTGAAAATATTTATTTTGAAAACTGATAATATGATTTATAATGACTGACACAAGTTTTAAATATTTTATGCTCAAGAAATTAGCTTGGTACTGGTCTTTTGTAGAGTTAATTAAAGGGTTTGTTATTACATTAAAATATATGTTTAAGCCAAAGGTTACTTTGAGGTATCCTATGGAGAAGGGCCCTTTAAGTCCAAGGTTTCGTGGTGAGCATGCGTTGCGTAGGTATCCAAACGGTGAAGAACGATGCATAGCTTGTAAATTATGTGAAGTTATCTGCCCTGCTCAAGCAATAGTTATTGAAGCAGAGGAAAGAGAAGACGGTAGTCGCCGCACCACGCGCTATGATATTGATATGACAAAATGCATATACTGCGGACTTTGCCAAGAGGCATGTCCAGTTGATGCAATTGTTGAAGGTCCTAACTTTGAATTTGCTACTGAAACAAGAGAGGAGCTAATGTACAATAAAGAAAAGTTATTGCGTAATGGTGAAGTTTGGGAAGACGCAATTGCACTCAGGTTAAAAAAGAATAGGCCTTATTATTAATGTTCAGAGCTTATAACCCTGTTATCCATTATGATTTAGGGGCAGTGCCCACTAGGGGTGGTGTCATCCCAGTAGCTGATACACAACTGTACGAACATTTGTTTGCGAGGGCAGTATGTTAAATGTTATAGCCTGTTTTGCCTCAAACACAAAGGTGTCATCCCAGTGCTTGACACTGGGATCCAGTAAAATTGATTGTGAACAAGCACACTATACAACATTTTCAATGAAATTACAAAAAAGCTGGATTCCAGTGTCAAGCACTGGAATGACACCATTTGCTGTGCAATTTACCTTCGAAAATGAATGTTCGTATGGCTATGTGCGTGACACTGGGATGACACCGTTGGAAGAAGCAAACCGCCTTCAAGCTACATGTCCGTATAGGTTTATTTATGGTTAGGATTACTTTTTCAACCGAACAAAAAGTAAAAGAATACAGTGGTAAAGTCATTGGCTTTGATATATTACAACCAGATGCTTTGAAAGAAGCAATTGCCTTTAAGGTAAATGGTGAGTTGCATGATCTCTCACGTGAAATTGAAGCTGATGCAGAGATAGAGGTGATACAACTGAGTGACGAAGCGGGTTTAGATATAATAAGGCATGATGCTGCTCACATAATGGCACAGGCAGTGAAAGAGCTATTTCCTAATACTCAGATTACTATCGGCCCAACAATTCAGGACGGTTTTTACTATGATTTTGCTACAGGTCGTACCTTCACTACGGACGATCTTACCGCAATAGAAAAGAAAATGAAAGAGATTGTAAAAAGTAACCACAGATTTGTTCGAGAAGTTTGGACTCGCAAGCAGGCAATTGATTTCTTTAGTGGTATAGGCGAAAAATATAAGGTTGATATTATCTCATCCATACCAGAGGGTGAAAACCTAACTGTTTATAGGCAAGGTGATTTTATTGACCTATGTCGTGGTCCGCACTCACCATCAACCGGCAGAGTTAAAGCGTTTAAACTTATGAAAGTAGCGGGTGCATACTGGCGAGGTGATGCAAAGGGCCCAATGTTGCAGCGAATATATGGTACAGCATGGAGAAATAAGGATGAATTAAACGCTTACCTTGAGTGCCTCAAAGAAGCAGAAAAACGTGATCACCGCAAAATTGCTAAGGATATGGATTTATTTCACATTCAAGAGGAAGCTGTTGGGCAGGTTTTTTGGCATGAACAAGGATATATTCTATATAATGTTCTTGAGTCTTACATCAGAAAGAAGCTAATAAATAATGGCTATTTTGAGGTAAAAACTCCTATTTTAGTAAGTAAAGAGCTGTGGGAAAGATCTGGACATTGGGATAAGTTTCGTGAAAATATGTTCGTTGTTGACGAGTCTGAAAATAAAAAGTTAGCAATAAAGCCTATGAATTGCCCTTGTCATGTGCAGATTTTTAATTCTCACACCAGAAGCTATCGTGATTTACCGATACGTATGGCAGAGTTTGGCATATGCCATAGAAATGAAAGCTCAGGCTCATTGCACGGACTGATGCGAGTGCGTGGTTTTACGCAAGACGATGCACACATTTTTTGTATGGAAGAACAAGTGAATTCTGAGACTATAAAGTTTTGTGACCTTTTAAAAGAAGTATATTCAGAGCTTGGATTTAATGAAATTTCTGTGAAATTTTCAGACCGTCCAGATATTAGAGCAGGTAATGATGAAGTATGGGATAGAGCTGAAAAAGCGCTGCTTGAAGCCGTTAAAGAAGCGGGCTTAAGTTATGAACTGAGCCCTGGTGAAGGTGCATTTTATGGTCCAAAGCTAGAGTTTGTTTTAAAAGATGCAATAGGCAGAAGCTGGCAATGTGGAACATTACAAGTTGATTTCATTTTACCAGAACGTCTGGGAGCTTTTTATATAGGGGCAGATGGACACAAGCATCACCCTGTCATGTTACATAGGGCAATTCTTGGAACTTTTGAACGTTTTATTGGAATTTTGATAGAAAATTATGCAGGAAAATTTCCAGTTTGGCTTGCTCCAACGCAACTTGCTATTCTGACCATTACAAACGAAGCTGACGGTTACGCCACAGAAATTAGCAATATTTTAAAAGAACAAGGTGTGAGAGTCAAGACTGATTTGACCAATGAAAAAATTAGTTATAAGATACGTTTGCATAGTCTAAACAAGGTTCCTATATTGTGGATTGTAGGCAAAAATGAAGTTACAAGTAAAACTGTGTCAGTAAGAAATTTAGGATCGGAAAGACAGGAGTCTTTTTCTTTGGAAAAGGCTAATGAATCGCTGTTAAAAAGTATTAATTTGAATTAAGGGAGTTAAAGTTTGCAAGTTAAAAAGAACAATAAAAACAGAATTAATGGATTTATCACAGCTAAGGAGGTACGCTTAGTTGATCATAGTGGTGAAATGGTCGGAATCGTGCCAATAGAACGAGCTTTGGAATTTGCACAGGGTGTTGGTTTAGACTTGGTGGAAATTGCACCTGATTCAACCCCTCCAGTATGTAAAATTCTGGATTATAGCAAGCAAAAGTATGATATAAAAAAGAAAGCAAGTGAAGCAAAAAAGAAACAAAAAACATTAACTATAAAAGAAATTAAACTGGGTCCCAATATTGGTGATCACGATTACGGAACAAAATTGCGTCAAGCAAGAGACTTACTTGCCCACGGACATAAAATTAAAGTCACAATGAGATTTAGAGGGAGAGAGCTTATAAACACTGAAGTTGGACTGGAAAAATTAGAACGGCTAATTCGAGACACTGAAGATATCGCAAAGGTAGAATTGGCACCTAAAAGAGAAGGGAATCAATATTTTTTAGCTCTGGTTGCTAAGTAGCAAAACGGCTTAAGAAGTATAAGTAAAGTTAAATTATCGCTCTCTCTTTGATAACATGGCGAAAATGTCTTATTAATCCTTGAATCGGCCAAGCTGCAGCATCGCCAAGCGCGCAAATTGTATGTCCTTCTATTTGAGTTGTAAGGTCAAGCAGCTTATCTATTTCATCAGGCTTAATATCTCCTGCCACCATCCTCTTCATAATCCTCCACATCCATCCAGTACCTTCACGGCATGGTGTGCATTGTCCACAGGACTCATGCATATAAAAGTGTGATAACCTCTCTATTGCAGCTATTATATCAGTTGATTTATCCATCACTATTACAGCAGCAGTACCAAGCCCTGATTGTGCAGTTCTTAATGAATCAAAATCCATTTCAATAGTATCGCATATAGATTTTGGAATTAATGGCACTGAAGACCCACCAGGTATTACAGCAAGTAAATTATCCCAACCCCCTCGCACTCCACCTGCGTATTTTTCAATCAATTCACGTAGTGGAATTCCGAGCTCTTCTTCAACATTACACGGGTTGTTTACATGTCCTGAAATACAAAAAATCTTAGTACCAGTATTATTTGGTTTACCAAGAGATGCAAACCATTCTCCTCCGCGATTTAGAATATCTGGAACCATGGCTATAGTTTCAACGTTGTTTATTGTGGTTGGACAGCCAAAAAGTCCAACACCTGCGGGAAATGGAGGTTTCATGCGAGGAAAGCCCTTTTTTCCTTCAATTGATTCAAGTTGAGCTGTTTCTTCTCCACATATGTAAGCTCCTGCACCCCTATGGATAAATACATCAAGATCATAACCTGATTTGCAGGCATTTTTTCCAATTAAGTTTTCTTTATAGGCTTCCTCAAGTGCTTTTTTCAGAACTAAATATTCATTATAAAATTCACCCCTGATGTAAATATACGCAACTGATGCGCTGATCGCTTTGCCGGCTAGGAGAATTCCCTCAAGTAACTTATGTGGCTCATATCGCAATATATCTCTATCTTTACATGTACCAGGTTCTGACTCATCTGCATTGACTACTAAATATGCTTTTGGAAGATTCTTGGGCATAAAGCTCCACTTAAGGCCGGTGGAAAATCCTGCACCCCCTCGACCTCTCAAACCAGATTTCTTTACTTCATCAATGATCTTTTCTGATCCTAAATCCAGTAATTCCTTTGTTTTTTGCCAGCTACCACGTTTTTTTGCACCCTCAAGTAGTGGAGTTCCTTTACCATTTAGGTTGGTGAATATTTTGTCTTGTTCTTTTAGCATGTTTTTCAAAATTTGTGAGTGATCCCGACGCGATTCGAACGCGTGACCCACTGATTAAAAGTCAGTTGCTCTACCGGCTGAGCTACGGGATCATTTCATTTTTCAGCTATACTAAACATCAATACAGTTTTTATCCGTTTTAATCAAACTAAAATTTTCATGTGTGGTTAAATAAATTATATAATATACTGCGTTAGTGATAATTTAGTTAAAAAATCTATGAATAATTTAAAAAAATTTCCAAAGGAAAACTTCTTGTTAATTTTCAGTTCACAGATTTATTTGGATGGTGTGACGTATAACGCTAAGGAGACAAAAAAATAGAGAAGTGTGTACACCCTGCAGAATTTGTACGCTATTTAGCAATAGCCTAATAGATAAATATTTCTTGCATTTCAGCCTGAGTGATTTATGCTTTAAGCAAGAATTACCTGGGGGTATAGCTCAGCTGGTAGAGCATCTGTTTTGCACGCAGAAGGTCAGCGGTTCGATCCCGCTTGCCTCCACCAGTCTATATTAGCTCTAGCCGCCACAAAACCTGTCAAAGCAGCTTATTTTAATCTATGAGGATTTTATACTACTTCCCTGAAAATCCCTATTTCTTTTCGTAACTTTTCTCTACACAAGTAATGTTGGTTATTACAATTGTAATATATACCAACTTAACAATAAATTAATCAATAAATGTTAGAATACTAACAATTAATTTATTGGTAACGCCTATGAGTGGAAAAAAGCATGTTTTTAAGATGGTACCTGGAAAAGAGGTGTTTAGAAAAACCCCGACTAAATTGATAAAGTGGCCTGAAGGTTATGATCCTACAGTGTCTATTAAAAAAGTTGAGCTTGTATCGCTGGATGATAAAAACGATGTAGCACTAGGCTTATTACCTATAAAACTTTGCGGCAGTTCTTGCCTAGACAGTTACATATGTCTGGAGGAAGAAAATGAAGGAAATCTGGTAGCCAAAGATTATAAAAGTGATTCTAACTTAGATTATGTAAAAAGTAACCATACATTTGTATATTACGGTAATGAGTTGGCTAAGTTATCATATACAAGAGAACTTGTGCAGCCTTTCAAAACTATGTGTAGCAGTTCTATTAAATCAAAAAAATTGGAATACAAATATGTAACATGGGAAGATTCAGATACTGGCAACAATAAATATTATTTTTCAGACGAAGCAGGAAATATAATCGATTCACCTGACAATGAGGTATTACAAGACATTATGTTATACTACGGTGAGAGACATATAAGAGATGTGCTACTGTTGCTATCAAGCACGTTTACCAAAGTTTTTATTCAGGGCCTAACAGACGACCAACTAAAAACTCTTACCAATACTTTTAGTAACGAGCAACTGCAAAAAATCATTCCTGAACTGAGTTCAAACCAGTTGCAAGCTTTAGTAGATCATCTAACCAATCACCAGCTAAAAACCCTCGCTCAGGAACTAAATCCAGAAAAGTTACAAATAATTGTTCCTATTTTAAATGATACTCAGCTTGAAGCTCTAGTGAGAAAATTAAATTCAGAGCAAGTAAAAGAAATTTTACCTCACTTAAAAGTGGATCAGTTCAAAGCACTTATTAAAACTTTAAATGACGAGCAATTTACAGTGCTTGCAAAAGACTTAGCTGAGCACCACTTGACAATACTCTCCAAAGAATTAGAAGGTGATCAGTTGAAAGCTTTAGTAAATAGTCTGCAAGAAGACCAACTGAAAGACTTAGTTAATAAGCTTGATCATGATAAACTTGGCATAATTGCTCAGGATTTAACTGATTCTAATAGGATTCAGATTATCATTAAGTCTTTAGCTGACAACCCAGAAAAACTTCAAGCTTTTGCTCGCAATATGTCTAATGAGCAGTTTAAAGAACTTTTGGATAACGTAGGTGCAGAAGAGCTTAAAGACATCATTCACAAACTGCCTTATGAGAAAGTAACAGCTGTGATTGGTGATCTTGGCAATCAAGATCAGTCTAAAGCTATTATTGATGCATTAAAAGGGAAACTTGACGAGCAGAGTAAACAGAACAAGGAAATGATTGAGATGCTCAAGCAAATCAAGGACGATATGCCATATTCTGCACATGACCTAATTCTTACAGCAGAAGATGGCGATATATATCCTTATGATTCGTCAATACTTGCATAATTAAAATTTTTACTTTTTAACTTTTTATAGGAGACCGTATGACTGAAGAAATGCAACAACTTCAAAAACCTAAATTTGTCAAACCTACATTCGAAAAACTGAAAATTCCGCAATTTCAGGATAGAGCACAAAAAGTGGTTGATCTCACCAACGATATCAATACTGCAGAAATTGATGAAAAAATGATGGTAAATGTTGTTAGATTTAAAGTTTTTTATGATAACCTGGTAAACAATATCAACGAATACAATGACAGTATAAGTTCTAGTATTGAAAATGATATAATAAACCCATTATCAACAATTATAGATAATATAGGTAAGGAAACAAAAGAAATAACGGAGAGCATCACTAAAATTAAGGAAGATATGCCATACTTCTCGCTAACACAGGCAGAAGATATACTATAGATACAAAGACGTAATCTCGAGATGATTTTAGATAACATACACCAAATGAGCAAGTAATAACCCACTGGGCTATTACTTTTTTCACATACCATTTCAATGTAGCTGGATTAATTTTAAAATTATAATTTTTTATAGGAGTTAGCATGAATAATAGTAAACAAGAAAGCAAAAACGAACTTAAAGTAATAAGCAAAATAGAAGTTAACACCAAACCTAAAGGTTATGATGAAACAGTTGCGCGAAATCCAGCGCAGCTTGGTTATGTCCACAAAGCTTTAGATAAATTAATCGCAGAGCTGAACACGAAATTCGTTCCTGAATTGGATGATGTATTGCATAACAATAGCAACTCTATCAGTCAATTAAATGACATGCTAACAGAAGAAAGGGGTAAGCTTGACGAGCAGAGTAAACAGAACAAGGAAATGATTGAGATGCTCAAGCAAATCAAGGACGATATGCCAGGCATTGCAGAAGCTCCAGATTTTACAATAGTAGATATTAATAATGACTCACTGTTATTTGTATAGTAATGATTTATAAAGATAAGTAGTTTTTTTATAGGAGGTAACTATTATGAATAAAAATATAAAATTATATTCTAGTGAAGAAGTTGAATCAAATAATGCATTGCAACTTCAGAAACCGGCGTTTGATAAACCAAGCTTCGAAAAGCCAGTAATAAAGAAGATTGTCAGTGGTAAAACAAAGGAAGAATTTGATATAACTAAAGATATGACACAAGAAGAGATTGATAAGATGCCACAAATTACATTGACCATAAAGCACCTTAAAAATTTTTATGATGGCTTGATAAACAGCATTAATAAGTATGACGAAAATATGGATAGTACAATTCAAAGTGGTATAATAACACAATTATCATCAACCATAGATAGTATAGACAGCAAGACAAGTAGTATAGATAGTGAACTTGCAGATCTTAGGAATTCGATTCCAGATATTGGAGAAGCTCCTCCATTACTCCATATTACTGGTGAAGAGAACGGATTGCTTTAATAAAAAAGGTAATAGCCTGATATCAGGCTGTTACCTTCTCCATATGCTATTTTAATATAGCTGAGTTAGGAAATCTATTTTAAAACTTTCGGCATATAGTTCTCATCATGTTTTGCAAACACTGTATCTGCAAGAAAAGTACTATTATCAAACATTTTACCTTGCACAACAACACCACTTTTTTCTGAAAACATTGGTGGAAGTATCCCTTGATATTTTACCACAACGCTTTTGTTAAAATCTGTCATTTGAAAAATTACTTCACTTTCGCTCCGTATCACGCTATTTTCAACAACCATTCCACCAACACGGATTAGTTTTTGACTATTTTGTAAAACTATTGCCTCACTTACTGTATAGAAAAATGAGATGTTTTCTTTGAGCGTTGTTAAAATAAAAAAGACTATGCAGCTTAAAAAGCAGAAAATTCCTGAAGTTATAAGTAATCGCTTATGTTTCTTCTTCATGATTATCTTTCAGGCTTTCTAGAATTTTTCTACTTTTAGTATAGCAAGAAATGGTAAAAATTAGCTCTCCAGCAATCAGCGTAAAACTAATAAGGTAAGCAAAAATTACATATGTATTCATAATGCATTATCAATAAATAACTCACCTGCATCAAAATAAATTAAGCTTCCATCCTTTTGCTGCAACACCAATTTACCACTTTCATCTATATCAGCAAAAATTCCTTCATACAATTTGTCAGCTAACTTTACACTGATTTGCTCATTCATTTTGAATGCTTTTTTTAACCACATTTCTCTTATAGCATAAAACCCGTCAAATAGCCATTGCTTTCTTAGCTTATTAAAATTTATTATTAATTCCTTTAACAGATCCATGTTAGACACAGATTCACCGTAATTGCTAATGCACGTTGTTCCTGGAAGTGGTGCATGATTGACATTAATTCCAATTCCTATAATGATCCAATTCGAATTGGATCTTTTTTCAAGTAATATTCCACTTATTTTCTTGCCATCAATAAGGACATCATTTGGCCACTTATACTGGAGATTTAGACCATTTATAAATGACAGTATAGCATTTCCAACAGCAAGAGCAGTAACAAAAGTCAATTCTGTTAATTTGCTAACTTGATTCATTAAACCTCTTTCTATCATCCCAGTACTTTCCCCAGTGCTTGACACATAACTATGCGAACATTGCAATTTGCAGGTGGTATGTGGTGTCATTCCAGTGCGTGACACTGGAATCCAGTTCTTATTACACAGTTGCCTGATGTGCCCATTTGTAATTAAGTTTTCTGGATCCCAGTGTCTGGGCACTGGGATGACATCATCCTTGGTGGGAATACCACAACGTTTGTACAGTTGTGTGCTTGACCATTCTTCTTGATTTCTAGATTCCAGCGTCACGCGCTGGAATGACACCGAAAGCTGGCTTTCATTCAGATAATCGTTAAAGAGGTTTATTACCAAACTCGCATAAAAATTACCCTCTGGAGAAATCCAACTTTTTCCGGTACGTCCTCTACCCTCTGTTTGTTTATCAGCAACAATAATAGTTTCATTTGATATTCCTTTATCAATTAAATCCAACGCTTCTTTATTAGTGCTTGAAACTTCTTTGTAATGATGAATATGAAAGCCCTCAGGGATCACCTTGTCAGTCCTTTAGTTCAATGAGTGAGTAAAACGTACAAGAAAAGAACGAGGTTGATCAGTGAAGCCACTGAAGTGATAATGAATAGACCCTTAGAATAAGCAACCTTATTACCACTAGCTTTATCAAAATACGTAGCTTTTATGATATTTAGATAATAGTAACACGATACAACACTTGCTATTACAAGGATCAAGGACAGGCTGATAAAGCCAGAATTTATTAAACTTTTGAATATAAAAAATTTAGCGATAAAACCTGCAAGTGGAGGTATTCCCGACATTGAGAGTAACAGCACAGAAAGATGAAATGCTACAATTGGGCGTTTCTTCCCTATACCAGATAAATTTGCAATATCACAATCGTCATCGTCAATTTGTACGAGATATGAGAATAGCCCTATGCTTGTGATGATATATATCACCAGATACATTAAGGCACTATCTGTTCCTGCTTGTGTAAAAATAGAAAGTGAAGCAAATATAAAACCAATGTGACCAATTGAACTGTAAGCAAGCAGCCTTTTTAAGTTTTGCTGACGTAAGGCCCCAAAAGCTGAGATAAGCACAGACAATGCTGAAACGTATAAGAAAATAGGCTGAACATAACTTTTTACATTTACTAACTCTTCATTCATCAATCGAATTAAAAATGTTACAAGTGCAGCTTTTGGGGCCGTAGAAAAAAACGCAGTTACTATGGTAGGTGCACCTTGATAGACATCTGGAGCCCACATATGAAAAGGAGCAATAGCAAGCTTGAAACACAAACCAATTAGGACAAAGACTAACCCAAAAACTATTCCATAAGTTATCTGATGGTTTTGCAAGAATGAACCGAGCTCAGAGAAATTGACTTGTCCTGTATATCCATAAAGCAGCGACATTCCATATAGCATAATGCAGGAAGATAATGCACTGAGTGTAAAATATTTCACTCCTGCTTCACATGAATAAATCGAATCTTTATTAAAGCTCGCAAGAACATACAAAGATATACTCATCAACTCAAAAGCTAAATAAAAAGAAATCAGACTATTTGCTGAAACCAAAGTTATCATGCCAAATAGCGCAAAAAGAATCAGCATTGAAAATTCATACTTATAGTCATATTTTGATAAATTCAGCATCAAAAGTATTAAAATTCCTGTGCTGAGAATTAACCCTTGGGCTGACCTGATGTATAAATTGAGTTTTAACAACGAATTAAAGAGAAAAATTTCATTGTTTTCTGCCGAAAGAATTAAAATAATCAAAGTTACCACTGTGCAGCCAAGTGCTAATAAGTTGATAGTTCGGCGGTTAAATATAATCCCAAGCAGCAGCAACACGAACGAGGAGATAATAGAGAACGTTTCCGGCAATATCTGTATATAATTCATAGCGCATTATATTTGACTAACAAATTTGCCATACATGGCTTCAAATAATTCAGTGCAAGGGTTGGGTAAAATCCAAGCAAAATAACAAACACTGCAAGCAGAATTAAGACAGAAAATTCTATGCTATCCAAACGGTTATTTAATAATTTAGAATAGCTAACCCCCCATATTATTTGCTTACATAAATTCAGCATATAAACTGCGCTTAAAATAGTGCCAAGTGCGATAAATCCTGTAAAAAACCCTATGCTCTTAAACATTCCAACCATAGCCAAAAACTCACCTATGAATCCAGATGTTCCAGGTAGCCCTATTGAAGCCATTGAAAATAAAATGAACATAAAACCAAATTTTGGCATTGTGTTTACTATGCCAAAATATTTTGCAATCTCCAAAGTTCCAGTTCGAGTATATAGCATTCCAACACACAAAAATAAAGCAGCAGAAATAAGGCCATGACTAATCATTTGAAATATGCTACCCAGTACTCCTTCCTCACAAAATGAAAAGAGGCCAGCAGTAACGATCCCCATATGTGCTATTGAAGAATAAGCTATTAACTTCTTTATATCATCTTGAGCAAACGCAACTAGCGAAGCATATATCACCGCAATAATGCTCAGCACAACAACGAAATTTGAAAAATACAAACTTGCCTGAGGAAGCATTGGAATAGAAAACCTTAAAAATCCATATCCTCCCATTTTAATAAGCAAGCCAGCTAAAATCACAGATCCAGAAGTTGGTGATTGTACATGCGCATCAGGGAGCCAAGTGTGAAATGGAAACATCGGTACTTTTATTGCAAAAGAAATAAAAAATGCAATCCACAGCAATGACTGCACTTCAAGATCAAGGCTTGGCACTAATGTAGCTAATTTTTGTATATTAAACGTCCCAAAAGTGCTATAGATGTACACCAATCCAAGTAGAAATAATAATGAGCCAGTTAATGTATAAAGAAACAACTTAAACGTTGCATATACCCTGTGTTTTCCTCCCCAAATGCCAATAATAAAGAACATTGGTATTAAAACAGCTTCAAAAAACACATAAAAGCTTATAGCATTCAGTGAAACGAAAAAACCGACTACAACACTCTCAAGCAGTAGAAATAATGCCATATAGGCTTTTAGGGTCGTATAACTCATTTTGCAGTTGTAGAGTATACAAATTACAAACAAGAAAGTTGTAAGCAGAAGGAAAAGCAACGATATACCATCTATCCCTATTCCAACATTTCTAATTGGGTAGCTGACAAACTGAAAGTCCGCATCGTTATAATCAAATTCTATACAAGCTACAATGCTAAGCAAAAATGGAAGTACAGCAAAAAATAGGGCAAGGAATCTTAAGTGTATAGATTGATGATTAATCCTGATTAAGGATAAAATCAATGCTCCTATCAGTGGAAGCAAAAATATACTAAGTAACAACACCTTCTATTTAATTCCAATAATATATAAAGCACCGATTATTAAAGTAACAAACATAATAAATGCATAATCAAATATATAACCAGTTTGTAACTTTATAGAACTTTTTGAACATTCATTAACCAACCTTACAACACCATTTGGTCCAAATGAATCAATAGCCTTAACATCAAACTTCCATAGAAGCCTAGATATAAACCTTATCGGTGCAATTATAACAAACTCATACACCTCATCAAAGTACCATTTATTCTGCAAAAACTTAAGTAAAAATTTACTCTTAATTTGCCTAATTACTTGATATTGGTAAATTAGGTACGCAAGTGCTATTCCACTTAGGCTTGTTAAGGTTGGCAGTAGTTTTATAAAGAAATTATGAACTCCATGCTCATCAATCATCACTAAACTTGATTTCCAAAACGCATTACTAGTTATGTTCAAAATATTTGCTCCCCATATTCCAGAAAATACTGATCCAAAAGCGAGTATCAGTAATGGTATAAGCATAATCTTTGGTGCCTCATGTATATTAATTTTACTTTGTTTTTGGCTGTGGAACACAAGAAGCAATAACCTCCAAGAGTAAAACGCTGTGAAGAATGCAACAACTAAGCTTATTACAAAAGCAAAGCTATCCGTGCTATAAGCATGTTCAATTATCAAATCCTTTGAATAAAAACCTGCAAATGGGAATATCCCAGAAAGCGCAAGAGATCCAATCCACATGAGAGCGTAAGTGCAAGGGATTTTCTTCCAGCAATTTCCCATTTTCTGAATGTTTTGCTCATGATGCATTGCATGAATCACATTGCCAGCACCAAGAAATAGTAGAGCTTTAAAAAAAGCGTGTGTCATTAAATGAAAAATAGCAACATTGTAAGCAGAAAGCCCACATGCCATGAACATATAACCAAGTTGACTGCAGGTTGAATAAGCAATTATTTTCTTTATATCGTTCTGAGTAATTGCAACGGTGGCTGCAAAAAAAGCAGTGAGTGCTCCAACGATAACTATTAATTCTCGTGCCACATTTGATAACTCAAACAATGGAGAACACTTTGCTACTAAAAATATACCTGCTGTTACCATCGTTGCTGCGTGAATAAGTGCAGAAACAGGAGTTGGCCCTTCCATTGCATCTGGCAACCAAACATGTAAACCAAGCTGTGCAGATTTACCCATACAGCCAATAAAAAGTAATATGCATATTATATGAGTTACTTTGAATTCACAGCAGAATGCCCTAATGTTCTGCGTGCCAAGAAGATCAGTTGTGTCAAAAACTTCAGTAAAATTCAAAGAGTGAAATGTATAATAAATAAGAAAGATTCCAATCAATAGTGCAAAGTCTCCTACCCTATTCACAACAAATGCTTTAATTGCTGCATTATTTGCAGAATATTTTTGGAACCAAAATCCTATGAGTAAATAAGAACATAGGCCAACCCCTTCCCAGCCAAAAAAAAGCTGCACGAAATTATCGCTTACAACCAGCACAATCATGCAAAACGTAAATAGCGATAGGTAAGAAAAAAACCTCGACTTCCCCTTATCATGCTCCATATAACCGATAGAGTAGAGATGTACTACCAGTGAAACGGTGGTAATAACAATAAGCATTAAGGATGAGAGAGCATCCACACTAATTGCCCAATTTACTTTTAAGATGCTCAATGAAAACAAAGGAAATAAACTCAAGTGATAATTTTCAGAGAAGGTGAGAAAAACATACCAAGATAAAACTGCAGATATTCCAATCCCTGCCGTTGTAACTAACTGACTTTTTCTAAAAAGTGCTGCAAATAGCGAACCAAAAAGTGGCAAAAATACTATTAATTTCAGTATATCCATCATACTTTCATTCTTTCATTAAATTTGCTTGTTCAACATCTATATTGCCACGGCTTCTATAATATACAACCAATATTGCAAGCCCAACTCCTGACTCTGCTGCCGCAACAGTCAACACAAACATCACAAAAATTTGCCCAACTATATCATTCATAAAGGCAGAAAAAGCAACTAAGTTGATATTAATTGCCAGCAATAATATTTCTATTGATAACAATATATTGATTATGCTCTTACGGTTGATGAAAATACCGCACACTCCAATAGTGAACAAAACAGCAGCAACTATCAAAAAGTGATTTAATCCTATTTCCATTCTACTCCTTTTCCAAATTTAGCCTTAATCAATTTTACAGATGAAGATTGTGTCAATTGCTTTAATACATTCTGTTTTTTAACTCCTTTTTTCTTGTCCTGCAAAGTAAGAGCAATTGCACCGACAATTGCAACAAGGAGCAGAATACCAGAAAGATGAAAAGCGTACATGTAGTCGGTATACAGCAAATTACCAATAGCTTTCACATTATTGGTATTATAGTTTATAACATTGCTTATATTCGGTGCTGAGCTGCGGATTACAAAGCTGATGACTAGAAAAAACACAACACACAACATAGCACCAAGAGTGCAATGCTTTGCAAAACCCTGGCGCAACCTTATGTAGTCAATATCGAGCATCATAACTACAAAGAGGAACAACACCGCAACCGCACCGATGTATACTATCATCACCATCATAGCAATGAACTCAGCTCCAAGGAGAATGAAAAGAACTGCAGAGTTAACGAAGGTGAAAATTAAAAATAATACTGCATGCACAGGATTTCTTACACTAATTACGCATACAGCAGATAAAATGCTGAGAATTGCAAAAAAATAAAAGAAAAAAGGCATCGATACTTTAACTGCAACAATAGTTACTAATTTAAAGTGACTATCGTGGTAAAGTCAATATTATATTAAACGTTTGAAAACATTGTACTACAAAGCTCCAGCTCCATTTTAAATTATTATAAAGCTGAAGAAATAGAAATGAAGGCGTACATATAAGCCATTCCAAACTCCACTTATCCACCCAACAAGCAGAAGTTCTGGTGCCAATACCTCAAATCAAGTTGTTGTTACTCGACATACACCTGAAACTACTAAAACAAAATAGATGTAAAACCTACGTTTAAATATGTAGTACTTGAGTGAAGCATTCTTTAACTGTTCTATTCAATAAAACCTTTACAATATTTCAATCATAGGTTTAACTTTACGAAGTTATAATCTATAGGGCTACGATGAACGATTATCTCTCACTGCTAAATCCAGAACAACAATCAGCTGTAACTAACATAGATGGACCAGTTTTGATACTGGCAGGAGCCGGGACGGGAAAAACAAGAACGATTACTTCAAGAATAGCACACATAATTAGAAACGGTCACGCTTATTCTGATGAGATATTAGCAGTTACATTTACAAATAAAGCAGCAAATGAGATGGTATCAAGGGTACTTGAGCTAACGGGCACAAACATACCATGGCTTGGCACTTTCCATGCAATTGCAGCAAAAATTTTGCGCATGCACGCAGAAATTGTGGGCTTAAACCCCAATTTTACAATCATTGGTGTGGATGACCAATTACAGGTAATAAAAAATATTATCAATGAAATAAATCCTGATTACCTATCAGAAAAATGTAAGACCATTATGAATATTATTCAGCAATGGAAAGAGAAGTGCTTATTGCCATCTGAAGTGGAAGATATTCAATCATTTAGGCCAGTATATGTAACTGCACTCAAGGTCTATCACCAGTATCAGGAAAGGTTGAAATTCCTTAATTCTGTCGATTTTGGTGACTTATTGCTATATAACATACAGCTCTTTAATCAAAAGACCGAAGTTCTGTCCTACTACCAAAACAAGTTTAAATATGTCATGGTAGATGAATATCAAGATACAAATGCGATACAATATCTTTGGCTAAAATACCTTGCAAAAGAGCACTCAAATATTTGCTGTGTAGGAGATGATGACCAGTCGATATATAGTTGGCGTGGTGCAGAAGTTGAAAATATTTTGAAGTTTTTTGATGATTTTAAAAATGCAAAAACCGTTAAACTAGAGTGTAACTACAGGTCAACATCCCACATACTTGCAACTGCGTCATATGTTATCAATCACAATAAGACTCGCTTAGAAAAAAAATTGTGGACAACAAACATTGAAGGGGAAAAGGTAAATCTAATAAAATTATGGGATGGGAAAGCTGAAGCAAGGTTCATAAGCGAACAGATATTGAAACTCAATAAATACAGATTTAGTGACATTGCAGTGCTGGTAAGGGCCACTTTTCAAACTAGAGTTCTCGAAGAGTATTTTATAAAATATTCAATTCCCTACAAGATTATAAGTGGCGTAAAATTCTACGAACGTCAGGAAGTCAGGGATATAATTGCATATTTAAGACTTGTTACAAACAATAACGATGACTTAGCTTTCGAAAGGATAGTAAATCGGCCAAAAAGAAGCATAGGAGCTACAACTCTAAAGAAAATATACACGACTGCTCAGGATAACAAAATTTCTTTTTTTGAGGCAGCAAAAATATTAGTTAATAGTAATCAGGTAACCGAAAGAATTAAACTCTCACTCAACGATTTTTTAAATAAAATTAAAGCTTGGGAAGAAATAGTAAGCGTAAAACCACTGCATGAATTCGTTAAAATCGTAGCAAACCAATCAGGATATATTGAAATGCTTGAAAATGAGGAGGTAACAGGCTTAGCACGAATAGAAAATGTTAAAGAGCTCATCTCATCTTTAAAAAATTTCGATAATGCCACAACTTTCTTGGAGCATATAAGTCTGGTGATGGAAGTGGATAATATGAATAACGATGACACCGTATATGTTATGACTCTTCATGCAGCCAAAGGACTTGAATTCCCGTGCGTGTTTCTACCTGGTTGGGAAGAGGGATTATTTCCTCATCAAAGATCTTTTGATGACAAAAGTGGTAAAGCTTTAGAAGAAGAAAGAAGACTTGCATATGTTGGCATAACCAGGGCAAAGGAAAGGTTAATCATTTCATGTGCAGATAGGAGGGAAATTAACAACCAGTGGCAACCGATGCGCACTTCTCGGTTCATTAAAGAATTGCCAAGAGAAAATGTTGAGGTAATTAAAAGCAACATTGCCTACTGTTGAAGCTATAATTGCAGATAAACATATCTTACAAATCTGAATTACTTCAACTATATGTTTCTCCTGGCAAAAATTCTGTAACCGTTCACACTTAATTCTTCAATCTCATACCAATTTCTATTACATAACAAACAAATAGACAATAGAAGTGAGAAGGTTATACTAAGGCAGTATAATGATGGAGTTTTGGAATGGCATTGGTATCAGGTTGCAATTTTAGCTTACATTGTGCCAATCTTTCTTCAATTGCTGCTCGCATAAATTCTGCCTGTCTTTTAGTTCTGCAGTGCACTATCGCATCATCCACATATCTTTCAAATGGTACTGTTGGGTGATTTTGTTTCATCCATATATCAAATGCATGGTGCATAAATATGTTTGAAATGATTGGGCTTATTGAACCTCCTTGCGGAACTCCTTTTTTCCCTAACTACCTTACTGCCATCTGCTTGCTGAATAGGGGATTTCATCCACCTTTCAACATACAGTATGACCCATTTGCAGTCTGTGTGCTTCTTGATAGCCTGCAGTGCTAAATTGTGGTCCAGATTGTCGAAAAATCCTGTAACATCAACAGCTTTCTTGGTAATCGTATCCTGTCTCCAATAAACAGCGGTTTTGCTATGTATCCTTGATCAGCAAAAAACTTACGTAAAGTTGGAGCCTTGTATTTAGCTTGAGTGAAAAGATTTAGAGCACCATCACGATCTTGAACACTTGCACTATGAACATCAGCCGCAATAATTAAGCCCACTGTATCTACAACAATATGACGTTTTCTACCCTTTATTTTTTTTTCAGCATCATATCCTCTGGATCCCCTTTTTGAGTGGTTTTTACTGATTGACTGTCAATTATTCCTACTGAAGGTGTTTCATTTTTACCAAACATTTTTCTTACCTCTTTTACTAGCATATTATGTATTTTTTCCAATTTGCCATTACTACGTCACCTGAGAAAATAGTCATACACCGTCTTCCATGGAGGAAAATCTTTCGGCAGCATTCTCCATTGACAACCACCTCTCATTATATACCTTATTGCATTAATAATTGTTCTGATATTGTGCTTTCTTGGCCTCCCTATCTTTCCTTGTGCAACATGTGGCTCCAAAATTTCCCATTCCTTATCACTTATATCACTTGGATACAATTTTCCCTCCTATTTTTTACTTACACTATCATATTTTTTTCCTCATTCCTTTTCAAGACATACTCTTAGACAACTGGACGTCAAGCCTATCCTAGTGCTGCATATCAAGCTCATACTCAGTATGTAAATCTTTGACTAAAGCTACAGCGCATTCTTTTTGAACAATTATACTGATTTTGATTTCAGATGTTGTGATAGCAAGTATTTCTATCTTTTTTTCGCTTAAAACCTTGAGTGTGCGGTGCATCACTTCAGTGTTAGACATAACACCAATACCAATTATTGAAATTTTAGCTACATTATCGTTTATAGCATAATTTTCATTCTTATTCAGTAACTTTTCCATTAAATCAATATCAAATTTGGAGATAACAAAACTTGACCCATGTATCATATCAATTTTAACGTTTGCTCCTGCTATATCTCTTAAAGTACGCAAGTTATTTGCAAGGTTAGTGAAAGTTACAAGAGCTTCATTAGTGCTATAAGTTATTCCAGTCATTAAGTATCTCTCTAGTACATCCCTTTTGTGTAGCACTGTGGTGCCTTCTACTTCCTTAAAAGTGGATAGCACTTGCACTTTAATGTTATGTTTCATTGCAAGTTGTACTGAACGATTATGCAGTATTTTAGCACCAGATGACGACATTTCCAACATTTCATCGTAAGAGATAAATTTGAGCTTGCGTGCCTTTGGAACAATTCTCGGGTCTGCTGTATATATTCCATCAATATCAGTAAAAATTTCGCAAGTTCTAACACCAAAGGCTACCGCGAAGGCAACTGCTGATATATCAGAGCCTCCTCTTCCAAAAGTAGTGATTCTATCATCATTTATACCCTGAAAACCAGCAATGATCGCAGCAGTATAACCCTCAGCAAAAGATCTTTTCACACGTTCAATCTTTATTGTTTTTATTTTAGACTCAGAATAAAAATCATCAGTTACAATTGGTAACTGCCAGGCAAGCCACGATTTAGCATTAACTCCGATCGATTGGAGAGTGATAGCTAATAGACCGCAAGAGATTTGTTCTCCTGCTGAAAGCATAACGTCATACTCTGATAACTCTTGTCTATAACTTAAATTTGAGATTTGCCTAGCCTGAAAAACCATTTGGTCAGTAAATCCTGCAACAGCAGATACAACAACGATTACATTACAACCTTTCTCAATATCGTTTTTTATCAAATTTGCAACTCGGTTTAAATCAGTTAGCGAAGTCCCACCAAATTTTTTTATGATTATTTTGTCCATAGTTACAATATAACTCTCTTCTGAAGAAAAATATAGTTTTTGTAGAGATAGCAGCTTGCAAGCCATTCAGAAAAGGGAAGACAAAGCTATAGCTAACGCGTCATACCACGATTCATTCCATAGCTGTACGAACATTCATTTTTGAAGGTAAATTGCACAGCAAATGGTGTCATCCCAGTGCCTAGACACTGGGATGGCTTTGTTGCATCGCTCTTCGGATAGTAGGTAACGTACAATAAATTCATGAAGCTATCTCAAACTTAGCCATGCCTATTTCAGTAAATTTGTTAAGCAAATAACATTTGAGTAGCAGTTCCCTCTCACGATTCATTTCAGATTTGTTCCTAAAACTAAATCCAAATGTCTTTTTTAATCGCGAGAAAAAACCTTCTATATAAGATCTTTTTCCATAACTCATCTCTTTTTTCCACTTCTTTATACCATCTTCATCATATGACTTTATGAGCTTGACTGCAGAATTTCTCTCAGCCATATAGTCTAACTTTGGATGCTCTGCTGCGTTGTTTTTCGGAGGAATTTTCGTTTTTATACCATATTGATTACACAGCTTATAGAGCTTTTCTCTGTCATATGCCCTATCTGCATATAGTACTTTTATGACATACTGAAAATCGACTTCTTTTAGCAAATCACAAGCTCCATAGTGATCAGAGTAGACACCGTTACTGTATTTTACAGCTATGGCTTTTTTGCTGTTTGTATTCAACATTACATGCAATTTTCTTGTCTGTTCATAGCTGCGATACTTTCTATCTTCGCTATTTTCTTTGCTATGACCAGGAGTGTTGTTGTATATACTAATTCCTGTACTGTCTATAGCAATTTCGATATCTTCCATATTATTTTCTGCAATCATTGATCTTAATATTGAGTTTCTTAAACCTTCTTGATGATTGTGAATAGCTGATAACTTGCAAATTTTTCCCAATTTGCTCAAGGTATCCTGCTATAAACCCAACTGTTTGCCTCAGGCCTATTCTAAATAAACAAGTTATTATGTGCACCAAAATTACAACTTTATCGCTATAAATATTGTTGCCACCTGGTATTTTTGGACCATTCTCGTACCACTTTTCTATGGCTTCGTTGATATAATGAAAAATATTTCCTCTTTTTTCTAGAAATTTGTTATATTCGCTATGGTTACTGACCCTCATTTTTTGTGGCATATTTTTTCTTCAACAGTTAAATCGCTATTTATAATGAATTTTGTCAGTAGCCACCAGATTTTTCAGTTGCTATGCAACAAAGCCGACTGGGATCCAGATTGGGCACTAAGTTGGTAAACACGAAAGCGATTAATCCTTTACAACGTTTTTGATGGAACTGCGCGAAAGAACTGGATGCCAGTGTCACGCACTGGCATGACACCCATTTCTTCCTATAGTTGTCTTTTCTCGTCTACCTTATTTTGCCACTCTGCTGAACAGATACATAACATTTGCTATACAGAAACTCTGCGATACCAAAATAAATAAAGAGGTACGCCACTTGCAGTGAATAAGCTTGCGATCAGCAAGGTATTCACAGAAGTTTCAAATATTACCCAGCAGCAAAAGGTTGTTGCTATACTGCCAATTAAAAATTTGTAACAACTCTTTTCTTGCACAATAACTTTGAGAAAAGCAAGACTGCATGCAAGGTAAACAAATAAAAATGAAACTACAGAAAAGTCGATAATTGATGTGATCTGCTTAGCAAAATTGTTGCTTGAAGTGAGGATTAGTAAAGTTGCAGTTCCAACTGAGCTAGTTGTTATGCCCCAGAAAGGAGAACCGTGCTTGTTTCTTTGAGCAAAAAACTGTGGCATCAGTTTATCTTTTGCAAGGCCAAGGGCCACTTGTCCACTAGCTAGTACCCAAGCGTTTAGAGTACCAACACAAAAAATGAACGCAGTTATAGAAATAATCAAGTGCCAATTGCCAGAGGCCATAATTTTTATTGCGTCAACATATGGTGCTCTTGAACTTGCTAAATCATTGCCATTTATTAATCCCATAATTGCAAGATTGTTGATAAAATACACAACAGCAACAGAGATTGTTCCAAGTACCACAGCTCTTGGTATTGTTCTAGCTGGATTATCAACTGACCCTGCAGGTGCTGTTGCCAATTCAACTCCAATAAAACCCCATAGAGTAATAAGTGTAGAACGGGCAAGAATCTGCGATGTTGTAAGATTTGATATTTCTTCACTTATGATGAAGTTATTTCTATCAAAAAAAAACAATGCTGCTATAGGTATTACAAGCAATACAGAAATTTTTATCACCGTCAATAAAAACTCAACACGTCCAGCAGTAGCTACTCCTCTAAAATTTATTAGTGTAATAATTGTAAGTAATAACATCTCTAAAAACAGATGTACGTTTTGAATATCTTCATGGAAAAATGGTGTAAGATAACCAACACCCACAACTATTACGGCTGTTGTGCTAACCCATGAGATCACCCAATACGTCCAACCAACAAAAAAAGCTGCAGCAGGGCCAAAAGCATGCTTTACATAGACGTGAGGGCCACCCGTTTCCGGAAATTTTGCGCAGAGTGAGGCAAAAACTAAAGCAAGAGATATAGCACCAAGCCCTGATATTATCCAGCTTATAAGGCTATACGTGCCATATGGAGCAAGGCTAATTGGAAGCATAAAAATTCCAGAGCCAATTTGGCTGCTAATCACTAAGGCAAAAATAGCCCAAAAACCTATTTTATTTGACACAATAATTCTTATCTAAATAGATTAACAATATACCCTAAACTCAGAAATTTCAATTGATCTTTTAACATAAAAACTTGCATTTTTTTCAATTTATTCCTAAAACAGATTATATTAACAGATTATTAAGAGGGGGTTATGAATCCGAGATTAAAAGCATTTTTGATTGTTTGTAGTATTATTGCATTTTTGATTGCACTTTTGTTTCTCATGTATTATTTAAATCTTCTTGTTAACTATATCCTTGACCCGATTCTAGTTCGTCCCTTTGAAAGATTATACAAAAACTTAATTGTTGATGGTCTTTATGCCTATTTATCTACAAGCACTTCTAGCCCTGCACTAGCATTTTTGGCTACAGGTTTTATTGTTATTGCTGCGTTTATTTGCCTGAATAAAATGCTTCTTCCCTTGCAAGAGAAGATCATAAACAACTATACCTCCTTTAAAAACAACAATATTGATAGCAATAGCATGTTGTTTGAGGTTTATAAAGATCCAACAATAAAATTAAAGGACAAAATCTTATTCTTCAGTATACGCTTGATATATTACCTACAGCTTCCATTTTTGTATATTGCATCAAAGGTATCAGCTCTACGTGGGTTTCTTATATTTAATTTTTGTTTATTATTGTTAAATTATGCACTGCTAATTCCAGTAGCACTTCTTGAGTTAATAAAATATCCATCAGTAAAACTCTTTTCACCTTTGGGTTTGAATGTAAAGCAGCTAAGCTTTTTGTTTAATGTAAGTGATGTGGGTACTAGTAGTCAGAGCGTTCATACTAGAAGTTTTCAGCAAAGCGTTATTGAATGTGCCAAAAAATTAAAGGAAGAACATGGTACGCCGTTAAATGAGTTGGATGAAGAGTTTAAAAGTTATATAAGCGGTTTAACAAGTCAGCAAAAACGAATGATAGAACCTTATCTAAGATTGGATGGTTATGAAACTGGGGAGTGGGTAAATTGGGTAGATTCACAAACCGGATTGACATTGACACAGGCTATAAATTTAGTTTTAATTGCGGCAAGAGAGCAAAACGCAGACGTAGAACTATTGAAATCTATATTACTGGTTCGCTTTGAAGAAAGTAACCGCCAATGTGGTCCTGGAATGCTTCTCCGTATTATTTATGCATTAAGTGGCCTTGAAGCAGAAAACAACTTTGCAGCTCAACTGGAGCCTCAGCTAATGGGGAAGTTGGCTGGTAATGCTACTAAAAGATTTCTTGAGAAATATGTGGATAAGCACTACCATAAAATAAAAGTTTTGAAAGAAAATTTTGATAATTTGTATTCACCAAGTTCTGGGGTGGATTTGAGCAACGTGAGTGATGAAGTAAAGGACGGCATTTCTTATACAAGAGATGCTATAAAAGAATTCGTGTTTAAGGAATTATATGTAAAGTTTTATAACGACTATGGGGAGCATATTCAGAGAGGGCAGATAAAACAAAGGTTAAGGGAGTTAATAACGGATGAAGTCGTAGACGCGGCAATATATTCTAAAATAGATGAAATAGAAATCCCTGCAGAACCACCTACTTATCTTGAAAGAGTAAAAGCATTTTTTGGAGGTCATGCAAGGTCTTCTGCTGCTTAGTGGTTTAGTTCGTGCTATATAGCTAAACTAACTTAGATTTACTGACAATTTTAAAACAACAAATTCGTCATTCCGCTACTAGTTAGCGGAATCTATACCGCGAATGAATCCATAGCTGTACGAACATTGTGATTTGAGAGCAATTTCCACAGCAAATGGTGTCATCCCAGTGCCTAGACACTGGAATCCAGCCTTTATTATGCAGCCACTTGGTTGAAATTAAGTCTTCTGGATCCCAGTGGGCTTTGTTGCATCGCTAGCTATGATGGATTAAAGATAAAAAAGGTGGAGAATATCAGTAGCTTATTATTCTGGTATTTATAACAAGAACGGTCAATGAATACCTAAATTTGAGTAAAAGAAATTTCACTACCACTCACTAATCCGGCTAAAATTCAAGAATTTCAATGCTTTAGCTATTTTCAATAGAATTAAATTTATTAATATAAATAACAAGTTACTATTCTTAAATTTGATCAGATCGATTGCAAAAAAAACAAGATTTTCAATAAGTTGCTTATAATCCTAATTATAGTTAGCCTTTCATAAGTAGCGATGCAACAAAGCCAATCCCACCTCAAACCAGGTTATATTTGCACTCCGAGAATCGGAATTAGTAAAGGCCAAGAGAAATTTTGGCGGTTTAAGATTTTCTAAACTTAAGACCTTGCGTAGACTATTTGCCAATCGGATAATCACCAGTGAAACAAGCATCACAATATTGTGGTGTAGCATTGTTACGCACCTCTCCTTTAACAGCCTGATATAGTCCATCAATACTCAAGAAGGCTAGGCTATCTACTCCTATAATTTCCTTAATTTCCTCTACAGATTTATTTGCAGCAATTAAATCTTTGCACTCTGGCGTATCTATTCCATAAAAACAAGAATGCTTAATTGGTGGGCTTGAAATTTTGAGGTGAATCTCTTTTACTCCTGCATCCTTTAGCATAACTATTATATTTGTTAACGTACTACCACGCACTATACTATCATCTATTAAAATTATGTTTTTACCTTTCAAAGTGTGCTTATTAGCATTGAATTTTAATTTTATTCTAACTTTACGTACTTCAGCGGTTGGTTGTATAAAAGTTCTTCCTATGTAATGATTACGAATTATTCCCAGTTCCATAGGTAACCCTGAATGCTTTGCATATCCAATAGCTGCAGGTATTCCAGAATCAGGTATTGGTACAATCATATCCACATTGTTTTTTGGTGGACTTTCCTTCGCAAGTATTCTTCCTATTTCTTTTCTTGTATCGTATATAGACCTATTCTCCATTATGCTGTCTGGTCTCGAAAAGTAAACGTATTCAAAAATACAAAAACTTGATTTTTGCTGTGGGAAAGGAAACATTGAGGCTAGCTTACTATCCAAACTGATGGTAACTAATTCGCCTGGTTCTATTTCTCTAACAAACTCTGCATTTACTATATCAAGAGCACAAGTTTCAGATGCAAGAACGTAAGAACCGTTTAACTTTCCTAAAACAAGAGGCCTGATTCCAGATGGATCACGTACTCCAATAACTACTTCTTGATTGATTGCCACAAAAGAATAAGCACCTTGTATTTGCTTTAATGCATATATAAAACTCTCTAAGAAGCTATCTTTTTCACCGCTTGCTGTCAGATGTACTACTACTTCTGTGTCAATATCTGACTGAAAAACACACTCTTGTTTAATTAATTGTTCGCGTATCGGAGAAATATTAATTAAATTACCATTATGTGCTATGGCAAAATCCCCAAATTTGCCACTTTTGCCAAACATGGGCTGCACTCCAAATTTACTACCACTTGTTGAGTATCGAACATGACCTATTGCACAATCTCCAGGTAAGGATTTCTTTATTTCATCTATATCATCAAATACGCTGCTCACTTGACCTTGAAAGTGATAAGAGTGCAGCTTATCGTTGTTACTGGTTGCTACGCCAAAAGACTCTTGACCTCTATGCTGCAAAGCGTGGAGAGCAAGTATAGAGTTAAAAGCAGCACTTTGGTTGCAACTTATACCAAATACCCCACACTCCTCACGCATTTCATCTAGCATAAAAACTATTAAGTAAAATTTAATTTTACTTTAGCATAGGTAAAATACAAGCATTTTGTTGTTCATCTGCTTTTATTGCCAGCAATAATCCTATGCATATTAAGCTTGCGGCAGTTGTACTTCCTCCATAGGACAGAAATGGCAATGGGTCGCCTATCACAGGTAAGAGGCCCATTGTCATTCCGATGTTTATAAAGAAATGAGCACTAAAAAAGGAGAAAATGCCGATAGATACCGACTTAGAAAAATAATTTTTCGACCTATAAGCGATAGAGAAAATTATTCCAAGTAATGAGGTATAAAGCAAAATTAAAGCCATGCTACCTAAAAAGCCCCACTCCTCACTCAGCACTGCAAAAGCAAAATCCGTACGTTTCTCCGGCAAAAATCCAAGTTGAGTTTGACTTCCATTAACAAAGCCCTTACCAAGTAAACCTCCTGAACCAATAGCTATCTGAGATTGCTGCGCATTATAACCTATTCCAAGTGGATCCACTGATGAATCCAAAAATGACAATATCCTTTGCTTGTGATAAGGACGTAAAAAAGGCCAAATAGCTGGTACTGCAAAAATGCCAAGCGTTCCACATATTATCGAATGAGATCTTTTTATTATTGCTGTGAATATAATTGACATCCCTATAAATAACATTATCATAGCTGTGCCTAAATTAGGTTGTTTTAACACCAAGAACACGGGTAAGAAAATAATTATAAGTGCCTTAAGCAATCTTTTAAATTCCATCACTTTATATACACTCTGCTTATCAAAATAGCGAGCAAGCGCAAGTATTAAGCCTACTTTTGCAAATTCTGATGGTTGCAAACTAATTGATCCAATTCTTATCCACCTTGTTGCACCCATTATGTGTGAGCCAAAAAAATTTACTGCTAATAGTGAAATCGCTGCTGCTATATAAAAAAAGTAGGCGTACTTCAAATAAAAATCTAGCTCTATGAATGACATAGCTATAGCGAGTAGGAAAAAGAAGGAAAATATGACCAGTTGGTGAATCGCAAATGGCACCCACTTTCCTCCAGCAGAAGAGTATTGAACAACAATGCCAACGCAAAACAGCGCTATCACATTAATGACTAATAACCAATGAATCTTCTTCAGCCTACCCACAATAAAGACCTTATAACCTTAAAGTATAGTAAAATATGAAACAAAGATAAAAATCAAAAAACCAACTTCTCAACTACTAACCGAATTGGAGTGCTATATATTCCAGTTACTACTGTTAAAGCTGCCATAAACAATAGACAGAAAAGCATAGGAAATGGCACATCATTAATTTTGCCTAGTGTCATTCTAGTGCGTGACGTTGCATCATTTTCAAAATACATTTTCTCTACCATCTTCCACATGTATATTAGTGCAAGAAAAGAACCGGCAGCAAAAGCTATCAGGGAAATCCACGCGCGAGATTCGATAATTGCTTTCATTATATACCACTTGCTTACAAAGCCATTTGTTAAAGGCACACCGATTAATGCTAAACTGAGTAGAGTGAACGCAAGTGCTGTATAAGGCATTGATTTCTTGAGTCCCGATAAATTCTCTATTTTTGTTGTATCAAATTTGTAAGAAATACATCCTGCAGCCATAAATAAAGATGTTTTTATTATGCTGTGGTTTACTATGTGAAGAATTGCTGCAAATACACCTGTTTTTGAGTTAAAACTCAGTGCTAAAATTATATAACCAATTTGGCTAATACTAGAGTGAGCAAGCAGTCTTTTTATGTTTTTTGCGGTTATTGCAAATATCGACCCAAATACAATAGCGCAAAGTGCGAGGATAATTATCACATTGTCCAGTAGCGGCTTAAACAAGAAAAAATTTTGATGAAAAACAGTATAAAAGATTCTGATGAAAACATATATCATCACTTTTGTCACTGTGCCTGAAAAGAATATGCTAATGAAACTTGGCGCCTCACTATATGCATTAACCAGCCACCTGCTTAATGGAAACAGTGCCATTTTGATTGAGAGACCAACAAAAATGAACAACGTGCCAAGTTTTATGATGTTGTTATCGTATAATGGAACTATTCTTTCAGCCATGTCAAACATATTGAGCGTTCCAGTCATTGAATACAAGAGCCCGATGCCAAATAAATAAAATGTTGCACCTATTGTTCCACTAATTAGATATTCAAATGCTGCAACCAAGGCTTTTTTATCCCTTCCCATTGAAACTAATGCATAAGAAGAAAGAGATGAAATTTCCAAGAAAACGTAAAGGTTAAATATGTCGTTTGTTACTAGAATCCCGAGCAGTCCGCTTAAGCACAGTAGAAATAGAGAGTAAAAACCAGTGATTTTGTTTTTGCTAATCTCTTTTTCGTTAATATAAAAGCTATAAAGCACACTAATCAGCGCTATAAAATTCACTAGGGTTAGAATTAAGGAATTTAACACGTCGATTCTTAACTCTATTCCATACGGAGGAGCCCAATTTCCAAGGTGATAAGTTATAATTTCACCTTTATATGTTTTAATGAGTAGTATTGATGAAATGATAAGAGTGATTGTTGTTGCAATAAAAGAAATAAACCAAGATACCTTGTGTTTCTTGGCAAGAAAGCAAAACATTGATGCAATTATTGGGATAATAACTTGTAAGATTGGTAATTGCATTAAATTGTTGTTAATATATCGTTAAAGTATTAGTATATATAATACTTTTTGTTTTAATACCCTTATGTTATCTAAAATTTGTAATGCAATAAAACGCCTATTACGAAGAGAAGATAAATTTGTAGGAAGAGATGAAAATGGAAATTCTTACTATGAATCAAGTAAAGGAAAAAGGTGGGTTATGTATAGCAGTGTTTCTGAGCCTACAACAGTGCCTCCGGAATGGCATATATGGCTTCACTATACTGATAATGTAGTACCAGTTAATAATAAAAAAAGAAAAGTAAAACATACTCCTAATTTAACGGGTACAAAAAATGCATACTATCCAAACCAAAAAGTGAAAAATTACTATAAAAGCTGGAGTCCTGATAACTAAAGATGCGAAGGTCAAATATACTTGAAATAACCGCTGGATTATTTGTATTAATTTTTACTATTTTTCTGATTTTCTTTGCTATTGATAAGCTATCTTACATAAAGAAAAACTATAAGGATTGCTATAAAATATATGGTCTTTTTGCTAACGCTAACGGTATAGGAGTTGGTGATAGTGTCAAGATCTCTGGTGTAGATGTTGGAAGCATAACTGGTGTATCACTTGACAAAGCTACCTACGTAGCACGAATCGATATGTGTATAAGCAAAGACATAAAATTGCCAATTGATAGTTCAGCTCTGATCACTAGCAGTGGAGTTGTTGGCAGTAAATTTGTTAATATATCACCTGGATCAGATATTAAACTAATCTTGCATGGTGGTAAAATAGAGTATACTCAAGCTGAAGCAAATATGGGTGGAATAATGGACAGAATTCTTGGTATGTTTATAAAGTGAAAATGGCAGGATTCCAAGTATATCCGTTCAGGTAAAGCCTCCTGTAGTTCTAAAGTATTTAAGGAGTTTGCCTTATTTCTTGCCTTTTCTACCGCTTGCTTTGGGGTTTATAGTATAGAAAGTGCCTTAACAGTTGCAGTGCATGTCTATTAATGATAAAATGAAGATTAATTCATTTTGATATTATGATTGGTTTACTGTTTGCCGTACTATTGTTCCTCTGTGGTAGTGATGCACTTGCAAAACAGGAGCCACGTTCAATAGCTGGAGATAATCACATAAAGGTAATAAATTATAACCCACAGGCTATACATAAGTATACGGGTTTTTATGGTTATCAGTCCAGTATATTGTTTGAACCAGGGGAGGTAATACAAAACCTTTCAATGGGTGATTCAACTGGTTGGCAACTCCTTCCTCAAGGTAACAGATTGTTTATTAAGCCTATAGATGATATTGCCGATACCAACGCAACTATAATTACCAATAAAAGAGTTTATTACTTTGAACTTCATGCTGAAGAAGCAACTGGACTAGATGATCCAAGATTAGCATATGAAGTAAGGTTTCTTTATCCACTATTTAGCAGTGATGAGATTTACACAACAAATAACGGTGATATCCTCGAACAAGCTAGTCATACCATTATTCCTGATATAAACGATATTGAAGTTGTAAAGAAGGGTTTAAATTTTAATTATTCCATCTCGCACGTTAAAGGCAGTCAGTCAATAATACCAATCAAGGTTTTTGATGATGGAAAATTTACATATCTACAATTCAATAAAATAAACTCTGATTTCCCGGCAGTTTTTATGGTTGATTCTGCAGGATATGAGTCTTTAGTAAATTTCCGTACAGTTGACACCTATCTGATAATCGAAAGGGTAAGTTCAGTATTTACCTTAAGGAATGGATCGAGTACAGTTTGCCTATTTAATGAAAACATGCCTTTCAAAAAAGGTAAGTGATTACTATCTAAAGGCTATAATGCCCGAGATATGGGTGCAAAGTTTTTTCTATGATGTTCTGTAATTCCATAAAGGCCAATAGCGTTAAGGTGCTCTTTTGTCCCATATCCTTTATTTTTATACCAATTATATTCAGGATGCTTATTGTGCAATTCTTGCATAAGCCGATCTCTCGTAACTTTTGCAACGATTGAAGCTGCTGCAATTGATGTACTCAAATTATCACCATTTACTATGGATTTCACTTGCCATTTCACTTCAGGTGGTTGATTACCATCAACTAGCACATAATCTAACTCTAGGTCCAAGTCTATCAACGCACGTTTCATTGAAAGTTTTGTTGCTTGCAAGATATTGTATGAATTTATTTCTTCTACGCTTGCCATTCCTATACCAAATTTTGCAACGGATATTATTTTTTCATATAGGACTTGCCTACATTGAGGAGTCAACTTTTTCGAGTCGTTGATTCCATCAATAATTGTATTTCTATCAATAAACACTACGGCTGCGGATATTACTGGACCAGCTAGCGGACCTCTTCCAACTTCATCCACTCCTGCTATCACTCCTGATAATTTATTTTCTAATGTAAAGTCTGGGTATTTCATAGGTTTTTATAATAAGAAAGTTATAGTAAAAACTGAACAGATAATAGAAATTATCCAAAATTTCATAACGATTGCATTTTCTGACCATCCCTTCTTCTCAAAGTGATGATGTATTGGTGCCATAAGAAAAACTCTTTTTCCTTCTCCATATTTAAACTTTGTATATTTAAAATATGATATCTGAATAATAACAGATAGAGTCTCTATTACAAAGATTATTCCAATAATGGCAAAAAGCATTTCTCTTTTAATTAGGACACTAGTTAACCCTAAAGCCGCACCTACCGACAAGCTACCAACATCACCCATAAATATTTTTGCTGGATGTGTGTTAAACCACAAGAAACTTAGAATAGCTCCTATAAATGCAATGCAGAATAAAGTAATATTCATATCTGCCTGAGTTATATATGCAATTAGCCCCAAAAAAGCAAAGGAAGTGATAACTTGAGTTGCAGCAAGGCCATCCAAACCATCTGTGAGATTCACAGCATTAGAAGAGCCGACAATTACAAACGCAGCAAACGGAACATATAGATAGCCAAAATCTATTATTACTCCTTTAAATAGGGACGTTTTTGTAAAACCTTCAGCAGAGTATAGCTTAAGTATAAACACACCAACCAGAGCAACAATAAACTGAATAAGTATTTTGGTTTTTGCACTTAAACCTCGATAGTGATTTGTCTTCAATTTTAAATAATCATCAATAAATCCAAGTAGAGCAAAAAATAGAGTTATCAATATCAGCAGCAAAATTTCTGGTGTTAACTGAGCCCAGAGTAAAATTGGTAATAAAGAAGAAATCAGTATTATTATTCCGCCCATAGGTGGTACATTCTTTTTTGTTATTAAATGACTTTCTGGTCCACATGATCTAATTGGTTGCCCATCTTTGCTTATTTTTTTTAGAAGCTTTATAAAATAGGGAAAAAGAATGAACCCAAAAACAAATGGGGTAAAAAATACTTTTGTAGCTAAGATCATCTGCTTACTTAAACTGACTAAGTGTCATACCACCTATAGCTAATAAAGTCAACTTCTGTCATCCTATAGCCTGACCCACAACTGTACGAACATTGTGATTTGGGCCCATCAGTAGGGTGTCATCCCAGTCTGGAATCCACAACTGTACGAACGTTGTAGTTTGGACCACCAGTGGGGTGTCATCCCAGTGCCCAGACACTGTTTCTATGCAACTTAATTAAAAACGTTTGTTTTAGTGTAAGACAATTACCTTTAGCTTATCAGCTCAGTTATAAGCAAAATTTCTGGATTACAGACTGGAATGACACCATTTGCTGTGCAATTTACCTTCAAAAATGAATGTTCGTACAGTTGTGAACCTGTGGCAGGTATTACATAAGAGCATTTCCCTCTTCTAAATTAAAACGCACTTTTGCCTCCTTTGCAGTCTATACTTTAGATGTATTTAATTTACAAATACTAATTATTTATTAATAATGGTGATATGTAAATATAGTTATAAAATAATTGTTACACTTGAATTCCTTCCTGGTTTCTGTTGTTATCAGAACATTTAAAACACTTTAAGAAAGCTGCTTAGTTAAATTAACTTAGACAAGTAAATAGCAGTTTTGCAGCCTGTTTTTATGAATGATGATAAAATGTTGTAGCCAAATGCGCTTTCAGCATTGTGCTGAATTGCAATATCTTTGTGCTCTAACTCCTCGTCGCGAAATTTACTTATAGTTTCTCTTAATTCCCCATCTTCTAAATGTGAAACTTGCTCTTTGTAGTGCTCCCCGATAACTTCTTCAACTGCAGCAGTGCAAGCCATAGCAGCTTTTTTGCCCATAATGGCAGTTGCAACGCCAAGCGACACTCCTAAAACACGCCAAACAGGCAACAAAACAGTAGGACGAACTTTTTGCTCTTTGATTTTCTCATTAAAATAGTGAAAATGCTTTTTTTCCTGCTCTTCCATTTCAATTATTTCATTGATTATAGAAGATTTCTTAAGAATAAATTTTTGACCAGAATAAATGCAAATAGCTCCATATTCTCCAGCGTGATCTACTCTAATTGCCTGTTGCAAGAACTGATTGTTGCTGTACCTTAAATTATTTAGATTTCTTTCTTTCTCCACAATACACCTTACCTGATACGAACAGAGCTACTATGAGATAAATTAGATTCCATGTTGCTAAGGAAACACCTAGAACGTAATGAGGTCTGTCACAAGATGGAGAGTAATTAGGATTTAGTAGATTATTTCTGAGCTCTTCTATACTAACGTTACCACTTGCTTGCTCTGTACAACCTAAAACATCATGAAATAAGTGGAGTTCAAGACCTACATGATAAAAAGATATTACTGCACCTATGAGGTAGCTGCAAAACATTGCATAGATTAGAATTTTGTTGTCTTTAAGCATGCACGCTACTGCAAGTAATCCGGCGATATAGTAAACTATTCGCTCGTATGTACATAACTTGCATGGCAGCATGTTGAAAAAATATTCTAGCACATATGCAAAAATTAGAGCAGCGGCACTCGACAGCAGAAAGATTGCAGGAATTCTGGAATTATTACACATAACTTTAAGTAAATTACCCCTGAAAGTATAAAGCAGAGTATTCATTTTACATAGGGATTTTTATTTTTTTTCAAAAGCAATCTAACTGGCACACCGTCTGCAAAGAAATTTTTTCTGAGATCGTTAATTAAATAGCGTTTGTAACTTTCATCAACACTTTCAGGTATGTTACATATCAAAGAAAAAGCTGGAGGTTTAGTGCCAATTTGAGCGATATACTTCATTTTAACTGCTTTGCCTTTTACAAGAGGGTGAGAATGTTTTCCTACAGCATCTATGAGCCACTTATTCAGTTTTGCAGTGCTGATCTTCTTGTTCAAGGATTCACTCACTTCAAGACACTTATCTATCACATCACCGCAGCGCATGCCTTTTAACGCAGAAATTGTTATAGTTGGCACTTCCAAGAATAACCTGGTTACTTCCTGTTGTTTGACAAATTTTATTAACCTGCTTCTGTCATCCTTACCTATTAAATCCCACTTATTTAAAACAACAATAATCCCTTTCCCTCCCTTAATTGCAGCTTCACCAATTGATAAATCCTGCTGCTCAATACCAACTAGGGAGTCTAGCATTAAAACTACCACATGAGAGCGCTTGATTGATTCCATGCTTTTCTCAACAAATCTTGATTCTAAGCCATCTACAACATTCGCCTTTCTGCGGATTCCGGCAGTGTCAATTAGAGTAATTAACTCTCCATCATGATCATATGTAATATCCACAGAATCACGTGTGGTACCTGGCTCTGAACTTGTTATTAGTCTGTTTTCTGCAAGTAAACCATTTAAAAAAGTTGATTTTCCAACATTCGGACGGCCGATGATCGCGATCCTCAGCCTACTCAGTTCATTGTTAGGTAACTCAGTGTTCTCGTTAAAATTTTCAATAACACCAGCTAATGCATCATAAAGATCAACCATGCCAAGATTATGCTCGGCAGAGATATACACCGGGCCAAGAAAATCAAAAAACTGCAAATAATCAACATTTTCGGATTTATGACTCTCGCATTTATTTGCTACTAGTATTACAGGTTTATTTATTTTTCTCTTCAGCCACTTTGCAAACTCTTCATTTCGCTCATTTTGCACTTTTGCATCAACAAGAAAGAAAATTATGTTTGAATTGGATAAAGAAAATTCGATTTGTTCAATAACTTGTAGTGAAAAATTAGTTTGGTCGTTCCATCCTCCTGTATCTATAACTTTAAACTCCAAATCGCTAATTCTCCCCATTCCCTCTCGCCTATCCCTTGTCACTCCTGGAATGTTACTCACTACTGCTGCTTTTCTTCCTACTAATCTGTTGAATAGGGTCGATTTTCCAGCATTTGGTAGGCCTACTATGGCGATTTTTAGCATAATTCAAGGGCATGTTCTATATGAAGTAAATTATAACCGAAACTTTTCAATTTAACTATTGACTTCGTAGATTATATAAGCATACTGCAGTTAGAATTTTTTATTTCGTTATGTAAAATATGGGGTAGTTATGCTAGTGTCAGAGCAAATAGAGAGTGTAGATAGAGAAGAATTAAAGCAACAAAATCATATACATAAAGATACAGAGTGTTCGGAAGAGACGACAATATATGGGCATATTAATCAACATATGGAAAAAAACATCTCAAATACATTGCATGAAATATATGATGCTCTTATGTCATATAACGAATCGGAACAGTCAATGACGTCAACTTAAGAACTTTCATTAGCAAACTCTCCTAAAGACATGATGGCGTTTAGGCTTATCTACTTTATTGCGGCTGTCCCGGTCGGATTTTAACTTTAGCGCGTATACTTAAAAAGGGCTTGAAAGTTTTTTGGTGCAATAAGTACCTGATAGAGTTTCTGTCTCATTACACTAAATAAAACTGAAAAATTTAAACGATACTCAGTAATTTGATCTGGGTTCCAAGGCCCTTGTGCATCACATATATGAAGCGATAATATATTGCACATGACCAAGTTTGCCCAAAATTCTTGTAATACAGCCTCTCCAGAAAAATTCTCTAACTCTGCTCCTACTTTGAGTCGTTTCCTCTATGTGCCACCTTAGCACATAAGCTTTGCTCCAAAGTCTCGGTCAAAAACTCTGTTTCTCAGTTGGCTAATGTCAGCACTATAACTCTTACTTTCTGTCCTTTCATTTTATTTTTTAGCTTTTCATTTTCTAATATAAAATCAAAATCTAATTCGCCAGCGTTCCCATAGCTTACTATAATTTCTTTTTTGCAAGCGAAAAATAAAATCTACTTCCAAATCATAATGCTGCTGAATGAATTTTACTGAAGACGATCATAGATAAATAATAATTTCTCTTGATTTAATAAACGCATTTGAGTGATAACTTCGGGTAATTGCTCTGCCGCCAACGTTTGTTCACCTATATTCCAAGCTGCAAGACGAGCACTACAAATCAGCGAAGTACACAAATCAACAAACAAATTGCCAATGGTGCCTGTTGTTCCATTTGGTTCAAACTCGGATACAATTTCCCCAGAGCTGGGTAATCTCATACCAGAACCATCTGCTGCAATAAGTCTATAGCCTCTCCAACTCAGGTTCATCCTGATAGGCTGTTTGGATGCTTAAATTCTTGAAAGCCTGTATGGCAAATCTTATACCTTGCTTTAGAAAAAGCTTGCTTTGATGGTACATGTCAATGGCTACATAAGTTCACATTCTATTCCCAAACTTTTTTTAACTAATACCAATTCTCATTGTTGTCCACTCAACCACTATCGGCTGAGAGCCGAAAGGTTGGATATAGCGCTGGAAGCGCGATGAGAAGCTAAAGCTACTCCAATCTTATACTAGATATAGAATGAGGCTGATGTGCATCTGTATGTTTATTGATGTACTCATTAATGACTTCATCTGTGATATGTCCGCTGGTAGCACTAAAGTATCCTCTTCCCCAAAAACGCTTTCCCCAGTACATTTTATTTAGCTCTGGAAATTCTTGTTGAACTTTGCGTGAAGACCTGCCTTTGGCTCTTTGAACAAAATCACTCACAGCTATATGAGGAGGTATTACTACGAATAAATGTAAATGATCTGATGATATTACTCCGTTTTCTATCTTAATCCCCATTTCTTCAGATACTTCTGCTATGATTGTTCGTATTCTCTCCTTCATAGCCTTAGTTAATACTCTGTACCGATATTTTGTAATCCAGACTATATGGTACCTATGATAAAATACAGTGTGTTTTCCTTTGTCATATTCCGTCATAACTATACTTTATAAAGTACAGTTATGACATTGACAAACTAAAGTTTCTCCACCTAGAAGGTGGAGGCTTGTACCATCTTATGGAAAGTCAAATAGGAAACATTGCAGAGTTGTTTAGTTGTGGAGCTGGCAAGAGAAGTAATAAATTTGCACAAAGCACCCTCAAGTAGAGCAATTGTATCGTATATTTTATTGCGCAAAATGTTCTGTTTTATATATAACCAAAGCCTCTCAACAGGATTTAGCTCAGGTGAGTATGGAGGTAGGTATATAATGTCGATATTTTTAGGTACCTTTAAATTTTTTGACCTATGCCAACTAGCACAGTCCATAACGAGAAAAGCCTCTCGTGTTTCTAGATATTGCGAAATTTGCTCAAGAAATATGTTCATGCAATCAGTGTTGACATTTGGTGCAAATAAGCTAGAACTCTCTCCATTTCTAGGATTAACTGCACTATAGAGATAGAAATTTTGCCTACCTAATTTTGTTTTAACCTGTGTTCTAATCCCCTTTTTAAACCACCCATGTCCAACTTTTGAATGTGTGCCAAACCGTGATTCATCAAAGAAAAATAGCTCTTTTTCTGGATACTTGCTAATAGCTCAATTGAGATTTTTTTTTGAATTCCTCTTGTTTGCTTTTATCTTGTCCATTATGAACTGGTCTTGGTGTAATATATGAGAATTTCATCTTTTGCATATGGCGGTGTACTGTAGATTTGCTGATATTTAATCCGAACTTTTCCTGGATTCTTATTCTCATTTCTTTAATGGTGATATTAGGATTTTCTTCTATCCACTCTTCAATTTGCTGTAGTTGAGCCTGATTTAATTTAGTTTTTCTACGACGTTGTGAAGGAGCAAACAGTTTTTCTTCTCTGCCAATTTTCAAGAGTTTTACCCACGAAGTTAGTGCGCTTCTTGAAATGCAATATATTTTTGCTACAGCCGTTATACTGTACTTTTTTGCTGCAATTACAGCATTTAGTTTTTTTGAAACATATGCATTATTCCTTACTTTCTTCAGCATTTCTTTTGCTGATTCTACTACTTTTTCATCCAATAATTTTGATCTTAATGCCATTTAAACCTCGCTATTTTACTTACTTCAGTATGGCTTTTCTTCCATCATTGTCCATCTGTTTGCCCTGTAATGGGAATTGGTATCACTACTTTGAAAATGTTGCGATGTGTCAACACTTTTCATATTAGAAAGAGGTGGACTAACTGCACTGCTTTTCGTTTGTGCAAAACTTTTAGCAGCTTCAACAACCTTGCTTATACGAGGTTCTTTTTCTAGCTCTTTTAGGTACTTTGAGAAGATTTCACAACTTTTGTCATCCATATGTACCATTATTTTACCAAAACTTTCAGCTTTTTCAGAAGATAAAATCATTTCGATCTTTTCATCGCCTACCCTAAAGGTCATTTTTACTTTGCCTTGCATATCATGATATTGCCAGCTTTTTATTCAGATTAGATTATCTCCTTCTCCTATTCGCAATGCACCATATTCTAAGTCCTTAAATTCCGGGGAGTTCATAAATTTTGCAGGAGTGATCACACTTTTTCCTGGACACTGTACATAATAAAATTTATTATCTCTTTCTACTACAATTCCTTTTTTTTTGTCATTTTCAATACTATCACTTACAATTTGTTTTAGACGTGACAAATATTCGCCGCGTTCTTTCAGTATATCTTCTGGCAATAATCTCCGAACTTCTTGGCTCACATCAGTGCCTGTTGAAACTAGATTAAACATTTCTAACATAAGAGGCCGTAGTTTTTCTTTTCCAGTCTCAGTAACATTTTTATCTTGCTCCATGAGGTGGTATAAGATCAGTATCGAATAATCTATTATTGATGACTTTTTTCTCCTTGGAATACATCAACACTAAACATGACCTTGTGCTTTTTTGCATCGTCTATAGATTTTTGAAGTCTCTTTGCTATGTTTTCGATAGCTTCATCATTAGGTAAGTGTTCAGGCAATGGCGTCAACTTAAGGAAAAATATCAGCGATAGTGTATAAAATTTCTCTCCAAATTTTTTATCATTAAATTATCCAAAGAGTGCAAGGGACAGCACTTTTGTTTCTGTTTTATTTCAACAAAGAAGTCTAAAATGTGTCCTTTTTAGGTGAAATATGCAAAAAGGAAAAAACCTTATTCTACAAATTAAAAATATAATATACTCGAAAACTTTTCAGAAAATCCATTGTGTTGAGTTTTACACGAACAAGAAAACTTCCTTTTTCGACAGTATTTTCTATGATTTTAAAGTTAGTTAAAAAAAGTTTGGGAATAGAATGTGAACTTATGGAGCCATTGACATGTACCCTCAAAGCAAGCTTTTTCTAAAGCAAGGTATAAGATTTGCCATACAGGCTTTCAAGAATTTAAGAGGTTGTCCACAAACCAGTAAATCAAGCATATTCCCTACTTAACATAACTTTACTCATAGCCAGATATATGAAACTTTCAGTAGATGTTGTAAGTAAATCGTACTCCTTTGATAGCCTTCTATTTCTATTGATCCAAGCAAAAGTCCTCTCTACCACCCACCTTCTCGGCTGTACTGAAAATCCAGGATCCCGTTGTGGCAATAGTTCTAGTGGTGTATCTTTATGCACCCAAAACCTACATGGAGGCCTTTTGACAATTTCAATATCTATCCCATATTCTCTCTTTACGTAATCCTTTAAATCTTTTCCTTGGTATCCCATATCAGCCCACATTTTCTTAATATTGCTGTATTTTTCCTTCATATTGTCCAATGCCATCTTCACCCCATCTCTGTCATTTTCGCTTGCAGCTCCTACATAGCAACCAAGCACAAATCCTTGAGTATCTGTGATTATATGTCTTTTTCTCCCCTTTACCTTTTTCGCACCATCATAACCTTTGCCCCCCCTTTTTCCGTGGTTTTTACCGATTGACTGTCCACTATGCATGCGCTCGGCTTCCCATTTTTGACCTACTATATTTAGTGATATCATAGTTCATTTTCTCAAAAATTCTCTGCTTTTTCCATCTTCTAAACTGTTCATGCACAGCCTTCCACGGCGGAAAATCGTGTGGTAAATAGCGCCATTGACATCCTGTGCGCAGTATATAAAGAATTGCATTTACTATCTCACACTTACTGTATTTTGGTGGCCTTCCTCCTTTCTTGTACGATACTCTGAAGTGTTTTTCTATTCTTGCCCATTCCCTTTTACTTAAATCTGTTGGATATTTTTTCCTCATCTCTTACCTCAATATTCTTTCTTTATATACTACGTATTCCTTGGTTTGTGGACAACCTCTTACCAACTTAATAAAATTCCTGGATCCCAGTGGGCTTTGTTGCATCGCTAGCTATGATGGATTAAAGATAAAAAAGATAGCGAATATCAGTAGCTTATTATTCTGGTATTTATAACAAGAACGGTCAGTGAATACCTAAATTTGAGTAAAAGAAATTTCACTACCACTCACTAATCTGGCTAAAATTCAAGAATTTCAATGCTTTAGCTATTTTCAATAGAATTAAATTTATTAATATAAATAACAAATTACTATTCTTAAATTTGATCAGATTGATTGCAAAAAAATAAGATTTTCAATAGGTTGCTTATAATCCTAACTATAGTTAGCCTTTCATAAGTAGCGATGCAACAAAGCCATCCCAGATACTGTCTCTGCTGTCAAACAAATTATCCAACAAAATTACAATTAAATGGTTGATTATTTTTAAGAATACCAAAAAAGACATGCATTAATTTTCGCATTAACGCAAGAACTATGACTTTTGGACATTTGCCTTTACTTGCTAGACGCTGACAAAACTTTTGAAAATGATTATTATGGTTTTTGACTACTATAGCTGGCATATAAAGAGCTTTTCGAATACGCTCAGATCCTATTTTGCATATGCAACTTCTCTTACTTACTGACGATCCCGATTGATAATGTCCTGGATTTAGACCAGCAAAAGCTGTAAATTGTTTAGCATTGTCAAAGTTATCAACTGATGGCATTTCTGCGACAACAGCAACAGCAGTAAGATATCCTATACCTTTTATAGTCTTAAGGTTTTCCACCATATTTTTTAGATGTGGATAGTTATTTATATGCTCATTAATTTCTTTTTCGAGAACAATAATTTGCTCCTCTATTGCCAAAATTACTTTAGATATAGCTTCTTTGCAACTGGAATGCATATTTTTGTTTTCCAAGCGATTTGTCTGTTGCACCTTATCATCTTTTAGCGATTGCATGCAACGGTAAAGCTCCCTCAAATGCCTCATTTCAGGTGTAATGGGCTTCCAAAGAGCAGGTTTGTTGGCGATACAAAATCTAGCTATCATAGCTGCATCTGATTTATCTGTCTTATTTCTGAGCAGCTCACTTTTGCCAAAAGCTTTGATTTGGGCTGGGTTTACTATACTGACATTATGTCCTAAATCGTGCATAAAAGTAGCCAAATCTTCTCCATACCAACTAGTTGCTTCAAGACATAAATGAGTAAGATTTGCTCCATGGCCATTGCACCAAACTACAAGTTTTGCAAAACCATCTTGATTATTTTGAAAGACTTTGTGTCGTTTTTTACTGTCCACTAACAAACAAACATCAAATTTCTTTTTTGAAATATCCACACCCAAAATAGCATTTACTTGCATAAAATTGCCTCCAAGACTATAAATAAACTGAGAGTTTAGACTAACCTTGTAATACGGGATATAATTCCAAAAGATACTGTTCAGTCTTTAACTCTATGGGAGGGAAGCAAAATCTGGGACTCGGCCTTAATGGCATTAGTGTCGCATCAGCTTCACCCTCCCTGTGAGGTATTTTAGCTCTAATGCCTCACATCATAAAGATACAAGTGTCAAGCACTGGGATGACAAGAAGAGGGTACTTGGATAAGAGGCATTGCCCTCCTGGTAGGCCCAAATTGCAATGTCCGTACAGTTATGGATTCATTCGCGGTATAGATTCCGCTAATGAGTAGCGGAATGACGAATTTGTTGTTTTTCAAATTGTAGGTAAACCTAAGCCACTTTAGCTATATATAATAGAATTTCGCTTTCTACTATCTTTCCAGTTGTTTTATACATAATTCTCGAATTTTGAAAATTTGCTCCATATCTAATTTCTCACTTGTATAAAATTTGTTTTCTTACTTCGAGACCTAATCTACCACAACTTTTATATGGCGTTTCTTTCCTGCAGATAATTTTATAAATGGCTGATCTTTAAAGCTTTCGAAATTTATTACATGATCAATATTGTTTACAACATTATCATTAATCTTGCATCCGTTGCCCTGTATTAAACGCTTTGCAGCGCCTTTTGAAGGTTCAAAACCGGTGTCATGTAGTAGGTCTACTAAGGATATGCCGCTTGCAACTTGTTCTTTTTTTATGATGTAATCAGGAAGTAGTGAGCTATCTTCATTCTCAAAAGCAGAAATTGCAGCAAATTGTGCAAGTTCCGCTTCTTTGTCACCATGACATATTTTTGTCACTTCTGTTGCCAAGACCTTTTTTGCTTCATTTATTTCTTGATCCTTTAAAGACTCTAATTTTCTAATCTCATCAATTGGCACATCAGTGAGCAATCTTAAAAAACGTCCAACATCTTGATCATCAACGTTGCGAAAATATTGCCAGTAGTCGTAAGGCTTTAGCATATTATCATCAAGCCACACTGCTCCACTTTCAGTTTTGCCCATTTTTTTTCCTTGTGCATTTAATAAAAGAGGCATGGTAAGGCCAAATAGCTCAGGTAAATTCAACTTTTTTCCAAGTTCAATTCCGTTTACTATATTTCCCCACTGGTCTGACCCTCCAATCTGCAGACGACAATCATATTTTTTGTTTAATTCAATAAAGTCGTAAGCTTGCAATAGCATGTAATTAAATTCCAGAAAGCTTAAGGTTTGCTCTCTATCCAGCCTGGTTTTCACACTATCAAAACTTAGCATACGATTTACAGAAAAATAGGCTCCTATATCACGCAAAAAATCTATGCATTTTATGTTATCCAACCAATCTGCGTTATTTACTATCATTGCACCAGTCTTGCTGTCATTAAAAGACACCATTTTCTCTAATATTCTCCTTATACTGGATGTATTTTGATTGATGTTCTCTACAGGCAAGATGCTTCTTGCTTTATCTTTGAAGGATGGGTCACCAATTTTTGTTGTGCCACCTCCAAGTAAGACTATCGGCTTATAACCAAATTTTTGTAGGTGACAGAGCATCATAATCTGAATCAGGTGACCAGCATGAAGACTTGGTGCTGTGCAATCAAACCCAATGTATGCAACTATATAATTGCTCTGCAATAATAATTGATCTAGTCCTTCAATGTTTGTGCATTGGTATAGGTACCCTCTTTCTTGGATGAAATTTAAAAATTCAGATGCGTGTTTCATTTTATAAACCCCAGTCTATCCTGTCATTAATGCCGAAGGTAACCCTAATAGAGAAGCCAGTGCCCAGACACTGGAACTTAATTATAAACAAGCACACTATACAACGTTTTCGATGAAATTGCATGAAAAACTGGATTCCAGTGTCAGCTACTTTCATGACACCACTACCTGTGCAGGAGTTGCCTTCAAAATTACAACGTTTGTGCAATTGTGTACCAGCTATCTGGATAATCAATTCCATAACTCTTCTATTTTATAATACTCCCTTACTTCCGGCCTGAATATGTGAACCATTATGCCTTGAAAATTCAAAACCACCCAATTGCCTTCATCCATACCTTCTACATCTATTTTATCATGTGGCTTGAGGCTTTTTATTACGTGCTCAGCTAAAGCTTTAACGTGACGGCTTGAATCACCAGATGCAATAATCATATATTTTGCAATAACGGTTTTATTCTGCACATCAAAAGTTACTATATCATGACCTTTATTTTGATCTATTATCTCTTCAATTGTACTTCTTATCGATTCCATATCGCTAAGCATTGTTTACAGGTTATATGATTCATTTATAATTATATACTCAAAATTTCTAAATATGAACTATTTTCAACGCAACTACTTGTTAAAGGTATTACCTGCATCTATTTTATCATAATGTTTTTAGCATGTACAATGTATATACTTTTTATATAATTGAAAATAGCTTTTTACTAGTATTCATTATGGGCAAGACTCTCATCTACTTAATCGGCTTTCCAGGCAGTGGTAAGTTTACTACTGCAAAGGAACTGTGTAAAATCATTGGTGCAGTAATAGTAAGCAATAATCTATTCAATAATATTATATTTGATATTGTTAAATTACAAAACGCTGAAGTTCCAGATGACCTATGGGAAAAAATTTTTGCAGTTAGGGAAAATGTATTGGCAATACTGGAAAAACACTACGTAAAATCAAAACATTATATATTTACAAATGAATTGATAGAGGGTGATCCCTATGACCAAAGATTATATAACTCAGTGGTAAATTTAAGTAAAAAAATGGACATGGAAATTTTTTCTGTAGTATTACATTGTAATAATGAAAAACTAGTAAGACGTGTCCAATCAGAAGAGAGATATCAGGAAAATAAAATTACTGATCCGGATTTTGCTATAAAGAAAATTGAAGGGAAAAGGCTATTTATACCTGAGGGTTCGCTTGAAATTGATAACTCGAACTTGAGTGCAAAGGAAGTTGCAAAGAAAATTGTTGAAGAGATGAAGAAAGAAAAAAATGGAAAATTAATTAAAACTTCTGTAACAAATCATTTAAAAACAGAGCGTACTCGTGGTTGAGCAGAAAGATAAGTACCGTCCTTGTGTTGGCATAATGCTATTTAACAGACAAGGACATGCCTTTATTGGAAAACGCTTTGATAGCGATTCTTACTGGCAGATGCCACAAGGAGGTGTTGATGATGGTGAGGAACTGGAACAAGCAGCGTTACGTGAGTTGCTAGAGGAGGTTGGTACTAATAAAGTAAAGGTTATAACTAAAAGCAAGGATTGGATATACTACAACTTGCCTGAAGAAGTTATACCAATATGCTGGAATGGAAAATATTCTGGTCAAAAGCAAAGGTGGTTCTTAATGAAGTTTTGCGGAGAGGATGAGGACATTGATATTAATTATACTGGTCATCCAGAGTTCAAAGAGTGGCGTTGGCAAGGTATAGATAGTTTAGTAGCCAGTGCTATATCATTTAAAAAAGAAGTTTATAAAACAGTGATAGAAGAGTTTTCTTCTATAATAAAAGCCTCAACAATAAGCTCATGATAGTAGATTCTCATTGCCACTTGATTTATTTTTCTGACGATGAAATACCAAAAATAATTTCAAGGGCAGAGCAAAATGGTGTAAAGGTTTTGCATAACATATGCGTAAGCATTGACGATGTTCCTAAGTTATTAAAAATTTCTTCATCCTATGATCAGGTCTACTCCTCTGTTGGTATACATCCGCTTGATGCTGCTATAGAAAACGGTGAGTGTATACATGTTGATGAATTAGTTGAATTTACCAAGAACCAAAAGGTAATTAGTATCGGTGAAACCGGGTTAGATTTTTATAAATCTGACAACAAAGACAATCAGAAAAAAAGTTTTGCATTACATATAGAAGCGTCAAGAATAACTGGACTACCTTTAGTTATTCACACAAGAAGCGCTGATAATGAGATGATCGATATGTTAAGGTCAGAAATGAAAGCCGGTGCTTTTAGTGGAGTAATGCACTGCTTTGCTTCCTCTAAAGAACTTGCTTATCAATCTATAGATTTGGGGTTATATATTTCATTTTCTGGAATTATTACTTTTAAAAATGCGAGCTTACTCAGAGAAATTGCACAAAATGTACCACGCGAGCGTGTTTTAGTCGAAACTGATGCACCATATCTATCACCTGAGCCTTATAGGGGAAAAAAGAATGAACCAGCAATGGTGAAATACGTTGTTGATTGTTTGGCAGAGTTGTGGAATGAGTCACCAGAACAAGTAGCGAAGGTAACCACAAGCAACTTTTTTAGGCTGTTTGAGCTATAAAGAAGCTCTATAAAACCATTAATTTGCTTATGAACCTAAAGATTTCACCAGCTCTCTCACCGAGTTTACAGACTTATTAAACATTTCTTGTTCACTATCATTCATTTTAACTTCTAGGATCTTTTCAATTCCGTTTTTTCCAATAATTACAGGAACACCAATAAACAAATCTTCTACACCATATTCACCATTAAGGTAAGCAGCACATGGTAATATGCGCCTCTTATCTTTTAAATATGATTCTAACATGCATATAGCTGAAGATGCAGGAGCGTAGTATGCAGATCCAGACTTAAGCAGATCAACTATTTCTTTACCGCCATTGCGAGTGCGTTCAACTATTTCATCGACTTTTTTCTGTGTGATAAGACCCATATCGATAATTTGAGTAAGTGGAATTCCAGCAACTGAAGTACAATTGATTAGTGGTACCATAGTGTCGCCATGTCCTCCAAGCACAAAAGCAGATATATCTTCAACTGAGATATTTAACTCACTTGCAAGAAAGTAACGAAAACGGGAAGAATCAAGCACTCCTGCCATGCCAACAATCATATTAGTTGGAAGGTTTGAAAATTTATGCACCACTGAAACCATGGCATCCAAAGGGTTGGTAACCACTATTACAAACGTGTTTGGAGAATATTTTTTAATATTTTCGCCAACCTCCTTCATTACTTTAGCATTGGTTTGCAGGAGGTCATCTCTGCTCATTCCTGGTTTTCTGGCAATGCCAGCGGTTATTATAATTGCATCGGAGTTTTTTATATCTTCATACCTATTTGTGCCAGTAATATTGACATCAAATCCATCAATAGGGGATGATTCTGCTATTTCGAGTGCTTTACCTTGTGGTATTCCATCACTAATATCAAGTAAAACAACATCACCGAGTTCCCTTAGTGCAATCATATGGGTGAGAGTTCCACCGATATTTCCTGCACCGATTAAAGATATTTTTTTTCTTTGTACTGTCATTTTCTACTCCTTTGTATTTACTTTTATGGTTTTACCTTCCCAAGGCGATAAGCTATCAAACATACGAAAATCTTGCGGTAAATCTATAGGATTATATACAACCTTTTTTGTCTCTATATCATATCTTACTTCCTCATAACCAGTGAGAGGGAAATCTTTTAACATTGGATGACCTTTGAATCCATAGTCTGTTAGAATCCTACGCAAATCAGGGTGATCAGAAAACTCTATTCCATACATATCAAACACTTCACGCTCAAACCACAAAGCCGTACTAAATATCTTCGCTACACTTGGAGGCATGTCGCTTTCACATAACTGAAGCTTTATGTGTACTCTAATATTATGCACAATGCTGAGCAGATTGTATATTAGCTCGAAACGCTTCTCTCTATTTGGATAGTCAACCCCAAAAATATCAACTAATAGTTCAAACCTACACTTTTCATCATCACGTAGAAAGAATAGGTACTTTTCAATTTCATCTAAAGTTGAATATATTACAATAATGCCATCATCTTTTTGAATGCACTCGCATTTGGTCTTTTTTTGTATATACTTTGCAGTTTTATCCATTCCGAGTCCGTTTTATTTTGTTTTGTAGGCATAGCATTCCATATAGCAACGCCTCAGCGGTTGGTGGGCATCCAGGGACATATACGTCAACTGGCACAATTCTATCACAGCCTCGAACTACTGAATAAGAGTAATGGTAATAACCACCACCATTTGCACAACTTCCCATGGAAATAACATACTTCGGGTCTGCCATTTGATCATAAACCTTGCGCAATGCTGCTGCCATTTTATTAGTTAGTGTGCCAGCAACAATCATCACATCTGATTGACGTGGGCTTGCACGAAACATTATACCATATCTATCAAGATCATAACGGCTGGATGCAGTATGCATCATCTCAACTGCGCAACATGCAAGACCAAATGTCATTGGCCACAATGAACCAGACCTTGCCCAATTCATTACATAATCTGTTAAATCACCAAATTTAGTGACAAGAAACCCTTCTTTTTTATAACGACCCCAGTCATCATTAGATAGAATTTGATTTGTCATAAACTACTCCCACTCTAATGCACCTTTACACCATTCATAGATAAAACCTATAGTGAGTATTGCAAGAAATACCATCATAGACCAAAATCCACCATAGCTTATCTTAGATAAAGAAACAGCCCAAGGAAAAAGAAAAGCAATTTCTAAGTCAAATATTATAAATAATATTGAAACTAGATAAAATTTAATGTCAAAATTTTTTCTTGCACTAGATAGTGGATTGAAGCCACACTCATATGTGGAAAGCTTTTCACCATCTGGCTTACTCACTGCAAGAAACATAGGCAATATACCTAAAGCAAAAGATACTACAATTGATACGCAGATAAAGATTACTATGGTTAAATATTCGCTCATTTAACAAAACATATAACACTATGAGTTTACATGCTTTCCTAACTTTTTACCACCTAAAATATGCACGTGAAAGTGTGGTACAACCTGCTCTCCATTTTCACCGTAGTTAGTGACTAATCTATATCCTGTTTTTTCTAAATTATATTTGTGTGCTATCTCTCTTACAGTTTTGAAGAAATCCACTATTTCCTCTTCAGGAGCTTTTAGAATGAAGTCATCATATGAAATATATTGATTTTTTGGTATAACTAAAATATGAACTGGCGCGTCAGGGTACTTATCATGAAAAGCTAGTACATTTTCATTTTCATGTACCTTCTCACAAGGTAACTCACCTCTTAATATTTGAGCAAAGATGTTATCGCTATCATAAGCTTCATTGCTCATATTTTAAGAGCGACCTTTCCCTCTTTCTTCGTTTTTCTCTACATTAGGTGTAGATAGTGGTTTTATCGCTTCACCAGAAGCATCTTCAAGATTTAAAGAGCTTACAAGTTCCCTTACTTTTACCATGTCCTGCTGTTCTTTCAAAAAGGGTTCTATTCCACTTACCCTTTTTCCAGTAATAACTCCTGGTTGTAAGTGATACATATCCCCAGGAACAGTTAGACTATGATGTCTTTCCTCTATTTTTTTAGCTTCACTCATAATACTCCCCTATAACTTATTTTTGCATTCCACAACTTTGCGACTTACCCGCTTTTATAGCTTCTTGCGCCCATTTTTTCTCACCTGAAGCTATAGTTTCTGAAGGCTGACCAACATCAGACTTCACAACTTTGTCTGATGACTGCTTTTGATTATCATAATACAATTTTTCTGCAATACCATTCAGCAATTTTAAGTCTGTATGAATTTTAAATTCTCCACCGGTAATTTTTGCCAGCTTCTTAAGGTCTTCGTCAACTTTATTAGCAATTCCTTTAAGAACAAGCTCTTTTATTTCTTTCTCGCTCTTGCCTGTATTATCAGGATTAGTTTTAATAGTGTTAGCTATTTCCTCAACGTTAATTTCAATTACAATTTTATTTTCTTCTCTATGTATAGTGATGTTTGAATACTCACTTTTTAGTGCTTTTATTTTATTCAATTGTTCATCATTCAAATAAGGTATATCTCCCGTCAGAGTTCTTGACACTAAAAAACTTACCTTTCCTATCCCTTTCTTTTGCTCTGTCATTTGTACACCAAGATCCTTACTAGCCTGTGTGGTTTCTATAGGTGGATCATATCCCCTTTCTTCTTCAGGTACATCTATACCAACAGCTTTCTTTAACGAAACTGTAGCATCATGTTTCATTTCACCCGTTGAAGCAAACGGCTTCTTTATAGGGTAAATAAGTGCTTTAGGCACAAGAGCAAACACCCGACCTGTAGCTTCTACACCTGTTTTAACTGCTCCGCCTATCTTAGCCCAAATAGATTCTGCCATACACACCTCCAAGGTACTTTCTATAACTAAATACATTTTAATTATAGACGAAAAAATTTAAACTTCTATATCCATTGTAAGATAGAATTATAGGGATTGCAACCATTATTTGCACATTGTCTAAAACATGTAGTATTTTCGCTACTTTTATTGTTCAATTTATTATAAAGAATACTCTAAATTATGTTTAAATGGAACACAAATAATATCATTGATGCAACTGGCGGAAGAGACGTAAATGGTTGTAATTGGATACATAGCTCAAATATTTCAACGGACACAAGAAGCATAAAAAAAGGTGATTTATTTATTGCCCTCAAGGGAAAGAATTTTGATGGCCATAATTTTTTGCATGAAGCGTTTTTAAAAGGGGCTGTCGCTGCAATAGTGAGTGAGGGTAAATATAAAAATTTCCCTCTCATTATTGTACAAGATACCCTGAAAGCTTTGCACGGTATGGCATCATACTACATTAGAAATGTTCTTGTTGATGCTAAAGTTATTGCAATTACAGGCAGTGTTGGGAAAACCACTACAAAGGATATGCTGCACACTGTTTTATCGCAATATGGAGTATCTCATGTAAATGAAGGTAACTTAAATAATAATATAGGATTGCCTTTGACAATTCTGAAAGCTCCAAAAAACTGCCAGTACTTAATTCTTGAAATGGGAATGAATAAAGCTGGTGAAATAAAAGAATTATCAAAAATTAGTAATCCGAATATTGCAGTTATTACCAACATCGAACCTGCACATACTGAAAATTTTTCATCACTATTTGACGTTGCACAAGCGAAGTTAGAAATTCTGTATGGTATGAAAAATAACGGTACTTTGGTTTTAAGCAGAGATAATAAATATTATGATTATCTCTCATCACACGCCAATAGAAATGTAATAAGCTTCGGTAAAGATAAAAATGCTGAAGTTTGTTTACTAAACTTAATAAGAAACGATGAATCTTCTGTCATTTCAGCACTATCTTCTGTCATCCCAGTGCTTGACTACTTGGATCCAGGAAGTTCAATTGCAAATGAGCATATCAGACGGTTGTATAATAAAGACTGGATTCCAGCGTCACGCGCTGGAATGACATCAAACCGAGTTGCTAATAGATTAAGTTTAAAAATCAGGCTGAGTGATAATCAAATTATAAACTGTAATTTACGTGTACAAGGTGAGCATTTTGCTTATTCGCTACTTGCTGTTGCAGCAGTTGTGCAAAGCCTCGGACTTGATTTATCAAAATTACCACTTGCACTTAAGAATTTTAGTGTAGCGAAAGGTAGAGGCAACATTCATAAGGTCAAATACAATAAAAAATATATACATTTAATTGATGACTCCTATAACGCCAGCCCTGCTTCGATGAAAACTGCAATAAAAACTTTGAGTACATATTCTAATCAGAGAAAAATAGCTTTGCTTGGTGATATGTTGGAACTTGGTGATGAAAGCATAGAGTTTCATACAGATTTGGTTAAGATTATCACAGAAAATAATATAGATAAAGTTTATACAGTTGGTAAATTTATGTTAGAATTGCATGAGCTTTTGCCAGATAATATAAGAGGCACGCATTTTAATGATTCTAATCAATTGAAAAGTGATTTGGCTAACATTATTCAGAATAATGATGCAATTCTAGTTAAAGGCTCACGAGGAATGAAAATGGATCTTATTGTACGGGAATTCGTAATAAAATATTAAGCGAAATCATTGTATTAATTTACAGTAACAAATTATTAGGAACTTTAATTGTGACAAAACGTGTAATTATTTTTGGTGGAACGGGGTTTATAGGGAAACACATCGTAAGACGCTTGGCAGAAGAAGGATATTTAATAAAGATATTCACTTGTAATCAGGAAAAAGCTGCTTGTTTAAAATTGTGTGGCAATTTAGGACAAATATCAATATTTAAAGGCGATTTTTTTGATGAAAAATCAGTTCTGGAGGGTATGGAAGAATGTGATGTAGCTATAAACTTAGTGGGAATATTATATGAAGCAAAAAAGCACGATTTTTACGCTGTTCACGTTAAAATAGCTGAAAGGATAGCAAAAGCTGCAAAAATGAAAAATGTACCTATGATGATACATTTTTCTGCTATGGGAATAGAAAATAGCAAGTTGTCAAAATATGCTCAAAGTAAATTGGAAGGTGAAAAAGCTGTAACTTCAGCATTTCAAGAAGCAATAATAATTAGGCCAAGTCTTGTATTTGGTAAGGAAGATAACTTCTTTAATAAATTTGCAAGATTAGCAACTATTCTTCCTTTCTTACCACTAATTGGCAATGGAACGACTAAATTTCAGCCCATATGTGTAACAGACTTAGCTGAAGTGGTATATCGTATTATCAGTTTTAATAAGCAAGACAAGAAAATTTATAACATGGGCGGACCAAAGGTTTACTCTTTCAAAAGCTTATTGAAGTTTATTCTGAATGTTACTAACAGAAAGTGTTTGTTGATCAATGTATCTTTTCCAATGGCAAAGTTAATAGCTTTCTTTTTAGAAAATAAAATTATTTCTGTGCTGCTAAAACCAATAACCGGAGATACGAACCCTATGCTTACTCAAGATCAGGTGAAAGTTATGATGAATAGTTCAATCGAAAAGTCAGTTGACCTTGAAACAATGAAGGTTCGACCATTAGCAATTGAAAATGTGGTGCCAGAGTACTTGAAGATTTATAGAAAGTATTGATAGAAGAGTGTGCCCGGTGGGATTCGAACCTACGACCCACAGCTTAGAAGGCTGTTGCTCTATCCAGCTGAGCTACGGGCACACAACATATATAAAATGCTTCTTAGTACAAGTGAAGTCAAGTACTTCGTGTGAATATGATGTTTATCTTGCAACACCTTGTCATTGCAGTTGTGTGTCGCGCGCTGCCAAAATTGGATGCGAGAAGTCTATTTATTTTAGAAAATATTATATAGAAACTTGCTTGACAAGCCTTGCCAGTCCCCTTATCATGAAACCGAAGCTATTGTATTTGCTTTCGCCAATCTGCAGATTAAAAGGTAAGGATTGCTTAATGTATCGGCGTCTTATGTTCAATTTTTTGCAGTATATAGATACTGTATGTCTTTACAAAACTTCATCTACATCTAGATTTTTATCTAAATAAGCTGAACGCGCTTATAAAGCGTTGCAAGACATCAAAAAATGCCAATACTCGACAGAGATAGTAAAAGACTAGCTAACTCGGGGATTCTTTGTCTTTTTTTCTGCTTAGTAAACTTCTTAAACATTTGCAGCGTAAGTTAGTTGCAATTAAAAGCAGCTTAATCTTGCTTTTCAAGCGTTTAAAACATAAAAAACGCCAATATTTTAAAGCGGATAATAACCCCAGGGCTTCTTTTGCCTTTTTTTTCATTTGGTAAATTTCTTAACGTTTGTAGCTAAACGACAACCGTCATCCCGCTACGTGTTAGCGGCTAAGAGATACCGCGGCGGCATGACGGTTCGTGGCGGCATGAAGATAAGCTCGTCATCCCGCTGCTTGTTAGCGGGATCTATGTTAAGAGGTTGTCCGGAAACAAGTAAAAGGCTATAATATCTGAAATTTTAGTACGGGGTAAAGATGAGAAAAAAGTATCCAACAGATCTAAGCGAAAGGGAATAGGCAAGAATAGAAAAACACTTCAGAGTATCATACAAGAAAGGAGGAAGGCCGCCAAAGTATAGCAAAAGAGAAATATTAGAAGCAATTTTCTATGTATTGCGTACAGGGTGTCAATGGCGGTATTTACCAAATGATTTTCCGCTATGGAAGACTGTGTATGAGCAGTTCAGGCAATGGAAGAAGCAGGGAATTTTTGAGAAAATGAATTATGAAATTACAAAATATAGTAGAAGAAAAATAGGAAGGAATGAGCAGCCAAGTGCCTGTATAGTAGATAGTCAATCTGTAAAGACTACAGAAAAGGGGGGATCAAAGGCTATGATGGAAGTAAAAAAGTAAAGGGTAGAAAAAGGCATATAATTACAGACACTCAGGGTTTTATACTAGGTTGTTACGTAGGCGCTGCTAACGAAAATGATAGAGATGGTATTAAAATAGCATTAAACAATATGAGAACAAAATATACTAAAGTTAAAAAAATGTGGGCTGACATGGGATACCAAGGAAGAAATTTAAAGAATCACATAAAGGAAGAATATGACATAGATATTGAAATTGTTACAAGGCCTCCATGTAGATTTTGGGTGCACAAAGATACGCCACCTGAGCTACTACCAACAAGAGAACAAGGGTTTAAAGTACAGCCAAGAAGATGGGTTGTAGAAAGGACTTTTGCTTGGGTTAATAGGAATAGAAGGCTATCGAAGGAGTATGATTTACTCACAACATCCACTGAGAATTTCATATACCTAGCTATGAGTAGGGTTATGTTAAAGAGGGAATATGCTTGAATTTACTTGTTTCCGGACAACCTCTTACATCAAAACCAAGGAGGGATGGCTATATTTGGCAGCAATAATTCTCACGTATGGTAGTTAATGAGTAGTGCAATAAATAAACAATTGGTTATGAACTCTTTATTAATGGCCATTAATAGGCGTAAACCTGTTAAAAATCTACTGCTGCACAGTGACCAAGGTTCACAATATACTGCGCAAGGGTATCAATATCTCTTAGCTGTAAAGAATATAGATGAGTAATAAAGGCTGTTGTTACGACAATTCTGTTGCAGAAAGCTTCTTTAGCTCATTGAAAAGAGGAATACTTATTGATACTTCACAACACTCTGCTCAACAAACTAGAACTGCAATATTTGAATACATAGAAATTTTTTATAACAAACAACGTCACTATTAACTATTGCATTCCAGAACAATTTGATGCATCATTCTTTTTGTAAAAAACATTCCACACTTTCTCTCCACTTTTTCTGGGTAAGGTCATATGTGTACATCCCCATCATGAATGCTATTTTCGGTAAAATCTCTTACAACGCTCAAAAGCAGAAAAACAAAAACTTGATTTTCTCAGCTAAATAGTGGACCATCAAAAGCACGCATAAATATCTACAATGAAAGAAAAAACTTTCACAATCATCGATGGCTATGGTTTTCTTTTCAGAGCTTACTATGTACTACCTCACTTAATTACCACAACAGGAATGCCAATAGGTGGTGTATATGGCTTTCTGAATATGGTTCTTAAGTACATTGCCCATTCGGACTACTTAACTATAGCACTTGATGCAGGGAAAAAGAATTTTAGGCACAATTTATATCCTGAGTACAAAGCGAACAGAGTAACGCCTCCTGAGGATCTAACTCCACAGTTCACCATACTGAGGGAAGCGGTAGAAGCTTTTAACCTCAGCTATGAAGAGATTGAAGGTTATGAAGCAGATGATATAATTGCAACACTAGCTGCAAAATACGCCAACCACCAAGACTTTAAAGTGGTAGTCGTTTCATCAGATAAAGATTTATTTCAACTCTTGAACCACAATATTTTAATATTCGACCCCATTAAAAATATATATATAGATGAAAAACAAGTAATAGAAAAATTTGGCGTAAACTCACACAAGCTTCTTGATTTATTTTCTCTAACTGGTGATGCATCTGACAACATTCCAGGCGTTCCGGGAATAGGTCCGAAGACTGCAGCTAAATTACTAGATGAATTTGATTCATTGAATAATATTATAGAGAACATTGATAACATCGAGCAAACGAGGATTCGTAATATTCTTGCTGAACATAAGGAAAAAGCGCTAATTTCAAGAGAACTTTTATCACTATGCGAAAAAGTAGACCTTCAACATGATATTGCAAAATGTGAAGTTCGCCCTCCAAATATGGAAAAACTATTATCCTTTTTAAAGAAGTATGAATTCAATTCTTTAATAGGTAAAATGGAAAAGCTTTTTTCCTATAATGGGTCTAGCACAAAAGAGAAAATAGAATATAGTAGTGAAGAGTTAGAGAAATTTTTGGAGCATTGTAGATATGAAGGCAGAATTGCAATTCATTGCCACTTTGAAGACAACTTATTAAATAAAATTTCCTTATCTTATAGCGAAAGTAATATTTTTTATATAGAGCAAGACAGCATACAAGATGCACTCATTATAATTAACTCAACTTTACTCTCAAATGGGGCGCTTAAAATAATACATAACATTAAAGAAATCAGGAAAATCTTCCCTACAGTAGAGAAGATGCTAGATTCAGTTGATGATTTGATGATAATGTCGTATAGCTTGGATACAGGAAAACACGATCACAGTATTCCAAACATAGTTGCGCATAATTTGAGTGAAAATGCAGAAATTTTCTCGGCAAAAACTTTAATAGCAATTCATGAAAAGCTAAAGCAAAGGTTATTTCAGGAAAAATTGTTCACAATTTACGAGCGCTTCGATAAGCCACTTATGAAAGTAATATTTGATATGGAGAAAAATGGGATATTACTGAACATACAAAAATTACAGGAGCTGTCCGATAAATTTCAGCAGGTAATTGCCGTGCTTGAAGATGAGATATATAATTTGGCAGGAGAAAGATTTAATATTGCTTCGCCAAAACAATTAAGTGATGTTTTATTCAACAAAATGGGGCTTAATAAAAAGAAAAAGTCAAAAAAATCTGGATCGTATAGCACCAATTATGAAGTTCTAGAGGCACTCGAAGAAGAAGGGGTAGAAATCGCAAGTAAAATCTTAAATTGGCGACATTTAAGTAAATTAAAAGGCACCTACACTGATGCATTAATAAAGCAAGTTGATCCACTTGATGGTAGAATACACACAAGCTTTTCAACGACTGCAACTGCAACTGGAAGGCTGAGCTCCAGCAATCCTAATTTACAGAATATTCCTATCAGAAGCGAAGAGGGAAATCTTATCAGACAAGCATTTATTGCGCCAAAAGGGCATAAGATAATTTCTGCTGACTATTCGCAAATAGAATTAAGACTCCTGGCACACGTTGCAAACGTTGCAGCATTTAAAGAAGCTTTTGCAAACGGACAAGATATTCATGAGATCACCGCAAGGCAAGTTTTTGGAGTGCAAGAAATAGATGAGCAATTAAGACGCAAAGCAAAATCCATCAATTTTGGAATTATATATGGCATTAGCCCATTTGGTCTTGCAAAGCGGCTTGGAATTACCATTGCGGAAGCTGCTGAATACATTAATTACTATTTTTCCTGTTACCCAGAAATAAAGGCCTATATGGAAAAAGCAGTGTCTATCGCAAGATTGCATGGTTATGTAGAAACTTTGTTTGGCAGGAGATGCTTTGTAAGAGACATAAACAATACAATTCCTTATATAAGACAATTTGCAGAAAGGGCAGCAATAAACGCACCACTGCAAGGAACCGCTGCTGATATAATAAAACGTGCGACAATTCAGCTTTTTGACCAATTGAAAGTAGGTAAAATAATCCTCCAGGTTCACGATGAACTACTGGTTGAAGTAGAGGACGAAAAGGTACAAGAAACAGCAAAACTTATGAAAGATATAATGGAAAATGCAATAGAAATTTCTGTACCACTTGAAGTAGAAATAAAAGTTGGCGACAACTGGGCTCTTAATTATGACTTAAACATCGTGGATTCTAGGAGTATAAATCATTTGAACTAATACGAAAAATATGTTAGAATAAAACATAGCAAATGCAAATAGGTCAGCCATGACAGGCCCACAAGTAAAAAGTTCAAAACCTCCAAAGTTACCTACTCAGGTAACTAACGAAGATGAGAAAATTTTTGAAAAAGAGGAACATCAGGTAATCCATGATGCCTTTATACAATTGCTAAAAAACAAAGTACAACCTAAAGGATTAAAGGAAGATGACGAGGCAGTACTCGCTTTCATGCTAAGTCAGAATCAAATTATATTCAATAATGTCAAGCTAGAAGATGTAGAACCACTCAGTGAAGAGAATTTTTCTCAGTTTTTACTTTCCGTATTTGAGAAAATTAGAGAGAAAAAATTAGCTAATGAAGAGAATTTAGAAAATGGTAAAATAAAAGAAGTAGTAGATGACTGTGTAGCTGATATACGCGGTACAGAAGCTAAAGATTCATCCATAAAGTTTGTATTGGAAATGCTGCTGCTGCTAATTGGAGGGATCAAAATAGACCCGAAAAATATTTCTGGCTCCTTTATGGATGGGATGAAAGAAAAAATACCATTCTTAGGTAAAGATAAAAAAGAAGAGGATGAACCACCACTCAGTGATGAAGAGATGGTAACAACGTTCTTAAGCAAGATCTTTTTTCCTGTCCTTCTTTCCACTATTCCAATGTTAATTTTTGGTCCTACTACACTCGGAGTAGTTCTTACTGCTATCGGCACAATATTTGCCATAAAAGGAGGAGTGGAGGTTCTTTTTTCAAATAACAAAAAAGGTACTTTGTATGACCCTAACTCACAAGATAAAAATGATACAGAAAAGAGAGAAAAACTGAATGGAAAAATTCTCGAGGGCATTGATGATATTTTAAAAACCCCAGTTACAGAAGTTGAGAAAGGCACCTCTGTTTCTGAACAAATTTCCCAAGGAAAAGAAAAGAGTGAACAACAGCCTGTTCCTGAACAAATTTCCCAGAGAAACAACAGGGAAAACGAAAAGAGTGAGCAGCGCGATCAATCTTGGACAGGAAAGGAAAACAAACGAAGGGAAGAACCACAGAGCAGCAAAGGTAAGACTACTCAGGTTTGCCAAAAGTGAATTGTGTAAGAGATCTGCTATTATTCTATAGCACATACAACAGGAGTATGGTCAGACGGATTTTCTAGCTTACGCAATCTATCATCTATGTAGCATGTTTCCAATTTATCTACAGCTTGTGGTGATAACAGCATATAATCTATTCGCATTCCTTGATTATTTCTGAGTGAATTGCCTTGATAATGCCACCAAGTGAATTGTTGCAAATTTGGGTGAGATATTCTAAACGCATCTTTAAACCCAAGATTCAAGATCGCTCTTAACTTCTCACGTTCTCTTATATGAAAGCACACTTGGCCATTCAATAAGTTTGAATCAAAGACATCAATTTCATCCGGTGCAACATTATAATCGCCAGCTATAATAGTTAACTCTTCATTCTTTAACAAAGTGCTCATCCTTTCATATAGATTATCAAAAAACTTGAGTTTATATTCAAATGCTTGAGAGTCCGGGCTTTGACCGTTTGGAACGTATACACTTCCCACCCTTACCTTCTGATTATTGTGCTTTATTATGCACTCTATATAACGCGCTTCTTGATAACCTTCTACGATATCAATCTTAAACTTCTCCAGTATCGGATATTTAGATAAAACACAAACCCCATTTCTTGCAACTTGTCCATAGACAGCACATTCATATCCCAGCTTCTCTATCTCTGCATAAGGAAATTGCTCTTCCATACATTTTATCTCTTGCAGCAAAATTATATCTATCTGACTATCAACTATAAAACTACAAAGTTGGTTAACTCTTTTACGTATGGAGTTTACATTCCAAGTTGCAATCTTTAGCATCAACAATCCTTATTAATTATATCAATTAAACTCTCCCCAGTAGGCAACCTCGATGTTATAATTTTTTTCCATTTGATTAACTTTAAACTATCAGCAATGTTTTTACTCATAGTATATGCAACTGTATTATTCATCACATGAGATAGCCCACTTTTTAGAACTAATGAACAAAATACCCTTGCTGTCTGTGAGGAAAAAAAAGCAACACTACCAATTTTACCATCCAACAGTAAATTTTTACACCTATTAGTTAGACTCCTTTTAATGATTGTTTTATAGAGTACAACTTCTCTTACGTTAAAATCTTCTTCAGATAATCTCTTTTTTAGGTCACATGATACTTCTTGTCCCCTTATATACAAGAACTTTATTGCGTTTGAATAATGAGCTTTTATGAATGATATCAGACCATCAACGTTGCTGTCTGCTGAGATTATATCAGAAAATCCCAAATTTTTTGCAGCCTGCATGGTTGAATTACCAACTGTAATAATCGGAAAGTCATCCTCTTTGCATATTTGACTAAAAGCCTTTACACTGTTTTTACTTGTAGATATCACAACGTCAAATTCGTACGCAGATATATCAGGATTTAAGTACTTTATTGTGAATACTGGTTCTATAAAAACTTTGTATCCATACTTTCTCAATATATTTCTTGTATTGAACGAGTCCAATAAAGGCCTCGTTAATAAAATAGACTTCATTCTGATTTATTTCACTACTAGTAAAATAGTACCCTTTATACACAAATTACTGAATAAAAACTTTTATTTTGATAGCTTGAGCAATTATTCAAGTAATTGATGTGGAAGTAGGAGTACTAAGCGCTCCTACCCCAATAAGCCCACAATTTCTGCTTACACTTTTTTGACGCTAATTACATCGAACTCTTTTGAATGGCTTCCTTCAGTGGAATTATATAGCTAATATTCCTGTATAAGTTAATACTTAAGCTTGTACTCTTGTAGTATTTGAAGAGAGATTCTCAAGGACGTTTTTTGTCTGTGGTTCACTAATCATAGTTTGAACGATATTAGCTACCATAATAACACAGCCTAGAATAAAAAAAGGCGTAGAAACAAAATAAATAACAGAAGACTCAAAAAGCGACATAGATGCAATACCTCCTATTAGAAATGAAGCACTGGATGCTATATCAAGATAGATCTTTGTTAACTTTTTTTGTCCTGGAGTGTTTTTTATGCCAGATTTCTTATTAAGATTCTGTTGTCGGGAATGATTATTTAGTGACCATATATTTAAAGCAAACGAAAGTGCACCGAATATAGTGCCGGCAATACTAAAATACAGACTTAAGACAGGAATATTCAAGACCAATGCTGCTATGTATCCAATGAAAGAGATAGTAGATAGTGTAGTAACTAAGCGTTTCGAGTAAGTTCGTACCTTCTTTCTGCAGGCTAACTTATTTTTTTCACTATACATAGCATGAATATTACCTAATATGCTATATTATAACATTAATTAATTCAATAAGCAATATGGAAGCTAAGAGTGCCCGAGAGAAGACTTGAACTTCCACAACTTAAAAAGTTACTAGCACCTGAAGCTAGCGCGTCTACCAATTCCGCCACCCGGGCTTTTTATAGTTTACTATGTTAAAGTTAAATAATATACTTAAACAATTTTTAGTTCAAAGGTAATGCCAAATCTAGATCAAATATTTTTTGCTCAAAACAATGTTAATATTAATAACGTGTATAAAATAGTCAATAACGCTTTGAGCAATAGCGATGGTGGTGAGCTGTTTCTAGAATTTTGCCAGTCGGAGTCCCTGGTTTTTGAGGATAACATATTAAAACACATGGACTTGAATACTAGAAGGGGATTTGGTTTAAGGTCTTTTTGTGAAGATAGTACATCTTTCGTTTGTTCTTCTGAGATCAGCGAAAAAGAAATTAGTAATGCTGCTTCTATGGTAAAAAGCTCAGTGTCTTTAAACAAGACAAATTCAATAAATTTAAACGAAGAGACAAAAAGCCTATATTCGAGGATTAACCCTATAAATGAAATGGATCTGAATTCAAAGATTAAGCTACTCAATGAGGTTAATGAGTATGTAAGGTCCAAAAATAACTGCGTGAAGCAAGTAAAAATAACTCTAAGTGGAGAATGGCAAGTTGTACAAATAATAAAGGGTGATCACAGATTAAGCGATATCAGGCCTCTGGTACGTTTTAATGTGCTAGTCATTGTAGAAAAAGATGGCCGTACCGAAAGAGGTTCTGCAGGGCATGGTGGAAGGGACTCTTATAGTAAGTTTATTTCTGAGAAAAAGTGGAAAGAAGTTGCAAACCAAGCGTTAGAACAAGCACTGGTAAATCTTGAAGCAATTCCAACTCCAGCCGGAGAAATGACAGTCGTTTTAGGTCCAGGCTGGCCAGGAATATTGTTACACGAAGCCGTGGGTCATGGACTTGAGGGCGACTTCAATCGCAAAAAAGTCTCAGCATTTTCAAATTCTGTGGGTAAACAAGTAGCAGCTAGTGACATCACAGTAGTTGATGACGGAACTCTGCCCAATTTGCGCGGTTCTATCAGCGTAGACGATGAAGGCACTCCACCCAGTTATAATATATTGATAGAGGATGGGATCCTAAAAGGATACATGCAGGATCATATGAACGCTAAACTCATGGGTGTAAGCCCAACTGGTAATGGTAGAAGAGAAAGTTATAAAGAAGTTATTATGCCGCGCATGACAAACACCTATATGTTGCCCGGAAAGTATACACCGAAGGAAATAATATCTAGCGTAAAGAAAGGTCTATATGCAGTAAATTTCGGTGGTGGGCAGGTTGATATAACGTCAGGAAAATTTGTTTTTTCATCTTCGGAAGCTTACCTAATAGAAAATGGCAAAATTACACAGCCAGTCAAAGGGGCAACACTAATTGGTGACGGTCCAACAGTGTTGAAAAAAGTATCTATGGTTGGTAATGACTTAAAGTTAGATCCTGGTGTTGGCACATGCTCGAAAGATGGACAAAATGTGCCCGTTGGAGTTGGTCAGCCGACACTCAAAGTCGACGCAATAACTGTTGGTGGAACTGAGATATAGATAAGGGCTAAAACGGATTCCAGCACACGGCGCACAATTGTACAAACATTGTGATTTGGAAGCAATTGCCACCAGTAGGGTGTCATCCCAGTGTTTGGGCACTGCCTTTGTGTTTGAGGCAAAACTGGCTATAACATTTAACACACTGCTTTCGCAAATAAATGTTCGTACAGTTATGTGTCAGCTACTTGGATGACACTTTTGTACTTGATGCAAGATTATATCTTGAAAAAATTAAGTTTTAGTGCTATTAAATGGTTGTAAATTTTGTCTCTGTGGTAGCTTTATGAATGTTGAAAGTAAAAAAATACATGATGCTAAAATAAAATTACCAATATTTCTTGATTATCAATCTACTACTAAAGTGGATCCCCGTGTTTTAGAGGTGATGATACCTTACTTTGGTGAGTTCAGCAATGCACACTCTCGCAGCCATTCATTTGGTTGGACTGCTGAAGAAGCAGTGGAAAAAGCAAGGAAACACATCGCTGATCTGGTGAACGCAGATAGCAAAGAAATTATCTTTACCTCAGGTGCAACTGAGTCAAATAATACAGCAATCAAGGGCGTTGCTCACTTTTATAAAAATAAAGGAAATCATATAATCACTGTCTGCACGGAGCATAAGTGTGTTTTGGATTCTTGTCGGCATCTGGAAAATGAAGGCTTTAAAGTTACATATTTGCCTGTTAAGCAAAACGGAATTATAGATTTATCAAAGCTTGAGGAAGCAATTACTGATCAAACAATCCTGGTTTCAGTGATGATGGTAAATAATGAAATCGGAATAATTCAGCCTGTCAAAGAAATTGGTGCAATATGTAGAAAGTATAATATATTTTTCCACACAGATGCAGCTCAAAGCTTTGGAAAAGTTCCAATTGATGTTAATGAGATGCGCATTGATCTTATGAGTCTCTCTAGCCACAAAATTTATGGACCTATGGGAATAGGCGCATTATACGTTCGTAAAAAGGGCTCTCGTGTTAGATTGACACCATTGATCAGTGGTGGTGGACAAGAAAGAGGTATGCGTTCTGGAACAGTTCCAACTCCCCTTGCAGTCGGTTTTGGTGAAGCAGCACGTATTGCTAAAGAAGAAATGGAACCAGAAGCAAGCAAATTGGAAGGACTGAGAGATATTTTGTACAATAAGATAAAAGAAGCATTTCCTGACGTTGTTTTAAATGGTGACTATGAAAATAGGATTCCTGGCAACCTAAACTTGAGCTTTCCCTATGTTGAGGGTGAGTCTCTCATCATGGCAATCAAGGATTTAGCAGTAAGTTCTGGTTCTGCGTGCACATCTGCGTCTCTTGAGCCTTCCTATGTCATACGGTCGTTAAATAATGGCCATGACCTTGAGCATTCATCAATTAGATTTGGCCTAGGCCGATTTACAACCAAAGAAGAAGTTTTGTACGCAACAGATCTTATTACTAAAAATGTTGGCCGACTGAGAGAAATGAGCCCACTTTGGGAGATGGTACAAGAAGGAGTAGATTTGAACACCGTGAAATGGGACTCTCATTAAGAGGTTGTCCGGAAACAAGTAAAAGGCTATAATATCTGAAATTTTAGTACGGGGTAAAGATGAGAAAAAAGTATCCAACAGATCTAAGCGAAAGGGAATAGGCAAGAATAGAAAAACACTTCAGAGTATCATACAAGAAAGGAGGAAGGCCGCCAAAGTATAGCAAAAGAGAAATATTAGAAGCAATTTTCTATGTATTGCGTACAGGGTGTCAATGGCGGTATTTACCAAATGATTTTCCGCTATGGAAGACTGTGTATGAGCAGTTCAGGCAATGGAAGAAGCAGGGAATTTTTGAGAAAATGAATTATGAAATTACAAAATATAGTAGAAGAAAAATAGGAAGGAATGAGCAGCCAAGTGCCTGTATAGTAGATAGTCAATCTGTAAAGACTACAGAAAAGGGGGGATCAAAGGCTATGATGGAAGTAAAAAAGTAAAGGGTAGAAAAAGGCATATAATTACAGACACTCAGGGTTTTATACTAGGTTGTTACGTAGGCGCTGCTAACGAAAATGATAGAGATGGTATTAAAATAGCATTAAACAATATGAGAACAAAATATACTAAAGTTAAAAAAATGTGGGCTGACATGGGATACCAAGGAAGAAATTTAAAGAATCACATAAAGGAAGAATATGACATAGATATTGAAATTGTTACAAGGCCTCCATGTAGATTTTGGGTGCACAAAGATACGCCACCTGAGCTACTACCAACAAGAGAACAAGGGTTTAAAGTACAGCCAAGAAGATGGGTTGTAGAAAGGACTTTTGCTTGGGTTAATAGGAATAGAAGGCTATCGAAGGAGTATGATTTACTCACAACATCCACTGAGAATTTCATATACCTAGCTATGAGTAGGGTTATGTTAAAGAGGGAATATGCTTGAATTTACTTGTTTCCGGACAACCTCTAATACCAATTCCCATTACAGGGCAAACAGATGGACAATGATGGAAGAAAAGCCATACTGAAGTAAGTAAAATAGCGAGGTTTAAATGGCATTAAGATCAAAATTATTGGATGAAAAAGTAGTAGAATCAGCAAAAGAAATGCTGAAGAAAGTAAGGAATAATGCATATGTTTCAAAAAAACTAAATGCTGTAATTGCAGCAAAAAAGTACAGTATAACGGCTGTAGCAAAAATATATTGCATTTCAAGAAGCGCACTAACTTCGTGGGTAAAACTCTTGAAAATTGGCAGAGAAGAAAAACTGTTTGCTCCTTCACAACGTCGTAGAAAAACTAAATTAAATCAGGCTCAACTACAGCAAATTGAAGAGTGGATAGAAGAAAATCCTAATATCACCATTAAAGAAATGAGAATAAGAATCCAGGAAAAGTTCGGATTAAATATCAGCAAATCTACAGTACACCGCCATATGCAAAAGATGAAATTCTCATATATTACACCAAGACCAGTTCATAATGGACAAGATAAAAGCAAACAAGAGGAATTCAAAAAAAAATCTCAATTGAGCTATTAGCAAGTATCCAGAAAAAGAGCTATTTTTCTTTGATGAATCACGGTTTGGCACACATTCAAAAGTTGGACATGGGTGGTTTAAAAAGGGGATTAGAACACAGGTTAAAACAAAATTAGGTAGGCAAAATTTCTATCTCTATAGTGCAGTTAATCCTAGAAATGGAGAGAGTTCTAGCTTATTTGCACCAAATGTCAACACTGATTGCATGAACATATTTCTTGAGCAAATTTCGCAATATCTAGAAACACGAGAGGCTTTTCTCGTTATGGACTGTGCTAGTTGGCATAGGTCAAAAAATTTAAAGGTACCTAAAAATATCGACATTATATACCTACCTCCATACTCACCTGAGCTAAATCCTGTTGAGAGGCTTTGGTTATATATAAAACAGAACATTTTGCGCAATAAAATATACGATACAATTGCTCTACTTGAGGGTGCTTTGTGCAAATTTATTACTTCTCTTGCCAGCTCCACAATTAAACAACTCTGCAATGTTTCCTATTTGACTGGACAACAATGAGAATTGGTATAAATACCGCCATTGACACCCTGTACGCAATACATAGAAAATTGCTTCTAATATTTCTCTTTTGCTATACTTTGGCGGCCTTCCTCCTTTCTTGTATGATACTCTGAAGTGTTTTTCTATTCTTGCCTATTCCCTTTCGCTTAGATCTGTTGGATACTTTTTTCTCATCTTTACCCCGTACTAAAATTTCAGATATTATAGCCTTTTACTTGTTTCCGGACAACCTCTAACTATTAATGTTCTATAATATACATATTTCCAAACTATGTCAATTATTTCATAAATATCTTTGGTAAAAATTATTTCTGTTATGACTAGCATGACAAGTGTATGAAGCGACTAAAATTGTCATTACAGCGCTTAGTGTACGACAGTGCTCCAACATTTAGGGTTGCAGTTTTCATGGCAGATCTGAGTAGCTGACCCATCTAAGAGGTGTCATTCAAGTAGCTGACACTGGAATGGCTTTGTTGCATCGCACCTTATACGGTAGTAATTTACAATAAATTCATGTAGCCATTTCGAATTTAGTCATTTCAGTGTTGGCTACTTGGATGACACCACCTGCTGTGCTGCAAATTGCAACGTTCGTACACTAAAGTATAGTGTGTTACTAACGAAGGCAAACAAATATCTGCTTTATGAAAACGTTAATATTTTTCATTGAAATAATACATAAATACTAGAAAAACCTTGGCAGGTTATTCGCGTTTGATTATCATAGAGAATTATATAAATTAATAAATGATCTATGGCAAGTAACCCAGAAGAAAGAAATAGTGATAAACAAAAAGCGCTAGATAACGCAATAAGCCAGATTGAAAAAGCATTCGGTAAAGGTGCAATAATGAAGTTGAAGCAAAACCCTGTAGAAAAAATAGACACAATATCCACAGGATCAATTGCGCTTGATTCGGCTCTAGGTGTTGGAGGTCTGCCAAAAGGGCGTATAATTGAAATATTTGGCCCCGAGAGTTCTGGTAAAACCACTCTTGCCTTGCACGTGATTGCTGAAGCACAAAAAAAAGGAGGATCATGCGCATTTATCGATGCAGAACATGCATTGGATGTCTTATATGCTCGTAAACTTGGGGTAAGCACTGATGATTTAGTGATTTCACAACCAGACACTGGAGAGCAGGCGTTGCATATTGTTGAGTATTTAGTGTGTTCTGGTGCGGTTGATGTGATAGTTATTGACTCTGTCGCAGCATTAACTCCAAGAGCTGAAATTGAAGGTGATATGGGTGATCAACATATGGGGCTGCAAGCAAGGCTTCTAAGTCATGGGCTACGGAAACTAACCTCTGCCGTTTCAAAAGCGAACTGTATATTGATATTTATTAATCAAATTCGTATGAAAATAGGAGTAGTGTATGGAAATCCTGAAACTACCACGGGTGGAAATGCATTAAAATTCTATACTTCTGTAAGGCTTGATATAAGAAAAGTTGGTGTAATAAAAGACAAAGAAAATATTACAGGTAATGAAACAAGAGTTAAAGTTGTAAAAAATAAAGTTGCTCCTCCATTTAGAGAAGCGAAATTTGATATAATGTACAATGAAGGTATATCAAAACTCGGAGAAATAATAGATATGGGAGCAAAGCTTGGTGTGCTTGAAAAAGCAGGCGCTTACTATTCATATAACAACACACGTCTTGGGCAAGGAAGAGAGAATGTAAAAACTTACCTAAAAACAAACAAAGAAGTCGCAAATGAAATAGAAACAAAAATCAGAGATTTACTCAGAAATCATGATAATTCTATCATAATAGACGAGGATAGTGAGCAACTTTTAGAAGAATCAGTTTTCTGATCTAAACTTAGGCATTAGATTTTGTGTTGGACGGGTTGTTACAGTATGACGGTAATTCTATGTGCTAATATAACAATCTGTAATGTTACCTTGTATCAAAAAGACTTTGCTGAAGCAGTTAAAAAAAGCTTTTCATGAGAAATTATAAATGATAAATTGTTAACAATAGGTTATTGTTAATAAGATTATGTGTTTTGGTTTACCTAATATAAACAGGGAAGGTTGTTCATTTATAGTAGTTTCCTTTATAGTAACGTGTATAGCATTCTCTATATCTTGGGGGTTTGGCGTTACGTGCTTGTTTCCGACATTATTGTGTACTTATTTCTTTCGTGATCCAGCAAGAGCTGTGCCAAACAATAAGAATCTTATATTAAGTCCTGCTGATGGTGTGATTTCAAAAATTGAAGAAGTTAATTATCCTTTATCAGCAGAAAACGGAGAGGAGAAGAAGTTTACGCTTGTTAGCATATTTTTAAGTGTTTTGAACGTCCATGTGAACCGTATACCAATATCTGGTACGATAAAGGAAATGAGTTATAAAAAAGGCAAGTTTGTATCCGCAATGAGCAATAGGTCTAGTAATGAAAATGAAAAGCAGGTTATTGTAATTGAATACGAAAAGGGGAAAGAAATTATTGTGGAGCAAATAGCTGGATTAATTGCACGTCGTATCGTTTGTAATTTAGGAATATCCCAGAACGTAAAAGCAGGTGAAAGGTTTGGAATTATAAGGTTTGGCAGTAGAGTGAATATCTATGTTCCTGCTGATACAGAAGTCAGAGTTTCAGAAGGGCAAACTGTTATTGGTGGTGAAACAATTATAGCAAACTTAAATAAGGAAAACGTTCAAGAGAAGCTTACTTTTGACGTTATATGAATAACGATGGAAGTAACAGTAGATTCTTACCTATTACTAAATTATTCCCAAACTTTATAACTTTATTGGGTTTATGTTCTGGTCTCACTTCACTTAAATTTACATTTAATGAACAATGGGAATTCTCAGTAATTTTTATCATCATTGCAGCAATAATAGATGGAATGGATGGCAGAATAGCTAGAATTCTAAAATCAACTAGCGATTTTGGAGCCCAGCTTGATTCTTTTGCAGATTTTCTAAATTTTGGTGCAGCGCCTGCATTTCTTTTGTATTTTTGGAAGCTAAACGAAATCAAAGTCATAGGTTGGATTTTAGTAATGATATACGTAATCTGCATATCAATAAGACTTGCAAGATTTAATGTTTCGCTACACTCAGAACAACCATACTGGGAAAAATTTTTCTTTTCTGGTGTTCCAGCTCCAGTGTGTGCTTTACTTTCTTTGTTACCAATAATTATTACCTTTCAATCTCATGAGAGTGAATACTTACTTCTCATAGAGCGATTTTTTAACACAAGAAACGTAGCTTGTTACTTTCTGGCCATTTCATTTTTTTCGATAAGTCACATTCCAACTTTCTCTGCAAAATATATTTATATTCCCAAAAGCCTATCCTATATATTTGTGTCATTTTTTGGAGTACTTATTGTATTTTTCATCAGTAAGCCCTGGATGACTCTACCAATTTTAGGTATAGTGTATACACTTACTATTCCAATAAGCATCGGGTTTTACATATATTTTACATATAAAACTCGTTAGCTAACAAAAAATAGAAAACTGCATGATTTTGAAGATAAGTGAACTATTAAATTCATTTCTGTATATAAAGATATTCAACATTCCATTTATAATTATTTGGGTAATTGCAACTGGAATCTTTTGTACTGCCCAGTTCAAATTCATTAACTTTAGGTTACTTAAATATGGAATACAGACGCTATTCAATCTAAAGTGTAATAACAGCAACAATGGCATAATCACTCATATTCAAGCGTTTGCAACAGTAATTTCAGGAACAGTTGGTCTTGGAACAATATCAGGAGTTGCAATAGCTATCACAATAGGGGGCCCAAGTGCAGTTTTTTGGATGGTAATTACCGGAATACTTGGTATGTCGATAAAGTTTGCCGAGGTGGTGCTTGCATTTACTTATCGCTCTGAAAATACAACTGGCGGGGCTTTTTATTACATGAAGTACGGGCTTGCAAAAATTGGATTTGCAAAAACTGGTAGATTTCTTGCCTTCACTTATGCGATTATGCTACTTATTGCAATGATTTTGGGCGGTATACCATTTCAAGCAAATCAAATAGCAGCACTATCAAATAACCTCCTAGAATACAACGCATCCATTATTATATCCCTGCTTGTCTTTATTGTAATATTGGGAGGAATAAAGCGCATTGCTTTCGTTTCAACGAGCTTAGCACCAATTATGATAGTGCTATATGTGGGTATGTGTATATATTTAATTTATGTAAACGGAAGTAATTTGCTGAATGCTCTATCCATAATATTCCAAGATATCTTCAATAAATCAGCTATAGGAAGCGGAGTATTGAGCGGATTAATAGCCGGAGTGAGAAGATCAGTGTTTGCTAACGAAGCAGGTACCGGAACAGCAGCTATAGCACATTCAGCTGTAAAAGAAGAAGATCCAATTAAAGTTGGGTGCGTTGCAATGATTGCACCACTTATAGACACAATATTAATCTCATTTTTGACTGGTATTGTGATAATTATCACTGGTATGCATAGCACTGATAACGTGGGTGATATTACACTAATTAGTTCGATATTTTCAACAGCTTTGCCCTTGTTCAGCAAGTTAGTTTTTCCGCTAATGATGTTTTCCTTTGCATTTTCCACAATAATAGCTTATTGTTACTACTGTGAAGTTGCTTTGCTGTATTTATTTGGTAGTAAAAAAATACTGATACCGTTCCAAATTCTTATGGTGGTTTCAGTGTATATCAGCTGTATGTCAAAGAATATAGAATTTATATCTTATCTAGGTGACAGTTTGTTTATGTGCCTTATGATTCCAAATGCTGTTGCAATATATCTACTAAGAAGGGAAGTTTTGAATACAATAGATTCTTATTACAATTCTAAAGGGTATTAACATGATTTATAGATTGCTTTGTATGGTGTTATTTTGCCTATTGTTTAATGATGTGTACGCTGCTTCAGGTTTTTACGAAAGTTATGACGCTGTGTTGAACGGAATAAATAATTTCATGAATGAAGTACTGTTTTTCAAGATCCTTTACGTGCCATTTATAATCCTTCTACTAGTTTTTGGTTATGTGTTTCTAACATTACGGTTTGGATTTCTCAACATAAGAATGTTTAAGCATGCATTTGCTATTTTATGTGGAAAATATGACACGAATCACCATGATGGTCATATTACGCATTTTCAGGCATTTATGACTGCACTTTCAAGCACAGTAGGTCTTGGAACTGTTGCTGGAGTCGCAATTGCAGTTTCAATGGGAGGGCCAGGAGCGGTGCCTTGGATGATGATTACAGGTTTTTTTGGTATGTCAGCAAAATTTGCTGAGGTAACGTTGGCGTTTAGACATAGAACAGAAGATCAGGACCAATTGTTTAGTGGTCCCTTTCAGTATATAAGGAATGGTCTGGAGGAATTTGGATTTAAAAAACTTGGTATTGTGCTGGCTGCCATGTATGCAGTATTCTTTGTATTATCAGGTCTTGGTGGAAGTGTAGCGTTTCAAACCAATCAAATGGTTTCAATATTATCTGGCTATTCAAGTTGGGTAGATGGTCACTCTTGGTTTCTTTCTTCCATAATCTCTGCGCTGCTTGCTCTAGTGATTATTGGCGGAATTAAAAGGATAGCTAGAGTATCTTCTGCACTAGTGCCTATTATGTCACTTATATATATCTTTAGTTGTATTATTATTATTGCATTTAATATTCATAACCTTGGTTATACGTTAAAAATATTATTTTCCACTATGATAGATTTCAATGCTGTTGGTGGAGGGATGGTAGGAGCATTTGTTGCTGGAATTCAAAGGGCAATTTTTGCCAGCGAAGCGGGTGTTGGTTCTGCTTCAATTACTCATGCAACAACTAAAGATGAAGAACCAGTAAGAACTGGGCTTGTTGCTATGATAGAACCATGCTTTGACGCAATGTTAATTTGCTGTTTAACAGGAATAACAGTAGTAATAACAGGTGCATACCAGACTAGTGTTGGTGAAGGGATATTAATTACTCAAAAGGCATTTGAGACAGTTTCTCCATGGTTTCCTATACTTTTAACCATAGCTGCACCTTTGTTTGCATTTTCTTCGGTAGTTTCATTTGTATATTGTTGTGAAATGGGGTGGTTATATTTGTTTGGTGCAAAAAGTATAGTGATATATCGCATAGCGGTAATAATTGTGGCGTTTTTCTCTGGCCTTTCTAAAGACATAATGGCTATTGCTAATATTGGCGGAACTTTATTCTCTTGTTTAGCTCTTATCAACATGACAGCGCTTATACTGTTTAGTAATCAGATTAACGAGGAAGTTCAGTGCTACCTAAAAAGGCTGAGGAATAATAAAATCAATTAAATTTTGGCATATGCGGAGAGGTATAGCTATAATAAGTAAGATTTCCCTACGTCATACCGCGATTTATTCGCGGTATCTCAGCATAGATCCCGCTAACAAGCAGCGGGATGACGAAATTTTGCGATTATTAATCAGTAAATTTTACCTGTGTTAGTTATAGTCCTTACACTATCCTACATACTCGGTTCAATACCGTTTAGCTTAATTATTACAAGAATAAAAGGGATAAACTTAAGAGAAGTAGGTTCAGGAAACATTGGTGCTACAAACGTTGCAAGGAGGGGAAATAAATTTCTTGCTGCTTTGGCATTATTTCTGGATTCCTTTAAGGGATTTATTGCCGTTTATATAGCACAACAATTTTGTGATAATAACGATTTTTATATATATGTATCTGCAATTTTAGCAGTTTTAGGACACATGTTTCCTATTTGGCTAAAATTCAGTGGAGGAAAGGGCGTTGCAACCACTCTAGGGATACTGATAGCATTTAACATTGATATTACTTCAGTATTCGTAATAATTTGGATAATAGTCTTTCTTGCCTTTAAATACTCTTCCCTTGCTTCACTCAGTGCTACTTCAACGGCTGTAGCATGGTCCTTTTTTTTTCAGAGGAATTTGTTCTTAACATTACTAATTATAGGAGCACTGGTCTTCCTAAAACACCACAGAAATATTGTGAATCTTCTGCAAGGTAAGGAAAATAAATTTTTATAAGTGTGCTGACTCTGTTGCTATATTACTAACAGATACTTCATGCGAGAAACGACTTGAGACTACTTCTTCTACTTCTTTTATCATTTCTTCCATGTTTTTTCCACTTTTCTTACATGCATCATCAAGTGCTAATTTTAGTTTACGTATATCATTCTCTTCTAGCATCTTATTCATTTCTTTTTTCGTTATCTCTAATTTTTTTAGTAAGATGTTCTCCATTATCTCTCTCTCATCACCTTCATACTGGCCACTTAGTCTGCTATATGCAATGCAACACTTCTTTTCTCGCGGCAAGGTTGACAGACCCCGCAATGTAACATCCACTTGAACTTCTATAGAGTTAACTTCCCTAGCCTTTTCAGCAGCTTCTGACCTAAATTTCTCAACTTCTCCTATTATTATTTTGTTAGCTATTCTTTTAGCTCCATCCAAAGATGAATCCTTGAGAGAAAAATCTGTCTCGAGTAGATCTCGATTTAATAGCTCTAAGAATACTTTTTTTCCGATGTTTTCGAGTAAACTTTCTTGGTCACCTAAACCATGCTCCTGCAGTTTATTTCTCATGTGCTGAACCAGCTCACAACATTGTAATTTATTTAACTTTATAGAGCTAATATTTTTCATTAACGTCAGCACAATTTGTTCACTATATTGAGAAGTAATACTCAATAATTTTCTCATTAAAGGAATACTTACTTCTGAAATAAAATCATCAACTATTTTTTGACTTTCATCGTCTTCATAACCATTTTGAACGTCATACCAAGCCTTAAAAATTTCTTTATTGTTTTTCTTGTTTTTTAACCTGTCTAACATGAACTTACGTGCTTCATTTTGTGCTTCTGAAAGTAATATTTGCCTTGGAGGAGTAAATCTAATTTCTGGATCAGGATGAATACCCTCTAGCGTGCTTAACATTCTATAGATAATACCGGTGAAGCAAGTGTTAGGAATTCGCTCTTTTCTAGAGAAAGTTTGGCTATCAAGCAAATTTGTAATTAACGCGTCTTTTTTATTTTTTACAGCTTCTCTGTCTCCATCATTTCAGGCTTTCAGAACTAAAAGTAAAATCCGTCCACCTGTAAAGCCGGAGCTATGCTTTTGATCATCTTTGCAAAAGTCATTTAAAAATGCAATTACTCTTCCTTTATCTTCATCACTAAATTGACGATAATTAAGTTCATATAAATCATTTATATATTCAATAAATTGCTTGAATTCCCTATCATTAATAACGTCTTTGGATACTTCTTCACCATACTTATCTTTTAATTTATCAATATTTTTAATGATATCATCATTTAATTGATGGGGCAGTAAATGTTCAAGCTTGACATCAAAACTATTAACCATACCACGTAAATTCTCTTTTATACCTTCCAAAAAGAAATTTATAGAAGCTTTAAGCAGCGTAAATGGGTTAAAATCTTTTGGCCTTAGTTCACTCTGCAATAAAATTAATAGCATTGTAAGTGGTATAGTTCCCAGTAACGAAATAAGCAAGAAAGTGGTAGTGAAAGTTAGATATGTTATGAAAGCAGAAAACAAGAGGAAGGCTGCTACCTTGATTGTATTGTTCTTAAAAAATATTTCCCAATATTCCCTTTTGCTCATTTTTTGCTGTTTTGCCGTTTTTATTTCTTTGTAGATATAAAGAGTTTTAATTTCAGACCTGAAGAATATAGTACCAAGAGAAAAAAGAACATTAACGGGATTAGTGATAATGCTTAAAGAAACAAAAGTTGCAAAATAACTAACAAACTTTAGCTTGCTAGATTCCTTTGAAGGAAATTGTATTTGAGAAATGCCTATCATAGCCTACCTTTGACATCATTACACTCTAGTAATAGCATAATAATTTAAAACGTCAATGTTTAAGTATTTTATTATCCGCACACTCATTGTATTCGATCTCGACTGTAGAGTGTGCTATCTCGAACCTATTTAGTAGTATTTTTTTTATCTCATACAAAATATCAGTGTGTTGTGCATCTTGCTTTACTTTGGCATGCATGGTAATTATAAAATAATTATCAGACAGTGACCATGCATGTATGTGGTGCACATCTACCACTTCAGGTAATTCTGATGTGATCTTACTTTTTATTTCCTCAGTAGATATCCCTTCAGGTGTACCTTCAAGAAGTATGTGGCAAGAATTCTTTAGAATTTTGTAGCCACTGTTCAAAATGATTACACTGACAAATACCGATAAAATCGGATCCACCATTTGCCATCCAGTAAACATGATAATTATGGATGCAAGTATAGCAGCTACAGAACCTAAAATATCTCCTATAACGTGTAGTACAGCACTTTTTATGTTTATATTGCTCTCGCATTTACTATGCAATATAAAAAAGACTATGATATTAGAGATCAGGCCAAGTGTAGCAATTACTAACATTACTTTCCACTCAACATTGACTGGAAAAATAAACCTCTTTATTGACTCAATTATAATGATTACTGCAATGAGGAATAGAGTTAAACCATTAACAAATGCTGCAATTATCTGCAACCGATGATATCCGTATGATCTCTGCAAATCGGATTTCTTAGCTGAAAACCTATGTGCTAACCAGCTTAAAACCAAGGCAAAGAGGTCAGTGAGCATATGCCCTGCATCTGATAATAGAGCAAGCGAATGTGAAATTATTCCACCTACTATTTCCATAAACATTGTTATCGCAACTATTATTATGGAATAGATTAAGCGCTTGGACTGCGCTGCTGAGTGTTTACCGTTATGCACTGCTGTCATATAAAATCTTTTCATAAACAAAAACGTGGGTAACACTGGGTTCGAACCAGCGACCGCTTGCACGTCAAGCAAGTGCTCTACCAACTGAGCTAATTACCCATCGTGGTTTTAGTATAGTGCTTTGGTGGAATGAAAGTCAATAAACCACTTTGCTTTTGTCCTTGTCCAATGTGATTCCGGAATATAGCTGTATAGAATTTCAGCCATATTCTAAATTTTACATACTAAGTTAACTATCTATACTTTATTTATTAAGATATAAATTATATTAATACAGGGATTTACGTTTTTTTTAGGGAAATTACTTTATGCTTGATATTGAAAAATCAGCAAATTAGAGGTTAAAATTATGACAATTAGTCAACAAGTAAATAAAAATATAACTAAAGCAGAATATTTCAACAATAACGGCAAAGGGTTTAATTCGCTACATGTTATAGAAGTTGAAGATTTAAATATTAAAGTAGAGGTTTATTCTCACAATTTAAGAGCAAGTAAAGTTGCTAACATTGAAAGTGAGATAAGAGAAACAGCTACTAATTTTAAAAACGCATTCGAGTTAGAACGCGGCAGTTCAGAACAAACATTTAAAATTTACATGTTTGATGACAAGGATGATTACACTCACCTTGGCGGAAGCGAGCGTTTCGGTTCTTACCTTGGAGACGAAGGTGGTAAATGTTACTACAAAGGGAAAGCTGACGTTTTTGCTGAAATGTACGTCTACCAGCAAGGTGGCGTTCATAACCTTCAGCATGAATTTGCACATGGTTTAACTTACTTGGCTACAGGAGGCAAATCTTTACCTACAGTATTAATGGAAGGAATTGCAGACTACTTTGAGCATCATTCAGATCATAAATTCAATTCTCAAGGATCGACAAAACTGAAGCTGCAAATTTGGATTTAGATAAAATTTTAAGTTTAGAATACTCAAAGGACAGCGAAGCAAATAGCTTGGTTTATAAAACAGGTCATGCGTTGATAATGTACTTACAGGAAAAAGATCCTAGTTTATTAAGAGACTACCTAGATGCTTTACGTCAAGGTAACTCAGATGAGTCAAAAAGTTTCTTGAAAGACATAAAAGGACACGATACTGACTTCAAAAGTTGGCTTGCTGAGAATGATACAGAAACTGCAATGGAACATCTCAACGCTTTGCAAGTTACAAAAGGAGATTTCATAGCAATTGGTCAAGAAATAGTGGGTGGAGAAATTAAAAACGTATCCTACTATAAAGCAAATATAGAAAAAATGGATGGAGAAAACGTTGGAAGTTTTTCTCCTGTAGAACACGTTGCATTTTATGATGTTGCTCGTGCTATAAATAGGGCAACAAATGATACACTTGATATATCAAAGGAATATCATTTCCTCAAGGTAGTAAAAACTTCCGATGGACAGGATAAACTAACTTACTCTGACCAACAAGGTAATGAATATCGAAACAGTCAAGAGTATAAAAATCAGGCTTTAAGGATATTATCAAAATATGATACAGAAATTAAGAATCAGGTAGATGAATTTGATAATTTGAATAAAGAACGTGGTGAAATGTATCAAAAATATCATAAAGGAGAGATTACTATTGAAGAGTTACGTAATGAGGAAAATACAAAATACAGACCAGCATTTTTAAAGTTTGATCAACTAAAAAACAAAGCTGTTGATAAGATTGAAAATAATTCCCAAGCAGCAAAAATATTAGATGGGCTGGTCAATATCGATCCAAACTTAATCAGAGGTACTCATATTGATCTACAAGAAGGTAAGATTTTTTCTATGCAAGCTCATGGTCAAGGAGATATGGGTGCACTGTCTATATATGACGGAAATACAAAGCTTGGAGAATTATTGAGCGAATCAGGATTTTTTAAGCAAGTTGAAGGCCAAACTAAAGAAACTTTCGTTTTTGAGGATATATTACACAACTTAAATGTTTCATACGAAGGCGGTGCTTACATGGCAGTTACAAAAGAAAATGGTCATTATAAAGCTTCCCTAATAGATGGCAGAACAGTTGAACGCGATGAATACTTTGATGAGGCGCATTTACATGAAAATGAATTGTTGCATCCTAGCACTGGACACATCCAAAAAGATTTAGATTCTCTGCTCCTTAGGGGTACCAAAATTTTGAATCATCAGGATTCAGAACATGCTCAATATTCTAATGAGCAAAAGGCAAATGGAGTAATCGTGGAAAAAGGAAAATTATTGGATAATAAGGGAACAGATAGAACAGACGATGATGTACACGAAGCGGTTGTAAAGCAAGGAGACGAGCGCTTACATGAGTTCAAAAATATGGGCTTTTATATTACTGAGAAAGGTGATCTATTTATTCATGACCATGGAGCAAATGTAAGGTTTCAACTACCACAAAGTATTACTCACCTAAAATTAGTGGAAAAAGATGGAGCATATAAGCTTGTTCCGGTGACGAAAGATGGGAATGAACATCCAGTAGGTATGCCAAATATATCAGACGAATATAGATACATAGATCCAATATTTGCACATGAATATGAAAAGAGAGATTATTCCCATAAACATGTAAATGTGGGCCTTATAAACTTAGAGAAATATGGCTCTGGCAAACTTTTTGCTATAAAGCACGACCCAAATGATTACCACATACAAAAAAACTCTAGCGGTGAAATAGTTAGAATAAAAGATCAAACATATTTCACTAAAGTAAAATTGTTTGATGGCGACGAAGAAATTGGTATGTTATCTAATAACTTCCATAACTTCAAAGGGAAAATATTCTTTTCTGCTGACTACAACTACAGTTATAACGATTTCCTAGCATCTGTTTCTCCTCAAGTTGAAATTGAAGATATGGGAAATGGAAGTAAAAAAATAACTTTTGATCAAGGCAGTGGCGATATCGGTGATACTAATAGAGGCTACACGGACTATCAGAGAATATTTACAAAAGAGAAACAAACCGAAAGTCCAAAAGGGCAAGTAAGTGAAACTAAGACAGAAGTTCATAGTACTACTAATGTTGTTGCACAAGCTGCTGAAGAGAAAACTGCATCAAACGACAATAGTGAAATGCAGTCTGATCAGCCACAAATTCCAACAAGGGCAAAAAGGTCAGCTTCAGTGGAGGAGAAAGAGCAAGAACAGGTAGTATTAAAAGACACAATTCTCAAAATAGAAAAGAGCTACGAGCAGGACTCAGAAGGGAAGCATAAGGCAAATGTAACGATAAATTATAATGATGTGAAAGCCTTGTATGATAGAGCGGAAGGAGCAGAAAAGCAATCTGTGTTAGATTTTTGGAACAAACTGCACACATCAGATTATAAGGTTGGTGCTTTGCCGGAAGACAAATACTATTTTGAAAAAGGCAAATTCGTAATCCACGATAGTGGCACAAAGAAGCTTATAGTGTTACCTGAAGATAAGGTGTCCATCAAGATAATGAAGGATGGTGATAGTTATAGTTTAGCTATATCAAGTGGTAATGGCAAAGTAATAAACAGCATTAGTAAAATAGATAATCCAAATTACGAATTGCTGTCAGATTCAAGTCATTTCAATTCAGGGGAGCAAGATAATATTGTATTATCAGATCAACATCACGAATATAATCTTTATCTAGAGAATGGTTTTGTGAAAATGTTCGATTGCGCAAGCGATCACATTTATCACGACCACAACTCGGCCTATATCTAATACATACAAGGAGGGCAGTGCCCTCTTCTTGTCATTCCAGTGTCAAGCACTGCCGTCTTGGATGGAAACCAGCGTCACGCCCTGGAATGACAGGGTTTGTCATCCGAGTAGCCCCTTCGGTGTCATCCCAGTGCCCAGACACTGGGATGGCTTTGTTGCATCGCTAGCTATGATGGATTAAAGATAAAAAAGATAGCGAATATCAGTAGCTTATTATTCTGGTATTTATAACAAGAACGGTCAGTGAATACCTAAATTTGAGTAAAAGAAATTTCACTACCACTCACTAATCTGGCTAAAATTCAAGAATTTCAATGCTTTAGCTATTTTCAATAGAATTAAATTTATTAATATAAATAACAAATTACTATTCTTAAATTTGATCAGATTGATTGCAAAAAAATAAGATTTTCAATAGGTTGCTTATAATCCTAACTATAGTTAGCCTTTCATAAGTAGCGATGCAACAAAGCCCACTGGGATCCAGAAAACTTAACTTTAAATAAGTGGCTGCATAATAAAGGCTGGATTCCAGACTGGAATGACATCATCTGCTACACACTTGAATGACAAGAGAAGAATTCTGAAACAACAAGTTTCAAGGAAATCTTATGTAAAATCTAGCATTAACGAAAATTATACTATTTTCATGCATGCTATGGTTTTTGTAATTAGTGGAGTGTGATATGCCAGCTAGTTTAAAATTTGAAAGTGCTGCAGGAACAGCAGCAGCAACTCTGTCAGAAGTCAAACTTGTAACTTTGGCAGATAATACGGGTAATGAATATACTTTGGATATAACCACAAATGATCTTAAAGTGAGATATACACCAAATGGTGGTCAAATAACAGAGCACAAAATAACTGGTCTATCAACAGCTCTGGGAAGTTTACTTAGTACAAAAGATAATAATGAATCAGTTCTAGTAGATACATTAGGAAACTTTCTTGATAGCCCAGATAAAGCAAAGTATGATGGTCAAAATAACCAAACAGTAAAGGAGTTCTTAGTAGGTAAAGGGCTAAAAGGAGCAAATGGAGCTCAAGGCCCACAAGGAGATAAAGGAGACACCGGGCTAAAAGGAGATAAAGGGGATACTGGTCCTAAAGGAGCAGATGGTAAAGATGGAGCTCAAGGCCCACAAGGAGATAAAGGGGATCCAGGAGCAGATGGTAAAAGTCCAACAGCTGCTGAAATAGCTGCTGAGAAAGCCTTACAAGAGCATGTAACAAAGATAAGCATAGAAAGTCCGGAATTTAAAAGAGCTGTGCAAGAGGAAATTTCACAACCGTATTTTGAGCCTCCAACAAGTGATGATGCTGCACTTAATTGGACTTGGTAATACAGCTTAGATCCAAGTAGTCACGCTACTTGGATGACGTCATACGGTCCTCGGATGACGGAAAAAGGACTCGGATAACACCCTACAATGTCATTCCAGCGCGTGACGCTGGAATCCAGCCTTTTCATAATCATTAAAATGTTGTATTTTAACATAAAACGGCTACTTTTATGCTTACCAACTTAATAAAATTCCTGGATCCCAGTGTCTGGGCACTGGGATGACAAAGGAGAGCAGTGTCAAGCACTGGGATGACACCCTACCAGCAGAAGTTACTCTCAAATGTTTGTTCATGCTAGCTACAAACATTAAGAAATTTACCAAACGAAAAAAAAGGCAAAAGAAGCCCTGGGGTTATTATCCGCTTTAAAATATTGGCGTTTTTTATGTTTTAAACGCTTGACAAGCGAAATTCAGCTGCTTTTAATTGCAACTAACTTACGCTGCAAATGTTTAAGAAATTTACTAAGCAGAAAAAAAGACAAAGAATCCCCGAGTTAGCTAGTCTTTTACTATCTCTGTCGAGTATTGGCATTTTTTGATGTCTTGTAACGCTTTATAAGCGCGTTCAGCTTATTTAGATAAAAATCTAGATGTAGATGAAGTTTTGTAAAGACATACAGTATCTATATACTGCAAAAAATTGAACATAAGACGCCGATACATTAAGTAATCCTTACCTTTTAATCTGCAGATTGGCGAAAGCAAATACAATAGCTTCAGTTTCATGATAAGGGGGCTGGCGAAGGGTGTCAAGTAAGTTTTTTGTTTCTGCGGGCTACTTGAATAACGCCACATAAATTAATAAATAGGAAAATTACTACAAATCTTTTCAACTTTAGTTTTTACCGTTCTTTCAATATCAGGGCTATTTCCGCTGATTAATCCCTGAACCACTTCATTTATTAGGCCGGCTATTCCTTTAAAATTTTCTGCCTCAAGTCCGCGTGTTGTCTCAGCAGCAGTGCCAAAACGGAGCCCTGAAGTGATGGTCGGCTTTGCTGTATCAAATGGTACAGAGTTTTTATTACAGGTAATACCGGCTCTCTCAAGGCTATCTACAACGTCTTTTCCAGTTAATTTCTGCGATCTTAAGTCAACTAGCACTATATGAGAGTCAGTGCCACCGGTTATAATGTCAAGTCCATGCTTTTGCAATTCTTGAGCCAGCACTTTCGCATTTTCCACGACTTTCTTGCTATAAGTCTTAAACTCTGGTGCTAATGCTTCTTTAAATGCAACAGCTTTTGCAGCTATCACATGCATAAGTGGCCCGCCCTGCAATCCTGGAAAAACTGCAGATTGAATTTTTTTGTGTAATGCTTCATCATTGGTCATCACTATTCCACCACGAGGACCACGCAAAGTTTTGTGAGTTGTGGAAGTCATAACATGTGCATATTCAGCAGGGGATGGATATTCGCCCGCTGCAATAAGCCCTGCATAGTGAGCAATGTCTGCAAGCAAATAAGCACCAACTTTATCTACAATTTCGCGAAAGCGTTTGAAGTCCATTTTTCTCGGATAAGCAGAAGCACCAGCTATGATCAATTTCGGTTTATGCTCCAGCGCCAGCTTTTCTATCTCATCCATATCCAGCAAGTAAGTGTCTTTATTCACTGTATATTGAATTGACTTAAACCATTTACCAGAAAGGCTTGGTGCCGCACCATGAGTTAGATGCCCACCGCAATTCAGTGACAATCCAAGTATCGTATCACCTGGAGCAAGTAGTGAAGCAAACACTGCTTGATTCGCCTGAGAACCAGAGTGAGGTTGAACGTTTGCAAATTCTACACCAAACAACTTACAAAGTCTCTCTATAGCCAGACTTTCAATTTTGTCCACATGCTCACAACCACAGTAATACCTTTTACCTGGATAACCTTCTGCGTATTTATTAGTCAGAAAAGAGCCTTGTGCCTCCATTACCGCTTTGCTTGCAAAATTTTCTGATGCAATTAATTGCAATTGTGATTTTTGGCGTTGTAATTCTTTTTCTATAGACTGATAAACCTCGTTATCAAAAGACTTTAAACTATTTTTAGAGCCACAGATTTTTTTTAAAACACTCATCATAGATCAAACCTCGCTTTAATTTTAAGATGCACAAGCAATTTTAAGACTGCTTATCCTGCTTTTTTAACCATAAGAGCCCAAAAACAGCTATCAGCAAACATACAGGAATAATAGATGTTGCTTTTATCAGCAATTCAGCACTATACACAGGATTTCCTTGTATCACTGTCCTATCCCAACACAAATCTATTATTTTTGCGATCCCAGTGTGAAAAAAATAGCCAAAAACCATAACTATCATGTTTGACACAGCTGTAGCCAGGCCTACCAAGTTATTATTTACATAACTTATCGCTTTGTAAATGGTAACCACCTGATATCCAGATGTGAAGCCAATAATAAAAAGCGTAGGTAATACAACATACAAGCCACCAATCTGAGTAAAAAGCAAAAGAAAACTAGCGATCATTGCAAATGAGCATGCAATTATTACTTCATAATGCTTATTTTTATATTTTTCCAATAAATAAGCCAAAGAGAATGATCCTGTTAACATTCCTATCAATATTACGGAAGAGAGAGAAGATGCCAAGTCTTCATTCATTTTATATACTTCAAAAAAGAATGCTTTCACCCAACCATCGGCAAAACCTTGCATTGGACCGACCATGAGTCCACCAAAAAAGCTAATTAGAATAATATGCTTGTTGAAAAGTATGTTTTTTAAGTCTCTAATGCTAACTTTTTCCTGTTGAGCATTGCTTTCAGGCGTTACTAAGAACAGCAACAGAGCAAGTAAACACCCAAATGCTGAGAATGTATAGATAACATAATTCCAGCCAAATTTATCGAGTAAGAAGTCTAAAGGTAACCCGCCACATATCCCTCCCAAAATTCCTATAATTATAGATAAGCTGGCCATTCTTGCTGATTTTTCTTGCGCAAAATACATGCTTGCAACTTTAAAGATTCCAACTGCCGAAGCGGATGACCCAATTCCCACAATTATTCTTCCAATTATTGAATAACTCCACTCATCAAAGCATATAAGCGGTAGTGTTCCGGTAAATGTCAAAACGGTACAAGCAGGTAAAACAAACTTTGGTCCAAATCTATCAAGGAAAAGACCAATAGGTATATGAGCTAGCGTATAGCCTACATAGTATAACCCACCAAACTGGCCAACATCTGCAATACTTATGTTAAATTTTGTTATTAATTCAGGCGCAATTATGTTTGGAATTACGCGTAATATATATTGGTATGCATAAAACAGTGACGTCAACAACCAGATTAAAAAATTCCTCTGCAACATGAATCTCAGCTAAAATTTAGGATTATAGATACTTTAGTTATAAAAAACAATACTATATTAATCATCTAAATCTGCTTAGCTCTTTTTACAGCTTATAACTTTAAGTAACCAAAAGCCTATCATTCCTATTAGTAGGCATATAGGTATTATTAACATAGACTTAACCATTACATCAGTTCCATAAAATGGCTTTCCATCGATAATTTCACCGTTCCAATAAAAATTCATTATATTTGCAATAATGACGTGAAAAAAATAACCAAAACTCATAACTATGGAATTACCTACAGATCCTGCACTTGCTACTGCTTCGTTTTTTACACAACTTACAACTTTAGCAGTAAAAACAATTTGGTATGCAGAAGCAAGACCAATAATGAATAGTAATATACATGCCAGGAGTTCACTAATATTGCATATAAAAAGTAATAAGAACACAATTATCATGGCCATAGCACAAGAAATTATTATTTCATAGTGCTTGGTTGGATTTTTTGCTAATATGTAAGGAAGTAATAAATGCCCAAAGCCAAAGCCTATTAGTATCCATTTTGAAATGCTATATGCAATGTGTCTATCTATAGCGTACATCTCATGCAAGAATGTTGCAGACCACGCATCTGCAAAGCCTTCTAATGGTCCAACCATAAAACCGCCAAACAAACCTATCAATAAAATATCTTTATTAAATATAACTTTGCTTAAAATTTTAATATTTAATTCTTCGTCTGAGGTGCCAACTTTAGGTACAGATATAAAGGTAGTTAAAGCAAGCAATAATCCAAGCATTATACACACAGTAAATAAATAATCCCACCCAAACTTATCAAGTAAGACATGTAATGGTTTGGTGGCAAATACACCACCTGAAATGCCAATAATAACCGATATGCTGAACATCATGGCAAATTTTTCTCTATGGTAATAGATTCTTATTATTTTAAAGAGTCCAAGTACTGAAGCAGAGGATCCAATACCAGTAATTATTCTTCCAATAATAGAATAACTCCAATCATTAGAACTGACTAAAGGTAAAGCACCTAAAGATGTTAATGCAATACAAATCGGTATAACAACTTTAGAACCAAATCTATCTAAAAGAATACCTACAGGAATATGTGCTAACACATAACCTACATAATACAGTCCACAAAATTGTCCTATTTCTGTTGTTCCTATATTAAACCTTACTACCAATTCAGGAATTATAATATTTGGAATTACGCGTAATATATATTGGTATGCATAAAACAGTGACGCCAACAACCAGATTAAAAATTCCTCTGCAATACTTTACCCCAAAGCTAGCGTTATAGATACTCTGTTTATAGAAAACAATATTTTTATGAATACTTATTTTAATTTACCGGAATTTTATACAGTTGAACTCATAGCCAACATAAGTAGTTTATGCATTAACTAAATTTTCCAGGTTCAAGTTTGGATGATGGAAAAAGTTCACTTTTTCTATTTTTAAAAGAGACCTTTTATTTTACTTATAATTTTTTCTACCATATCTACAACTGGCTCATGAATAAGGTATATGAAAAAAATTACACCACAAATGATAAGTATATTTATGATTTTACCCTTATTCATCTTTATCTTGAGCTTCACTTTTGTTACAAGATCCATTTTATTTATGTTTTTATTTCATGCTGACAATTATATCTTAAATACCATAATTTTCAGTAAAATTTGACTTCAGAAGTATTCTATTAATTCAATATTAACCTTTTTATGTGTAAAATAGTTAATATAATATTAAAGCAGGCTGATGAATATAAGCACGATAGATAATACGCTGCAAAATTACATAACAAAATACATTGAACAAACATTCGCTACACACGTGCTAGGCAATAGATACGACAAATTGTATAGGAAACTTCTAAGTGGTATAGAAGAGATAATAAAGCTTGCTGTAAATGAAGCAAAACACTACGATGAAAATTTAGAAGATCTATATAACGATTCAAGATTTAATAAGAAATTTATTCAAGCTGTTGCTAAACATCAGGTGTCGGAATTTTTAAATACTTATCCGAAAAGAAAAGAAATTGTTGCAGAATTTTACAATGAACATCACATTAACGAAAGTGATTTAAAGACTCTGGAAAAGGGGAAAGATTTAGTAAATAAAATAAATAACATTAACTTACTGCAACAAAATGAAAAAAATGAGGAATTCAATATTAGAAAGACACTTGCTCAATCAATAAAAATGCCTTCCATAGAAAAACACAAGTTAGAACATTCAAAATAACCTTGGCGAAGTATGGCAAAATATACAACTTATGGATAGTCTATTTCATTTTAACTCCTGGCACGCTTTAGTAATACTATCACATCCAATTTCTAATTGTTCCTGAGAGGTTGCATAAGAAATTCTGATAAAATTTTCTAGACCAAATGCAATTCCTGGAACCACAGCAACCAAATGATCTCCCAGTAAGTATTCAGTAAAATCTAAATCATTATTTATTATCTTACCACTTTTTGTGCTTTTACTGAGCAATCCTTCACATGAGACAAATAAATAAAACGCACCTTGTGGAACAGACGCTGATAATCCCGGGACAGAATTTAGCTCTTTCACCATAAAATCTCTACGACTCTTAAAAATCCTTGTTCTTTCTTTCAAAAAACTATGATCACCGTTTAATGCTGCTGCTGCTGCTGCTTGTGCTATCGAATTTGGATTAGAAGTGCTTTGAGACTGCAGCGTAGAGATAGCTTTTACCACATCACTTCTACCTGCAATATACCCTATTCTCCAGCCTGTCATTGCATAGGCTTTTGATACTCCATTGACTACAAAAACTCTATCATAAAGCTTCGGCTCAACCTGAGCGATAGTAAAAAACTTTTCGTCGTATATTATATGCTCATAAATATCATCTGTAACGACATTCATATGTGGATATTCAAGCAATATTTGTGCTATGTCTTTCAATTCATCACATGTGTACACAGCTCCTGCAGGGTTGTTCGGTGAGTTAAGAATTAACCATTTAGTTTTTTTAGTTATCCTGCTTTTCAATAATTCCGCTGTCAGTTTAAAATTTTGTTTGCATTCTACTACAACTGGCAAGCCGCCAAAAAGACTTACCATATCAACATATGAAACCCAATAAGGAGCTGGAATAATAACTTCATCTCCAGAGTTAATTGTTGCCATGAACAAATTGAATAACACCTGCTTAGCACCTGTACCAACACAGATTTGGTTAAGCGTGTACTCGAGTTTATTATCCTTTCTTAACTTATTAATTATTGCTTCTTTCAGCTCACGCGTTCCATCAACAGCAGTATATTTAGTCTTACCTTCACTTATTGCTTGAATAGCTGCTTTTTTTATATGATCTGGAGTATCAAAATCCGGTTCTCCTGCAGCTAAAACACAGATCTTTTTTCCTTCATTTTTCAACTTATTTGCCTTATCAGTTACAGCAATCGTAGGTGATGGTTTTATTAGGAACATTCTTTTTGCAAGGTCTGACATATTTTACTGAAGCTAAATCTAAATGATAAACCCCGTACAACAAAAAAGCTAGGAATTTTGTGTATTGTATTAGTAGCTTTTTACCAGGTTTACCAACGCAGCAATATTTTCAACTGGAGTATCAGGGAGTACTCCATGTCCAAGATTAAATATGAAGGGTAAATCTCTAAAGCAATCTATTATACGTTTTGCTTCTTTGATTGCTTCCGTTTTATTATAGGCTAAAAGATTAGGATCAAGGTTTCCTTGTAGAGGGATGTTTAGATTCGCTTTCGCCCATTTTATTGGAACATTATAATCTATACTTACTGCAGATACACCTGTTTGTTCGCAGTAATCTTTATAAAGATTTCCAGCAGACCTTGGAAAACCTATTATTGGAAAATCAGAAAATCTATCCTTTATTGCCAAGATAATTCTCTTTGTTGGTTCGATAACATATTCTTTAAACAATGGTTCCGATAACGCACCAGCATTACTGTCAAATAGCTGAATAACATCTGCTCCAAATTCTATCTGTTTAATTAGATAAATAATCGTCACTTCCGTTATTCGTTCAATTATTTCCTTCAAACACGAAGGATAAAAATTTAATACTTTGGAAAAAGTTTTGCTGCTCCCACCTTCTATGATGTATGAGGCTACTGTCCATGGTCCACCAGCAAATCCTATGAGAGATTTTTCTTTTGGTAATTGGCTTCTGACTTTTTTTATAGCGTTTAGAATTGGTAAGGTTTTAGTTTCAATTTCTTGTGGACCCTTCAATTCCTTAGGACTTTCCACGGGTTTTATTATTGGACCTACACCGCGTACGAAATTCACGTTACAACCCAAAACATCAGCTATTATTAAAATGTCTGAAAAAATTATCGCCGCATCCATGTCAAATCTTGTCACCGGCTGTAACGTCAATTCTGTCACTAAATCTGTGTTGTAGCATATCTCCATAAAATTATTCATATTTTTTACTGCTTTGCGGTACTCAGGAAGAGACCTGCCAGCCTGACGCATTAGCCAGATAGGCACTCTTCCACCTGGCTCATTTCTCTTAATAATTCTCGCTATTGTTGTTTTGCTGCTTTCCAATCTATTCTATTTATTCTTTTGTATATTAAAGTATAGTAGTAATAATAGTTCTATCAATAACTTGTTACTAACTTAAAATTCAGTAAAAATTGGCGTTATTCAACTTGTGGATAAATATGTGAGTAACTTTCGTATATTATTGATTTTCTGTTATGATTTATGTGTATAAGTAAGGTGTTTAGAGTGTTAGTAATTTTCTTTTATGGAAAATACTTTACCATCATGCATTGTTACACAACTATGTATATGTTGTTGAAAAAGTTGTTGATCAATTGTTGGTATTTTATATCAACAAATAATTCACAAATTAATTTGACATTATTCACATGCTTATTAAACATTTAATAACAGTTTTCTTGATAAATCTAATCTGAAAACGTTTTTGCCATTACAGGGAATAAATTGAGTAAAAAAAGAACCTTAGTAGAAAAAATAGCATATAGAATTTTTCTCTTCCTTTTCAAAAAAGCTTCTGTGTTGAAAAAGTGTGCGACTGAGGCATTAATGAAAGATCTGCCAGACCTTAATATATTTAATGGTCTATTAAAATTCCGCGATTGTGGTATAATGGATATAATGACTCCACGTACAGAGATATGCGCAGTAGACATTGAGTCAAGCGAGCGTGAAATAATAAAGAAGATAAAAAACACTTGCCACACTAAAATACCAATTTATAAAAATAACTTTGATAACGTAATAGGCTTTTTTTATGTAAAAGATGTTATTTTTAATAGGGATAAAAATTTTAATCTGAAACATATTATACAAAGCGTAATATTTGTTCCACCCTCGATGAAGACAACTAATCTTTTTGTTAGGATGAACTCTTCTAAATCATGCTTAGCTATCGTATTGGATGAATATGGTGGAACTGATGGTTTAATTTCAATGACTGATCTTGTAGAGGAACTAATACCAAACATTGATAGTGAAAACGAAATAAATTCAGAATATACCATTACTGAATTGTCTCAAAATAAGTTTGAAGTATCAGCAAGGGCTCTTATAAAAGATATAGAAGAGGATCTAAAAATAGAATTACGTGACCCTGAAGAAGATTATGTTACACTTGGTGGTTTGATTCTTTCGATTGCTGGTAAAGTGCCTTCTGTAGATGAAGTCATTAAATATAAAAATGGTATGAAGTTTATCATCAAAGATGCAAATGAGCGCTACATTAATAAAATAGTACTAGACTTAAGTGATTACAAAAATTAGATTTGGTACCCCTTGTCGGGGAATGCCTTGACACGAAGAAAAAGTTGTAATAACCAAATATGCAACTCAAGTTATAGTTAAACCTATTTCCAGCAAATTATTTTCGCAAGTATAATGCATTTCAGTGTTATAGTACTCTAATAATAAAGAGGTCATATAGATATTAATATCTTTTGTATTTAAATTAGTGTCATTTTTTTTGATTAATTTGTCTACTAATGATTTGCTTATTGGTTTGTGTTCATTTAGAATTTTTATAGTTAATAGCATTTTATCTTCTGTTTGACTCAGTAAAACAGATACTAGTTCGACTTCCGCCACTGCACTGGCTATAGTTAGCACCATATTGGAAATTATCTTATTTATCTTTTCAATTAAATCTTCCTTATTTTTTGCAGAGTATGCGTCTATTTTCCACGTAAGCTTTACTTTTTTTTTAATAAATAATTTTCGATATTAGATTTGGTCTTATCAAAGCTATAATTATCCATTGAAGAAGAATATGCCTGCTTCATAACTTTATGTTTATATATTAAATCATCGGAGCTTTCTTTAAGAAACAACAACGCTTCCTTCTGCGCATCAGCATCATTCTTATCTATTACTTCAAGCTCTTCTACGCCAAACGTTATTCCATTCATAGAGTTAGCAAAGTCATGAAGCAGCCGTCCTGATAGCAGTTCCGTTATTAACAGTATGTTTTTGGTATTTTCGTTCATTGGATAATTATAAATGATTTAAGTTACCCTATATTGGTAAGTATATAATAGTCAATTAAGAGAAAGTTTCGTTGCACTTTTTATATCAAGGCATTAATATAGTATTAACAATTTTAAAATTTATAAAAGGATTATGAATACTTATACCAGATCAGGAATAGATATTGAACTATATAATAAGTTAATAAAAGAAGTCAAGCCTATTGCTCAAGAAACTACTAGAGAAGAAGTAATCAGCGAAATAGGTTCATTTTCTGCGTTATTTGATTTTGCTGCACTAAGTAAGAAGTATGACCATCCAGTACTCGTTTCCTCAACTGATGGAGTAGGTACGAAACTGTTGATAGCTCAAGAAGTGAATAAACATGATACTATAGGTATAGATTTAGTTGCAATGTGTGTAAATGACTTACTTGCACAAGGAGCAACGCCTTTGTTTTTCCTTGATTACTTTGCAACAGGCGTTTTGACCAAAGATGTTTTATTATCTGTGGTTAAGGGCATTGCAGAGGGGTGCAAGCAAGCTAAAATAGCATTGGTTGGTGGGGAAACTGCAGAAATGCCTGGAATGTATGGTAATAATCACTATGACCTTGCAGGGTTTGTGGTTGGTGTAGTTGATCGAAAGCAAATTCTTCCAAACTGTAGTATTATGAAAGCAGGTGATTATATAGTTGGCTTAGAGTCAAGTGGAATTCACTCAAATGGGTTTTCTTTAGTGCGCCATGTTTTCAAAAGCTTAGGTATAAATTATAACGATACATCTCTATGGAATAATAAATCTTGGAATGAAATACTACTTGAACCAACAAAAATATATGTTGATTCTTTGCTGCCTATCATGTCACAAGTAAAAGGTATTGCGCACATCACGGGTGGTGGTTTGGTAGACAATATTCCGCGAATTCTTCCAAAAAACTTATTTGCAAACATAGACATTAATTCCTGGAAATGGCCAGATATATTTTTATGGCTAACAAAGGAGGGTAAAATAGAGAAGAAAGAAATGCTAAAAACATTTAATTGTGGTATTGGTATGGTATTGATCGTAAGTTCTGAGAATATGCAAAACGTGAAAAATCATTTCCAAAAACGTGGAGAAAAAATTGAAATTATTGGAAAACTTGATGAGGCATGTAACCCTCCACTTGATAGAGTAGTATTTAGTTAACCTAACTCTACTGACAATCTTTCCGCAACTTCTAAGTATGCTTTTTTCAAGTTGCCTAAATTCAAACGAAAGACGTCTTTATCTAGCTTTTTATAAGTATTTTTATCCCATAACCTGCAGTTATCAGGGCTGATTTCATCGGCTAAAATGATTTTAGTACTGTCATTTATCAATCTGCCAAATTCCAATTTAAGGTCAACTAGATCTATGCCTGCATTTGAGAATAAATCAATTAGGATTTCGTTGATCTTTAAAGTTGTAGTTTTTACTTCATCCATTTCTTTGCTAGATAGCCAATCAAAATACAGTATGTGATTTTCATTTACCATTGGGTCGGCTAGGTCATCATTTTTGTAAAAAAACTCGATTATAGGAGATGCAAGCCTCTCACCTTCTTTGATATTAAAACGTTTGCAAAAGCTGCCAGCTGCAACATTCCTCACTACTACTTCAAGAGGTATGATTTTGAGTTTTTTGACTAGCTGCTCTCTTTCATTCAGAGTTTTTATAAAGTGTGTGCTAATTCCTGCTTTCTCAAGCTTTTCCATGATAAAAGCACTAACATGATTATTAATTATTCCTTTGCTCTCAATAATTTCATATTTTTCCTTATTGAATGCTGTAACATCATCTTTAAAGTGCTGTATAACAGTTGATGAGTCTTCAGTTTCAATAATGGCTTTCGCTTTACCTTCGTATATCGTTTTATTCAGTGACATGCTTAATTTAACTATATATTATATCAATTTACTGTTCTTAGAGTATAGCCCCAAATAACTTAAAATAAACCTTAATGGCATTCAATGTTACAATATTAACCATATTTCCAGAAATGTTCCCCGGGTTTTTGAACTATTCTCTTGCCGGAAAAGCGTTAGAAAAAAAAATATGGAACCTTGAAGTAATAAATATTCGTTCTTTTGCGAAAGATAAACATTCAACTGTGGATGATGTTCCATATGGAGGTGGAGCAGGAATGGTTATGCGTTCTGATGTAGTTGGTGATGCAGTAGATAGTACGCTCTCTGTTCATAAAAACACTAAGTTTATTTACATGACTCCATCTGGAACTAAGTTTAATCAGAATATTGCCAGAGAATTATTAGAGTTTCCTCATATAACAATATTGTGTGGTCGATTTGAAGGTATTGACCAAAGGATAATTGATGCGTATACTCCTTATGAGTTAAGTATTGGAGATTATATACTTTCAGGAGGTGAGCCAGCTGCAATGGTGGTTCTTGATGCGTGCATTAGACTTCTTCCAGGTGTAGTAAATAATACCGATAGTATTACTGAAGAAAGTTTTAATTATGGTGGTGGTGTACTTGAATATCCTCAATATACTAGACCTGAGCAGTGGAAGAGATATAAAGTACCTGAGGTTTTGTTATCTGGCAATCACAAAAAAATAAGTGATTGGAGGCAGAAGCAGTCTCATGTTATAACAAAAAAGCGTAGGCCTGAATTATTGAATGGAGAGATAAATGACAAATTTACTTAAAAAATTTAACGAACAGCAAATGCAAGTGTTAGCTAAAGAAATACCAGAATTTCGTCCTGGCGATGATTTGAAGGTCACTTTTAAAGTAGTTGACGGTACAAGTGAACGTATACAGATATTTGAAGGTGTATGTATATCAAAAAGGAACCGCGGCTTGCATTCTTCTTTTGCAGTCAGAAAAGTGAGCCATGGAGAAAGTATAGTGTCTCAGTTTTTTGTTTATTCTCCTGCACTGGTTTCAGTGCAAGTGACAAGAAAAGGAAAGGTTCGTAGAGCAAAACTGTATTATCTGTGCAAACTATTTGGAAAAGCTGCAAGGATCAAAGAGCGTACTACTTATGTTAAAAAGAAATCTAAGTAGATACAATAGGGAGTGATGTCAATTGTGTCATCTCAGAACTCTCTCTTGTCATCCCAGTGCGTGACACACAACTGTACGAACATTGTGTTTGCCTCCCGCTTTGGTGTCATCCCAGTGCTTCGACACTGGGATCCAGCATTCATTATTCTCCTTTTGGTTTGTGCTTTCATGGAAAATGTAAAAATTATTTGCAGGCAAAGCCTGCTGGATCCCAGTGTCAGCTACTTGCATGACAAAAAAGGGGAAAGTTTTTTCAAATCCTCGTGTAAAGAAAAGTAAATGAGTATAAAGAAAAAATTCCTTAAATTACTTCAGTCAAGGCGTGTACATGCTCGTATAAAAAGGAAAAATAAAAAGAACAGAGCGCTACGCTTTTGTTCTTTCACGGCGCTAGTTATCTCACTTGGCTGTCCTGTGTGTATATTGTTGAGTATATTAGTTAACTCTTACAGTGCCTTAACAGTAACGAAAATTTTATTGCCAGTTGAAATAAATGCTGATCTTGCTTTGGCGAGTAATCCTAGTGATTTGCGGTATAAGTCCGTTGGCTTACTCAACGATTCTTTACGTAAGGTGTTTGGAGGAACTGATTTTAAAGACGGTGACGAAATTTTAAGTCGTAATTCTTACAAAGAACTAGAGAAATTTTTTCGTAAGAAAGTAAAAGATAGTGGTGAATATGAGATCTGGTTTACCGCGTCAAGTATAATTAATTCAATAAATAAAGATAAATATTTGAATGATCGTTATGCTAAATTACTTGATTGGCTAAAAGAAAAGAGGAGAGTGAAAAAATTTTTTAATAAGTCTTTATTCCTTAAATCTGACTCTCGTGAACCTGAAAATGCAGGGATTTTAGGAGCGTTTATCGGTTCATTAATGACAATTATAGTGTGCCTAGCATTAGCATTACCAATAGGAATTATGTCGGGCATCTGTCTTTACGAATTTATGCCTAAAAATAGGCTAATGACTAATATTGTAGAAATTAGCATAAATAATCTTGCTGCAGTGCCTTCAATAATATTTGGTGTAGTGGGCTTAACTCTCTATCTTGGCATATTTGGGCTACCACGCTCTTCACCACTTGTTGGTGGAATGACTCTTTCATTTATGATGTTACCTAATATTATAATTGCAACAAAAAATGCCTTTGCGAATGTTCCTATTACGATAAAAGATGCAGCGTTTGCGCTTGGTGCACCTCACATCAAGGTGATATTAGATCACTCTTTACCGATTGCGTTACCAAGAATAATACATGGTACTGTGCTTGCAATTGCAAGGATTTTAGGTGAATCTTCTCCTTTACTTATGATGGGTATGGTGGCATTTATTGCTGATACACCTACGTCCTTTTTCGATCCGGCGACTGTTCTACCTGTGCAAATATACATATGGTCAAGCAATCCTGAAATTGCATTTGTTGAACTTGCTGCTATCGCAATTATAGCTTTATTATTGGTGTTATTTGCGTTAAATTTAGTAGCAAATTTTGTAAAAAGGAAATTCGAATTTTTTAATTTTTAGCAATTCATGAAAATCACAGTCCTATCTGGTTATGGCTTAAATTGCGAAAAAGAAACTGCATTTGCATTTATGGAATGCAGCAGAAAACTTGGTATTGGTAATATTGAAGTAAAAATCGTTCACATTAACGATATCATAGATAATCCAGGTGAACTGAAATTAAGCAATATACTTGCAATTCCAGGGGGTTTTTCCTATGGTGATGACACTGGTGCTGGTAATGCGTTTGCTTTACGTATTAAAAACAACTTGTTGGATGAGTTTCAAGAGTTTTTATCTCAGGACAAGCTGATTATAGGAATATGTAATGGTTGTCAGATATTAGTAAAATTAATTCCAGAATTCTCTAGTCTAGCTTTAATCCATAATGATATAGGCAATTATCAATGCCGTTGGATTAGAGTGAGAGTTAATTCAAAGAGTAATTCTGTTTGGCTACGGGGCCTGAGTGAACTATATCTCCCTATTGCTCATGGGGAAGGCAAATTTTTTATGGATCAAGATATTTTGAACCAATTGATTGAGAGCAATTCCACCGCATTACGTTACATTGATAAAAATGGCAACTATGCTAACCTACAATTTCCTTACAATCCGAATGGATCTACATACGACCTAGCAGCTTTATCAGATAAAAGTGGAAGAGTGCTAGCTTTAATGCCCCATCCAGAAAGGGGAATATTTTTTACTCAGCAAGATAATTGGCCCCTTGAAAAAGAAAAGAGCAAGCGTTTAGGTGTTGCTGTGCCAAAATATGGCGATGGAATGCTTATATTTGAAAATGCACTAAAGTATTTTTGTTAAAATTTATTGATAGGGATTTATGGTCGAAATTATCCCCTGATATTGCAAAAAACTTGCTTGACAAGCCTTGCCAGTCCCCTTATCATGAAACTGAAGCTATTTATTTATCTTCGCAATCTGTGCAGGTTAATGACAAAAAACTTAGGGTATTTGGCGTCTCATGTTTAATTTTTCGCACTACGTGCATCGCATGTCTTTAAAAATTTTTAGGTTTTTATCTATATAAGCCGAAACGCGCTTACAAAGCGTTTAAGACAGCAAAAAACGTCAAATTGACAAGGGAGAATTTGAATGCTAGCTACTACGGGGTTTCTTTGCCTTTTTTCCTGCTTAGTAAATTTCTTAAACACTTGCGGTGTAGGTTAGTTGCAAGTTAAAAGCAGCTAAATCGTATCCGTTAAGCGGAGTGGCAGAATAAGGTAGACAAGGTGATCTAAAAAGATAATCATAGAGCAAAAGTGAAATAATATGGTAAACCTTTTAGAACTTTGCAAAAATTTACAGCAAAAAATAGAAAGGTTAGAAGCAAAAATAGAAAGATTGGAAAAAGAGAATGAAAGTTTAAAAGCAGAAAATAAGGCTTTAAAGATAGAAAATGCTGAGTTAAGAGAAAGACTCGGTTTAAGCTCAAAAAATTCATCAATACCAAGTTCCAAAGAGTTGTATAAAATAAAAAAGAATAAGCCGAAAAGCGAAAGGAATATTGGCGGTCAGGTTGGTCATAAAGGAAGTTTTCGCGCCAACATGGATGCAGATAAAGTAGTAAAGATAGAGTTGCCTAATACTTGCGAATGCGGAGGAGAAATTGCAATATGTGAAAAACCATATATTCATCAGAAAGTTGATCTTCCAGAAATCAAGCCTTATGTAGTGGAATATCAGTTAGAACATGGCCGTTGTCGGAGATGCGGAAAGAGAAGAAGTAGCAAGTTACCGGAAGGTGTTACGCCAAATACATTTGGTCCAAGGGTTAAGTCAATAATTGCAGCGTTCAGCGGATTCTACAAAAATTCAAAACGCGAAATAGCGAGTGTCGTAAATGATATCTTCAATTTGAACATAAGCGTCGGTAGCATATCAAGTAGTGAACATAGAGTTGCTTCAAAATGCAAAAAAATGTATGAGCAGATCGAACAAGAGATAAGTAGGAGTAAAGTTCTACATATTGATGAAACGAGCCATTATAACAAAGGTAAACTCGCTTGGTGTTGGATGTTTGCAAGCAATACGGCAAGTTTTGTAAAATTTACAGAGTCAAGAGGAATGAAAGTTTTACAAAATAGTAAATTCTGCAATCGCAATAGCTTGGTAATAACTGACAGGTATGCAGCATACAATTATTTTGCCGATAAAAACAGGCAAATCTGTTGGGCACATTTATCAAGAGATTTTGAAAGATTAGCACATAGTTGGAATATTGAAGTTAAAGTTCTGGGTTGTTACTTGAGAAACGTGGCCACTGAATTATTTGCACTAAAAAAAGCTTTACTAAAAAGTGAGATAGATGTTTTGAGGTTTGTCAGACGTGCCAGAAAATTAAGAAAACGTACAAAGTATTACTTGAAGGAGATATCTCGTTTACCTGAAGCAATTGGAGCCTCTCGAGTTGCAAAAAATGTTCTAAGATCTGAAAGAATGATGTGGAAATTTTTAGATGACCCAGAAAATATTCCGCTGACAAATAACCACGCTGAACGGCAAATTCGGCATTATGTCGTTTATCGCAAAAACTCATATTTTACACAATCAAAGCGGGGAAATACATTCCTTGAGCGGATAATTTCATTATACTTAACTTGGAAACAAAGGGGTCTCAATCCTTTCCAAAATCTCCTATCTATTGTTTCTTAAACCACTCTCCTGAACGGATACAAATTATTTACATTTTTATACTATGCACATTACATCATGTGTTATTTAACCTTACAATAATTTTTTTATTCTTGCTGCTTCTTCAAATTCTAAATTTTCAGCATGCTCTATCATTTGCTTTCTCAAATCATCCTTATTAGTATTTACTTTCGGTTCTGCTATTGCCCTCTCCTGTAAGGTGTTTGATATAGGTTTTATTATAGTCTTTGGGACAATATTGTGCAATATATTATGTTCTTCTTGTTTTTTTCTTCTTCTTTCGGTCTCTTTTAACGCACGATCCAGAGAACCAGTGATTTTATCTGCATACAAAATTACTCTACCTTCAGCATTACGCGCAGCACGACCGATCGTTTGAATTAATGAAGTTTCCGATCGCAAAAATCCTTCTTTATCAGCATCCAAAATTGCAACCAACCCACACTCTGGAATATCAAGACCTTCCCTCAGCAAGTTAACACCTACTAAAACATCGATTTCTTTAGATCTTAATTTACATATAATTTCTATTCTCTCCAGCGCACCAATATCAGAATGCAAATAACTCACTTTCATATTCAATTCACTCATATATTCAGCTAAATTTTCAGCCATTTTTTTCGTCAATGTAGTGATTAAAACACAAAATCCCTTCCCTATTGTCACTTGTGCCTCATGAATTACATCATCAATTTGACTCTTTATTGGTTTTACAATGCAGATTGGGTCCGTAAGCCCTGTTGGACGGATAACTTGCTCTATAAATACATTACTGGTCTTTGCCAACTCATACTTTCCTGGAGTGGCTGAAATGTAAACAGTCTGCGGCCTAACTCCCTCCCACTCTTCAAATTTTAATGGACGATTATCAAAAGCGGAAGGGAGCCTGAAGCCATAGTCAATCAATTTCTTTTTACGCGCCTCATTACCACTGTACATCGCACCAACCTGAGGAACGGTGACATGACTCTCATCAACAAATAAAATTACTTCTTTGGGTAAATATTCAAACAAAGTAGGCGGTGGATCCCCAGCTTCCATTCCATAGAGATAACGCGAATAATTTTCAATACCTTTACATATTCCTGTTGTTCTCATCATTTCGATATCAAAATTAGTGCGTTGCTCGAGGCGCTTTGCTTCAACAATCTTGTTTTGCGAGTAGTAATAATCCAAGCGTTCATGCAGCTCTTTTTTGACTAGTTCAATTGCCTGCAACAAAGCCTCACGCGGGGTTATGTAATAGCTATTTGGAAAAATGGTGATTTTATTTACGCCTTTGGTAACATTGCCCGTTATAGCATCAACTTCAGAAATTTCTTCTATTTCATCGCCAAATAACGATAAACGCCAAGCTTTATTTTCATAATGGGAAGGAAATATATCAACAATATCGCCGCGCACTCTGAAATATCCTCTCTCAAACCTGGCATCAGAGCGCTTGTATTGAAGATCAGTTAAGTTGCTCAGGAAATCATTAATACGAATTTTATTTCCAACACTAAGCGGTATGATCATGCTGCGGTAGCTCTCAGGCGAACCAAGACCGTATATGCAGGAAACACTGGCAACTACGATCGTATCCCTGCGCTCCAAAAGGGAGCAGACGGTGGAATAACGCAGCATCTCAATTCTTTCGTTAATTGCAGAATCTTTTTCGATATAAGTATCAGTTTGTGGTAAATAGGCTTCAGGTTGATAATAATCATAATAAGAAATGAAGTATTCAACAGCATTATGGGGAAACAATCCTTTCATTTCCTCATAAAGCTGTGCTGCTAAAGTTTTATTGTGTGCCATAATTAATGCAGGCCTGTTTGTCCTTGCAATAACATTTGCCATAGTAAAAGTTTTCCCAGAACCAGTAACTCCAAGCAAAACCTGATCTCTTTTATTGCTATTTAGCCCTGCAATTAAGCTATCGATTGCCTGTGGTTGATCCCCAGCCGGTTGAAAACGTGTAGCGATTTGAAATTCCATAGACTTTACTTACTATCTTTGATTCATTGTATGGTAAACACTATATTGCTTTTAAGATAAGTTGTATAGCTATCGTAAAGCCATAAAACATTAACCAACAATGTCATGCAAGTAGCTGACACTGGAATCTTGTTTCAATGTTAAACAAAATACCATAGAATTCAAGAAGACAATTCCTAAAAAATCCCTACATCCAAAAAAAGGCAAAATGCTGCTTGAATAAGCTAAATTTTTTTAGATGCAAAAACAATAAAACATAGTTGATACTAAAGTTATAGTACTCCTATGACAACGTTACAAAAATTAAGGAAATGGATAGCTCTGATCAATTGGAATAGTATTTTCAGGTACCGGTGGTCAATATGACATTTTTAAAATAAAGATTTAGAACCTGTTTAAAATCTTCTCAATAGAAGAGAAATGAAGGAAAGAACGACCATTTGTAGGCTAGTGTTAAGTTTTCGCTCGCAATTTTTCCACAATCGTCTGCATTTTTCTAACCAAGCGAAAGATCGCTCTACAACCCATCTTTGTGGCAATACAGCAAAGGAATGTAATTCACTTCGTTTTATTACTTCTACAGTTGCTCCAATAATCGTTTTTATTTGAGTTGCAAAATTTTCTCCTGTATAACCTGCATCGACCAGTATATTTTTAACTTCCGAGAGGTTTTCTTTTGCGCTTTCAACCATTCTCACAGCACTGCTAACCCCAGTTGTAAATTAGAAAAAATAGAAAAGGTAAGGAAATAGGGTAAACTCCGAGGTATTTGATATTCATTCCTAAAATAGGAGGTTACCAATGAAAGAGAAAGTAACAGAAATCTTTTGTATAGTCGATGATTTTTGCAATACAGTCGATGAAAATTTTGCAGAAAAACTTCTACCAAGTGGCAAAAAACCAACCAGGACGCCAGAGATTACGCATTCAGAGATTTTTACCATAATATTGCTATATCAAGTGCGACAATTTTAAAATTTTCTATGTGCATTATTTGAAATTATTATACGAATCAGCGTTTCCAAAATTGCCATCCTATAGTAGGTTTATCAGGCTAAAATCGCGGGTTTTATGGTATTTAGCGCTCTTAATGCAATGGTTTTGCGAACAGTCAAAAGTGACAGGGATTTCGTACATAGATGCAACATCTATCGCTGTTTGCCATCCAAAAAGGACCTCGAGAAACAAAGTTTTCAAAGGGTTGGCAAAGATTGGAAAGACTACTTATGGGTGGTTTTTCGGTACATCTAGTAATCAATGAAACTGGCGAAATTCAAGGGGTTACGGTGATAAAAGGCAACGTTGATACCTGTGCCAAATTTAACTAAGAAATTGACTGGATTATTGTTTGGAGATAAAGGATATATCAAAAAAGATCTTTTTCACGAATTATTCGATAGAGGGTTAAAGCTTGTAACCAGTATAAAAAAGGGTATGAAAAACTCATTAATGGCGCTAAATGAGAAGATTTTGTTAAGAAAAAGATCGATTATTGAGACAGTTTTTGGCTCTCTGAAAAACAAATTTGAGATTGAGCATACTCGCCACAGATCACCGATAAATTTTTTGGTACACATTTTTTCTACGCTTGTTTCATATTCCATGCAGCCGCTGCATTTCTGAGCTTTACTTCGTTGGCTAATCCGCAACTGGGGTATATAGGGTTGACACCAAGGCAATATTCTTCTGGAGAAGTTGATCGGCATGGCAGCATATCAAAGATGGGACCAGCGGAATGTAGAAGTATGTTATATGAAGCTGCACAAACAATGCTTACAGTTACCAAGAGGACATTTAAATTAAAAAACTGGGGTTGCGAAGAAAAAAGGAATGAAAAAAGCAATTGTAGCAGTAGCAAGAAAATTAGCTGTATAGCCTTTCTTATAATAGTCCGAATGCGATAAGATATGTGTTTATGGCTATAGCAGGCCAGTAGCATATTACGGTCTGTTCGGATTATTGTAAAAAGAGCTATAATTATGCATAGGATGTTGGTTGATAAAACAGAATTTTATTATCAATAAACATCAAAAGAGCATAGGACAATAATTTTATTGAAAATAAAGATAGCAATGCCGATGGAAGGGACAAGCAAGAACTTAGTTAGACTTCGTGGTAAATATGTTGCCGTCCACTTCCGCCTAACAAGTATAATGCGGCTTGACAAATTTATTGTCATCTCAGACCGCGGAGAGAACCATATGCTACTTTTAACTTATGTAAAATTACCAAGGATTATGGAGAAGATATGCTGTTTTGATTTGTGTGAAAATTATTGTTGACTTATGTGCAATTAGAGAACCTAATACCAATTCCCATTACAGGGCAAACAGATGGACAATGATGGAAGAAAAGCCATACTGAAGTAAGTAAAATAGCGAGGTTTAAATGGCATTAAGATCAAAATTATTGGATGAAAAAGTAGTAGAATCAGCAAAAGAAATGCTGAAGAAAGTAAGGAATAATGCATATGTTTCAAAAAAACTAAATGCTGTAATTGCAGCAAAAAAGTACAGTATAACGGCTGTAGCAAAAATATATTGCATTTCAAGAAGCGCACTAACTTCGTGGGTAAAACTCTTGAAAATTGGCAGAGAAGAAAAACTGTTTGCTCCTTCACAACGTCGTAGAAAAACTAAATTAAATCAGGCTCAACTACAGCAAATTGAAGAGTGGATAGAAGAAAATCCTAATATCACCATTAAAGAAATGAGAATAAGAATCCAGGAAAAGTTCGGATTAAATATCAGCAAATCTACAGTACACCGCCATATGCAAAAGATGAAATTCTCATATATTACACCAAGACCAGTTCATAATGGACAAGATAAAAGCAAACAAGAGGAATTCAAAAAAAAATCTCAATTGAGCTATTAGCAAGTATCCAGAAAAAGAGCTATTTTTCTTTGATGAATCACGGTTTGGCACACATTCAAAAGTTGGACATGGGTGGTTTAAAAAGGGGATTAGAACACAGGTTAAAACAAAATTAGGTAGGCAAAATTTCTATCTCTATAGTGCAGTTAATCCTAGAAATGGAGAGAGTTCTAGCTTATTTGCACCAAATGTCAACACTGATTGCATGAACATATTTCTTGAGCAAATTTCGCAATATCTAGAAACACGAGAGGCTTTTCTCGTTATGGACTGTGCTAGTTGGCATAGGTCAAAAAATTTAAAGGTACCTAAAAATATCGACATTATATACCTACCTCCATACTCACCTGAGCTAAATCCTGTTGAGAGGCTTTGGTTATATATAAAACAGAACATTTTGCGCAATAAAATATACGATACAATTGCTCTACTTGAGGGTGCTTTGTGCAAATTTATTACTTCTCTTGCCAGCTCCACAACTAAACAACTCTGCAATGTTTCCTATTTGACTGGACAACAATGAGAATTGGTATTAGAGGTTGTCCGGAAACAAGTAAAAGGCTATAATATCTGAAATTTTAGTACGGGGTAAAGATGAGAAAAAAGTATCCAACAGATCTAAGCGAAAGGGAATAGGCAAGAATAGAAAAACACTTCAGAGTATCATACAAGAAAGGAGGAAGGCCGCCAAAGTATAGCAAAAGAGAAATATTAGAAGCAATTTTCTATGTATTGCGTACAGGGTGTCAATGGCGGTATTTACCAAATGATTTTCCGCTATGGAAGACTGTGTATGAGCAGTTCAGGCAATGGAAGAAGCAGGGAATTTTTGAGAAAATGAATTATGAAATTACAAAATATAGTAGAAGAAAAATAGGAAGGAATGAGCAGCCAAGTGCCTGTATAGTAGATAGTCAATCTGTAAAGACTACAGAAAAGGGGGGATCAAAGGCTATGATGGAAGTAAAAAAGTAAAGGGTAGAAAAAGGCATATAATTACAGACACTCAGGGTTTTATACTAGGTTGTTACGTAGGCGCTGCTAACGAAAATGATAGAGATGGTATTAAAATAGCATTAAACAATATGAGAACAAAATATACTAAAGTTAAAAAAATGTGGGCTGACATGGGATACCAAGGAAGAAATTTAAAGAATCACATAAAGGAAGAATATGACACAGATATTGAAATTGTTACAAGGCCTCCATGTAGATTTTGGGTGCACAAAGATACGCCACCTGAGCTACTACCAACAAGAGAACAAGGGTTTAAAGTACAGCCAAGAAGATGGGTTGTAGAAAGGACTTTTGCTTGGGTTAATAGGAATAGAAGGCTATCGAAGGAGTATGATTTACTCACAACATCCACTGAGAATTTCATATACCTAGCTATGAGTAGGGTTATGTTAAAGAGGGAATATGCTTGAATTTACTTGTTTCCGGACAACCTCTTAGCAAGTTAAGAGCTGGTAAAGACAATGCTGAAGCGAATTCTGGTAATACAGCGTTCTTAGATTTTCAGAGAATGGATTTTGTTATTAACGGCAAAAGTATAAGTAGAGATTTGATTGCCGAGCTATACAAAGAACATGATAGTTTACTGCCAAAAAGTGAAGGTAAAAATGAAGACTACCGCCCATTTGCAAGAAAAGTTTTTAAGGAGATGTTCAAATACGCTAAGGCAGAAGTTCCAAGTGACTCTATCTTGGAAGAATTAGTTATCAATTGTAATCAAGCAGGATATGAAGCTGGTGTACATATAGAGTTTCAAGGTGCACTTAGCCAGCATTCATTCATAATAGAAAGCCCTGAAAAAGTGATAAGTATTGACTGTGTTAGCCAAAATAATGTGAGTGTTAAATCTGATATGACATTACCAATATTTTTCCAAAGGAGTGACGGTACATTCGGTGACAAGGTGTGTGATCTATCCAGCTCACTAGAATTCACGCTTAAGTCTCAAGATGATAAAAATGTAACATACACAAATGGTAACTTGTCACTTACTGTTCCTGAGAGACTGAAGGACTATAATATAGGTGATAAAAGCTTATTTGACATTATAAAAGAATACTTTCAGAAATTGTGCGAGAGGCTTGGATTTTTTAAAATAAAAATAGAGCATGGTTTAGGCGATCCACTAGAAGTAAGCGACCATCTGGAAAATATGGAACCCCCTATTCGTAGTAATGAGCACGGCCTGAATTAAAATATCTTGAGCTTGTTTGCACAATCAATCACTTCAGCATTTAGAAATTGTTTTTTAAACCAGGTATACTGACGTTTCGCGTAGTGTCTTGTGTTTGTTTGAGCAATTTGTATCGCTTCGTCTAAAGTAATCTCACCTTTCAAGTACTTTATAATTTCTGGCACTCCGTGTGCTTTCATAGCTGGCAAATGTGGGGCTAGGTTCATGCTAAGTAGCTTTTTTACTTCATCAATTGCTCCATTTTCAATCATTGTAATGAAACGAGAATTTATTTTTCGGTATACATCTTCACGTTTAGGCAGAATTGTATATATCTTAAAATTATTGAATAAAGGAGGCTGTCTATTCTCTTGCCATACAAAAATTGACTTGCCAGTTTCAGTGATAACTTCAAGTGCCCTTGAAAGGCGGTGCGAGTCATTCATGAACACTTTACCTTGAATCCTTGGATCTTTGCTTAGCGCTAATTTGTAAAACTCCTCTTTACTTAAATTTTTCCTGAGCTCACTTACGTTTTTTCTCACTTTCTGACTTATTTGTGGCATTGATGATAAGCCTTTGATTAAACTGCTGATGTAAAGCCCGCTTCCTCCAGTGATGATAGGTATTTGAGCATTTTCTAATGCGTGATTAACTTCTTTTTCTAAATCTTCTAACCATAGACCCACGGAATAATTTTCTTTTGCTGAAACATAACCATATAGTTTATAAAATACTTCTTGCTTTGGTGGTTGAGCAGTAATTATGGGAATTTCTTCATATACCTGCTTTGAATCACAATTTATTATACTAATATTTCCATATTTTTCTATCAGGTTATCGCATAATTCTGATTTACCTGAGGCCGTAATTCCTGTAATAATTACTATATTATTTTTCATTTATATTAATTTAATTAACATATGATAAAGTGTAGTAAGAGTTTGGATTCTACAATCTAAAGTTTGGAGATTTTTATGGCAGAAAACAACGACAATAATTCATTTACTAAGCGTTTCACAAACAGGACTCCTGGCGGTACAGGGGAAGGTTTTTCCAGTAAGTATTCGTCTCAAAACACCAAAGAACGGGCATTAGGGGAAAAAGGAAAAATTTCTGAATTAGCAGGCAAAAAAACCGAATCCAAGGAAGCTTTTTCTGAAAGTGGCGGCATAAAAAGTAAAAGCAGAACTGTCAATGAAAGATCTTTTGCTGATGCAACAAAAAGAAGTAGGTCAGATCTTATATACTTAGTCCGTGGTAAAGATCGTGGAAAATCAGCGTGGCATTATGTATTAGTTGATAAAGAGAAAAGAGAAATGTTTCTAGCAAAAAGCAGAACTGGCTCTATAGATGTTGCAGACTATGGAGAGATTTTGTATTCAGGATGGGGAGGGGATCCACCACAGGCAATAATTGATAAAGTCAATGAAGAGTTTGGGTTGTAGCAAATCTGCATAACAAATGGTAAGCTGCGTTGCATTACGTTTACAAAAACTAGCAGTTACTATATAAGATACAGTGCAACAAAACTGATCTGGTTGTTGTGAATAAGTTTTTAGCTATATGGTATCTAAAATAATAAATGCAATACAGAACAATTTATTAGTGTGTTTTCCAACAGAAACAGTGTATGCTCTTGCTTGTAATGCACTAGATAATGAATCTATAGGAAAAATATATCAGATAAAGAAACGCTCTCAAAATAAACCACTGTCTATATTTGTTAGTGATATTTACAATTTGACAAAAATAGCAAAGGTAAAGGAAAGATATATTGATTTAATAAACCACTTTTCTCCTGGACCAATTGCCTATATTTTACCACTTAAAAACAACAACATATTGCCAAACGAATTCTTTAAAGATAGTATAGGTATCAGAATTCCTGAGCATCCTATTGCAATTTCAATACTAAACAAACTGAAAGTTCCAATAGTTGCAACTAGTACAAATATTTCAGGAAAAGAAAGTGTATGTAAGGCAAACGATATACCACAATCCATTAAGCAACATTTATCTGTAGTGATTGAAGATGACGAACTAGTTTCTGGTATAGAATCTACTATTATTGACTTAACCGAAGATAAGATTAAGGTTTTAAGGGAAGGTGCAATTTCATTACAAACAGTAAACAACGCATTTTCAAACTAAAATCTATAGGAGAAAGAATGAAAAAAGTAATAGGCCACAACCAAGCCAAAAAAAAAATAATGAACAACTTATCTGTTCAGTCTTGGCTGATCTGTGGTAAAAAAGGTATAGGAAAAGCAACACTTGCAAAATCCTTCTCCAATTGGTTACTCATAAAAAACTATAATGAAGTAGCATTGGACTTACACATTGTTGAAGGTGATACTATCGGAATAGAAAAAGTCAGAGAAATGAAAAACTTTCTACACTTAAGTCCCATTCAATCAGAACACAAAATAGCTATAATAGATAGCTTAGAGGCAATGACTAATAACGCTAAAAACGCAATATTGAAAATATTAGAAGAGCCGCCAAAAAATTCTAAGATATTTATAATTAGCCATAAGCCATATGATATACAAACCACTATCTTGTGTAGGTGCTTTCAGCTAAATTTACTCCCATTAACTTATGATGAAACAAAGCAAGTTGCTTCATCTCAATGTAAATTTGATAATCAAACGTTTGACGAAATGATTACTTTATTTCCTGGAATGCCAGGAATGATAATAAATACAATAAGTAGTGATGCTTATGAAGCATACAAATGCTTTTATAAATTTCTTCATGATTTAAAGAATCCCAATATGATTAATAAAGTAATTAATAGCGAAATCGAACTAGAACTAGCATCATATATAATTCAGGCCTTCATTTTAGAAAGCATAAAGAGAGAGGTAAATGGTGTTGAAATTCTGCTAAGTCAGTGGAAAAAAATAGATGAACTTTTCGTTGTTGCTAAGCAACTTCACTTAGATAAAAAGCATGTTTTAGCTAATGTAGTTAATATCATGACATAAGTTTACGAAGTATAATACTTTTAACATAAATTCATGATAAAATTCTGTTAATTTAATACTCGAAGTATATAATTTGACTGATAATAAATTAACTGTATGGCAATCAATAGAAGTTTTGACGAAAGCCATATTGAACATGCAGAAAAAATTAAGCTTAATTAAGAATATAGCTTCAGATCAAGACGTAACCCTAGAAAAAGGAAAGGAGTTGTTAAGTGGCATTTATGAAGCAAATTTTAAGCTAAACAAGACAATCAATATAGCTACTTTGCCAAAAACTGGCTATCATATGCTAAATGGTGAGCTTGTTGTACGTAATCATATTACGGAAGAGGAAGTAAAGATTCCTGGAGATTTTCATTACCTTAAAGTCGTTAAATCCGATCATGATAATTATAAATTAACGTTTTGTAATTTTTTAGGTAATGAGTTTTTTGAATATAAAAAGTATGATCCACAATATTCTGGCGTTTCAGATGAATATAAATTTGTGGATTTTGGTAGTGTAAAAAAGACTCATAATCTAAAATTTAAGGAATATGTTGGTCATGCACCTAAGTTTTTTGCTGCAGAAGGTCCTATTGAGCCTGGATCTCAAAACCATGCAATTGATCTATTTAGGCTAGTCAAAGATGGTAAAGGTAGCAAAGTGGGAACCCTCGCTGATGAATTTGGTTATTTTGATGATCAAAATAAATTACATTATTATAATTATCACAAAAGTGCTGAAAGTAATATTTACAATCCTGAAAATTTCAGTATAAAAATGATAAATATAGATGTGAGCAAAATCGACAAATTCTACCTTATTGCGGAACAAGGTGATATAATCATTCATCCTATTTTGGAAAATTTAGACATATTTTAAAGTTTTTTAGAGTATCTAATCTTGTTGTTATTATAATTGGATTTGGTAGCATTGTGTTATGGAAGATAAATTGCTTGAATCAGTAAAAAACAAAAGTTATTTCAGTAAAGCAGTCGAATGGTACTGCCATAGGTATCTGTTTTGTGTAGCAGAAAGATCTTGGATGGCATTAATAGTATCGCTTCTCCTGGTATGCTTATGTTTATTAACATTAAACATATACCTGTTATTTCCTATTAAAAAAGATTTAAATTTTGTGAAGTATATGAACCACGCAGAAGATGAGTTCTCTGCAATGCATAAGCTTAGTTTCAGTAAAAAGGAAGATGAATACACTTCCACAGCGAGGTACTTAATAAGTAAATACATTGAAATATACGAGTCCATTAAGATCGTTGAACCGAAGTACCAAGAAAATTTTATAAGAAACAATTCTATACATAAAATCTATCAATGCTTTCAGGAAAAAACGAATAATGAAGCTGGTAATTTGTCTTTATCTAAAAGAAAAATCGCCAACATAAATGTAATAACATTATCTATTGATCGATCGACCAAGGACTTAGTTACATTTGCTGGAAATGCTACTGTAGTTTTTACAACCGAGCAAAATAAGGAGAATACTGTGGAGATTAGCTTCACTTTGTCGAATATAAAAGCAACTCTGGCTGGTATAATACCATTTAAATTTATTGTTAATGGTTATAAATACAGATTTTAAAATATTACTTGGTAGCTAAAAAAAATAACCAAAGTGCACATAGCAGTAATAACTAGAGGTAAAACTAGAAGAATTGGTGTTTTTTTAATAAAGTAATTCTGAGAAGGTTTTAAGAAAAAGGCATTGTAAATTATCGGTAAAAAGTACAGAGCGTTGAGTATAGTACTAACAATTAACACTAGAGTTACAAACACAGAAAGTATTACATTGCCAGAGTTGAAAACAGCTTGAAAAATGAGAAATTTACCCCAAAAAGTCGGAGCAGGCGGCACCCCTATCATAGACAATGCACCTATAGCAAATGCTGTCATGCTAATTGGCATACTGCGTCCTATACCGTAAATCTTATCTATATATTTCTCACCTGCTCTCGTTATTATTGCTCCGGCAACGAAAAACAAAGTGATTTTTGCAAATGCGTGGCAAACTAATTGAAAAATTGCAACCCTCATGCTGAGATCACTAAAAATTGAAGCGAATAATATAATATACGACAATTGAGAGATGGTAGAGTAAGCAAGCAACTTCTTTAATTCTTTTTGCTTTAGTGCAATCAATGATGCAGTAATAATAGTAAATCCAGCAGCGTACGGAAGCCACCCTCCAGCAAACCAATTTTGCTGCACAAAACGTTGCATATTATCGACGCCGAAAGTGTATAATATAACTTTTATGATGATGAAAACTCCGGATTTCACAACAGCAACAGCATGCAGTAGTGCACTCACAGGAGTTGGTGCAACCATTGCTTTTGGTAACCAAAAATGCATTGGCATTAATGCAGCTTTTCCTATTCCGTAAATTAGCATAGCAAAACACACTGCAATAAAAGTGATGAGTGAAGTATCAAATTTGAATATTCCACCACTTACAAAGTCTAAAGTATGAAATTCATTATATAAAAGGCCTATTGCAGGAAAAAATAATACCAAAGAAGAGAAAAATAGCACGCCAAAGTAATAGCGTCCTGCAATCATTGATTCATTTGTTGAGTTGTAAGTAACCAGAGGGTATGTACTAATAGTTAGAAGCTCATAAAAGACAAATGTAGTGAGCAAATCTCCAGAAAAAGCAATAAACATTGCACAGCTAATCGATATTGAAAAAAAGCATAGAAAACTTGAGTGATTGCTATCAGCATAGTTATTCTGCATATAACATATTGCATATACACTGGTTAGTATCCATAAAAACGATATCAATAAACTGAATATTACTCCGGTAGACTCTAGCTTTAAACTAATGTGCAAATTATTACCAAAATCCATGAGGATAAATTGAGAATGATCACCGTACACCCAATATAAAGTGCACAGACACGTATACGCAAATAGAAGTACAGAAGAAGTGACAGTGATACTATTGTTCACTCTGGGCCATTTACCAGTAAAAAAAATAACTAACGCACTTAAAAGTGGAATCAACGCAGTAATTAATAAATAATTCTCGGTAATTGAAAATGGTAAGGAAAGAGACGTTAAAACACAGTCCATTAAATAATTCATCTTTTTGTTTAGGTAAAGCTAGAATTATACTAAAATCATAGAAAAACCGCTATGTTTTTTTAGTTGTTTGTGTATGCTATAGCCATACTGCGATTCATTCCACAACTGTACGAACATTTGTTTTTGTTAAACACAACAAAGATGTCATCCCAGTGCCCTGACTACTTGGATCCAGGAAAGTTTGCTTGTGAGCAAGCAAACTAGCATAGAAAAACGTTTTCGATGAGATTGCAGAAAGCCAGTGTCTGGGCACTGGGATGACAAAGGAGGACAGTGTCAAGCACTGACCATTTGCTGTGCAGTTTACCTTTAAAAATGAATGTTCATACAGTAAGCCATAGGATGACAAAAGAGTAAACTTTATCTGTGTGAGCTATAGACGCAAATTACAACAAATGCAGTAGCGTAATCTCCATCGTCACTTAGAGAAAGATGAATTTTGGAGATAAAATCCTTGCTAACGGTAAGATATGGCTTGCCTCTTACATCATTGTATATTTCTATATCTTTCATTATAATACCCTGACCACTACCTCGTGCTTTAACAAAAGCCTCCTTTGCTGCAAAGCGTTTAGCAAAATACCTTGCTCGCATTTCTTGACTATTATACTTTCTACTTAGCTCTATTTCTTTTTCAGTGTAGATTCTATTGAGAAATTTTTCCCCGTATTTTTGTAATATCCTCGATACTCTTGGTATATATACTATGTCAGTGCCGATACCGTGTATCATTTTGTGCTAAAGTGATTTACTGCTTCTTCAATCTGCATTTCCTTTACCTCTCCAGTTGCTCTATTTTTTACTTCAACTATCTTTTCATCTATTGCCTTTTTTCCGACAATTATTTGCCACGGCAAGCCTATCAGATCCATTCTAGAAAATTTTACTCCTACACTCCCTTCCGTATCATCGTAAAGCACTTCATCGCTTTTCAAAGCTTTATATATTTTATCTGCAGCCTCCGTTACTTTCGGTTGTAAATTGATTAAACCAATTCTGAAAGGAGCTACCGATTCTGGCCAGATAATTCCTTTATCATCATGAAAAGCTTCTATTATTGCACCAACAAGTCTTGAAACCCCAATGCCATACGAACCCATATGTATATTGACATTTTTTCCATCTTGAGAAGTAACACTTGCCTTCATAGGCTTCGAATATTTATCACCAAAATAAAAAATATGCCCTATTTCAATACCCTTACTAACATTTAACTGTTCTTGTGATATAGGGCAAGTCTCAGGATCATGCATATCATCTGCAACTGCATATATACTCTTTAAACTTTCAATATCTTCACTCTCTAGTAGTTCAGAAAATTTATTGTCATAATATAAAGTGCTCTCACCAGTGTTTGCCAATATATGAAACTCGTGGCTCAAATTTCCTCCAATTGGCCCCGTATCAGCTCGAACTCCAATTGGAGTAAATCCCATGCGTTTGAAGATTTTTATGTAAGTTTTGTACATCAAATTATATGAATTCAGTGCACCTTCGTAATCTACATCAAAACTGTATGCATCCTTCATCAAAAATTCCCTGCCCCTCATAACACCATAACGTGGTCTTACCTCATCACGGAATTTCCATTGAATTTGGTATAAACAAAGTGGCAAATCTTTGTAACTTTTTACCACATCTCTAATTAAATCAGTTGCTATCTCCTCATGCGTTGGACCAAAAAGCATATCTTCCTCATGCCTATCCTTTATGCGTAGCATTTCCTTACCGTAATCATCGTAACGCCCTGATTCTCGCCAAAGACTTGCTGGTTGCACACAAGGCATTAATGCTTCAATAGCACCGGATTTGTTCATTTCATCTCTGATAATATCTTCAATATTCTTAAGCACTAAGAGACCAAGTGGTAACCACGTATAGATGCCAGATGCTATCTGCTTTATTAAACCTGCACGCAAAGAATATTGATGGGAGATAATTTTAGCATGGGCAGGCTTTTCCTTTAGAGTTGGCAGGTAATATTTGGATAAACGCATATAATAGATCTGATTGTATTAAGTAATCTTAATACAATCAGACCTGTAGGTAAACTTATTTTGAAAAGGAAGGAAAGTGCATGGCTGACCATTTCATAGTTATCATAGTCCTTGTACAACATTTTCCTTTTGGCATCGCAACGCTTTTCCACCAAACTGTGCTATGCGATCCTCAACAGAAAGAGGAGGTGAATCTTGCACCTCATTATCCACTGAGTCAACATTATTTACTTGTGGTGAATCAACACACGAACTTGGCGGTACCGGTGACTCCTCTGTTTCTTGTTCAGGATGTATCGGAGATGTGGCTCTAGATCCTATACCACTGTCAAGACCCCCGCTTCCTTCTTCCTTGCTTGATGGGGAATTTGTGTGTTTTGTCTGCTCCTCTTTTTCCTGCTCTATCTCTTTTTGTTTGTCTTTGCTTTCATCTGTAGTCCAATCTGAATCGCTAATAGAATCAGAATGCTCACTTTCACTATCTGAGAACTGCATGACTGCTACTCTCTCCTTAAGTCTCTTTGTCTAATCTGAATCATTATCATCCGACTTCTTTCTCTCTGCTTGCTCCCTATCTATTCTTGCAGCAAACTCTTCTGGTGTTTCTTTTTTGTCAGTGCCCCCACTACTTTCTAATTTTGCTTTCAATTCATTTGTAAAATTTTGTTGCTGCCCACTCTTTTTAACGTAGTACCTCCTCTTATCTGTTCAAACAGAGTAGAATGATTATTATTCTCAGGTTCACCAGCCTTCTTCGGTGCATCATTCTTAGGTTGCTCCGTACGCTTGGAAGCTGTAAAAAAATGCGGAGGCGGAGGTGGTAGTGCAGCATCTTGTGGCAATGGAGGAGGTGGCGGCGGTGGTACACTGACACTTGGATTTGGTTGTGTTCCAAACGTTACTGGAGGTGATTGAGGAGTAGGTACATTTGATTTATTCTCCAGATTAGTACAATTTTTACACACAAATTTTTGTGGTTCTTGAGATGGAGTATGGCCGAATTTCTATCCATTAAGACCTACTTCTTTCTTATTATCATCTCTAGAAATAGCCAGTTTAACAAGATATGTCACTGAAATAAGTGCAACAACCGTAGAAACAGCAAAAATTGCTAAAGGAACTGCTGCAATAGGACCAGAACCAGAAACTGCTATAATAACATAAGGAAGATATTGACCAGATATGAAACTAAATATAGATAATAATGAAACAGCAATTAAAGGTTTCCATATAGTCTGCTTAGTTTTAGTAAGCTCCTGACTATCTTTTAGCAATGAAGAATTATTGGATATCATCATTTCTTTGCCTCACTTGTTAACGATAATTTAATAATAACCCAATTAATAATTTCTGTCAATAATTAATTATGAAAAACAAAGTTGCAATTTGAATAGATAAGCTATAAGTAATATACGACCAGCAATAGCCATACAATAGACTTCTTGTATAACCCACACTAAGTAGAAAAAAGGTGTCATCCAAGTAGCTGACACTGCTCTCCTTTGTCATTCCAGTGCTTGACACTGGAATGACACCGAAGGGGCTACTGCCGTCTTGGATGGAAACCAGCGTCAGAACTAGTTAACCATGGGGCTTCTTTTGCCTTTTTTTCCATTTGGTAAATTTCTTAAATATTTATGGCTAACATGAAGCTAAGTACGAACTTTGTTAAACATAACAAATGGTGCCATTCCAGTGCTCCTTTTTTTGTCATCCGAGTAGCTGACACTGGGATGGCTTTGTTGCATCGCTCTTCGGATAGTAGGTAACGTACAATAAATTCATGAAGCTATCTCAAACTTAGCCATGCCTATTTCAGTAAATTTGTTAAGCAAATAACACTTGAGTAGCAGTTCCTTCTCACGATTAATTTCAGATTTGCTCCTAAAACTAAACCCAAATATTCGCTTCAACCTTGAGAAAAATCCTTCAATATACGATCTTTTTCCGTAATTTACTTCTTCTTTCCATCTTTTTATACCATTCTCACCATGTAATTTCATTAACTGAATAGCGGCATTTCTATCAAGCATATAATCCAATTTTGGATGCTCTGCTGCGTTGTTTTTCGGAGGAATTTTCGTTTTTATACCATATTGATTACACAGCTTATAGAGCTTTTCTCTGTCATATGCCCTATCTGCATATAGTACTTTTATGACATACTGAAAATCGACTTCTTTTAGCAAATCACAAGCTCCATAGTGATCAGAGTAGACACCGTTACTGTATTTTACAGCTATGGCTTTTTTGCTGTTTGTATTCAACATTACATGCAATTTTCTTGTCTGTTCATAGCTGCGATACTTTCTATCTTCGCTATTTTCTTTGCTATGACCAGGAGTGTTGTTGTATATACTAATTCCTGTACTGTCTATAGCAATTTCGATATCTTCCATATTATTTTCTGCAATCATTGATCTTAATATTGAGTTTCTTAAACCTTCTTGATGATTGTGAATAGCTGATAACTTGCAAATTTTTCCCAATTTGCTCAAGGTATCCTGCTATAAACCCAACTGTTTGCCTCAGGCCTATTCTAAATAAACAAGTTATTATGTGCACCAAAATTACAACTTTATCGCTATAAATATTGTTGCCACCTGGTATTTTTGGACCATTCTCGTACCACTTTTCTATGGCTTCGTTGATATAATGAAAAATATTTCCTCTTTTTTCTAGAAATTTGTTATATTCGCTATGGTTACTGACCCTCATTTTTTGTGGCATATTTTTTCTTCAACAGTTAAATCGCTATTTATAATGAATTTTGTCAGTAACTGCCAGTTCTTTTCACTTGAGCGATGCAACAAAGCCCACTGGCATCCAGCTTTCTTTATAAATTCACCAAAAGTGCTTCATTCTATAACGCAAAACCCATACTCACCAAATCCAATGCATTACTTGCAATTAAGTTTCCTGGATCCCAGTGTCTGGGCACTGGGATGACACCATCATAAAGGAATCAGTGTCAGCTACTTTCATGACACCATTCTTTTTCCTGGATCCAAGTAGTCGAGCTACTTGGATGACAGCTAGCCTGACAACCGTCATCCCGCTAACAGGTAGCGGGATCTATGCTAAGAGATACCGCGAATGAATCGCGGTATGACGGTGTAGACGATGGTTAAGTATCCCGCTGCTTGTTAGCGCCGCGGCGGTATGACGGTTCGTGGTGGTATGACGTAGAGTGCTTAGAAGCTGTTATTTTGCTATAAATGGCTGTAATGGCATCATCTATTTTATTGCTATCACAGCCTGTTTGTGCAAGTTCAGCATTCCCACCACAGTTCTTTTTAACTGCTATGGATATTAGTTCTTTTGCGCTAATCTTATTGATTAAGTCTTTACTTACTTTAATAATCAAGACTGTTTTATCTTTTTCTGTTGCCGTAAAAGCTATTACCGTTTTTGGTTTTTGTTGCTGCAAAACAAACTCTCTTATTACATTTGCTGGAATATCAGTGAAAGTGTGGCTTATAAAATTTATTCCATTTATTTCGGTGCTTTTTATATTCTCTGCACTCACAAGCTTTTTATATAGGTTTTTTATTTTGGTTTCGGATTTTTTGTGTTCTTGACTTAAAATACTTAATCTGCTTGTTATTTCACTCACTGGCGCTTTTACGAATTCTGCAACTTTTTTTAAGTTAATTTCATTATCACGTACATAATTGATTGCTTCCTGACCAGTTAAAGCTTCAATTCTCCTCACTCCAAAAGCAACAGAACTCTCTGTTACTATCTTAAACAAACCAATTTCTCCAGTATGTTCAACGTGTGTGCCACCACACAGTTCCCTTGAATCTCCAATCTTCACTACTCTTACTTGATCGCTATATTTTTCGCCGAATAACGCCATAGCTCCTTCGTCTATTGCCTGATTCATGCTCTGAATTTTTGTAGACGTAGAAAGGTTTTCTCTGATTAGAGAGTTTACCATATCTTCTACTAAGAATAGCTGATCCTGAGTAACTTGAGTGTTATGACTAAAGTCAAATCGTAACTTATCCGGTGCAACTAGGGAACCTTTTTGAGTGACATGATCACCTAGAATTTTTCTGAGTGTAAAGTGCAGAAGATGTGTAGCTGAATGATTTCTTCTTAAGGTTTGCCTTCTTTCCTTGTCAATGCTTGCTGCAACTGTGTTACCTTTACAAATTGAACCGAACTTAACTATGCATCTGTGCAAATATAGGTCATTAACCTTATTGGTATTCTCGACTATAATAATACTTCTATCAGATTTGATCAGATTGCCAGTATCTCCCACTTGTCCACCTGACTCGCCATAAAAAGGTGTTTTATCAAGTATAATGGTTATCTTTTCTCCCTCCTTTGCAGAATCAATTACTTCATTTTTAGAGGAAACTATAGCTAGTATTTTCGCATCACTTACTTCATTGAACTCATAACCAACAAATTTTGTTTTGCCAAATTTATTGATCAAATCAAACCATACTTGCTCAACAGATTTTTCACCAGATCCAGCCCATTTAGCACGTGCTCTCTCTTTTTGTTCTCCCATTGCATCATCAAAACCCTTTTGGTCAAAATTTATTTTTTTCTCTTTTAAAATATCAAGTGTAATATCCAAAGGAAATCCGTAGGTGTCATATAGCTTAAACGCTGATTCTCCAGGCAAAGTATCGCCCGATTTTAAATCTGTAGTGAATTTCTCCAGGAGATTGATACCTTTCATCAAAGTGTCTTTAAAGTTTTCTTCCTCTGATTTTAACGTCGTTTCTATTAAGCTTTTAGCTCTGACTAATTCAGCTCCCATATAAGCCGAACTCGTGCTATCTATCAACACTGGAAAAATACGATGGAGTAGGGAATCATTATATCCAAGCAGGTGAATATAACGTGTGGCTCTCCTAATTAATCTGCGTAATACGTAATTCCTGCCCTCATTTCCAGGAAGCACTCCTTCTGCGATGAGAAATGCAGCCGCGCGAAGATGATCTGCTATGATCTTATGCGCTATTTTATTTTCCGTTCTTCCACAGTACTCTTGTGATTTACTTATCAGAGCAGAAAATAGATCAATATCATAGTTATCATGGACGTTTTGCATAACAGCCGCTATTCTTTCAAGGCCCATTCCAGTATCGATGCATTTTTTTGGCAATTTGTGTAAATTACCTTCTTCATCTTTGTTAAACTCCATGAATACCAGATTCCAGATTTCAACAATTCTATCGCCCTCTTGTAAATTAGGACTCCCATGGTCATAAAAAATTTCAGAACATGGACCGCACGGACCAGTGCTTCCCATACTCCAAAAGTTATCATCCGTTGTAATTCTTATGATTTTATCACTTGAAAAGCCACTTATCTTACGCCAAATCTCGTACGCCTCATCATCAGTATGGTAGACGGTTATGGATAGTCTGTTTTTATCAAGAGATAACTCTTTAGTGATAAATTCCCACGCAAATTCTATCGCAGTTTCCTTAAAGTAATCACCGAAGCTAAAATTTCCGAGCATTTCAAAAAATGTGTGATGCCGAGTTGTATAGCCAACATTTTCCAGATCATTGTGTTTACCGCCTGCTCTTAGGCACTTTTGACTTGAGACAGCACGTTTCATTTCAGTTTTTTGAGCACCAGTAAAAATATTTTTAAACTGCACCATACCAGCATTTGTGAACATGAGCGTTGGGTCATGTTCTGGAATCAAAGGAGAAGAAGAAACCTGCTCGTGGTCATTATTTACAAAAAATTTTATAAATCTTTCTCTGATTTCGTTTAGCTTCATCGTTTTTATTGAGGTTATCTATAAATAATAAGTTGTAATGGAAATAAAATCAATACCACTCTCTAGATCTCAGAACTTCTAGTGACATGCACCTTGTGGTAAGAAAAAATCAATATATTCACGATAAATTTACCTCATATCTGTGTTTTATATGTGGAAATTGGAATGGAAATTTATGTAGGCAAAGAAAAAAGAATAGCAAATGTGGTGACTCAACACTGGAATGACATGAAAGGATCAGACAGAGATTGGCCAGAAAGGCATGAAATAGACACTGCAGAAATAATGGAATCATGGCAGCATTGTTTTGTCATTGAACTCAAGGATCAAGGTTATATTTGTGAAAATGCAGGAGAAAAGGCTGTTGAATTCTATGGTTTTGAGAAAAAGACGCGCATTGATAATAAGTATGCAATTGATGCACCATTTTTGCGACTATATAAAATAGATGCAGTTATTGATAAACTTGATACTGTAATAGAGAGTAAATGCCCGATCAATGAAGAGGAAGAAAGTGAAAGTGTTAAAATGAGGCAAGTATTGTTGCCACTTGGGAATAAAGAAGGTATAACACACATATTGGGCGTAATTACTTTTAAACTCCTTTAATATGCAATTTTAATTTGATTCTTTAATAAAATTATTTATACTAATGCTTAATTACTATTAAAGAACTCAATAGTAGTGCTTGTAAATTTATTTGGAATATGAAGAAAATAAAATTAAAAACCAGATCTTCTGTGAAAAAGCGCTTTCACCTTACAGCTAAGGGTAAAGTTATTTCTACTCAGTCAGGCAAAAGGCATGGCATGGTAAAGAGAAGTAAATCTAATATTCGTAATCAGCGCGGTACAACGATTCTTGGTAAATCTGACTCGCGTATAGTTAAGCTTCATATGCCTTACGGTATTTAACAAAATGGAGGTAAAATAAAATGGCTCGGGTAAAACGTGGAGTCACTACTCACGCTCGTCATAAAAAAATATTGAAACTGGCAAAGGGTTATAGAGGGCGCGCAAAAAGTTGTTATAGAATTGCATTACAAAGAGTTGAAAAAGCACTGCAATATGCTTATAGAGACAGAAGAACCCGTAAACGTGATTTCCGTAGCTTATGGATAATACGTATTAATGCAGCAGCAAGAGAGCATGGGCTTACTTATGGTAGGTTTATGCATGGTCTTACACTTGCCGGCATTGATTTAAATAGAAAAATTCTTGCTGAGATGGCAGTTAATTATAAGGATGATTTTGCCAAATTAGTAGAAACTGTAAGTGGTAAATTAGCGGAGAATTCTTAAAGCAAAAACACCATGAGAATTATTTTCATGGGATCACCAGGATTTGCTGTTAATTCTCTGAGCTTGTTACTGAAATCAAAGAGCGAAGTGGTGACAGTATACACCAAGGCTCCAAAACCTTCGGGGCGTGGACAGAAGCCAATGAAATCTCCAGTACATGTTATCGCTGAAGAAAGTAACATAGAGGTATGTACTCCTATCTCTCTAAAGTTCTCGGCAGAGCAAGAAAAATTTAGAAATTTCAAGCCAGACGTTGCAGTTGTAGCTGCGTATGGATTGATACTTCCAAGAGAAATTTTGAATATTCCTAAATATGGTTGTATTAATATTCATCCTTCATTACTACCGAGGTGGCGCGGTGCAGCTCCGATACAGCACACAATTTTAGCAGGAGATCAAGAAACCGGGGTTAGCATTATGCAACTGGATGAAGGATTAGATTCCGGCCCTATTTTAAAACAGGAAAAATTTCTTATCGAAAAGAACGATAATTACAAGACATTGCATGATAAATTATCTAAGCTAGGCAGTGATTTACTGCTGAAAGTGCTAAACGAAATTGAAAAACAGCTTCCCTTAAAACAGAACGATAACGATGCATGTTACGCTGACAAAGTGGAAGACTATAAAATTTATGCAAGTGATGCCTGTGAAGTTGCTTATAGAAAAGTTAAAGCGTTTTACCCAAAAGCATTCATCAAGATAGAGAATAAACGTATCAGGATACTTGATGCTGATTTTGAAGCTCTCGCTTCAGAACAAGGTAAGATTGTTAACGATAATATGCACATAAGTTTAAAAGGTGGCACTTTAATTCCTAAAGTTGTACAAATGGAAGGGAGAAATCCTTGTAGTATTGAAGATTTTATTCGTGGCTTGAAATCAAGCATGGTAAAAAAATTTATAGAATAGACTGCTTTGAAGGGAGGGTTAGGAGGGCTAAGGCAACTTCTACAATTTGGTATTCCGCTGCTTGTTAGCGGAATCTACAACAAGATACCGCGTTTTGGTGTACGAACATTGCAATTTGCAGGTAATTTGAGTAGTAGATGGTGTCATTCCAGTCTGGAATCCAGTTTCTATTGTACAGCCACCTGGTGTGCTCATTTAAAGTGAAGTTTTCTGGATGCCAGTGGGCTTTGTTGCATCGCTCAAGTGAAAAGAACTGGCAGTTACTGACAAAATTCATTATAAATAGCGATTTAACTGTTGAAGAAAAAATATGCCACAAAAAATGAGGGTCAGTAACCATAGCGAATATAACAAATTTCTAGAAAAAAGAGGAAATATTTTTCATTATATCAACGAAGCCATAGAAAAGTGGTACGAGAATGGTCCAAAAATACCAGGTGGCAACAATATTTATAGCGATAAAGTTGTAATTTTGGTGCACATAATAACTTGTTTATTTAGAATAGGCCTGAGGCAAACAGTTGGGTTTATAGCAGGATACCTTGAGCAAATTGGGAAAAATTTGCAAGTTATCAGCTATTCACAATCATCAAGAAGGTTTAAGAAACTCAATATTAAGATCAATGATTGCAGAAAATAATATGGAAGATATCGAAATTGCTATAGACAGTACAGGAATTAGTATATACAACAACACTCCTGGTCATAGCAAAGAAAATAGCGAAGATAGAAAGTATCGCAGCTATGAACAGACAAGAAAATTGCATGTAATGTTGAATACAAACAGCAAAAAAGCCATAGCTGTAAAATACAGTAACGGTGTCTACTCTGATCACTATGGAGCTTGTGATTTGCTAAAAGAAGTCGATTTTCAGTATGTCATAAAAGTACTATATGCAGATAGGGCATATGACAGAGAAAAGCTCTATAAGCTGTGTAATCAATATGGTATAAAAACGAAAATTCCTCCGAAAAACAACGCAGCAGAGCATCCAAAATTGGATTATATGCTTGATAGAAATGCCGCTATTCAGTTAATGAAATTACATGGTGAGAATGGTATAAAAAGATGGAAAGAAGAAGTAAATTACGGAAAAAGATCGTATATTGAAGGATTTTTCTCAAGGTTGAAGCGAATATTTGGGTTTAGTTTTAGGAGCAAATCTGAAATTAATCGTGAGAAGGAACTGCTACTCAAGTGTTATTTGCTTAACAAATTTACTGAAATAGGCATGGCTAAGTTTGAGATAGCTTCATGAATTTATTGTACGTTACCTACTATCCGAAGAGCGATGCAACAAAGCCATTCCAGTGTCAAGCACTGGAATGACACCCATTTGTTCCTATAGTTGTCTTTTTTCGTCTACCTTATTTTGCCACCCTGCTGAACAGATACATTGAGGTTTTGCCTATAGTAAATTACGCACATAATCAACCAAGTTAAGGAAAGTGCAAACCAAGTGATTGCATATTCCAAATGCTTCATTGGCTGTATAGCTACTTTGCTGCCAAAATTGTTCGGCCACAATACACACTTCTCTAGCTTAATACCTAACTCATTGGAAATTTCTTCTGTACTCAGGGTAAACCATGTATTCGAAGCAGTATCGTTCTTGATAAACCAATTTTTACTTTTATTGCTATCGCAATATAAAATTCCATCTGCAACTACTTTTTCAATTTTTACTTTTTTCTCCTTTTTTTCTCTAACTATTCCTTTATTCACCAACATGTAACGTCCAGTGGTGAGCAACATAGGAGACAGCACGTGATAGCCGTGTTGCCCTGCAAAAACATATAGTTCTATATCACTTAGAATCCCATCAATCTTGACATGCCTATAGTTAAATTTTTCAAGGTCGTTATTGGGCAATAGATGAACCACTGGAAGACTCATACTTTTAATAATATTATTCTTCCAGTTCAATCTGAATATTTGCCATAACCCTAATAAAAAAAGAAGTGAGCAAGGTATAATTAAAATAAATACTATCTTTTTTAACACTCTATATTTGTGTTCTTAAATAGTTTTCAACACCCATTAGTTCAATAAGATCGATCTGTTTCTCAATCCAATGAAAGTGCTCTTCTTCATTTTTTAACATCTCTTCTAATAACATTACACTAACAAAATCCTTTTCTTTCTCAGCGATAGAAATCGTTTCTTTGATATCCTTAATACCTTTTCCCTCTAATTTCAAATTAGCTTCTAAGATTTTCCGTATTGTGTCTTTTGTAAACTTTCCATCATACTTTGATATTTCGTTTGTATCCTGAAAATTTGGGACTCCTTTAAATAACAAAATTCTTTCTGCCAACTTGTTTGCATGTTCAAGTTCTTCGTTAAGCTCATTTTTTACCTTTTCTGCAAGTCTATTAATTCCATTGTTTTTGAGAATCGCAAAATGCAAAAGATACTGGCGTACAGAAGTCAGCTCATTGGTCAATAATTTGTTCAAATGTTTTACTATCTCTTCATTCATAATCTTCCCTTAGTTCAATTCATCAGCATAATTTATATGATAACGATAGTTATAGCAACTCATTTAATAGTTCCTTTGATAACAACCGTATTAAATAGCATGTCGTGGTATGTCTGTTTTTTCTTAGAGAAGCAAGCAACTAGATACCAGCAGAGAGTGAGTAGCACTATAATTACTTTCAATGCACTCAAGACATTCACTAATACTTCCTGATCTCGCAAAAATTCAGTAAGGACAACTACTACACTGTTTAACAAAGGAAGAAAAAACTGGGAAGAGCTTCTGTCAAACGCTAAATTCAAGTCTATTTTAGAATTATCTAAATTGATAGTATACATATTCATTAACTGTTGACCGGGAGTTGCTTGGGCCTTTGAAGATATAAAATATGTGAAGTAACTACAATTTACACACATGTATGATAGATGTAAGATCAACGGAGAATCCTCTAATAGCAGTATAATTAATAAAGTTGGAATTAATAAAATTGCTACATCTATTAAATACGCGCAAAAGCGTCTTGTTATACTGGCAATCTCTGTAACAGCGGTCATTACCTATCTTCTAAATACTTTATTACAAAATCTGTAAGTTTATCAAAATGTTGAAAACATAACAAATCTTCATAACCGCTTATTGATTGACCGTATATAATAGGTAAACAATTGGCATTTTGTGCACACAGAACATCTGTGATGCTATCACCAACGAAAAACACATTTTCTCTATTTATAGGCAACGTACTCTCTTCTAATGCAAATAGCAGTGGGGTTGCAGATGGTTTATCTTCTGCAGTATCGCATGACCCAACCACTCTTTCAAAGTAAGAATCTAGTTTAAAATAGGTAACTTCTTCACGTAAATTAGTATTTTTCTTATTACTTACTATTGCTAGATAAACATTGTGGCTTTTCAGTGTCTGCAACATTTCCTCTACTCCTTGATTCAGAGCAATGTTTTGTAATAGCGCATTATCTAAGTATTGTTGATATATGTGATTTGCTTTTTTCCACTGATCGCCAAACAAATTGACCATATAGCTCTTTCTCGACTCATGGGAATTTCTATCAGCAGCTTTATTACTATACCCCATTGAGTTTATGGTATGCTTAATAGCATTAAAAATGTTATCTTGAGTGTCAACTAAGGTATTATCCCAATCGAATACTACTACTAATGGGCTATCTTTCATTTCTTACATAATTATACATTTTAACTTAATAAGTAAATAGCATTTTAATGAAAGAGATATAAATAGGACGCCCTTGATAAACACTTTTTACCACAAGTTATGTTAACTGTTTTTTATATAATTAGCTAATATACTGATTATATGATATGTTTTAATAGGTAACAGGTATGGCCCAGACATCTAAAGAAAGTGTTGAAAAAAAGTTTAAAGATGTTTTTGAACGTTCTCCAGGTGCTTTTCCAGAAGGTACCTCATTAGAAAAGAAGGTTAATTATATCGCAAAAGGAACAGAGGCTCTAAAAGCTGTGAAAAGTAAGGAGCTTGAGAACAAAATGAAAAACGTTGCAGAATTGAGTCAGAAATTTGAAAGTCAAAAAGGACGTGCAGATGAAAAAGTACGTCAAGATTTTGAAAGAATTGCTGAGCTTGACCAACAATATAAAGGGAAGGGCATCTTCACAAGTGAAAAAGTTGCAGAGCCAAAAAGTGACAAAAAACTCCAAGACACTCCGAGAAAAACTACAACAGCAGTTAAAGACCTTGAACATAATACACAAAAAAAGACTACTGAAGCTTCTGTGCAAACAGCATCAGAGCACGATTCACAAACCGTTAATCCCTCAGTGAGCAAGAGTTCTGTAAAAGAGAAGCTCAACACTGAGCCGGACAAAAAAGATAACACGCCTCAACCACAAGAAAATCAAAAAGAAGAAGGGTTTTTGAGTCTTCTGAAGCGCTTTGTTAAGAAAATATTAGAAAAATTTTTAGGTGAAGGTGAAAAGGATGTAGAGAATGCTCGTGGCATGAAAGAAGATGCTCAAAGAGATACGTCAAATAACGAAGAGCAACAAAAGAGTAAGCAGCTTGATGAAATTTTAAAGGACAAAAGTGTAAGCGAGGGTTTGAAGCAGGCAACAAAGCTTGAGAACCCGGCAATAACGCCTGTTAATACTCCTAAAGTGAATGAAGTAAACACGGGTCGTGAAAGGTGATCCGCTTTCAAGCTTCATTATACCGCCACGAACCGTCATACCGCCGCGGTATCTCATCCGCTAACAAGTAGCGGGATGACGATTGTCAGGGTGTCATCCCAGTGTCCCTATGATGTCATCCCAGTGCCCTGACTACTTGGATCTAGCAAGCTTTGCTTGCAAATAAGTCTAATACGCGTCGCGTTTTATGCCAAAACACAATTGGAGTTACATGCAAAATAGATCCCAGTGGGCTTTGTTGCATAGCAACTGAAAAATCTGGTGGCTACTGACAAAATTCATTATAAATAGCGATTTAACTGTTGAAGAAAAAATATGCCACAAAAAATGAGGGTCAGTAACCATAGCGAATATAACAAATTTCTAGAAAAAAGAGGAAATATTTTTCATTATATCAACGAAGCCATAGAAAAGTGGTACGAGAATGGTCCAAAAATACCAGGTGGCAACAATATTTATAGCGATAAAGTTGTAATTTTGGTGCACATAATAACTTGTTTATTTAGAATAGGCCTGAGGCAAACAGTTGGGTTTATAGCAGGATACCTTGAGCAAATTGGGAAAAATTTGCAAGTTATCAGCTATTCACAATCATCAAGAAGGTTTAAGAAACTCAATATTAAGATCAATGATTGCAGAAAATAATATGGAAGATATCGAAATTGCTATAGACAGTACAGGAATTAGTATATACAACAACACTCCTGGTCATAGCAAAGAAAATAGCGAAGATAGAAAGTATCGCAGCTATGAACAGACAAGAAAATTGCATGTAATGTTGAATACAAACAGCAAAAAAGCCATAGCTGTAAAATACAGTAACGGTGTCTACTCTGATCACTATGGAGCTTGTGATTTGCTAAAAGAAGTCGATTTTCAGTATGTCATAAAAGTACTATATGCAGATAGGGCATATGACAGAGAAAAGCTCTATAAGCTGTGTAATCAATATGGTATAAAAACGAAAATTCCTCCGAAAAACAACGCAGCAGAGCATCCAAAATTGGATTATATGCTTGATAGAAATGCCGCTATTCAGTTAATGAAATTACATGGTGAGAATGGTATAAAAAGATGGAAAGAAGAAGTAAATTACGGAAAAAGATCGTATATTGAAGGATTTTTCTCAAGGTTGAAGCGAATATTTGGGTTTAGTTTTAGGAGCAAATCTGAAATTAATCGTGAGAAGGAACTGCTACTCAAGTGTTATTTGCTTAACAAATTTACTGAAATAGGCATGGCTAAGTTTGAGATAGCTTCATGAATTTATTGTACGTTACCTACTATCCGAAGAGCGATGCAACAAAGCCATCCCAGTGTCAGCTACTCGGATGACAAAAAAAGGAGCACTGGGATGACACCATTTGTTGTATTTAACAAAGTTCGTACTTAGCTTCATGTTAGCTATAAACATTAAGAAATTTACCAAGCGAAAAAAAGGCAAAAGAAGCCCCAGCTAATATCTATTTTAGAACATTGGCGTTTTTTAAGTCTTAAACACTGCAATTTAGCTGCTTTTAAATGCAACTCACCTTAGTTTAAATGTTTAAGAAATTTACTAAGCAGAAAAAAAGGCAAAAGAAACCCCGTGTTAGCTAGTTGTCACTCCCTAATCCTGCAAATTGGCGTACTATACTGTCTTAAACGACTTATAAGCGCGTTTCAGCTTGTGTAGGTAAAAACCTAGAAATATTGTGAAGACATAAGGTGCACATAGTGCAAAAAATTAAAAATAAGACGCCAACTACGTTGTTTTCTTGCTGTTTAATCTGCACAGATGAAGATAACTGAATACCTTCAGTTTCATGATAAGGGGGCTGGCGGAGTTTGTCAAGTAAGTTTTTTCGTTTCTAACGGTTGTTGCCAAAAACTATGCAAGAAGTCTATTGACAGGTGATTAAATTATAATGTAGCCTATCGCAGTATATCCGGGGGTGGGTTGTTGTGAGGCTTTTTCACTTTTTATTCTTGTTAATGTGTTTTTCTCTGTATTACTATGCGGGTTTTATATTTTCGCCCTGCCCAAAAGCTACGGTTTGCTTTTCACCTGGAGAAGATTGTGCTGTACCGATAATCAACGTAATAGATCAGTCTAAAAAATCTATCTTAGTTCAAGAATATACATTTACTCTTGGAACAGTTGCAAAATCTTTGATTAATGCTAAAGAACGCGGTGTTGATGTTAAAGTCATCTTAGATAAATCGCAACTCTACTCAAAATATAGTGTTATAAATGAATTATTTTCAGGTGGAGTACCAATTTGGATCGATGATAAGCCAAAGATTGCTCATAATAAGATAATGATTGTTGACAATCAAAAAGTCATCACAGGGTCATTTAACCTTAGTAAGACAGCTAAAAAAGGAAATGCTGAAAATTTATTAATTATTACAGATTATCCTAAATTGATTCAGCAGTATGTGAAAAACTGGGAGGCACGAATGTCACAATCTTACAAATACGCTCCCAACTAATCGAGAGCGCTTGCTCAAAATCAGTTTTAAAAACAGCAAGGGAGAGCTTTTTTGATTGATTGGCATAATGATTATGATATAATGAACTAAAAATTTAAGGAATAAAGTAATGGATTATATAAATGATGCTGCCGGTAGCTACACTGCTATTCATGATTTTTTTCAAAACAACGGTGTTGGAGATTACAAAGTTCAATGCAATTATGGTGGGGTGCCGTATGCTACTGATGAGTACGTGCATTCTGGCGATAAATTTTGGAGTAATAATTTCATAGACTCACATTTTGGCAGGGAAATAAAAATGTATCCTCAAAGTGAACTTTTAGCTAAAGAATATGCTGGAAATACGTTGCCAGTTTCAATATCACTAGATAAGGATTTAATAAAAATGAAGGAATGTCAGAAAAAAACGAAATTTGTGGAACTAGAAAGGGAGTCAGGTGATTTAGTGCATGATAAGCAAAAGTATGTAAAGTGTTACACAACAAAGCTATCATATGATGATGTACATATTTACAATAACGATAAAGTTTCAACATTTAGCATAAAATACGACGTGCCAAATGATCCGAAATACAGTTTAAATATAACATTTACAAAGGTTAATGATAATAAACCAGGATTTTGGCAGAAATTTAAAAATATGTTTTAACGTGACCATTCACTGGTTTTTACTCAATCAACCAACAACAGTTAATATCAAATTTTTATAATTAAAAAATATGCTATTTTTTAAAACTTTCATTCTCCTTGACTTTCCATAAGATGGTACAAGCCTCCACCTTCTAGGTGGAGAAACTTTAGTTTGTCAATGTCATAACTGTACTTTATAAAGTATAGTTATGACGGAATATGACAAAGGAAAACACACTGTATTTTATCATAGGTACCATATAGTCTGGATTACAAAATATCGGTACAGAGTATTAACTAAGGCTATGAAGGAGAGAATACGAACAATCATAGCAGAAGTATCTGAAGAAATGGGGATTAAGATAGAAAACGGAGTAATATCATCAGATCATTTACATTTATTCGTAGTAATACCTCCTCATATAGCTGTGAGTGATTTTGTTCAAAGAGCCAAAGGCAGGTCTTCACGCAAAGTTCAACAAGAATTTCCAGAGCTAAATAAAATGTACTGGGGAAAGCGTTTTTGGGGAAGAGGATACTTTAGTGCTACCAGCGGACATATCACAGATGAAGTCATTAATGAGTACATCAATAAACATACAGATGCACATCAGCCTCATTCTATATCTAGTATAAGATTGGAGTAGCTTTAGCTTCTCATCGCGCTTCCAGCGCTATATCCAACCTTTCGGCTCTCAGCCGATAGTGGTTGAGTCTGTCAACTTCACAAAACAACTCTTGGACCAAATGTATCTGGCATAACACCTTTTGGTAACTTGCTACTTCTTTTTTTCCGCATCTCCGACAACAGCCATTGATATTCCACTACATAAGGCTTGATTTTTGGTAGATCAACTTTTTTATGAATAATACTATGCTTCTCCTTAAATTGACCATTTACCCTAAACGCTATTAGCTTCCTTAAAATTTACATTAATGCCTATTTTGCCTAAACTGAAGCGTCTTTTCCAATTTTTTCTAGCATCAACTCAGCAGCTTTTTGTTCAGCAATCTTTTTACTAGAAGCGCATGCAGAAACTTTACCATAATCTTCTATGCAAACTGATATAGTAAATTCAGGATTGTGCGCTGGTCCAGTTTGTTTTACAAGCTCATACTCTGGTAAAGGCAATTTGTTTTTCTGAGTCCACTCTTGCAGTGAGGTTTTAGGATCTTGAGGGGGGTCAAGCATGCCTTTAGCTAGCTTTTCCCAATATTGGATAATAAATTTTTCAACATTTTCAAGCCCGCCATCAATATAAATTGCACCTATTAGTGCTTCAAGCGAGTTTTCTAAATTTTTTAAGTTACATCTCCCTCCATTGCAGCGTTCACTATTATTCATGATGATAAAGCTGCCTAATTTTATTTCTTTAGCAACATTAGCAATGGTGTTGCCACAAACTAAATCCGTCTTTCTTTTTGCCAATGCTCCTTCTTTTTCTTCAGGAAATAGTTTAAACAGTGTGGCAGATACAACCATATTCAAAACACTATCGCCCAAAAACTCTAGTCTTTCGTAGCTTACAATCTGGTTTTTGCTATTCCTTTTATTTACGCTTGGGTGAGTTAGTGCCTCTTCTAATATTGCATAATTTGTAAATTTATAATCAATGATCTTAGATATTGCATCATTCAAACTCTTCATACCCATTATTTAAAAGAAAAGCACTTTCTACCACCTTTATACCAGAGAATTAGTTTTATTTTATTAAAATAATACCACCAACTTCCAAAATTAATGTATACAACCCACCACCTCACTAATGTTACTAAATCCATCTCTCCTTATTAGTTCTGCAAGTTCTAGATTAATTTTGTTTACAACTTGAGGTCCGTGGTATATGAGAGCAGTGTACAACTGCACCAAAGAAGCTCCTGCCTTTATTTTTTTATATGCGTCAGCACCACTTGAGATTCCTCCGCACCCTATCAATAATATTTTGCCCTTAGTAAATTTGTACATATCGCCCAATAACTCGGTTGAAAGTTTAAACAGCGGTTTGCCACTCAACCCACCACTCTCATTATGGTGAGAATGCAGATTATCTCTACTTACCGTAGTGTTGCTTACTGTTAATCCGTCAATCTTATATTCCAACGCAAGCTCAGCGATATTTTCTTTCGTTTGCTGATCTACATCTGGTGAGATTTTTAATATTATTGGTATGGATTTAGAATTATCAATTGATTTTCGGATTAGAGTTACGGATTTCAACAATTCCGATAATTCTTGCTTATTGTGCAGATTGCGTAAATTAGGCGTGTTTGGGGATGAGATGTTCAGCACTATATAATTGCTCTTTCCATATACTATCTTTATTAAGTCAACATAATCGCTGATTTGGTCCTTTGATGTACTGTTTTTTCCTATGTTGATGCCAAAAATGCAGTCATCAAGCTTGGTTTCATCTATTTGTTTAAGAAAATAGTCTATTCCTTTATTGTTAAATCCCAATCTGTTAATTACCCCTTGATCTTTAATTAACCGAAAAATTCTTGGCTTTTTGTTTCCATATTGTGGATTACGAGTTACAGTACCAGTTTCAATAAACCCAAAACCAAATGAGAGCATAGGCCTTATAACTTCTGCATTCTTGTCAAAACCTGCAGCCAGACCTACGGGGCTTCTGAGCTTATTACCAAAAAAATTCACACTCAAAGATTCTGGTAGCTCTATAGGATTCTTATAAGGTATTTTCTTTAATGCCATAATTGCCAAAGAGTGAGCAACTTCGGGCGGTAGTAAAAATAGTAAATTACGTTTGTAAAACACTTTGCTTATTTTTAGTTTATTTTTTACCATGAAACGCTATAAGAGTATAACCATAACTTGAAAAGAAATTGATTTTACTATGGATAAGCTTTCTCTATAGGTTACACACTTAAAGCTACTGTTGAATTGAGCAACTTTTACAAGATATAGAGAATGAAAGAGGCCGGGACCGGAATTGAACCGGTATAAAAGGATTTGCAGTCCTCCGCATAAGCCATTCTGCCACCCAGCCGTTTTTTATGTGTAGATATCCATTATATCTTTTAGCATAGATAAAGCCTCCTCCCTTTTGCGTTGAAAAGTGTTACGTCCAATGATTGAACCATTACCGCCACCCTGCTTAATTTCTTTCGCTTCATTGTATATGTTATCTACTTCCTTCGATTCACCACCAGAAAAAACTACTATTCTTTTCCCTGCAAAACAAGACCTTTTAACATATTCAATTCTTTTAGATAATGATTCAATATTTTCTGTTTCTATTTTCTCCCTTTCCAAATATTTAGTTGGAAGTTTTACTTTTATTATATTAGCGCCAAGCAAAGCTGCCATGTGCGCAGCATAGGCAATAACATCAACTGCTGTTTCACCTTCTTTGGAAATCCCTTCACCGCGTGGATAAGACCATAGCACTACTGCAAGTCCATAAGATTTGGCTTCAGCTATGATTCCACGGGCTTCCTCCATCATATCGAAACACTTAGCAGAACCAGGATATATAGTAAATCCGACAGCTAAGCATCCCAAACGCAGCGCATCTTTCACAGAAGAGGTTATTGCCTGATCAGAGGTTAGATCCTTTGAATGTAAAGAGTTGGAACTATTAAGTTTCAAAATAAGTGGGAGCATTCCAGCATAAGTTGCAGCACCAGCTTCAATCATACCAAGTGGAGCAGCATATGCACTTACTCCCGAATCAACCGCAAGCTGAAAATGATAATGTGGGTCATAAGCATCAGGGTTAACTTCAAAACTTTTAATTGGACCATGCTCAAATCCTTGATCTACTGGCAGAATCACTAACTTGCCAGTGCCGCCAAGCTTTCCATGCATGAGAATACGAGTAAGATTTGCTTTTACCCCAGGGTTTTCACTTTCGTAGTAGCTCAGGACTTGTTTTACTTTATCACTTATCACTATAATTCAAATTGAATTTAAGTTATAGATTGTAACAAAGATGAAGTTCAATACAAGGATTTTAAACTATATCAAAAGCAATTTTATTTTTTACTTTATTCATATAGATTCTTAATTTCTTTCCTTTTATTAATTTACGATTCAGTATTTCTTCCGCTAAGTAACTTTTTATCTCTTTTTCAATAAGTCTCTCTATCGGACGTGCTCCCATTTCCTTACTATAACCCATTTGTACAAGATAAGATTTCACTTCATCCTCTACTAAGCAGTTTATGCCTTTTTGCGTCAGTTGCTTTTTCAGTTCTAGGATAAATTTATCCACAATATGCAAAATCACATCCGTACTTAAGTCGGAAAAAGAAATAATCGCATCAAGACGATTACGAAATTCAGGGCTAAAAACCTGTTCTATCGCTTTTTCACTATCACCAGTGTTAAATTTTTTATGCCCAAAGCCAACAAAACTTTTGCTGCGTTCAGCTGCTCCTGCATTAGTTGTCATAATTAAGACTATATTGGAAAAGTCAACTTTACGTCCGTAAGTGTCTGTAACACAACCATAATCCATAATTTGTAGCAATATATTATAGATATCGCTATGGGCCTTTTCAATTTCATCAAGCAACACAACACTATATTGATTGTTAGATACAGACTCTGTGAGTAATCCACCCTGATCATAACCTACATATCCAGGAGGAGAACCAATCATCCTTGATATCGTATGAGACTCAATATATTCGGACATATCAAAGCGTATAAGATTCATGCCCATGCTTTCTGCTAATTGTTTTGCTAGCTCGGTTTTACCAACACCGGTTGGCCCTGCAAAAAGATAATTTGCTAAAGGCTTATTGTAATTTCTCAACCCAGATTTAGCAATTTTAATAGAATTAACAAGAGATTCTATTGCCTGCTCTTGGCCAAAAATCACCTTCTCTAGATTAGCTTTTAAAGACTTTACTTTCTGCAAATCATCAGATTCAGATCCGCAAGGCACATTTGTAATTCTAGTAATGGTATTCTTAATATCTCTACTATTTACAATTTTACCCCTGTTTCTTAGCAATTTACAATATGCCCCTGCCTCATCAATAACATCAACCGCTTTATCAGGTAATATTCGCCCAGTAATATACTTATGCGAAAGTTCAGCCGCAGACCTAATGGCATTCTTTGTATAATATACTCCATGATACCCTTCATAGTAGTGCTTTATACCATCTAGTATCTTTATCGTTTCATTAACAGAAGATTCTTTAACATTAATTTTTTGAAACCTTCTCGCTAGTGCTTTATCTTTTTCAAAACTAGCGCTGTATTCTCTATATGTGGTTGCACCTATACAACGCAGTGTACCTCTTGCAAGCGCAGGTTTGAGTAGGTTACCTGCATCAAGAAAGCTACCACTTGTAGAACCTGCTCCAATGATAGTGTGTATTTCGTCAATAAAAAGGATAGCACCTGGTTTTGCCTCAATCGCTTTTATTATAGATTTTATTCTCTCTTCAAAATCACCTCTATAGCGTGTCCCTGCAAGGAGTGACCCTAAATCCAAAGCATAAATTATACTGGACCTGAGCGCACTTGGAACACTGTTTTCAATGATTTTGAGTACCAAACCCTCAACTATTGTGGTTTTGCCAACACCTGGATCTCCAACATATAAAGGGTTGTTTTTTCTACGCCTCAATAATATTTCTATAGTGCGATTTAATTCATAATCACGACCAATAACATAATCTATTTTTTTGCTTCTTGCATAGTCATTTAAATTTTTACAATAACTTTGTAGAATTTCCTCATCTTTTAGTAGCTCACCTTTATTTACTGTAGTAGGAGCATCATTATTTTTATCAAGTTTTACTTTATGATTAGTGGTGTATTCATCTATATCGTTAGAATATTTCATGTTAGATATGTGGTAAATCAAATTGGAATCTTTCGCACTTTGTTTCTGCAATAGATCTTCAACGTATAAATCTTGCCCAGACAAAATTTCTACTAGAACACTTGCTCCATTTATTTCTTTTTTCCCCAAGCTATGAGCCCGTATTATTGCTCTGTGTATTATGCATTGAAACATTGAGCTAGGTTTAACCCCACTGATAATCAATTCAGAACTGCTTTGTAAAAACCCTTTTATATTATTATTATAATCATTAGCCTTAATATTGCATCTTGATAGAATGTTATCCATACTGATGATTTCATCGGCTCTGATATTACATCTTGATAAAACGTAATTTACATCCACGTCTTTAGTTAACGCCAGCAATAAATGTTCTACTTTCGCATATTTAAGATTAAAATTAGAAGCAATGAATAGTGCTCTATTCAAACTTGCCTCTAAGTTTTTGGAAATCATCTCCTATTCTCTTTAAAAGTGGGAACTCATATATAATGAATAGCACACAATTATTAAAAAAATTGAAATCCAGCAGTTCGCTGTAGCCAATTTGAATCCCACTCTGGATCTACGTCATAGCACCGCAATATCTCAGCATAGATCCCGCTAATGAGTAGCGGAATGACGAGTTTTACGCTTATCAAATTGTAGGTAAATCCTATTTAATACGCTTTTTCTAGTACTCTGCTTTTCTTCTTAAATGCATTGATCTTTTTTCTACCGTATTTAGTCTTTAACGTACTTGGCCTTTTAAAGACCTTTTTGCTGTTACGTTTTTTAAATTGCACACTACAATCAAAATTTAGCTCTCCTTCTTTGTCTGCCAGTGCAGGCAGTCTTCTCTTATCTTGAGGTGTAACAAAAGACAGCGCATACCCTTCAGCTCCAGCGCGTGCAGTTCTACCTATACGATGAATATAGTCAGCTTGCGATTGTGGTGCATCATAATTGATAACATGTTGAATGTGGGGAATATCAAGGCCGCGAGAAGCAACATCTGTTGCAACCATGATTTGATTACGGCCACGACGAAAAGAATTAATGACCCTTTCGCGCTTGTGCTGCCTTAAATCACCATGAATTGCTAAAGCGCTATAGTCATCTTTGTGCAATCTGTTAGCTAGCTGATCCGCTCCTCGCTTTGTTTTGACAAAGATAATGATTGATCCTTCGCGCTGACATAGTTGTGTAACAAGCTTTTCATATTTTTCTGATTCTGATGCATAAACAATTTCTTGCTTAATTTTTACAGAAGTTGTAGCCTCACAATCAACAGAAATACGTTCTGGTCGATTAAGGTACTTCTCAGCAAGTTTTACTATATCTCCAGGAAGAGTTGCAGAAAACATAAGAGTTTGCCTTATTTTAGGCAAATGCTTCATAATTTCTTCAATCTGAACTCCAAAGCCCATATCAAACATACGATCCGTTTCATCAAGCACAAGAACGCTAACATTGCGATTAATCAAAGTTTTACGCTCAATATGGTCTATAATACGACCAGGAGTACCTATTACAATTTGTGGTTTTTTCTGAAGCTGATTTAGCTGCCTAAAAATAGGCTCACCACCAATCAACAAAGCGACCCTTAGTGCAGAATTTTGAGATAAGAGTTTTCTTATCTCATTTGTTACCTGATGCGCAAGCTCTCTGGTTGGCACGATGACTAAAGCTGAACCAGTGTTAGGCTCATTCAGCAACTTAGCAACCAACGGAATAGCAAATGCTAAAGTTTTTCCAGTCCCCGTTTGAGCAGATCCGAGAATATCTTTACCTTGTAGCGCTAAGGGAATCGCTTGTATTTGAATCGGAGTTGGGACGAAAAGATTATTTTTATCTAGAGCTTGTCTAAGCGAAGCTGGGAGACCCATCTCATGAAAATTATTCACAATACGTTAATCCTGTTAAAAGACTTCATAATAGATTAATCTTCCAATCTTAAATTTATTGCAGATTTTTTATCTTCTCCGTTTCTACCGCGCTCCTCTTTAACCTCATAACTCACCCTTTCTCCTTTTATTCCCTTCTCTTTATTCTCTCCTTTAAGTGCCTCAGGTCTTATTCCCGAACGTTCCAATGTGCTAATATGTACAAAAACGTCACCCCCTTTACCTTCTGGCTTGATGAAACCATAGCCTTTTTCGGCATTAAACCATTTTACATTACCAAATTCCATTTAAACAACTCCTAAATTATTAACTAACATTACTAATGTGATGAAAAACTTTGAAATTACGATTGAGAATGCTTTAAGCTTAGCTATTGAAACTAAACCTTTATACTCCATAGTCTATTCTTAACATTACATGACAATAATACACAATTGTTGTACTTGATGCAAATAAATTTTTTAATCGTTAAGCGAACCTGCAACCGTCATTTCGCTAACTTTAATCGTTGGTGAATTAAATTGCCCACAAAAAGTTAGATCATCTGCAACGACTAAATTGCTAAACATATCCTTCAAATTGCTAGCAATGGTAATCTCATGTATTGGATACGTTATTTTTCCATTTTCTATAAAAAATCCGGAAGCGCCTTGGCTGTAATCGCCATTGATTAAATTGACACCAAAACCAAATAAATCAGTTACATATATTCCCTCTTTCACTTCCTGAATTAATTCTTCAAACGATACATCACCATTCTCAATGTAGAGGTTACTAGCTGCAGGAATAACTGCAGCATTACTTGCACGAGTTGCACTTCCGGTTGTTTCTGAGTCTAATTTTCTAGCCGAGTATAAGTCTAAAATCCAATTTTGTAATATTCCGTTTTTTACAAATATATTTTTCTTGCTAGTTATCCCTTCTCCATCAAATGGTCTCGATGCTATGCCTCTTGGCAACAATGGATCATCGATAATATTAATTCTATCGTTAAAAATCTGAGCGTTTAAACTACCCCTCAAGAAAGAACTGTTGCTTATAATACTGCTCCCATTTATAGCAGAAGCAAAACTTTTTACTAGCCCTTTTGCTGCTCTTTTTTCAAAAATAACTGGAAATTTACCAGTTTTCATTGTACGTGAATTCAATTGATCAACTGCTCTTTTTGCTGCTTCTTTTCCCATTAACTCTGGCAACTTTAAATCACTAAAATTACATGCTATATCATAATCGTAACCAACCTTCATTTCACTTTCTCTTCCAGCAACAACAGAGACCTGATTAGCAAAGGTTGATTTACTAAACGAGCCAATAAAACCAGAAACAGTCGATAATACTGTATTCACTAAAGCGTATGAAGAAGAGGCTCCTTCAGAATTAGTGATACTCTTATGTGCAAAGGCTGAATTTTCTGCAGCTTCAGCAATTTCTTTTAGGTTATCAACGGTTACAACATTATTATCTGAGATACTTAAATCTGCAGAAGAGATATAATTACTACCATTTACAGCAAAATTAATGCAAGGATCTTCTGGCGCATTCTTTGCCATTTCTACCACTTGGCTTACTGTATCACTCAGATTATTCAAATCGTTTGTAGAAATATACGCAGCTTTGTTTTTACCTGCTATAGCTCTGATTCCTACAGTGCAATTTTTAGATTGTGATATTTGCTCAATTTTTGATAGACGCTGAGAAACTGAAGTCTTATTAGTTTCATATATTGTAACTTCCGCATCTTGATTTTGCTTTTTTATTAGTTTAGTAATATCTGCTGCAATATTTAATATATTCATTTTCTATTCCTTAGATTTCTATAAAGATTCTGCACCACCTATAACTTCAATTAAATCAGTCGTAATCGCTGCTTGACGAGAACGATTATAAAGCAATGCTAATTTGTTCAGTATCTCTTTAGTGTTTCTGTTTGCTGATTCCATAGCAACCATTCTAGCACTATTCTCACTCGTTGCACTTTCAAGTAAAGCAGAGTAAAGAGCAATTACAACGTAATCTTGAACCAAAGATTTTAAAATAAATTCAATATTTTGTGGTTCATACTCATAGCCGTAATCTGTTGTTGGACCAGCCAGAGAGCTATCAATCAAGGATGAGTCTTTACTCCATGGTTTTATTGTTTCCAACATTGGTTTTTGCGTGAAGGTATTATAGAATTTACTATAAAAAACTTTAACTTTATCGTATTTACTTAAATCTATACCATCAACCAAAGCTTCTACGTGCTTTAACGTGATTCCCTTACTATTTTCAATTTTTAAGATACTTTTAGAGTCAAATCTATTTTTACCTACATCAAAAGCTTTTTTACCAAGAAATACAATATCTACTTTTTTGCCATTTGCGATTGACTTATTTACACGCTCTTGACTAAATTTGACAATAGAAAAGTTAAAGTTGCCGCACAAGCCACGATCAGACGCAATAATGAATACTAGGTAAGAACCGTCGTTACTGACATTTAGAATTTTTGCCAGTAATTCTTGATCAACTGATAGCATTAATGAAAAAATAATGTTATGCAGCTTAGATACATATAATTTTGAATTTAATAACTTCTTTTGGCTTTGTAACAACTTTGCTGCAGAAACCATTTGCATTATTTTCGTGGTTTTCTGTACAGACCTAATATTCTTAATTCTTAAGGATAATTCCTTTAAGCTCTTCATTTTGTATACAACCCTGATTTATTAAAATATATAACTGTTAGTGTCTAAAAGCAAGTTTTTTTGACATTAAAACCAAGTCTAGCTAAGAAACTTGCAGGTTTATTGTTTGGAGATAAGGATTATATTAAGAAAGTGCTCTAACTTCAGCAATATCAATGTGAAAGTAGCCTAATGGTAATTTCTACACTTTGTGGAATTTTATAATATATAATAAACACAATTAAAACTATTACAACTTGAACACTTATGGTCCCATTGTTCTAGTTCCCTGTTACAATTTTTACATTTCCAGCCTGGATCAGGCAAAGCTTCTGAGCCCATCTTGTTTAGCCAATAAATTACCTTGTCGTGTTCTTGCAATGTAACCTTGAGTTGTATTACAATAAAGTAGATTGACATGTAATTGGCTTTTTTCATAGCAGTGTCTAAATATTGACTTGCAAGATCATATTTACCTGAACTCATTGAGGACAAAGCAAGTAAACAGTAACTAAAATAATAATCAGGGCGTAAGTTGTATAGTCTTTCAGCACCTTTACTATTTAAATTGATGTACATTTTAGCTGACTGAGGAGTAGGATTTACTGTATACTCTGCCTCTAGCACTGCAGAAGCTTTTCTGATTTTTCCAAGTTTAATATATAATTCTGCCTTTAAATAATTGATGGGCTGAAAAATTGCACTATAACGTTGTGCTCTAAATAAAGACTTTATAGCCTCCTTAAAATTTCCTTTACTTTCATATTGCTTTGCTAAAGCGCAATAAAACACTGCAAACATTTCTTTATGATCAAAGGGGAGAAAAATATTGGACTTAACTGCTTCCTTCAACCTCAAAATTGCATTAATCCAATCTTCTTTCAATATGCCATGCTCTATTTGAAAGGGAATAGATAGCATTTTATCGTTAATTGAACTAGAGCAATATTCTATAAATTTTTGAAAGACTACTTTTTCTTGTTTGAGGTGGACAATCAGCTTATTGGCTAGAAGTAGAGCTAAGTTACGATTTTTATTTGCAATATTTGTTAAACCGTTACTGAAAAAGCTGTAATTTCCCGTCTTACCTGAGTTAAAGAGCTTTATTAAAGACAACCTATCGCTCTCCTCACTCAGACTTTTAACTAGCTTTTGGGCATTCTCTATATTGTCTAAGTCTATGCTAAAGAAAGCTTCAAAGAGAAGCAATTCTTCCCTATCCCTTCTTCTATTTCTTATGTTGGCAAATGTTGATGAAATGGAGGAAAAAAAGCGTACAAGTGTAATTAATAAAAATAATAAAACTACACAAGTAAAAATAATGAAATATAGATCAATACTTATAGTGTAATTGCCTAATTCCAATTTTATTACTTCACCACTTACCTTGACCCATATACCAAATAAAAACGAAAAAGCGAAAATTATAAAATAAATCATGAGATATATTGTAATAAGTGATGATATATTGTTGAAATATTCTTAGAAGCTACAATAAAACCATTCAATTTATTCAGCCATGGCTTGAATTCTGAATGTGTTAAATTGCTTACTGTAACAGTTATATTTTGCCAATCATTATCATTTATTGACTCCTCAATTTCTGCGAATTTTACTCTTGATGGATCATTTCGGTCGTCTACCTTTATCCAGTTTGAAATGATTTTTTTAGACAATGTACTTTTGTTGTAATCGATAGTATCAATAGTTTTTTCAAAAGATAACTTCAATTCGTGTAAGGTATTTATCTCTTTCAAATTTTCTAATTCATCTACTGCATTTTCTATCTCTGGATCGTCAAGCTCTGATATCAAAGGCTTTATTGAATTTATATGGTTATCAAATTTTGCTTCTCGCAATAACGAATTCTTCATTTTAACCACAAGTAATAGCAATTTTGCAAGGTTCTTACATCTTGAGTTATTATCACCTTGCTCACATTGAGTATGCTGACTTCTCTTGAGGTCAAATATCTTTTTTTCTATTCTAGATTGATTAACTTCAAGCAACATTCTAAATTCATCCATGTTTTCCGTTAAAGCTTTCACATTGTTTTCACTCTCTTGCTGATTTATTTTTAAAAAGATTATGTTATTTATTGTGATGTAACCGGTAAATAACAATACAATTAAGAACCAACCTATGTACTTTTGCTGAGTATCATTCATAACGTAGTATCTCCGCAGGATCTTGTGCAGCTGCCTGCAATGCAGGAGCAATTGTCGCTAAAAATGATAAGAATAATGCAAGTGCAGAAATGTTCACTACATCTTGAGGAACTAATATCATTGGCAAACTTGAAAAAAAGTATATCATGGGATCAAACAGCTTGACGTTAGTAATGTTTTCTAAAAACACTCTAATGCTTTCGATATTGAGAGAAAAAACGACACCTATAATACAGCCAAGACAAGTTCCCGTAAAACCGATTAATAGACCACAAGCGCAAAATATACGCATAATGCTTCCACTTGTTGCACCAAATGTACGCATAATTGCAATCGCGGATTTCTTTTCTTGCACTATCATCATTAAATTTGAGATAATATTAAACGCTGCTACAACTATAATCAAAGTGAGAATTAAAAACATCACATTTCTTTCAGTTTTTAAAGCACTAAAATAATGGCTTTGCTGTGATTGCCAACTTTCAGCTTCCATTCCTATTTCTTTTTCTATAGCATCTGCCAGCTTATCAGCTCTAGTAACGTCGTCTACAAGTACTTCTATATTTTTTATGCTATTTTTATAATTAAAAAAGGCTTGTGCTGATTTTAGAGGCATATATATCAAGGTATTATCATACTCAAACATACCCATATCAAATATTGCTATAACTTTATATTTTTTCATTCGCGGCATTTCACCAAGTAATGCATCAAATTCTTCAGATGATATAAACGTAATTTCGTCGCCATAGTCAATGTTCAAAACTTCTGCTAAGCGTGCTCCTATTATTATCCCTTCATCAAATTTTTTTACATCACCTATAATTACATTATTTGTAACGGCAGTACTATCAAGCAAATCTTTAGTTGACACACCTCGCACTACGCTACCTGCAATTTTACCATTTGCTACAATAATAACTTGATCATTGGTCATAGGAGTAGCTTTTAATATACCAGGAATTCTCTCAATAGATTTTGAAACTGCGTAGTAATCTGAATTTATGTTCCTATCAAAATAAACGTTAATATGGCCATCAATGCCAAGTATTGAGTCAAGCAACTTTGCTCTGAATCCGTTCATCACAGACATCACCACTATTAGTGTTGCAACTCCAAGGGCAATGCCGATAATAGAGAACAAAGTCATTATAGAGCAAAATCTGGCATTTCTTGCTCGCAAATAGCAAGCAGCCATAGTAATTTCAAAGGCAATGGACATTACAAAATATTTTGAGGTTAGACATTATATTTTTGAAACTTCGTATAATTGTAGACTTTTCTTTATTTAAAAACTAGAGATTTTTGCTTCCTTAAATTTAGCAGACTTATAGAGTATCTTTAACATTAGAATTTCAAAATCTTCCATATACATCATCCAACCTCACTATATCATTATCAGATAAATGCTCTCCTATCTGAAATTCAACTATTTCAAGTGGAGAGCTTGTGCTTTTATAACATAGAAAAAATCAAGAATATTATTGGGTTTATTCAATAAGTTATAATTCTTTCCTTCCATAATTTTCAAATTGTACAACTAGTTGCTTTACATTTACATCTGTGAGAAGAGCATTTTTGCTAACATGAGGTCTCGGATCAGATTTTGCTGATAAGGGATTCATCTGAGATATTTCATCCCTCATTGGAAATAAGCGAGATTGGGAAGCAACTTTTGGTGATGGCCTAGTTTTTTTCTCCACATCTATATTCACTTGTGCAACAGGAGGGGTCCTGCTTTCAATAGTTTGCGCATTAGGACTTTCTTTTGCTTGATTTTGTTTGAATTTTTTTCTTATCTCTTGTACTTTAATATCGATATTATAATTAATTTCTTTTTCCATAGAAGATACTACCATTTCTAGCTTTGTGCTTGATTTTTGATCAGTATGACCTAACTTTTTAAGTTTTAGTGGTAATTCAGGTTTATCTTTAGTTGATTTAGGAACAGTTCCTACTACTTTTGGTTTTTGTCTAACTTCTTGACCAGCAGTAAACATTTTTTTTGGCAATGGTGGTGCTATTGATGATTTTGGCAATATTGGAGGTTTAGATTGTTGTTTTTGTTTAAGTTCTCTTTTTGCTTCCATATGTTCTTTAGGAACTGTTACATAAATTAGCTCTTCTCTAGGCGATTTTGAACTTTGTGAATTTTCTGTTAAAATTTTACTCTTCTTCTCTTGATAATTTGATATCTCTTTGTATCCAGGCTTTTCATCTAATGAATTTCCATGGCCTGAATCATTATAATTAACTTCTACTTGTCTATCTTCTTTTAGAAAACTGCGTTCTGGCTTTTCTGGAGCTATTGCAATATTTCCTCTTTCAACTTGCTCCAAACCTGAAATTTTACGATAAGCCTCTAGATATTCAAAGATTGTCATTGAAGTAGAAGGAGGTAATTTATCAATAAAACTACTTATATTCTTAACTGGAACATTTCTTCCCGAGATTCTATTCAATATTTCCTTTAATATCTTAAGACCTGATGGCTTTCCATTCATCGATTTTACATAATCAATTGAGTCACTACGTATAACAAACTTAGCTACATCTTCTGCCTTATCTGTAAAACGCTTTAATGCCTGAGATAAACCCCTTACCGTTTTATTATAATGTCTAATAGTTACTAACTCATCTCTTGCTTTTATAGCTTCTTTAAGGAAACCGAGATTTTCTCTATAATTGTCACTTTTAAATGGATCCTTCATATTAATTACAACTCATTATTTATTAAAATATGGGTATAGGTTTAAAATATTAAGATTTAGTAAATATTATTTTTTACATAAAGCAGCTATACCCATATTATAAATTGCCAACAAATGCATTTATGGCGTTACCATATTCTTCCATATACATCATCCAATCTCACTATATCATTATCAGATAAATGCTCTCCTATCTGAAATTCAACTATTTCAAGTGGAAAGCTTGTGCTTCTATTTTCAATCCTATGGGAAACTTCCCTTGGGATTTCTATCATATGGTCCTTTGCTATAGCATATTCTTTGTCTTCTAAACTAACATATCCAACTCCTGATAGCACTATATGGTATTCATCTCTATAGTGATGGAATTGCTTAGAAGTGCAGCTTAATGGATTGATAAAAAGATATTTTATAAGAAAATTTTCGCTCATTAAAATTATACTACAAAATCCCCATGGTTTAACTTCTTTCCTTATCACCTTTACTTTCTTAACTTTATGAATAAATGAAATTAGACTTTTGTTTGGTTGCTTACAAGCTCCACTCAATAAATTTTTATTACTTTCTGTCGTTGAAACTGGTTCTTTTTCTCTAATCACATGCTGAAATGATGCCGGTTCTTTACTAAACTTCTCACTCAATTCTAAAACTGAATTCCAAGTTCCAACATCCAACCAATCGAAATTAGCTTCTATCATTGCAACGTTTTTTGCTTTCTCCATCACCAAGTAATCAATGGATATGCCTTCAATTCCTGCAAAATCTCGTTGTTTTAAATACAGAAATCTCTCTTGCGGTGTGAAATATTTAAAACATAAATTGTAAAGATTCGGGGCAGATTTTTTAATCTCATCTATGTAGCGTTTTGCTTTAAACACAAATATTCCAGAGTTCCAATAATGATCGTTACTTAACTTACGCTCGGGCTTTTCTGTAAAATCTTTCACTATATAACATTTTTCTTTCTGATCATATACTGCATTTATATAGCCGTATTCAGAATTGAATTCATGAGGCTTAACCCCAAAAGTGACTATAGAGTTAGTTTCAGAGGCTAACTTAGACGCTTTTTGAGTAGAAGCATAAAAACTATTCAAATCACCTATAAAATGGTCTGAAGGCAGAATTAACATTGTCTCGTTTTCATTGCAGAGAAGTGCAGCAATTAATATTGCCGCTGCTGTTCCAATTTTCACTGGTTCGAAAATCACTTTATATTCTTGCAGTGCATGCAATTCCTCCATCACTAATGACTCGTACTGTATATTTGTAGCAATTATGGGCGGCATATAATCGCTTTTTAGCCTCAACAAAGTGTTGTGAAACATAGTGTTCTGACTAAATATTTTCTGAAATTGCTTTGGCTTAGATAAAGGCCAAAGTCTGCTACCACTACCACCACACAATATTACAGGGCGCATTTAGTTAAGATATTAATTAAATAATTAATATCTTATACTGAGGGCAAAATACATGCAAGTTTTTGTTGTGGAATAGTTAATAAAGAAAGTAAATGTTGATTTAAAGTAATTGCTAATGAGAGTGATCATGTGTAGCGCCTTGCCCTTGCTGTGAATTTCTTCTATTTTGTAATTCCTCAACATGACCTTTTCTTTTATCACTTAATATTTCATTACCCTTATTTTGTTCTTCCTCAGGACTCTTTAGTATTTCATTACTCTTGCTAACTTCTTTATCATCCCCTTGTTTCTTTGGCCTTCTAGCGTTAAGCTCATCCCATGTGCCCACTAGTGAATCACGATTCCCATGATCCGGCTTTAGCCTTTCTTCACCTTTAATAACATTAAAGTCACTTTTTGCTTCTTCCCAACATCCTTTCAATTGGTGTTTCCACATAGTAAAGTAAGCATCACCATATTTTTTCTCATTTGCTACAAACAATAAAATTGGGGCCTTAAGTATTGTAGCTACCATATTTACTGAATTCTTCACTGCCATCGCAGGGGTGAACAAAAGATAGCCAAAAGACTTTGCAATTGGGTTTTGTTTGCTTATTAAATGCTCCCCTAACTTTATAGGAAGAGAAGTCAACAATTTAGTACAAACTTTAGCCAAGCTTGTAGCAAAAACGATAGGAACAGATATAAGACTTTTATCTAGCTCTAGATTACCATCCTGATCTCTAATTTCTGAAAAATGGGTGCTTAGCTTCTTGTAATCACTAGTGTATAATAATTCTCCATTTCTTCCTTTTTCATCAACAACTTCCTGAACTTTACCTTCTTTATTTTTTACCTCTTTAGTTAGCACAGAAGAATTAGTTAATTCAAATGGATATTGAGGATCCTTAGTTTTTTCAGCTTCAAAAATTGGCACGTGTTTTTTCAAATCCATTCTCGAAAAGCCTAATGGCTCAAAATATGACTTATGCAACTCATTTATCGGAATTTGCTTACCCTGATTGTCTATATAATTGATAGTAAAATAAGATCTATCATTATCTTTATCTTTGGTAACTAAAGATAATCTGAAACTTGGTTGTTCTCCATTCTCATCTTTTTGACCATACAAAAGTTTATAGGTTGGATTTTTATCTTTATCTAGTATAGCATTTCCATGCATATCCCTGTTTTCTATGATTTTAGCAGACTGTACAATTTGATCATAATTTTTTGGATACTGGCATTTCCTTCCATCATACATCATTACCTTTCTAAGGTCTTCGACGTAAACTTGAGATTCAGGTGAAGTAAGCAGACCTTTTGCTTTAAGTGTAAGATCTATTGCTCCCTTTTTTAATGCTTCAAACATATTGTCAAACCAAAATCGCTATAATGCTATAGTTCAATAATAAAACTAGTACACTAATGATATATTAACACAGCACCGGTGATTTTACAAGAAAATATGCCTGTAGAAGATAAAGATTGTAAAAGCGAGGGTTATATAAGTAATGCTTGATAAGTACTTTATGCATGTAATTGTAAAAATCCTCAAAGGTACGCTGTGTATATAATCTTCGCATACTACCTGCATTCCAAGAACTGCGTGCCAAAAAATGCAAAACAACAACACAACAAAAAATAAAAGCTCTAGAGGGTGATTAATAAATTTTTCACTAAAAGACAAAGAGCTATCAGTATAAAATGTGCAAGAAAATGAATAGATAAACCAAGGAAACAGGAACAGTAAAATTACCGCAGAAACACGCTGAACCCACCAATGATGTACTGAATTTCCAGACTGACTCATACAAACATAAATAAAAAAGCCATAGTAGAAAGAAGTAGCGTTACTGTCAGCAGTATAGCACTCCTTGAAACGCCAGTAATTTCTAAATTAAGCCCAGCATCCCACAATAAATGACGAATACCATTAAGAAAATGATATACAAAACTTATAAAACATAAGACATAAGCTAATTTAGCAACAGGAGTGAATAATAATGCATTTAAGTACCTTACTATAAGTAACTCAGGAAAGTAAACATGTAATATGAAATACCAAGAAAGTATCATTAATAAAAGGAATAGCAAGATACCAGTCAATCTATGCATAATAGAGAAAAAACTAGTAACTTGTACTTTATATATTTGTAAATGTGGAGAAAGAGGTCTATCACTCATAAAATTCCGTTATCGGGAAATTAAAATAAAGTAGAAGTAAAGACAGCAGTATAGCACATAACAACACCATCATTAAAAATGGTAAGTTATGCGCAAAGCCTAAGGAGGTAATCCAGCTGCAGATTCCCCTACTGCTACCTTGTTACGACTTCACCCCAGTCACCGATCCCACTTTAAATAACTCCCTCCTTGCGGTTAGGTCGTTAGCTTCGAGTGAAACCAATTCCCATGGCGTGACGGGCAGTGTGTACAAGACCCGAGAACGTATTCACCGTGGCGTGCTGATCCACGATTACTAGCGATTCCAACTTCATGCACTCGAGTTGCAGAGTACAATCCGAACTGAGATGGCTTTTAAGGGATTGGCTTAGCCTCGCGACTTTGCAGCCCATTGTAGCCACCATTGTAGCACGTGTGTAGCCCACTCCATAAGGGCCATGATGACTTGACATCATCCCCACCTTCCTCCAGTTTATCACTGGCAGTCTCCTTAAAGTCCCCAGCATTACCTGATGGTAACTAAGGATGAGGGTTGCGCTCGTTGCGGGACTTAACCCAACATCTCACGACACGAGCTGACGACAGCCATGCAACACCTGTGTGAAACCCGGCCGAACCGACCCTATCCCTTCGAATAGGTATAATTTCCATGTCAAGGAGTGGTAAGGTTTTTCGCGTTGCATCGAATTAAACCACATGCTCCACCGCTTGTGCGGGTCCCCGTCAATTCCTTTGAGTTTTAATCTTGCGACCGTAGTCCCCAGGCGGAATGTTTAACGCGTTAGCTGTAATACAGAAAGTAAAACTTCCCATATTTAACATTCATCGTTTACAGCGTGGACTACCAGGGTATCTAATCCTGTTTGCTCCCCACGCCTTCGCGCCTCAGCGTCAGATTTGAACCAGATAGACGCCTTCGCCACTGGTGTTCCTCCTAATATTTACGAATTTCACCTCTACACTAGGAATTCCTCTATCCTCTCTCAATCTCTAGATTAGCAGTTTTAAAAGCAATTCCAAGGTTGAGCCTTGGGATTTCACTTTTAACTTACTAATCCGCCTACGCGCCCTTTACGCCCAATAATTCCGAATAACGCTAGCCCTCTCCGTATTACCGCGGCTGCTGGCACGGAGTTAGCCAGGACTTCTTCTGTGAGTACCGTCATTATCTTCCTCACTAAAAGAGCTTTACAACCCAAAGGCCTTCTTCACTCATGCGGCATGGCTGGATCAGGCTTTCGCCCATTGTCCAATATTCCCCACTGCTGCCTCCCGTAGGAGTCTGGACCGTATCTCAGTTCCAGTGTGGCTGATCATCCTCTCAGATCAGCTATAGATCATTGCCTTGGTAGGCTATTACTCCACCAACTAGCTAATCTAATATAGGCTCATCTAATAGCAATAAATTTTTCCCCCGTAGGGCGTATACGGTATTAGTTGCCGTTTCCAACAATTATTCCGTACTACTAGGTAGATTCCTATACATTACTCACCCGTCTGCCACTAAGTTATACCATAGCAAGCTACAATATAACTCCGTTCGACTTGCATGTGTTAGGCCTGCCGCCAGCGTTCATTCTGAGCCAGGATCAAACTCTCAAATTTAGACTTCAACCTATAAAAGGTTGAGGGTACATCGGATAAATCCGACAAGAAATAATTTAGCTTAATACTGCTGTCTTTATTTCTACTTTAGAAATATTTTAATCTCCAACTATTCAAACAACTTTAAGAATATTATTATATGATATAATCACTATGTCAATATGTTTTTGCAAATCAAAAGCATTAATGTATAAATATATAACTATTTGGAATATTACCATGAAAAAATACATCTTTCTGCTTGCACTCGCGCCAATGTTAGTTGGCATCACATTATACTTATTGCGCAACATTGATAACACAAAACAATCTATAACTGCAGGTGACAAGTTTTACGAAGTATTATTCTTAAAAAAAGATAATAAGCCGCTGCTAGAAGAAATAGATTCAAATTGGGAGTATTTAGCAAATTTTGAACGCGCATTCAATCATATCTCAGATTCAATGCCAACAGACACAGCATCTATTTATAATGATTTGGCAGATGATAAAGATGCTCCTGGTGTTTTGCGTGAGTTAGCACAATATTTAGAAGTAATGAGCTTACTTCACTCCAACGGTGAAAAAATAAATAAAGACAAAATTGATAATTTAGAATCAAGCACAGTATACCCTTATTCAAGCCAAGAAGCCATCGCTATAGTAAAGATACACAATAACGACGTTAAGGGTGCAACTGAAATATTGCGTTCCCTATTAAATGATAGAAAATGCCCTATCCTAATCAAAGCTAATGCACAAGAATTACTCAGGATATATGGGAGTTAACTCATTGGACTTTTTGCATAGCTTTTGGCAGCGCATTGGATGAAACGAAAAACTTCCTTGACAAGCCTCGCCAGCTCCCTTATCATAAAACTGAAGCTATTTATTTATCTTCGCAATCTGTGCAGGTTAATGACAAAAAACTTAGGGTATTTGGCGTCTCATGTTTAATTTTTCGCACTACGTGCATCGCATGTCTTTAAAAATTTCTGGGTTTTTACCTATATAAGCCGAAACGCGCTTACAAAGCGTTTAAGACAGCAAAAAACGTCAAATTGACAAGGGAGAATTTGAATGCTAGCTACTACGGGGTTTCTTTGCCTTTTTTCCTGCTTAGTAAATTTCTTAAACACTTGCGGTGTAGGTTAGTTGCAAGTTAAAAGCAGCTAAATCGCTCTTAATCAAGCGTTTTAGAATAAAAAAAACGCCGATATTTTAGTACATGGTAAATAGCCAACCACCACGGGGTTTCTTTTGCCTTTTTTTTCATTTGGTAAATTTTTTAAATATTTATGGCTAAAGATTGCACGAATGTTGCAATTACAAAAACGATTTCTACTAGGGTATCACGCACTGGGATGACACCATTCTTTTTCCTGGATCCAAGTAGTCAGGGCACTGGGATGACAGCTACCCTGACAATCGTCATCCCGCTGCTTGTTAGCGGATACCGCGGCGGTATGACGTAGAAGTTATACTTTTATGCTTACCAACTTAATAAAATTCCTGGATTCCAGTGTCAGCTACTTTCATGACACCAACAGTTGATATTGGTTTGTTGCTTTGCTAGCCAACTACTAGCTATGCCTCAAGTTTCCTATTCAAAATTTTCAATATCAAATCCAATTCATTTGGATTATCATACCGTATCATAACTTTACCCTTAGAATTGTTGTCATTAATTTTGATCTTTAAACCAAGTTGAGAAGATATAGCGCCTTCTATTACTGTCATATCTTGATTTCTAGTATATCTCTGCTCTTTTTGATTGTTGTTTTGATGTAGGTCCTTTATCAGTTTTTCAGTTTGTCTAACGCTTAAGCCCTGAGAAACTATTTTTTCTGCAATACTTTCCGCATTTTCAACATTAATCAACGCTCTTGCATGACCCATAGACAATTTTTTCTCATTGATCATTGTTTTCACCCTATCAGGGAGCAACAACATCCGAATCATATTGGTTATGTGGCTGCGGCTTTTGCCTATAGCTGAAGCTAATTCCTCATGTGTATAGAAAAACTCATCTATCAGTTTTCTGTAAGCTTCACCTTCCTCTATTGGATTAATATCTTGCCTTTGTATGTTTTCAATAATGGATACTTCCAAGCATTCCTTGTCGCTCAGATCTTTTATGATAACCGGTGCACTATCAAGATTTGCAATCTTGCTTGCTCGCCAACGACGTTCTCCAGCTATTATTTCATAACCATCATCATTTGAATCTTTGCGTACCACGATAGGCTGTATAATGCCACTTTTCTTTATCGAATTTGCAAGTTCTCTTAATGACTCCTCGTCAAAATGTTTCCTCGGTTGAAATTTGCTTGGGTGCAGTAATGAAATAGGCAAATGCTCTTGTCGATCTTCTTTATTATCATAATTATCGCCTATGAGGCCGGCAAGACCTCTGCCGAGGCGTCTATCATCCTTCATACTACGCCCTCGCTTACTAGTTTCTTCTCCTTACAACTGCTCGCGTGCTTTTTTAAAATTTCCCTTGCCAAACTTATATATGCTTGTGCACCAGGACACTTAAGATCATACACAATAGCGGGTTTTCCATGAGAAGGCGCTTCTGATAACCGTACGTTACGTGGAATAACAGTCTCATACAATGGGATGATAGTTTTGTATACTTTATCATTTAAATACTGGCAAATATCGTTTTTAATCTGTTCACTGAGTTTGTTGCGCCTGTCATACATTGTTAACACTATCCCTTCTATTGCCAAAAAAGGGTTTAGGTTATTTCTTTTTATCAGCTCTACAGTTTTAACTAAATGGCTCAATCCCTCCAAAGCAAAAAATTCACACTGAAGAGGGACAATAATAGAATTAGCAGCAGTCAAAGCATTTATGGTTAGAAGCCCAAGTGATGGAGGGCAATCGATGATTATATACTCATAATTATCGCGTATCTTCTCTAATGCGCTTTTTAGCACAAATTTTCCTCGCTCAAGTTGCGATAATTCAATTTCTGCAGCTGATAAATCAACTACTGACGAAATTAGTGATAAATTTGGAATTTCCTTTATATTGAAAATTGCCGATTCTATCAATCTATTTTCGCTGCTTAGTAGTATTTTGTATATGTTTTTTTCTTCCCTACTACGATAAGAAATCCCGAGTCCGGTGCTAGCATTTCCTTGAGGATCAAGATCTACCAATAAAGTGCTTTTTCCTACAGCAGCAAAGGCTGTCGACAAATTTATACTAGTTGTGGTTTTGCCAACTCCACCCTTTTGATTTACTATTGCAACAATCTTGCTCACGCCTTTTATCTTATGTATAAAATAATTCTATTGTATATATGCAAGAAACTTTTGCATTAGAAAATTTTTTTGTTGCTAACCACACTAAAATTAGACTGTCTTTTTTACTTTGTGTAACACACTTTGAACCTTGTTTCCTAATTCATTCAGAGTGAATGGTTTTGGCAAAAAGTGAAAATCTTCTATATTGATGTCATCACTCTTTAAAAAAGCATCTTCTGCATACCCAGAAATAAAAATAACGTTGATATTTGGCCTATGGATCAATGCTTCTTTAACTATTTCTGGGCCGCTCACCTCTGGCATGATTACATCAGTGATTATAAGATCTATGTGTTGACTTTTTTTACTGATTATTTCTAGCGCCTCGCTGCCTATGCTTGCTTCTATTACATCAAATCCTTTTCTTTTGAGTGCTTTAGAGATGAATTCCCTTACTGAATCTTCATCTTCGATTAATAAAATTATACCATTACCTTTAATTTCACTTACTACCGGTTTTTCTGTTTCTTCACTATCTTCCTCTCTATCATTTTCATCTGATATGTAAACCATGGGCAAAAATATGCTAAATTTAGTTCCATGATTTACTTTGCTAGCAACATAGATGTATCCTTCAGTTTGTTTAATAATGCCATATACAGTAGAGAGGCCAAGACCTGTACCAGAGGTAATATCTTTGGTAGAAAAAAATGGATCAAAGATCTTTTCAGTTGTATCACTCGTCATTCCACATCCAGTATCAATTACTTCAATCACAACATAATTTCCATGTTCAATCGCTTCCTTGTCTGGAGAAAACATATCCTGAGGTGTAGAATTTAATGAGTCAATCTTTTGATTAAAGGTTCGTATAGTTAATTCTCCGCCCTTTTCCATAGCAGCACTAGCATTGACTGCTAAGTTAAGTATAACTTGCTCTAATTGCCCTTGATCAGCCCTAACAGCACCCAAGTCTCTACCATAATAAATATTAAATTTTATATTTTCACCTATTAATCTTTTTATCATTTCATAAAGATTAGCTATAGTATTATTTACATCAATAATTTTTGGCTGCAAGGTCTGTCTTCTTGAGAAAGCAAGCAATTGTCTTACTAAATTTGATCCACGCTTTGCATTTTGCTGTATCTGTATTATATCTCCAAAAGATGGGTCACCAGCTGAGTGTTGGAGTAAAAGCAAATCGCAAAATCCTATTATCCCAGTCAATATATTGTTGAAATCATGCGCAATACCACCTGCTAACTGCCCTATAGCTTGCATCTTTTGATAATGCTCAAGCTTTATCTCTAGGTTTTTGTGTTCAGTATTGTCAATAAAATAACAAAGTATGAAGATCATTTTATTATGAAGAAACTTATTGAAATATATTTTTATGTTATTACCGCCGTTGAGCTGTACATCAAAAGACGCATTATTTATTCTATTACTCGAAAAATATTCACGTATTTTCACATGATAACTATCCAATATCAACGTAAAGATTGAATTATTATCTGACCCTGCAAGCTTTATTAGTGCCGTATTTTTCTTTACAAAGTTGCCGTTTATGTCACATTGTGCAATAGCAATTGATGAATTTGCAAAACAAGGGTGTAATTGATAATCAACAATATTTGATTCGGTTGGTGTTATAAAGCCATATATATAGCTATGGTTGTATTTATCACAAAATATAGCAGTGCTCATATAAGCCTTGAATGGAATACCACTTATAGTAAAAAACAAAATTTCATTATCGGTTGTTGTATTGTTATATTTAGATTGAGATATAAAATCACTGATTGAGCTACCTTTTTCCAGTTTTTTTAGTTCAAATATGTCTAAAAATCTTTTATTTACAGATAAAATCACCCCTTTGGCATTTGCAATGTAAGTTCCTATGCTGTGTTTTTCTATTAACTCTTCATATATCTGCTCCTTGTTTATCTGTGTTGCTTTTAATACAAAATACCCATCTGGCCTTGCTATTGGCACTAATGATAAATTTAAAATCTTATTACTATTTATAGCAATTTGGGGATTATCTGGTATCGGCTCAAAGAGCAAAAGAAAGTTAGATACTCTATTCTTCTTGTTTAAGGAAATGCATACCTGTACAGAAGAGTTATTTTTTAGTGCATGATAGAGTACTTTTTTGTCTGCTTCTGAAACATCTCCTATTTCAAGAATCTTGGCTAACGTAATGTCATCATCTATATGATCTTTAAACCTTTCGTAGAACCTTGCATCAGCATAAATAATACCTTCATCCTTATGTAAAATAAGGCAAAATTCTGTATTATGATTTAGTGCATTTGCAAATATTGCATTTTGAAATTCTATAGTATTAAGTAGGTATCTGTAGCGTTTTACATTATACATCATAAAGAGAGTTGTTAGAATGCTAACTAATAAATTAATCTCTATATTAATATGCTGACTATATATATCAAAAAAGTAGAGTATCGATATTGCTACTGGAGGTAAGAGCATAATAACTGCCATCACAACAATTGACATTCCGTAATTTCTTAGTATGAAGTCAACCCTGTTCTCTTTTTTGTTATCTATGTATCTTTTATTCATTATTGTTACTTGGCATTGTTGTACATACGAAAATGTTCTATTATATTGATTTAATTATTATAGATTTATTAACGTCTTTGATAGATAATTATCATCCAAATCTAATTAAGTTCCTTAAATATCAGATATAACAATGTTAATAAGCTAGCAAGAGGATATTATGGAAAAACAAAAAACACAAGCATTTAAATGGTTCTGTGCACTAAGAGATAAGATCATAGAATCTTTCTTATTAATTGAAAAACAATCATCCGCAGAGCCAAAGATCGAAAAGAGAAAGTGGGATCGCCCAGGTGGTGGAGGTGGTGAATCTACAATTATTTTTGGTAATGTTTTTGAAAAAGTTGGAGTAAACGTTTCAAAAGTACACGGAAAATTTGCAGATTCAGCCATTAATGAAATTCCTGGTGCAAGTGAAAGTAACGGAGAGTTTTGGGCAAGCGGTATATCTTTAGTGTCTCATATGCAATCGCCCCTTATCCCTTCAGCACATATGAACACAAGGCTGATATATACTTCAAAACAATGGTTTGGTGGAGGAATGGATTTTACGCCAATATATAAAAATGAAGAAGATTGCAAGTATATCCATGAATCAATCAAAATGACATGTGATAGATTTGACACCGGATATTATCCAAAATTTAAAGAGCAATGTGACAATTATTTTTTCTTACAACACAGAAAAGAGCCGCGTGGCATTGGTGGCATTTTCTATGATAATCTGAGTTCTGGCAACTGGGAAAACGATTTTGAGTTCACAAAAGCAGTAGGTGAAGCCTTTTTGGAAATTTATTCGCACGTCATACGTAAACATATGCAAAAATCTTGGACAAAAGAACAACGAGAAAATCAATTAATAAAACGTGGCAGATATGTAGAATTCAATCTGTTATACGATCGTGGCACAAGGTTTGGTTTAATGACTGACGGCAATCCAGATGCAATTATGATGTCAATGCCACCACTTGTTAAGTGGTTATAGAGAGCTGCTATTAGTAGAAAATAAATCATCATAGTTTAAAATTGTACCATGGTAGTGAGCTTTTATATAGGGGGTATAATCATGGGCATAATAGATAATTTTTTAATTAAATCTGTCAAAAACAATGACATAAAAGGTGTTAAACTGACTCTCATTCTCTATGATGCATTAAATAGTTTTAGAAAATTCTTTTCAAAGACTATGTCTCTCAAGAATACAGGATCATTTGATATAAATAATAATCAAGCTTTAAATCAGGCTTTAGGACATGCTACAGATCACAAAATAATGGAATTGCTGATTAATCGTGGAGCTGATATCCACTCAATAGATGAGAATGGAAAGAATGTTATAATTCGTGTTATTGAGAGTTTAGCAGAATCAAAAAATCTAAAATTGGATAGTGAGAAAAACTTACCAGCAGAGATAATTCTTCACCCCACAGTTTCCTTTTTACTAGGAAAAGGCGCAGAGTATTATTCTACAGATGATTTGAATATTGAAGCTATACAACAAAAACCTCCTAGAACTTTTGAGTATAAGTCAAAGAATACTAGCTATGATGCTTTGCCTTCAAAAGAGCCCATTTACGCTGAGGTGTATGACACTAAGGTTAGTAACTCATTAGGGGAGAATGGTTATTTGAGTGTATCAGAAGAATCTATTTATGCTGAAATATATGATTCACATAAAAAATCCACTGAAAATTTATCATTGGAAGATAGTGGTTATTTGAGTATATCAGAAGAACCTATTTATTGCACTATAGATGATCTTTCAGAACAAAAAAGCCTACTAGCCTAAAACAGAAAGAGCCAGAACAGTCGTCAGAACCTATTTATGCTAGGGTAGATTTGTCCAAGAAAAGAGCAGAAAGAAAAGCAAAAGACATAAAAGCTAATTCTGGAACTTGCCATGGGTTAGTGCAAGATAAAGTGAATGATTGGCAAGTGAAGCTAAATGAGCTAAGTGCTAATAAGTCGATAAGTCAGCAACAGACTAATGATCAAAAAATTAAGACCAAGGCTGGCTTTAGTGTAGAAGAAATAAGGCAGAAATATGAGCGTAGAGATTCTGGCTACGATTCTGGCTATGATTCCGATACAAAAGTTGAACAACAATTAGAATTAGCTCCTAAATCTGAGATAGGTTCAGTGAGTATTGAGCATGGAGTAATAGGAGGCTGTCGATATAAGATTACTGATATATCCCTCTAACTATGTGATTCAAAATAATTGAATTGACTTTATATATGTAATCGATATAACCTAGTTAGATTCAAGTTGACTCTTTCGTCTAGTGGTTAGGACACCACCCTTTCACGGTGGTAACACGGGTTCAAATCCCGTAAGAGTCACTCAAGTAGAATATAATTAAAGTTTTGAATGGGAAAAATTAGGCTCTATGTTGAAGAAGCTTTATCACAAGGCGTGAGTTTAGCACTTAATCCACAACAAAGTCACTATATTTGCAATGTAATGCGGCTTAAGAAGTATGATAATCTCTCTCTTTTTAATGGAAAAGATGGAGAATGGTTAGGAGAAGTAGTTAATATATCGCGTAAATTGACAGAAGTTACACCCAAAGAATGCACTAAACAACAGCAATATGAGGAAAATTTATACCTGTATTGTGCCATGGTAAAAAGTGCTGCTTTGAACAACATAGTAAGACAGGCAACTGAAATGGGAGTAATCTGCATTCAATTTATTTCAACAGAACGTACAGTGGTAAAAAATATTAACCTAAGTAGAGCAAAATTACAAGCAATCGAAGCAGCGGAACAATCAGGTAGGATAAGTATACCAGAGATTTTGCCTCCTATTAACTTTTGTGAGTTACCTGATTCCCAAAGTAAAAATTTTGTTTTGTGTGATGAAACAGGTAAAGCTGATAAAGTGCTGAAAGGCAAAAAAAATGTTGCTATTATTGTTGGTCCTGAAGGTGGTTTTTCATCTTATGAACTTGATCTTGCCGATAAGTTTTGTCAAAAATTGAGTCTAGGAAAAAGAATTTTAAGGGTCGATACTGCTGTAGTTGCTGCACTCACTTTCACCAATTGGTGTAGCTAGATTTTTAAATATGGCTAAGGTTTGGGTCATAAAGAAATCTGGTTCAGTGTTGCGCGCACAAAAACCCTGTAGACTTTCTACGAAGCAGTCTGTTGTTAAAGAGGAGCTAATAAAAAACATATTCTAAGATAATATTAAATCTCATATTATATTTTTTCTAAAGTAAACAAATGAATCTTGCATTTTGCCTGAGTTATTGATACTCTGAGTAAAGAAGTCGGGGCGTAGCGCAGCCTGGTAGCGCATTTGGTTTGGGACCAAAGGGTCGGGAGTTCAAATCTCTCCGCCCCGATGTTAGCATAATCGTAAGAACGCTGTAACATAAGAGCAATCTCCATCAGTAAGCAAGTAGCTGACACTGGAATGACATTATTTACCATGTAAATTATGGCATATTACATTTTAACGCTCAAGTTTATAAAATAATTGACAATGTTAATTTTCTAATTTATAAATAGATTTTGAAATGATTACCGAAGGAGGTATAGAGTTTGATAGAAGTATCAGTCCATTATGGTGATGTAGACAGAGCTCTTCCAGTATTGAAAAAAACAATTCAAAAGGAAGGAAGAGGGTTGAAAATGAAAAAACAATATCATGAAAAAAAATCAGAAAAAAGAGCTAAAAAGAAAGCTGAAGCTAAAAAAAAGAGGTACCAACAAGAGTGCAGAAGGCAACGTTATGGTTGGTAGTTTGTACTCAAGTTAATAGTTTATCATTGGTTATTTTATGAATATTCACGAATATCAAGCGAAAGAAGTTTTGCATAAATTTAATGTCCCAGTGCCAAAAGGTTTTGTTGCTACATCTGCAGAAGAAGTAAAGACTCAAGTAAGTCAATTAAAATCTGACGTGTTTGTAGTTAAAGCTCAAATTCATGCAGGTGGTAGGGGTAAAGCCGGTGGCGTAAAGCTAGCAAAGTCAGTTGAAGAAGCTCAACAGTTTGTAAAGGACATGATTGGTATGACTTTAGTTACTCATCAAACAGGGCCAAGCGGGCAGCAAGTAAGAAAAGTGTACGTTGAAGAAGGCTCAAGCATTAAGAAAGAGTATTATTTAAGCCTGGTAATCGACCCGAAGCTCAGTAGGCCAATATTCATATTTTCCTCAGAAGGTGGAATGGACATCGAAGAAGTGGCAAAAAATTCTCCTGCAAAAATTGTGAAATTTGATATTGATCCTGCTACAAGTTTTGATAGCAGCAAGTTAAGCAGCAGTTTTCATTTGAGTCCAGAACAAATAGAAAAGATATCGAACATTGCAAAAAAAATATATGATGCGTTTATTGCAACTGATGCGAGCCAAATTGAAATTAATCCACTGGTTGAAACAAATTCTGGAGATTTTATTGCGCTCGATGCAAAAATTAATTTCGATGATAATGCTTTATATCGTCACCCAGAAATTATGGAACTTCGTGATTATGATGAGGAAGTGAAAGAAGAGATAGAGGCTTCAAAGTATGGGCTCAGTTACATCAAAATGGATGGCAGTATTGGTTGCATGGTAAATGGTGCAGGTCTTGCTATGGCAACAATGGATATAATAAAATACTACGGAGCAGAGCCTGCTAACTTTTTGGATGTTGGTGGTGGAGCGAGTAAAGAAACTGTAACTGAAGCATTTAAAATCATATTGTCTGATAGCAACGTAAAAGGAATTCTGGTTAACATATTTGGTGGTATAATGCGTTGCGATATTATCGCAAGTGGAATTGTTGCGGCTGCAAAAGAAATGAGCATTAAAGTTCCTCTAGTGGTTAGATTATCAGGTACTAATTTTGAAGAAGGAAAAAAAATTTTAGAAGAGTCAGGATTAAATATTATTGCTGCAGATGAGCTAGATGAAGCTGCGCAAAAGATAGTAAAAGAGGTAAAATAAAGCATGTCCGTTTTAGTAAACAAAGATACAAGATTAATATGCCAGGGTTTTACTGGTGCACAAGGCACATTTCATTCAGAGCAAGCAATTGATTACGGAACGAAAATGGTGGGAGGTGTAACTCCTGGAAAGGGTGGTAGCACTCACCTTAATTTACCGGTTTTTAATACTGTAGCAGAAGCCAAAGAAAAAACCGGTGCAAATGCTACAGTTATATATGTACCTGCTAAATTTGCTGCTGCTGCAATACTTGAAGCAATAGATGCAAAAATAGAATTGATAATTTGTATTACAGAGGGCATTCCTATACTTGATATGGTGAAAGTTAAGCGTGCGCTTATCGGCTCAAAAAGTCGATTGATTGGTCCCAACTGCCCGGGAATTATTACACCTGAAGAATGCAAAATAGGAATTATGCCTGGCCATATCCATAAGCGTGGACACATAGGAATTATGTCTCGCTCCGGAACTTTAACTTACGAGGCAGTAGCACAAACAACCGCTGTTGGTCTTGGTCAATCCACATGTATCGGAATTGGGGGAGATCCAGTTCATGGTATGACATTTGTTGACTGTATGGAGCTCTTTTTAAAAGATGACGATACTCATGGTATTGTAGTTATTGGTGAAATAGGTGGAAACGAAGAAGAAGATGTATCACATTTTGTAAAAACAGAAAAAACTAAAAAGCCAATCGTTGGTTTTGTAGCAGGCCAAACGGCACCTCCAGGAAGACGTATGGGACACGCTGGAGCAATCATCTCTTCCAGCGGTGGAAGTGCTGGTGCAAAACTAGAAGTTATGCGGAGCGCTGGAATTGCAATTGCTGAAACCCCTGCAGTAATTGGTAAGAAGGTATTGGAAGTAATGCATCACTAGAATTAGGATCACAAAAACCCTATATCACCGGTCATGAATACGTTATTTGCCCATTCGATTAATAACTTGCCTCCTGGTAAATTTACTGAAGTCTGTTGGGCAACCAGATATCCACGTAGTGTGGATGCAACAAGTGCTGCACAGGCTGCACTACCGCATGATGCAGTAATGCCTGTACCTCTTTCCCAAACTCTTAAAGCTATTTCTCCAGACTTTTCAACTTGTGCAATACTAACATTAATTTTCCGAGGAAATAATGCGTGATTTTCTAGCTTTGGTCCTAAATTTCGCAATGGTATTTCACTTATGTTATCAACAAAAAAAACTATGTGAGGATTGCCAATATTTACTGCAACAGGATCTTTTAGCATTTCAAGCTCTATAGGTAAGTGAAGAGTGTCACACTCAGTAGACAAGGGAATTTCATGCCATTTTAGCAAAGGTTTACCCATGTTAACCTTTATGGATTTATCACCCACTTTAAAACACTCTAAAATGCGTTTGCTTGTTAGCTCAATAATGGAGTATTCAGCACCTTTTTCTGACATTATCAAATATCCAACACAGCGTGCTGCGTTTCCGCACATTTCAGCTCGACTTCCATCAGCATTATAGATATGCATAAAACAGTCTGCAGCATTAGACATTGTTATAATTATCACTTGATCACAACTGCTTTGATCAGCAATTTGTCTATGGTTCCAGTCTAAATTGTTTGTTGAACGCGAGTCTATGATAACGAAATTGTTACCAGTGCCGTGCATTTTGATAAAATTTTCAGAATTTTGGCCACTCATCATAAAAAAATATTTCTTCTATTGGTCTTCTTTTCTTCTTACTTGTTTCAGCACCCTCTTCTTCGTAACCAACCGCTATCACTGACATTACGTTAAAGTCATTGGGTATATTGAACTCTTTCACTATTTTATCTCTATCAAATCCACCCATTTGATGGGCCATTAAGTTCATAACTGCAGCTTGTAACATAAGTCCATAATTTGCTGCACCAGTATCATGATTAGCCCAAAGATTTTCTCCTTTACCTTGTTTACGGAAGTTTTTAGCACTTAAAGATATGATTAACACTTGTGCATCTTTTGCCCATTTTTGATTAGATTCATCAAGGCAATTTAGCAGCTTTTCCCATGCGCTTTGATTGTTCTGTTTGTTGCATATTACGTATCTCCAGGGTTCATCACCAAAACATGAGGGAGTCAGCCTTACAGCTTCCATTAAAATATCCATGTCTTCCTGAGATATTGCTCTTGTAGGATCGTATGAACGTCCGCTGTGTCTTGCTTTCATCAACGATAATAGATCTTGTTTACTCATCATTTTTAATTTAATAGTGCATAAATAATTCATTGTAGCACAATATAAGCAAAATTTAAATTGCAAAACCTCTCATACACATATATTACATTTAATAAGTTATTTTTATTGGGAAGGTATGTTTATAACACAATCTAGCAGCAGATCAACACTGGCTGAAATATTGTCTTGCGTTTTACTTTTATTCTTGATGGCTCAAATAAGTATACCATTGCAGCCTGTGCCTATCACATTGCAAACTTTAGGAGTAATGCTTATTGGGCTTAAATTTAACCGCAGAACAGCATTCTATTCTGTGCTTACATATCTATCACTTGGTGCAGCAGGATTGCCTGTTCTTGCGAATTTTTCTGGTGGTTATCACGCTCTTCTTGGACCAACCGGTGGATATTTAATTGGCTGTTTAGCTGCTGTTATGGTAATGAGCAAAGTAAATGAATTACTGAACTCTAAATATAAATCATTTGTGTGTAATTCTTTAAGTTGTCTGGCTGGTACAGTTGTAATCTTTATTTGTGGTGTTAGTTGGCTTGCTGTTTACTTGGGTCTGGGACAAGCAATAATGGTGGGTGTTTTACCATTTATCCTTCCTGGTTTGGTAAAAATTTTTCTACTTGTAGCAGCTTTGCAATATTTGAAAAAATGATAAAATTCCGCCCTCATCATTTCATGTGCACCCTCGCGTTTCGGGGATATGGGTATTCTCAGGGTTTTGTAGAAAATTATAAAAGGATAGCAAGCAAAGTAATTAGTACTCAAATCGAAGTAGTTGGTAACCTTGATAATATCTGTAGTGCTTGTCCAAATCAGACTAAACAAGGTAAATGCACCACACAAGCTAAAGTTTTAGAGCTAGATAGAAGGCATATGGAAATTTTAGGAATTAAAATTGGCGAGACTTTAACTTGGAATGAGGCAGTAAAAAAGATTAGGGAGAAAATGTCTTTAAAGAAATTCGAGTACGCATGTGAGGGGTGCAACTGGCAGCCATATGGAATATGTAAAAATGCCCTTTTAAATCTACAAAGGTAGTTGACAAAATGTTAAGATAAATTGAAGCATTTTTGTGGAAATAAAGCGAAATATGGAAGACAAAAGATAAATGCATTCTGAAAAGCTACACAGCATGTTCGTCCCGCTAATTAATAATATCTTTATTATTGTATGAGATAGGTAATTTAGCATTTATGAATTTGTAATGTGTTACGCATAGCTCAAAGAAATAAGGTTTACTGGTTACACGCTGCAGCCAATGCCACAACACTAGGACCTATGTTTATCTGCATGTTAATTTGCGTTGTGATTTTATGGAGGTCTTCTGTTACCTATGCTAGTGAAAATTTGGAGATACAAAAGGCCTTCGATAGTGTTGTCAAGCATATAAAAGCTGATAAAAAATATAAAGATCTTGATGTTATTGAGAGAAAAAGTGACAAATTTAATATCAAAATTTCGCAGAATTCTGGCAAGAGTTTTGACATATACTCTACTTTAAAAAAAGCAAAAGATTCCTTTGAATCAGGAGATAATGAAGCAGCTATTTCTCTCCTTAATCAGATTATCGCAAAGTTTCCTTATCATAAAAATGCTTTAATTGGATTGGGAAATATTTATTACGCTAATAAAGAATACAAAAAAGCTGTAGAGATTTACACAAGACTGTTAAAAGAACACCCTAGTAACCCTTACATATTAAAAAATTTTCTGACGATAATCTCACAATATGATCCTGATCTGGCGTTGAGTAAAATGTTAAAATTGTATGATATACATAAAAATTATGCTCCTTTATTAGCAAATTTAGGTATGATCTATATGAAAAAGGAGGATTATGTAAAAGGTAAAGAGTATATGATAACTGCTATTTCCCTCGATGAAAACAATATTTTTTATACTTATAATTTAGCTGTTATTCTAGATAAACTTTCAGATTTTCAAAATGCTACAATATTCTACTTAAAATTGTTGAACATGGCTACAACTTCGAAAGATGTGAGTGAAAAAATACCTTTATACAAAGTGACAGCAAGACTAAAATTTATAAAACTTCACAGCACGCACTCAAAGATTTCATAAAAGCTTATAGCTCACCTAAATCTAATTTATCGTATCTGTTCAAGGGAGTGGCTAATGTGCAAATATTGAAGCAAAGTGTGTGAAACAGAGCTGTACGAACATTTGTTTGCAAAGGTAATTTACACAACAAATGCATAACTGTACGAACATTGTGATTTTGGCCTATTAGGAGGGTGTCATCCCAGTGCTTGACACTGGGATGGCTTTGTTGCATCGCTAGCTATGATGGATTAAAGATAAAAAAGGTGGAGAATATCAGTAGCTTATTATTCTGGTATTTACAACAAGAACGGTCAGTGAATACCTAAATTTGAGTAAAAGAAATTTCACTACCACTCACTAATCCGGCTAAAATTCAAGAATTTCAATGCTTTAGCTATTTTCAATAGAATTAAATTTATTAATATAAATAACAAATTACTATTCTTAAATTTGATCAGATTGATTGCAAAAAAACAAGATTTTCAATAAGTTGCTTATAATCCTAATTATAGTTAGCCTTTCATAAGTAGCGATGCAACAAAGCCCACTGGGATCCAGGAATTTTATTAAGTTGGCGAGCATAAAAATAGCTGTTTTATGTTAAAATACAACGTTTTAATGATTATGAAAAAGCTGGATTCCAGTGTCAAGCACTGGAATGACACCATTCTTTTTTCTGGATCCCAGTGTCGGCTACTTGGACGACACCATTTATTGTAAGGACTTACCTCACATTTACTCTATGATTATCTTTTTAGATCACCTTGTCTACCTATTTTGCCACTCTGCTGAACGGATACAATTTATTGCTATTTTTGTTTACAATAATAATATTGAGCTATAGAATTAAATCTAAAGGGGCAATTAGCTCAGCTGGTAGAGCATCTCGTTTACACCGAGGAGGTCGGCAGTTCAAGTCTGTCATTGCCCATTTGCTTAACTGAATGTTAGTATTATTAATTACTTCAATTAAAGTATAAAAAATGCAGGATAATATAGTACCAATCTCAATAGTAAAAGAGCTGGAAGATTCTTATCTCTCCTACGCAATGAGCGTTATCATAAGCCGGGCTATACCTGACGTGCGGGATGGATTTAAACCTGTTCACAGGCGCATATTATATGCAATGTCAAGAGCTGGATTCGATGCCGGTAAGCCATATAAAAAAGCGGCTCGTATAGTTGGGGACGTAATGGGGAAATATCACCCACATGGTGATGCAGCTATTTACGATTCCTTGGTCAGGATGGCTCAAGATTTTTCTCTTCTTTTACCACTTATTGATGGGCAAGGTAACTTTGGTTCGATAGATGGAGATCCACCAGCTTCAATGCGATACACAGAAGCAAGACTTCAAAAAGTGTCGCACTTTTTACTGAATGATATTGATGAAGATACAGTTAATTTTAGGCCAAACTACGATGGAAATGAAACAGAACCAGTTGTGCTGCCTGCAGAGTTTCCGAATCTATTGGTAAACGGTGCAAGTGGTGTTGCAGTTGGTATGGCAACCAATATTCCTTCTCACAACCTTGGAGAAATAATAGATGCTTGTATGTTATACGTAGATAATCCTGAAGTTACTTTGGATGAGTTACTTGAAGTGATGCCAGGGCCGGATTTTCCAACTGGGGGAACAATTCTTGGAAGGTCTGGAATAAGATCAGCATTTGCAACTGGTCGTGGATCAATTGTTGTGCAAGGCAAGACTCATATAGAAGATCTGCCACAAGATAGGCAAGCAATAGTGATTGATGAAATACCTTACCAGGTAAATAAAGTAAAATTAATTGAGAAGATAGGTGAGCTTGTAAAAGAAAAAAGAATTGATGGTATAACAGAAATTAGGGATGAGTCCGATAAGTCTGGTATTAGAGTAGTAATTGACCTCAGAAGAAATGCTGAAGCAAGTTTTATACTTAATCAAGTATTGGGGCTAACTCCACTAAGAAGTAGTTTTAGTGTTAACACTTTAGTGCTCAATAACAACAGGCCTGCTTTGATGTCGTTAAAAGAAATCATAGCTGCTTTTGTTGACTTTAGAAAAGAAGTGTTAATCAGGAGAACAGAATTTCGTCTAAGAAAAACGAGAGAAAAAGCTCATATATACATAGGGCTCTACATTGCGGTCCTCAGCATAGATGAAGTGATAAAAATCATCCGCGGTGCAAAAGATCCTGCGGAAGCAAGTAGAGAACTTTTAAATAAAGAATGGAAAACTTCGAATGAAATCAACACTATTATCGAGTTGATTTCAGATAGCTCAAGCTTTTTGAAAGATGGAGTGTATAGATTAACTGAGCTACAGATTAAGGCTATCCTTGATATGAAACTGCAGCGTTTAACAGGCCTTGAAAAAGACAAATTAGAAGCTGAGCTAAGTTCAATGATCAACCTGATAAAAGAATATATCGCTTTTCTTGGCTCAGGAGAGAAGTTGATGAAAGAAATAAAAAACAATCTACAAGAAATAAAGAACAGATTTGCTGTGCCGCGAAAAACTTCAATAGAGGAGTCAGACGCGGACATTGAAGCTGAAGATCTAATTCCACAAGAGGATATGGTGATAACCGTAACTATGAATGGTTATATCAAGCGTGTGAAACTTTCTCACTACAGAACTCAGCGTCGTGGTGGAAAAGGAAAGCTAGGACAGGGATTAAAAGAAGAAGATGTAATTACAGAATTATTTGTGACAAATACTCACACTAGCCTCTTATTCTTTTCTAATATTGGCCGAGTCTATAGATTAAAGGTTTATAAGTTGCCTCTTGCAGAACCAACTGCACGTGGAAGAGCGCTTGTTAACATATTTCCGCTTAGCGATAGTGAAACTATAACTAATATCATGCCATTGCCAAGTGAAAATGACGAAAATCAAAACATAGTTTTTGCTACTGCCTATGGAAACATAAGGCGTAACTCTTTAGCGGACTTTCACTATATTCCAAGCAATGGAAAAATAGCAATAAAGCTCGATGAAGGAGACAAATTAGTATCGGTTAAGGTATGTAATGAAATTGACCATGTTTTACTTTCAACAACGCTTGGAAAAAGTATCAGATTTGTTGTAAGTGATGTGCGTCAATTTAAGAGTCGCAATTCAGATGGCGTAAGAGGTATCAAACTTGTAAAGAATGACAGCGTGATATCCATGACCATATTAAATGGGATAGGTGTAGCAACAGAAACAAAAGAACTTTACTTAAAAGTTCCACTTGCAAAAAGACTGGGGACTGCAATTAATAACTCCATTGATTCTAAATTGGAAAAGACTTTGAATGATTTAGGAATAGATAACGAATTATTCTTAAAACTTGCAGTGAATGAGGAGTTTATATTAACTATTACTGAAAATGGCTTTGGTAAAAGAACTTCTGCGTATGAGTATAGAGTAACTAACAGGGGTGGTGTTGGTATCACCAATATTCTTACTACTAGCAGAAACGGTAATGTTGTTGCTAGTTTTCCGGTTGAGCAGGGTGATAATATAATGCTTATTACAGATAAAGGAAAGTTAATTCGCATTTCGGTCAATGAGATTAGAATTGCAGGACGCAGCACTCAAGGAGTCACTCTGTTTAAAACAGAAAGTAGAGAAAAAGTGGTGTCAGTAGCGAAAATTGAAGATCCTGATTCCACTGAAGATAGTATTTTTGAAGTTGAAAACTCTATCGCTTCTTAACCGTAGTATAGGTTAAACAAAAAGCGCAAGTTTTTGTTGATTAATACGCAGTATTTAAATTAAAATATATACTTATGGCTAAGTAAAGATCAATGGACAAAAAATTAACTAAAAATAAAAAACCACTGGCAGACAAAGAGGATAAAAAAACACCTCCTGTTAAAGATCTTACTAAAAATAAGAGTAGGAGAGATTTTATAACATTAACTACATGCGCTATGGCAGGTATAGGAGCCGCAAGTGGACTTTGGCCACTGGTTAAATCTATGAATCCTTCTGCTGAAGTTCTAGCAACTTCCACGGTGGAGGTGAATTTGTCTGGAATTCAGGAAGGACACGGAGTAAAAGTAAAGTGGCAAGGTAAACCAGTATTCATTCGTAGACGCACAAAGCAAGAAATTGAGGCTGCAAGAGCTGTGAATGTGAAGAGCTTGAGGGATCCTCAATTAGATGAGCAGAGAGTATACGAAGGAAAAGACGAATGGTTAATTATGCTTGGAATATGTACACATCTTGGGTGTGTACCGGTTGACCACGCTACAAGAGATGGTAATGGTTGGTTCTGTCCTTGCCACGGTTCATATTATGATACATCAGGTCGAGTAATTGGGGGTCCTGCACCGAAAAATATGGCTGTACCTGATTATTTTTTTCTCAGTGAGAATGTTGTGGTAATTGGCAAGAAGGCTTAACGGAACTCGTTAAAAAAAACTCACAGGATCAACATCTATTATCACTGCAATACTCGAATTCAAGTTACAATTTTTAATCCAATATTTCAGCTTTTTTTGTATAGATAAACTGTGTTTATTGTGTATTTTTAATAATACCCTATACCGATACTTATTATTTAAAAAATTTATCGCTGCTGGTGATGGGCCAAGAATTTCAAATTCCTTTTTGTCTACACCTACATTTTTTTCCTGGATACAAGTAGTTAAGCTACTTGGATGACAAAGAAGAGATTTTACTATTTCATTCGCTGCTTTTTGTGTTGCAATCTGATTCTTACCACAGATTATAAGCGCTATTAATCTGCTAAATGGTGGCATTTTGGCTTCGCGTCTTGACTTAAGTTCGATTTCATAAAATGAGTCTCTTTTTTGATGCAGCAATGCTTTTATTATTGAACTTTCAGGATTATTGGTTTGCACTATTACCATTCCTTTTTCATTAAACCTTCCTGATCTGCCTGCAACTTGGTGCAATAATTGATACGTCTTTTCCGCTGCTCTCAAATCAGAATTTTCGAGACTCAAATCTGCATTCATTACTCCAACCAAAGTTAATTTGGGAAAATTGTGCCCTTTAGCAATTATTTGTGTGCCGATTATAATGTTCACCTCTTCTTTCAATATCAAGTCAATTACGTTACTAACCGACTTCTGATCGCTGCTTATCATCGCAGTTTTTGCGTTTGGTATTAATTTCACCATTTCTTCAAGCAACCTTTCAATTCCTATGCCGTAGAGGGACAATGGCTGTTCACTTTGGCAATTAGAGCATTTCTCTGGAAGTTTTAATTGATAAGAGCAATGATGGCACAAAAGAGCATTTTTTTTCTTGTGATATGTAAGCCAAACAGCACAATTTAAGCAGGAAATTTTATATCCACACTTTTTACAAATTGCCAGTTGTGCATACCCTCTGCGGTTTAGAAAAAGCATAACCTGCTGTTTTTTCTCTATGGTTTGTTTGATGCTTTCAAAAAGCTCAGAGGAGATCCATTGCTTGTTGTTCCTCATATCTACTACTTTAATGAGTGGCAATTCTGCACCACCAAATCGTTTAGTTAGCTTTACATGATTGTAATTCCCGTTTTTAACATGATGAATCGTTTCAAGCAGTGGAGTAGCTGATGATAAAATAATCGGAATATTTTCAAATTTGGCTAAGATTATCGCCATATCTCGAGCATTATATATAATTCCCTGTTCTTGTTTAAAAGATGAGTCGTGCTCTTCATCAACGATAATCAATTTTAGGTTTTTATAAGGCAAAAAAAGCGCTGACCGTGCACCAATAATTATCTGCGCATTTCCATTCGCTATGCTGAGCCAATTATTCCGGCGAGTTTTTGGAGTGAGCTCTGAGTGCCATTCAACTAAGTTTTTTGATATCTGACCATGAATACGGTTTACCAATTGTGAAGTTAAAACAATTTCAGGCAAGAGGATTAGCACTTGCGCATTACCTTCTCCTGATGTCATTTCAACATATTCTGGTGTCATACTAGTACGTGGCAAAGACGGTATGCTAAATGTTACAGTGGGTTTTGCCTTGAGTACAAAGGTGTCATTCCAGTGCTTGACACTGGAATCCAGGAATTTTGATTGTAAATTAGGTATTGGTTTTAAGTTAAAATAAACATTTGTAATGAGGTTATATGAAAAACTGGATCCCAGTGTCAGGCTACTCGGATAACACCCTCTTGGTAGACCCAAATCACAATGTTCGTACAGTTGTGTCTCTGGGCACTGGGATGGTAAAGTCTGAGCAGCATTTGGAACGGCAGTGTAATTCTTAATCAATTGTGCAATCACAGAGAGATAAACTTCGGTTTTTCCAGACCCGGTCTCACCGTCAAGCAAAGTCACTGAATATTCGTTCAAATTGCTGATTATTTTATCACTAGCTACCTGCTGTTCAGGACTCAATTTGCAGCTTATTTCACTTATTTCCTGCTTTTGTTCAACACAAACCAATTTATCTATGTGATTTACTTTTAACACTCCTCCCATTATCACTTTGGCAAGCATACCAATAGGTATTAAGTTGTATTGCGCAACCCACTCTGCAAATGCAATCAATTTTGGTCTAATATTTGGTAAATCGATTTTTTGCTCAATAAATTTTAATTCTCGGTTACTTTTATCACTGTATTTCCAAACTATTCCGATTAAGCGTTTTTTGCCAAATGGCACTACTACGTAATCTCCAAGTAAAATCTCAGTACTTTCCTCAATTGCATATGAAAATAACTGATCAATTGGAAGTGGTAGTAATACGTCAACTGTTTTTGCCATAGTGATTGAGTTTAACATTGTTTTAAAGAGCTTGTAACTTTATTAAGCTTGGCAATATAGATGAATCGGTACAGAGAAAATCTTAATGTTTAACACATTTTTCATAGTACAGACCGTATGATTGATAAATAAAATGATTTATAGAATTTGTGGAGGCTACCAATGGTCAACGACAAGATTACTTTGACCTTTGAAATAGAAAAAGGCGAACCTATAGATCGATACTACTTTTCTGCACATATAAAGCTTACAGATGAAAGCAAAAATCTTTTGCGGGAGAAGCTTGGCAGTACAATTCAATTCGATAATCTAGATGATCACTTCAATCTTAACCATGAGAATTTTTATATCTACTACAACAAATATAGTGAGCACAATGGTAGAAGTGAGCTACACGTTAGGGATGATAACGGTAAATATTTAACCTCCAATCTTCCACTTAATTACTATGGATTCTCAATGGAACTATCACCTGACGGAGCGTCAATTGCAGATTATGGTTTTTATCCTCTGTATGCAATCTATAACCCAAATCACTATGATAAAGCAAAGGAAAAAGTATTTGATGATCACGGTGAATTGTCACCAATTGCATCAAATGTGTTAGATAATTTTTTAAGCAACACAAATAGCTTAACCACACAAGATATATTACAAAATGTATTCTCACAACTGCAGAAGAAAGCTGATGAAGAAGCAGAAAGATTGGCAAGAGAAAGAGAAGCAGAAAGACAAAGGGAGGAAGAGTTAAATGAAAAGAACGAGGAGTTAAAAGAACTTGTAGAAAAGGATGAGATTAAAATATTCAAAGTGGTAAAAGGTAATGATTTAGGTAATGGGCATTCAGCAGTAGTTTTACAACTTGATGGGGAAGAAGGTGACAAGATACCTCTCGACTCTAGTAAATACTACATAGCAGAGTATAGACACCACCCAGAATGGGAAGGCGATGAATATTTAAATTTTGTTAGCCCTGATAGTGATATGCTGGTTAATTATGAAAACTTATTTTTTGTGCTCAATCAAAGCTCCTACTCAGACTTTGAAAGTGGGTTTTATTCAGAAAACAGAACCGATCCCCATAATTATGCTAAATATTCAAAGGAACCATATTTGAGTGGTGACCAGCTATCTGAAAAATTATCTAATGAATTGGAGGAAGATAGCAATCAGATAGGTACTGAATTTACAATTGATGATGAGCAAGTAGACGAAGAAGTTGTGGTAGAGAGTGAAGCCAAGTCTGGGGAGAAAGGAACGGTTGGTGAGGATAACGCAAAAAATACTATACAGGAAGAAGAATCTAACTATATAGATCAAATGCAAGCGGATGATAGCAGCAGTTATAAACCAGCTTTGCAAAGCAATCGTGATGATTATGCTGATACGAAAAAAGCTCTGCAGAAAAAATTGCATGGAGATGAAATACACAAGCAAAGTAATGAGAAAGCTCAAAAAGATATAGAAGTAAAAAAAGTAACTGTGGAAACTGACAGTAGCAGTAATAAGACTGAAAAACAAACAAAACCAACAGAAGATGAACAAGAAACTGTTATGGCAAGTGTGATAGAAAATATGGATAAAAATTCTGATATTGAAGCAGAAACTTCTAACAGTGTTGCAAATTCACAACATCCCTTAAAAATAAAGACAGGAAGTCCTCTTGAAGTGGGAAAGTATAAGGTGGAGCTGCAAGTGACATATGATGATGTAAAGAATTTTTATGATACCGTACGTGGTAAATATCATGCTGGCGATGGATATAACTACGAACAAGTAATGGTTTTATATAATGAAATTGTTAGGCCCGCTCACAATCATCATTACGAGCTGTTTACTCTTGATGAAGCACATGTTGCTAATGATCACCTGTTTATCAAGGGTCAGGATTTTGGAACTCTAAATGATTTTAATGAGATGTTCTATAAAAGTGATGAGTTAATGTGATGTAAAAAGCAAGATTCAATCTGGTGAACGAGAGTTAACTGACAGAGGAGATTGACACGTATGCCTTTATCTTTAAGATTGTTTATCAAGTATAGACATCAGCTCGCCCCATTCTCTTTTACCAATATTACTTTCTTCTCTAGTAACGTTTTCCCCTTTAATTAATTTGCGAATTATTTCTAGACCAGTTCTTGAAATACAGGCTGATTCTAGGCAATATTCAACAAAGGCATTGTAGGCCAGTGGAACCCATTTTTTTATTATATCCAGCATAACTTCTGCATAAACTCTGATTTCATATTGGGCATGCTCATCAGCTCTAAGCTTCAAAAAATGAAGGAGATTATGCAGATCTATTTTCCAATAAAATTGCGTGTAGTAATTAAGCATTAGGTTAGTTCTGGCAATTTCTCTTGCAAGCCCCTGCTCAATAAATTTTTCATAATGAGAATATACTAAATTAGAGTCATTTGTTAGAGAATCTATTATTTCCTTTGAGGTATCTGGATCAAAAGCTTCCCCGCTACCTTGTTTATTATTGTCAGATTGTTTTGCAACTTGTTCTGGTTTAGGTGTATAAAATTCATTATCAAGTATTGAATACCTTGCTGAATATTCATTCACATTTGCAGTTCTATGCCTTATCCATTGCCTTGCAACAAAAATTGGAAGTTTCACGTGAAACTTAATTTCACACATTTCAAATGGAGTTGTATGATGATGTCTCATTAAATACTTTATAAGTGCTTCATCCTGACTTATCTGTTTTGTTCCCTTACCATAAGAAACACGAGCAGCTTGAACTATAGCGCTATCAGAGCCCATATAATCCACTACTCGAATAAATCCATGGTCTAATACCTTATGTTCTTCATATAAGATTGCATCTATTTCTTTTACTATAGTTCGTTTGGTTGCTTCATTCATAAAATATCCTCAAGACGAAATGGAGATATCAGCTCCACATGAATTGAGTTTTTCATGCATTGCTTCATATCCTCTCCATAAATGATGTGAATTGTTTATTATAGTTTCTCCACCGGCTACCAAAGAAGCAAGCACCAAAGCTGCTGTTGATCTTAAGTCAGTAGCATATAGATTAGCTCCAGATAAGCTTTTTATTCCACTTATAGTAGCTTTGCTTTTCTCGATGCTGATATTAGCACCTAACTTTCTCAATTCATCTGCATGTGTAAATCTGTTTTCAAAAATGTTCTCTTCAATTACTGATATCCCATCAGCGATGCACATTGCAGACATCAGTTGTGGTTGCATATCACTGGGAAAATTGGGGTATGGATCTGTCGCAACGTTAGCAGACTTAATAGAGCCATTTTTTCTGGAAATAACAATGCCTCCATCATACAGTTCAACCATAGCTCCTATAGTCTCCAACTCATTTGTAATACACCTTATATCAGATAGATTTATTCCTTCCAACTCCAACTTACCACCGGTTATTATAGCAGCTAGTGCATAGGTGCCTGCTTCTATGCGATCTGGTATTATTTTATGAACACATCCATTTAGTGCTTCAACTCCTGTTATTATGACCTTTGTATTATCAATTTCAATATCAGCACCCATTTTCTTCAGAAAATCTATTAAATCAAGAACTTCCGGCTCAGTTGCAGCATTGTTTATTGTTGTCACTCCTTCTGCAAATGTTGCTGCCATTATTACATTTTCTGTTGCGCCAACACTTATTTTCTCAAATGTGATTTCTTTTCCTTGTAGCTTTCCTTTCACTGTTGCAATTATATTATAGCCGTCAATTTCAATTTTAGCTCCCATTTCTTCTAATGCTTTAATATGCATATCAACGGGACGCTTTCCAATGTTGCATCCACCAGGAAATGCTGTTCTCGCTTTGCCAAATCTGCTAAGCATTGGACCCAATATTAGAAAAGAAGTTCTTAGCTTACTTGCGGTTTTATATGGCATCACGTGATTGTTGATATTGCTGCAGTCAATTTTCAAAGTATGGTTCGCTTTATAATTTTTATTGTGCATAAAGTTTACTTCTGCTCCAAGACTTTCAAGCAACTTAGACATTAGATGCACATCAATTAAATCAGGTACATTATGCAAAATTACCGGGGAGCTACTTAATAGACTTGCTGCCATTATTGGTAAAACAGCATTTTTTGAGCCATTAATCTTGATTTTTCCGACCAAAGGTTTGTAGTTATTTCTTATTAATATCTTGTGCATTTAATTAGATATAAAGTATAATTCATTAGTTTATTGAAGTCTTACTAAGTATAATAGATTGACCGTAAAAGGCAAAATTTGCTTTTTCTTCCTCATCATCCCAGTGTCATGCTACCTGCATGACACCTGATGCGAATTGCCCCCGAAATTTTATACTATGAATTACTCAAATGACGCTCTCGAGCTTTATCAAACCAAATAACACCAATTGCAACAATGAAATAACCAGCTGCTCCTAATGTAAGGCGAATTACTGCATCGAAAGTTGACAGAGGAGGAGACGGCATTAGGATGCTCAAAACACTATACACAAGATTATTTGTTGCATGAGCAATAGTTACTGGCCAAATCGAGTTGTCTTTTTCAAACAACCAGGTAAACATTATAGACATTGCACAAATATAAAGGGTATAAGCACAAATAGTCGGGAATGTAAAGCCATCCTTCCACAAAGCTGAGCCAGCAACCACATAAGTTGGTATGTGCCATACTGACCAAATAATACCGACAATAATTGCTCTGATATAAAAATTTGATATTTTGCTTTTAAGATTTTTCAAAAGATAGCCACGCCAACCGATCTCTTCACCAAGAGACATAATGATCCACATCACAAAGGTTGATAATAAAACAAATAACATCACTAATGGACTCAAAACTGCACTCAAATCCTTTACACGGTCTAACGTAAAAGACTCTCGGAAAAATGAAAAACCGCAGTAAATTGACAAAAGACCATTGGAAATTAGCATACTTACCAGAATAAGTATAAACCCTAATAGACAGTTTTTTGGCGAACTAAGTTTAAAAAGATCCCTTACCTTCTGTTTATTATAAATGGTTAGCAAAATTGCAACTGAAGCCGGAACAAATGTTGTTAATAATGTTATGTATTTGAAAGGTAAGCACCAAGCTATAATGCACGTCAAAAAATATGTAATTACAACAAATAACGTACAATTAATAGTGGTTAAATTCATGCATACTCCTATCAATTCCTTTTCTGCATTACTGATCTTTATTCATAAATTGTCAATAAAATACTTCTTCAGGGATGAATAGAATATTTTTTCTTTTTGAATTGCTATTGATAGTTTAATTTTTATATGTATTCCCTTTCACAACCGTTTGTCATCCCAGTGTCACGTGCTGGGATGACAGTAGGAGAGCTGCTTGCATGACAAGAGGAGGGTACTGGAATGACAAGAGGAAGACACTGGGGTAACATCAACTAAACTTGTCCAAATATGAGCGATGCATTAGTGCCACCAAAACCAAACGAATTAGAAAGTGCATATTGAATTTTATGCTCCTGAGCTTTAAACGGTACAAAATTTAAATCACATCCTTCTGAAGGCTTGTGTAAATTTAAGGTTGGCGGAATAACTCCATTATTTAACGCAAGAATACTGAATATTGCTTCAACGCTCCCTGCAGCACCAAGTAAATGTCCTATAGAAGATTTAGTTGAAGAAACAGGTATTTTATAAACGTAGTCACCGAATAACTGTTTCATTGCTATTACTTCAATTTTATCTCCAAGTGGCGTTGAAGTTCCATGTGCATTGATATACCCTACTTGATTGGGATTAATTTGTGCGCTCTTTAAAGCAAGCTGCATTGCCTTAAATGCGCCTCTTCCTTCTGGATGTGGTGCTGTAATGTGGTGCGCATCTCCTGTGAGTCCGTACCCAACCAGTTCAGCATGTATTTTTGCCCCCCTTTTTTTTGCATGTTCGTATTCTTCCAACACCAATATACCTGCTCCTTCACCCATAACAAAACCATCGCGTTCTGCATCCCATGGTCTTGAAGCTTCTTTGGGTTTATCATTGAATTTAGTTGATAACGCCTTCATAGATGCAAAACCTGCAATTCCAACTCTACACAGTGCACTTTCTGCTCCACCTGCAATCATAACATCCGCTTCACCAAGTTTTATAGTTCTTGCTGAGTTTATGATTGCATGCGCACCTGTTGCACATGCGGTTACTGCTGAATCGTTTGGACCTGTAAATTCGTATTTAATAGAAATATGGCCAGATATCAAATTTATTAGACTTGCAGGGACAAAAAATGGACTGACACGTCTGGGCCCTTTTTCCTGCATGGTAATTACATTTTCCTGAATTGACGGAAGACCACCTATACCAGAGCCAATAGTTACACCAACGCGTTCCCGATTGATATTTTGGCTTTCCAAAATTAATGAATCATCTACTGCCTGAATAGCTGCTGCAATACCGTAATGAATAAAACGATCTGTCCTTTTTGAGTCTTTCTCAGAAATATAATCTAGTGGATTGAAATGGTGCTCAATGTTGTCTGATTGCAACGGCACCTGCCCTGCAATTTTGCAAGCAAGATCAGAAGAGTCAAATCTATCCGTATTGATTGCTTTTATGCCAGACTCACTTTTTATTAGCCTTGACCAAGTGTTGTCAACATCTGCCGCTAGTGGAGTGATTAAACCAACACCAGTGACTACTACTCTTCTGCTCATTTAACACTAACTATTAGCCTTTTTTATTATTAATGTACTCAACTATTTGCTCCATAGTTTCCATTTTTTGTGCGTCTTCATCTGGAATTTCTATTCCGAACTCTTCTTCTGCCGCCATGATGATTTCAACTGCATCTAAACTGTCTGTACCATGCTCCGAAAGCTTTGAAGAGCTGTTGAATTTCTCTACATCCTTACTAATGTGCTCTAGTATAATCTTTTTTACTTTTTCTTCTATGTCTTCTCTAGTGCTCTTTGCTAGTTCGCTATTCACATTTCTTACCAAAAAAATAACCTATTCTTTGATGTTATAAAAAATTTTTATGTTTGCAATATCTTTTATAACTGGTAAACTACAGTAAAGTTTTCTACTGCCCTAGCTGGCTAGCGTTACGTGCTAAACAATTAACAATTCAAAAATGCTAGACGAAACAACAAAAAATTTGCTTATTGTAGAAGTAAATAGACTCTTACCCGAAAATAGCGAGAATAAGCTTATATCAGCTATGCGTTATATACTCCTTGCTCCTGCAAAACATATACGCTCCTTTTTAGTCGTAGCTTCATCGCGAGTGTTTAACGCGGAAGCTAAAAAAGTAATATCAGTTGCTGCAGCAATTGAATTTGTTCATGCTTACTCTCTAATTCACGATGATTTACCGTGCATGGACAACAGTGATACTCGCAGAAGCCAGCTAAGCTGCCATAAAAAATTTGATGAAGCAACAGCAGTGCTTGCCGGAGATGCACTACTTACTCTGGCTTTTGAGGTATTATCTTCGTTAAATGAGAAACGCTGTGAGATCATAAAAGTTCTTTCTCAGGCAATAGGAATTAGGGGAATGGTGGGAGGACAGGCTTTAGATATTGGTGCAGATTTTAACAAAATAAAAGAAATTCATTTGATGAAAACCGCAAAACTATTTGCAGCTTCATGTGAAATAGGCGCTATAATAGGAAATGCTATAGACAAGCAACGTAAAGCGTTATATAACTATGGAATAAATCTAGGGCTTATCTTTCAAGCTAAGGATGATATTGAAGACTACGAACAAGATAAAACAAATAATCTTATGTCTGTGCTTGGTAAAAGTGAAGTAGAGAACTATATAGACGGCCTCTTTAAACAAGGCTTGGATAATTTGAGTGCGCTTTCAGGGGATACTAATTATTTATATGATTTATTGAATCAAGTAAAGAAAGATGGTTAGAAAAATTATATTACAAATGCTTATTTCCATAGTAATGATTCTCACTTTAACTTCTGCTTTTGTGTTTACTATTGTCTATATAAACAAAGGTAAACCGGAAAAAAAGGACAAGCTTTATGAGATAAGTGCCACGCATGGTGGTTTGATACAGACGATAGCACATTACCTAGTGAAGCCAATACTTGAATCAGCACTTGACCGCTATATTGAAAAGCATGGGCTAACAGAATATTTAGAAGAAATGACGCAGCAAAAAGAAGAAGATTCGATAAATTTTTATGAAATTACTGAAGGCAGTGGCAGCAAGGCTTTCTGCGGCCTGGAAGTCCTACTGCAAATATATAAAATTTCTAATAATAACTTAGCAACACTCCCTAGCAAAGTTTCTGATGTTACTTTGAAAATAGGTCAAGATAACCTAAAAGAAGTGAGTTTAGGGGTAATAGGTATGAAAGAAGGCGGAGAGCGTGTAGTTACTATTGCCAATGATAACAAAATGAATTTTAATTCTTATTACGTCAAACTGATCGAAGTAAAGGATAAATATCCCGACTCAGTAAATAATCTGATGGTTTTTAATGACTTAATTAACAAGACTGGAAAACAAGTAAGGTGCGGTGATGAGATATCGGTTAAATATAGCGTAAAGGAGCATAATGGAGAATATATAGCCAAAGATCAAACAGTGCAATTTAGGGTTGGCGATAAAAAAATACCACTTGCTATAGAGCTTGGAGTTGTGGGAATGAGAGCTGGTAATAAAAGAACTATTCTTTCTCCGCCTGACCTTTTGACTATTACTGACGATATGTTAATAAAAGACATAGATTATGATGAAGAAAATATCTCAATAATTGACTTAAGCTTAGATGTTAAGCAAGAGGTCGCAGCACACCATTCTACTGTTGAAAAACAGCCTAAAGAATATAGCTGAAATTTTAGGTCTACTGGCTGACCTTCTGAACACTTTCTATACTACTTAAAGTAGGCTTTTCGTTTTTCCTAAAGTATAAACTTAGATAAATCAGGCTGCTTCGAAATTGACTCAAGTTTATCTTTTACATACTTGCTGTCTATAATGAATTTTTCGCTATTTTTCTCAGAAGCAATGAAACTTATCTCATCTAAAAGCTTCTCCATAACAGTGTGAAGCCTTCTTGCGCCTATATTTTCCACTTGCCTATTAACTGTAAACGCTATTTCAGCTATGGTTTTTATACCATCATCAGTGAACTCAAGTGTCACATTTTCTGTTTTCATTAAAGCTATGTACTGCTTTAACAAACTAGATTCTGGTTCCTTTAATATTCTTATTAAATCTTCTTGAGTAAGTGCCTTAAGTTCTACCCTGATCGGTAATCTGCCCTGCAATTCCGGTAAGAGGTCAGATGGTTTAGACTGATGAAAAGCACCAGATGCAATAAATAATATATAGTCTGTTTTTACATGGCCATACTTAGTTGTAACAGTTGTTCCTTCAAGTAATGGTAACAGATCGCGTTGCACTCCTTCTCTGTTTACTTCACCTTTTACTTCTGTACGCGCTGCAATTTTGTCTATTTCATCCAAAAATACTATACCGTCATTACTAACAAGATCAATGGCTTCTTTGATTATCTTATCTTCATCCATTAGCCTTTCACTTTCTTCATTAATTAATATTTCACGCGCTTCTTTTACCTTCACCGTAATAGTTTTTGTTTTTTTGCTCCCGTTAAACATCTTGCCCATTATTTCTGTTACATTCATCACACCAACTTGCCCACCTGGCATGCCTGGTATATCGAAAGTAGGTAACATACTCTTGCTCTCTCTGACGTTAATAGAAACTTCTCCGTCCTCAAACTCTTTATTCCTCAACCTTTCTCTAAAAATTTTTTTACTCTCTTCGGTTGCATCTTCGCCTACCATAGAGTTTACTATTGTTTTCTCAGCTAAAATTAAAGCCTTTTTAGCTAAGGCTTTACGGGCTTTCTCTTTAACTAAAACTATTGCTGCATCAACTAAATCACGTATTATCGAATCAACGTCACGTCCAACGTATCCTATTTCAGTAAACTTCGTTGCCTCAATTTTTATAAACGGTGCACCGGCAAGTTTTGCTAAGCGGCGAGCTATTTCAGTTTTACCAACCCCTGTATGACCGATCATCAATATATTCTTAGGTATGATTTCATCACGCAATGGAAATGGAACCTGATTGCGACGCCAACGATTTCTGAGCGCAATAGCAACAGCACGCTTTGCATCATCCTGTCCGATTATGAATCTGTCCAATTCTTTAACTATCTTCTGTGGTGGCAGGTCATCTAACAAAACTTGAGTACTGTCATTAACTTGAACATCGCTGTCATTTGAATCAAAACCACTCTTAGTATCTTTATAGAGGTCATTTTTTTCATCGTAGGTGTCACTACTACAAGACCGTCCTTCTGAAAGGGTTATAGGCTGATTGGAAAAATTGGTGCATAAAGTTTTTTGCTTGGAAGACATATCACTCCTCTATTTTTTCAATAATCACATTATGATTTGTATAAACACATATGTCAGCAGCTATCTTCATAGCCTTTTTCGCAATTTCCTCTATTGATATTCCTTTAATGTCAATTAAAGCTCTTGCTGCAGATAGAGCAAAATTTCCCCCAGAGCCAATAGCTGCGATTCCATCTTCAGGTTCAAGAACATCACCTGTTCCCGTAATTACTAATGAAATAGATTTATCCGCAACGATCATCATAGCTTCTAATTTCCTCAGATATTTATCCATTCTCCAGTCTTTTGCAAGTTCAACACATGCTCTCACTAATTGCCCTGGGTGCTTGTCAAGTTTAGATTCTAATCTTTCAAAAAGAGTAAATGCGTCGGCTGTTGCCCCGGCAAATCCAGCAATTACGGAATCACCAGAAAGACGCCTAACTTTTTTTGCTCCAGATTTTATAACAGTGTGGCCCAGTGAAACTTGTCCGTCACCTATTACTACTACACTTTTATCTTTTCTAATTGACAGTATAGTAGTGCCATACATTTTATTGTTATCGTGTTGAATCATTTTTCTATCACTTTAAATAAGAATCTCATTATACTTTAATCTTTAGTCAAATTTACTAAATATGTTCAACTATAGCTTATAACATAATACCTTCCTTATAACATTTAAAGTGCAGATGCAAAACATAATTCACCCAGATTTGGAAAAAAGTATAAATAATTGGTTCGAAGCAAAATTTAATGGCCTTACATCGCCATTTTATAGCTCTATAGATCTTAGAAACTCCAGCTACAAAATTGCCCCAGTGGACGCTAATTTATTTCCTGCAGGATTCAATAACTTAAGTGAAGAATCAAGAACAATGGCAGCAAGATTGATAGAAAGCTACTTTAAAAGACATCAATACAAAAAGGTTCTTATAATACCGGAAAATTATACACGCAATAAAATGTATATAGAAAACGTATTTGTTATAGAGAAAGTACTGCAACTCGCAGGTTTTGAAGCTAGAATTGGCCTTTTACATAATGAAGTATACAATTTAATAGAACAGTATGAAACTGTTGTGAAAGAAAACTCTCTGCTAAAGACAACTTCAGGATTTGTGCCTGATGTTATTATACTGAACCGTGATATGACGAGCCACATTCCAGACACGCTGAAAGACGTAAAGCAAGATATAGTACCAAGCCCACTATACGGTTGGCATAGCAGGCAGAAATTTAAGTATTTTGAAATCTATCAAGAATTAGCATCTGAGTTTTGTGGCGAATTTAAAATAGACCCATGGCTAATTTCTGTGCTTACAGAGAGCTGTGATGGAGTTGATTTTGATGATGATTTGTCACTAGGAGCAGTAGCAACTAAAGTTGACCAAATATTATCTCTAGTGCAAAAAAAATATGAGGAATATGAAATAAAAACACAACCTTACGTTTTTATCAAAGCAAGCAATGGCACATATGGGATGGGCATTATAACAGCAACAAGTGGAGAGGAAATATTAAACCTCAATAAAAAAAAGCGTCATAAAATGAAAAAGATAAAAGAAGGAATAGCAATCAATAGCGTTATTATACAAGAAGGTGTACCAACCATTGACATGTTTAAAAGCAGTTCTGCAGAACCGCTAATATACTATATAGGAGATACTCCAACATGTTACTTATACCGATGTAATAGCAGAAAAGATGTATATTCTAGCTTGAATGCCACTGACTGTGAGTTTCATGATGTTAGCCAGGTTGTGGAAGGTAAAATTCTGTCACTTTGGAGTATTGTTAGCAAATTAGCAGTACTAGCGTTGGCAGTAGAAATAAAATCTTTTCACCTCTAACCCTTACATTCCCACAGCGTTACCATCGGGCAGATCATTACCATCATTACCGTGCTGAATATGGTTATGGCCAGCACTATCAAGTTCAGTGGAAGGATCATCATTGACAGGTTGTTGAAACAATTTGTCAAGCTGAACTGCCAGAAATACTGCACTATATATTATGCTAACTGTTACGCTTAAGTTGAAATTATAGATTATACCATTACCTAAGTTTATTGGTATGGTTGCAGTCTCCATTCTTTTTAATATGAAGTTTAACAAACCTAATGACAAAGTTAATGTGCTGATAATAAGGTCCTTCTTACACTTAGCAGACTTTTCAGGATCCTTATTATCTAGGTATTTTCTCCATGAATAATAGTAGCTTATAGGTTCCGAAATAAACAGAAATAGGATCGTTGATGTTAAGTGAATGTGACTTATTACGTCTGCATTACTCCTAGTAAAAAAATGGATGACTTTCAACATCATCAATGCTTCTATGATGCTGCTTGCAAGATTAGCCGATTTACCCACAATTTTTGCCGGCTCTTTTTTACTCTCAGGGTTTCTGTAATCCTTAATTAGATCCTGTAGAGTAAATGCAGAATGGGCAATGTATAGAATAGATGTCGGAAACTTTACTAGTCGAGCAACATTCCGTATAAGAAAGATATTGGATCTATTATTGTCAATGAACTCGCAGCAAAATTGCAGTGAAATCTTACACAATAGGGCTGTTAAACCTGTTGTGATGCAGATTGCCTTCCTGATATCATGATTATAAGCATCATGTACCTTTTGTGCAACCGTATTTGATTTTTCTTTTAGCTTGCTTGGCATGAAATAGTTAATAAAATAATAACTTTCTGTTATTCTATCACATAAAATCCTAAAAGAAAAGCACTATAAATCAGGGCTTTAAGGGAGATTTATGCATAAATCAGCCAAGCATTTAATAAACAAAGAATCGGCACTGAGAGTTGGCACGCGAAAGTAATATCCATCCTTGATAATTGCTTTATATTCTATATCAAGTTCAACTAGAGTTTCTGAATGCTCAGAAACAAAAGATATAGGTGATAGAACTACAGGTACACCATCAATTTTTGCGCGTAATAGCTCACTTTCAGTGCTTGGCTCTAGCCAGTTTACAGGACCAATCTTACTCTGATAACATATTGACCAATCTAAGTTATTAATAGCTAACTTTTCTACTATTAACTCTACGCTTCTTTCTACCTGTGAAGCGTAAGGGTCGCCTTTTTTAATAATACTAAGAGGTAAGCTATGGGCTGAAAATAGGACTCTTGGTTTACCGATTTTGCTAGCCAATTTATAGTACTTAGCTATCAGATTAGCGTGATCTTCAATAAAATCTTGGTTATCATAATAACGGTAAATCATTTTTGTATTGCATTTTAGGCCATACCGTTTAGCATTTTTTTGCCAATTCTCGATGGATGACAGAGTTGTGGTAGTTGAATATTGTGGATACAGTGGCAGCAGAATCACTTCATCAGGATCAAACTGTTTTACACTTTCAATAACTTCGTTAGCAAATGGACGCCAATAGCGCATGCAGATGAATACCTTGTGTACATGGTTTCTATTTTCGTTTAATTTTAGTTCTAAAGCATTAGCTTGCATTTTTGTATTCTCTAGAATTGGCGATTTACCTCCAATTTCCTCGTATATTTTTCGTGCAGTATTTTCTCGTTTCGCAGATATAAACTTTGCTAAAAGAAACCGAAAGGGATTCGGTAGATTGATTATTCTCCTGTCATAAAAAAGGTTGAATAAAAAAGGACGGACCGCATTTAGTGAATCAGGCCCGCCAAGATTAAATAAGATAACTGCCTTTTTCACCTACGCACTACTACAACAAGTTACTTTCGGGGTACCTATAAAATTAGCTACACACTCATCAAATTTAGTTATAGGCACTAAATTTCTCACATTTGCATACAATAAGTGGCCAAATCTCTGCATGTTACTCTGTGTGGATTCAAAACTTCTATCAAAAAACAGATCAACACAAAAACTTGGCACGGTTTCAAGAAGTTCAACAGCAGCTAAAGATAGCATTATACAACTTTGCAGGACCTTCAAAAGAACCTTTAGAGGGAAAAGTAAAACTTTAACGAAAAGAGAGGTGCTACTCGTTTCATTCAGTGGTTGCCCTGAATTGGGCGAATTATACTCGATGTGTTTTCTATTTTGATCAAAAATAGGAAATTTTATAGTATCTTTCTTAAATTCCGCGTCTATTTCTTTTCTACTATGGTTAGTGATTTTTTCCATTAACTTCTCACGCAGATGAAAAGTTCTGACAATAAAACATGTGGCAATCATTAAGGCAGCACATAAAAGTGCGCATTGCATGAGGCTCATACTGCCTAGCATAGCTGGCAGTGCAAAACAAACAAGCGGTGCTATGATTGTCATTTCAAGAAATGGAATAGTGTTTCTTTTCATTGCAAAGGCAGCACCTTCTTTTAATTTTGTATTATGATGTGAACTATATTCCAAATAACTTAAAAATGCCAGACTAAAAGTCAAAAACCCTTTTGTTCCACACAAAAGCGATGACTTAAAGTTACTTACTAATTTTTTAGTAGTAGATTCAGCTTGTTTAGTAGTGTTATTTTTACAACATTTACCCATACAATACCTCCTTGATGATTTGTCCTTAATTATAGATAAAAAATCACTTCTATGAAATTAAAATTTGTAATAAAATAAATCTATAAATGTACTATTCTATATAAGGAAATAATATGGCAATTGAGAAGACACTTTCAATCTTAAAACCTGATGCAGTAAAAAATAATATTACAGGCAATATAAATTCCTACATCGAACAATCTGGGCTGAAAATCACAGCACAAAAAATGATGTTACTAACAAAAAAACAAGCAGAGCTGTTTTATGAAATTCATAAAGATAGGCCTTTTTTTGGGGAATTAGTAGAGTTTATGACCTCTAGTTCTGTGGTAGTTCAAGTTTTAGTTGGTGAAAATGCAGTAAGTAAATACAGACAAATCATGGGAGCTACCAATCCAAAGCAGGCAGATAAAGGCACAATCAGGGGTGATTTTGCTGATGATATTAGTGAAAATAGAGTCCACGGCTCGGATAGTCTAGAAAATGCTCGTAAGGAGATAGCTTTCTTTTTTGCTGAATGTGAGTTGGTGTAGTTAACTCAGATTGGCGTCATCCAAGTAGCTGACAACATAGAAACGAAAAAACTTCCTTGACAAACCTCACCAGCCCCCTTATCATGAAACTGAAGCTATTGTATTTGCTTTCGCCAATCTGCAGATTGAAAGGTAAGGATTACTTAATGTATCGGCGTCTTATGTTCAATTTTCTGCAGTATATAGATACTGTATGTCTTTACAAAGCTTCATCTACATCTAGGTTTTTATCTAAATAAGCTGAACGCGCTTATAAAGCGTTACAAGACATCAAAAAATGCCAATACTCGACAGAGATAGTAAAAGACTAGCTAACTCGGGGGTTCTTTGTCTTTTTTTCTGCTTAGTAAATTTCTTAAACATTTGCAGCGTAAGTTAGTTGCAATTAAAAGCGGCTGAATCTCGCTTGTCAAGCGTTTAAAACATAAAAAACGCCAATATTTTAAAGCGGATAATAACCCCAGGGCTTCTTTTGCCTTTTTTTTCATTTGGTAAATTTCTTAATATTTATAGCTAAAGTAATTTAAAAGTCCGTGAAGGGTGTCATGCCAGTGCTTGACACTGGCATCCAGTTTTCCATATAATCTCATCAAAAATGTTTATTTTCTAGCTACTTTTATACTTATCAACCCAGTATGCTTACTTACAATTAAAATTTCTGGATCCCAGTGGGCTTTGTTGCATAGCAACTGAAAAATCTGGTGGCTACTGACAAAATTCATTATAAAATAGCCATTTAACCTTGAAAGAAAAAATATGCCACAAAAAATGAGGGTCAGTAACCATAGCGAATATAACAAATTTCTAGAAAAAAGAGGAAATATTTTTCATTATACCAACGAAGCCATAGAAAAGTGGTACGAGAATGGTCCAAAAATACCAGGTGGCAACAATATTTATAGCGATAAAGTTGTAATTTTGGTGCACATAATAACTTGTTTATTTAGAATAGGCCTGAGGCAAACAGTTGGGTTTATAGCAGGATACCTTGAGCAAATTGGGAAAAATTTGCAAGTTATCAGCTATTCACAATCATCAAGAAGGTTTAAGAAACTCAATATTAAGATCAATGATTGCAGAAAATAATATGGAAGATATCGAAATTGCTATAGACAGTACAGGAATTAGTATATACAACAACACTCCTGGTCATAGCAAAGAAAATAGCGAAGATAGAAAGTATCGCAGCTATGAACAGACAAGAAAATTGCATGTAATGTTGAATACAAACAGCAAAAAAGCCATAGCTGTAAAATACAGTAACGGTGTCTACTCTGATCACTATGGAGCTTGTGATTTGCTAAAAGAAGTCGATTTTCAGTATGTCATAAAAGTACTATATGCAGATAGGGCATATGACAGAGAAAAGCTCTATAAGCTGTGTAATCAATATGGTATAAAAACGAAAATTCCTCCGAAAAACAACGCAGCAGAGCATCCAAAATTGGATTATATGCTTGATAGAAATGCCGCTATTCAGTTAATGAAATTACATGGTGAGAATGGTATAAAAAGATGGAAAGAAGAAGTAAATTACGGAAAAAGATCGTATATTGAAGGATTTTTCTCAAGGTTGAAGCGAATATTTGGGTTTAGTTTTAGGAGCAAATCTGAAATTAATCGTGAGAAGGAACTGCTACTCAAGTGTTATTTGCTTAACAAATTTACTGAAATAGGCATGGCTAAGTTTGAGATAGCTTCATGAATTTATTGTACGTTACCTACTATCCGAAGAGCGATGCAACAAAGCCCACTGGGATCCAGACTTTCCGTAAAAACGTTATATTTTAACATAACACTTATATGCTCACCAACTTAGTGCTAATCAAAATCCTGGATCCCAGTGTCTGGGCACTGGGATGACAGCTAGCCTGACAACCGTCATCCCGCTACTTGTTAGCGGGATCTAGAGATACCGAGAATGAATCGCGGTATGACGGTTCGCGGCGGCGTGACGATAAGCTCGTCATCCCGCTGCTTGTTAGCGGGATCTATGCTAAGATACCGCGGCAGTATGACGGTTCGCGGCGGGATGACAAGAAAGGAGCAACAGAATGACAGAGAGTAATGCAAGAAAATAATTGGATTTTTTGTAATGCTACGGAGTCCAGTGTTTTCTACAAATTTTTACGTGATTTGTTAGCAAAATTGACAGTTGCTGAAGTACTGGATAAAACGCTTGTATAGTGTTTAGTAGAGAAAAGTTATGAAATATGAACAGTGGATAAAAATATTAAGTGCAGTAAATGCTGATGGTGATTTAAATCAGAGTAACATAATCGAAAAGATAAAAGAGAGGTTACAGAGGATAGATTTAAGTACATTCCAGGATTGGAAAAATGATAGATTTAACATAAATTATAAATTCACCTTATATACAGGTCTTGCCTCTTTTAAACTTACATTGTTATATTTGGCTACTAGGGATGGCTGCAAAAAGGTAGTAGAAGCTCTGATATCAAATGGAGCTGATGTTAATACGAAAGATATGAATGGACTGACCCCTTTATATTGGGCTGCCAAAATTGGTCACAAGGAGGTAGTAAATGCTCTAATAAAAGCGGGGGCGGGGGTTAATATTAATGCAAAAAGTAAGAAGGAACAAACTTCTTTGCATAGGGCTGCTGAAACAGGCCATACGGGTGCAATAAATGCTTTATTAGCAAAAGGGGCTGATATTGATGCAATAGATGATAATGGAGAAACTCCTTTACGTTTGGCTATTAAAAATGGCCATACAAAAGCAGTAAATGCTCTATTGGAGGCAGAAGAATTTAATATTAATACGAGTGATGGTTTATGGAATTATGGATGGGCTCTTTTACATTGGGTTATTGCAAATGACCATAAAAAGATAGTAGAAGTTCTAATAGCAAGTAAAGCTAGTGTTAATACGAAGAGTGAAAATGGATGGACTCCTTTACATTGGGCTGCTGAAAATGGTTATACAGATGCAATAAATGCTCTATTAGCAGCAGGGGCTGATGTTGATGTGAGAGATTGTTGGCTTTACGATACTCCTTTACATTTGGCTGCTGAAAATGGCCATACAGATGCAGTGAATGCTCTATTAGCAGCAGAGGCTGATGTTAATTTACAAAACGCGCGTGGCAAAACTCCTTTACATTGGGCTACTAAAAATGCCCATAAAGAGATAGTAGAAGTTCTAATAGCAAGTAAGGCTAGTGTTAATGTGAAGGGTGAAAATGGATGGACTCCTTTACATTGGGCTGCTGTGAATGGCCATACAGATACAGTGAATGCTCTATTAGCAGCAGAGGCTGATGTTAATTTACAAAACGCAGATGGCAAAACTCCTTTGCATTTGGCTGTTGAAAAGAAACACAAAAGTGCAGCGGAGTTTCTGATAGCACATGAAATTAAGTTACAAGGTTCCAATGCACAAAAGCCAGAATATCTAGTACAACATAATTCTAATTTTACAAGGGAAATGTCAGAATATTGGAATAGGTGCCTAGGTGAATACGAAAAACTTGAGGAGGAAGATAAGTTACTACATGACTTTTTGAAGGAAAGTGACACTAGTACATTAGTAAGTATATGGGAAAAAAATGAAGATATATGCAGTAAGTTTGATAACCAAAAAAGCTTACAAAGGCAATATCCAGAATATGCTTATACTCTAATTAATAAAGCTAACGAAATAAAAAAAGAAATTTTTCTGCACAATCATGAGCCGCTAATTGATGCTTTATCAACGCATTATAGGCGTGATTTTCAAGCAATGATATTTGCTGGTATAGAAAACTTTTTTAAAGTTCACAAAGATGACTTTAGAAAAGAGTTAGGAAATGGAGGAATCACTCTAATTAACTTCGTAGATTTTGAAAATTTTGCAGAAAGGCATGCTCCTACATTGAAAGTAAGAGCGTTTGCAAAGGTTATAGAGAATAACCTATCAAGCGAGAGCCCTGATGATCAAAACATTGATCAAGCTTGTTCTTCTAGTGTTGATGAGCAAGTTCCTCAGCCTGTAAGTGAAATAACTGGCATTATTAAACACATAGGTGCAAGTAATAGTGAGGCTTCTTCAGAACTCGAAAGTAATGGTAATCAACAAAGTACACAACCAGAATTTTTAACAACCAACGGTAACTCTAGTAGCATAGCTTCTGAAAGTGGCAGTACTAAAATACTAGTTTCAGATCAAGAAAATGACATCCAGAACAATAATATACAACCAAGTTCACGAAGTGAAAAGAGGAGCAAACTGCCTATTGTAACTGCCTCTGTACTGGCAGTGGCTGGAGTTGCTTTAGGAGTAGCTATTGCAGTTCACTTAGAAATGTTAGCGGTGGGAATAGTGGTTGGAGCTTGTTGTCTGGTTGCTGCTGCGATCATATACTATTGTAATCAGCCTTCAAAGTCACTTGAAAATAGCAACGTCCAAGGGTTTTCTGGAAACCATGAACAACCTACTTTGTAAAATTCACAAGACCTATTAAAATATTTTTTTACTTTTCATCGTATATTTCTCAACATATTATCTTTAAGTACTAAAATAATTAACAATATGGCATTATTAATAGTTGAATCACCTGCGAAAGCAAAGACAATAGGTAAATATTTGAGTAAAGAGTTCAAAGTAGCTGCATCCTTTGGACATGTGAGGGATCTTCCAGCAAAAAACGGCTCTGTCGATCCGGATAATGATTTTGCTATAAAGTATGAAACCATTGAAAAAGCAGAAAAATATATAAAAGAGCTAGTAAAAGCCGCAAGCAAAACATCAGATATATATCTTGCAACAGACCCAGACAGAGAAGGGGAAGCAATGGCTTGGCATGTGATAGAGACATTAAAAGAAAAGAAAGCAATCAGTAATGAAAACAACATTTATAGAGTAGTCTTTAATGAGATAACAAAAAGAGCAGTACAAGAGGCTATAAAAAATCCACGTGAAATAAATATGGATTTAGTGCGTGCACAACAAGCACGTAGAGCTTTGGATTATCTAGTTGGGTTTAGTTTGTCACCACTGCTGTGGACAAAATTGTCGGGGAGCAAGTCTGCAGGACGCGTGCAGTCTGTTGCATTAAAGATTATATGCGAACGAGAAGATGAAATTAGTAAATTTATAACACAGGAGTATTGGAGCATAAAGGCAGAAATGCAAAATAGCAAAGATGAGGCTTTTTTTGCTATGCTAAGCCACTATGACAATAAAAAGCTAGAAAAATTTGATATTAAGAATGAAGAAGAAGCAAAGAACTTAGTCAGGGAGATTGAGTCAAGGCAATATGCTGTAAGCACAGTAGAACGCAAGCAAGTTAAGAGAAACCCACTTCCTCCGTTTATTACTTCAAGTCTTCAGCAAGATGCAGTGAATAAACTGTATTTTAATGTGAAAAGTGTTATGCGCATAGCGCAAAATTTATATGAAGGTATCGATATTGGTGGTGAAACTGTAGGGTTGATAACTTACATGCGTACAGATGGGTTTCATATTGCAGATGAGGCTATAAACTCAATTAGAGGGTCAATTAAGTCATTATATGGTGATAAATATTTACCGCAGTCTCCTCGTAAATATGTAAAAAAGGTCAAAAATGCTCAAGAAGCACATGAAGCAATTCGTCCAACTGATATCAATAGAACGCCGGGTAGTATTAAGGATTACTTAACGCCAGAGCAATTTAAATTGTACGATTTAATCTGGAAAAGGACCATTGCAAGTCAAATGGAGTCGGCGATCCTTGATCAAGTGGTAGTTGAAATTAGTTCTACTGATCAAAAAGTAGTTCTGCGAGCAAGTGGGTCGAGTATATTCTTTGATGGTTTTTATAGAGTCTATCAAGATAACATGGAAGCCGAAAATGAAGGCCTGCTACCTGCCATGAAGGAAGGGGAAGCATGCAAGCTGATTTCAGTTGAGCCAAAACAACATTTCACTCAACCGCCACCTCGTTATAGTGAAGCAAGTATCGTAAAAAAAATGGAAGAAATCGGTATAGGTCGACCATCAACTTATGCAACAATTATTTCGGTATTACAAGATCGTGAGTACGTTTCATTGGATAGCAAAAGGTTTATTCCAAGCAGTCGTGGTAAAATCGTTACTATATTTTTAGAAACTTTTTTTCAGCGTTGTGTAGAGTATGATTTCACAGCACAAATGGAAGAAAAGCTTGATTTAATTTCAAATGGACATGCAGATTGGAAAAAAGAATTAGGCCACTTTTGGGTGCCATTTTTTGGTCATGTAAACTCTGTTAAGCAAATGACGCATGATGAAGTTTTCAGCGGCATTCACGATTTGGTAATCGATTGGTTTTGTTCAGAAGAAGGAAAAAAAGAGGTGAATACGAAATGTCCTGCTTGCTTAGGTGGCATATTGAAATTGAACTTTGGAAAAGCCGGGGTGTTCCTTGGATGTTCTAACTATCCTGAATGCAACCATACAAAAGAAATTACGGGCAGTAACGACAATTCAGAATATCCAAAAAGTTTAGGTATAGATGATATAACAAACCAAGAAGTGATGATCAAAAAGGGTCCTTTTGGACTTTATCTTGAGTTTAATAACGAGTTAAAAAAGAAAAAAACGGTTTCCATACCAAAAGATATAAATGTTAATGAGATTGATCTGAGCACCGCTACTCAGTTACTTTCCTTGCCAAAAGTAATCGGAGAACACCCTGAAACCGGAAAGGAAGTAAAAATAGGCCTTGGGCGATTTGGGTACTATATTTTCTATGATGGTAGATACTTTTCTCTTAAGAAAAGCTCCAAAGAGGTGCTGAATACAGAATTGAGCGAAGCTGTACAAATTATTGCAAACAGTCCACGCAAAGAGTTAAAATCTCTCGGGGTTAATGAAAAGGGAAAAGAAGTTTTTATCTGCAACGGTAGGTACGGATTCTATATAAAATGCGGTAAAACAAACGTTGCTTTGGGCAAGAGTGCAGATATTGAGAGTATAGATCTGGAGAAGGCTTTAGAGTTGATTAAGGGTAAGAAGTAGACTGTTATTGAAATATTAGGTAAAGTTAAAATATACTCTAATAATGTGGTGGGATAAATGATATTTTACACACAGGGCGACACTCCAGCTTTATGTAGGTTAGATTACACGGATGTAAGTAAGTTAGTAGGCATACCAAATATCACAAGACTTGATTTAACTGAGTGCAAGATTAGTGTTGAAATTGTAAAAGAATTAGCTGAGCTCAAAAATCTTACTTCACTTCATTTAGCTGGGTGCAATATTGGTGTTGAAGTTGCAAAAGAATTAACCAAACTTACAAATCTTACTTTACTTTCCATAAGATGGTACAAGCCTCCACCTTCTAGGTGGAGAAACTTTAGTTTGTCAATGTCATAACTGTACTTTATAAAGTATAGTTATGACGGAATATGACAAAGGAAAACACACTGTATTTTATCATAGGTACCATATAGTCTGGATTACAAAATATCGGTACAGAGTATTAACTAAGGCTATGAAGGAGAGAATACGAACAATCATAGCAGAAGTATCTGAAGAAATGGGGATTAAGATAGAAAACGGAGTAATATCATCAGATCATTTACATTTATTCGTAGTAATACCTCCTCATATAGCTGTGAGTGATTTTGTTCAAAGAGCCAAAGGCAGGTCTTCACGCAAAGTTCAACAAGAATTTCCAGAGCTAAATAAAATGTACTGGGGAAAGCGTTTTTGGGGAAGAGGATACTTTAGTGCTACCAGCGGACATATCACAGATGAAGTCATTAATGAGTACATCAATAAACATACAGATGCACATCAGCCTCATTCTATATCTAGTATAAGATTGGAGTAGCTTTAGCTTCTCATCGCGCTTCCAGCGCTATATCCAACCTTTCGGCTCTCAGCCGATAGTGGTTGAGTCAATTTAATTGGTTGCAAGATTAGCAATGAAGTTGCAAAAGAATTAGATAAACTCAAAAAAAATCTTCCTTCACTTAATATAATTGGTTACAAGATTAGCGGTAAAGGTGCAAACGTAAAATTGCAGGATGAGGTATCAAACTCGCAAGAAAAACTTAAAAGCAGTAGCAAATACTATATTTGTGGAGCAACAGTTGGTTTAGTTATTGGTCTAGTTGCAGCATATTGTTTAGGGGCTGCTGCTTTAACTCCTGTTGGTGTTTCTGTTGCAGCGTTTATTGCATCTGCTGTGGTTGGCGCGTTACTCGGAGCTGGGGTGGGTTATGCTGTGAGTACATATCTTGAAAGCACTGAATTAAACAATATGCAACCACGAAGGAGTTGTTGAAGATCCGTGTTAAATTCTAGTACAGGAGCTTTTTTCTAATGCTAAAGTTTACAGTTGAAACAAACCACTTGGCCACGTGGAACTGATTTCAGTTTATCAGTTGAAACTTGATTTGAGCAGAATATGCATTTTATTGTGTTGCTTGGAGTAAGTGAGTTATCAACAGCAATTCTATCATCAAAAACAAAACATTCTCCTTTCCAATTACCATTTTTATTATAAGTTTTTTCAAGGTAAGAAAGAATGCCGCCTTTAAGATGGTAAACATCACTAAATCCAAGGCTTTTCATATATGCTGTAGATTTTTCGCATCTAATCCCACCAGTGCAGTACATAGCCACTTTCAGGTCTTTACTCTCAGAAAATGACTCTGTCCACTGAGGAAACTCACGGAAACATTGTGTGTGTGGATTAATTGCATTCTTAAACTTGCCTAATTTCACTTCATACTCATTTCGTGTATCTATTACTAAAACGTCAGGTTGAGAAGTAAAATCATCCCAATGCTCTGGATCAACATATTTACCCTTAAGGGAAATATCAAGATTGCCTACACCAAGATTCACAATCTCTCTTTTTAATTTTACCTTCATCTTGCTAAATGGTTGATATTCTGCTGCACTCTCTTTCCATGTAAGGTCCCTTAGCCTATAATCAGAACGTAGAAAATCGAATATTTTATCAATCGCGTTTCTTTCACCAGATACGGTTGCATTAATACCCTCTTCTGCAAGGAGTATAGTACCCTTTAATTCAATGTTGTCGCATACAGTTTTTATTTCGTCTTTCATGTCATAATAATTAGAGAGTTCTACAAAGTGATAGAAAGTTGCAATGACGAAGCTCATGATTATTCACTTATCAACTAAAAACATGATATACAAAATTATAAAGATATTCAATAGTACGGCTGTTAATTACTGGATATCTTTAGTTTTTACATATAACATTTTAATATCAAATATAGATCCAAATTAATGTTTTTGAGAGTATTTAAAAATATATTCTTATTTTCAGTAAGTATATTATTCGTCTGTCCTATACTATCGTTAATATCGATTCTATTTACAGAATCAGCAAATTCTGGATGGGTAATCAGCACACTTTTCCCTGAATATATACTGAATACGTTAATTTTGATGATAGGAGTGGGGGGAATATCCTTTATATTTGGAGTAATTCCAGCTTGGCTTACCACATTTTTTTCATTTCCTGGAAGTAAAATTTTTGAGATTGCTTTGTTCTTTCCAATATCGATTCCTGGATATATAGTAGCGTTCGTCTATGTAAATACACTAGAGTTTTCAGGTCCGGTGCAGAGCTCATTAAGAGACATTTTAGAGTGGAGCAAAGGTGACTATTGGTTTCCTGAAATAAAATCCCTAGGTGGTGGAATATTAGTAATGGGATTCAGCCTATATCCATACGTTTATATGTTAGTCCGCTCAAGTCTAAAGAATGTTAGTAACTCAGTCACTGTTGCGTCAACACTTGGGTTCTCCTCATTGAAGAGCCTGTTTTCTGTCATCATACCCTCCATACGCCCATCAATTATAGCTGGGTTGTCTTTGGTACTAATGGAAGTAATTACAGATTTCGGCACACCACAGTTTCTTGCTATCGATACTTTTACGACAGGAATATATCGCACCTGGTTTTTACTGCATGACAAATATTCAACTACTGTTTTAGCAGTTGCAGAGTTGATTTTCGTTGCAACACTAATAGCTATCGAAAAAAAACTACAAAAAAAAGGAATATCCTACTCTTCAATCAATACCAATTCAGATTATCACAACAAACGGAGTATAAGTGGCGCTATACAGTTGATCTTTGCTTATCTTATGTGTGTATTGCCGATATTAATAGGTTTTATTTTGCCAATGATTCCGCTCATATATTGGAGCATAGAGAAGGGGTTTTTCATATACGAAGCAAGATTCTATAACATAATAGCAAATAGCATTAGTTTATCATTTATCACCGCATTAATCTCAATTAGCATTGCAATAATGATTGGATATACGGCGCGTAAAAATAAGGTAATCAACAATATAGCGCGTCTCATTTCTTTAGGCTACGCAATTCCAAATGCAATTATCGCAATTAGTATAATAATATTTTTAAGCAGAATATCCTCTTTCATTACTCAATATGTTGTGGAAATTAGCTTAGTAGGAACTATTGGCGCATTAGTTTACTCATATTTATTCCGTTTTTTTGCTATATCTTTCAAGGCGGTAGAGTCAGGGCTCAAAAAAACACCAAATGAAATTGAGTGGACTGCATATACTATGGGTCATGGACCTATTTCCACATGTTTGAATGTTCATATCCCTCTCATCAAGAAGAGTATATTATCGGGATTTTTGCTCGTATTTATGGATACTATCAAAGAGCTCACAGCAACACTTATTATAAGACCATTTAATTTTGAAACTATATCAACTAGAATATATGAACTTGTAAGCGATGAGCGCTATAGAGAAGCTGCCCCATTTTCGTTAATAATAGTTATAATAGGCTTAATCTCTACAATAACCTTATTTACACTTGATGATAAGGATAAAAAATAAACGTAACTGTTCACAGATTTCCACTTAATTCTTCAATCTCACTAATAGAAAGGCCAGTAAACTTAACAATAGTGTTGACATCAACATTATTAGCCAGCATTGCTTTTGCGACTTCAATTTTCTCTTCAATTTTCCCTTTCTCTATACCTTTTTGTATACCTTTCTCTTCAGCAAGATCAAGTCTGTATTCAAGAATAGCTTCTTCTTTGCGTAGATCCATTATCCTTTCTTCATAGGCTACTAAATCTTTTTCGTTCCAACGAAACTTGTCTAATTCATCATATGCTAGCTTTATTATTGGCGCTTTTTCTGCTATCTCTTTTAAGTCCTCTTCTGTTGTTTCTTCTGCGTATTTAAAAAAGAAACACCACCTTTCTACTATACTTTCTAACTGCTCTACTTTATTTTTTGCGAATTTAGGCAACTCAATAAAGACAAACTGAAAATCTTTTAAGTAATGGCCGTTAGTTTTTATATCACGTATATTGTGAGTAGAAATATAATCAACTTCTTCAGGAAGTAAGTTACAATTTGATATAGCAATAAAGAAGACTTTCTTTAAATCAATGTAGTTGCCAGATTTATCTAATTGTCTTGAGTAGGCTTTAGCGGCATATAATTGAGCGCGTTTTTCGAAGCCCTTGTCTCTAGCGAGCTGCATTTCTGCTATATATCTATTTCCGTGAGAATCCTTGCAGAGAACATCAACAATACTTTGTTTATCAGAGGCAACTTCGGGATCCATAATAGTGCTAAGAAACTCAACTTCTTGTATTGCATTTATCTCAGTAAACCCTAAAATATCGTTCAAAAAGTGGATCAGGATATTCTTATTTTTTTCCGTTCCAAAGATTTTTTTGAAACACAAATCATTGCGAGGATCGAGAAATTTTGAGAGAGCCATGGCAAAAATGCTTGAAAATATTAATAATTATACACTATTATTAACAATTATTCAACCATATTTTTGAAGATAGCTAGTTTCTGTATTTATTTTAAATTGAAGAAAGCTCAAATGAAAGATCGTGCTTTGCTAAAAATCACAGAATGCAGTCTGGTTACAAATAAACTATTTTGACAGTTAATGGGGTCTAGTTTTGATGTATGGACTATCCAAAGAGAAGGGTGGTATCATAACTTCAAAAACTTTTATGCTTTCTTCATTCAGAAATTCATACTTACCCTGCATTATTCCTGACGGTACATTTAAGTATGTTCCACTTGTGTATTTAAATACCTCTCCAGATTTTATCACAGGCTGTTCTCCGATAACACCAACTCCGGCAATTTCATTTACTTTGCCCTTATAATCTATTATTTGCCAATGACGACTTAACAATTGAATAGTTGATTGGCTTTTGTTTTTTATCTTAACGTTATACATCCATACATAGCAATTTTCATAAGGAATGGATTGCTCTTCAATGTAAATTGGTAAAACTGTAACTTCAACAAAGTTGGTAGTCAATGTGTATTCTAGAATCATTATAGAATATTCATGATAAAAAGATAATATTCTAATTATATGCTTTTTTCATAGATTTTTCAAGTATACTTTAATTAGGAAATATCAATTTATAGTATGAACGAACCAGATGCGCTTAGCAAAAAAGTAATAGGAATAATAGGTGGTGGACAATTAGGTAAAATGACTGCTATCGCTGCAACAAAACTTGGACAAAAAACACATGTTTTTGCCAGTGCTAAAGACGATCCGGCTTGCTCTGTTGCTGATGATTTCACAATAGCAGATTTCTCTGATAAGAAAGCTCTTGAATCTTTTGCACAGAGTGTGGATTTAGTTACTATTGAGTCTGAAAATATTCCATGTAGTGCAATTGATATCGATGTAAATTTTTATCCGGGTAAAAAAGCGTTACACATTTCGCAGAACAGACTGAGAGAAAAGGATTTTATTAAAAACTTGGGTATAAAAACTGCTAACTATAAGAGTATACAAAATTATAATGAGCTACTGAAAAGCAGTAGAGCTTTTGGCTATCCAATAAGGCTGAAAACAACAGAAATGGGTTACGATGGAAAAGGACAATATGTGCTTGAGAATGATTCTGAAGTGAAGCAATTTGCTTCCTTTGATTGGAATACAGAGTACATTCTTGAAGCAAGTGTTGATTTACTGAAAGAGGTTTCAATAGTCGTTGCAAGAGATAAAAACTGTAAAGTAGCTTTTTTTCCTATAGCAGAAAATTACCACGTTGATGGAATACTTGATACTTCAACAGTGCCAGCTAAAATAGATAGCAAATTAACTCAAGAGGTACAACGAGCTGCAAAGAAAATAGCAAATGCGCTTGATGTAATAGGAATTCTGGCTATTGAATTTTTTGTTACTAAAGATAACGAATTGTTAGTTAATGAACTAGCTCCCAGACCTCACAATTCTTGCCACTGGAGCTTGGATGCATGTAACGTTAGTCAATTTGAACAGCTAGTTAGGATAATATGCGGGTTACCTATGCAGGAAGTAGTATTACGCTTTCCTTGTATGACGAAAAATATAATAGGTAATGATATATATGATTCTCATAAGTATTTGAGCAACGAAAAAGCTAGTTTAACCATATATGGGAAAAAAGAGGTTAGGGATAAGCGTAAAATGGGACATGTCAATATAGATTTAAGTTAACAGTTTTTCTACGTCATACCGCCACAACTGTACGAACATTGTGATATGATGAGATGTTACATAGTAAACGGTGTCATTCTAGCACCTCTTTTCCCGTCATCCCGCTGCTTGTTAGCGGGATCTCATTTCACTTTGTGAAGGTGTCATCCGAGTAGCCTGACTACTTGGATCCAGGAATTTTATTAAGTTGGTAAGCATAAAAGTGGCTGATCTTATGTTAAAACACAACGTTCTTGATGAGATTACAGCAAGGCTGGGTTCCAGCGTCAGCTACTTGAATGACAGCAGTCCTACGTCATGCCGCCGCGGTATCTCTAGATCCCGCTAACAAGTAGCGGGATGACGATTGTCGTTTAGCCATAAATATTAAGAAATTTACCAAATAAAAAAAAGGCAAAAGAAGCCCCGTGGTGGTTGGCTATTTACTATGTACTAAAATATCGGCGTTTTTTTTATTCTAAAACGCTTGATTAAGAGCGATTTAGCTGCTTTTAACTTGCAACTAACCTACACCGCAAGTGTTTAAGAAATTTACTAAGCAGGAAAAAAGGCAAAGAAACCCCGTAGTAGCTAGCATTCAAATTCTCCCTTGTCAATTTGACGTTTTTTGCTGTCTTAAACGCTTTGTAAGCGCGTTTCGGCTTATATAGGTAAAAACCTAAAAATTTTTAAAGACATGCGATGCACGTAGCGCGAAAAATTAAACATGAGACGCCAAATACCCTAAGTTTTTTGTCATTAACCTGCACAGATTGCGAAGATAAATAAATAGCTTCAGTTTCATGATAAGGGGACTGGCGAAGGGTGTCAAGTAAGTTTTTTCGTTTCTATTCCCAATAAAAGTTTGTATGCAATAACACAGAAGCATGCACTGCTATTCCTTCATTTCTTCCAATATAACCTAATTTCTCTGCAGTGGTTGCTTTGATATTTACAAATTCATCATCAATTTCTAATGCTTTTGATATGAATTTCTTCATTTCTACTTTGTAAGGCGATATTTTAGGCTCTTCACAAACTATAGTAATATCTAAATTAGACACGCTGTACCCTTTTTCTTTTGCTTTTTTAGCAGCAAAGTCAAGAAAGTGAGATGAATTGCAATCTTTCCATTCAGAGGAACTAGGAGGAAAGTGCTCTCCTATGTCGCCACATCCCAGTGCTCCGAGTATTGCATCAACGATTGCATGTATTGCAACATCACCATCAGAGTGCGCTTCTATTGCCATGTTGTGTTCAATTTTCACACCGCAAATTTTTATAAAGCTTTCAGCACCATTTTGAACTTTAATGAACTTATGTATATCATAACCGGCTCCGACACGAAATTTTGGCTCTTCAAAAAGAAGCTTTGCCATATTGATATCCTCTTTTGTGGTTAACTTAAAATTGCTTTTCTCACCTTTAATGATCGCAACATGTTTTTTGTGCTCTACCATTAGTGATGAATCGTCAGTAAATTCTTTGACTGATTGATGGCATGATAATAATTCTTTGAAATTAAAAATTTGAGGGGTTTGTATGGCTCTGAGCTTTCCTCTTGAAATCGTAGATTCAATAAAACTATTACTCACCAATGACATAGTGTCTTCAACTTCTATTGCTGGAACTACTCCTGTATATTGATCATTAATCATAGATTCAACCAAGTTATCTATCAGAACATCTGACACAAAAGGCCTACAAGCATCGTGTATAACTACAAAATCTGGGTTAACTTTTTGTAAGCTTTCAAGCCCTAGTTTAACTGAACTTTGCCTGTTTTCTCCTCCGTATACAGGGCTTAGTAATTTAGTGTCTGTAATTAGTGATATAGCTTTCTCATAGAAACTTTCATGGTCTCTATTAATTGCTATTCTTATGTAATCTATATATTGGTTAGCCAGAAATCTTTTAATTGTATGAAATAAAACAGATTTACCTGCCAGTTTTATATATTGCTTAGGAATCGTAGAATTGCATCTACTGCCTACTCCCGCTGCAACTATTAATGCTGCTATTTTGTATTTCTTAGCGCACATATTTCTTTTTGTAGAAGCTTTCCTCTCTATCCAAGATTCTTTCCGAAAAATAAAATTTCTGACATCATATAAAAGTTACTTCCCCTATTAACTAGCATAATTATAATAGCAAAAGAGATATTTAGAGAGCTCAAAATCTATCTTCGCCTGCGGATTAAACAACTAAATTTTAGTAAAAAACGATAGTATTACAAATCGTAAAATACTTTCAACATAGGAAAAATAAATTGCATATTTTTCAGTAAATTAGCTATGCTAAACACATGCAAAAACGTCATATAACTATTTGTTTCATACTGCTTTTTATAATAGGGATGTTATTCCTGATGCGTACTATGATTTTTCCATGTTTAATATCTATTATTATTGCATATTTGTTTAATCCGCTAGTAATTAAGTTTGAAAAGTATAGAATACCACGTTCATGTTCTGTAATTTTTATAATACTTGTTTTATTAATAGCTTTTATACTAGTCATAACATTTGTTTTACCTATTATATATGTTCAAATTACTTCAATATTAAATTTCTTAGTGAGTAAAGTGCCTTCATTAGAGCTTAAAGTAATCCCCTCTGTATTAGAATTTCTTAATATAAAAATCGAGGATAGCTTATTTGATCACTTATCTAAAAATCTAGCAGAAAATTACAGCAACTATGTATCTTATTTCATGAATGCTCTTGATATTGCTAGTAACTTTATAATCCAAGTGTTAAGTTCAAGCTTTAACACGGTATCATTAATGGTGATTACTCCTGTAGTGTTTTTCTATATATTACGTGATTGGCCTTTAATTATAGAAAAAGCTAATAAATTAATCCCTATTCCTTACAGGGGAAAAATTGCAGATTATTTTTTCAAAGTGGATTTCATTATATCTAATTATCTAAAGGGGCAGGTAAATGTATGTATTGTCATGATGATCTTTTACTCTGTAAGCCTGAGCATAATCGGATTGAAACACTCTATTGTTATTGGAATTTTATCAGGAATGTTAACGTTCATACCTTACGTAGGGCCATTATTATATACCATTATTGGGTTTTTGAGCGCTATCACTCAATTTAGTGGATGGTTTGAAAGTGCTGCTGTTTTGCTATTATTTGGTGTTGGGCAATTAATAGATTCAAACATATTAGTTCCTTTATTAATAGGAAAAAAAGTTCATATACATCCAACTGTAATTATTCTGGGAATTACTATATGCGCTTCATATTTTGGATTTATAGGTATATTACTTTTTATTCCAATAATAGCAATGTTCAATGTATCAGTAGAATATGCAATCAATAAATATTTTAAAAGTGAGCTTTATAAAAACGGCTAACAGACCTTTTGCATAATCAATTTATGGTAAGAGGAGAAATGAGCCCAGAATACCTGACACATTTGAGGAGCGTAAGTAAATTTCTGCGCAAAAATTACTACCAGAAAGAGGTTACGTAAGAGGTTCAACGTGCAATTAAATTTATTTAACAACAATCAAGCTGATTATAGTCGGCAGAATTACATCGTCTTAGATGAAAATAAGCACGTGTATAATTCGGTAGTTAATGATTTATCTTGGAAATGTCTGATTCTTTTTGGACCTAAAAGCTCCGGTAAAACTCATCTTGCTCATATTTGGCAATCAATAAACGATGCAATTTTTATCAATGTGAATAACTTCGTAAGCGAGATTAGGTATAGCGATGCTTTTATTTTAGAAGACGTACAAAACATTAAAGATGAAGCAATGTTATTACATTGTTACAATTACATGAAAGAAAGTGACAAGAGGCTGCTAATCACTTCTTCAATTTCACCAAAAAAGCTTAACTTCAAATTAAGAGATTTAAGTTCTCGAATATTATCAACTATCAGCGTAAAAATTTTGCCTGCAAGCGAGGAATTATTAAGAATTATGCTAATAAAACGATTTTCAGATAAACAGTTAAAAATTGATTTAAAAGTGATTAATTATATTTTAGCAAGAATAGAACGTTCTTTCTATAGCATTGATAAAATTATAGAGAAGATAGATAATGAATCTATAGGGTCGAATGTGACCGTTCCTTTTATTAGCACTTTATTAAAAAAAGATGCCATTTGATTTCTTCTTTTGTAAAGGTGTATATTAAAAATTTATTAACACCCATAACACTAACGTAATTGAAATCTCTATCTGTCCATGTTAGAATTATAATCAATGTTATGTTATAATAAATATAGATAGATACAGCTAAGAAGTATTCTATATTTATAGTAGAGCTCACTTTATAAGGTGTTTTTTATAGATTTAACGTTATAATTTAACTATGATAAGAGTAAGATTAAATTTAAGAAAAAGGTTAAAGCAAAAGTTTGTGATGTTCACTCTATTGATAAATGCTTTATTTGTCTCATATTTTCTCATAAGAAACACAGGGAACACTTCTAATCAAATTATAGCCAAAGAAATAAATATAGGGGCTGATAATGAAAAATAAACAGTCGCAAAATAAAAAAGAAAATCTTTACATAACATATTACATAGATGCTTTAGCTTCAGAGAGGTCCGCTACACAAAATACTCTGGAAAGTTATCGTTCGGATTTACACCAGCTTGAAGAATTTTTATTGGAAAGCGGCACTACCTTGGTTGGTGTAAACAAAACCAATATTAAAGATTATGTGAAATCTTTATGTACACAAAAAAAATATAAAAGTAGCTCTATATCAAGAAAAATATCCGCTATGAAAAATTTCTATAAGTGTCTATTTAATGACGGAATAATAGATTTTAATCCAGCGCCGGCTAATGATGCTGAATTAAAGAATCCAAAAGTTTCTCGTCCTTTGCCTAAGTATTTAAGTGTCGAAGAAATATTTTTGCTAATGGACGCAGTGAGAAAATCAGCAAGCGAATCGAATAAAGAGATAAGCAGTAAAAGGCTATGTGCGATTTTAGATATCCTTTACTCTTCTGGAATGCGTGTTTCTGAACTAATTAGTATGAAATTATGTGAAGTGTCGCATTTAATAAACAGTAATAACAAAGAATGCTATATAATAATAAAAGGAAAAAGTGGTAGAGAGAGGCAAATTCTTTTTAATGAACAAGCATTGCAGAGCCTTAGAAATTATTTATCAGTTCGTGACAATCTGCTCTCTAACAGAAAGGAGTCTGATTGGCTATTCCCAGGTGATAAACCTAATAAACCAATTACAAGGCAGAGGGTCGCTCAATTAATGAAGGAGTTAGCAAGAAAATGCAATATTGATGAAAATAAGATCTCTCCACACGTGATTAGGCATTCTTTTGCTACCCATCTACTGGATAGCGGAGCAAATATTGTGTTGATACAGAAAGTTCTTGGCCATACTAACCTTTCTACAACACAAATATATACTCATATTGCTAACGAAAAGTTAAAGGACAAATTAGCTGATTCGCATCCTATTACTCAGATGATCAATAATTAAATTTATTGTTTTTAATTTGTAATAAAGTTAAATTTAAATAAATTTATGTGAGTTTGTGATTTCAAGTTTATTGTTTAATTTCTTTCTTATATTATGGGAGGTATTCTATACTTTCATTACTCTCCCTGTAATTTTCTTTTCTGAGTGTGTAATAACCATTTTCCTCGTCTGTTCGGTGAGAGTTGTATTATTCATGCTGCGTTTATTATGTGGCATTAAATATGAAGTGAGGGGAATGGAAAACATCCCTAAGCAACCTTTTATCATTGCATCTAAACACCAATCTCCATTTGAAACATTTATTTTTATACTACTATTTAGAAAAGCGGTTTTTATTTTAAAACGTGAATTGAAATGGATTCCATTCATTGGTTTGCATCTTATAGCGCTGAAAATGATTTTTATTAACCGTTCAGATGGTATCAGTTCTATACGCCATATAATCAAACTAGCAAAAATGCGTATAAAAGAAAATAGAAGCATAATAATATTTCCTGAAGGTACAAGAACAACTATAAACCAAAATATAAAATATCAACCAGGTATTGCTGCTTTATATAGCGTATTATCTGTTCCTGTGTTACCGGTTGCTTTAAACACTGGTTTGTTTTGGCCAAAAAGCATACTTTCTCTGAGAAAAAATCCCGGAAAGGCAGTAATAGAAATATTGCCCCCAATATATTCTGGGTTAAACAAAAATGAATTCTTGCAAAGTTTAGAAAAAATTATTGAAGAGAGAAGCAGTAGATTAACCATAGAAAAAACTGATATTGCAAATTAACAAAAAAACTTTATAATTAAAAGGAAAGTACAGTATTTTAGGTATTAATATATGGCAAATCATAAGAGTGCTAAAAAAATGATAAAGGTAATAGCAAAACGCACTTTAATAAATAAGATGCGGAAAAGTAAAACTCGCACCGCTATTAGAAAATTGGTTGATATAATCAAGTCTGGCGACAAAGAAAATGTTGTTCTGGCATTTCGGAATGCTGAATCTAATTTACACAAGTGTGTGAATAAAGGTGTTATTCATAGGAATACTGCTGCGCGTAAAATAAGTCGCTTAAATGCAAAAGTAAAAGCATTGATGACCGCTTAATACGGTTAATGTAAAGTTAACTGTATTAATATATACTCCTCAGTTTGTATATTCTGTATAAAATTTAAGTAGCTTAAGTGATGGATAAAAAAGTGCTATTAGAACTAAGTAATGGATTAAAAATCGAGCTACCTGTATTAAGCGGAACAACAGGTCCTGATGTGTTAAATATCAAGGATTTATATAAGATGACAGGATTATTCACTTACGATCCAGGGTTTGTTTCTACAGCTTCATGCTCTTCTACAATTACATTCATTGATGGAGATGAAGGAGTTCTTAAATATAGGGGACATAATATAGCTGATTTGGCAGAGAATAATAATTTTACTGCTGTGATTTATTTATTGCTCTATGGTGAATTACCCAGTTCAGAGCAACACAAAAAATTTCTTCTCAAAATACAAGAATCATCCAAAGTATCAGAGCAAGTTACAAATGTAATTAAAGCATTTCCAAAAACTGCTCACCCTATGTCAATCTTAGTTGCATGTTTTGCAAGTTTGTCAGCATCTTACCATGAAAAGCATGGCAACAATATCAATGGTGAAGATCTAGATTTTGGAATTTCTGCAATAGCGCAAGTTTCCACAATTATTGCAATGATTTATGGGCATATCAACAATCAGGAATTCATAAATGCTAACAATGAATTAAGTTACAGTGAAAATTTCTTAAAGATGATATTTGGCGATGCTGTTGATAATGATAAAAGCACCCTTTTTGCAAAAGCTCTGGATAAAATATTTACTCTCCATGCTGATCATGAACAGAATGCTTCTACGGCGGCTGTCAGATTGGTGGGATCGGCTGGTTCTAATCTGTTTGCAAGCCTCTCTGCAGGAGTTGCTACACTTTGGGGACCAGCACATGGTGGAGCTAATGAGGCAGTTATAAATATGCTAAAAGAGATAGAGCAAAGTGGAGATATAGATAAATTCATCGAAAAAGCTAAAGATGATAAAGATCCATTTAAATTGATGGGATTTGGACATCGTGTTTATAAAAATTATGATCCGCGCGCGCGTATATTGAAAGGCGCTTGCCATGAGGTTCTAAGTAAACTAGAACAAAATAATGAACTGCTTAAAATTGCAAAAAAACTTGAAGAAATAGCTTTAAAGGATGAATATTTTATTGTGCGTAAGTTATATCCAAATGTTGATTTTTACTCAGGTATAATAATGAATGCTATCGATATTCCCTCAAATATGTTCACGCCTATTTTTGCACTTGCAAGAACCACTGGTTGGGTTACTCAGTGGTATGAAATGATAAATGATAAAGAAACTAAGATCTGTAGACCAAGGCAACTCTATTTTGGTAAATAAATTTATTTTCACTTCATTAGACTTCTTGCATAACCCAAACTAAGTAGAAAAAAGGTGTCATCCGAGTAGCTGACACTGGTTCCTTTACGACGGAAGTGTCCAGAGGTGTCATTCCAGTCTGGAATCCAAAAAAAAGGATGGTGTCATTCCGTATCCGTTCAGCCAATGGCGTCAACTTAAGAACTTTCATTAGCAAACTCTCCTAAAGACATGATGGCGTTTAGGCTTATCTACTTTATTGCGGCTGTCCCGGTCGGATTTTAACTTTAGCGCGTATACTTAAAAAGGGCTTGAAAGTTTTTTGGTGCAATAAGTACCTGATAGAGTTTCTGTCTCATTACACTAAATAAAACTGAAAAATTTAAACGATACTCAGTAATTTGATCTGGGTTCCAAGGCCCTTGTGCATCACATATATGAAGCGATAATATATTGCACATGACCAAGTTTGCCCAAAATTCTTGTAATACAGCCTCTCCAGAAAAATTCTCTAACTCTGCTCCTACTTTGAGTCGTTTATAGCACTCCTCTATGTGCCACCTTAACACATAAGCTTTGCTCCAAAATCTCGGTCAAAAACTCTGTTTCTCAGTTGGCTAATGTCAGCACTATAACTCTTACTTTCTGTCCTTTCATTTTATTTTTTAGCTTTTCATTTTCTAATATAAAATCAAAATCTAATGCGCCAGCGTTCCCATAGCTTAGAGGTTGTCCACAAACCAGTAAATCAAGCATATTCCCTACTTAACATAACTTTACTCATAGCCAGATATATGAAACTTTCAGTAGATGTTGTAAGTAAATCGTACTCCTTTGATAGCCTTCTATTTCTATTGATCCAAGCAAAAGTCCTCTCTACCACCCACCTTCTCGGCTGTACTGAAAATCCAGGATCCCGTTGTGGCAATAGTTCTAGTGGTGTATCTTTATGCACCCAAAACCTACATGGAGGCCTTTTGACAATTTCAATATCTATCCCATATTCTCTCTTTACGTAATCCTTTAAATCTTTTCCTTGGTATCCCATATCAGCCCACATTTTCTTAATATTGCTGTATTTTTCCTTCATATTGTCCAATGCCATCTTCACCCCATCTCTGTCATTTTCGCTTGCAGCTCCTACATAGCAACCAAGCACAAATCCTTGAGTATCTGTGATTATATGTCTTTTTCTCCCCTTTACCTTTTTCGCACCATCATAACCTTTGCCCCCCCTTTTTCCGTGGTTTTTACCGATTGACTGTCCACTATGCATGCGCTCGGCTTCCCATTTTTGACCTACTATATTTAGTGATATCATAGTTCATTTTCTCAAAAATTCTCTGCTTTTTCCATCTTCTAAACTGTTCATGCACAGCCTTCCACGGCGGAAAATCGTGTGGTAAATAGCGCCATTGACATCCTGTGCGCAGTATATAAAGAATTGCATTTACTATCTCACACTTACTGTATTTTGGTGGCCTTCCTCCTTTCTTGTACGATACTCTGAAGTGTTTTTCTATTCTTGCCCATTCCCTTTTACTTAAATCTGTTGGATATTTTTTCCTCATCTCTTACCTCAATATTCTTTCTTTATATACTACGTATTCCTTGGTTTGTGGACAAACTCTAAGAAGTCTAATAGCAAATTTTTAAGTTCCTCTTTAACTCTTTAACCAGCGGGCTCGCATGAGGAGAGGAGAGTAAAGGTCCTCTTCCATAGATATCTTCACACTTTTTTCTTCTTCTGTAGTTGGCGGATGAGTAAGAAAGTGAACCTTTGGTGCACCACTAATTATTGCCATCGGTGTTTGCTCTGCCCCTTCTCCCATAACTAAAACAGCAGATGTTGCCAGTGCATCAAGAAGATTGACTTTCCATAAGATGGTACAAGCCTCCACCTTCTAGGTGGAGAAACTTTAGTTTGTCAATGTCATAACTGTACTTTATAAAGTATAGTTATGACGGAATATGACAAAGGAAAACACACTGTATTTTATCATAGGTACCATATAGTCTGGATTACAAAATATCGGTACAGAGTATTAACTAAGGCTATGAAGGAGAGAATACGAACAATCATAGCAGAAGTATCTGAAGAAATGGGGATTAAGATAGAAAACGGAGTAATATCATCAGATCATTTACATTTATTCGTAGTAATACCTCCTCATATAGCTGTGAGTGATTTTGTTCAAAGAGCCAAAGGCAGGTCTTCACGCAAAGTTCAACAAGAATTTCCAGAGCTAAATAAAATGTACTGGGGAAAGCGTTTTTGGGGAAGAGGATACTTTAGTGCTACCAGCGGACATATCACAGATGAAGTCATTAATGAGTACATCAATAAACATACAGATGCACATCAGCCTCATTCTATATCTAGTATAAGATTGGAGTAGCTTTAGCTTCTCATCGCGCTTCCAGCGCTATATCCAACCTTTCGGCTCTCAGCCGATAGTGGTTGAGTTGTGTTACTTGCAGTGGTTGATTATAAAGATCTGGCTTGCCTATATAGGAATAAAGTGGTTCAAATCCACACCAACCAAGAGCAACGCCCGTAACCCCAAGGCGCATAGGTGTTATGTTACTATCTGTAATCAAAATACCAAGATGTTTTATGCAGTGTTTTGTCTTGAGATAGTTCCATATTGATAGAGCTGTTTTCTGAACATCCTTTGGGTATAAAATATACATTTCATTACCATTTGATTCATCAATACCAGCAGATGGAATTAAGATATTGTCTTTGATTGTTAAATAGATGCCGTAAGAATTATGGTCTACATCAACAATTGCATCAGCTTCTCTTTTGATTAGCTCTTCTTTAGAACAAGCAGTTTTGCAAACCACTTGTTTTTGACAAATAGAAATGATTTTTGATGTGATAGCAAGAACAACTTCCTCTCTTAGCAACTCTGAAACATAGCGATCAAGAACCTGCTCTAATACTTCTCCACATTCAATGCGGTGGGTATAAATTGCTTCAACATGCATATTAACGTGTCAGCTTGCATATAGTATAATCTTTTGTTTGAGCAAGAGCGGTTTTATACCATCCATCAAGAAGTGTTAAGTTGAAATATACATCACCTTTATAAAGTCTGTGAATTTCTGTTATGATAAACTCTGAAATTAGATCATACTCCAAAAAAAGGTGCGCTATTTGTGCTCCACCAATCATGAAGACTTTAGAACTACTTTGGATTGACAAAAACTCTTGCATAGAAGAAATAATAGTGCATTTTACTCCTCTGTTAAAACAAGAATTTAATTTGTTACGAGAAAAAACAACAGGGATACGATCCTTCAATATGTTTTGAGGCATAGTTTCAAATGTTTTTCTTCCCATAACAATAACTTGTTTGTCAGTTACCTGACGAAAATGATCTAACTCACTTGGATAATGCCAGGGCAATCCATTATTTATTCCAATTACCCCCTTGGGATCAACAGCCATAATTCCGATAACTAGCATCCCTGTAAAGCAGCTTGAGCTACAAAGAATCGCATGTGATCACGCACATTATGCACTCGAAGGAAATCAACCTTGTTGTGCAATGCAGATGATAAAGCAATTGTTTCTAAATCTCGGTTAAAGACAGGTTCTGTAGAAAAAGAAGAAATAAATGACTTTCTAGAATGACCAACCAGAACTTTGCAGCCAAAATTTTGTAACGTTTCTATACTGCGTAAAATCTGGATATTCTGGTACATAGATTTGCCAAAACCAATACCAGGATCAATAATGATCGAGCTTTGATCAAAACCTAGAGCTAGTAATCTATTAATGTTCCTTTCTGCCCAATTACTTATGGTATCAATTGGATCAATGTCACTTGGGATAATGTTGTCACTATGTGGTGGTATGGAGAGTGAATGCATAATAACGATACTACATCCACTGCTAGCAATCGCTTTTAAGGTATTATCATCTAGATCTCCCTTCTGATCGTTTACCCAGGCAATGTTGTAGTGCTCCAAAACGTTCAAAATAACATCTGGCCAGAAACTATCAATGCTGACTTTAATGTCACCAACTTTCATATATTGATTAAGGTCATCAAGCACTGGTTTTAAGCGTGCATACTCTGCTTTTGGAGTTTGTATTGAGGAGCCAGGTCTTGTTGATTGAGCACCAAGTTCAACTATGCTTGCACCATCTGATAACAGCCGCAGTGCCTGCTTGGTTGCTTGATCTGCATCATAATAAAGACCACCATCTGAAAATGAATCAGGAGTAATATTGACAATACCTATAAGCTCTGGTGAAAGCGTAAAACTCCTTAAAAAGCAATCCTTAATGTTAGGGTTAACAGTACCAAACGTTTTGTTAACTACTGCCATGGGACTCAGCATTGCCATCAAGTGAAGCAAAAATGGTCTGTTTATCAATTCTGGGTGAGGAATCTTAAGGTAGGGTGTATCAAGTGTCAGGTCATCCCATAACAAAATATCCAAATCAATAACGCGAGGTGCCCATTTTTCATAGACCTGCAGACGGCCAATGTCACATTCAATTTGTTTAAGGCCCTTTAACAGCTCTTCAGGAGAAGAAGAACAACTTCCATACACAACCATATTTAGAAATGGCCTGTCCCACCCAGGTGGAGCATCATTCGGTAAAATAGCCTTAGTTTCCAGAATAATTGAAGATTTTAAATTTTTAAAATAGCGTTCCTGCAGTAACTGAGCAGCCTTTTGTAAATGGGAAAAGCGATTCCCCATATTTGAGCCAATAGAAATGTAAATCATTCTTGCAACGCATTACGATAAGTAAAGAAAACACCTCCATGCACACTGGGGACAGGTGGTGCAACTTTGTGAATAGTTACGCCTATAGAAGAAATAATAAGCTTTTTTTGCATCACAAGGTTATTAATGGTCCTGTATATATCATGAGTTAAATGCTCGATTAAGTTGAATTGCTTGCTTTGAACGAGAGATTGAATACTCTGAACTACCTCCAAGTAGCATATAGTATCCTCAAGCCGGTCAGTTGTAAGTCCTAAAGGGGGGGATTTAAAGGTAAAATCAATATTAACACTAACTAATTGAGAATGATACTTCTCTTCTGCACTATAGCCTAAATGAACCCAAAGCCGTAAGTCAGATATAAGAAGATTACATGCAGACATTGCATTCCAACATCACTGAGTTTAAGCTACTTACAACTACTAACACACGCTAGCATTCATCATTCCATCAAGAAAACCCCACAAGAGCCTTGCTCCCTTTTGAGCACCCTGCATAACTTTATCTTGCTCTTTTTCATCTAGATCTTCAATAAGATTTGCACATTCCTCAGAATGCCATTCATCAGCATGCATATGGACCGTAAAAAATTGAAGAGAACGCTCATCACTTATTGAATAGTGTTTTTTTAAACCTTCAATTTTAGACTTAGAAACCTCTGGAGTTTGACGTTCATAAGCATAAAGTGCACCCAAACCGGAAGCAAAATCTGATCGTACAATATCAAAGTAACCGTCAACTAATTCTTGTGTCTCCTTAACTTGTGCATCTTCAAGAAGATCAGACCGTGCTACTCCAAGTCCTTCAGCAAAACGCTTCCATAACTCTGGATGATTTTCATCACCTTGTTCTTCTTCTATCAAATTACCAAGCAAAACCTGTCGCATTTTTAGATCTGGGCACAAAAAATGTATACCACTGATATAACGAGGAAACGCAGCAACGTGGTGATAATATTCTTTAGCATAGGTTTGTAAAGCTTGCAAGCTTAAGCTTCCTGTATTCCATGACTGGTAAAATGGATGATTTAGTAAGCGCAATTCATCTAACTTGTTATTTAGAGACTTAGTAAATTCCATCATTTCCCCCATTACATTAATATATAGTTCATATACTATAGTTTTCTCATTGTTACGATCATGCTAAGATCAATACAATGGTGGGATTGGTAGGACTCGAACCTACGGCCAATTCGTTATGAGCGAACTGCTCTAACCGACTGAGCTACAATCCCTTTTATCAATATTTATAATACACACAAAAGCAAATTTGTCTATTAGCTTATTTCACTATCAACCCAACTTGACAAATCATTTGTTGCACCAATTTTGCGTGCAATTTCCTTACCATCTTGAAATATGATTAAAGTGGGTATAGATTGCACTCCATACTTACTTGGCACTTCAGTCCCTTCATCTATGTCGAATTTGCAGATCTTAATCTTGCCTTTTCTGTCTTTAGCCAATTGTTCGATACGTGGCATTAGACTTTTACATGGCCCACACCATTCTGCCCAAAAGTCTATCAGAACAAACCCTTTATAGTCAGTGACTTCAGATTTGAAATTTTGATCATTTACCGATGTAATATCATCACTCATAAAATACCTAAATTTTTGTAAAATATAGCGTATCTATTAGCAGTTAATCAACTAAATTCTTACCGCAGAGCTTGAAAAATTGCCCTAAAGTGTTTTGCACAAACAAAAAACTTCTATTACATCTGGTGGTTAAAGATATCCACGTTTTCCCAACCCATTAAGTCTAACTCAATGCGAGTAGGAAGAAATTCAAAGCACTTTTGGGCCAATTCTTTTCTATTTTCACGTTCCAGCATTAAGTCTAGCTTTTCCTTTATCCTGTGGAGATACAAAACATCAGATGCAGCATAACTTTTTTGTTTGTCTGTTAAATTTTCATCTCCCCAATCAGAAGATTGCTGCTGCTTATTTAGTTTGGTATCAAGCAGCTCTAAGCACAACTCTTTTAAGCTATGATTATCTGTGTAAGTACGAACTAAACGTGAAGCTATCTTTGTGCAATAGCACGGAAGTGCCCAAGTTTCCAAGTAATAACGTATTATGCTTACATCAAATCGCGCGAAGTGAAATATTTTAGTTATATTTTTATCCTCTAATATTTTTCTCAAATTTGGCGCTGTATAATCGTTCTTGAGTTGAACTAAGTGAGCGTTGCCATCATTAAAAGAGAGCTGCACAAGGCATAATCTATCTCTGCTATGAAGTAGCCCCATTGCCTCGGTATCAACAGCTATAGACCTTATATCATCTGGTATTGAACTAGCTGGCAAGTCGTCTTTATATAAAAATATTCCCATAAAATTAATACATTTTTTGGCACAATTGAAAACCTATGATAATCAAAAATGAGTCTTAAGTATACGAAAAGATCATAGAAGGAACCACGCAAATTTATGGGCTCTCACATTTTTCGTGTACACGGGGTTTACAAATCGCTGTATATGCCTATAATTAAGTAAATTTAGGTTAATTTAATTGCGGGAGTAGCTCAGTTGGTAGAGCGCAACCTTGCCAAGGTTGAGGTCGAGGGTTCGAACCCCTTCTCCCGCTCTTTGCTTTCAGAATCATTTCGTCAAAAATCCCTTGACAAACTCCGCCAGCCCCCTTATCATGAAACTGAAGCTATTTATTTATCTTCTCTGTACAGATTAAATGACAAAAAAACTCACGTATCTGGCGTCCCATGTTTAATTTTTTGCACTATGTGCACCTTATGTCTTTATAAAATTTCTAGGTTTTTACCTAATATAAGCTGAAATGCGCTTATAAAGCATTTAAAACATCAAAAAACGCCGATTTAAAAAATGGATAGTGAATAACTAGCTACCCTAGGGTTTCTTTTGCCTTTTTTTCTGTTTAGTAAATTTCTTAATGTTTATAATTTAGATTAGTTGCGGCTTAAAAGCAACTAAATCGCGGTTATTAAGCGTTTAGAATAAAAAAACGCCATACTTGAAAGTATAATGTAATACCAATTCCCATTACAGGGCAAACAGATGGACAATGATGGAAGAAAAGCCATACTGAAGTAAGTAAAATAGCGAGGTTTAAATGGCATTAAGATCAAAATTATTGGATGAAAAAGTAGTAGAATCAGCAAAAGAAATGCTGAAGAAAGTAAGGAATAATGCATATGTTTCAAAAAAACTAAATGCTGTAATTGCAGCAAAAAAGTACAGTATAACGGCTGTAGCAAAAATATATTGCATTTCAAGAAGCGCACTAACTTCGTGGGTAAAACTCTTGAAAATTGGCAGAGAAGAAAAACTGTTTGCTCCTTCACAACGTCGTAGAAAAACTAAATTAAATCAGGCTCAACTACAGCAAATTGAAGAGTGGATAGAAGAAAATCCTAATATCACCATTAAAGAAATGAGAATAAGAATCCAGGAAAAGTTCGGATTAAATATCAGCAAATCTACAGTACACCGCCATATGCAAAAGATGAAATTCTCATATATTACACCAAGACCAGTTCATAATGGACAAGATAAAAGCAAACAAGAGGAATTCAAAAAAAAATCTCAATTGAGCTATTAGCAAGTATCCAGAAAAAGAGCTATTTTTCTTTGATGAATCACGGTTTGGCACACATTCAAAAGTTGGACATGGGTGGTTTAAAAAGGGGATTAGAACACAGGTTAAAACAAAATTAGGTAGGCAAAATTTCTATCTCTATAGTGCAGTTAATCCTAGAAATGGAGAGAGTTCTAGCTTATTTGCACCAAATGTCAACACTGATTGCATGAACATATTTCTTGAGCAAATTTCGCAATATCTAGAAACACGAGAGGCTTTTCTCGTTATGGACTGTGCTAGTTGGCATAGGTCAAAAAATTTAAAGGTACCTAAAAATATCGACATTATATACCTACCTCCATACTCACCTGAGCTAAATCCTGTTGAGAGGCTTTGGTTATATATAAAACAGAACATTTTGCGCAATAAAATATACGATACAATTGCTCTACTTGAGGGTGCTTTGTGCAAATTTATTACTTCTCTTGCCAGCTCCACAATTAAACAACTCTGCAATGTTTCCTATTTGACTGGACAACAATGAGAATTGGTATAATTAGCCAACCACGGGGCTTCTTTTGCCTTTTTTTTCGTTTGGTAAATTCCTTAATATTTATAGCTAAGAGAGCCCAAGAGAGGTGTCATTCCAGCGCATGACGCTGGAATCCAAAAAAAAGGATGATGTCATCCCAGTGCGTGACACTGGGATGGCTTTGTTGCATCGCTCAAGTGAAAAGAACTGGCAGTTACTGACAAAATTCATTATAAATAGCCATTTAACTGTTGAAGAAAAAATATGCCACAAAAAATGAGAGTCAGTAACTGCCATGAATATAACAAATTTCTCCAAGAAAGAGGAAGCATTTTTTGTTATATCAATGACGCCATAGAAAATTGGTACGAGAATTGTCCAAAAATGCAGGGCGGCAACTATATTTATAGTGATAAAGTTGTGATTTTGGTGCATATAATCGTCAGTTTCTTTAGAATTGGTTTAAGACAAACAGTCGGGTTTATAAAAGGGTATTTGCAACAAATAGGAAGAGATTTGGCAGTTATCAGCTATTCACAAGCATCAAGAAGGTTTAAGAAACTTAATGTTAAGATAAATGATTGCAGAAAATAATATGGAAGATATCGAAATTGCTATAGACAGTACAGGAATTAGTATATACAACAACACTCCTGGTCACAGCAAGGAAAATAGCACTGACAGAAAATATCGTGGCTATGAGCAAACGAGAAAATTGCACGTAATGTTGAATATAAACAACAAAAAAGCCATAGCTGTAAAATACAGTAACGGTGTCTACTCTGATCACTATGGAGCTTGTGATTTGCTAAAAGAAGTTGATTTTCAGCATGCCATAAAAGCACTATATGCAGATAGAGCATGTGATAGGCACAAGTTTTATAAGTTGTGTAACAAATATGATATAAAGACAAAAATTCCACCAATAAACAATGCGGCAGAACATCCAGAAATAGATTATATGTCTGACAGGAATGCTGCTATTAGGTTAATAAAATTATACGGTGAAGATGGCATGAAAGAATGGAAAAAAGAAGTAAATTATGGGAAAAGATCTTATATTGAAGGGTTTTTCTCAAGATTAAAGCAAATATTCGGATTTAGTTTTAGGAATAAATCTGAGATAAATCGAGAAAAAGAACTGCTAATCAAATGCTATTTGCTTAATAAATTCACTGATATTGGTATGGCTAAATTTGAGATAGTTACATGAATTTACCATAAATCACCATCTCATAAAGTGTGATGCAACAAAGCCCACTGGGATCCAGGAATTTTATTAAGTTGGTAAGCATAAAAGTAGCCGTTTTATGTTAAAGCACAACGTTCTTGATGAGATTACGGCAAGGCTGGATTCCAGTGTCAAGCACTGGAATGACATCGTTTACTATGTGATATCGTGCCATATTGCAATGTTTGTACAGTTGTGGAATGAATCACGGTATGACGTAGGGCTATGCTAGTATAGGTACATTATATGAAGAAGTACTAGCGTTGGGAATATTAGAAAAAAAATACTTACACTAAAAGAAACTTCAGTAGTAAATTCAAAAAGGAAGTTTAAACCCAGATGGTAAACCCATCATACCTGCAAGATCAGAAGTTGCATTCGCCATATCTTCTTCTGCTTTTTTAACGGCATCATTAAACGCTGCTGTTACTAAATCCTCTACTATATCTTTTTCCTCATTTCTCATAAGTTCTAAGTCTATGTTCACCTTTTTAGCTTTATAGCTACCTATTTTTATGACTTCCGCTAATACAGAAACTTTGCCACCACCAGAAATACCTTGAAACTCTTTTCCAACATATTTTTCTTGAGCTTCTGCAAGCTTTTTTTGCATCTCTTGCGCTTGTTTCATTATTTGACTAAAATCCACAACTTACTCCTTATTTTCTATATTAACTACTTTTGCACCTTTAAACGTGTCAAGGATATCCTTAACTGCAGGTGCATAATTTAAATTACTCACTTCCCTGTTTATATAACCTGTATCAACTGCAATAACCCACTCTTGCTGAGTCACCTGGCTTAAGTAATTTTTTAAATCATTGCAAAAATTACTATCCAACTTAGATACAGCTTTTAATTTTAAATATCCAGGTTTACAATCTATTAATTGTAGATTATTACACAGTTGTTTGTAAAGATAAATTTGGTTACTCCGCCTTAATAGTTGCAAAATCTTATCAAAATCGTAATTTTGTTGTTTATTTTCCACATGGATCCCAGTGTCAGCTACTCGGATGACAGAGTGGGGTTGTTGTTTACTTTCCACATATTTTTTTGGATCCGAGTAGTCAGCTACTTGGATGACAGAGGGGGAAGGTGCAACAGGTCTGCCCTGTCTATTTCCTTGCTCTACATTCTGTGAAAGAATTTTTTTGATCACCTGTTCTGGAGAAGGTAGATCAGAGAGATAGCAAAGACTAATTAGCATCATTTCAGCAGCAACATCGTTGCATGTTGAAGTTTTTATATCTTGAATACCTTTAAGCAACACCTTCCACAATCTCGAAAAAAATATTAAAGATCTCTTTATACTTAAATCTTTTATCCTATTCTTTTCATGCTCTGTAACTGCACTATCAATCTCTTTCGTAATTAAAAAACGGCATATTAACTGAATTGTTTGCAATAGACCTTCAAAAATACTAAGTGGGTTTGCTGTTTTTATCGCCTTGTCAAACACTGATAGAGCTTTTTGTAAATCACCATCTAATATTGCTCCTAATAGATCGAATATAATATCTTTATCCACTAGGCCAAGTATGTCTGTCACATTTTTAGTGGATATTGCACCATCTTTGCTATATAGCACTGCTTGATTCATCAAAAACAAGGCGTTACGCATTGAATTTCCAGAATGTCGTGCAATTAATTCTAATGCTCCCTTTTCAATGGAATAACTCTCTTTTTGTGCAACATCATTTAAACGTTCCACTATTTTAGCTACAGGAATGTTGTGTAAATCAAATCTTTGACAACGTGCAATAATAGTTATTGGTATTTTTTTTATTTCCGTAGTTGCTAAAATGAACTTTACACTAGATGGTGGCTCTTCTAGGGTTTTAAGTAATGCGTTAAATGCACTGCTGGATAACATATGTACTTCATCTATAATGTAGACTTTGAATTTAGAGCTTATAGGTGAATAGCAAATATCTCCCAGGATTACTTTAATATCGTCAATGCTAGTGTGACTTGCCGCATCGATTTCAATTACATCTGGATGGCTTGAATTTTTTATTGCTAGACAATTTTCACATGATCCGCAAGGTTCAAAAATTGGCCCCAGGGAACAATTCAAACATAAAGCTATTATCCTTGCAGTGGTGGTTTTACCAACTCCACTACTACCAGAGAGCAGTATAGATTGTGGGATTTTGTTTAAAATAAAAGCATTTTCTAATACACGCACTAATATATCTTGACCTACTAGATCTTTGAAGCTACTAGGACGATGTTTTAATGCTATATTCATAGCCTCGGATAAAACAAATAATGAAATAGGTATGCAACCCAAAAAGGTTCTGATATGGCTGCTTCATTTCTGATCTGACCAAATTACAGAGTTTTTGCCTGCATACCTTATAAAATATTATACTTTTTTTTTTATTTAGCAAGGTATATCCTATATTAGTCTTATAATTTATATGTTAGACCTCTTGCAACATTACTTTAAAATAAACGAGAAGTTAGCTGTCATGCAAGTCACTACAAGATTGTCACTCCAATGTTTATTTATGTCATTTCAGCGCTTATTTATGTCATCCCAGTGCCTAGGCATACAGCTGTATGAATGTTGTGATATAAGAGCAATTTTTACCGAAAAGGATGTCATCCCAGTGCTTGACTACTTGGATCCAGAAAACTTAACTGTAAATGAGCGCACTAGGCAATTGTATAACAAGAACTGGATTCCAGTGTCAAGCACTGGAATAACACCACCTGCTACGCAAACTTCTGTCGACTACAAAGAAAGTTCGTACAGTTGTAGGTCAAGCCATAGAGTAACAAAAAAAGGATATTGGTATACCAAAAGAGGAACATTATGATTTTATATCATTTTCCTCTTTGTCCATTTTCACGAAAAGTTAGAGCTTTTCTAAAAGAAAAAAAATTAGGCTGTGATCTAGTGTATGAAAATCCGTGGGAAAAGCGGAATGAATTTATGGAGATCAATCCAACCGGGCAAGTACCAGTGTTAATAGATAATAACTTTGTAATAGCGGATAGTAATGCCATTTGTGAATATATAGAAGAGACTTACAATAGCGACGTCAAATTACTTGGTTCATCCACTATTATTAAGTCTAAAATACGCGCTCTAATCAATTGGTTCGATAACAAATTTTACAATGAAGTTACTAAGTATATTATGAATGAAAAAGTAATTACTAACCGCAGCCCTGACTCTAGATTTCTTCATGCAGCTCAGCATAACCTGCCTTGCCATATGGAATACATCGAACACTTAATTAACAAGAACGTTTGGCTTGCAACTGATAAGTTCACTTTAGCTGATATTACTTTAGCATCGCATATTTCCGTAATGGATTATGTAAGTAGTTTTCCATGGGAAAAAAGTAAAATTTTAAAAGAATGGTACTCCATTGTTAAATCAAAGCCTTGTTTTCGTGAGATATTATTAGAGAGGATTTCTGGTTTAATCCCTCCTAAACATTATGCTGACCTTGATTTTTAACTTATGTTAGCTTTAAAGCTACAGTCATTCCTTCATCAGTTGGAATCAATATAGAGAAATATTTTTTTTCATCTGATAATCTATTATTAAACTCCCTCATGGCATGCCATGATTTTTCTGATACTTCTTTTGGAGGCGATTCTAAAAATACTGTGTTAAACAGTAGAGTGTTATCTGCAACGATTAGCCCATCTTGTTTAATGTATGACTCTGCCCAATCTAAATACTCAGGATAACTACTTTTGTCAGCATCAATAAATATCATGTCAAATGGTGCTTTTGCTGATAATTCATTAATTTTTTCCAGTGCATCGCCTTCTATTAGAGTAATTTTATCACTTAGATTAAAAGCACTAAAATTTTTTTTTGCTATTCTTGAGTGTTGAGGATTATTTTCTATTGTATATATATGACCGTCTTTTAGTAGAGCTTTTGCCATGCAAATCGACGAGTAACCGTATAACGTGCCAATCTCAACAATACTTTTGATTTTTTGGATTTTTATAAATAAACTTAATAGCTTTCCTTCTTCAGGGCCAATTTGAATATGTTGCTTTTTTTCAAGAATACAATATTCTTCTATTTTTTTATATTCTTTTGCAAATAGATTTCTTATGTATGACAATTTTATACTAAAATTATTACGCATATATTATAAATTAGGGAGACTTAATTCATACACAATTTATAAATATAATAATATAGTTTAAAATAATAAAAACATTTATTTTAAGTTATTATTTCATAGTATAAAATTTTAAGTGACAAAAATTATTATATATCGTACTATAGTTAACTAGTATAATAAACAGTCGATTATTATGCTAGAATTAAAGGGATTGTTTATGCGCATTTCTCTTTTTAAAATATAATTTTTATAATCAATTAGAGGGGGTTATATGTCTTATACTATTGCTGGTGAAGTTGAAACGTTAAACAAAAAATCTAACAAGAATGAAGGGGTTATGTTACTACATAATCCAGCTTATCGTGAAAAGTATAAAGAACGTTTTGATGAAGCTCAGAGAAAAGTTATGGATATGGTTCAGTTTTATGATGGGACAATAGTATTAATAGAGAATAAAATCGCTATGTATTACTACACTTGGCACAGTAAAAAAAGAGAGTTTGAGCGTAAAAAACAACAAACAGTAGTGAAAAACAATGACTCAGCATAGAGTCTTTTATATGGTAAGCTACAGTGGTATTACTTCACTATAGCTTTTCCATATAATTTATCTATCACATTAGTGAAATATTTCAGCTCTTTATACCCTCCATGTTTAACTTTATTATGCTCTATATATGATTTATCATCGTTAAGCTTGATGAAAAATATTGGAGTGGCTGTGATACCAAGTTTATTAATTGCCAGTGATTTATCATTTACGATTTTATCCATTATTTTCTTATCATTAATGCATTGGTTAAATGCATCTTGCTTTAAGTTGCTTAGTGCAGCAATTCTTTGTAGTAAAGTCAAATCACTTAAATTGTAGTAATTCCACGAATCTATTGAGTTAAAAACAGCTTTGTTAAAATTAAAGTAGTCTTCTTGTTTTTCGTAGCAATGACTTAGCATTGCAGCCTTTAGCCCTCTGTAATCCAAAGGAAAATGACGAAATATATATAACATCTTACCTGTGTCTATATATTTCTCTTTAATTTTAGGAAAAACATTCCTATGAAAAAGAGAGCAGTGATAGCAAGTTAATGAAGCATATTCTATCATTAGAATTGGTGCTTTTGGATCTCCTAATAATTTATCATCAGGTAATGGCGATAATAGCTCATTTGATGTTATTTCATTGGGTTTTTTTTGAATGTATTGGCTATCGTATAAATCTTGCTTAACAACTGCATAAGAATTAACACTTATGAAAATTAATAAAAACAATAGTCTAAAAATCATTACAATCTAAACACTTAACTTACTAAAAAAAATTATACATTTATATTAATAATGTCAAGATAACTTTTGTTTAGCAAGGCTTTCAGCCCTATCTTTAAATGCAGCAATTATTTTACTTTGTGTATATTTATATACTGAGTTTAATAGGGTTGAAAATGAGTTGGACTTAAACTTAAACTCTATATAAAACTTTACCATAGTTTTATTTTCATCTATGGGAATGAATTGCCATTTATTGCATAGATGTTTAAATATTCCATTTGATGATACAGCTTTTATCCAACCTTCATTTGTTCTACTTGGAGAAAGAAAGGTTACCTCTGATGTATATCTTCCTTTAATTCCATGAAAAGCTGCTAGAAGGTCCACAACCATTTGATTGTCAATTTTTTCTTTTATATAAACGGCTTTGCACCAAGGAACAAAATCAGGATACCTTTCAACATCAATTACAATTTGGAATACTTCATTAGGCGAACATAGGAAGGTACCTTGTTCTCTGTATTGATGAAGCATAAATTTAGTACCAATCAAAAAAGGATCCGTATCTACCGTCAGCCTTAGTAGATTCCTGAGACCTGAAGTTAAGGTGGGCATCGCATATTAGTTTCAACGAAACCAGCAGAGGCAATTCCCTTCTCTAGAAATTATCGCTCGGGAAATTTAACTTAACTCATAACGCATAGCACAGACCCCTACTTGAATTATAGATGATTTACACAGGGCATGTCTATAGGTATATTAAAAGTCAGCGATTATTATTTAATCTTTATCAAACTTTGCATTTTAAGTATATCTTATGAATATTACTAAAGTTTTAATCATTATTGTTTTTATTGTAATTTCTTCAAGAGCTTACACTAGTTGTACAGATCACAAAATTTTTGTGCATACTATGAAGCAACAAGTAGACAGCATATCTACAAAAGGAAATAGAAAAAACCTAGAGCATGTACACGAAAAGCTTCAGGAGGTCATTCAGAATAATGTTAACCTCAAAGAAATATCTCGATTTGTCATGGGAAAATATGGGGTTTTGACTACCCAGAAGGAAAGGGAAGATTTCTTAAGAGAGTATGAAGTGTATCTTACACGTTTGTGCGTTAAAATTTTATCTAAATACATGAGTAATAGTGAAATGATCATAATGAGTACAAAAGCAGTTGACGATGAAACTTGCTTAATTGGCACAAGGTTCTCTTACGGTGATGAAGAATTTACAAATATTGATTTTAAAGTTACTAAAAATCACAGTTCTTTCTTGATAAGTGATGTTGTAATGAGTGGAATAAGTATTGCTATTAATCAACGTTCTCAATTTAGTGAGAAGATTGACACGCATGGCATAGCAAGTGTGATAGGTGAATTAAAATGTAACAATAATCTATGATATATATGCCTCATTGGCCTAAGCCACTTGGTAGCAGGCCGAATGATTTTTCTCTTGATCGCATAAAAAGCTTTCTTACTCAACCACTATCGGCTGAGAGCCGAAAGGTTGGATATAGCGCTGGAAGCGCGATGAGAAGCTAAAGCTACTCCAATCTTATACTAGATATAGAATGAGGCTGATGTGCATCTGTATGTTTATTGATGTACTCATTAATGACTTCATCTGTGATATGTCCGCTGGTAGCACTAAAGTATCCTCTTCCCCAAAAACGCTTTCCCCAGTACATTTTATTTAGCTCTGGAAATTCTTGTTGAACTTTGCGTGAAGACCTGCCTTTGGCTCTTTGAACAAAATCACTCACAGCTATATGAGGAGGTATTACTACGAATAAATGTAAATGATCTGATGATATTACTCCGTTTTCTATCTTAATCCCCATTTCTTCAGATACTTCTGCTATGATTGTTCGTATTCTCTCCTTCATAGCCTTAGTTAATACTCTGTACCGATATTTTGTAATCCAGACTATATGGTACCTATGATAAAATACAGTGTGTTTTCCTTTGTCATATTCCGTCATAACTATACTTTATAAAGTACAGTTATGACATTGACAAACTAAAGTTTCTCCACCTAGAAGGTGGAGGCTTGTACCATCTTATGGAAAGTAAACTAGATAATCCCGAGAAAAAAGTGCCTCCCGTAATTCATATAGCTGGAACTAACGGGAAAGGCTCAACACTAGCATTTATAAGATATATAATGCAAGCAGCAGGGTATAAGGTACACGCATACACTTCTCCACATTTGGTGAATTTTAATGAAAGAATAGTTATTGCAGGCAGTTATATCGACGATAATGAATTATATAGCTTGTTAGAAGAATGCCGTGCCGTAATTGCAGAACAACCTATCACTCTGTTTGAAGCTGCAACTATTGCAGCTTTTTTAGCTTTTTCTCGTCATAAAGCCGATATAACTTTAATTGAAGTGGGTATGGGTGGGAGACTTGATACAACAAATGTTATAGATAGTCCGATTTTAACAATAATTACTTCCATTGCACTTGATCATACGGAATATCTTGGCCCTACTGTAGAGACCATAGCAGGTGAAAAGGCTGGAATAATGAAACCTAATGTTCCTTGCGTAATAGTACCACAAGAAAAATCTATAATGAATACACTAGAATTCCATGCAATAAATAAGAAATCTCCTCTGTATAGAGGAGGTTTTGAATGGAATTGCAAAAAAAAGAACAACAAAATGGTTTTCCAATCAGCTATTCAATCAATAGAATTTCCTTTGCCGTCTTTAAAGGGTGATCACCAAATAATCAATGCAGGCAATGCTATTGCAGCATGTAGCATTTTGAGTGGAAAATATGGATTTGATATTGGAGAAGAGGATATCACTTCAGGTTTACAGTGCACTTATTGGCCTGCACGACTGGAGCGTATAAAAGAGGGCAATTTAATTTCTTTACTACCAAAAGATTGGCAATTATTTTTAGATGGTGCGCACAATAATGATGGTGCTAGAGTACTATTTCAGTGGGTAAGAGATAACTTTGCTGAAGGTGTCTGTATAATTTTTGGTGTTACTCGTAACAGAAATGTAGAAGAGTTCTTAGAACACTTAAAACCATATATCAAGTTATTATGTGCGGTTTGTGTTAAATCTGAGCCTAAAGCAACAAATACAAACTTGATTAGGGAAAAAGCCAATAACATAGGAATAAAAGCAATGGAGTGTGAGTCAATTGGCGATGCAATATCAAATCACATATTAAAAGCCTCTATCCAAAACGTCAAAACCATACTGATCTGTGGCTCATTGTTCCTAGCTAGAGACTTCGCTATGGAGAATAGCTAACTTTGATGATATTAACTGACCGATGGGGAAATAACTTTGATTGCTCATAGTACTGCTTGGCTTTTCGTTATCGACTTCTATAAACTGATCATCACCTTTAAATTGCTCCTCAATTGAATTTATAGCTGTCTTTTTGAGAATATAATTACTTGCAGCATTTAAAATAGGTGAAGTAACAATTAAAAGCGTGAATGGTAATGAAAGTAATAAGCCGGATAACATCATAGAGTTAGTTATACCAAAGCCGTTGGCAACTAAATCTAATCCCACACCGAAAAACATTAAAGATGTACAGATTGTGTTGCTCAAAATAACTGAATTTTTTAGCCACTTTAATTTAGTCCTATCACTCTTTGAAAAATTTTCGCATTCTTGGTCAAAGTTAAACAATAATAAAATATTAGTCTGATGATTAAACTCTTTCCCATTTCTAGTATAAATGCTCTTAACAGCTAGACTCAAAATAGATCCTGCTAACAAGGGAGCAAGAAAACCTACTGCTATTGGTACATTAGAAGAAATACCATTAATTATTAAAAATGCAATTGATGTGAAGGATACTAAAAGAACTCCTAAGAGATTTGAATAAGAAGAATATTTTACATAAGCAGTTACATTATTGTTAATTGACTGCTGCTTATTATAGAGTTTATTTCTGCACTTATCATCTAAGTATTTTTGCAATTCTTCATAACTGCGACTCCACAACTTACCGCGTAATTCTTTTATTAAATTATTTCTTTTATTGAGACCTTTCTCCAATGGCTCTATTATAAATTCTTCAAAAAATGGCTTATTTAATGCAATAACCTTAAATTTCTCCTCCGCTTCTTTATTGTTTGGGTTTTTATCTGAGTGATATTTTAACGATAATTTACGGTATTGTTGACTAAGCTTTTTCTTAATATTCTTAATGTCAGAATTTACCACATCCTCCTTTTGAATATTAAATGTTAAAAACAACTGCTTTAAAGCGTGGTACTCATTTTCATTCAAAACATTTCTAGCCACATTACACCTACAAATTAACTAATACCAATTCCCATTACAGGGCAAACAGATGGACAATGATGGAAGAAAAGCCATACTGAAGTAAGTAAAATAGCGAGGTTTAAATGGCATTAAGATCAAAATTATTGGATGAAAAAGTAGTAGAATCAGCAAAAGAAATGCTGAAGAAAGTAAGGAATAATGCATATGTTTCAAAAAAACTAAATGCTGTAATTGCAGCAAAAAAGTACAGTATAACGGCTGTAGCAAAAATATATTGCATTTCAAGAAGCGCACTAACTTCGTGGGTAAAACTCTTGAAAATTGGCAGAGAAGAAAAACTGTTTGCTCCTTCACAACGTCGTAGAAAAACTAAATTAAATCAGGCTCAACTACAGCAAATTGAAGAGTGGATAGAAGAAAATCCTAATATCACCATTAAAGAAATGAGAATAAGAATCCAGGAAAAGTTCGGATTAAATATCAGCAAATCTACAGTACACCGCCATATGCAAAAGATGAAATTCTCATATATTACACCAAGACCAGTTCATAATGGACAAGATAAAAGCAAACAAGAGGAATTCAAAAAAAAATCTCAATTGAGCTATTAGCAAGTATCCAGAAAAAGAGCTATTTTTCTTTGATGAATCACGGTTTGGCACACATTCAAAAGTTGGACATGGGTGGTTTAAAAAGGGGATTAGAACACAGGTTAAAACAAAATTAGGTAGGCAAAATTTCTATCTCTATAGTGCAGTTAATCCTAGAAATGGAGAGAGTTCTAGCTTATTTGCACCAAATGTCAACACTGATTGCATGAACATATTTCTTGAGCAAATTTCGCAATATCTAGAAACACGAGAGGCTTTTCTCGTTATGGACTGTGCTAGTTGGCATAGGTCAAAAAATTTAAAGGTACCTAAAAATATCGACATTATATACCTACCTCCATACTCACCTGAGCTAAATCCTGTTGAGAGGCTTTGGTTATATATAAAACAGAACATTTTGCGCAATAAAATATACGATACAATTGCTCTACTTGAGGGTGCTTTGTGCAAATTTATTACTTCTCTTGCCAGCTCCACAATTAAACAACTCTGCAATGTTTCCTATTTGACTGGACAACAATGAGAATTGGTATGACCATGAATCACCAGAGCATTAACAATTATCATACATACATTGTTGCATATAGCAATAGTGTATGTGTATAGTTAGTAGGGTTTGTAAACTTAATAAAGTCTACAACTAATTTGAAAACTACTTTATTGTATGCAAGACTTTAAAATACTAGAAAATCTAAAAACCAAAGCACTAGAAGCTGAAAAAGGAGGCGGTTCTGACAGGATTACCAAACAACATGAAAAAGGGAAATTAACTGCTAGAGAAAGGCTCAGTATATTGCTCGATGAAAGTTCTTTTGCAGAATACGATAAATTCGTAAAACATCATGCAAATGATTTTGGCATGCAAAATGCTAATTTTTTAGGTGATGGGGTAGTGATTGGTCATGGTACTATTTATGGCAGAAAAGTTTTTGTTTATTCTCAGGATTTTACTGTCTTTGGTGGTTCACTTGGTGCGTCACATGCAAAAAAAATATGCAAAATTATGGATATGGCAATTAATGCCAGAGTTCCAATTATCGGACTAAATGATTCTGGTGGAGCCAGAATTCAGGAAGGAGTAAATTCTCTTGCTGGTTATGGAGAAATTTTTCAAAGAAACGTAAATGCATCGGGTGTTATACCACAAATTTCTTTAATTATGGGCCCATGTGCAGGAGGTGCAGTTTATTCCCCAGCATTAACTGACTTTACTTTCATGGTGAAAAACAGTTCATATATGTTTATAACCGGGCCAGATGTAGTAAAAAAGGTTACCTACGAAGATGTAAGTTTCGAAGACCTCGGTGGAGCAAAAATTCATACAAGCAAAACAGGAGTAGCGGATTTTGCATTCAATAATGATGTTGAAATGCTGCTAAAAATGCGTGAATTCTTTACTTTCTTACCAGCAAATAATCAAGAATCACCGAAACCTAAATCAACCTGTGATTCAGTTAATGATATTGATGAATCTTTAAATACTCTGATTCCTAGCAATCCTAATACTCCTTATGATATGTATGAACTCATTGAAAAAGTTTGTGATGAAAGGAATTTCTTTGAACTGAAACCTGATTTTGCTCGTAATATCATAACTGGTTTTGGTAGAATTGGAGGAAATACTGTCGGTATTGTTGCAAATCAACCTATGCACCTTGCAGGATGTTTGGATATTGATTCTTCAAGAAAAGCTGCGAGGTTTGTAAGGTTTTGTGACGCATTTAACATTCCGATCATCACACTTATTGATGTTCCAGGATTTTTGCCGGGTACAAATCAAGAATACAATAATATAATACAACACGGAGCGAAACTGCTTTACGCTTACGCTGAAGCGACCGTGCCGAAAATTAGCCTTATCACTAGAAAAGCGTATGGTGGTGCATACATTGTTATGAATTCGAAACATCTAAAAGGTGATATAAATTATGCCTGGCCAACTGCTGAAATAGCTGTGATGGGCCCTGAAAGTGCAGTTGAGATTATATTTCGACACGAAAAAGATCAGCAAACGTTAATTAAAGAATATAAAGAAAAATTTGCTAACCCATTTTTTGCTGCATCATATGGATACATTGATGACATTATAGTGCCAAGTAAAACAAGGTATCACTTTTGTAAAGCATTAGAGCTACTCAAAAACAAGAAGGTAGAAAGGATATGGAAAAAGCATGACAACTTACCTCTGTAACTTTCTTCTAAGCCTTGCTTACAAGTTATGCAATATTATAAGTATAATCAGTGTGCCGTTACCAAGACTCGAACTTGGGACCTCGTCATTACCAATGACGTACTCTACCACCTGAGCTACAACGGCAAGTTTATATATTATGATAATGAATAACACAAAAAAGAATAAGGAAAAAGAAGAGGAGAAAAAAAGATTAGCGAAAGCTTTAAAGCAAAATATTTTGAAAAGAAAAAAGCAGCAACAGAGTAGACAGAGAACCCTTTCAAAACTCGTTTGTGGTGAGGAATTTTTAGGAGAAAGCACCGCAGAATACTCGAATGTATTTGAGAACGACAAAATTACCATCAGAAACTTAAGTTTTGAAGGAGGTATCATGCCAGAACTACCGGAAGTGGAAGTAATCTCTAATTTTTTGCTTGATAAAATTAAAAACAAGCAAATCAGTAATGTTATAGTGAATAATTGGAATTTACGTGCCCCAATAACAAAAAATATTGATGATATGCTAAAGGGCAAAGTCATACGCAACATCAAGCGTAGAGGTAAGTATACCATCTGGAATACAGATGGTAGTGTGGCTGTAATCATACATCTTGGCATGAGCGGAAAGCTTATATATGCTGACCACGATCAAATGCGGAATAAGCATGATCACGTGGTATTTTTATTTTCTGACAATACTTCAATAATTTTTAATGACCCAAGAAGATTTGGATTAGTTATCGTTTTAAATAAAGAACAAGAAACGGATTTTTTTAGCGATTTTGGAATAGAGCCCCTCACGGATGAATTCAGTGGAGACTATTTACAGGAGTTGCTGAAAAACAAAAAAGTGAATATCAAATCAGCGTTAATGGACAATAAATCAATAGTTGGCGTAGGCAACATATATGCTTCTGAGAGCTTGTTTAGAGCCCGTATATCACCACTCAGGTCAGCAAAAAACTTGACCTATAGAGAGTGCGAAAAACTTGCTGCTGAAATAAAAAATACTCTGAGTGATGCAATTGCTGCAGGTGGTTCAACACTGAAAGATTATGCACAGCCATCTGGATCTGCTGGATACTTTCAAAATAACTTTTACGTATATGGTAAAGTTCAAAAACCTTGCAAGATTTGCAATAATATCATAACACTTATACGACAAAATGGCCGTAGCACTTATTTTTGCAACGCGTGCCAGAATTAAGATTTTATTTTTTGATATGATATTTTCACTTGAAAAAGATCCATTTGATTTGTTTTCAAAGTGGTACAAAGCAGTACTTAATTCTCCGTGTGAACAACCAACTGCAATGACGCTAGCAACTTGTAGCAAAGACTGTATTCCATCTGCAAGAGTGGTATTACTAAAGGAATATAGCAAAGAAGGTTTTGTGTTTTTCACTAACGTAAACAGTAAAAAAGGGAAAGAATTGACTGAGAACCCCAAAGCTGCGTTAGTGTTTCATTGGATAGAATTTGCTAGGCAAGTGCGAATTGAAGGAGAGGTTAAACTTCTAAACGATGAAAGAACTGACAAATACTTCTCTTCTCGAGCGCTGGGTAGTCAAATTAGCGCATGGTGCTCAAAACAATCGAGCATTCTGAAAGATTGGCAAGATTTTGAGCAAGCTATAAAATTGAAGGAAAAAGAATTTCACAATACACAAGTTTCTCGTCCTGATTTTTGGGTGGGATTTTGCGTAATCCCAAAAGTAATTGAATTTTGGCAAGAAGGTGAATATAGGAAGCATATTAGATTTAGATACACTCTTGTTGAGGGAAGCGATTGGAAAGTGGAACAACTATATCCTTAAAAATGGTTGCGGGAGTAGGATTTGAACCTACGACCTTCAGGTTATGAGCCTGACGAGCTACCGAGCTGCTCCATCCCGCGTCGTTGCTTATTTAGTTATTATATATACAAATAATGAAAAAAGAAAAATAAAATTTCACCACATGCAAATATCGACACACTTATTAACTTTTCTTGACATAATAGTTAGTTATATACGTAACAATCTGCGCAATGAACAATATAACTTGATACTGTGGTTTCCTGTTTTTCAGTGTGTAGGAATTCTAACCTATTTTTCCCTAAGTTTTGAACCAAGCTGCATATCTATTTTTCTTTTGCTTTTACCCACACTAATTTTGATTGCAATATTGTGTAAAAGGTACGCGATATTGTGTATCGCTTTAATTGCAGTGCTCATAGGATTTACAGCTAGTAAATTAAGAACAGCTTTAGTTGATACTCAAATTCTTGATAAAGAGAGATATGTAAAAGATATCGTTGCCACAGTGAAGGATATTAACGACAGGGGCTCATATAAACAATTTCTGCTTTCTGTTGAAAAATCCCCTACTATCTCAAAATCCTCTCCTGTCATCCCAGCGCCCCCTTTTGTCATCCCAGTACTTGACCTTACCCAGAAAAAAAAGATATGGATTCCAGCGTCACGCGCTGGAATGACACCGGATAGAGCTCTAGATAACATCAGAATATCAGTTAGAACCAAAGTGGAAAAAGGCATTAAAATAGGCGATCAAGTAAAATTATCAGCAAAACTCTTCCCTCCAAAAATTGCGCCTTCGGAGTATGCATACGATTTTGCAAGAATAGCATATTACCAGAAAATAAGTGCAACAGGTTTTGCAACAAGCAAAATAACCCTGCACAAAAAGGCTGAAGCAAGGAAATTTCTAGAGTATATAGAATCTTTCCGTCAATACATTTATGAAAACCTGCAGCAAAATATCAAAAAACCACATGTAGACATAATTTCTGCATTACTGATCGGTAAAAAAGACGGCATAGATCAAAAAACTATGGACGCGATACGAGATTCAGGTATAGCACATTTGTTTGCCATATCTGGTTTGCATTTATCATTCGTTGCTGGTCTGTTTTTTGTAGTGTTTCGTAATTTATTCGCAATATCTGAAACTTTGACTCTTAAGTATAACACCAAGAAAATATCTGCATTTCTTACCATTTTGCCAACCACGTTTTATTTGTTGATTACTGGTATGCAAATTTCTGCTCAGCGTGCCTACATCATGGTGATTTTAGTACTCGTTGCAATAATGATAGAGAGAAAATATCGAGGGTTAATAGCAATTGCGTTTGCTGCTGCAGTGATACTTATCATAGAACCAGAAGTAATTTTAAAGCCTGGCTTTCAGATGTCATTTTCTGCTGTTTTGGCACTGGTTGCCAGTTATCAAATTAATGCTAATAAATTGTTCAAAATAAAAATAATGAAATATTTTGTGTCGATAATGATTAGCTCAGTAATAGCAAGTTTAGCAACTGTTCCGTACACGATATACAATTTTAATTATTTTTCAATTAGTGGCATTATCACAAATTTAGTTGCTATACCAATAGTTACATTAATTATTATTCCACTTGGAATAATCTATGTTTTGTTGATTCCTTTCGGTATTGAATGGATTATAGCGCCACTTATAGAACGCCCAATTGACAGCATTTTGTATATAACAAACGCTATCGCTAGTCTTCAGTATTTGGTTATTCCCATTCGCACTTTTCCTGCATCATCAATTATTATAATAACACTTGGTTTATTGTGGCTGTGCTTGTGGGAAAGAAATTGGCGTTTCTTCGGAATTTTCTTTATTGTGCTGGGTATTTGCTTTAGCACCGCATATAAAACCCCCGACATACTAATAAATGCTGATAATGTTGCTGTAAAAGAAAGTGATAACTTACTATATTCTCTCACCAGGAAAAATAGGAACTTTGTTGTCAAAACATGGGCGAAGCAAAATGGGCAGAACCAAATTTTGAATCATAAAAAATACAATAACTCAGATAAAAGGCTAAAGTGTAACGATTATGGCTGTATATATAATAAAGGAAATAATAAATCAGTGTTGCTAGCTTATAAGGAAGAAGATATTCTAGAAAATTGTGATAAAGTTGATTTAATAATTCAATTAAGTGAATTCGACTATTCAGTTTGTAATACTAAAACTATCAAATATGCCAATCTAAAAACATATGGCACACATTCAATTTGGTTAACAAATCGTTACATAAAGATTAATAAAGTGCGCTCTAATAGGCCTTGGCACATGTTGAAAAATTAAGAAACTTGATTTTAAGGTTTGGTTAATGTATACCTAAATAAGTTTAAACTAGAAAAATGTTATGGTTACAGACACTAAAGATCCTTTCAAAGACTATTTTGATTTTTTAGGATTTAGAAAACTTTCTGACTAGCCCAGTAGAATTTTGAGCTCTATAAGAAAGTATTCTGGTACTATATCGATAGCAAGTACCATTGCTACTCTTATAGCATTTACTACCTTTTCTATTCAGCCTGTTATAGTAAGTATTGCTGGATTTGCGTTCACGCCAGCACCTCTTGCCTTTATTCCTCTTGCAGTTTTCTTATTTACTGCTGTTATAAACTTTATAAATACACAAAAAATAAAAGAGAATGAGATAGATAAAAAAGTAGGAAACTATCAAGTTGATGAACAGTACAGCCAGATTGTTCAAGAAGCCGAAAAAATTGAAATTGTAACAAATTTAGATCGTAAGAGGAAAAAGCTTTCAATAGTTTTACCAATTTCTAAGACGCAGAGAAAAATACTAGAAGATATAGAAGCAGAAAATAGAAATAGGATTCTCTTGTTTACAGGATCATATGTATTTGGTGCTATTATAGTAGTTTCAGCAATATCACAATCCATTAATGCTCCAATAATATTAATAGCTTTATTAGTCGCTATTCTTTTATGCATCATATCAACACTTAGCAATCTAATAAGTAATAGCGTGGATCATGAAAATCATACTATTAGAAAACACAGTTCTTTAGGTCTTCTATTTCCATACTGGTCTGGAAAGGGCATGGTTGTATCAGTAGTAGAAAATAAGCTTGGTAAAAGGGAAAATGAACTAATATCTCTAATGAAAAAACTACTTAGTCCGCTTTGCAACTCATTTGACAGTAACCTTAAAAAAGCTTGCGATTTACTTGATAATAGTCTTTTAAAGCCTGCAAATATTAACATTAAAGAAACGCTTGATCACCTAAAAAAAATCAGAGAAGACATCAAAAAAGATTTAGATTGGCTACATGCAGAAATTTCAGAAGTTTTAAACAACACTAAAGAATTGACAAAAAAAGCACATTCACTAGATATTGAAGGTACTTTTTCTAGGTTAGAGAATGCTATTAAAATTGCTGAAGATAAGATTGAACGATTTGAACCAAGCCGCTTTGTAGGCTGGCTTCAATCAACTACGCAGTCTAATAATAACGAGTTCCTTAGCATGCTAAAAAAGTTAAAAGAGGATACAGAAAAGGAAAAAACGGAATTGAAGATGCAATTAAACGTAGTAAGGAATGAATTAGAAGAAATAAAAAAGAAGCAAGCTCAACCAAGTACGCCTGATTTAGAAGCTAACAATGGAAATAATACTAATAAATTATTAGTGTTAGAAAATAAAGTCAAAGAACTACGTGACACAGTTAGAAAGTTAGAGCTGGAAGCAGAACAAAATAAGCTGCAGCAAAAGAAGGAAAAGTTAGAGCAAAAAAAATCTGAACAAGAAAAAACAGATGAATGGAAAGAAAAAATCAATGGCAACCCAAGTGACTTTCTATATTATTTATTAGAATCTATTAAGCTGGAAGAAAAAGATAATAAAGAAAAAAAGGTTGAGGCAACATTACGGGATTTTGATAACAAAATAATAATTCACTGGAAAGATGGCTCTCAAACAATTTGCCATATTAAAAAACAAGGTGATCTTCCTAGTACAAAAGTTGATTTTGTAGATCAAAATATTCAAGCAGCATTTGCAGTAGCTCGCGCGGGGTAGTTGTTATAGACCACTTAGAAGTAACCTTAAGTGTTAATAATGATAAAGAGAAATTAAGGTTAGACACCTATATAGCTGAAAAATGCAACATATCACGCAGCAAAGCGCAAAGATTGATACAAAATGAGCAGGTGAAATTACTTGGCACACCGATAATTAATAATGACTACATAGTAAAACCAGATGAAGAGTATGTGGTGCATCTCGTTCAACCTGACATATCCACATCAATTGAGCCTAATTATGACATAAAACTTGATATCGTCTATGAAGATGAGGACATTATAGTTCTGAGTAAACAAAGTGGATTAACAGTGCACCCAGGTGCTGGGACAAACAATGATACGCTTTTGAACGCAGTTATCGCTCACCTTGATGTAAGACCAGGAATTGTTCATAGACTCGATAAAGATACTAGTGGGCTAATGGTAATTGCAAAAAATGAAGCAGCCCATAGTTTTTTGTCTGAATTGTTATCGAATCGCAAAATAAAGCGGGAATACTTAGCAGTAGTTTGGGGAATATTATCTTCCCAGCAGGGAACTATAGAAACTAACATTGCTCCAAAGCGTGGTAATAAAGAAATGATGTGTGTTACAAAAACAACGGGCAAATTAGCAATCACTCATTACTCAGTAGAGAAAGTTATAGGACAAGCAAGCCTCGTTAAATGCACTTTAGAAACAGGTAGAACGCACCAAATTCGAGTCCACATGAGCCACATAGGACATTCTATAGTTGGTGATCAAGTTTATGGGAAAAATAGTAGTAAAAGCACAAAATATGCTAAAAACTCTAGTTTTATTCGTAATTTCAACAGACAAGCACTACATGCTTATACACTGGGCTTATACCACCCAAAAAGTAAGGAATACATGGAATTTGTCTCTGATTTACCACAAGATATAAAAACTTTAATTGGTGAGTTTGAAAATATACCTAATACCAATTCTCATTGTTGTCCAGTCAAATAGGAAACATTGCAGAGTTGTTTAATTGTGGAGCTGGCAAGAGAAGTAATAAATTTGCACAAAGCACCCTCAAGTAGAGCAATTGTATCGTATATTTTATTGCGCAAAATGTTCTGTTTTATATATAACCAAAGCCTCTCAACAGGATTTAGCTCAGGTGAGTATGGAGGTAGGTATATAATGTCGATATTTTTAGGTACCTTTAAATTTTTTGACCTATGCCAACTAGCACAGTCCATAACGAGAAAAGCCTCTCGTGTTTCTAGATATTGCGAAATTTGCTCAAGAAATATGTTCATGCAATCAGTGTTGACATTTGGTGCAAATAAGCTAGAACTCTCTCCATTTCTAGGATTAACTGCACTATAGAGATAGAAATTTTGCCTACCTAATTTTGTTTTAACCTGTGTTCTAATCCCCTTTTTAAACCACCCATGTCCAACTTTTGAATGTGTGCCAAACCGTGATTCATCAAAGAAAAATAGCTCTTTTTCTGGATACTTGCTAATAGCTCAATTGAGATTTTTTTTTGAATTCCTCTTGTTTGCTTTTATCTTGTCCATTATGAACTGGTCTTGGTGTAATATATGAGAATTTCATCTTTTGCATATGGCGGTGTACTGTAGATTTGCTGATATTTAATCCGAACTTTTCCTGGATTCTTATTCTCATTTCTTTAATGGTGATATTAGGATTTTCTTCTATCCACTCTTCAATTTGCTGTAGTTGAGCCTGATTTAATTTAGTTTTTCTACGACGTTGTGAAGGAGCAAACAGTTTTTCTTCTCTGCCAATTTTCAAGAGTTTTACCCACGAAGTTAGTGCGCTTCTTGAAATGCAATATATTTTTGCTACAGCCGTTATACTGTACTTTTTTGCTGCAATTACAGCATTTAGTTTTTTTGAAACATATGCATTATTCCTTACTTTCTTCAGCATTTCTTTTGCTGATTCTACTACTTTTTCATCCAATAATTTTGATCTTAATGCCATTTAAACCTCGCTATTTTACTTACTTCAGTATGGCTTTTCTTCCATCATTGTCCATCTGTTTGCCCTGTAATGGGAATTGGTATTAGAGGTTGTCCGGAAACAAGTAAAAGGCTATAATATCTGAAATTTTAGTACGGGGTAAAGATGAGAAAAAAGTATCCAACAGATCTAAGCGAAAGGGAATAGGCAAGAATAGAAAAACACTTCAGAGTATCATACAAGAAAGGAGGAAGGCCGCCAAAGTATAGCAAAAGAGAAATATTAGAAGCAATTTTCTATGTATTGCGTACAGGGTGTCAATGGCGGTATTTACCAAATGATTTTCCGCTATGGAAGACTGTGTATGAGCAGTTCAGGCAATGGAAGAAGCAGGGAATTTTTGAGAAAATGAATTATGAAATTACAAAATATAGTAGAAGAAAAATAGGAAGGAATGAGCAGCCGAGTGCCTGTATAGTAGATACTCAACCACTATCGGCTGAGAGCCGAAAGGTTGGATATAGCGCTGGAAGCGCGATGAGAAGCTAAAGCTACTCCAATCTTATACTAGATATAGAATGAGGCTGATGTGCATCTGTATGTTTATTGATGTACTCATTAATGACTTCATCTGTGATATGTCCGCTGGTAGCACTAAAGTATCCTCTTCCCCAAAAACGCTTTCCCCAGTACATTTTATTTAGCTCTGGAAATTCTTGTTGAACTTTGCGTGAAGACCTGCCTTTGGCTCTTTGAACAAAATCACTCACAGCTATATGAGGAGGTATTACTACGAATAAATGTAAATGATCTGATGATATTACTCCGTTTTCTATCTTAATCCCCATTTCTTCAGATACTTCTGCTATGATTGTTCGTATTCTCTCCTTCATAGCCTTAGTTAATACTCTGTACCGATATTTTGTAATCCAGACTATATGGTACCTATGATAAAATACAGTGTGTTTTCCTTTGTCATATTCCGTCATAACTATACTTTATAAAGTACAGTTATGACATTGACAAACTAAAGTTTCTCCACCTAGAAGGTGGAGGCTTGTACCATCTTATGGAAAGTCAATCTGTAAAGACTACAGAAAAGGGGGGATCAAAGGCTATGATGGAAGTAAAAAAGTAAAGGGTAGAAAAAGGCATATAATTACAGACACTCAGGGTTTTATACTAGGTTGTTACGTAGGCGCTGCTAACGAAAATGATAGAGATGGTATTAAAATAGCATTAAACAATATGAGAACAAAATATACTAAAGTTAAAAAAATGTGGGCTGACATGGGATACCAAGGAAGAAATTTAAAGAATCACATAAAGGAAGAATATGACATAGATATTGAAATTGTTACAAGGCCTCCATGTAGATTTTGGGTGCACAAAGATACGCCACCTGAGCTACTACCAACAAGAGAACAAGGGTTTAAAGTACAGCCAAGAAGATGGGTTGTAGAAAGGACTTTTGCTTGGGTTAATAGGAATAGAAGGCTATCGAAGGAGTATGATTTACTCACAACATCCACTGAGAATTTCATATACCTAGCTATGAGTAGGGTTATGTTAAAGAGGGAATATGCTTGAATTTACTTGTTTCCGGACAACCTCTAACAAACATCAAATTTCTTTTTTGAAATATCCACACCCAAAATAGCATTTACTTGCATAAAATTGCCTCCAAGACTATAAATAAACTGAGAGTTTAGACTAACCTTGTAATACGGGATATAATTCCAAAAGATACTGTTCAGTCTTTAACTCTATGGGAGGGAAGCAAAATCTGGGATTCGGCCTTAATGGCATTAGTGTCGCATCAGCTTCACCCTCCCTGTGAGGTATTTTAGCTCTAATGCCTCACATCATAAAGATACAAGTGTCTGGGCACTGGGATGACAAGAAGAGAGCACTGGAATGACAGGAGAAGGGGGGCTACTACCGTCATAAAGGAACCAGTGTCAGCTACTCGGATGATACCTCTTTCTACTTAATTTGGGTTATGCAAGAAGTCTATTCGCGGTATAGATTCCGCTAACGAGTAGCGAAATGATGGTTTTTCAAATCGTCGGTAAGCCTAAGTCAGTTTAGCTATATGCTTTTAATTCCCCCAAAAGGAGAATTAAATATGTGAAATTCTAGTTGATATAATTTAATGAATGGTTAATTTTAACTATTAATTTATTTGAGAGATTTTAATAATATTTAACCCACTCGTTTTTCTATTTTCCATATCGTGATGTGCTTGAATTATTTCATCAAATTTATATTTTTTATTGATCCGTACAGTTAAAAGTTTTTTTCTTATCATCTCGAAGATTTCCATTGTGGTAAGCACTAATGTGAATCTATCATGCTTATAATGGTATATTGAGGTTCCAGTTGCAAATAACGAACGTGAACTAAGTAAAGAAAAACTAATAGGAGCGTTACCTGATATCTGCCCATAGGAAACGTATATGCCGAACCTGCCTAAAGATTCAAAAGAGAGCTTACTTGTAGCGTAACCTATGGGGTCATACACTGCACCTACTCCTCCGTTTTGCGTAATCTCCATAATTTTAGAAACGAAGTCTTTATCATTGTAGTTTATTGCGTATGTGCAGCCACTTTGTAAAGCTATCTTCATTTTTTCATCAGAGCTTACAGAACCTATCACTACACCTTTTTTATCCTTTGCCCATTGACATATTATTTGCCCTAAGCCACCATTAGCTCCATGAACTAGCACGAAAGCACCAGGCCTGATTTTATAAGATTGATTAACTAAATAGTGAGCTGTCATACCTTTAAACAGCACTGCAGCAGCAACTTCATCAGATATGTCATCTGGAATTTTTATCAGATATTTCTGGTGTATAATGCGCTTTTCACAATATGCCCCTGGAGGAGCTGTGCAATATCCAACTCTGTCTCCAACTTTGAATCCATCACTGATTTTTTTACCAAGTTTTTCAATAACCCCAACTGCTTCCACTCCAAGCACTGATGGTAAATTTTTAATTTTGCGTGTACCTTTTCTGTGCTCTAAATCATAACGATTTAAGCCGATAGTTGTGTGACGCACTAAGACTTCCTCGCCTTTTGGCTCACCTATGCTCTTATCTACAAATTCTAATACTTCTGGTCCCCCAGTTTTTTTAATTTGTATAGCTCTAACCATGATGAATATTAAGACAAAAACTTTGATTATGTTATCTAACAATTAATATTTTGCAAAGTTATTGTTTTCACAATCAATAGACTTCTTGCGTTACCTCCTGTCATTCCAGTGTCAGCTACTTGGATGACACCCTATTGATTACTGAAATGACATGGTTTGCAAACATTCTGTTACTTAAGCTTAAAAAACGTGTATGACAGTGTTATTTCGCTCAAATCTTTTGTATTGTTATCAAGCATTATCTCAGGATCTATATAAAAAGATACGGGCATAGCTGCTTTTTGTTTTGGTAGCAACATTTGTTCTTCAAAACAAAAGCATGCAATTTTATTGAAATACTTACCTGCTTTGAAAGGCGTAACGTTATACACCGCCATTCCAAATGAAGGCTGATCAGATAGATTTTTTGCGTAATAAAACGCTAAACTTTGTTCTCCTATGTTTACGTCAACGTAGTTAGTTTCTGATTTAAACTCCCAAGGTAGATCGGACATTATATCAGCATTGAAATGGACCCTGATCTTTTGGTTAGTTATATTTGTTGTTGTGTTAGTTACTTTTCTTATTGTGCCACCATACCCAGTAGCTTTACAGAAAATGCTATATAGAGGTACCGATGCATATGCAAGACATATCATCGACACAACTAAAGATACTAAAAAGAAAACTATAGAATTCTTACTGCCTTTCCTTAAAAAGGAAAACATCTAATCCCTATTGTTGAACAAGTTAAGTAACCTGAGTAGATTGAGAAATATATTAATAAAGTCAAAATAAAGATTAGTTGCACCGAGTATTGCCAATTTAGTAGTAGCAACTTCTGATCCGTCATTATGTTTATAATAAACGTCCTTGATTCTTTGAGCATCATACGCAGTCATTAAGGTAAAGACTATTACTGATATGAACGATATTGCAAAGTGGAGAGGACTACTTCCAAGAAATAAATTTACTATAGACGCAATGATTAACCCCCAAACTCCCATAATCAAGAAAGAGCCCATACTTGTAAGATCTCTTTTTGTAGTATTGCCATATAAAGCCATAGAGCCAAACATGATTGATGTAATGAAAAACGCCCTTGCTATATTTTCTGCAGTATAAACTATAAAAACATAAGATAAGGAAAGCCCCATTAACACTGAGAACGAGAAAAATATAGCAACGGCAGACTGAGCACTTAGGTGTTGAATTCTATAAGACATGTAGAACACCAATGCAACCGGAGATAACATCACCACAAGCGATAGAACGGGATTAGAATAAATTACTTGAAAAAGACCAGAAAATACTGTTAAAAATGCAACAAGCCCTGTGACGCCCAAAGCTAAAGCCATGTAATTGTATACTTTAGTTAGGTAACTTCTAAGCCCAGCGCTATAGTAAACGCCTTGAGAGCGAATATCCTGTTCATTTCTCATATAAGACATAATATAACTCCTTTTGTCCATTATTTAACACATTATAATATAAAACCACATTTTTATCAAGTGTTTTTATTATAAACAGCTATGCGCTGGCATTTGTTTTAATATAAATAGAATATAGGCCTATTGCTGCTGCATTTGAAACATTTAAGCTGTCAATTACGTTTGATATTGGGATCTTTAAAAGATAATCACAATTTTCTTTAACTAACCTCCGCATTCCTTTCTCTTCAGAACCAAAAATAATTACTCTTTTTTTCTCAAGACTCTTTATTTCATCTATATTTTCTTTAGCATTGCAATCAAACCCGTAACACCAGTAGCCGACCTTTTTTAAATACTGCATAGTTTTTACTATATTTGTAACGTATATTAGCGGAACAATATCTAAAGCCCCACTTGCTGCTTTTGCAATAGATGCATTTTCACTCGGTGAATGGTTATGTGGTAAAACCAATGCGTTGACATTAAAACAAGCTGAAGTTCTTAAAATCGACCCAATATTGTGCGTGTCAGTGACTTGATCTAAAATGACTATAGTAGAGCTGTCGTTTGAGCTTTCAGCTATTTCTTCAACGCTTAAGTTATAAAGAATAGGGGCAACATTTAAAGCAATTCCCTGATGGTTAGCACCTTTGGGTACAACGTCATTAAGTATTTTGTTTTCTACTAATCGAACTTTAATGCCCTTACTGTCTACACATTGCCTAATTTCTTTTTTGTGCTCTCTATAGAAATTTTCTGTTGCTAACAGTTCTATACACCGCCTATTTTTATTCTTCAGTGCTGACATGCAGGTGTGCTTTCCATACAGCCAAAAATTCTCATTAGTTTTTGACGATTTCATCGTATTATTGAAAATCGGGTTTTTATAGAATAAGCAACATTTTACTATGTTTGGATATTGTTGTAAAATTATACAATTCGATTAATGCGTTTATGTCGGACGATGAGTTGGATTGGCAAAAAAATGTTAAGCCAATAGAATGTGGAAAAGTTACTTTGAAAGTTGATCATAAAGTAAATATAAAGTCTATGGTTGATAAAGGTACCTCCGACTTACAAGGGAATTTTCTTAATACCAATAATAGTAACTCATCATTTTGTCTTGACTACAACACAAAATCAAAGATTGATAGGGGTAAATGTTTTATAAGCGATAAGCTCGATTTGCACGGCTATAATATAGAGGATGCTTACTGTAAATTGATAGATTTTATTATCAAAAATTATCGAGCAGGAAATAGATGTTTATTGGTAATTACGGGATACGGCAGTGCAACAAATAAAACAGACACTATAAAGAGTAACTTAAATAAATGGTTAAATGACACTAAAATCCAGCATATGGTTCTATACTACCAACAAGCTACGAAAAAACATGGTGGTAAAGGGGCTTTTTATGTTTTATTAAGAAGGAATAAAAACCTTGAGTCCTGATACTTAAAATTCCTTTTAAGCCTTAATTTTTCTTGTATAACCATACAGTGTTCGGCAGCGCGTGACGCACAACTGTGCGAACATTGTGATTTGGGTCTACCAGGAAGGATGTCTCCCAGTACCTCTTTTCCCGTCATCCCGCTACGTGTTAGCGGGATCTCATTTCACTTTATGAGGGTGTCATCCGAATAGCTTGACTACTTGGATCCAGATTGGATACTGAGTTGGTGAGTATAAAAGTATAGCTTCTACGTCATACCGCCGCGGTATCTCAGCCGCTAACAAGTAGCGGGGTGACGAGTTACTATACCGCTGCGAACCGTCATACCGCGATTTATTCCATAGCTGTACGAACATTCATTTTTGAAGGTAAACTGCACAGCAAATGGTGTCATTCCAGTGCTTGACACTGGGATGGCTTTGTTGCATAGCAACTGAAAAATCTGGTGGCTACTGACAAAATTCATTATAAATAGCGATTTAACTGTTGAAGAAAAAATATGCCACAAAAAATGAGGGTCAGTAACCATAGCGAATATAACAAATTTCTAGAAAAAAGAGGAAATATTTTTCATTATATCAACGAAGCCATAGAAAAGTGGTACGAGAATGGTCCAAAAATACCAGGTGGCAACAATATTTATAGCGATAAAGTTGTAATTTTGGTGCACATAATAACTTGTTTATTTAGAATAGGCCTGAGGCAAACAGTTAGGTTTATAGCAGGATACCTTGAGCAAATTGGGAAAAATTTGCAAGTTATCAGCTATTCACAATCATCAAGAAGGTTTAAGAAACTCAATATTAAGATCAATGATTGCAGAAAATAATATGGAAGATATCGAAATTGCTATAGACAGTACAGGAATTAGTATATACAACAACACTCCTGGTCATAGCAAAGAAAATAGCGAAGATAGAAAGTATCGCAGCTATGAACAGACAAGAAAATTGCATGTAATGTTGAATACAAACAGCAAAAAAGCCATAGCTGTAAAATACAGTAACGGTGTCTACTCTGATCACTATGGAGCTTGTGATTTGCTAAAAGAAGTCGATTTTCAGTATGTCATAAAAGTACTATATGCAGATAGGGCATATGACAGAGAAAAGCTCTATAAGCTGTGTAATCAATATGGTATAAAAACGAAAATTCCTCCGAAAAACAACGCAGCAGAGCATCCAAAATTGGATTATATGCTTGATAGAAATGCCGCTATTCAGTTAATGAAATTACATGGTGAGAATGGTATAAAAAGATGGAAAGAAGAAGTAAATTACGGAAAAAGATCGTATATTGAAGGATTTTTCTCAAGGTTGAAGCGAATATTTGGGTTTAGTTTTAGGAGCAAATCTGAAATTAATCGTGAGAAGGAACTGCTACTCAAGTGTTATTTGCTTAACAAATTTACTGAAATAGGCATGGCTAAGTTTGAGATAGCTTCATGAATTTATTGTACGTTACCTACTATCCGAAGAGCGATGCAACAAAGCCCACTGGAATCCAGCCGGCTTTGTTGCATCGCTAGCTATGATGGATTAAAGATAAAAAAGGTGGAGAATATCAGTAGCTTATTATTCTGGTATTTATAACAAGAACGGTCAGTGAATACCTAAATTTGAGTAAAAGAAATTTCACTACCACTCACTAATCCGGCTAAAATTCAAGAATTTCAATGCTTTAGCTATTTTCAATAGAATTAAATTTATTAATATAAATAACAAGTTACTATTCTTAAATTTGATCAGATTGATTGCAAAAAAAACAAGATTTTCAATAAGTTGCTTATAATCCTAATTATAGTTAGCCTTTCATAAGTAGCGATGCAACAAAGCCATTCCAGCGTCACGCGCTGCCATGTGGTATACAAATTTCCTTCGAATTACAACGTACGTGCGCTCTATATGCACTTGATTGACAAATGCTCTCTTATCAAAATCTCAAGAATCTGCACTATATTTAATGCTGCGCCTTTGCGCAGGTTGTCAGCCACTATCCACATATTTAATCCGTGCTCAACAGTATTGTCTCTTCTAATACGCGATACATATACAGCATTCTCCTGTACAACATCAATTTGAGTTATGTATTCACTATCTTCACGCCTGTTGTACACTAAAACTCCACTATCTTCGGCTTCACTTAGCACTTCACGAGCTTGTTCTTCAGTGATATGTTGATCAAATTCCACATTTACTGCCATAGCGTGACCGATAAAGACGGGTACCCTTACACAAGTTGCAGTAACTTTTATATCTTCCTCTAAAATTTTTTTTGTCTCCTCTTGCATCTTCCATTCCTCTTCTGTAGAATCATTTTCCATGAATTCTCCTACATGGGGAATGCAATTGAATGCTATTTGCTTAGAGAATATCTTGGGTTTTTTAGCTTCGTTCATAAAGATTTTTTTTGTCTGGTCATAGAGCTCATCCATTGCTGCTTTGCCTGCACCAGAAGTTGATTGATAAGTTGAAGCAACGATTCTCTTTATTTTTGCTTTTTGGTGTAATAGATGTAGTACTAGCAGCATCTGTATTGTAGTACAGTTTGGATTGGATATTATGTTGTGGTTTTTATATTCCATAATTTTTTCTTTATTAATCTCTGGAATAATGAGTGGCACACCCTCTTTCATTCTAAAATGGGAACTGTTATCTATCACGATGCATCCAGCCTGTGTTGCAATTGGTACATACTCTTCAGAAACATGAGATCCAGCACAGAAAATGGCTACATTAGTTCCAACGAAGTCATAATCCTCAAGGCATAAAACTGTTAACTCTTTGTCACCAAAGCTCACCTTCTTCCCTTCTGATTTTTTCGATGCAAGTGCAATAACGTAATCTATCGCCTCATCTTGAAATTCAGCAAGCGTGCTTAATACCTCACGCCCTACTCTTCCGGTTGCTCCAATAACAGCAATTTTGTATCCCATATAGATGAACCTCTAATTTCAAAGTTCTATTATATTTTTACTGACAAAATTTACAATTGTTTTAATATTTTTACCTTGCAATTAATTGTAATTTAGCTATTATTATGCAATATTAGTAATATTACATAATGAAATGAAAGATGAGTAAGGAATACGATGAAACTAAGGTTAAACCTGCAATTTCTACACCTCAAGGACCTGAAGGAACCAATGGATCAAAGGCCCAAAGTGTTCTTTCGAATAAAAGAAAGCCTACAATAAATTTTGATGATAAAAAGTATGGTGTAAAAACCTCTAAAATAGACCAACAGTCTCTAAACAAAAGACAAGAATCTTCAAAGCTAAGAGATCTCTTAAGGTCAATACCAATAATAAGGAGATTTTTAGCAAGGATTTTCACACCTGAAAAAATAGAAATCATCAGTAACCCTATATATGACAACATGGAAGCATATAAAAAATCGCAGGAAGATTACCCTAGTAAGATAAAAGATGAAACTAGTATAGATGATGAACACACAAAAGAAGTAGATAGTAAACTTGAGAAGGGTAATGTTGAACAAGTGGACAACAAGAAAAGTCGTAGTTCATAAATATCAATCATTTAAAAATTATCTCTAGTTATAACATTGTATCTGTTCAGATGCATGGCTTATGTACAAATATTGAAACAAAAATTCCAGTGCTCCCTTTCTTGTCATCCCAGTGCGTGACACTGGGATGGCTTTGTTGCATCGCTCTTCGGATAGTAGGTAACGTACAATAAATTCATGAAGCTATCTCAAACTTAGCCATGCCTATTTCAGTAAATTTGTTAAGCAAATAACACTTGAGTAGCAGTTCCTTCTCACGATTAATTTCAGATTTGCTCCTAAAACTAAACCCAAATATTCGCTTCAACCTTGAGAAAAATCCTTCAATATACGATCTTTTTCCGTAATTTACTTCTTCTTTCCATCTTTTTATACCATTCTCACCATGTAATTTCATTAACTGAATAGCGGCATTTCTATCAAGCATATAATCCAATTTTGGATGCTCTGCTGCGTTGTTTTTCGGAGGAATTTTCGTTTTTATACCATATTGATTACACAGCTTATAGAGCTTTTCTCTGTCATATGCCCTATCTGCATATAGTACTTTTATGACATACTGAAAATCGACTTCTTTTAGCAAATCACAAGCTCCATAGTGATCAGAGTAGACACCGTTACTGTATTTTACAGCTATGGCTTTTTTGCTGTTTGTATTCAACATTACATGCAATTTTCTTGTCTGTTCATAGCTGCGATACTTTCTATCTTCGCTATTTTCTTTGCTATGACCAGGAGTGTTGTTGTATATACTAATTCCTGTACTGTCTATAGCAATTTCGATATCTTCCATATTATTTTCTGCAATCATTGATCTTAATATTGAGTTTCTTAAACCTTCTTGATGATTGTGAATAGCTGATAACTTGCAAATTTTTCCCAATTTGCTCAAGGTATCCTGCTATAAACCCAACTGTTTGCCTCAGGCCTATTCTAAATAAACAAGTTATTATGTGCACCAAAATTACAACTTTATCGCTATAAATATTGTTGCCACCTGGTATTTTTGGACCATTCTCGTACCACTTTTCTATGGCTTCGTTGGTATAATGAAAAATATTTCCTCTTTTTTCTAGAAATTTGTTATATTCGCTATGGTTACTGACCCTCATTTTTTGTGGCATATTTTTTCTTTCAAGGTTAAATGGCTATTTTATAATGAATTTTGTCAGTAGCCACCAGATTTTTCAGTTGCTATGCAACAAAGCCCACTGGCATCCAGTCCTTTTGCACAGTTCCATCAAAAACGTTGTAAAGCGCTTTCGTGTTTACCAACTTAGTGCCCAATCTGGATGCCAGTGGGCTTTGTTGCATCGCTACTTATGAAAGGCTAACTATAGTTAGGATTATAAGCAACCTATTGAAAATCTTATTTTTTTGCAATCAATCTGATCAAATTTAAGAATAGTAATTTGTTATTTATATTAATAAATTTAATTCTATTGAAAATAGCTAAAGCATTGAAATTCTTGAATTTTAGCCAGATTAGTGAGTGGTAGTGAAATTTCTTTTACTCAAATTTAGGTATTCACTGACCGTTCTTGTTATAAATACCAGAATAATAAGCTACTGATATTCGCTATCTTTTTTATCTTTAATCCATCATAGCTAGCGATGCAACAAAGCCATCCCAGTGTCACGCACTGGGATGACAAGAAAGGGAGCACTGGAATTTTTGTTTCAGCATTAGCCATGCATCTGACCTCAACAAAGCTTGAAGCTTTCTGTACATAAAATTAGAGAAGTAGTTATTCATCTTTATCACTACCAAGGTCTTTTAACATACTATAATTGCCTTTTCTAAATCTACTTTTTAAAGACGTAACTCCACTTTCGCTAATACCACTAAGGCTCAGTGCAGCTCCACCTAGCTGCAATCCTATCTCAGATGTTTCAGGAATAATTTTACTAGCTCCTAGATCTCTATAAACCTCCACATTACTCAGATCTGGTAAGCGTATTACAATATTTACATGCGGAAAATTTGCTGCAACTAAAGAAACAACTTTTTTTATAGTAACTTCATTCTTTATTGAAATAACGAGAGCTTGAGCTCTTTCTATTCCTACCGATTTTAAAATTTCACATCTTGTAACATCTCCAAGATATATAGGAAAACTATCACTTTTTCCTTCTTTGACTATTTTCGATTGAATATCTACAACAACGTAACTTAAATGCTCTGCAGTAAGCATTTTTGTTACCATATATCCCACTCTACCAAATCCAGCAACTATCACATGGTTATAAAGATCTTGTGTATCTGTTTCAACAGCTTCATCATCTAATATTGTTTTCTCAGTGCTAAATGAGTTTGCTATCCAATCTCCAAGCCCCGATAAAAGAGGAGTGAAAGCCATGGTTACTGTAGTTACCATCATAAGTACTTGAGCGATTTCACTTGGTAGCACATTTAGCTCATCCGCTAAGCGAAATAAAATAAACGCAAATTCACCGCCTTGTGAAAGCAGTAACCCAGCTTGTATAGCAGGTGCACTCTTAAACCCAAAAAATCTACACAATATATATATGATAGATGTTTTTAAAACGATAAGGATAATCGATAATAAGGTGATTAGTGGCAACTTATTGAGTAAAAGTTCGGTATTGATGGACATACCAACAGTCATGAAAAATAAGCCAAGAAACAAATCTTTAAATGGTAGTACCGCGTGTTCCACTGAGTGTCTGTATTCTGTTTCTGCAACTAACAATCCAGCGACAAATGCACCTAATGCCAACGATAAATGGAATTGCTCAGTAATAAATGCTGCTCCTAATACTATTAAAAGCGTTGTTGATATAAAGACCTCATTACTTTCCATTTTAGCAATAACCGAAAATAAAGGTCTAAGCAATAATCTACCAGTTATAAATATCAGCACTAATGCAATAGCTGCTTGCACCAATGAACCTGCCAATGAGCTTATCAGGCTGTGCTCAGAATTGCCAGTAAGTAAAGGTACCAATACTATTAATGGTACCACTGCAAAATCTTGCATTAATAGCACTGCTATCGACAATCTACCAACCTGACTTGCTTGAGAACCTTTTTCTTGCAGAACCTGCAACACTATTGCTGTTGAGGATAGCGCAAGCCCACCACCAATCACTGTTGCTATATTCGTATTCACTCCGAAAGCAAGAGCGATGCACCATATTGCTACCATGGTAACTATAACTTGAAGAGAACCGAACCCAAATACATGAATACGCATAGCGATCAGGCGTTCAAATGTCAATTCAAGGCCTATAATGAATAATAGAAAAACTACACCAAATTCTGCAAGATTATCCATTGCTTCAGCTGAGTGTATCAGATTAAATCCGTGAGAACCAATAACTGCACCTGCAACGAAGTAACCAAGCACTGGACTAATATTCATTTTCCAAAATGCTATGACTATAAACACAGCAGCAGAAAGTAAAATTATAATATCAAACAAATGCTGAGAGCCACTGTGCATGATATTTAACCTGTAGAATTAGACCATTTAATTGAGCAGCCAATACTTGATTTTTGGTCAATTGGAGAATTACCAGTTTCTGCAATAAATTTCATAGCTTGAAATAAGTCACTACTTCCTACTTCATAGCTTTGAACCTTTTCTTTTTTTGTGTCGTTAAAACGTCCACGATAGCAAAGGTTTAAATTGGAATTAAAGCCGAAAAAGTCAGGAGTGCAAACAGCCCCGTATTCTTTAGCTATTTTCTGTGTACTATCAATTAAATATGGAAATGTAAACTTATTTTCCTTGGCAAAATTAATCATATTTTCAAAGGAATCTTCTGGATATTCATTTACATCATTTGGCATTATTGCAATGGTGTTTACCTGATAATCTTTTTTCAATTGATCAACATCGCTTACCAGATTGCTAATAATTGACTGAACGTAAGGACAGTGATTGCATATAAACATTATAATAAGACCATTTTTTCCACAACAGTCACTTAATGCATAATATTTATTGTCTACTCCCAAAAGATTAAAATCTTTTGCAGTAAAACTAAAATCAACTTTAGGAGTATTCAGAGCAACCATAGAATATTATTATACCACATGTAATTTACGGTCTTATTATTTAAATGTCAAACGGTTTCTATGTATACTGTTTGCATATTCTTTTTTAGTATTATAATTATAAAACTTATGTTCATAACTTTCGAAGGAATAGACGGCTCTGGTAAAACAACACAATCTAAGCTACTTGCAAATCATTTTAAGCAAATTCGCGGCGAAAATAATGTGGTATTGACTCGAGAACCAGGTGGCACTAACTTTGCAGAGAAGGTAAGAGGAGTATTGTTAACGAATAATATTGATTCTATTTCTGAACTCTTGCTACTTATCTCGATGAGGCGCGAACATATGAAAAAATTAATATTACCAGCTCTTGCAGAAGGAAAAATAGTGATTTGTGATCGGTTTATTGATTCAACTATTGCATATCAAGGATATGGGTTTGGAGTTGACTTAGGGCTAATAGGGGACTTACATAAGCTAGTGGAAATTGAATGTCCAGATATTACATTTATTCTAGATATTGATGTTAAAGTTGGGTTAAATAGAGCAAAAGACAAGAATAAATATGAAGAAATGGATGTTAATTTTTACAATAAGGTCAGAAAAGGATTTCAGGAAATAGCCATAAAAGAGCCCGTTAGGTGCAGTGTTATCACTGGAATTGAAACAAAAAATGATAATCACGTACACAATGAAATTATTGATAAAATCACCTAGCTTGTGATAGAAAATTATCAATTTCAGGTAACATTATTTCATATGAATAACTTTTTGTTTGAGTAGCTAAAAACCCTGTATTTTGTCTGGATCTTCTTCACTTATCATCTTATATGCCCTTGCGAGGTTCATTAATTCACTTCTATTTTTTTTATTGCTTACTTCAGTAATAGTAAAAAATTGATCAAAATGGTCTAAGAGGTCTTTATTTTTTATTGAAGACACAATATCGTCAATTTCTTTCACATATAATGCAAGTTTGTGTGCTTTACTACGATCTTCAAAACAAAGATTAACAAGCACGTTGCGAAACCTATCTTTCGTAGTACTTCTCACTTCTGCTAATAAGGACTTAATATTTTCTTGGCAATGCACTCTCTTTACCGATTCAGCCGGTTCAACCATACCAAGAACATTCTTTACCAAAGATTTTTCTTCACAACTAAATATGAACATGTAATAACCCATCGATAAAGTGAAGAGCAAGAACATAGCCGGAAGTAAAAACGGAGCTAATACATTTTGTGACGCAGGGAAAATAAACCAGGTAACAGTTGCTATTGACACAGTTACAAATAATCCTGATAAACATAATTGTGCTTTTCTTCTATAATTCTGATCAATAACTGTACTTACACCAATAGAAGCTATATCAATCATTACTCACACCTCATTAAACATTAATACTAACTGAATGATAGCATTATTGTGATGAAAATGCAATATTATGAATATTTTAATACAATTTATATTGACAGTTACAATTCTAAATTGTTTTATTGCAGCGTTAGCTGATTAACATTTTTAAGATGAGGTCAACTCTCATAGAGAGAGGATTTTTTTATTTTCTCATTCTTCTCATTTTCCTCTCTAACAATTTTTTTCCCATTTAATATGTCCTTTATTTCATCTCCTGTTAAAGTTTCAAACTCCAGTAGATTTTCGGCAATGAGATCTAAGCCTTTCTTATGCTTGGTCAAAATCTCTTTTGCTTTTTCATAGCAAGAAGACACAACTTTCTTCACTTCTTCATCTATAAGTTTTAACGTATCTTCAGAAATTATCTCAGAACCATGCATGGTTTGTTCGCGATTGTGATAGATCGGACCTATTTTGTCACTCATTCCACATTTTGTTACCATAGCGCGTGATAAATCAGATGCTTGTTTTATATCCGAAGATGCACCGCTTGTGACTTTATCGTAGCCAAAAATTAGCTCCTCTGCCGCTCTTCCACCCATAGCAACAGTAATATCTGCTATCATCTTTTCTCTTGTGAGGGACACTCTATCTGTTTCTGGTAGTCTCATAACTAAACCGAGTGCTCTACCGCGTGGAATAATTGTTGCCTTGTGTATAGGATCAGAAGCAGGCATATTAACAGCAATTATCGCATGACCAGCTTCATGGTATGCAGTCAGTCTCTTTTCCTCTTCTGTCATAATTAGGGATCGTCTTTCTACGCCCATCATCACTTTATCACGTGCATATTCAAAATCGTCCATGGTAACAATCTTCTTGTTTCTTCTTGCAGCAATAAGTGCAGATTCGTTCACTAAATTTGCTAAATCAGCTCCAGAAAAGCCTGGTGTTCCTCTTGCAACTGTTTTCACGTTTACATCTGGTGCTATTGATATTTTCTTTATATGAGTATTTAATATCTTTTCACGCCCATTTATATCGGGTAAAGAAATAGTAATCTGTCGGTCAAAACGACCAGGTCTAAGCAGTGCTGGATCTAAGACATCCGGACGGTTAGTCGCAGCAATTATTATTACACCTTCATTAGACTCAAAGCCATCCATCTCAACTAATAACTGATTTAATGTTTGTTCTCTTTCATCATTGCTGCCACCAAGACCAATGCCACGATGTCTACCCACCGCATCTATTTCATCTATAAAAATTATACAAGGAGCATTTTTCTTGCCTTGATCAAACATATCACGAACGCGACTTGCACCAACACCCACAAACATTTCAACAAAATCAGATCCAGAAATACTAAAGAATGGCACATTAGCTTCTCCTGCAATTGCACGAGCAAGTAAAGTTTTACCAGTTCCAGGAGAGCCAATCAAAAGGCACCCTTTTGGTATTTTTCCACCTAATATTTGAAATTTTTGCTTTTGTTTAAGAAAATCAACGATCTCTACTAGCTCTTCTTTTGCTTCATCAATTCCGGCAACATCATCAAATGTTACTTTTTTTCCACTAGTAATGAGTCTAGCCCTTGACTTGCCAAAGCTTATAGTTCTGTTGCCCCCCGCTTGTGTTTGTTTAAGAAAGAATAGCAAGAAGCCAATAAAGATAAATGTTGGGACCCATGAGATAAGTAATCCACCAATTACGTTCATGGCAGAATCTCCAGTTGAAAAGGAGAATCTCACTTTTCTATCATGTAAATTTTTTATTAGGTCGCTATATATGACACCGCTTGAATTGAAACTTGAACCGTCCCTGAACTTGCCTTCAATGCTCTGGTTTTTTATGACAATATTTTCTACATCATTGTCTTCTAATCTGGTTAAAAATTCCGAAAAAGGTATAATTGTTTTACTTTTACCTACATTTCCGCTGAACTGAATATAAGCAACTGAAATAAGAACAATAATTACTAACCAGATCAATAAGCCTTCTAAAAATTTTTTCATTTCTATTTCTAACTAAATACTAATCAAGCTTACCAAATTTTGTTTTATCGTGCTATTAATAATGCATTGAACCTTATCGTCATTGGTATTTTTTCCGTTATAATTTACATCAGGATAAGCAAGCACCTTTCCATCTTTTAGCACTACAGGCAAAGAATAGAAAACTTCAGGGCAGCAGTTGTAATCCTTCAGAAATTCAGGAACTTTTTGTGTTTTTTTTAATGGAGCGATGATAACTGAACACTCTTGATTTCCGAGTATTGTGCAGCTAAATCTGTTATCCCATTGAGTAGATTCATTTAAAGGTAGGTTTAAGGTAATTTCTTGTATCTTTGACGATTCTCTAATTATCAAGATATTTTCTCCATGTTTTCTTATTTTACACCCAGAAAGTGTACAGTTAACATTACTATCCTTTTGCAATATTTTATTAAATATTACGATAAGGCTGTTGTACCTTGGTTTATAATGTTTACTGGCAATTGCCATTATGGAGTAAAGAAGAAGCCTCAAGGCTATTTCCTCTGGCAATTGATAAAACTCACTTAGTTTAATTTCAATATAACCAAGATCATGCACATTAACGCAGTCATTAAACGCAAGGCGTGTGTAGTGCATCAACGCTTTTGCAGCTCTTTTCATATGAAGGGCTGTGAGGCATATTCGCTCTGTTAAAATCTCTTGATTATCACTTGCTTTAAGTAAGTTACGGTATAAAGTTCGCCTGTATTTTAAGTCATAGTTGCTTCTATCTTCGACCCATTTTAACCGATGAAGCTTAGCGTACTTTTCTATTTCACTACGACTAAAATTTAACAATGGCCTAAATATATAAATACCATTTAGGAAAGACTTGTAGTCCATTGATGATAATCCATCTACGCCACTACCTCGCTCTAATCTTAACAAGAACGTTTCTGCTTGATCATCTTTGTGATGAGCAACAAGTAAATATTTAACATTATTATTTTTACACCACTCTGCTAGTAACTTATACCGTGCTTTTCGTGCCTGTAACTGAATATTGCCTTTAATATTTTGCTTCTCCCAATTTAATATGAACGATTCCTTTGCTCCAAGTTCCTTTGCATAACTTACAACAAAATCAGCTTCTTTTTGAGACTCTGGACGTAACCCATGATTTACTGTTAATGCTGTAGGAAGTGAAAGCTTGTTTTTTTTTGCCCAGTTAGTCATTAAGTGCAGTAAGACTATACTATCTACACCACCTGATACTGCAACTGCAACTTGATTGTTATAGAAAGCAAAACTATTAACCACATTTTGAAATAATAACTCTAATTCCATTATGTCTCTTGATGGCCAGACAGGTCAGATCTCTTACGTCATACCGCGACTTATTTGTGGTATATATAGATCCCGCTAACAAGCAACGAAATATGACAAGTTTGTCCTTTTTTGTCTACCCCAGTGCCCTTTCTTTATGTCATCCCAGTGTTTGACACTGGGATCCAGGTTTTAATGCAAGAAACTATTTCTTTATTCCAGAAAATGAAAATTCCACTCTACGATTTTTAGCATGCTCTTTTTCATATTTAGAATTTCTAGAATCATCTTTTACATTAACCAAAGGCTCAGTTTCACCTTTAGAAGCAGTTTTTATTCTGTTTTCTATGTAGGGTGTACAACTAACCATAAATTTTTTAGCTGCATCTGCCCTTCTAGCGCCTAGCGCAAGATTATATTCATGAGAACCACGGTTGTCAGTGTGACCAGTTAAAGTAACCTTCGCGTCAGGGTTATCTTGTAACACCTCCACTACGTCAAGTAATGCATCTGCACTTACTTCAGCAATACTAGATTCATCATAACCAAAGAAAACTCTTTTATTACCTATCTGCTTAACAACAGAATTTATTTTATTTGTTGTATTTGCTCCTTTTTTTGGGCAAGAACTTACACCAGTAAGTAATAAACAAAAACAGCACATTATAACCAGTCTACTCCACATTACTAAACCTCCATAAATTCTAAATAGTGCGTAACTTTAATTTCAGTAGCTAATATCTCTCCATATTGTAATATAGTCAAGAGAAATAAAATACTAAATACTTTTTCTACAACCTTACAATTAATTTTCCTATAATATGCTGGACTCTGAGTAGAAAAATCCAATAAAAGAATAAAAAGTACAATTTTTTATTGTACTTTAAGCAAATATACTTTTAACTTTATTATTAATCTATTACGGTATTAAACAGATGTTTTCTAAAATAATGAACAAATATGCAATCTTATAAGTTTTTAGAGGAAGTATTATATAGGGTAAAGAATATCGAAAATACGCTAAAAGTACTAAACCAAAGCCAATTGAATATAGAGGACAAAGTTGAACAAATGAGCCTTCTAGAAGAAATCAGACATGAAATTATCTCTCATGACGTAATAAAGGAATCATTAGCAGATGCTCTTGGTAACAAAAAAAGTGCAAATACTCAGCAGCTAAAGTTAATAGAGAGAATACATAAGAGCAACAGTGCTGTTCCTATTGATTTAGTAAAATCTTTGTCCAAAGCTAAAGTTGAATGCCAAAGTTTATGGAGGCTAACCAATTCTGAAGCCAGTAACTTGGAAAAACTAAAAGAACGTTTTACTGATTTAATCAAACTCATTCGCGAAGTAGCTTCTATAAAATCGCAGCAATTAAAATGCTCAAAATACGACTCACTGCTTGCTGACTATGACTCTGATATCACAGAAAAGAATATAAAGGAAATATTTCCCAAGGTAGGCAAATTCTTTAGTGGAAATGTAGATAAAATAATTGAAAAGCAGAAAAAGGATAAGGTTACTAATATACAAAAAGTTGCTACTCAGAAGCAGATTGAACTTGGCTCGTCATGTTTACAGCAAATGGGTGTCGCACTGCATGAGGTTCGTACTTCTTATTACTACCCTATAGATTATGATGAATCTGACTTTTGTTATGGTTTATTTTCTCTTTTACGGCATAGTGGTTATGCAATTTATCAAAAATGTTTAGCGCAAAATTCTATAAGTAGCCCAATTACGAGACATGTTATGTATGAAACTCAAGGGTTATTCATGGAAAGGATGATTGGAACATCCAGAGAATTTATTGAGTTTATTCAACCACACATAAAAGAGAAATTTGCTATAGAAGGCAAAACTAACGAGAAAGTTAGCAGTGTTGAAAATTTGTACTTGATTTTCAATGAAATAAACCTTTCTTCTTTTTTAAAAAATGCAGATGAATTTAGTCTGTTAGCTCATATTATGTTGAGAACTAGGTTAGAACAAGATATAATAAATGGTACATTGGAAGTCAAAGACCTGCATGATGCGTGGCTGGAAGGTATGAAGCACTATAAAATTCCAGTAAAAGCTGAAAATGAGCTAAACACTTATTTTCAAGATGAATATTGGGCAAGCGGTGTTATGGGCTACTTTCCTATAAAAATTATTGCTTTAATTGCTGCTGTGCAGATTTTCTCTTGCGTTAAAAAGAATCATTACGAATCATTAAGTGCTATAATAAAAGGAGATTTTAGTTTACTTATCAGTTGGTTATCTCAAAATATATACAGTGCAAAGTGTGGCCTGGAACTGTTAAAAAAAGTAACAGGTAAGGGTTTAGACGTTGAGTGCTGCATTAGCTACTTATCTGGAAAGTATAATTTGTCTTAATAAATGATTTTCTTGAGTTGCGTATGAATTTTGTTCGAAAATTAACCGAAAAGTTTTGTAGTCTTTTCACTTTCAAAGGTTTATTTGCTAGCGATATTGCTATAGATCTTGGCACTGCAAACACTTTAGTTTATCAGAAAAATCAGGGAATAGTGCTTGATGAGCCTTCAGTTGTAGCAAGAATAAAAGAAAAAGGAAGCTACGTTCCTTATGCTTTTGGTAAAAAAGCTAAAATGATGCTTGGAAAAACGCCTGGAGAAATAGAGGCGATAAGGCCCTTAAAGGATGGAGTTATTGCTGATTTTAAAAGTGCGGAAGAAATGCTAAAATATTTCATACGCAGTGCAAACACAAAATTCACTGTTAATAAGCCTAATATTATCATATGCGTTCCATCTGGATCCACGCCAGTTGAAAGGCGTGCTATACAAGATGCAGCAGAAAGTGCTGGTGCAAGTGAAGTATTTTTAATTGAAGAACCAATGGCTGCAGCAATCGGAGCTGGGCTCCCGGTTACTGAACCTGAGGGTTCTATGATTGTTGATATAGGAGGCGGTACAACTGAAGTTGCAATTATTTCTTTAGGCGGAATTGTTTATTCACGTTCTGCCAGAGTAGGTGGCGATATTATGGATGAAGCAATAAAATCATATATTCGTGAAAATCATAAGTTATTAATCGGTGAAACAACCGCTGAGAAAATTAAGAAAAGCATAGGTTCAGCCAGTCTGCCAGGTGAAAATAACAAAGAGGGAATGATAATTAAAGGCAGGGATTTAGTGAGTGGCATGCCAAAAGAAATGCTTTTATCAGAATACCAAGTTGCAGAGAGTTTAATAGAGCCTGTACATCAGATAATTTCTGCTATTAAGACTGCGCTGGAGAGCACTCCACCTGAACTTTCTTCTGATATAGTCGATAGAGGAATAGTTTTATCCGGTGGTGGTGGATTATTACGTAATCTAGGTAAAGTTATCAGTGAAACAACAAAATTACCGGTTCGTGTTGCAGATGACCCACTTTGTTGTGTTGCCTTAGGTAGTGGAAAAGTGCTTGAAAACATGGATTATTTTGGCCATGTTTTATTCAAGCAAGATTAAATTATTTTTGAAGGTAGTTTATCGAATTGTTTTGATGGAATTATGTAATATAAATGAGATCCCAGTGTCATGCACCAAGTAATTTGAAGGCAACTTCTAGCAGAAAAGGGTGTCATCCGAGTAGCTGACACTGGAATCCAGGAAACTTGATTACAAATAAATATGCTGTTTTAATGAATTTGTGTAATAGAAGCTAGATTCCAGTGTCAGCTACTTTCATGACATTATCTACTATGTAAATTGCCCCCAAATCAAAACGTTTGCACAGTTGTATGTTGGAATGACACAAGATTTGCGTTTATAAATTAAGGCGGTTATGCTAAAAGAATTTGAAATTGAACCTCTGCTAAAAGATAAAACTCCGCACCAGACTAAGGCTGTTGTTGCAATGTCCGGGGGAGTTGATAGCTCGGTTGCTGCAGCACTGCTACATAACCTTGGGTACCAGGTGATAGGTGTGACTCTTCAACTCTATGGCACTGACGGTAATGCTAACGCAAGAAAGGGTGCATGCTGCGCTGGACAGGATATTTATGACGCTAAGCGTGTAGCTGAAAGTGTTGGCTTTCCTCACTATATTTTAAACTATGAGGAAATATTCAAAAAGGAAGTAATAGAGGATTTTGCGAGTACCTATATGCGTGGGGAAACTCCCATACCATGCGTGAGATGTAACCAAACGGTAAAATTTCGTGATCTATTACAAGTTACAAAAAATCTTGGTGCGGATGTGCTCGTAACAGGACATTACGTGAGAAGGTTAGAAAAAAATGGTGAGGTAAAGTTGTGCAGAAGCATTGATAAAAGTAAAGATCAAAGTTATTTTTTGTTTGCTACAACTCAAGAGCAATTGAAGCTTTTGCGATTTCCACTAGGTGGGTTCTATAAAAGTGATATAAGAAAATTAGCAAAGTATTTCAGCTTACAAATTTCTGAAAAGCCGGACAGTCAAGATATATGCTTTGTTTCCGAAAGCTATAGTAAAACAATAGCTAAATTAGCTCCACAATCTGTACAGAAAGGTAAAATAGTGGATGTTAATGGAAAAGTGCTAGGCGAGCACAGTGGCATAGTAAATTTTACAGTGGGGCAAAGAAAGGGCTTGGGTATCGCACACAATGAACCTCTTTATGTGATAAAAATTAATACAGAAAATAATGAGGTTATAGTAGGTCCGATCAACGTATTAATGCAAAAAAAAATATTGATCAAGGAGTTAAATTGGTTAGAACAACCAAAGGAAGGTATGGAAGTAACTGTGAAGCTGAGATCATCACATGCGGGAAGTTTAGCAACAATACATTCAACTGACGAAAAAAATAAAGCCTGTGTCATTTTAAACGACGATTACTTTGGCATCAGTCCAGGTCAAGCCTGTGTAGCGTATAAAGATGAGCAAGTTATCGGCGGTGGATGGATATGCTCTTAACTAAAAGCTTTAATGCAGAGTGTAAACATACAATAGACTTCTTGCATAACCATATAACATTGGGAATAGAAACAAAAAAACTTGCTTGACAAACTCCGCCAGCCCCCTTATCACGAAACTGAAGCTATTTATTTATCTTCTCTGTACAGATTAAATGACAAAAAAACTCACGTATCTGGCGTCTCATGTTTAATTTTTTGCACTATGTGCACTCTATGTCTTTATCAAATTTCTGGGTTTTTACCTACACAAGCTGAAATACGCTTATAAAGCATTTAAAACATTAAAAAACGCCAACTTAAAAAATGGATAGTGAATAACTAGCTACCCTAGGGTTTCTTTTGCCTTTTTTTTCATTTGGTAAATTTCTTAATGTTTGTAGCTAAACGACAACCGTCATCCCGCTGCTTGTTAGCGGCTAAGAGATACCGCGAATGAATCGCGGTATGACGGTTCGCGGCGGCATAAAGATAAGTCTCGTCATCCCGCTGCGTGTTAGCGGGATCTCTTGTTAGTGGCTGAGATACCGCGGCGGTATAGCTATACCTTTTTCTACTTAGTTTGGGTTATGCAAGAAGTCTAATAACATTTATTGCTATTTTGCCATGTATCCCTTATACTATAAAGTAGAACATTATAGGTTTTAGCAATGGTTAAAGAAGTTGAAGAATTAATAAAAATTGTTGGCAAGGGCAATTTATTAGAGGCTTTGTTTATTCGTTGGGGCAGTTATCAACATGCTGGATTAAAATGGAGAGATCATAGAAATCATTTTGGTTTGCCTGAATTCATTGGAAAAGAAAAAGAACCATTAGATAAGTATTTTAACTTAAAGTTTAGTCTACAAGGGCTATTCTTAATTTATGCTCAAGCTTATAGAATTCTTATAGAAAATGTTCAGCTCAATACTCAAGAAGTAATCGACAAGATATATATGTCAGTTAGCAAGGGTGAATTAGAGGAACAGTTAAGTTCAATAATTAGTGGTGAGCAATCAACAGAAGATCAAAAAAAATTAAAGCTTCTTAATATTTTAGCGAATCCAAAAGGCAAAACTTTATTTAACAATAATAATGATTTTGAGAAACAAGTACTTAATAATGTTAAAAAGTTACTAAAGATAAATTATGCAAATGAATTTGATAAAGAATTTAGCTTATGTAAAGAAGTAATCGATCACTATTATTCTATCCACAATATAAAAGTAGATAAAGATATAGCATTACTATTTTCTAGTTATGGCATATTTTCTATACATACCAAAGATAATGATATTTCCAAAGATAAAGATATTTTATCGCTTAATCAATATATTAATGAGAAAGCTAAAATGATCAATACACCACTGTATTTTGATTACATTGTGAGATTATCACAAATGTTAAGCAAAATCGAGTTACTAAGTAGAGATGGAACCATCAAATATACAGCCGACTGTGAAAATATGGATTGGCAAGAGGAAGAATTGAAAATGAATGGATTAATATGTCCTATAAATACAAAAAACACCCTAGAGCAACTGTTAAAGAACCAAAATAGTGATGAATTTGAACAATTAATAACGAGCCCTGAGAATATATACTACTCAGTGTTGCCAGAAGAGAATGAATATAGGCCAGATCTCATTGTCAGCAAGAAAAAAGAAAAGGACCATAAAAACACAGTCTGTAAACTTATTTTAGGTATGTTTGTATTATCTGTTGGGTTATATGTTGCTGATTATTTCTTTATGGAGCAAAAATTGTTCAACTCAATAAAGAATGTTTTGCCACAAGACAACCTTACTAACCTGATAGTTGGTGCGGTGCTTACTATTGTAATAGTATATGCTTTATTTCAATTATCACAGAAACCACCACTTTCAACAGTCGATGATGTGCAGAATACCGCTCCATGCAAAATAAGCTTAGAACTACATAAATGTAGCAACTTAAAAGCACATATTGTATAATGCTTATTCTTAAGTTAAGAGGTAATTTATGGATTTAAGTAAAATAACAGCGGGACCAAATGCGGTGAATGTGGTAATTGAAATAAGTGCAAATGCTGAGCCTGTAAAGTATGAATTTAATAAAGAGCTTGGGTTGTTACAAGTTGACAGATTTTTATCTACCTCAATGACTTATCCTTGCAATTATGGATTTATACCAAATACCTGCGCAGGTGATGGTGACCCTGTGGATGTTTTGGTGCTAACTCAATTTCCCTTAGCATCTAGTGTTTTAATATCGGTACGTCCAATAGGCGCATTACTCACTAAAGATGAAAAAGGAGAAGATGAGAAAATATTAGCAGTGCCTGTTTCCAGTGTTGATAGCTATTATGACAATATAAAGAACTATTCTGATTTATCTAAAAATCTACTAGATAAAATTACTCATTTCTTTTCTCATTATAAAGATCTAGAAAAGGGAAAAACAGTAGCAGTTGGAGAATGGGTTGGTGTAGAAGAAGCAAAACAAATTGTTGCAAGCTCTATCAAAAGCGGAAATTAGTTTTTGTTGATTTATAGCTAAAGTGGCTCTACGATTTGAAAAACAACAAATTCGTCATTCCGCTACGTGTTAGCTGATGAGATGCCGCCCACAACTGTACGAACATTGCAATATGGCACATAGTAAACGATGTCATCCCAGTGCTTGACACTGGGATGGCTTTGTTGCATAGCAACTGAAAAATCTGGTGGCTACTGACAAAATTCATTATAAAATAGCCATTTAACCTTGAAAGAAAAAATATGCCACAAAAAATGAGGGTCAGTAACCATAGCGAATATAACAAATTTCTAGAAAAAAGAGGAAATATTTTTCATTATACCAACGAAGCCATAGAAAAGTGGTACGAGAATGGTCCAAAAATACCAGGTGGCAACAATATTTATAGCGATAAAGTTGTAATTTTGGTGCACATAATAACTTGTTTATTTAGAATAGGCCTGAGGCAAACAGTTGGGTTTATAGCAGGATACCTTGAGCAAATTGGGAAAAATTTGCAAGTTATCAGCTATTCACAATCATCAAGAAGGTTTAAGAAACTCAATATTAAGATCAATGATTGCAGAAAATAATATGGAAGATATCGAAATTGCTATAGACAGTACAGGAATTAGTATATACAACAACACTCCTGGTCATAGCAAAGAAAATAGCGAAGATAGAAAGTATCGCAGCTATGAACAGACAAGAAAATTGCATGTAATGTTGAATACAAACAGCAAAAAAGCCATAGCTGTAAAATACAGTAACGGTGTCTACTCTGATCACTATGGAGCTTGTGATTTGCTAAAAGAAGTCGATTTTCAGTATGTCATAAAAGTACTATATGCAGATAGGGCATATGACAGAGAAAAGCTCTATAAGCTGTGTAATCAATATGGTATAAAAACGAAAATTCCTCCGAAAAACAACGCAGCAGAGCATCCAAAATTGGATTATATGCTTGATAGAAATGCCGCTATTCAGTTAATGAAATTACATGGTGAGAATGGTATAAAAAGATGGAAAGAAGAAGTAAATTACGGAAAAAGATCGTATATTGAAGGATTTTTCTCAAGGTTGAAGCGAATATTTGGGTTTAGTTTTAGGAGCAAATCTGAAATTAATCGTGAGAAGGAACTGCTACTCAAGTGTTATTTGCTTAACAAATTTACTGAAATAGGCATGGCTAAGTTTGAGATAGCTTCATGAATTTATTGTACGTTACCTACTATCCGAAGAGCGATGCAACAAAGCCATCCCAGACTGGGTGACATCTTTCTTGGTCTCTTGTATCACAATGTTCGTACAGTTGTGGATACCGCGGCGGTATGACGTAGTAGCTATATATAGACAAATTTTCTTTTCTTAGATATAATCTTAAAAAACTTTCCATATAAAAATGAAAATAAAAAGAGCTTTAATATCAGTATACGATAAAACGAATATAATTGATCTTGCATCGTTTTTAACGCAGCAACAAATAGAAATTCTTTCAACGGGCAATACTTATAAAGCACTATCTGATGCCGGAATAAAAACGCAAGAAGTATCAGATTATACGCAATTTCCAGAGATACTGGGTGGTAGAGTAAAAACTTTACACCCTAAAATTCATGGAGGAATACTTTATGATCGAGAAAAGCACAAAAAGGAAGTGCAAGATCTAGAAATTGAGCCAATAGACCTGCTTATAACTAACCTATACCCATTTTGGGAGACAGTAAGTAGCAGCTCAAATGAAGAGCAAATTATAGAACAAATTGATATCGGCGGGGTGGCATTAATTAGAGCTGCAGCAAAAAACTTTCGTTTTACTTCAGTTATTTCTAGCATTCAAGACTACGAAGCACTAAAAGCTGAGATGATAAAAAATAACAATGAAACAACATTGGAATATAGAAAACACTTAGCAACCAAAGCATTTGCTCTCACTGCACACTACGATTCTAATATTCACAGTTGGTTTTTATCCCAGAGTAAAAATAATGAGTTACCAGAGTTTTTTGCTCTATACGGGCATAAAGTACAAGAACTCAGGTATGGTGAAAATCCCCATCAAAAAGCTGCATTTTATAGTAATCAATTTACAGAATATCCGTTGGAAAAACTACATGGAAAAGAGTTGAGTTATAATAATATAGTAGATATAGAGTCCGCACTTAACATAATTTCTGAGTTTAAAGAGCCTGCAGCAGTGATAATCAAGCATAATAACCCATGTGGCGCTGCTATTGGTAATAATGCTTTGGAGGCATATGAAAAAGCTCTATCGTGCGATGAAGTAAGCAGTTTTGGTGGTATAGTTGCCTTAAACCGGGAGATAGATTTAAAGCTAGCGGAAAAATTAAACGAGATATTTTTGGAAGTAGTGATAGCACCATCGGTAAACAATGAGGCACTAAAAATTTTACAAAGAAAGAAAAATTTAAGAGTGATTATTCATAAATCTTTTCAACAAAATGTGAAATACCAAACTAAAAATGTTATTGGTGGGTTTTTGGTGCAAGAAAATAATGACCACACAATAAAAGCAGAACAAGTAACAAAGTGCACTACAACAGAAAAAGAAAAGGAAGATCTTATTTTTGCCTGGAAAATATGTAAACATGTGAAATCCAACGCAATAGTTATAGCAAAAGATGGTTGTGCTATTGGCATCGGCGCAGGGCAAACAAGCAGAATAGATAGTGTGAACATTGCAGTGAAAAAAGCAGGTGAAAAATGTAAAGGTGCAGTGCTTGCTTCAGATGCATTTTTTCCATTCCCAGATAGCATAGTAGAAAGTGCAAAACATGGAATTACAGCTATAATTCAGCCCGGCGGCTCGCTGAAAGATCAAGATGTGATAAAAGCTGCAAATGAAAATAAAATTGCTATGTTTTTCACTGGCGTTCGCAGTTTTTTCCATTAGGCTTTGTGTCTTATCGTCATACCGCCGCGGTATCTCTAGATCCCGCTATTCAGTTAATGAAATTACATGGTGAGAATGGTATAAAAAGATGGAAAGAAGAAGTAAATTACGGAAAAAGATCGTATATTGAAGGATTTTTCTCAAGGTTGAAGCGAATATTTGGGTTTAGTTTTAGGAGCAAATCTGAAATTAATCGTGAGAAGGAACTGCTACTCAAGTGTTATTTGCTTAACAAATTTACTGAAATAGGCATGGCTAAGTTTGAGATAGCTTCATGAATTTATTGTACGTTACCTACTATCCGAAGAGCGATGCAACAAAGCCAGTGGGGTGTCATCCCAGTGCCCAGACACTGGGATCCAGGAATTTTATTAAGTTGGTAAGCATAAAAATAGCCATTTTATGTAAAAATACAACATTTTGATGATTATGAAAAAGCTGGATCCCAGTGTCAAGCACTGGGATAACATCATAGAGGCACTGGAATGACACCTTCCTAGTGGAAATTGCTCTCAAATCATAATGTTCGTACAGTTGTGGATTCATTCGCGGCATCTCATCAGCTAACAAGCAGCGGGATGACGGTTGTCGGTAAATCTTTTAGCTGTAGAAGTTAACTTTGCAGTTAACTTCTACAGCGTTTCAAGATATAGTTTTGATAATAAAGTGCTCGAATATACATGAAAACCATTTTAGCTGTTGAAACAAGCTGCGACGAAACTGCAGTAGCGATTGTAAATAGTGACAAGCAAGTCCTTGCTCACAAGATTCTTTCTCAAGTAGAACACAAAAAACGCGGTGGGGTGATTCCTGAGATAGCTTCACGTGCTCATATGGAACATTTAAGTGGCCTGATAAAAAGCGCTGTAAAAAAATCTAACCTTAACTTTTGTGACCTCAATGCAATTGCAGCAACATCAGGACCAGGACTCATAGGTGGATTAATAGTTGGTACAATGATGGCTAAAGCAATTGCACATGTGGCACAAAAACCGTTCATTGCAGTGAATCACTTAGAAGCGCATGCATTGGTTATTAGGTTACTGCATGAGGTAAAATTTCCATTTTTAGTCCTACTAATATCAGGTGGTCACTGTCAATTTTTAATTGCACAGGATGTAGGTAAATACATTAAACTTGGAGAAACGCTCGATGATTCACTAGGAGAAGCATTTGATAAAGTTGCTAAGATGCTGGGTTTAAGCTATCCCGGAGGGCCATTAATTGAAAAGTTAGCTAAAAAAGGCAATGGTGCAAGATTTAAATTGCCAAGGGCAATGATAAAACGTTCTGGATGTAACTTTTCGTTTTCTGGAATTAAAACAGCAGTAAAAAACTTAGTGCAAGAACTTAAAATGAGCGAGCAAGATGTGTGTGATGTATGTGCTTCGTTTCAAGAGTGTATTAGTAACATACTGCTGGACAGGGTTAGTAATGCGATTATTATGGCCGAATCTTTAAATATCAAAATCAATGACTTTGTGATTACCGGTGGAGTTGCAGCAAATAATTTCTTGAGAGAAAAATTAAAACAACACATAAACTTAAACATATTTTTTCCTCCCAACAACCTATGTACAGATAATGCAATAATGGTTGGATGGGCAGGAATTGAAATGTTACAGAAAAGCTATATAGATTCTCTCAATTTTGCACCAAGACCTAAGTGGGAGTTAGAGAGTTATTAAAAGCTCTCAATTCTGAATTATAGCTAAAGTGACTTAGGTTCTCTAATTGCACATAAGTCAACAATAATTTTCACACAAATCAAAACAGCATATCTTCTCCATAATCCTTGGTAATTTTACATAAGTTAAAAGTAGCATATGGTTCTCTCCGCGGTCTGAGATGACAATAAATTTGTCAAGCCGCATTATACTTGTTAGGCGGAAGTGGACGGCAACATATTTACCACGAAGTCTAACTAATACCAATTCTCATTGTTGTCCAGTCAAATAGGAAACATTGCAGAGTTGTTTAATTGTGGAGCTGGCAAGAGAAGTAATAAATTTGCACAAAGCACCCTCAAGTAGAGCAATTGTATCGTATATTTTATTGCGCAAAATGTTCTGTTTTATATATAACCAAAGCCTCTCAACAGGATTTAGCTCAGGTGAGTATGGAGGTAGGTATATAATGTCGATATTTTTAGGTACCTTTAAATTTTTTGACCTATGCCAACTAGCACAGTCCATAACGAGAAAAGCCTCTCGTGTTTCTAGATATTGCGAAATTTGCTCAAGAAATATGTTCATGCAATCAGTGTTGACATTTGGTGCAAATAAGCTAGAACTCTCTCCATTTCTAGGATTAACTGCACTATAGAGATAGAAATTTTGCCTACCTAATTTTGTTTTAACCTGTGTTCTAATCCCCTTTTTAAACCACCCATGTCCAACTTTTGAATGTGTGCCAAACCGTGATTCATCAAAGAAAAATAGCTCTTTTTCTGGATACTTGCTAATAGCTCAATTGAGATTTTTTTTTGAATTCCTCTTGTTTGCTTTTATCTTGTCCATTATGAACTGGTCTTGGTGTAATATATGAGAATTTCATCTTTTGCATATGGCGGTGTACTGTAGATTTGCTGATATTTAATCCGAACTTTTCCTGGATTCTTATTCTCATTTCTTTAATGGTGATATTAGGATTTTCTTCTATCCACTCTTCAATTTGCTGTAGTTGAGCCTGATTTAATTTAGTTTTTCTACGACGTTGTGAAGGAGCAAACAGTTTTTCTTCTCTGCCAATTTTCAAGAGTTTTACCCACGAAGTTAGTGCGCTTCTTGAAATGCAATATATTTTTGCTACAGCCGTTATACTGTACTTTTTTGCTGCAATTACAGCATTTAGTTTTTTTGAAACATATGCATTATTCCTTACTTTCTTCAGCATTTCTTTTGCTGATTCTACTACTTTTTCATCCAATAATTTTGATCTTAATGCCATTTAAACCTCGCTATTTTACTTACTTCAGTATGGCTTTTCTTCCATCATTGTCCATCTGTTTGCCCTGTAATGGGAATTGGTATTACATTATACTTTCAAGTATGGCGTTTTTTTATTCTAAACGCTTAATAACCGCGATTTAGTTGCTTTTAAGCCGCAACTAATCTAAATTATAAACATTAAGAAATTTACTAAACAGAAAAAAAGGCAAAAGAAACCCTAGGGTAGCTAGTTATTCACTATCCATTTTTTAAATCGGCGTTTTTTGATGTTTTAAATGCTTTATAAGCGCATTTCAGCTTATATTAGGTAAAAACCTAGAAATTTTATAAAGACATAAGGTGCACATAGTGCAAAAAATTAAACATGGGACGCCAGATACGTGAGTTTTTTTGTCATTTAATCTGTACAGAGAAGATAAATAAATAGCTTCAGTTTCATGATAAGGGGGCTGGCGAAGGGTGTCAAGTAAGTTTTGCATTTGATCCGTTTCTATGACTTAGATGCCAGTGCCTGCTACTTGACTCTCGGCTGGGTCGAATTTGTATAGCTACATTGTCGGTAAATCTAAATTGCTTTAATAATTTTGATTGAAAAATAGTTTTTCTATTATATAAATGCTACTTTAGGGTAATCAAAATGGAAGACGATAAATATAGCCTAGGTTTAAGAGTTATCCATTGGTTGATGGCTGTTTTTATTATCGGTATGCTTTGCTCTGGACTTTATATGAAAAGCTTACCACTTAGCAATGAAATTAAGTTCAACATATACGCTATTCATAAGGCTTGCGGTATCACTATTCTTGGATTAATCATAGTACGCATATTTTTTCGCGTCTTTACTTATGTTCCACCACTTCCAGCAAATTTTTCTCGGTTTGTAATCAATACAAGTAAAGCAGTGCACTTTGGTTTATATTCTTTAATGGTGCTAATGCCACTATCTGGCTATGTCATGTCTTCTGCTTCTGGCAAACAGATCAAATATTTTTTCCATATCCCTTTGTTGATTAATCAAAACAAAGATCTAGCTAACACGGCTAACGAGCTACATTCGATGCTTGCATATTTTATGGTACTCTTTATAATCTTACATATACTTGGCGCCTTAAAGCACACATTTATAGATAAGCAAAACATTTTTAAACGCATGATATAGGTTATATGTTAAGTAGCCTCTGGAAAAAAGGAACAGATTTTCTTGGCAGTGAGTTTGCGATAATGGGTGGTGCTATGAGCTGGGTTTCAGAGAGAAACTTGGTTTCAGCAATCTCAAACGCTGGTGGTTTTGGTGTGATTGCATGTGGTGCAATGTTCCCAGACTTACTGGAAAAAGAAATCATAGAGACACAAAAATTAACTAACAAGCCATTTGGTGTAAACCTAATTACTATGCACCCAAAGTTGAGTGAGTTGATAGATGTGTGTATTGAAACGAAAGTGAGCCATATAGTGCTTGCCGGTGGACTGCCAACAAAGCCTAATATAGAAAAAATCAAGGGTGCAGGCATTAAAGTTATGTGCTTTGCACCAGCATTAAGCCTTGCGAAAAGGTTAGTAAAAATGGGAGTAGATGCATTGATAATAGAAGGAATGGAAGCAGGTGGGCATATAGGTCCAGTTAGCACTTCTGTTCTTGCACAAGAGATATTGCCTCATTTTAAAAATGAACAAATACCGGTGTTTGTTGCAGGTGGAATAGGAAGAGGTGAAATGATAGTTAATTACCTGGAAATGGGAGCAAGTGGCTGTCAAATAGGTACATTATTTGTCTGCACTAATGAGTCACTTGCCCACAAAAATTTTAAGGAAGTGTTTATTAAATCGGCCGCACGTAATGCAATACCTTCTGTACAGATAAGTGCTGATTTTCCTGTAATTCCTGTAAGAGCTATAGCCAACAAAGCAAGCGATGACTTCATGAAGCGTCAAAAAGAAGTTATTGATGAATACCAAAAGGGACAGATCTCAAAAGAAGATGGGCAGCTTGAAATAGAAAAGTTCTGGGCTGGAGCTTTAAGAAGGGCAGTGATTGAAGGAGATGTTGAAACAGGATCTTTAATGGCCGGCCAAAGTGTTGGCATGGTTGATAGGGAAAAGCCTGTAAAAGAAGTAGTGGATATGTTAGTTCAACAAGCAAAGAATCATATTAATAGCAAATCTGTAGAAGTAGAAAGCCCAGAAAGCAAATAGTTAAGCGACCTTCCAATAAGCAAGTTGCCGCAATTATTTATAATATGGCATAATTGCCCAGTTTTAATGTAAAATTAACGCTAAAGAGGTATCTATACATTTTATTATGTATGGAGGAATGTTATGCACAGTCCCTTTAAAAAACCTAAGAGTAAGGAAGGAGATATTAACCAACAATTGAGCAACACTATATACAAAAAGGTAACAGCAGAAAATTATCAAGAAAATCAAGATGAGACTTCCAAAGAATGCAAAAGGTTGTTCAAGCAGGTAGCTAGTCCTAAAACATTGGCTGAATTGGAAAAAATACTGAGAGAACGACAAAATGAGCAGGCTATTGCAAAACACTTAGAGTCATCCAAGCAAGGAACTAGTCCTGAAGCATTAGCTGAGTTAGAAAAATCAGTGGGGAAAAAAAGAGAACATTATAATAATTATATCCAACACTTTCTTCCAGCGTTGAAAGCAGAAATAACAGAGTCAAAAAAACTAGACTCAAAAAAAAAGGCAGCAATAGTACAAACAATTTTGGATATTACTAACAGGAGCAGCAGTGTAAGCTCAATACCAAATGCTGTTGAAGAAAATATTGAAGATCAAATGCAGCTAAAACATATTGAAGAGCAAAACAACACACAAGAAACACCCTTGAATGTAGCTGAGAAAAAAAGTGGTGATAATAAAATACTTAGTAATTCAGATGTTACAGAGGAAGTGTTTGAAAAATATAGCAAGGTTGTGAAAGAAATAGAGGAGAAGCAAACTTCTAAACTCAGTAGTGGCAATGACTCAGATAGTGGAATAGACTCACCTGGACTGAGTGAAAAAAACTCGATATCACCAATAAATAGTAGAAAAAACAGTTTAACATCAATAGCAAGCACTTCATCTGAGGAAAGTTTAAACTCAACATTGAGCTCTGTTGAAGGAGATAATGGCTTACAACCAGAGGATGAAGGAAAGACAAAATTAGCACAACTAACTAAAACAAGGTCCAAAGGGCCAAGTGGACGAAGATTTCCTTCTAAATATAATAAAAAGATTGAAGATCAAGTTGAGAAAGAGTCACCACAGGTGTCATCCCAGTGCGTGACACTGGGATCCAGAGAAAAAGAAAGTATGGATACAAATAGTCAAACTACTCAGATGACAGGCAGCCAGGCAAAAGATTCAATGCAACCCGAAGAAAAAAGGGACAGAAAAAACGCCATTACAATCGTGCAGAAATTTCCTTTGAATAAGAAAAAGGGTGAAGATACTCCACTTGAAAAACAACCCAATAACAGAAATCTTCACGTTGCATTTGTAGCAGGTTGTGCTCTCTCCACAATAGGGTGCATTGTTGCAGGAGCAATGACATCAGGATTGATAGGAGCAGGACTACTTGCTATGGTTGCAGTGCTTGCTATAGCAGCAGTAGCTGAATTGCATTCAAACTTCCTATCAAGTAAATTAACATCCATTAATGTGAGTCCTCTTGTTGATGATAAGAGCTTACAGCATGTTCGCAGCGGTAAAAATTAAATATGTGTTACTTGTAGTGGATAAGTGAATTCAGTTCTTGCCTATTGATATAAAAGTTGTTATATTTGAGGAATGTTTAAAAGGTGTTTAGTTGATGCGCATTCAATTGAATAAAGTTTTGGTTTTTATAGCCTTATTAAGTTTCATTTTTGCATCATATTCTAGCGAAGCAAGTTCGGCGAGTGATGAATTAAAGGGTATACAAGAAACGGTAAAAAATTTTATTTCTTCATTTTCAGTTAAAGATACTGTAGAAAATATGAGTCCTTCAACAATCATAGGGTTGTGTATAGCTGCAGTGATACTTGCAGTAGTGTTCAGAGGTCTAATCTTTTTTATGATAATGTTTGGTGTACTGGTCCTGGTGTTCGGTAGTACAGAAAAGGCAACAGACTACTTAAAAGAAAAATTTAACTTTGCGAAAGATATAAAATTACAATCCGATAGCGAAAAAAAAGATAAAAATTAAGATAGTATTTTTATCTTTTTTAATTATCTTTATTGAATACGCATATGCAGTTAAAAGTACCAACAGTTAACTCTAAGCTTAAAAAAAAGAACAACTTAGCATTACTAGAAAGCATTGATTTAGATTTTGTTCCTTATGCTTGTCATTACGATGAAGAAACCATACTAACAAAACAGGGAGAATTGTTAAAAATAATCAAGTTAGAAGATTATTCTTCTGTTGATAACTACAGCGACCTCAGAACTGAAATTAGAAAAAGCATATCAAAAAATATTAATAGCCTGTATTTTACCGTTTGGATTCATACCGTTAGAAAGCGCAATAAACTGAGCTTGAAATGGAATAAAACTGAAGACTTCTCTGACAACCTACATTCAACGTGGTTTAATAAACTAACTGATAGTAAATTACAGTATATAAATGAACTATACATTGTAATATTGTTTAGCGATTTTGGCAAGCATACTAATAATTCGTTTTTTTTCAATAGAATAAAGAATAAGCATAAGTTGTCTTTACAAGAAAGCCATCAGGAGTTGCAAAAGATAACTGACGTAATTCAAAATGATTTAGGACCTTTTGGAGCTAAAAAACTGAGTCTAAGGTTTAGTGAAGGTAAAATATATTCTGAAATGATAGAATTTCTCCACTATATTGTTACATTAACGCACAAAGATTATCCAATACATGAAAGGGACCTGTCGCAATATATTAGAAATTTTAAAATAGCTTTTGGTTTCAATACGTTTCAAACAATATTTGAAAATCAACAGAAATTTGGCTCTATTTTCAGCATAAAAGAATACCGGGAAATCTCTTTAGGTAATATAGATAGATGCTTGCAGCTTGAATCTGAATTTATCATTACAGAAATAATGATATTTACTAGTAATAACAAAGCAATAAAAGAATTTAAAAAACAAATCAACATGCTGCAAATTAGTGAGGATAATACCTTACTTAAAAGCTCAGGAATTGAAGAAATAATAGAGCTTGAAAAGACCTCTAGTATAGACTTCTGCCAACAGAAAATTATTTTTACAATATTTGCAGATGATAGGAATAAGTTAGCTGAAAGTATTAGTGATTTATCTTCTATAATGTCATTAGTTGGCTTCATGATGTTTAGAACTGATTTACATATGGAAAGTCATTTTTGGGCACAACTTCCAGGCAATTTTGCTTTTATTACGCAACCGAAAAATATCTTAACAAAATACGCTTGCAGCTTTGCTATGCTGCACGATTTTACGTCAGGTACATTAAAAGGAAGAAGGTGGAAAGAAGCGGTAATGATTTTTTTCTCAAAAAAAGGAAATCCTTACTTCTTTAATTTTCATGGAAAAAGAAATAATGGCCATACTACGATACTCGGAGCTCCAAATTCAGGCAGAACTTCACTCATTAATTTTCTATTATCAGAATCAAGAAAGTTTAACCCAAGAATTGTCATATTGGATAACACTGGAAAATCAATAATTTTTACTAAAGCAGTGAGTGGTAAATATTACATAATCGATCCAAAATATAAGGACAAAAGCCTAAAATTTAATCCACTAAACATTGAAGATAGTGCTTCCAATCGCAATATGTTGGTTGAACTGATCAGAAGAATGGTAGCCGATACGAGCTTGGTGGACGTAGAAGAAAAGATAAGAAAAATTGTGGATTCTATATTTGCTATACCCAAGGAATCACGTTCTATTTCACAAATTTCTGAGGTGCTCTTGCTCCTTGGGGGTAAGATAAGTAGATGGTGTGACGATGGTGACTTTGCTTACTTATTTCAAGATGGTAATGAATCAGATATTGACTGGGAAACAAAAATTATATCTCTCAACACCGCAAACCTTACAAAACAAAAGGAATGTATGTCCGTGATACTTTACTATTTTTTATATTCTTTTGAGGCAAAATGTGATGGCTCGCCTGCAATACTTGTTTTGGATGAAGCATGGGAGATAAGTAATATTTTTCCTACAGAGAAAGAGTTTGATAACTGGATGCAAAGAATGACGGAACTAAATGTTGTAGTAATCCTAAGTACTGAAAATTTAAATCTCGCATTTGCTAGCAAATTTACTCAATATTTAGATAAACATGTTGATACAAGAATCTTGATGCCGAACGTCAATGCAAATAGATTATACATGAAAGCATTTTCTTTATCAAAAGAGGAGCTGAATATAATTCTGCAGACGCCAACGCAGGAAGGTTTATTTTTGATAAAACAGTATAAAGGATTAGTAACTTTAAATTTAGATTTAAAGAATATGCAAGAAATACATGTACTTTCAGCTAACAAAGAGACGATAAAGTATATGTACGAGGCAATAAAGGAAAAAGGAGAAGAAGTTAATGAGTGGTTACCGGTATTTTATGAGAAGTGTAAGGCTTAATTTCTTATTGATATTTTTTTTGATACTTGGTCTTTCGTATCAAGGATATGCTGATTGTCCAACATTTGTAGAAAGTAATACTTGGTTGGAAGCAATAGTTGGTGGAGATTGGGTAAAGGAAATTAAGGTGCAAGCAATAAAAGATCAAGGAGTTGATGGTTACTTTAATCCCAAAATTAGAGTATGTGCTTATGATGGACAAAGTTATTGTTATGACTTACAAAGTGGGGAATCCTGCCGCAAGATATATGGAACGCAAGGTACAGGAGCTGGAGTTTCTGCTGCAGCTTTTATTGATTGGGAAGGGGATAAAACAAAAGCTGGAGGAGAAATTGCTCGGGGTCTTAAATGGGAATGGGCAAACGGTGTTACTGATGAGGAAAAAAGAAGATTCGCTAACTCTCCTAAAATATGTGCTTGCAGTCAAAAAGGGGCTTGTATGTCAGGAACTTCTTCATGGGGTTCTAGAGTATTTTCGGATGAGAATATTTTTCGTCCTGGGGAGATGGAAAAAGTCTGTGATACCTGCTACCAAACGGCAGTAAAATGTGCTCCCGTGCCACTTGCACCTAGTCCCCCTCCATTTTGCGAGCAACTTGCAATTTCACCTCCACAAGTTAGAATTGTTCCTATAACAGATAAAGACAATGATTACTTTAATCCTAAGGTTAAGGTAATCATTGGTGATCTGAAAGGAAGAGACGGAGAGATTGGAGAAAAATTAGATTTCCCTAAAGGGTATGGAGAAAATAAAGCTGAGTGGCGCTCTATTTTAGACAAAGATGGCATCACGTACTACTTCAAAACCTATAGAAAAAAGGGCCAGCTCTGTGCTGAATACCTTGGAACTCAAAGTATAAATGAACAAAATCCACAGTTCGTCCGCTGTTTTCCTGCACCACCTGCTCCAGAACCTGAGATAGTGGAGATAGTAAATAAAAATACATTGAAAGTAGAAATGAAGATGAGTGAGAGCACTTGTGCTAAAGCACATGGAACCTATAGTAATGGTTCCTGTACTTTTAATGTTAATACTGACCTCAACCATCCTATAAACATTGGCCCCCTATCTTTAAAAGTAGTAAAACCAGCAATAGTAGCAAAAACAACTGATAGTAATATTGATAATATTATAGAAGGTATATTAGAAAGTAATCCGCAACAATTTAAAGTTCTGAAAGAATATGGCTATGTTCCTGATGTGCAAATTAAATGTTCTAAAGGCGGAAGTTTTTATAGTTTTAATGATTTTGAGAAAAAGTTAAAAGACAAATCTATTCAATGTGAATTTAATAACTCTGGGCAGCCGGAAATAGAAGTAAAGTATAAAGGAAATTCTAACAGTAAAATGCTTTGTCTTTCTGGATGGCAGCCAGAACCAGAGGAGTTTGTTCTTAAAAGAGAAAATAAAATAATACCACTAAAATTAATGGGAACAAGATATACTAAATACAATGCTGTTTACTCCAAGGAATCAAATCAGTTCTATTATCTTCCAAGCAAGGAAATAGTTTACCCTTTGAAAGAAACTCAAGAGAGGTTGGATAAAATAATATTTAATAAGCAAGAGTATGTTTTCTTCCCTGATGAAAATGAGCAGAAGAAGGGAGAATGCAGTTACTGTGTAAAAAGAAATGATGAGATAGACGATACATTTAAATCTAGTAAAGGACTGAAAGTAGTATACAAATTGACGGATGTAGAGCATAGAGAAAAATGTAATCAAGGTGATGATGGTTGTATCTGCTTTACTGGAACATGCAGCCGTTCAACACGATATGTAGACAAAGAAAACACTCAACCTTTTTATACAAAGATTTCACAAAATACAAATGGCGTTGTCACACAACAAGAAGCACCAATTAAAGCAAACAGAACGGAGGTCTTTTACGCTGATAAATTGTGTAGGTTCGATTTAGAAGGTCTCAAAAAGGAATTAAAAGAAAAATTAAAAGAGATAATCAAGGAACATCTGAAAAATAAGAAACCAGATCTTGAAAAAAATAATGAAAAATCCTATGATCATAAAAATAAAGATGTTTATACAGATGACTTATCAATAAAATTTGATCGTATTAAAATAGAAGCGTGGGGAAGTGGTGAAGCAGGTCATATACAAGGTAGTGGCTGTGACAATCAAAAATGCCATTCTACTGAAAGCAGAGTAGGGATGCCAGGAGATTATATTAAAGCTAAACTGAAAATCGATCCTAATTATCCTATAATTAAGGTGCAAGTCACAGGGGGAGGGGGTAACCAGGAAAGTAACCTCTCAGATAAGGACGGGGGACCTGTTTTCATAGAAATGTGCAATTCGCAGAAGCAACATTGCCAGCAACTGATTACTGTTGCAGGTGGAGGTGAGTATAGAACATACGGTGGTAAGGGTTATGGGGAAACAGTAATTCATAAGCAAGATTTAAAGCTAGAGGAGAAAATTGTAAAGGCAGATAAACTGGAGTCTACACAAGACAATCAAATAGCATATATAGAAAATGGTGAAATCAAGTATGAAACAGTAGAGTGTGGAAGTGGTTTGAGAAGCAGTAGATCTGGTGCAGGTGGCTGCATTAATAAAAGCAAAGGAATTTATGGTAAAGGCTCTCCAGGGTATGTGAAGATTAGACCTATTATAAAGGAATTTGACGAAGAAGAAATAAATGCTGCTATTAAAAAAGTAATAGAGGATCTATACGATCTTGAAACTATGACTGATTTTTGGGTAGGGGATCTTAACGTGAATATAAGTGGGATAATTAAAGAGGAACTCAAAAAAGAATTGTTAAGGTAAAAAGATATAACTCTGAAAATTATGCTCTCGTTTTAATAATTAATTAAAGTAAAGCATGTAGTAAATGGTGTAATTGCTGTATCTTAACAAAAAGGTATAACGAATGTAAGGAGGGTACTTTATGTCTCTAAAGAATAAAATTTCTGAGCTAATAGAACAACAATTTAGCATTAAATACCATGACAATTATTTGGCTTACGCTATACATAAGTGGGCTGCAAGCGAAATATCTAATTCTATTGCTTTTTGCATAATTGGTTGTGGAAATTGCAAGATTGGATATCAAGATGCTGCAAATTCGTTCAACATAACAAAAGAAGAAATTGAACAAGGCAATATTGCAAGCGTAGAAAGTAAAATAAAAAATGAAGCTGAAAAATCAGGTAGCGAGTTTTCTGAGTTGATTTCTAGAGTGGATCAATCGCTAAAAGAGCAGAGTGAAAAGTCTATTGTACAAATTTTAGATTCATCCGCTGAGGAGATGTTAAGGAGTTTCTGTGATAACCCTGTACAGTCTCCAGAGCCTCAAGAACCCTCTGCTTCATCTGAAGAGCATGCTACAGAAGGCCCAGAAACTAGTGTTAATTCAGATCTTCTGTCAACCTAATCAACCCCATATATATGTTTTTTTTGTACCCATGCTTTGCGTTTTGGGGTGGAAAGAAAGCACCATTCTTCGTTGCATTTTTCTATCTTCATCACAACAAACTTGTCTATTTTCATAGTAATCTTGCTGTCTACACTCTGTTTTTGATATCCATAAGTATCTTCTTTTACAATCGCGTAGCGCTTATCACTAAGAAGATTGCCTTTTATCCATCCGCAGTCTTCATCTATATCGCAGACCTTTTTCCAACTCTCAAACTCTTCTATCACTTTCAGGGGCAGATTTTTGCAAGTGTATATCCATTTTACAGGATAGTGAAACCCTGGCCCCGTTCTCATGTTGATCTTATTTGATTTGGTTGAAACAAAGTTGTTAGCAAACAAGCTATGGCTAAATAATAAAAACAATAGGATAATAGTACTGAACCAAGATCCCAGTGTCACGCACTGGGATAACGTGAGGGATAGTGTAACAGACTTATTCATCATAATTCACGATTAGGTTGACATAAGATAAAGAGTAAATTAAAAATTGAATAGATCTTTAAATGCAAAATCAATGCCTATAGAAATATTAATGCCTGCTCTTTCACCGACAATGAGCAAAACTGGAGGAAAAATTGTAAAGTGGCATAAAAAAGAACAAGACAAAGTTGAAGTAGGCGACGTAATTGCTGAGATAGAGACTGATAAAGCCATAATGGAGTTTGAATCTATAGATGAAGGAGTTTTAGCAAAAATTTTAGTAACAGAAGGAGCAAGTGGCGTGCCTGTAAATCAACCAATAGCTTTAATGCTGGAAGAAGGAGAAGATGAAAGTCCACTTAACAACTATACTTCAACTTCCATCAATAGTGCAGTTAAAAAGGAAGTGACAAAAAGTGCTGTTGATAATCAAAAATCAGAACACCAAGATTTAAACGGAAAGCCAATAAGTCATTCTTCGGTGTCATTCCAGCGCGTGACGCTGGAATCCAACCCCTCAATGTCATCCCAGTGCTTGACGCTGGGATCTAGAAAAGAAGAATGGATCCCAGTGTCAGCTACTCAGATGACAGAGGGTTATGCAGAAGGTAGAACAAAAATAAGCCCATTAGCTAAGAAAATAGCTCAAAATGAAGGGGTTAATGTGCAGCAATTAAAAGGTACAGGACCATATGGTCGCATAATTAAGGCTGATGTGTTGGAGTTTTTAGGCAGTGGTATACATACTGAAAGTCCTGAGAAAGATACCATAGTTGAAGTAAGCAACATGCGCCAAGTGATAGCACAGCGCCTGACTGAATCAAAACAGAATGTTCCACATTTTTATTTAACTGTAGATTGCCAGGTTGATAAGTTAATATCGTTAAAAAACGAGATTAACTCAGCAGATGAAAACAATAAAGTAACAATTAATGATCTAATCATAAAAGCTGCAGCTTTCAGCATGAAAAAATTTCCTGATATAAATTCTTCGTGGATAGATAATAAAATACTGAGATATTCAAATATAGATATTTCAATCGCTGTGGCACTTGAAGATGGGCTAATTACTCCTATAGTAAAAAATGCTGATAAAAAGGGTATTTTATCTATATCAAAAGAAGTGAAAGATTTAGTAAGCAGAGCAAGATCTGGAAAATTGAAACCTGAAGAGTTTCAAGGAGGAGGGTTTACTATCTCCAACTTAGGGATGTTTGGTATAAAAGCCTTCAGTGCTATAATCAATTCGCCGCAATCTTGCATTATGGCAGTTGGTGCATCTAAAAAACAACCAATTGTTATGAATGAGAAAATAGAAATAGCAGAAATAATGACAGTAACGCTCTCTGTTGACCATAGAGCAGTTGATGGGGCACTCGGAGCAAAGTTTTTGAATGCCTTTAAGCATTATATAGAGAATCCTCTGGTGATGCTTATTGAAACTGCGGTAATCTATTAGCATTGTTATTACAAAATTAATACCTCTAAGTTTATACTTTTATTAGTTAATAGGTTTAGAGGTAAAAAAATGAATACTACGGTAGAAAAAAATAATCCAAAAATTTTTCCTCAAAATGAAGGAAAGGTTAACTCAAAAGGCATGGTTGCCCCACCTGTTCCTCCGAAATCTTCCCAAGCTAAATTTGCTGGAATAAAAGCAATTTTTGAGCGAAATGTACCTCATTCTCAAGCAAATGATAGTAATAAAACAGTGAGTAGCAATCTTGGAAGAACATTTGGCCCAACAATGCAAAAACTCATGGAAGACAACATTCATAGCACTCCTAACAAACAACGCCGCAATTCAGGGGATAGTGGTATCAGTGATATTAGTAGCAGCACTTCTGATGATGAGGATAGAACAATAAAAGATAAAATGATGGAAAATGTTAAGCAGGATAACCATCAAAAAAGCTTTGATTTACATAAAGTACAAGCAACTGATGAATTAGAAACCGTAAAATTTCTCAAAACGCTAAGCAAGAAAGAAAGAGAAAAACTTGGTTTTTCTCCTAAACAGCAAAATAACCAAAAGGTTGAGACTAGCAAAAAAACTTATAATCCACTTGATTGGAATCCAATCTATCAAGGTAAAAAGCTCTTTAGCTTAGGCAATATGTCGAGTAATTCGTCTTCATGTAGTGAAAAAAGCAATATTTCAGATGTAAGCGATAAGTCTAATAATTCAAACATTGTTAGATGTAATATTACTAGGAGTAACAGTAAGGAAGACCTTCGTAAACCTGATGCTTCACATAATGACAAATCTGCAGGTAAAAAATTATCTAATGTCAATGTAAGCGAATTAATCAGAAAGTTTGAACAAGGTAATGACATAGTAAAAGGGCGTTAATCAAATGTTACCCTATCTTTGTATATGTAAAGGTAGGGTATCTTTTCAAAATAGTATATCCTTTATAGCTTTGTTAATTTTTGACTCCCTCTCTGCAAAAGCAGTTTCTAGAGAGGTTTTAAGTTTTTCCCATTCTTCTTGACCATTTAGAACTAAAGATTTATATTCATTTTCAATTTTTTCCAATGCTCTTTGATATGAAAAACCTAATTCCTCATATATATCAATATTTATCGATTGCAGTATTACCAAAAATGAAAACAAATTCGGATCAGGTAATTCTTCTCTTGTGTGATTCAGAAGACACAGCTTTATTTTTTTTACGCAGTATTCTATTGTTTTTAACGATAGTGACAGGCTTTCTGTATAAAATATAAAACTATCTACAATCAAATTTTTTGACTTTTTCGGTAATTTAATATTTTCAAATAGTTCTTTTGTAAATTTTTCTATCGGTTGTTTTGGCAAATGTAAAGAGAGATCAGTAAAAGATTTTAGGTCAAAATTTGGTCCAAGTATTGTGCTGATTGCTCTTTGTACATTACTCTTATCTTTACTTACAGAAATAATGAAAACCAGCCCCTCCACATCAAGCATATACTTTATAGATTCCAAAAAATCGACAACGAATTTAGGACGGCACACATCAAGATTATCCACCATTATATAAATGTTTTTGTCTTTTCTGATTTTATTAACCACATCCGCTAACTGTGTTTTAAAATCTCTAGTACTCTCTTTTCTTCTTTGGAGAAGACTTAATTCACTCAAGACAAAACCTATGTCTTTTTTATCAGCCTCTTTTGCAGCATCAAGAAATACTGAAAGCATAGCAAGTGGAGATTTACTGATCAGCTTTCCTAGTGTGTTTAGAGAAAATAGCTCTTGGTTTATGTTCTTGAACTGTTGTATAACACTTCTTTTTACTTTATACGATACAAATAAATCTTCAAATAGGAAATTTAAAAAAGAAGGCAGTGGTTGGTCCAATGCATTGATATCCCATGCACTATAATAAGCTGCAATTTCATTTTGCTGTTTTAACTCTTTTACCCATTCTTTCAAAAAAAACGTCTTGCCCCATCCATCATATCCTTCCAAAGATATTATTGTAAAAGACTGATCAATTGTTTTAATTATAGTGTTGAATTTACCTGAAAATTGCTTATAGTTTAGGTGGTCATTTTCCCAAGCCACCACTTTAAGTGGTGGCACTATTTTTTTCTTTTTGAATGTTATTAGCGATATAAGTTTTTTTAAGCACATGTCTTATTTTATATTTAACTCATATTCTTGTCTTGAAGTAAGTGCTATCCTCAGCGTTCCTTCATCAAGATAGTCAATTTCTCCGCCCATTGGTATGCCGCAAGCAAGGCGTGATATTTTCACATCCAAATTTTTTAGCAATTCAATTATATATTGTGCAGTAACTTGGCCCTCTAATGTCGGATTAATTGCGATAATTATCTCTTCAATTTTAGACTCTGTCACTCTTTTCAGAATAGTGTCAAGGTTGAGTTCTTTTGGACCTATGCCATTTATTGCAGACAATCTGCCACCCAAAACATGGTATAAACCTGAATATATATTTCCTTTTTCAAACGCCCATAGATCACCTAATTCTTCTACTACACACAGTAACTTAGTGTCACGTTTTGGGTTAGTACAAATAGAACAAGGTGACTTAGTATCTAGATTTCCGCAAACTTCACACTCTATTATAAGATCTGCTAGCTCTTTAATCAAAGATGCAAGTGGTAGCATAACTTTTTCTTTGTTTTGGAGTAAATGTATAACTAACCTGCGTGATGATGATGGCCCTAAACTTGGCAATTTAGAGAAAGCATGAACTAGATTCTTTATGTTAACGTTCATTCAATAAATTCAGAATAGGCAGTCAAATGGTAACATCAAACCCTTTGTAAAGAAAGTGGTAAGTTTCTCTTGATCCCACTTTGATCAGCTATAGAAAAAATTTTTTACTTTAACGAAAAAAATTACTTCCGCACACTTAAAGCCTGATTATAATAGACTTCTTGCATAACCCAAACTAAGTAGAAAAAAGGTATCATCCAAGTAGCTGACACTGGTTCCTTTATGACGGCAGTACCTTCTTCTGTCATCCGAGTAGCCGACTACTTGGATCCAGGAAATTTAACTCTACCAAGTATAGCTCTTTCCATAAAAGTCCGGATGTGATAGGATAAGGGTAGATGATGATAAGGAGGTTGAATGCCAGCAGCATATAGTTATGATTTAAGAAAAAAAGCAATGGAAGCGCTAGACGAAGGAGAAAGCAGAGAAACAGTGGCAGCAAGATTTAAGATTGGACGAACTACTTTATGGGAGTGGCAGCAAAGAAGAAAAGAAACAGGAGACTTTCAATCAAAAAAACTTGGAAATGGGGGTTACAATCACAAAATTACCGACTGGGGTACCTTTGCCAAATTTGCCAGAGAACACGGAGGAAAGACTCTATCGGAAATGGCTAAACTTTGGAACAACGTTAGTATCCAAACGATCTATCGAGCCCTTAAAAAAATTGGATTTACGCGCAAAAAAAGACATATGGATACAAGGAAAGAAACGAAGAAAAACGTGCTGAATTTTTGAAAATTATAGCGACAAAAGAACCTAAAAACTTAGTGTATATAGATGAGTCTGGCATTGATAACACCGAAGACTACCCCTAAGGATATTGCCAGAAAGGACAGCGGTTTTATGCCTTAAAATCTGGAAAGAAAACTCAACGAATCAGTATGGTTGCAGCCTTAAGTGGAAGAAAGATAGTTGTTCCGTTAACCTTTGAAGGCCACTGTAATATGGATGTTTTTAATGGATGGTTTGAGCAATTTTTGACACCGATCTTGGAACCTGGACAGACTGTCATTCTTGACAATGCTACTTTTCATAAGTCTGATAAAGCTTGCTAAAGGGGTTGGTGCAGAAATTTTGTATCTGCCGCCTTATTCTCCAGATTTCAACAAAATTGAGCATCATTGGTTTGCTATAAAAAACAGAGCCAGGAAAAACATTCCTCTATTCGAATCCTTTCGTCGTGCTGTTGATTCTGCCTTCCTATGACCTGTTCGGACTATTATGAGAAATGCTATACTACATAAGGCCTAATTTCCGGAAGATCAACTTTTTGGTGAACATAAGGTTTTTCGCATATTACAAGCTCTCCTCCGCATTCGCAAATATTAGGCAACTCTATTTTTACTACTTTATCCGCTTCCATTGTAGCATGAAAATTTCCTTTATGCCCAACCTGATCGCCAACATTCCTTTCGCTTTTTGGCTTGTCCTTTTTTGTTTTGTACAATTCTTTAGAGCTCGGTAGAGATGAATTTTTCGAGTTTAAACCAAGCCTTTCCTTTAATTCAGCGTTCTCTATCTTTAAAGCTTTATTTTCTGCTTTTAAGTTTTCTATCTCTGCTTTCAGTTTTTCTATTTTTTGCTGTAAACTTTTGCAAAGTTCTAAAAGGTTTACCACATTACCTCACTTTTGCTCTATGATTATCTTTTTAGATCACTTTGTCTACCTTATTCTACCACTCCGCTGAACGGATACCTTGGGTTAGCTATAGCTAACACCACAATTGTACTAACATTGTGATTTGAGAACAACCTTCACCAGAAAGGGTGTCATTCCAGTGTTAAGCACTGGAATGACGAGAGGTAACGCAAGAAGTTTACTCTTAATAAAAACCTGATGATGAATCATTATTACCAAATTTCGGCCTATTTCTATTGCTGAAACCAGAACGAGGACGAGGAGGCCTCTTATGGTGACTTCCTCCAGGTTTTCTACTAAATGAATTATTGTAATAATTATCCCTGTCATTTGGACCATCTTTCCTTTCCTCGTTGTAAAGCTCACCTTCAAAAAACTCTCCCGTCTCTTGATCAACCCGACGTCTTGACAACTTTGGACACCCACCTTTTTCGAAGTCAATTACTAGTGCTTTGAAAGTATCATCTTGTTTAAGTACGCTCTCTATAGAATCTATATGTTCATTAGCTACTTCACTTATGTGCATTTTTCCTTTTCTGCCATTAAGAAATTCAAGCTCTACAATAGACTTCTCTATTCTTACAACCTTGACATCAACTATAGAACCTTGTTCTAGTTCTGTTATTGAATCAATCATCATACTCTTTGCAATTTCAGCTTCAGTGCCACTCGTAGCAAAAACAGAAACTTTACCATCATCTCCTATTTCAATTTTTGCATTACTTCTTTCACACACACTGCGTATATTTTTCCCCTTAGAACCTATAGCAGCAGAAATTTTGTCTTTATCTATGTAAAATGATAACATCCTTGGTGCATGGTCTTTGACATCATCACTGTGTTCTGAAATCACTGCATTCATTTTTTCTAAAATATGTAATCTTCCAGCTTTTGCCTGTTCTAAAGATTTTTCAACAATTTCAAAGCTTATACCAGAAATTTTCATGTCCATTTGTAGCGCCGTAACCCCTTCACTAGTTCCTGCTACTTTAAAGTCCATATCCCCAAGATAATCTTCATCACCAAGTATATCGGAAAGTATTACATACTCGTCTTTATCTTTGATGAGACCCATAGCAATTCCAGCAACAGGGGCCTTTATTGGCACACCCGTATCCATTAAAGCAAGAGAAGTCCCACAAACTGTTGCCATAGAAGAAGAACCATCAGACTCCAAAATTTCGGACACTACTCTTATTGTATAAGGAAATTCAGACTTATCGGGTAAAACAGGATGAATTGCTTTCCAAGCAAGTTTGCCATGACCGATTTCTCTTCTTCCTGGTGCACGCGCAGCAGAAGTTTCTCCAACAGCAAATGAGGGAAAGTTATAATGCAACATGAAATGCTCACGTCTATCCCCTTCAATATCATCCACAATTTGCTCATCTTGAGTGGTGCCAAGAGCAGTAACAACCAGTGCCTGAGTATTGCCTCTTGTAAATAGTGCAGAACCGTGAGTTTTGGACAGAATATCAACTTCAACTTCTATCTGACGTATCTCATCATGCTTACGACCGTCTATCCTTACACTTTTCTTCCTAATTATTTCACGTACTAAAGATCTTTCAAAGTTTTTTACTGCATACGTAATTAACTTTTCGTCTTTTCCAGTTTCTTTAAGAGTATTCAATATATTCTCTCTGATCGCTTCTAGAGCTTGAACTCGCTCTTGTTTTACTGTTTGCGAATATGCTTTTTCAAAATCTTTACCGTATTTTTCGAGCTCTTGTGTTATATCTGATGCATCAATAGGGGCAAAGCTCTCAGGTTTATTGCCAATTGTATCAGCAAACTCTTTTATGAGCTTAATGACAGGCTTAAGGTGTTCATGGCCAAATTTTATTGCATTAAAAACATTTTCTTCAGAGAGCTCTTTCACTTCTGATTCAACCATTAAAATTGAATTTTCATCACCAGACAAAAACAGATCCAAGCTGCTTGCTTTCATCTCTTGAACAGAAGGGTTGAGTATATAGTTATTATTTTCATCACAACCAACCATCACTCCAGCTATAGTAAAGTGAAAGGGAACACCAGAAATTGCAAGAGCTGCAACAGCACCAATCAATGCTGGCACTTCAGGAGGATTGACTGTATCATAAGTTAATAGATTGCACACCACACTAATTTCATCATGAAATCCTTCTGGGAATAGTGGTCTTATACTTCTATCTATTACTCTTGAGATTAAAGTTTCTCTATCAGATGGCTTGCCTTCTCTTTTAAAAAACCCGCCAGGGATCTTACCCATGGCATAGCTTTTTGCGATAAACTGCACATTTAAAGGTAGGAAATCAACGCTTTCTTCCTTCTTTTTACGTACAACAGTTACCAAAACAGAAGTATCACCGTAATTTACAACTACTGAACCATGAGCTTGGCGTGCTATTTTTCCTGTTTCTAAAGATAAGGGACGACCACCCCACTCTATAGATTTTTTTATAATTTTAAACATATTAAATTCCTCGATTATTTTCTAATGCCTAACTTCTCTATTAATTCCTGATAGGCTTCATTACCAAATTTACGCTTTATATAATTTAAGTGCTTGCGTCTTCTACCTATCAATATAAGTAAACCACGCTTAGAGTGATGGTCATGCTTGTGCACTTTAAAATGCTCAGTTAAGTTACTGATCCTCTCGGTCAAAATTGCACATTGTACAAAAGATGAGCCTGTATCATCTTCTTTAATTGCATATATATTTATCAAACTCTTTTTCTTTTCGGATGTTATCGACATCTAAACCTCATTTTAAATATTAAAAACACGAATAGGTTTCACACAACCATAAATAAAACTGCAGATTGCAATAGGTACACTACCCACCACCGCACAACAAATATCATGATTCTTTAAATTACGCAAGTTATTTAATACAACTTCCTGACCTTTTCTGATTTTTCCCGCATCTTCTAGGGAAATTTCAACTTTGAACATCGATTTTAAAGCCGATTCAATGGGGATGACGAAACTTTTTGTATTACTCCCTGTCACTCCATCATCTTCTGTCATCCCACCCCCCTCTGTCATGAAAGTAGCTGACACTGGTTTCCATCCAAGACGGTGTCATTCCTTACTATTACCCACAAATATAAATGTACTTATAAATAAAGTATTACAATATTAGAGTTTGCAAATATTGAGGGTATAAAAATGGCAAACGAGAGTAATGAATGGGCTAAAAATGAATTTGGAGATGCTGTACTTGGAGATAAAAGATTAACTGACCGATTAGTAAATATTGCTGACAGTTTGATAAGTTTACCTGAAAGCTCAATTAATGAGGCATGCGGAAGTTGGTCAGAAGCAAAAGCAGCATATCGTTTTTTTTAAAATGAGAACGTAAAAGAAGTCGATATTCTAGCTTCACACATTGATAAAACAGTTGAGAGAACAAAAGCTCACAAGAGGGTTCTTGTCATTCAAGATACCAGTTACATTGTATATAATAACCATAAAAAAACAAGCGGATTAGCAAATTTGTCCAGTTATGATACTGCAAAAGGTATTATAATGCGTACAGCTCTTGCCGTTAGTATAGAAGGTTTGGTACTAGGGATACTAGATCAAAAAGTTTATTCAAGACCTGAAGAAACTGAGAACCTTAAAAAAAAGAGCGATCGCATTGAAGATAAAGAAAGCGTAAAGTGGTTGGAAACTTTAAGAAAAACAAATAATATTATTGATCCAACTCAAACTGAGACTATAACTGTATGCGATAGAGAAGCAGATATATATGACTTTTTTGAGCTTGCACATAGTCTTAATTCGGCAGTGCTAGTTAGAGCATGCAGAGATAGAGCAGTAAATAGAAAATCTCGATATCCTGAAAAAGGTGAGCAGAAGTTATGGGCATTTATTAAATCCTCTCATTGTGCAGGTACGGTAGAAGTTGAAGTTCCTGTAAAAGATAATAAGCCAAAAAGAACAGCACGTTTGGAAGTTAGATTTGGAAAGTTTATGATGAATCCATCTAAGAATAATATTAGGCATAAGACGGAAGAACTACCTAAATTACCACTTTATGCAGTTTATGTTGTTGAGAAAACTCCCCTTCCCTTAAAAAAAAACCGCTAGAATGGATGCTATTAACGAATCTTTCAGTTAATACTTTCGATGAAGCTGTTGAAAAAATTAGTTGATATTGCCTTAGATGGAAAATAGAGATATTACATAAAATTTTAAATCCGGTCTCAAAGTTGAGGAATGTAGACTTGGAACAGCAGAAAGATTAATGAGGTATTTAACAGTCATGAGCATTATTGCTTGGAGAATTTTCTTTATTACATCAATTGCAAGAACTAACCCAACATTACCATGTACTGCCTTATTAGCTGAGGAAGAATGGAAAGTTTTATATGTTAAAATACACAGGAAACCATGTCCAAATATAGCCCCTACTATAAAAGAAGCCGTTTCGTGAACTTGGAGGTCATTTAGCAAGAAAAAGCGACCCAAAACCAGGACCAATTACTCTTTGGAAAGGATATAAACGTCTCTTTGATTTAGCAGAAGGATGGCGACTTGCTCACGAACCTCATATTTGTTGGTAATAGTAAGATTTGAGAGGTTGTCCACAAACCAAGGAATACGTAGTATATAAAGAAAGAATATTGAGGTAAGAGATGAGGAAAAAATATCCAACAGATTTAAGTAAAAGGGAATGGGCAAGAATAGAAAAACACTTCAGAGTATCGTACAAGAAAGGAGGAAGGCCACCAAAATACAGTAAGTGTGAGATAGTAAATGCAATTCTTTATATACTGCGCACAGGATGTCAATGGCGCTATTTACCACACGATTTTCCGCCGTGGAAGGCTGTGCATGAACAGTTTAGAAGATGGAAAAAGCAGAGAATTTTTGAGAAAATGAACTATGATATCACTAAATATAGTAGGTCAAAAATGGGAAGCCGAGCGCATGCATAGTGGACAGTCAATCGGTAAAAACCACGGAAAAAGGGGGGGCAAAGGTTATGATGGTGCGAAAAAGGTAAAGGGGAGAAAAAGACATATAATCACAGATACTCAAGGATTTGTGCTTGGTTGCTATGTAGGAGCTGCAAGCGAAAATGACAGAGATGGGGTGAAGATGGCATTGGACAATATGAAGGAAAAATACAGCAATATTAAGAAAATGTGGGCTGATATGGGATACCAAGGAAAAGATTTAAAGGATTACGTAAAGAGAGAATATGGGATAGATATTGAAATTGTCAAAAGGCCTCCATGTAGGTTTTGGGTGCATAAAGATACACCACTAGAACTATTGCCACAACGGGATCCTGGATTTTCAGTACAGCCGAGAAGGTGGGTGGTAGAGAGGACTTTTGCTTGGATCAATAGAAATAGAAGGCTATCAAAGGAGTACGATTTACTTACAACATCTACTGAAAGTTTCATATATCTGGCTATGAGTAAAGTTATGTTAAGTAGGGAATATGCTTGATTTACTGGTTTGTGGACAACCTCTGATATGCTGCCAACACTTATGTTCAAATTAAAAATGTCATTTATGATACTAGCCACTTCACGCTTTGAGTTTTTGTAAAATCCGCTGAGTGCTGCAATTATAGACTTAACCCTTGGACCAAATGTATCTGGCGTAACACCTTCTGGTAACTTGCTACTTTTTCTTTTTCTGCATCTCCAACAACGACCATGTTCCAATTACTACATAAGGCCTAATTTCCGGAAGATCAACTTTTTGGTGAACATAAGGTTTTCCGCATATTACAAGCTCTCCTCCGCATTCGCAAATATTAGGCAACTCTATTTTTACTACTTTATCCGCTTCCATTGTGGCATGAAAATTTCCTTTATGCCCAACCTGATCGCCAACATTCCTTTCGCTTTTTGGCTTGTCCTTTTTTATTTTGTATAGCTCTTTTGAGCTGGGCAGGGATGAGTTTTTTGAATTTAAACCGAGCCTTTCCTTTAATTCAGCGTTCTCTATCTTTAAAGCTTTATTTTCTGCTTTTAAGTTTTCTATCTCTGCTTTCAGTTTTTCTATTTTTTGCTGTAAATTTTTGCAAAGTTCTCAAAGGTTCACCACATTACCTCACTTTTGCTCTATGATTATCTTTATTATCTTGCTTTGTCTACCTTATTCTACCACTCCGCTGAACGGATACAATTTACTAAACAGAAAAAAAGGCAAAAGAAACCCTAGGGTAGCTAGTTATTCACTATCCATTTTTTAAGTTGGCGTTTTTTAATGTTTTAAATAGCGCATTTCAGCTTATATTAGGTAAAAACCTAGAAATTTTATAAAGACATAAGGTGCACATAGTGCAAAAAATTAAGCATGATTTACGCCAAATACATTAAGTTTTTTGTCATTAATCCACTGCAGAGATTGCGAAGATAAATAAATAGCTTCAGTGTTATAATAAGGGGGCTGGCGAAGCTTGTCAAGGAAGTTTTTATGATTTATCTAACGAACTTTACACTTGCTAAAGTTGTACCATCTTGGTAACTTTAACTGAAAGAAGTTATTTTTTATCCAATATGAAAAAAGCCTTTATATTCACATCCTTAATAGCAATTATATTGATAGTTATTACTTATTTATACAGAAACGACGGAACTAATGACTCACAAGTGGTAAATGTTTATTCATCGCGCAAAGAAGAATTAGTACGTACTTTGTTTGATGAATTCACGAAAAATACAGGTATTAAAGTACGTTACATCATTGATGATTATTCTCAGCTACTTTCACGAATGGAAAACGGTGGTGAAGCTGACTTATTTTTGACTGCTGATGCAATCAACTTAATTCTAGCAAAAAAAAGAGGACTTTTATCTCAAGTAGATTCAGGGGTTTTAAAAAGTGTTATACCTGCAAGATTTAGAGACAGTGAAGATTATTGGTTTGGTCTTACAAAAAGAGCTAGGATATTGGTTTACAATAAAGAGTCAGTAGACCCTAAGGACTTAAGTACTTATGAAGATTTAGCAAATGAAAAATGGAAAGGAAAAATATTAGTGCGTTCTTCTACAAGTCCATATAACAGATCGTTAATTGCTTTTATGATTGCAAATAATGGTTTTGAAAAGACGAAAGAATGGGTAAGCGGAATTGTGAGCAATATGGCAAGAAAACCAAGTGGTGGTGATACTGATCAAATTTACGCCGTAGCAGCGGGTGAGGGAGATGTTGCAATAGTAAACAGCTACTACTTTGCGAGAATTCTTTCATCAGAAAATAAAAAGAATGTTGCAGACAAGCTAGGGGCTTTTTTTCCTAATCGCAACGATCACGGTGTAATGGTAAACATCAGTGGTGCAGCAGTAACAAAAAACGCAAAAAACAGGGAAAATGCTATAGTCTTATTGGAATTTTTAGTAAGCAAGCAGGCTCAAGAGTTATACGCTAAAAAAAACCAAGAATATCCTATTATTGAAGGCGTTGAAACTTCCGATATACTAAAATCTTGGGGAAATTATTCACAAAGTGATTTGCCTCTAAGTGAACTTGAGAAGCATCTTTTTGAGGCTGTTATGATAGCGGATGAGTGTAAGTGGAAGTAATCCCCAGCGCCACTAAACATTGGGATGAAAGATTTATGCTAATATACCTTACTCTTGACTCGCTGAACTTTTTCTTCCTTCTAACTTAATTTTGACTTTACTATCTTTTTCCGTTCTTTCACCAAAACAATTGCTGCACAAGAAGTCTATTGAAAAAAGGTAATAAGAAAGTAGAATAGGTTCAAATAGTTGAAAAGGAAACTATGAACAAGAGAAGGAATTTGTTAAACATCTCAGACCTTACAGTCGATGATGTAGAAAATATAACTGAGTTGGCCAACCAGTACCTTAAAAAAGAAGTTGCAAATAGTCATATCTTGGAAAATAAGACAGTAATAAATTTATTCTTTGAAGATTCAACGCGTACACTTGCGTCTTTTGAAATAGCAGCAAAAAGCCTTGGAGCAAATGTTGTAACTTTGCCAATAAGATCTTCTTCTATTAACAAGGGAGAAGATCTAAAAGACATGATCAAAACATTAAATGCAATGAATCCTGATTACATAATAATCAGGCATAAAAGTAGTGGTATCATTAATACACTGGCAAAGTATGTTAACTGCTCGCTAATCAATGCAGGCGATGGAAGTAGTGAACATCCAACTCAAGCTCTTGCAGACTATCTTGTAATCAGCAATCACAAAAAGCAAATAAAGGACCTCAAAGTTGTGATATGTGGAGATATTCTGCACAGTAGAGTTGCAAGATCAAATATAAGATTGCTAAAAATGTTTGGAGCAGAGATAAACTTGGTTGCACCACCAACTTTGATTTGTAAGCATTTTCCTGAAGTAGATTCAGTCCATTATTCATTAATTGAAGGTATAAAGGATGCTGACGTAATTATGCTTTTGAGATTGCAGAAAGAGCGCATGAATAATAGTTCTTCAGAGAAAGAATATTTTTATTTGTATGGACTTGATTCACAAAAGCTATCATACGCAAAACCAGATGCGATTGTTATGCACCCAGGGCCAATAAACAGAGGGATTGAGATTAGCAGCGATGTAGCAGATTGTGTTATTTTACAGCAAGTAGAATTTGGATTGGCAATACGTAAGGCAGTGTTGCACTATTATAGGCCTTGCTAATATTAAAAGATGCTACACAACTAATTCAAAAAGGGGGGGCATGAAATGACAAGGCTTGTAAATGGTTTGAGAATGGCCATTAAGATGTTAAGGCCGAGGATATGGTGTGGAAGTTTTTACGAAAGCCTGAAGTCAATCAACAACCTTGCAGAACGGCAAATCAGACGGCTATCGTAAAAACAGCTTTTTCACCTGGTCGGAACATGGAGAAAGATTTGTGGAAAGAATGTTGTCGATATTTTTGACATCACGTCTCAATGGCCAAAATCCCTTCCAAAAGTTACGACTGCTTAGTTCTTTATTCATTCTCACAATCCGTGAACGGTTACAACCTGGATTCCAGTGGGCTTTGTTGCATCGCTAGCTATGATGGATTAAAGATAAAAAAGATAGCGAATATCAGTAGCTTATTATTCTGGTATTTATAACAAGAACGGTCAATGAATACCTAAATTTGAGTAAAAGAAATTTCACTACCATTTACCAATCCGGCTAAAATTCAAGAATTTCAATGCTTTAGCTATTTTCAATAGAATTAAATTTATTAATATAAATAACAAATTACTATTCTTAAATTTGATCAGATTGATTGCAAAAAAACAAGATTTTCAATAGGTTACTTATAATCCTAACTATAGTTAGCCTTTCATAAGTAGCGATGCAACAAAGCCATTCCAGTGTCAGCTACTTTCATAACACCATATTACCTTAACAAAAGCAAATGTTCGTACAGATGTGCATCAGCTACTTTCATCTGCCACCTGCAAATTGCAATGTTCGTACAGTTATGTGTCACGCTACTTGGATGACACCGTTGAAAGAAATGAACCGCCTTTTCAAAATTGTTTTGAATAGAGGAATGACATTCACAAGTAAAATTTCATATTACCATTTTTTAATTTATGTATTATAATAAGCTTAATCTATAAGAAAAACAAAGTTGGAAAAGTTGGAAGAACTAAGCAAAAACTGGGTGATAAGAACGGGAAGATTTTTATCTTCATTGTTTTTTTTACTGTTGATTGCGCTATCAATACGTAGTTTTTTATTCGAGCCATTTCATATACCTTCTGGTTCAATGAAAAGCACCCTACTTGAAGGGGATTACATTTTTACTAGTAAATATTCATACGGTTACAGTAAACACTCCTTTCCATTTTCTCCAAACATTTTTAGCGGCAGGATTTTTTATACCCCTCCAAAGCGTGGCGACATAGTAGTTTTCAAACCCACAAGAAATGACAGCATCAGGTTTGTTAAGCGAGTAATAGGAACACCAGGTGACAAAGTGCAAATGATAGAGGGAGAATTATACCTAAATGATCAGAAAGTAGAGCGAAGGCAAATTGAAAGTTTTTTTGATTATGAGTCGAATCGTAACATACCAAGATATATAGAAACGCTTTTAAGTGGCAAGGAGCATGAGATTTTGGTAGATAACATTTCTAATAAGCTATCATATAACACTCCGGTTTATTATGTACCTAACGATCAATTTTTTGTTATGGGAGACAATAGAAATAATTCTTTGGATAGCAGGTTTCCTGAAGTTGGTTTTGTACCAATGGAAAATATCATTGGGCGTGTAAGCATAGTTGGTTTATCATTTAAATTAGGAAAGGTTGATTGGTTACCATTTAATTTCAGGTTACCTGTTGCCTTGAGGTTAAATAGGGTATTGCACAAGGTTGTGTAAGCTTTTTCTACCTATTTGTTAATTCACACAACTCTAAAGAGGAATTTTCTAACTCGGCGATAGTGTTGTTAATTTCATTCATGTCATTGCCTTGTAAAGCGTTTTTTGCATTTTGTAATAGGTTTTTCAACTTTTGATCAGTGAAAAGGTTATTATTGTTTTCAACCAAGTGTATGAGTTTATTTCCATTAATTTTAGCACTTGCAAGGGAACGAGCCTTCATATCTTCATCAAAGCTGTTTATTGACTGGTTAACCATATTTTGAACATCAGCTTCACTCAAGCCAAAATTTGAATTTACTTCAACTGTCTGCTCAATTCCAGTAGCTTTTTCTCTTGCAGTAACAGTCAAGATTCCGTCAACATTAACTGTAAATTCTATTTCAATTCTTGCAGAACCTGCAGGCAGTGGCGGTATACCTTTTAGTTCAAACTGCGCTAGAGATTTGTTATCCTCTATCATTTCACGTTCTCCCTGACAAACGTGAATTTTCATTGCTAGTTGCCCATCAACATAAGTTGTAAACTCTTTTATCTCTGAAACTGGTAGTGGTGTATTTCTTGGTATGATTTTTTCAACTATGCCTCCCATAGTTTCTATGCCAAGTGATAAAGGTAGAACATCCAGGAGAATATTCCTATCTTTTGAGCTCGAAGTTAAATCATGAGCCTGCAGAGCTGCCCCAATGGCAACTGCTTTATCCGGATCCACGTCATTTAGTACTTTATTTCCAAAAAGTTCGACTAGTGAATTTTGAACCAATGGTGTTCTAGTTGCACCACCAACTAAAATTACTCCTTTTATATCATCAATTTTAAGATCTATATCACTTATAGTACGAGTGACTATATTGATAGTCCTATTGACCAAAGAACTGATTGCATGTTCAAATTCTTCTCTGGTAATTTCGCATTCAAATAATTCACCGTTAATATTGAATTCAAAAGTGCCTACGGTGTTTTCGCTCAGGTATTCTTTTACAATACGTGATTCAATAAGTGTTGTCATGCAAGTAGCTGACACTGGAATCCAGTTCTTATTATATAACTTTCTAGTGTGTTCATTTGTAATCAAACTTTCTGGATCCCAGACTGGGATGACACTAGAGCATTCTTTGTTTAAACCTACCTTTTCTCTATACTTATCAAGCACAATAAGGTTAAGCAAATGATCAAAATCATCTCCACCGAGTTTAGTGTCACCACCAACTGCAAGAACTTGAAACACTCCTTGATGCAATTTCAATATCGAAATATCAAATGTTCCACCACCAAGGTCATAAACTGCATATATTCCACTGTTATTGTTCTTTTCAATGGAGTAAGAAAGCGCTGCAGCGGTTGGCTCGTTAACGAGGCGAAGAACTTCTATTCCAGCTAATTTTGCCGCATATTTAGTTGCGTTACGTGCTGAATCGTCAAAGTAAGCTGGCACAGTAATCACTGCTTTTTTTACTTTCATCTCTGTAGACTCTTCTACCCTCTTGCATAAAGCTTTTAATATCTCAGCAGAAATCTCAACAGGAGTAAGATACTTTTCCTCTGCGCATTTTATTCTAATAACTTTTTCGCTTTCATGATCTATTTCAAAATTGACGCCTTCTTTATTTAATTCTTCAACACTTTTACCCATTAAACGCTTTATTGAGTAGATTGCATTTTGACCGACGTCACAGCCAGTTTTCAATGTATTATTTTCATATGAAAGAGCAGAAGGCAGTAGCTCTCTTCCCTGCTCATCTTTAAATATCTCCACGTTGCCAGCTTTATTTACCATGGCAATTAAAGAATTGGTGGTACCAAGATCTATACCAAAAACTACTTCACTTGAATTTGGTTCAGAAATTTGAATTGGTTGCATTCTTTTTCACCTCCTCAAATGACTTATATAAATATTTCAATCTTAAGACTTGTGTAGCAGCTCCATCAAAATTCTTTACAGCAAAAGTGTTAATTAGGTTTTTAACGCAATCTTTTATTTTTTCATCAATCATCCTGCTTGCAAATTGTAGATCATCGCAGTCTAGTAAGTACTCTCTTATTTCCATTGATTCATTTAATATTTCAGAATTTGGATGATCCTTTGGGCTTCCCACACCAAAAAGATTCAACAAATGCTCAGCACGTTCTAGTGGTGACTTTAGCACTTGATAAGCTTTGTTGATATTTTCCATGTTTTTGGACTGTCTTTCATTTATATCAGTCTTGCTTAGCTCAATATATTTTTTCTCTAACTCATCAAAGCTGATATTGAAAGTTGGTTCAATTTCAAACAATGTAAAATAGCTGCTAGACATGAAAACTCTCTCCACAACCACATTTTCCTTTCTCATTAGGATTTTTGAAAACAAAACCCGATGAAAATTTTTCTTCTACATAATCCATTTCAGAGCCAAGAATAAACATGACGGATTTTGGATCGATCAACACTTTAACTTTTTGGTCATCACTGCAGTTTTCCTCAATTATCGACTCTAAAGGACGAGTATCATACGCATATTCAATATCATATTTTAAACCAGAACATCCTTTTTGTTTAATTAGCACTCTTATTCCTATTGCTTCTTCTGATTTCTCAAGGTTAGTATGCTTCTTTTGGTCCAATAAATACTTTATCCTTTCTACTGCTTTCGCAGTTATAGTAATAAGTTTTTTATCTTTCTTTATAGCGTTTACTCCTTGATATTCACTCATGCTTTAGTTCTCAATGTCCACCTTTATTTTGTTTACTTTGATAGTCATGAATAGCAGCCTTTATAGCATCTTCAGCAAGTACCGAACAGTGTATCTTCACTGGAGGTAAAGACAACTCTTCCACTATTTGAGTATTCTTTATCTGTGTAACGTCACTGATGGTTCTCCCCTTTATCATCTCTGTTAACAAGGAACTTGAAGCAATGGCAGAACCACAACCAAAAGTTTTAAATTTTGCATCTTCAATAACACCTTTGTCATTGACCTTTATCTGCAATTTCATTACATCACCGCACGATGGTGCACCAACTAAACCAGTACCAACATTTGGATCATTTTTATCCAGAGAGCCAACATTTCTTGGATTTTCGTAATGATCTAAAATTTTCTCATTATAACTCATAAAATTACCTGTGAACCGCTATTCTACATTATAACATATTTAGGTTAAAAACTAAAGAAAAATGCACTAGCAAACAGTATATTTTACTCACAAAATATATGGGTTACGAGTGTATTTACTTTACAAATACATGTAGTGCATGTCATTCTCTATATTGTAACTAAAAAGGAGTATTCTCTTGAGTTTATTTGGTAACCTTTATAAAGGCTTGTTAAAAACTTCTTCTCGCTTTAGCAACGGAGTAAAAAGTATTTTCTCTAACAAAAAAAAATTAGATCAGTCGCTTTTAGATGAGCTAGAAGAATTGCTAATTAGCATGGATATTGGTCATAAAACTTCCAAGTTGATTATTGACAGGCTCACAAGCATCAAGTTTGACAAGGAAGTTGAGTATAATATTATCTCGCAGCAGTTAATGAACGAAATAGAAGCTATATTGAGCCCAGTTGTGCAACCGTTAATTTTGAACAAAAAACCACATATAATAATGGTATGCGGAGTAAACGGTAATGGTAAAACCACAACTATAGGTAAGCTTGCATATAAATATAAGGAAATGGGAAAATCCGTTATGCTTGTTGCATGCGACACATTTAGAGCTGCTGCTAGTGAGCAATTAAACATTTGGGCAGAACGTTCTGATTGCTTGATTGTTACTGGAGAGTACGGTAGCGACTCTGCAAGTGTGGCATATAGAGCTGTAAGTCAAGCTATAAAAGACAACGTTGATGTTGTTCTAATTGACACAGCAGGAAGGCTGCAAAATAATGTGAACCTTATGGAGGAGTTATCAAAAATATATAGAACGATAAAGAAATTGGATGATACTGCCCCTCATGACGTTATTTTAGTTCTTGATGCAACTACCGGCCAAAATGCCTATAGCCAATTAGAAGCATTTAGCAAAATGGTTAATGTTACCGGGCTAATCGTAACAAAGTTAGATGGCACTGCTAAGGGCGGAGTGGTAATTGGACTTGCAGAAGCTTATAAGATAAAGTTACATGCTATAGGAATTGGCGAAAATATAGAGGACTTAAGGGAGTTTACTAGTAAAGAATTTGCTGAAGCGTTATTTAATTGTAATTAAAGACTTCTCTTAATTCCCTTACGTGACCAAGCTTGATTATTTCAATATCATGAGAAGAATAATTGCCATTTTTAGGCATAATTGCTTTTTTGAATCCTAACTTTTGTGCTTCTTTTAGTCTGAGATCAGCATGCGAGATGTTCCTAATTTCTCCTGAAAGTGCAACTTCACCGCAGATTATTGAAGAAGTTGGCAGCGGTAAATTTACTACACTTGAAATAAGGGAAGCAGCAACAGCAAGATCAGCCGATGGTTCCTGTATTTTGAGTCCCCCTGCAATGTTTAGGTATATCTCTTTATCATGCAAAAACATTTTGCAACGAGCATTTAGCACCGCAATGATCATAGCCAATCGATTAATATCCCACCCAACTACTGCCCTTCTTGGGGTTGCCATATTAGTCCCTGCTATTAATGCTTGCACTTCCATTAAAATTGGTCTTGAACCTTCAATTCCTGCAAATACGGCGCTGCCAACTACTTCTCTGTCATGGGCCATCAGAAACAATGATGATGGGTTATCAACAGGCACAAGTCCTGCTTCAGACATCTCAAAAACACCAATTTCATTTGCAGGGCCAAATCTATTCTTAATAGTACGCAAAATGCGGTATTGATTGCTATTTTCACCTTCAAAATATAATACCGTATCCACCATATGCTCCAAAGTTTTAGGTCCAGCTATTTGTCCATCCTTAGTTATATGGCCAACTATTAAGAGGGAAATACCATATTGTTTCGCAAGAATGGTTAATTCATGTGCGCAAGTGCGGACCTGAGTTACAGTTCCTGGTGCTGATATAATTCTGCTATCATACATTGTTTGTATAGAGTCAATTACTAAGAATTTAATACTTTTGTTTTCCTTTATTGTTGCTACTACATCAGTTAAAGACACTGTAGACAAAAGCTTAATTTTAGGTTCATTTATCTTAAGACGCTTTGCTCTGAGGCTCACTTGCTCTAAAGATTCCTCGCCGGATACATAAAGACATTCAAAAGAGGAAAGTTGCACAACATTAGCTGCAATTCTAAGCAAAAGGGTAGATTTCCCAATTCCAGGTTCGCCACCAATTAAAATGCTAGCACCTTGAACGATACCTCCACCAAAAACTCTATCTAATTCTTCTATTCCTGTTAAAAAACGACTTGGAGTGATAATTTCGCTACCCGATAACGTCTTTATTAAAATTGGCGCAGATATACTTCTTTTGCCCGTTTTTACTGCTATTTCCTCAACAACTGTATCCCAATTGTCACATGCAATACACTTCCCTACCCACCTGCCAGTGCTGTGACCACAGGATTGACATACATATACAGTTTTCATCAAAGCCAAAATTATTTTGTTGTAATTGTAATAAAAATTAGCTGAATATGCGAAGTAAATCTATAGCTAACCCAAGAAAGGGTTCCCTATGTCATACCGCGATTCATTCGCGGTATCTCTAGATCCCGCTAACAAGTAGCGGGATGACGAGGTCATGCCACCGCGCGAACCGTCATACCGTCACGGGATCTAGAGATACCGCTAACACGTAGGGGAATGACGAGGTCATGCCGCCGCGGTATCTCTTAGCCGCTAACACGTAGCGGGATGACGGTTGTCGTTTAGCTACAAACGTTAAGAAATTTACCAAATAAAAAAAAAGGCAAAAGAAGCCCTGGGGTTATTATCCGCTTTAAAATATTGGCGTTTTTTATGTTTTAAACGCTTGACAAGCAAGATTAAGCTGCTTTTAATTGCAACTAGCTTACGCTGCAAATGTTTAAGAAGTTTACTAAGCAGAAAAAAAGACAAAGAATCCCCGAGTTAGCTAGTCTTTTACTATCTCTGTCAAGTATTGGCATTTTTTGATGTCTTGTAACGCTTTATAAGCGCGTTCAGCTTATTTAGATAAAAATCTAGATGTAGATGAAGTTTTGTAAAGACATACAGTATCTATATACTGCAAAAAATTGAACATAAGACGCCGATACATTAAGTAATCCTTACCTTTTAATCTGCAGATTGGCGAAAGCAAATACAATAGCTTCAGTTTCATTATAAGGGGGTTGGCGAAGGGTGTCAAGCAAGTTTTTTGTTTCTATTCCCAATGTTATATGGTTATGTAAGAGGTTGTCCACAAACCAGTAAATCAAGCATATTCCCTACTTAACATAACTTTACTCATAGCCAGATATATGAAACTTTCAGTAGATGTTGTAAGTAAATCGTACTCCTTTGATAGCCTTCTATTTCTATTGATCCAAGCAAAAGTCCTCTCTACCACCCACCTTCTCGGCTGTACTGAAAATCCAGGATCCCGTTGTGGCAATAGTTCTAGTGGTGTATCTTTATGCACCCAAAACCTACATGGAGGCCTTTTGACAATTTCAATATCTATCCCATATTCTCTCTTTACGTAATCCTTTAAATCTTTTCCTTGGTATCCCATATCAGCCCACATTTTCTTAATATTGCTGTATTTTTCCTTCATATTGTCCAATGCCATCTTCACCCCATCTCTGTCATTTTCGCTTGCAGCTCCTACATAGCAACCAAGCACAAATCCTTGAGTATCTGTGATTATATGTCTTTTTCTCCCCTTTACCTTTTTCGCACCATCATAACCTTTGCCCCCCCTTTTTCCGTGGTTTTTACCGATTGACTGTCCACTATGCATGCGCTCGGCTTCCCATTTTTGACCTACTATATTTAGTGATATCATAGTTCATTTTCTCAAAAATTCTCTGCTTTTTCCATCTTCTAAACTGTTCATGCACAGCCTTCCACGGCGGAAAATCGTGTGGTAAATAGCGCCATTGACATCCTGTGCGCAGTATATAAAGAATTGCATTTACTATCTCACACTTACTGTATTTTGGTGGCCTTCCTCCTTTCTTGTACGATACTCTGAAGTGTTTTTCTATTCTTGCCCATTCCCTTTTACTTAAATCTGTTGGATATTTTTTCCTCATCTCTTACCTCAATATTCTTTCTTTATATACTACGTATTCCTTGGTTTGTGGACAAACTCTAAGTATAAAAGTAGCCGTTTTATGTTAAAACACAACGTTCTTGATGAGATTACGGCAAGGCTGGATTCCAGTGTCAGCTACTTTCATGACACCATTTGCTGTGCAATTTACCTTCAAAAATGAATGTTCATACAGTTATGGAATGAATCGCGGTGTGACGTAGGGAAACCTTTCTTGAGTTAGCTATAGCACTATAAAATTGTCCGCAGGGCCATATAAAAGTCGTGGTGAGTTAATAAATTTTTATGGAAGAAAGGATATATTAGAAAATTGAGGGTTTTAAAGGAGGTAAAAATGAGACTGTATTATAAAGATATCACAGGTCTTATCAAAGAACCCTACCGCTCCAGAGGAAGGGATTATTTTGACAAAAGAAAGGTACAGATTATATCTGTTAATGAATCTCAAGCTAAATCAAAGGTAGTTGGATCAAATGTATATCGAGTAACACTAAAGCACGATGGTCCTCTTTTGAGTGGAACATGTTCCTGTCCTGCATTTGTGTATTATGATCCATGTAAGCATATGGCTGCAACAGGTTTTGCTTTGGTTGCACTTGATAGAAAGGAGTATCGATCGTCTACGCGCCCAGATGAACAGACTCTCTTTGAAAGGTTTTACTAAGAAAAACAAAGCAAGAGCTAATTTCAATAATTACTCGTTCCAGTAAACATTATCCTGAGATTTTTGAAGAACCAGAGGATAAAGAATATGAGCAATTTATTCAAAGTGAACTTTCAAAATCCGAGAATTATGTATAAAACAACCGGAAAGATGGTGAGATCAGGTAATCTATGGCTAAGACGTCATACCGCCGCGGTATCTCTTAGCCGCTAACACGTAGCGGGATGACGAGATGCCACCACGAACCGTCATACCGCGCGATTCATCCGCGGTATCTCTTAGCATAGATCCCGCTAACAAGCAGCGGGATGACGGTTGTCGTTTAGCTATAAACATTAAGAAATTTACCAAACGAAAAAAAAGGCAAAAAAAGCCCCATGATTGGCTAATTACTTACATTATACTTTCAAGTATGGCGTTTTTTTATTCTAAACACTTAATAACCGCGATTCAGCTACTTTTAAACCGCAACTAATCTAAATTATAAACGTTAAGAAATTTACTAAACAGAAAAAAAGGCAAAAGAAACCCTAGGGTAGCTAGTTATTCACTATCCATTTTTTAAGTTGGCGTTTTTTTATGTTTTAAACGCTTTATAAGCGCGTTTCAGCTTATGTAGGTAGAAATTTTATAAGACATAAGGTGCACATAGTGCAAAAAATTAAACATGAGACGCCAGATACGTGAGTTTTTTTGTCATTTAATCTGTACAGAGAAGATAAATAAATAGCTTCAGTGTTTATGATAAGGGGGCTGGCGGAGTTTGTCAAGTGGTTTTTTAGCCACGTTTCCCTGTTATAATGTTCGTTTGCTTGACCTAAGATCCAGGAGTATCTAAACTGAACCCTATACAGTGCTAAAAATGATAGGAAATCTAAGCGGAATAGTTGATGAAGTGCGCAGTGATCACATAATCCTGAACGTGAATGATGTTGGCTATATAGTGCACCTTTCTGCCAAAACTTTAAATGCATGTTCCATCGGAAGTAGAGTTAAATTACTTATCGAAACCTATGCAAATAACAGAGAAAATGTCGCTCAGCTATATGGTTTTATAAGCGAAGAAGAACAGCAGTGCTTGAGGTTGCTTGTCAAAGTAAGCGGCGTTAGCTATAAAACTGCAATGTCAATTTTGGGCAAATTAACTCCAGAACAGCTATTTTTGGCAATTATGAATGAGGATAAAGTAACACTCAAGATGAGTGGACTTGGCCTGAAACTCATAAATCGAATCATCACTGAATTGAGTGGCAAAGTGAGTAAACTAGAAATAAATAACAATAATTTTCATCCAATCAATGAAGATGCCCTTTCAGCATTGATCAATCTTGGGTATGAAAAAATGAAAGCTTATGATACGATAAAAAAATACAGGCCAAATCTGGACACTAAGGATATTATTCGCATGGCGCTTAAGGAGCTCTCAACATTATGAAATCAATATCGTGCGGTAAAGAATATACTGAAGATGCGCGCAATATCAACATCAGACCTGAACAACTTGATGATTTTGTCGGACAAAAAGACTTAATACAAAATTTAAAAGTGTTTATAAACGCTGCACAGACGAGAACTGAAGCTTTAGATCACGTCTTATTGTACGGTCCTCCAGGGCTTGGCAAAACAACTTTAGCACAAATTGTTTCTAAAGAATTAAGAGTTAGCTTTCGCGCAACTTCTGGTCCTTTACTTAGTAAAGCTGGAGATTTGGCCGCAGTGCTTACCACTTTAAATGCAAAAGATGTCCTATTTATCGACGAAATCCATAGATTAAATCGCAGCATTGAAGAAGTTTTATATACTGCTATGGAAGATTTCTGCCTGGACATATTAGTAGGTGAAGGCCCATCTACTCGCACTTTAAGGATAGATCTACCACCATTTACGCTAATTGGAGCAACAACACGGCTTGGATTACTTTCTGCGCCACTCAGAGATCGTTTTGGCATTCCTTTGCATCTTGAGTTTTATTCCTTTGAGGAGCTGGTTAATATTATAAAAAGAGGCGCAAGAGTTCTTTCTGCTGAAATTGAAGAGGATGCAGCACGGGAAATTGCCTGCCGTGCGCGCGGCACTCCAAGAATTGCTTTGAGGTTACTCAGAAGAATAAGGGATTTTGTTGAAGTGAAAGATGATAAAAAAATCACTTATGAAGTCGCTGATTCTGTATTACTAAAATTGGGTGTAGATAAAATGGGACTCAATAAACTTGATATGAATTATCTAAGATTTTTATTCAACACCTCAGGACCTGTTGGAATTGACACTATATCTATTGCACTATCTGAGGATGTTGGCAATATTGAAGAAACAGTAGAACCTTATTTAATCAAAATTAGTTTTGTAAAGCGCACACCAAGAGGACGCGTTTTAACTGACCAAGCAAAGGAGTATTTGAGCCTTTAATATTAGAGAGCTTTTCTACCATAATTCAATTATATATTGATTGGCATGATATCATATACTGGCATTTTTGCGTATGAAGGCATATATGTTAAATAGCACTGAAACTGTAGTTCAAATTAAAACTTCTCCGTTTCGTACTCGCTAGTTATGCTATTCTAACTAATGAAGCTACGGTTTGTGGTAATAGGAAAAAACTGGATTCCAGCGTCACGCGCTACCCTATGGGTGCTGCTCGCGTATATTCTTTCTTTCACCATCTCAGTGTTTCTTTCTTATTATGCCAGTACCATTTTCTTGTCATTCAAGTAGCTCCCCTCTTGTCATCCCAGTGCTTGACACTGGGATGGCTTTGTTGCATAGCAACTGAAAAATCTGGTGGCTACTGACAAAATTCATTATAAAATAGCCATTTAACCTTGAAAGAAAAAATATGCCACAAAAAATGAGGGTCAGTAACCATAGCGAATATAACAAATTTCTAGAAAAAAGAGGAAATATTTTTCATTATACCAACGAAGCCATAGAAAAGTGGTACGAGAATGGTCCAAAAATACCAGGTGGCAACAATATTTATAGCGATAAAGTTGTAATTTTGGTGCACATAATAACTTGTTTATTTAGAATAGGCCTGAGGCAAACAGTTGGGTTTATAGCAGGATACCTTGAGCAAATTGGGAAAAATTTGCAAGTTATCAGCTATTCACAATCATCAAGAAGGTTTAAGAAACTCAATATTAAGATCAATGATTGCAGAAAATAATATGGAAGATATCGAAATTGCTATAGACAGTACAGGAATTAGTATATACAACAACACTCCTGGTCATAGCAAAGAAAATAGCGAAGATAGAAAGTATCGCAGCTATGAACAGACAAGAAAATTGCATGTAATGTTGAATACAAACAGCAAAAAAGCCATAGCTGTAAAATACAGTAACGGTGTCTACTCTGATCACTATGGAGCTTGTGATTTGCTAAAAGAAGTCGATTTTCAGTATGTCATAAAAGTACTATATGCAGATAGGGCATATGACAGAGAAAAGCTCTATAAGCTGTGTAATCAATATGGTATAAAAACGAAAATTCCTCCGAAAAACAACGCAGCAGAGCATCCAAAATTGGATTATATGCTTGATAGAAATGCCGCTATTCAGTTAATGAAATTACATGGTGAGAATGGTATAAAAAGATGGAAAGAAGAAGTAAATTACGGAAAAAGATCGTATATTGAAGGATTTTTCTCAAGGTTGAAGCGAATATTTGGGTTTAGTTTTAGGAGCAAATCTGAAATTAATCGTGAGAAGGAACTGCTACTCAAGTGTTATTTGCTTAACAAATTTACTGAAATAGGCATGGCTAAGTTTGAGATAGCTTCATGAATTTATTGTACGTTACCTACTATCCGAAGAGCGATGCAACAAAGCCCACTGGGATCCAGACTTTCCGTAAAAACGTTATATTTTAACATAACACTTATATGCTCACCAACTTAGTGCTAATCAAAATCCTGGATCCCAGTGTCTGGGCACTGGGATGACAAGAAAGGGAGCACTGGAATTTTTGTTTCAGCATTAGCCATGCATCTGAACAGATACAAATATTGCAATTAAAAGCATTAGACAGGCGGTAGAGGTCTTGGTATTATATAATCTTTAGGTTCTAAATTTGGAAGGGTGGCCGAGCGGCTGAAGGCGGCGGTTTGCTAAACCGTTATACGACCCAAAAGTCGTATCGAGGGTTCGAATCCCTCTCCTTCCGTATACTGTTTTGAGCACGGTCTAAATTCGCTATATTAGCATGTTTTTAGCCTATTTACCAGCGTACCTGATTTTGTTGCAATGGTTTTTATTTCCATTGTCACTGAGGTCACTATTAAAAAGTTGGCTAGCATTGACTCAGTATTTATTATAGAATTGGTTATTAACTAAACAACTTTACTTGTATGTATAAAATACTAATCTTACTGTTGATAGTGTTGCCACTTAGGTTGCTTGCAACCGAGATTGAAATTGTTGCAGATGTAAATGGTGAACCAATTTCAAATTTAGATATCGAAAAACGCATCAACTTTATAAATTCATTGTTTGGCACTCAAAGTGTTAATCAAAAAGAAGCAAAGCCTCAAGTGCTTAGGGAGCTAATAGACGAAATTATCATTATCAATGAAGCACAGAGGCTGAATATAAAATTGAGCAACGAGGAGTTAGATAATGCTATTATGTTATTTTTAACCCAAAGTTTTAAACTTAAGGCTAATGAAGTTGATCAATACATAGAGAAGCATAATATAGATCTTGGTATTTTAAGAAAACAAATAAAATGTCAGTTACTGTGGAGCAAAATTATTGAAGTAAGAATTGTGCCATTTATTAATATAAGCGATAAAGAAGTAGATGATGTAAAAAGGCAAACAGAAAAGCCGGATTATCTTATCACGTTCCAAGAGTTTATAATTCCTGATCAAAAAGACAAGGACGTTTATGGTATAGCTGAAGATTTAGTAAAAAAATTACGCAACAGTAATAACCCAGAATCTCCAATAAAGATGCGTAAAGCAACAGTTAATTTAAGTCAGCTAAAAGGAAAACTCAAGAGCGTTTTAGAAGGATTAGAAACCAGCGACATAGCAGGTCCATTCAGTTTTAGTGAAGGTTACTCTGTTATAAAAGTAATAGATAAAGTACAACTTAATCATGCACTGCTGGAAAGCACTTTAAAATTAAAACAGATTGTGGTTGAAGGTTCAGAAAGTTTATTAGATAATCTCAAGGAGCAAAAAGTTAATTGTTTAAATTTTGATAAATTGGCAGATAATTTTAAGTTGCCAAACGCAAAGGAATTTGAAATAAAAATGCGAGATTTAAATCCTGATTTACAGATTTTATTTAGTAAAACAAGTGTGAATGAAATAGTAGAATTGAGAGAAAATGGCACTGCAAAGTTGATGATGTTGTGTGATATCAAGAGTAATGTAGCGGGTATAGAAGCAATCAAACAGAAAATGTACCAACAAAAGATTATGATACAAAGCAACTTGTTATTAGATGATATGCGTAAAAATGCAGCTATCAGTTATCGGTATAGTTGAAGTCAGAGAGTGTCCTTGTCTTTGTGTATAGAACTATATAAATTACTTTGTTCTATAAAATTTCAAAAAATTTGAACAAATGCAGTTAAAATAGCACATGAAGAATATAATGCTAATTGGTGGTGGAGTTGGAAATGCAGTGTTATTTTCGATAGGGAAGGCATGTCTTGAAAATAATAACAAGGTTTTGTACTTTGCTGGCTATAAGAAGTTAAGTGATGTATTTAAACGAGCACTGATAGAGCGTGCATCAAATGCAGTAGTTTGGGCATGTGAAGAAGGATTGATAGAAACAAGCAGAGATCAAGATAAATCCTTTCATGGTAATATAGTTGATGCAATAGTCTCTTATCAACAAGGAAGATTAGGTATTAATTTGAACGTTATAGATAAAATTATCACTATTGGTTCTGACAAAATGATGAAAGCTGTGAATGAAGCTAGAAAAACAATTTTAAAGCCATATCTGAAATCAGGCCACATAGCGATATCATCAGTTAATTCTCCTATGCAGTGTATGATGAAAGAAATCTGCGCTCAGTGTGTGCAGCAACATATAAATGCGAAAACAGGAGAAAGGAGTTTTGTTTATAGTTGCAGTAATCAAGACCAGGATATGGGGTGTGTTGACTTTGACTTTTTAAGTGAGCGCTTGAAGCAAAATAGTTTACAAGAAAAACTTACTGCAAAATGGATAGATCATGTTCAAAGATATTAAACAGCACAAAAAGGAAATAAGAGAGCAATATAGAGCTATAAGAAAAGATATTGATGAAAGTTATTCCAGTTATGCGGCAAATTCCCTTATTAATCTCTTTAATCAGAACTTAAGCTACGTTAAAGGCAAAACAATAGCAGCTTACATTCCAATGGATGAGGAAATAGATGTTGTGCCTTTGATGCATAGTTTACTCGATTTAGATTATAAAGTAGCAATTCCTAATAAAAATAAGTTACTAAAATTTGAGGAATGGAACGAAACAAATGAAGATGTAATTCCCGACACAATCATTACTCCTGTTATTGCTTTTGATGATCATTTTAATAGATTAGGTTTTGGCGGTGGTTGGTATGATACAATGATAGAAAAACTGCGGCCACTTGGAAAAATATTTATAGGTGTAGCCTATGAGAAACAATATTGTAAAGATTTACCTGTAGAAAAACATGATCAAAAATTGGATATTATAATCACTGAGATGTGTGTTAGATGTGGAAGTGGATTGCTCAAGAAAGTGGATAGAAAGGAGTAGATCCCTATCTTTCCCATTCCCTCCCCAAGCCATCAGAGGGTTTTATTTTCTTCTTCACTCACTCGTTCAGTACTTGAATCACCTAATTGAGAATCTGGCTCCATTTCCTGAGCTTTCTCATTAACTTTTTGTTCTACATCTTCTATTTTACCGTTACCAATAGCCATAATTGCAGGTTGAAATTTATTTATAAGATCATTAAGTGCTTTCATATCTGCTACATGAGTACTGAGGCCCTTTTCCAGAAGTCTGCTCATATCATCTTCTGAAAAATTTTGAATGGTTCCATTCTTTACTAACTCTTGTATAGCAGATCGCTGCCTTTCATTTTGAAGCATTTCTAATATTTTTTTCCCATCATCAAAACCTTTTTTAGCGTCAACGCCTTCGTTATCTTTAAGACTAATGTTTGCAATAGTTTCAAGCACGTTTGTTCTTAATCTACTAAAGTTATTCTCTCTGTCTTGAATCGTAGGTAATTTATCTATTAAATCCTTATATGAACTTTTTACTGCTTTTCCTGTTTCAATCGCACCTTCTTTTATTTTTTCCCCTGCCTTTCCTATACCTATTCCTACATAACGTGCTCCAATAGCTACAAGCGCTATTAATGTAGCAAGCACAATAAGCGGAGAAAATGCTGCTCCTAATACCATTCCAGCAGAAGCTATTCCTATTTTTTCATTTGCAGATGCTGATTTAAAATAATTGACTAGATTGTCCAGCGGACCTTTATTATTATTTATAACATTACTTATTGCTTGCTGATTAACAGATTTTAACGCCTCTTCTATTATTTTTGAGTCAACGTTTTCAGAAGTTAACCCTTTAAGTGCTTCTTCAATGAGTTTTATAAATAATTCTTTATTTACTTCCTTTTGCAAGCCTTGGTCATTAATTGCTAAACCTAAATCTTTGAGGTTCATCCCTTTAACTTGTTCTGATAGGGTTGTAAATAACTCTTTTTTCCCCTCTTGTGAGGATTGTGCAATACTTTCTATTATATCTGAAATAGCTTTTCTTAGTTCTGGATAGTCAGTGTCAAAAAACATACTATTGCTAGATTCCATATTCAGCTTCGTTGATTATAAATATGCCTAATTATACATACTAATCATTAATTATATTATAATTGATATAACATACCCCTTTCCAAATATAGAATTTGTATTAAAATATCTAGATTATATGAAATCAAGGTACTTTATGGGTGAAAAAAAATTAAAAGCTGCTGTGGTCTTATCAGGGTGTGGTCACCTTGACGGTGCAGAGGTAAGAGAAGCGGTTTTAAGTTTGCTTGTGCTTGATCAGCAGGAAGTGGATGTTAAATGCTTTGCACCTGATATCAATATCACACAAGTTATGAATCATAGAACAAAAGAGGCAACAAAAGAAAAAAGGAATGTACTTGTGGAAGCAGCAAGAATCGCAAGAGGCGAAATATATGACTTAAAAGAAGCCAAAGCTGAAAATTTTGACATGCTAGTTGTACCTGGTGGATACGGGGTTGCGAAAAATTTATCTGACTTAGCTGAAAGTAAAGACATGGTGACAGTAATGCCTGAATTTGAAAGATTAGTTTCAGAATTTTTTGTTACAAAAAAGCCAATAGGAGCGATATGCATATCTCCAGCCATCATTGTTTCAATTTTAAGTAGCAAGATAGGTAAAGAAGAAAGTAAGGTTAAGGTAACTATAGGAGATGACAGAGAACAGTTGATAGAAAGGCTTGGCGGCGAGCACATAAAATGCGATACAGAGTTATCAATAGAAGACGAAGAACATAATGTATTTTCCTGTTCTGCTTATATGCGTAGCGACGAAAGTACATACTCTGTATATCAAGGGATAAAGCATATGATTGACAGCATGGTAAAAAAGATTAACAAAAAAACTAAACAGCCATTCCTATAAGGTGTACTAAATAAGACTTCTCTATTAATCACACAATTAACTGTTGAATTTTACATTTCTAGCTGTATTATGGCTACGTAGCTAAAGTAACTTAGGTTTATCGACGCTTTACTACTTGTTAGCGGTGTGGTGTAGTGGCCATATATGTTTAGTTCTTTTTTTTAAGGTATTTTGTATGTCAGATCTTTTCTATATTGAAACTACGTGTTGTGTGGACGGTCAGTGTGATGTCTATACAGGGGAAGTGAGTTTTAATGATGTCATGTTAGGCAAGTTCAGTCTAAATTCGTGCAGCGGGAAAGAAGCTATGATAAATCTAGACATTATTACATTCGATATTAATATCGCTATTGATGGTCAAGATGGAAAGACAATAAAAAAAGACCTTAAAGGTCTTGAATTTGTAACTAAAGATGATGGTTCTTGGTATATTAATAAGGATTTTGGTAATGATAAATTTGAAATTATAGTAAAGCAATCATAATTTTACATCTCAGGTGTAACATTTAGTATAGGTGCTACTCTATTTATAATGTTTCTTACTATAGGCGCAGCAATTACTCCCCCGGTATGGTGCATCCCTTGAGGCTCATCAATAGCAATTAGCACTATGTACCTTGGGTCAAGCATAGTTAGCACTCCTATAAATGATGCTATGTTTGCATCTTTGCTATATTTACCATCTACAACTTTTTCCGCCGATCCAGTTTTTCCTCCTATTGAATATGCCTTTATTTTTGCTTTTCTGCCAGTGCCATCTGTTACTGCTGCACGTAATAATTTTCTCATTTCCCTGGAAGTTTTTCTTGAGATAATTTGCTCTCCTATACTTCTTTTATTCAACATCAAGGTTGCGTTATGAAATATCCCATTGTTGATTAATGCTGCTGCAGTTTGTGCAAGATGTATAGGAGTTACAGCTATGCCATAACCATAAGATGCTGTTATTAAAGTGTTTTCACTCCATTTATCCGGGATTATCGGTGTGGATTTTTCTGGTATTTCTATTTTCAAAGGAGAAAATAGCTTCATAGCTTTAAAGTATTCTACCTGTTTTTCAATACCTAGTTTGACTGCAATTTTTGCTGCACCAATGTTGGATGATTTTACAAATATATCTTGCACAGTAATTTTTGGAATTTTAGATTTATGAAAATCCTGAATTTTATACTTTCCAATGGTGATTGGTGTTGATACGTCATATAAATCGCTAGTTTTTGTAGCGTTCGCATCAAGCGCTGCGGCTATTGTAAAGTATTTTAATACCGACCCCATCTCATATACCCCAAGACTGGCGCGATTAAACTTTTGTACGTCTTCTGCCTTATTCTGTAAGTTGGGATTAAAATCAGGTAGGCTGACCATCGAGATGACTTCACTATTTCTCACATTTAAAACAATTCCTACTCCGCCAAGTGCCTGATATCTGCTTACAGCTTTAGTTAGCTCTTCATGCACTATGCTTTGCACTCGTGTATCTAAGGATAGTTGAACATATTGATCAGCAGAGCGTGACCATCCCTGTCGGATGACAGAAGATTGTGCAGAAGCTTGGTCTGGTGTCATTCCAGTGCACTGACACTGGAATCCAGTTTTATGCGCAATTTCATCACAAACATTGTTTTTGACATATGTTTCTGGAATCCGTTGTTCATCACGTAATTTGTCAGTATTTTTATATCTGGATCCCAGTGTCACGCACTGGGATGACACCATCTGTTGTGTGGGGAATTGTTGTGCAGGAATTGCTTTCAAGTTGCAACATTCATACAACTGTATATCAGGTACTTGGATAACAGAATGTTGTTTGTTTTTACTTATATATGCCTCAACTCCTGCAATACCGTTGCCATCTATGTCAGTATAACCAAGCACGTGTGAAAATAAATTACTGTGAGGATATATACGCTTTATGTCGTCATAAAAATTTACTCCTGGTACACCAGCGTTTTTGATCGCTAGTAATTCTTTTGGAGTCAAGTGCCGCTTTATCCAAGCAAATTTCTTTTCTGAAGTAAGTACTCTATATAAGTTCTTGTATTCGAGGTCATGCAAAGTAGAACACAGTTGTGCTGCTATACTTTCCGGATTCTTTACTTTGGTTGCATCTATATATAGTGATGTTGTGGGCACATTTGTTGCTATTACCACTCCATTTCTATCTAAAATATCAGGTTGTTTATGTACTATATTATCTTTTCTAAAATTTTCTGAAGTAGTAAGTTGATCAAATGTTAAAGAGAATATGCGAAAAATAATTATTATATAAAATATAAATAATGGTACTATAAAACACAGTGAGCGGAGCTTATTTTTAAGTAATGCTTGCATATTTACTTGATTTGACAAAAATGGAAATCATCTTAGCTGAACCACGAGGTTTTTGTGCCGGGGTAAAAAGAGCTGTGGACATATTAGCTATTACTTTAGAAAAATACAAAAACGAGCGCCAAGTTTATGTGCTACACGAAATTGTTCACAATAAATATATAGTAGAGGACTTTAAGAAACAAGGAGTGGTTTTTGTAAGCAGTATCGAGGAAATTGAAGATAATGAAGGAATACTGATCTTCAGCGCGCACGGAGTATCAAAAAATATAGAAGATGAGGCAAAAAGAAAGGGTATTCAAGTGATTGATGCAACATGTCCTTTAGTCAACAAAGTGCATAAAGAAGCAAAAAGGTATGAAAACAGTGGTAAAGAATTAATTCTCATTGGGCATGAAAACCATCCAGAAGTTAAGGGAATTAGGGGAAGAGTAAACAATCCTATCACTTTAGTGCAAACTTTGCAGGATGTATATGATTTAAAGGTTAAAGATCCAGATAATTTGTCTTATGTTACACAAACTACGTTAAGCATCGACGATACCCGTGACATTATTGCTGCCTTGAAATTAAGGTTTCCAGGCATAACAGGTCCAGATTTAAAGGACATATGCTATGCAACGCAAAACAGACAAAATGCTGTTAAAAAGCTAGCTGAAATTGTAGACATGGTATTAGTTGTAGGAAGTAAAAATAGCTCAAATTCAAACCGCTTATTAGATCTGTGCACTGCTAGAGGAAAAAGAGCCTACTTGATTGATAATTACAGATGTGTAAATAAAAGCTGGTTCCAGGGCGTAGAAAAGATAGGAATCACTGCAGGTGCTTCCGCTCCTGACATATTGGTTGATGAATTAATGGACTACCTAAAAGTAAACCTGAGTGTAAAAATTTCAGTTATGCCAGGTGGTATTATTGAAAATGTTCAGTTTAAAATACCGAATCTGGTTTAAAACACAACTTATCTACTAAGCTTCTCTTGAAATCACACAGACCAGCATCTATAGCTAAGACGTCATGCCGCGATTCATTAGACTTCTTGCATAACCATATAACGAACTTTTATTGGAAATAGAAACGAAAAAACTTACTTGACAAACTTCGCCAGCCCACTTATCATGATAGTGAAGCTATTGTATTTGCTTTCGCCAATCTGCAGATTAAAAGGTAAGGATTACTTAATGTATCGGCGTCTTATGTTCAATTTTTTGCAGTATATAGATACTGTATGTCTTTACAAAACTTCATCTACATCTAGATTTTTATCTAAATAAGCTGAACGCGCTTATAAAGCGTTACAAGACATCAAAAAATGCCAATACTCGACAGAGATAGTAAAAGACTAGCTAACTCGGGGATTCTTTGTCTTTTTTTCTGCTTAGTAAATTTCTTAAACATTTGCAGCGTAAGTTAGTTGCAATTAAAAGCAGCTGAATTTCGCTTGTCAAGCGTTTAAAACATAAAAAACGCCAATATTTTAAAGCGGATAATAACCCCAGGGCTTCTTTTGCCTTTTTTTTCGTTTAGTAAATTTCTTAAATATTTACGGCTAATATGAAGCTAAGTACGAACTTTGTTAAACACAACAAATGGTGTCATTCCAGTCTGGAATCCAGGAAAAAGAATGGTGTCATCCCAGTGCCCAAACACTGGGATCCAGTTTTCTTTACAAATTCACCAAAAGTGTTTCATTCTATAACATAAAACCCATACTCACCAAATCTAATGCATTACTTGCAATTAAGTTTCCTGGATCCCAGTGTCTGGGCACTGGGATAACAAAGGAGGACGTTATTCCAGTGCCAAGCACTGACCATTTCTGGTCTCTTAAATTGCAACTAATCTAAGTATTAAAAAATTTACCAAGCGAAAAAAAAGGCAAAAAAAGCCCTGGGGTTATTATCCGCTTTAAAATATTGGCGTTTTTTATGTTTTAAACGCTTGACAAGCGAAATTCAGCCGCTTTTAAGCCGCAACTAATCTAAATTATAAACGTTAAGAAATTTACTAAACAGAAAAAAAGGCAAAGAAACCCTAGGGTAGCTAATTATTCACTATCCATTTTTTAAGTTGGCGTTTTTTGATGTTTTAAATAGCGTATTTCAGCTTGTGTAGCTAGAAATTTGATAAAGACATGAGGTGCACATAGTGCAAAAAATTAAGCATGATTTACGCCAAATACATTAAGTTTTTTTGTCATTAATCCACTGCAGAGATTGCGAAGATAAATAAATAGCTTCAGTTTCATGATAAGGGGGCTGGCGAAGGGTGTCAAGTAAGTTTTTCGTTTCATCCAATGCGCTGCCAAAAGTTTGTTATGCAAGAGATCCCATAAATTGGGTGTCATAATAACTACACCCACATTAATTTTGGTGTACGTGACCTTGAAAGATCGTGATTCAATACTTAAATTGTTAGGGTAGTAGGCAAATAATGGAGCTCAAAATGCATAATGTACAAGAAACTGAAAATTTAAAATTTGACGCTGAGGTAGGGAAAGTACTGAATATAGTGATTCATTCACTTTACACCAATAAAGACATTTTTCTGCGTGAATTAATATCAAATGCATCAGATGCATGTGATAAGTTGCGCTATGAATCTCAACTAAACCCTAATTTGCTAGATTTGAGTAACGAATTAAAAATCACTATCAGCTCCAATAAAGATAAGAACGAGCTATATATCACTGATAATGGCATTGGAATGAATAGACAGGATTTAATAGACAATCTTGGTACAATTGCAAGCTCTGGTACGCAAAAGTTTTTGGATGCGATTAAGAATAGCAAGGATTCAAGCCAAACTGTGGAGCTGATTGGGAAGTTTGGTGTTGGTTTTTACTCAAGCTTTATGGTTGCATCAGAAGTAATAGTAGAATCAAGAAAAGCTGGAGAGGAGGAGTCTTGGGTCTGGAAATCCAAGGGAGATGGAGAATATTCAATAAGTAAATCAGATAATCAAGTCCCTCGCGGAACCAAAATTACGCTCATTATGCATCCTGAAGAGAGTGAGTTTTTAGATAAATTTCGTGTTGAAAACATTGTCACTACTTACTCTGATCATATAAATTTTCCTGTTGAATTCATAGATGAAGAAGGAAAAAGTGAAAAGTTAAACAGTAAGGCTGCAATTTGGACTAAGCCAAAAAATGACGTTACTCAAGAGGAGCACAACGATTTTTTCCGCAGTGTTGCCCACGTTGGCGGGAAGCCTTGGATGATATTGCATAATAAAAATGAAGGTGCAATAGAATATACAAATTTGCTTTATGTTCCCTCTATTAAACCTTTTGATTTATTCCATCCAGATAGACGTTGCTCTGTGAAGTTATATGTAAATAAAGTATTTATCACTGAAGATAACATACAGATCATACCGCAGTATTTACGTTTCTTGAAAGGTATTGTTGATTCACCGGACTTGCCTCTTAATATCAGCAGAGAAACGTTGCAGAATAATCGTGTTGTTGAGCAGATCAGAAAATCCCTCACTAAGCGCGTGATATCAGAGCTCGGTAGAAAAGCAAAAGAGAATTTAGAGGAATATACAAAATTCTGGACCAATTTTGGTGCAGTTTTAAAGGAAGGTCTTTGTGAAGCTATGCCAACTGATGAGAGAGAAGCACTACTCTCAATTTGCAGATTTCATAGTACTGGTGATGAGAAATTAGTCAGCATTGATGACTATATAAGCAGAATGAAGCCTGAGCAGGAACATATCTATTATCTCACCGGAAATAGCCTCGATTCAGTGAAAAACAGTCCGCAACTTGAGGGGTTCGTCAGTAAAGGGCTGGAGGTTCTTCTGTTCGTTGATCCAGTGGATGATTTCTGGACTAGTGTAATTCATGAATATAAAGATCAAAAGTTTAAGTCTGTGACTCGCGCTGATGTTGATTTGGAAAAATTCTCTTCAGAAGAAGATAAGAAAAATGAAGAAAACAAATCGGATGAAGAAAAAACTGAGGAAACTATATTGCAATATTTTACCACAGTGCTTGGAGATTCAGTAAAAAGCGTAAAAATTTCCAAAAAATTGACTGATAGTCCCGTATGCCTAGCGGTTGATGAAGGTGCTATGGATCTTCGCATGGAGCGTTTTTTGCGTGAACAAAAGCAGCTAAATTACCGCACGCCAAAGGTGCTTGAAATTAACACTAAGCATCCTGTAATAAAGAGTATAATGAAATCTTATGCTGAAAGTGGTGAAAACCCAACATTGGAGGACATGGTTCACTTATTGTTTTACCAAGCTTGCATCGTGGAAGGCGAAGAGATGGATGACGCGAGCAGCTTTGCTAAGAGACTGAATAATTTGCTTGGCAAGATTTCTGTTTAATGCTATACTTAGCTTAGCTGCTAGTTAGGGGGTAAAACATGTTTGGTTCCAATTTTAGAGACTTTGTATCACAAGATACAACTTCACAGGGCCAATCAAATTCTGAAAGATTAATCAAAAGTTGGCATGGTTTTGAAAAACCAGATTCTGAAGATTCAGGTATTGAAGAAGAGTTTGAAGTTTTAGATAGCGAAAGTCAAGAGATACCAGCTACTCCATGTAGCACACCCCCTGAAGATCTAAGTTTAGAGAATGCAATACTTGCAAACTTTCCTGATGGTTGTGATAGGTCGTTTACTGTAGAGTTAAAAGATGAAGATTCATATGGTATCATTCCTAAAAACTTAACTTTTGCTGAGATTATAAATATCTTAAATCAAGCTATACAAGAAGATAATTGTGAAGAATTAGACAAGGTTGTACAAAATATTGAAGATTATGAAGGCAGGTCTATTACGCTGGATAATGAAAATCTCAAAGATTTCTGTTCAAATCAACTTAATTTGGAGTTACAAAACGGAAGCAACCATCAACATATATATTCAAATGTACTATCACAATATAAATTTGATCAAGAGGGTTTCAAGTATGATTATTCAGTAAAAGAATTGGTACTATTGGCAATTGCAGCTAATGACAAGCTAGTAGAGCAATATCAGGATTTTCTTTTTGCTGAAGGAAATTTAAGTCTTTTACCTGTACTTGTTGGTGGTCAAGAATACGTTAAAGCTTTTATAGGAAGATTCCATGATACTGATGGGATTTATGATAAATTAAAAGATCAATCCATACAACTTGGCCAATCCAATAAGATTGGCTTTTTCTCAGTTATAGCATTAAGAAAAGAGCAAGAATTATTAAATGCAGTTTTTGTCGAATACGTTTTAAGAGATTTTGGACAGGTGTTAAAAACAAGTAAACCTGATCCTTTGTATGGTGTGCTTGAAACAGCGTCTCTGATCAAAAATGAAGAATTCATCACGATAGTGCTAGATGCATTTGAAAGATATACTAATGAGCTAACTAAAAAAGCCTCAACAGAAGAGTTATTAAAAAAGAGCTTTGCTACCTTGTTAGAAACTGCGATAAGCCAGGAACACACATCTGTCATTGAATACCTGTGCAAACGATACACTAATAGTGCAGATCGTGCCATTTACGATGTATATGAACAAGCATTTGCAGATGATAAAGTTATTACAATACTAGGGCAACAAATCCTGAAAAACATAGGAGCTCGTGGCAGAAAAGAAATTTATGATTTAATTCTGAAAACTGCATTGGATGCTGGTAATATTGCATTTATCGAGCACTTGTGTGAAAAATGTGCTAAATGCAGCAATGATGTTATTAATTATCTTGATCATAAATCTAAAAACAACGAGTTTGATGAAATATATGAATCAATTCTGATTGCATTGTCTAATACTGAAAGTCAAGACATTATAGTCAGTGTTCTAGCTCATGTTCAAATTTATCAAAGCATACTCAATAATAAACAGCAAGTAGTCAGGCAAACCATACAAAATATACTGAGAAATGCAATAAAAGAAGCTAGTTGTGGAGTTGTTGTACCCTTATGTCAGCATGTTGACCTAAAATTCGCAGCTCTTCAGGCAATATGCAAGGAAGAATTTGAGAAAGCTTTACCAGTAATTGCAGAACAGCTTGAAAAAATAAGTATGGAACTTTCTCCAAGTATGACTCGTAATGAGTATCAAAAAAATAGAGATACTTTGAGTCATCTATATCTAATTAGAAATTTGTTAGAAAGTAGTAAATTAATCAATACTTCCAGTAAAGCAAATATACAGACACAAGCGAATACACAAGTTAATAAAAGAAGCAGCAGTGATAATGCAGTATCACCTGTTATAAAAGGCGATACGGCTGTAGTAAATGAAGAGAATAACAATCAACCAAGCAGTCAAAGAAACCCAAAATCCAAAAGCGCTGGCAGTCAACAGACAGAAAAAAATGTTCTTGCAGGGGAGGAAGAAAATGCTATCTTAAATAACACAGGGGTTTCAACGCAGGAGCCTTTAATTAATAATTTTGAGGAGGGTGAAATCAAAAAAGGCAGCGGAAAAAAAGGTGTTAAGCAACTTGCCAGTCCTGTTAAGAAAAAGATTGATGGACTTATAAGCAAAACCAGTACTAACTCAAGAGAAGAACTCGAAAATATTCTAAAAAGTAACTCTCCTACTCTTGTACTACAATATGTAAAAAATAAAGAAGGTCCCTTTAAGGGTAAAGTAGAAGAAATTAAAAAAGAAATTAAAAACCATAATACAAAACAAGGTAATGTTAATATTTCACTGAACAACGATTTGCCAAATTCAGGAGACCAATCTACAAGTTCTAATAATACCGGAAGCAATAGTACACTTACCACAACTCCAGAAATTACGGGTTGTGAAAAGAAGTTGGGGGTAAGTGAAGTTTCTTCGAATGCTGACAATGTGTCTGCAATTGGAGGTGTTATTAACAGTAAGGAAAAGCCTGCAGCAGTAGAAAAAACTAGTGCTATAAACAATCAATCAACCTCTATTACTGCAACACAAAATACGCAAAAGAGTAAGTGGCCTACCATAGCTACATGGACGTTAGCAGTAGCTGGAGTTGTTTCAGGAGTAGCTATTGCAGTTTATTTGGAAATGCTAGCTGCAGGAATAGCAGTTGGAGCTTGTTGTCTGGTTGCTGCTGCAGTTATATACTGCTGTACACCTAAAAGCCAAGTTGAAAACAACGAGGTTGAAAAATCTTTCAACACGGGGAAAGTACCTACTGCCGTACATGTATAATAAATATAGTAGTTTACCATTTAATAATTTATTATAATTATGTTAATTATCGGTAAATAAGGACTTGGTAAACTACGAAGAAATATTCTTGAATAAAATAAAAGATATAAAAGATGAGGGGCGCTACCGTGAATTTACGCACTTTGCGTCATTACCAGGTAGGCTCCCCCACATTATGGACTATGAAAGAAATAGGGAAGTAATAGTCTGGTGCAGTAATAACTATTTGGGAATGTCACAAAATGAGAGTGTAATTGCCGCTATCCAAAATTCATCTGTTGGTGCTGGAGGAACAAGAAATATATCTGGTACAACAAAAGAGGTTGTTGAACTTGAAAAATCCTTAGCTTGTTTGCATAAAAAAGAGGCTGCTTTAACTTTTGCTTGTGGCTACCTCGCTAACCAGACAACACTTAGCACTTTATCATCTGTTATTCCGGGCGTAGTAATTTTTTCAGACGAGAAGAACCATTCTTCGATGATAGAAGGCATAAAATCAGGAAAAAGGCCAAAACATATATTTAAACACAATGATGTTAATCATCTAGAGCAGTTACTCAAGTCTATAGACAAAAAGACACCAAAAATAATAGCACTTGAATCCGTATATTCAATGGATGGTGATGTAGCTCCGCTTAAAGAAATATGCGACCTGGCAGATCAACATAATGCAATTACCTATTTGGATGAGGTGCACGCAGTTGGCATGTATGGTTCACATGGTGGCGGAATTGCAGAAAGAGAAGGTCTGATGGATAGAATAACCGTTATTCAAGGTACACTATCAAAGGCTTTTGGAGTGATGGGTGGGTATATAGCGTCTTCAAAGAGCTTGGTAGATGTAATAAGAAGTTCCGCTCCAGGATTTATTTTTACCACTGCTATGTCGCCTGTTTTAGCAGCGGCAGCAAAGGCAAGCGTTGAGCACCTAAAATCGAGCAACATTGAAAGGGAAAAGCAAAAGCAAGTCGTTGAAAAAGTAAAAAACTCACTGAGAAATGCAGGAATTAACTTCATTCCAACAGAAACTCATATAATTCCAATAATAATTGGCAACTCAGAGTTATCCAAAAAAGCATCAAAATTATTATTTGATGAGTATGGAATATATGTTCAACATATAAATTACCCGACAGTTCCAAGAGGAACTGAGCGTTTCCGTATTACCCCTACACCTTATCATACCGATGAAATGATAGAGCATTTAACAGAATCTCTTGTAAAAGTTTTCGAAAAGTTGTCTATCTCTGTAGCCTGCTTATGCTATAGCTAGTACAGCCCTACGTCATACCGCGATTTATTTGCGATATCTCAGCATGGATTCCGCTAACAAGTAGCGGAATGACGAGTTTTACGCTTATCAAATTGTAGGTGAACATAAATTACTTTAGCTATAGTTTTATATCTCCAGCAATGATTAGCCCGTTGTCTTCCGTTAGCCTTCCACCGCTTTCTTGCAGAAAAAGTCTACCGAGCAAGGCTTTATATTTGTTAACTCCAGAGTAAATTATTCCACTGTGCCTTCCTGCCGCAAGGTATGCAAAGCCTAAAATTGTTGAACCTATGGAGCGTACATTACTATTGCCAGGCAGCAATTTATTTAACAAATTACCACTTACATCTATTAGACCCCCTTCACGGCTTTTCACTCGCATTTTTACATGACGAGATCTAAAATCCTCAAGAAAAGCACCTTTCTTTTCTTCTGCCCAAAAAGTTTCTCTAAGAGCCGGAGCATCAATTACAGCTGCCACAACTTTATTTTTATGAATGAGACAGACTGATACTGCAAAATAAACCATGCAACTAGAAAAGTTCTCCCTGCCCTCTATAGGCATAATAAACCAGGTATAAGTGTTATCTTTTACTTCTTGATCAGTATCATCTTCAAAAATAAAACCATAGTCTCGTTTGTAGTCGTGCAAGCAATCGTATATGGTTTGCTTGGATTTTGAATAAGTTTTATTAATAAAGTCTGCTGATTTAACATTAGAAATTTGCAATTCATTAAAATCGCGCATAAGCTGCTTGGAAGCATTACGCACAGAATCAAGCATCACATTAATTCGTGGTGATGAGAGGGACATTCTTCCTTTTACTCTTTCACTCTTTCATAATAGCTGTCACCTGGAGTATATACTACAATTTTATCCTCTTCTTTTATAAATTGAGGCACGTTAACGCGCATTCCGTTTTCCAAAATTGCAGGCTTATAAGAAGCAGTAGCAGTTTGTCCTTTAATAACAGACTCTGTTTCTTTCACAGCAAGTGTAACATAATCAGGCACATGCGCAGAAATTATTTTGTCTTGATAAGCTACAACTTTAATTTTCATGTTATCCTGTAAATAAATTTTTTTTTCTCCCAATAAGTCCAAATTTATAGTGATTTGCTCGTAATTACTTGGATGCATAAGATTTACAATGTTTCCTTCAGTGAAAAGGTAAACATATTCCTCTTCATCTAAAATTGCCCTTCTGATTGTTGCATCAGAACGAAATCTTTCATAGTGTTTTGCTCCGGTTTTGATGTTTTTCATTTCGGCTTGTATGTATGCACCACCTTTACCAGGTTGAGTATGCATAATACCTACAACCAAAAATAATCCGCCGTTATGTTCCAACACCTGACCTGGTCTGATATCGTTAGCTCTTTCTGCCATAATTACATTTTCAATTTGATCTTATAATTATAAATAGCTTTATATAAATATCAAAGTCTTTATTAGTCAATAAATTCTGGTATATTTAATACTATATACCTCCCCTTTATATTTATATGTGGAAATATCTCTTTAGTGAAAGACAGCATAATACGTTTTTTTGTGCTGATAACTAAAATTTCTAATATATCCCCTGAGCCGAAATTATACACAGATTTTACATAGCCATATAATTCATTACTTTTCAGCCTTACTTCCATATCTACAAGGTCACTTTGGTAAAATTCATCCTCATCATTTAGCTCTGGTAACTTGCTTCTTTCTATATATAGCTTCTTATTCCTTAAAAGCTCTGCTTCATTACGGGAATTTACTCCGCTTATTGTAGCTATTACTAAATTATCACCTATGACGGATACTGAGTCTATTTTATAATTCTCATCACCACTTATTAGCTTACCATATAAGGAGATATTTTCAGGCTTTTCAGTAAAGGTTTTTACTTTAACAGCTCCTTTAATTCCGTGAGGAGAGGTAATAATTCCTAAGCATACCAGATTGTCGTTCATATTAATGCAAGTATCTAATCAGAAGATTTCTCAGATAAATATTGAGTCAAAATCTCGATGCCTTCATCAATCTCTTTTTCAGTGATAATGAGTGGAGGTAAAATTCTCACAACGTTGTCTGATGTTACCCCAACAGTAAGCAAGCCGCGATGACTTAACTCTTCTGCAAACTTTTGATTGTCTGCTTTCACTTTTATTCCAAGCATTAACCCTTTCCCTCTTACTTCCTCTATTATTGGAAATTTACTTGCTAAGTCTTCTAGTTTATTTTTTAAGTATTTACCTCTAATTTCAACATTTTTCAAAAAGCCGGGGCTGAGCAATTCTTCGAGCACAGCATTACCTACTGAGGTTGCAAGCGGATTGCCACCAAAAGTGGAACCGTGCATACCAACTGCCATATATTTAGCAGCCTTTTCAGTTGCAAGACAAGCCCCCAGCGGAAACCCCCCTCCTATTCCCTTTGCAAGAGCACATATATCAGGTTCCACTCCTATATGTTCGTATGCGAATAATTTTCCTGTCCTACCAGCACCGCATTGTACGCAATCAAAAAATAACAATATGTCATTTTCATCACACAGCCTTCTTAGTTCTTTCATAAAGACTTCATTCATTACTTTGATACCACCTTGCCCTTGTATTGGTTCTATTAATATAATGCCTATACCACTTGAAATTGCTTTCTTTACGCTCTCAATATTGGGCTCGATGTTATCACACCAATCAATGTAGGGATTTAGTAATTCAGAAAATTTCTGTTTATCGTTTGTAGCACAAGTTAAAAAGGTTCTTCCATGAAATGCACCATGAAATGTTAAAATTCTGTGACGATTTTTATTGCCTTTTCCATTTTGATAGATCCTAGCAATCTTAAGTCCACATTCTACTGCCTCTGATCCAGAATTTGAGAAAAATACAGTGTCAGCGAAACTATTGTTTATTAATTTTTCTGCAAAATTATTGGCAGCAGGTATATTATAGGTATTTGATATATGCCATAATTTTTCTCCTTGCAATTTAAGAGCACTAATTAATCGCGAATTAGTGTGACCTAAGCTACTAACGGCTATTCCGGAGTGAAAATCTACGTAGCGCTCACCATCAACATCATATAGGTAGATACCTTTGCCATGAGAAAAATTTATATTAACAGGAGAATAAACTGGCAAAATAGGAGAAATTGTCATAAAATATTATATGCTAAATTTTATTATTAATAACATAAAAGCCGTTGTTTCGCAATGAGTAAGGATATGTATAAGATAGGTAAATTAATGTTTTCTGCACTGGGGAAAAACAAATACACAAAAGTTATCGCATTATTCTCATCAATTTTTATGATTTTATTCAGTGTGATATATTGTAATTATTTACTAAGGAGTAATTTCCTTTCTTCTTACCGTGATTCAAGTGTAAACTTAAAAAGCGTACTGGAAAATGGCATAATAAAAAAATACCATTATTTACTAATAGAAAAGCATCACATTAAATACAAAAATTTTGACTACATAAACCAACTAGTAAAACTACGTGCTGAATTATTACAATCAGTGAGCAAAGTAAAGGATTTCAGCTTAATACTGTATGATCAAAACGGCAGAATAATATTCAGTAATTTTAACACTCAAGATTATGATTATGAACAGTTACTTACAAACGATGAAATTGATAAACTATTAAGTAACCAAGAAATATTTTATACTACAGGAAATACATTAACTTCTATTTTCCCTATATTCCATGAAAATAGCGCTAAACCGTCGTTTTTTTTGAAGATTCTTCGAAGCTACAATAATTCTTATGTTATAGCATATGGCCTATTTTTAGGCTTATTATTAATAATTTTAATATTAATAATGTTCTATTTGCACTTTTCTAATACCAAAATGCTGGCCAAGCAACATAAAACTAACATTGAATTACAGCAGATAAAAGAGGCATTAGAGCAAGAAAATGCAAACAAGCTAAAGTTTTTTGCAAGCGTTACACATGAGTTACGCACACCTCTTAATGCTATTATTGGATTTGCAGAGTTGATCAAAAATGAAACTTTAGGTTCAATGGATAACTCTCAATACAAGGAGTATGCAGACGATATATATAATGCAGGGACGCATTTACTTGCTTTAATTAACGATGTGCTCGATTTTTCTAAAGCTGAATCAAGTAGTTTAACAGTAGAAAAAGTGAAGTTTAACCTGAACAAAATAGTGGATTCATGCATAAATATGCTATTACCTAAATTAAGAGAAACTGAGATTAATTTAAAAAAAGAGATACCTAATAAGCAATTATTAGTTATTGCAGATCCTAAGAGAATGAAACAAGTTATAATAAATTTATTATCAAACTCAATCAAATTTACCCCAAAGGGTGGTTTAATAAGAATGGTGGTAAAAGAAAATATAGAAAAAAACTTATTAACTATTGAGTTTCATGACAATGGAATAGGGATAATGCAGCAGGACATATATAAAGTTATGTCTGTTTTTGGCCAAGCAGATTCGGGGTATAGAAACGAAGGTACGGGCATCGGATTGCCGCTAAGCAAGAAATTAGTAGAGTTAATGGGTGGAACTTTTGACATTAAAAGTGAAGCAAAACTTGGTACTACGATAACATTGAACTTCTTTTATGAAGAACAAACATGTGAAGATTCGATTGATTTTTAATAGGATCTATTTGATATGGCCTTACATCAGACGAAAACCACACTTTATCAAAAGCGGCAAGCCGAGAAGGTAGGCAGAAATTCATCAATAAGCCCCCATCAAGAATCTTATCTGTTAGCTATATATAAAATTTGATACTCTGACTACAATATACTACTATAGATAGAAGTGTTATTAATGGAGCAAGGTATGGAATTAGCAGTAGGAAATAATGCACCCGATTTTAGCTTACCAACAGATTCTGGTGAAAATTTATCACTGAGTGAATTTTTTGATAAAAAAAATGTAGTTCTTTATTTTTATCCTAAAGACGATACTCCGGGTTGTACAATGGAGGCAAAAGGCTTTAGAGATAAAATAGATGATTTTTCTTTCCTTGACACAGTGATAATTGGTGTATCAAAAGATAGTGTTAGATGTCACACTAACTTCAAAGCAAAATATTCTCTGCCGTTTTCTTTAGTTTCTGATGAGAATGCTGAAATGTTGGGAAAATATGGTGTTTGGGTAGAGAAAAGTATGTTTGGCAAAAAGTATATGGGAATAGAACGCACTACTTTTTTAATAGATAAAAAAGGTAAAATAGTGAAGATCTGGAAAAATGTAAAAGTTAGTGGACATGTTGATGAGGTTCTGGAAGAAGTAAAGAGAATATAAACTAAAGAATAGGTTAATGGCTACCCATTGCTACATAAAAAAGCTGAAATTACATAATTTTCGTAGCCACTCAAACTTTGAACTGGATTCAGATGATAGCTCAGTTGTAATAACTGGCAAAAACGGTATTGGTAAAACTAATATACTTGAAGCAATCTCGTTGCTTGCTAAAAGCAATGGAATGAAAAAAGCAAAAGCCAGTGAGATACAAAATAGATTCAGTAATGAAGATTGGATAGTGCACTATGATTTTTTTAATGGAATGGATTTTAATTCAATTGGTATCGCAAAGAGTTTTGATAAGAAACTAATACAAATTGATGGAAAAACGCAATCGAGTTATTCATCTTTGTATAAGATATCCAATGTAATATGGCTGATTCCACAAATGGACTATGTTCTTCTTAATTCTCCAAGTGACAGATTAAAATTTTTAGACCGTATAGTCTCACTGTTTGAGGAAAATTACACTTGCTGCTACATGAAATATAGAAAAGCTAAACATGAGCGAAGTAAACTATTGAGGAAGAACATTTTGAACAAAAACTGGCTCTCTAGTCTTGAAAACATAATGGCCGTTAATGCAGTTAGTATTTTACGTATGCGATCGTCTGTTTTAAAGACACTACAAGACACAATTGATAACCATTCCAGTGAGCTTTTTCCGAAGGCAAGTTTGAAATTCAGCAGCCAGCTAACTTTGAACGATACTGCAGAATATTTTCAGAATCGTCTAAAGGAAAACAGAGAAAAAGACTCATTGACTGGTAGAGTAACCTTTGGTGTGCATAACGATAATTTTCGGGTTTTTTGTCAAAAAAGAAACGTACCAATAAATCTGTGCTCCACTGGAGAACAAAAGTTATTACTGCTTTCTATTATTTTATCCAGTGTAAAAGCAAGGTGTATTCATTACAATAAGGCACCACTTCTTCTACTTGATGATATAATGTCTCATCTGGATAAACATTACAGAAAGGCGTTAATGGAGGAAGTGTTAAGTATTCAATGTCAAACTTGGATAACTGATGTAAATCAAGATAATTTCAATAGCTATCTTTATTCTTTCAAGTTTTTTGAATTATCAAATGAATTAAATGCAAAACCTACTTGACAAACTCCGCCAGCCCTCTTATCATGAAACTGAAGCTATTTATTTATCTTCGCAATCTGTGCAGGTTAATGACAAAAAACTTAGGGTATTTGGCGTCTCGTGTTTAATTTTTCGCACTACGTGCATCGCATATCTTTAAAAATTTTTAGGTTTTTACCTATATAAGCCGAAACGCGCTTACAAAGCGTTTAAGACAGCAAAAAACGTCAAATTGACAAGGGAGAATTTGAATGCTAGCTACTACGGGGTTTCTTTGCCTTTTTTCCTGCTTAGTAAATTTCTTAAACACTTGCGGTGTAGGTTAGTTGCAAGTTAAAAGCAGCTAAATCGCTCTTAATCAAGCGTTTTAGAATAAAAAAACGCCGATATTTTAGTACATAGTAAATAGCCAACCACCATGGGGCTTCTTTTGCCTTTTTTTTCATTTGGTAAATTTCTTAAACATTTATAGCTAAACGACAACCGTCATCCTGCTGCTTGTTAGCTGATGAGATACCGCGAATGAATCGCGGTATGACGGTATGCGGCGGCATGACGATAAGCCTTGTCATTCTAGCGCGTGGCGCTGGAATCCAGACTTTAACTGATATGATTACAGAAAGAGAATTTATTAGGTAGTCATAGACACTGAAAGTGGTAAAACTTACCACTTTCAAGTAAAGAAAACTACGTTTGTGCCTCCAACAATTTCTATTACTTATTTGCTACTGCACCGTCTTTACAAATCACACTTCCTGGTGTTATTTTTGAAACGACTACAGGAGCGCCAAAAAACACAGCAGTGAATGCACCGAGTGCAAAAAGCGCTGGCCACGGCATTCTGCCGAATATTGCAAGCAACGCTGCACCAATTATCACTATTGTGATCATTGGTCCACCTATGCCATGAGTATAGCCTATTATCTTGCATATCACCGATGATGTTGTATCATTTGTATCAACAAAAGTAGTACTTGTAGGAGGAGCACCTGCATCAAACGCAAAGGAGAGAATTAAAGCTACAAGTAGAAGAAAATTTTTCATTATGCCTCCGATAATTTCTGTTTCATATTTGATTATCTATCACATTGATTAAGTTTAAGTAAATGGTGAGGATTTTTTGCTTAAAAGTATCCTTTATTTCATTTAGAATACTTTTCTTGGTTCGTTTATATTACAGTGCTACAGAAATTTTACAGCATCGTTTATTGCCTTTATCGTGCTTTGATTGACACAATTCATAATGATGGAGTGGAGCATGCAGGGTATTTATCATTTTTAATTCTGTTATCAATATTTCCTTTTCTCATCGTTTTAATGGCTGTGGCGTCAACATTCGCAAATTTTTTAGACCAGTACAACATTGGCTGGGTATTTATCATTGATAACATGCCACAGGATATTTTATCATCTTTGATGCCGCGTATTAGGGAGATAATATCAGGCCCGCCGCAAAGCTTACTAACTTTAGCAATTGTAGGTGCTGTTTGGACCGCTTCATCGACAATTGAAGGGCTTAGAACAATACTCAATAAGGCCTATAAAGTTCCGGTTTCGCCGCCTTATATATTAAGAAGAGTACTAAGTATATTACAATTTTTAGTAATCACGCTTATTATAACTCTAACTATAGTGTTTTCTACACTAGTACCAATGCTAATTGATTTTTCCTATCAGGGGCTAAGTTATACTAGGTATTTACTTATTGAATTTGTACTTTTCACAGTAGTCTCTTGGCTATATTTTATGTTACCAAACATAAAACAAAATTTATCAGACGTATTTCCTGGATCTTGTGTAGCTGTTATTCTTTGGACGATTTCTGCTTCAGCTTTTAAGCAATACTTAAAAGCTTCCTTTGACCAACTGGATTTGATATATGGAAGTTTAGGTGGTGTGGTAGTGTCATTACTATTTTTTTATATGCTAAGTTTGATTTTTATATATGGAGCAAAATTCAATTTTCAGCTAAAATATTTCAATGGATCTCGCTAAGGAGAAAGAAATGGGTAAGTTAGAAGGTAAAGTAGCTTTAATCACCGGAGCTTCAGGTGGAATAGGCTCTGCTGTTGCAAAAAGGTTTATAAGAGAAGGTGCATGTGTGATTCTGATTTCAAGATCTCTTGATAATCTCAAGCCACTATATAATGAAATTGAAGAGCTTGAAGAATTTAAAGAAGGCTCTGTGAAACTAATTCAGCTTGATCTTCTAGACTTTGAGAATGTAAAGATACTGACAAACATGATAGAAAGCCTGAAATTATCAGAATCTGGAGCACTTGATATATTAGTTGCGTGTGCTGGAATTTTAGGCAAACTGAACCCCATTCATGACTGTGAGATTGAAGAGCTACAGAACGTAATGAATACAAATTTTACTGCCAATTGGTACTTACTAAAAAACTTAGATCCAATGCTAAAAAAGTCTAATGCTGGAAGAGCGATATTCATGACCTCAGAAGTGACACTTTCTCCTTCCTCTTATCCATATTGGATGCCGTATGCTGCAAGTAAAGTTGCACTAGAAATAATGGTGCAGATATATGCATCTGAGACAAAACATACAAAATTATGTGTAAATGCTGTATACACGGAAGGACCTGTGGGTAGTGAGCAGGCATTTCCTGGATCTGAATTGGTGTCACCTGATAAACTAACAGATAAATTTGTGGAATTAGCTTCTGAAGACTGCAGCATATCAGGAAAAATCTTACCGCTCAGCAAATCTCCCGAATAAATTACCATAGTATCTGCAAAGATACCGTTAAGCCCACAACTGTATGAACATTGTGATTTGAGAGTAATCTCCACTAGGAAGGATGTCATCCCAGTGCCTCTATGGTGTCATTCCAGTCTGGAATCTAGTCTTTATTATGCAGCCACTTATTTAAAGTTAAGTTTTCTGGATCCCAGACTGGGATGACACCTCTGGGCACTGCCGTCATAAAGGAACCAGTGTCAGCTACTTGAATGACATCATTTGCTGTGCAATTTACCTTCAAAAATGAATGTTTGTACAGCTGTGTGTCAAGCACTGGAATCTGCCACGCAAATTGCAATGTTCGTACAGTTATGCGTCAAGCCTAAAAGTAATTAGCTAATAGGTTTAATAAAAATTCACATATACAGGAAAGATTGGTAACATTACTTGAATAGAGACCGTTATTGTAATTATGCCGAAACGCACAGATATAGAATCTATATTAGTAATAGGAGCAGGCCCAATAGTTATAGGTCAGGCATGCGAGTTTGATTATTCCGGAACGCAAAGCTGTAAAGTATTAAAAAGCGAAGGTTATAAAGTCATTTTGGTTAACTCCAACCCCGCAACTATAATGACAGATCCTGAGTTTTCTGATGCGACGTATATTGAGCCGGTACTGCCTGAAATCATAGAGAAAATTATAATTAAGGAGAGGCCAGACGCAATATTGCCAACAATGGGTGGGCAAACAGCGCTCAATTGTGCAATAAAACTTGCAGATGATGGAGTGTTAGACAAATACAACGTAGAATTAATGGGGGTAAATAGAGAAGCAATAAAAAAAGCAGAGGATAGAGAGTTATTCCGCCAATCCATGGATAAAATAGGACTGAAATACCCCAAAAGTATCATTATAAAAAATCAAGAACAAATAAAAAAGGCTTTGGATTACGTTGGATTACCAGCAATCATTCGTTCATCATTCACTCTTGGTGGTGCAGGTAGTGGCATAGCATATAATAAAGAGGAGTTTTTCAATATCGCAGAAAGTGCTCTCAAAATTTCGCCAATAAATGAAGTTCAGATAGATGAATCAATTATCGGCTGGAAAGAGTATGAAATGGAAGTTATCCGCGATTGTAAAGATAACTGCATAATAGTCTGTTCGATAGAAAATGTTGATCCGATGGGAGTGCACACCGGAGATAGTATTACGGTTGCTCCTGCTTTGACTCTGCGTGATGCTGAATATCAACAAATGAGAAATGCATCTATAGCAGTGCTGAGAGAAATTGATGTTAGTGCCGGTGGTGCAAATGTTCAATTTGCAGTGAATCCTAAAGAAGATGGAAGCCTCGTTGTGATTGAGATGAATCCAAGGGTTTCTCGCTCTTCTGCACTTGCTTCGAAAGCAACAGGCTATCCTATTGCAAAAGTTGTAACTAAACTTGCTATTGGCTATTCGCTCGACGAAATACGTAACGACTGTGCTCCAATAATACCAGCAGCATTCGAACCAGTGATTGATTATATCGTCACTAAAATTCCTCGATTTGAGTTTGAGAAATTTAAAGGAACGAATTGTGAACTATCAACCTCCATGAAATCAGTGGGAGAAGTAATGTCTATAGGCCGCACTTTTAATGAGTCACTGCAGAAAGCTTTTCGTTCACTTGAAACTGATCTTACAGGACTTGATGAAGTGTTTCCTGAGAACATTGATATTGATCACGTAAAATCTCAATTAGCAAAATTGCTACCAAACAGATTACTGATTGCTGCTGACGCAATGCGCCACGGAATTAGCATAGAAGAAATAAATTCAATTACAGGTTATGACTTATGGTTTTTGCAGAATATACAGCAAATCATCTTGGCTGAACAAAAAATCAAGGAAAACGGCCTCCCTGGAACTGCATATGAAATGTTAGAGCTGAAAAAAATGGGATTTTCAGATGCAAGATTGGCGAAATTAAGCAATAAGAAAGTAGAGCAAATCGAAGAAACAAGAAAAAAATTTGGCATCAAACAAGTTTATAAGCGTGTAGACACCTGTGCAGCTGAATTTGAATCGAGCACTGCTTATATGTATGGCTGTTATGAGGGAAACATTACAAATAGGACAGAATGCGAAGCGGACATTTCTGACCGAAAAAAGGTTGTCATTTTAGGAAGTGGTCCAAACCGCATTGGTCAAGGTATTGAATTTGATTATGCATGCGTACATGCAGCTTCTGCCGCCAAAGAAATGGGGTATGAAACAATAATGATCAACTGTAATCCAGAAACTGTTTCAACTGACTACGATACCGCTGATCGTTTATATTTTGCCCCACTGATTGCAGAGGATGTGCTTGAAATACTAAGCAAAGAGCAAGAAAATGGCACACTGGTTGGTGTAATAGTTCAAATAGGTGGTCAAACACCTTTAAAGTTAGCCAAAGTGCTTAACGAGAGAGGTTTCAAAATTCTGGGAACTTCGTTTGATTCTATTGACCTTGCAGAAGATCGCATGAGGTTTAAAAATCTTGCTTTGCAACTTAATTTAAAACAACCTGAAAGTTCTATCTGCCATTCAGTAGAAGAAGCGTTAACCAATGCAGAAAAGGTGGGGTTTCCACTAGTAGTCAGGCCATCATATGTCCTCGGTGGTCAATCCATGTCGATTAGACACGATACTCAGAGCTTTAAAGAGTACGTCTTAGATCAAACTAAAATCTTTGAGCATGGTTCGCTGCTTCTTGATAAATTTTTAGTCAATGCAGTTGAGGTTGACGTTGATGCTGTATGTGATGGGGAAAAAGTTTTCATTGCAGCGGTCATGGAGCACATTGAAGAAGCTGGTATTCATTCTGGCGATTCAACATGCTCAATACCGACAAATACATTGAGTGACGAAGTAATAAAAGAGATCGAGCTCCAAACTGAGAGAATAGCATTAGCATTAAAAGTGAAAGGTCTGATAAACATTCAGTTTGCTGTTCAAGAGAATAGACCTCTTGCAGAACCTGTTTGTGATGAGAAATCTTTAGGAAAAGTGCAGATGAGCACCACAGAATACTCGAATGTATTTGAGGAGCGCAGACAAGCTTTGACGACAAAATTGCCTTCAGAAATCGAGTTATGCAAGAGGTCTAGTGATGTATACATACTTGAAGTGAATTTAAGGGCTAGTCGCACAGTTCCTTTTATTTCCAAGGTAATCAATATTCCTATTGCAAAGCTTGCCACTCAGGTTATTTTGGGTAAAAAATTGAATCAGGAAAACAAGCCTTTCAATCATTTTGCAGTTAAAGCTGCTGTTTTTCCATTCACGCGTTTTTCGGGAATTGATACTCTACTTGGTCCTGAAATGAAATCAACAGGAGAAGTGATGGGAATTGACTCATCATTTGAAGCTGCACTTGCAAAAACGCACATGGCTGCAGGATACAAGTTACCAACAGAAGGAACAGCTCTGGTTTCAGTAAAAGATGATGATAAAGAGTATATATTGCCTGTTGTACGAATGTTGAAAGAACTGAGTTTTGAAATATATGCAACCAAAGGTACAGCTTCTTATCTGAATAATAATGGCATTGCTGCACAAACTGTAAATAAAGTGAGAGAAGGCAGACCCCACATAGTTGATATGCTCAAAGATGGAAAAATAAATCTAGTGATCAATACCTCAAAAGGTGTGAAATCAGTTTCAGATAGCAAAGATATCAGGAGAACTGCTATTTTGCAAAATATAGCTTACAGTACCACAGCTTCTGGGAGTAAAGCGTTAGTGCTTGCAATTCAATATGTAAAGAATAGCAAATTGGAAGTGAAATCATTACAGCAGATACAAAACGGTTAAATATCAAAACTAGAATAATTCACTCTCAAAATGCTAAAGAGAACATAATAAAAAGATGGAAATTTTGAAGGAAATAGTATACCTAAAGAATCAACTAGCGTAATTGAACAGCCAAATGCTACAACGAATACTCCACAATCTTACCTAGAGGACACTTCCCTTATATGTTAAGAACAAGTCTTTATAAATATCAAAGTAGTGATATTAAAGACACACAGAGAAGAGGAACCGTCACGCCCCTTGATTATAAGAATCGTTGTTCAGCAAGGTTCTCTTCTCTGGTTTATTATACTGAAAGTTCCGAACAACTGATTGAGCTTTTAGGCTCGTATATAAGGCTGGAAAATGCAGTATATGTTATTATTACGGAGGAATTATGAATTCATCAAACATTATTGCTGGCATTGATGTTAGCAAAAGTAAATTAGATCTCCACATTCACCCACTTGAGCATTATAAAATATTTGAAAACAATGTACAATCCATTGATGAAATGCTGGACTTTTTACGTTTGCATAATGTAACCAAAATTGGTCTTGAGGCAACTGGTGGATACGAAAAATTATGTGCCTATACTTTATGAGGTGTACGTCATTCAACCAAGGTGGGAGAGACTATGCTAAAAGCCTTGGTATTACTACAAAAACTGATAAAACAGACTGCAGTATCATCTCACGTTATATTAATAATACAGATATGCGTGTTACTCCTTTAACAGTTAGTAATGGTAATATTGATTGCTTGAAACAAAAATTATCTCGTAGAAACCAACTTGTAGAAATAGCAAAAATACAAAAAACCCAAATCCAACAGGTAACTGATACATCTATAATCAAACAAATAGAGGAACTTCTTGCAATTTTACGTAATCAAATTAAAACTTTAGAAGATGAAATGATTACATTTATCGATCAAAACCAAGAGCTTAAAAGAAAATATATATCAATAACTATATAGTAGCGGGATGACGGTTTTTCAAATTGTCGGTAAATCTAAGTCAGTTTAGCTATAGGCAGCAATTTTCTGTATTTATTTTAAATTGAAGAAAGCTCAAATGAAAGATCGTGTTTTGCTAAAAATCACAGAATGCAGTCTGGTTACTATTTAAAAGGATATGTTCAAAAAAACTGTGTCAAATCAACTCATACACTTCATTACCAACTTCATGATGAAGTTCCGCAGTTGGATAGAAATAATCAAAAAAGAAATAATCCTTTAGTGTTTCTTTGCTACACCCAGGGTTATAGTGAACGTCAAGTTCCCCTTTAAATATCAACTTTAAGAGTATTTTTATATTTTCTTTAAATCTCCCAACTTGGTCTGCAATGTTCGATGTGCATGCATCTTGACAATTTAAACCTTTGCTCTTGTATTCGCTAAACATACTTCTCATTTTAGAGTTAAGATCAAATGCTTTTATTTCAAGATTTGTACTTTTCTTCATATAATCTAAGCCTTTAGCCAGTTTTGCATTGAAACTCTCCGTGAGCTTTGTAGCTAGTTCCCTTGCTTCTTCATCTCTATTAAAAGCTGGTATTGAGCCAACTTCAGGTGCATTTGCAACAACTACATGCTTAACACCATGTTCATTTAGAACCTTAAGTGCATTACATATTTCACTCACTGCTTGTTCCAACACTTCTTCCGCTTTAGTATCGTCATAAGCAGTGGCAACCATAACATCATTTCCGCCGATTATGATGCAAAATAAATCTTCTTTACCTATATCTGGATGATGTTTAATTACCGCATCTAGCTGGTTAGCTAAACGAAATTTATTGAAGAAATAAGAAAAAATAGGGTCAAAAATTTCAGATGCTGTTGCATATGAAACTGCGTAATTCTGACCTTGCTGTTCGTGGCATCTCCCAAAAAATGAATAACTCCACCCAGGTTTAAATTCATCTAAATCTAAATATTTTGCTATATATTCAACAGCAGTAGGGCCATTGCTAAAAGATCTTCCTTGATAAAAAGGATCATCAAATTTTACGCTTTTTGCAAAGGATAAATTATTTAAAATTCCAATGATTGCGCCATTATCGGATAAGCTATCACCCAGAACATAAAAATTTCTATACTTTGAATTAGAATTGTCATTTTTGTTTGTCATAATATTTACCGTAGATTAGCATGTTGTTTCATTAGATTCATAGAAAAAGAAAAATAGCGGTGAAATTATACAACTTTGGCCTAACTTGCTCTCCACTTTTTCCGGGCAAAATCAGCTTTTTCTTAACTTGACACGTATACTTAAAAGAACCCTCTAAGTTTTCTAGCACGGCTTGGATGTTTCAACTTGCGCAGTGCTTTTGCCTCTATTTGCCTAATTCTCTCACGTGTTACATTAAAAATTTTTCCTACTTCTTCTAAGGTATGTTCCTTCCCATCTTTACCAAGGCCAAAACGCATTCTTAAAATTCTTTCTTCCTTTGGTGTTAAAGTTGCAAGAACATTGGTTGTAATGCCACGCAAGTCAGCAAGTATTGCAGCATCCTCTGGCCTGGAGACTCGCTTGTCTTCTATACAATCACCAAAGGTACTACTATCATCTTTTCCTGTTGGAGCTTCAAGACTTACTGGATCCCTTGCTATTTTCATAACTTTGCGTATTCTTTCCAGTGGCATTGTCAGTTCTACACTCAACTCCTCTAACGTCGGCTCTCTTCCCATCTCATGAGTCATCTTTCTTAATGCTCTGTTGATTTTACTGATAATTTCCACCATATGAACTGGTATTCTAACTACTTTAGACTGCTCAGGTATTGCTCTAGTGATTGATTGTCTTACCCACCAAGTGCCATAAGTTGAAAATTTATATCCACGTTTGTAATCAAACTTATCCACGGCCTTCATAAGACCAATATTGCCTTCTTGTATCAAATCAAGCAGATCAAGGCCTCTTTTTGAATACTTCTTAGCAATGGAAACTACTAGCCTTAAGTTAGCCTTAATCATTTCTTGCTTTGCTTCAGAGACTTCTCGTTCGTGTTTTTGTATTCTCTTGATTAGCTCCTTAAATTCTTGTACGTTATCTTCCTGTATATGCTGCTTAATACCGTTCAAGGTACTAGCTATATGTTCAGAGTTATCGTCTATAAACCTTAAAAATTTGTTTTTTAATTCACCTGTAAAAGAGGACTGATTTTCATTGATCTTTAAAAGACTTATCTTTTTCAATTCGTGCTTTAAAAGCACGTCATCATAAACTTTATAGAAACTTTCTCTATCGATATCGTATTTTCTAGCCTCAGCAATAAGATTAGCCTCTTCAAGCGTAATGGATCTATTTATCTTATAAAGTTCTTGTGTAATTCTGGCAACAGCAGCATCACTTAACTTAATTTGTAATGCTATAGACCATATTTGATTATACAAATTTTCTAGCTCATTAGAGAAATTTTTAGAATTTTTTCTTAATATCAACGCTTCATTTGTTAAAGTAATTATCTCATCCAATGCAACTATGACCTTTGGCAATAAGTCACTTTCCATTTCAAGAATAGAAACATTTAAATTGACTGAACTTATATCTTCATTATTACCGTCTTTCTCATCATCACTTTTTTTACTATCTTTCTCATCATCACTTTTTTTACTATCTTTCTCATCATCACTTTTTTTACTATCTTTCTCATCATCACTACAGTACTCAGCATCTTCAGAAACATCCTCAGAATCCTCAACATCTTCAGCACTTTCTTCACTCTCTTCACTTTCTTCTTTGGGTACCACATTAAAATCAGAGTTATAAATTGCATCCAGATCTATAATTTCTCTCAGTAAGAGAGCTCCATTACTTAAATCATCACGCCATACTTTTATCACCTTTAATGTTACTGATGTTTCAATTATTGCACGTAACATGTTATGCTTTTCAGATTCAATTTTTTTTGCTATCTCGATTTCATCTGCCCTTGATAAAAGCTTTACGGAGCTCATGTCTTGTAAATAAATCCTCACTGGATCATCATTTTGTACTAAAGTTGCAGTAACATTTGGCGATGTGTCATCATCATCAAGTTTACTATCATCACTGTTGGAAGGAATATCTTCTTCATCTTCGATACTTTCAAGCACATTAATTCCGGAATCCTGCAATAAAGATATAGCATCATCTATAAAGTCAGACGAAAAATTTTCATCTGATAATTTATCATTTATATCATCAAAGGTGATAAAACCACCCTTTTTTATACTCTTAGTTACCAGATCTTTGATAATTTTTTTCTTATCTTCTGCATCATTAATAGTTGACATCATTACCTTTATAGTTTATAACTTTATTTCTTATTAACAAACAAACTTACAACGAGCAAGTCTATAATTTTACTTTTAACTTGTGGCTATTTGTTACTTCATATAGTTTAAGATACTGTTAATTTATGTACACTTGTCTTAATCGATTGTTCCATACTTTTCTTCCATTTTTACTGCTATGGATAATCCAACTGAAAATGTTGCAATTCCAACCACTATAGCAGTAAGCATTAAAACATGGGGTATAGGATTGCTATATGAATAAAAATTTGAAACCAATATAGGAGGCAAGGAACTTTTTATATATCCTAGAGATATGTAAAATAACAAAACAGATGCTTGGAAGACGCTTACCCCTATCATTTTCTTGATTAAATTTTTATCGTTTATAATAATATATAAACCTAGCACCATTAATACAATAATAATCGTATAATTATATAAAGTCATTGTTTTTTCCTACGAGCAAAATTTATATATATAATTAACATAGAGGAGCAGACAGTAAATGCTACACCTAATTCCACCAAAAAAATACCTAATTTTTGACCGGTTCTATTATTGGTTAACAAGATATCATAAGATAAAAAATTTTGGCCAAGTAAAGTTGTTGCAACGCCCGTTCCTCCATAAATTAAAATACCTAACACGTTAGTCAATCTAATCACAGAATAAGGTATTGCTTTTAGAGTTGTAGATACACCAAATAGCATTGAATATAATATTATCCCGGAGGCAATAATTATTCCTGCTTGAAAACCTCCACCCGGAGTGTAATCACCGTGAAATTGTATGTATAAACCAAATAAAATGATAAAAGGTATCATCAAAAATGTTACTGCATTTAATATCGGATCTTTAATCATTTTCTTTTTCTTCTTTTAATATCAACGTTATACAAAGCGCAGCAGTAAAAACTACTATAGTTTCTCCAAACGTGTCATAACCACGAAAGCTTGCCAAAATAGCTGTCACTATATTAGGAATACCGGTAGCTTTTTCGGTATTTTCCACATAATAAGGAGCAACATGCAAGTGGATCGGAGCATTGTGGCTGCCAAAATCTGGCAATTGAATCATAAAATATGACAAACATACAGCCAGAAATAACATAAAAAAAAGCGTTATAGGGTTATGAGATAGATTTACTTTATGATTCTTTATCAAGGAGAGTGCTGCAAACGTAAAAACTGTACTGAGCCCCGCACCAACAGAAGCTTCAGTAATTGCAACATCAGGTGCATTCATAATTAAGTGTATAAGCGCAATCAGTGAACTAAATACACACATTAGAACAGCACTTACGACTAAATGTCGCGAGAAAACTATAAAAACCGTAACTGTTAGTAACAACAAAAGTAACACTACATTTAATATTTCTAACACCTTAGCCTTCTTTAACAGTTTTTTTCTTAACTTTATAATGAGTGCGCGCTAAAATATAGCTATTAGTTGAGTTAGCTACCCATATTATAAAAATTAATAATACTATTTTAACAGTATTGATTGAAAATCCATTCTGCAAAGCAAAACCAATTAACAATAACGTTGCACCGCTAGAATCTGTAATACCTGCTGCATGTAACCTAGTATAGAAATCAGGAAATCTGATCACCCCTATATTTGAAATAATTATCAAACAAATACCTAAAAATATGAAAATGGATCCTATCATAAATTATCAAAACAACATTAATCTCATTAGTGCCATAGTTGATATAAAGCTAACGCTAGCATACAACAATGCTATATCAATTAAAAAAAAATTATTCAGAATGATTGATATTGCTGTTATAAGTACAACTACTTGCGTTGAGAAATTATTGAACGCTAAAACCTTATTGTACACATCATTTGACTTAGACACTATGCAACACAACATTACACTCATACAGAACAACAGTGTATAGATAGCAATGCAAATCATTTAAAGACTATGTAACTTCAGTAGATTTCTAAACGGATACTTCTTCATCGCCATCTTGATCATTTATTTCATCATCTATTTCACCATCCACTTCATAATCTTGGCTTTCTTGACTTGCATCAAGGTCTGTGTTATCAGAAAAATTTAATAAATTCGCTAGCTTACTTGTATTACTGCTGTAAACATTATTCATATTTCCTTTCATGTATTCCTTGCATCTACCTACCAAAAGGCTAAACAGCTCATGAGTATCCACCTGTTTTCCTGCTATTTCATGTAAGGAAACTATGGTATTTTTATGACCTTTAAACTTAGCTGCTTGAATTGGATTACTTGCCCCTGTATTTAAATCATGTGTTCTTTGACTTGCCAACAGAACCAATTTGAAACGGTTACTTACCCGTTCTATACACTTTTCTACAATAGACTCAGCCATAAGATACTACCTTAATAAGTTTCATACTATATCACAAAAAACAAGTTGTCAACTTTGTATCTATTGCGATTCAACTTCATGTTTTACTTTTTCTGCCTCAGATTTTATTTCTTGGCTTTCTGTCATCGTGATTGTTATCTCATGATCAAGTTTTTTTAGAAATCCTAACAATCGCTCTAAAGAAAAACCATCTATTTTACCATTTTTAATTTGCGATACCTTTGGCTGATCAATACCAAGTTTCTCAGCTGCAAAAGCCTGAGTCCAAGCATTTTTTTCTATAACTTTATTTATTATATAAAGCAACTTTGTTTTTATTCCTGCACTGTCTAAGTTATTTAACGATATTATTTCCATAATTCTTACACTCACATATCAATTAACTTTATTAAATATTATAACATAATATTTAATATACCAAGATATTAATATCATGTAACTTGTCAATAATTATATGATATCAATATTTAAAACTTTAAGTTGATTATATATTAATATTTTTATCAAATTTCTAGTAATTTTAAATTACCATTTTACCATCAGTCTATCTGAAAAAACCATTTATAGAAAGAACAAGCTAAGATTACAAAGCTTGAAATACAAAAATAATTATTTTATAAATTTATCTTACATAAGAAGTTTATATCTCTATATCTTAATATAAATATTTATTTAAATTTTTAAAATTTCTATTTTAACGAGAATTCTATATATTATATTTATAATATAATTTAAATATTTGTTGCTTTTTAGCTGGAACATTATTTAGTTAGTAAGTAAAATTGTGTTGAATATGACAAAAATAAAAAAAGATGTTGCTGTTATTATGGGAAGTGAGTCAGATTACACCACTATGGTCCATACTGTTGATATGTTAAAAGCATTAGAAGTTTCACATGATATATTCATAATATCTGCACATAGAACACCAGAAAGGCTCTTCAATTTTGCTAAATCTGCACAAGAAGAAGGTTTTAAGGTTATTATAGCTGGTGCAGGAGGTGCAGCTCATTTACCTGGTATGGTTGCGTCACTAACTTGTTTACCAGTTATCGGCGTTCCTGTGCATAGTAAACAATTAAATGGGCTGGACAGTCTACTCTCTATAGTTCAAATGCCAAAGGGTGTTCCAGTTCCAACCATGTCTATAGGAGAAAATGGAGCATATAATGCTGCCATTACTGCCGTATCTATATTGTCAATTTCCAACAGTGAAATTGCAGGTAGGTTAAAAAAGTGGAGAGAGAAACAGACCAAAGAAGTAAAAGAAAAACCAGTTTCATAATAAATCTATGGCAATAATTCTTTTAGACACAAAAACCATAAACCGTATAGCAGCGGGGGAGGTGATAGAAAGGCCAGCAAGTGTAGTAAAGGAATTAGTGGAAAATGCAATAGATGCTGGAAGTTTAGAAATAGATATCAAAATAGAAAGTGGTGGGCGTAACCTTATTATTGTGACAGATGATGGTAACGGAGTAGAAAAAAACGATTTAGAACTTGCGTTTATGCGCCATGCTACTTCAAAATTGAGCGACAATGAGTTGATAGAAATCAAGCATCTTGGCTTTAGAGGAGAAGCTCTGCCTTCAATAGCAGCAGTAAGTAGGATAAAATTATCGTCTAAGGCAAGAGAAGCAAATGAAGCATGGTCTATAAGTTATGAGGGTGGAGAGAAAATAGGGGAGCTGATTCCTTACTCTTTATCACAAGGGACACATATTGAAGTACGAGATTTATTTTTTGCCACTCCAAATAGACTAAAATTTCTAAAAACCGAAAGAGCAGAAACTCAAAGCATTGTTGATATTGTAAATAACCTAGCAATGATTAACTATCATATAGGGTTTACTCTCACTTCAGGTAATAAAAAGCTCTTAAAATACGCTAAGCAGACTTCGTTATTTCATAGATTGTGTGAAGTAGAAGAAGAATTTCAGGGCAGTTCTCTGGAGATTAATGAAGAAGAAGACGGCATTAAACTTACGGGACACATCTGTAAACCGACCGTCAATCGTGGTAAGTCAACTCAGATCTATACGTTTGTTAATGGAAGGCCAATCAAAGATAATCTACTTATTGGCGCAGTTAGGTATGCATATCATGATTTTATTCCAAGCGATAGGTATCCTTTCGCAGCGTTACATTTAGAGATACCTTATGATCAAGTAGATGTAAATGTGCATCCAAATAAGTCAGAAGTAAGGTTTCAGAATAAGAAGCTCATATATGAGATAGTGACAAGAGGATTAATTAAAGCATTGTCAAGAAGGATAGGCACCTTTCTAGCGCATGACCAGAAAATGGATTCAACATTGCCAGATCCTTTTGATAAACCTAATGTTCAAAATGAAAGAAGGCCAAGTCCTTTTGAAAATCAACTAATAAAAGAATTTGCTTCTCCAAATGAAAGAGTAAAAAGCTTATCAGAACAGTCAAAATCGTTTGATTATACCGGCATACAGAAATTACCATCACAAGCGGAGACTATGGTTCTAGAAAAAAAGGTGTTAGAGCAAGTTGATTTGATAGAGAGCCACCCGCTCGGGTTTGCACGCTGTCAGGTCTATAATACTTACATTATTGCCGAGGTAAGAGACAAATTGATTATAGTCGACCAGCACGCAGCCCACGAAAGGCTAGTATATGAATGCTTAAAACAAAAATCAAGTGTAAAAAGACAAAAACTACTTCTTCCTGAAACGGTTGAAATCAAAAATCAAGCCGGAATGGAGATGATTGAAGTTTATAAAGATAAGTTATTTGAAATGGGTTTTGATATTGAGATCAAATCAGAAAATAAAGTGATAGTAAAAGAAATCCCTGCAATTTTGGGAGCAATAGATGTGAAAGAGATGCTAATTAATATAGTCGATAGATTAACGGAAATAGAAGATACATTGCCAGTAGAAGATAAAGTGAACAAAATATTGGCCACTATCGCTTGTCATGGATCAATTAGAGCGGGTAGAAAAATGAGGTTAGATGAAATGAATGAGCTGCTGAGACAAATGGAAAAAACCCCATATTCCGGGCAATGCAACCACGGAAGACCAACTTATATAGAAATGAAACTCAGTGATATTGAAAAACTTTTTGAGCGTAGGTGATGAGGTTGCCATAAATATGTAAGTGCTCCTTTCTCGTCATCCAAGTAGCTCATAGAAACGAAAAAACTTCCTTGACAAACTCTGTCAGCCCCCTTATCATGAAAGTGAAGCTATTTATTTATCTTCTCTGTACAGATTAAATGACAAAAAAACTCACGAATCTGGCGTCTCATGTTTAATTTTTTGCACTATGTGCACCTTATGTCTTTATAAAATTCTAGGTTTTTACCTAATATGAGCTAAAATGCGCTTATAAAGCATTTAAAACATAAAAAAACGCCAACTTAAAAAATGGATAGTGAATAATTAGCTACCCTAGCGTTTCTTTTGTCTTTTTTTCTGTTTAGTAAATTTCTTAAACATTTATGACTAAAGGTTAGTTGCATTAAAAAGCAGCTAAATCGCGGTTATTAAGCGTTTAGAATAAAAAAACGCCATACTTGAAAGTATAATGTAAGTAATTAGCCAACCACGGGGCTTCTTTTGCCTTTTTTTTCGCTTAGTAAATTTCTTAATGTTTATAGCTAAACGACAACCGTCATCCCGCTACGTGTTAGCGGGATCTCTTGTTAGCGCCGCGGCGGTATGACGTCTCGCTTGCAACCTATAGCTTTGTCATTCCAGTGCTCCTTTTTTTGTCATCCCAGTGCCTTGACTATTTGGATCCAGAAAACTTAGCTTCGAGTCAAGTAGGCTGCAAATAAAAACTGGATTCCAGCGTCACGCGCTGGAATGACACCCTGACAATCGTCATCCCGCTACGTGTTAGCGGGATCTATGTTAAGAGATACCGCGAATGAATCGCAGTATGACGTATAGAAACTAAAAAAGTTCTTTTTTAAAAAACTTAAGTTATACTTATAAGTATTTGATACTTTTTATAGTGATTATGTCGAGTTTAAGCTGCCTTTATGGTGATAATGCAGAATTTGTGGAAGAAATGTATAGCCGTTATTTGCAGGGTGATAAATCAATCGGGGAGGATTGGTATAGAATTTTTTCAAGCAATTTAGAAGTTAATAAAGCGGAGACCTGCGGTGCACAGCGTGCAACTAAGGTGGATGATTCAGTTTCTAGTTTAGCAAATTTTTTCAGATCTTACGGTCATTTTTTTGCGGATCTTAATCCGTTATCACCCAATGTGAATAAGGAAGTAGATTATCAGAAATATTCGAATCTCTCTCCTATGGGTGACACTAGAATCTATAGAGATATTTACTGCAAGAACATCGGTTTTGAATTTATGCATATTTCCTCTTATGAGGAGAGAGTGTGGCTGCAGGAAAAGATCGAAAATCAAACCTATACGCTGAGTTCACAAGATAAAAAGGAAATACTGAGGCACTTGATCGAATCTGAGATGTTCGAGCAATTTCTCCATATGAAATTTCCTGGATATAAACGTTTTTCTATCGAAGGTGGAGAATCAGCTATTGTTGCAATTGAAAAAATTATTAGTGATTCCGCTGGTTATGGTATTGAAGAAGTAGTTCTTGGTATGGCTCATCGCGGACGGCTCAATGTTCTAACCAAAGTTATGGGAAAAGGATATGCGGCAATGCTATCTGAATTTCAAGGCAATCTCGCACACCCAAGTGGTCTTGAGGTGTCCGGTGATGTTAAATATCACCTTGGTTATTCTTCTGATCGAGCACTTTCAGGTGGCAAAAAAATACATTTAAGTTTATGCCCTAATCCATCTCATCTTGAAGCGGTAAATCCGGTTTTGGCTGGAAGAATAAGAGCAAAACAGAATATAAGATCTGTGCTTGGCATATCAATTCATGGTGATGCGGCTTTCATCGGTCAAGGAGTGGTTGCTGAAACCTTGAGCCTAAGCAATATTGAAGGCTATAAGGTGGATGGCATTGTGCACGTTGTCATTAATAACCAAGTTGGTTTTACTGCTAATCCGTGTTGTGCGCGGTCCTCTTTTTATTGCACTGATGTAGCAAAATCAATAGAAGCTCCAGTGTTTCACGTTAATGGAGATAACCCTGAAGCTGTGAGTTTTGTTGCGAATTTGGCGATGGAATATAGGCAGAAATTTAAAAAGGACGTAGTGATTGACATAATATGTTACCGCAAATATGGCCATAATGAAGGTGATGAACCGAATTTCACTCAGCCACTCATGTATAAGGTGATATCAAAGCATAAAACTCCTGGAACATTGTATGAAGAAAAATTGACTGCAGAGAAAGTATTAAGTGGTGATGAAGTAAATAAATTATGCAGTGAATTCAGGGCAAAATTAGATAAAAGTCTTGCTGAATCAGTGACTTACACTCCAAAAAAAGCTGACTGGTTTTGTGGAGTATGGTCAAAATTAAGAAGGGCAAGGTTGAACGATTTGAGCGAATACTATACAGATTCTGGTGTTCCGCCAGATGAGTTGAAAAAATTAGGTGTGTATATAAATAGCAATATCCCAAGTAGCTTTAACATTAATAATAAGGTTAGAAAAATACTTGATGGCAGAATAGACAGTATAAATTCCGGCAGTAATATAGACTGGGCAACTGCCGAAAGTCTTGCATTTGCGTCACTGCTTACAGAAGGAATACAAGTGCGTTTATCAGGCCAAGACTCTGGCCGTGGCACTTTTTCGCACCGTCATTCAAGGCTTGTTGATCAGGTAACAGAAGAAGCGTTTATTCCGCTAAACAATATAAATGAAAAGCAAGCTCACTTTGAGGTCATAGATAGCGCTTTATCAGAGTATGCTGTAATGGGCTTTGAATATGGCTATAGTCTTGATTCCCCGTATTCACTGGTGCTCTGGGAAGGACAATTTGGTGATTTTGCAAACGGTGCGCAAATTATGATCGACCAGTTTATCGCATCTGCAGAAACAAAGTGGTTGCGATCAAGCGGTCTAGTTTTATTGTTGCCCCACGGTTATGAAGGGCAAGGACCTGAACATAGTTCTGCTCGTATAGAGAGGTTTTTACAACTCTGTGCAGAAGATAATATGCAGATAGTTAATTGCTCCACTCCGGCAAATTACTTTCATGTTTTACGTCGGCAAATTCATCGAGACTTTCGTAAGCCTTTAGTAGTGTTTACACCTAAATCGCTATTGCGTCACAAAAGAGCAGTTTCTAACCTATCTGACTTTGAAGGAAAATTCCTCACGGTGATTCCAGAATATAGAACAGATTTAGTTTCGAATGATAAAATACGTAAAGTTGTAATATGCAGTGGTAAAGTTTATTACGACATATGTGAAGCACAAAAAATAAACGATATAGCAGTAATACGTTTGGAGCAATTCTATCCGTTTCCTGCCGATAAACTAAGTATTGAACTTGAAAAATACAAAAGCGCTGAAATTATATGGTGTCAAGAAGAACCAAAAAATATGGGAGGATGGTTTTTTGTCAACCCATTGATAGAAGAAGTGTTATCCAATCTCAATATTCAAGCAAAAAGACCTAAGTGCATTGCAAGACTTGCTGCTGCATCTCCTGCATGTGGTTATGCTAGTGTACATGCTCAGCAACAAGAGGAGATTTTAAGACAGATCGCTTAGTATTTACAGTTATTGAAGCAGAAGTGGTGCTATAAAAGTAGCTGACACTTGAATCCGGTTGCATCACGCGCTGCGGCCAGGCGCAATAGAAAACGCATTACACCAATAAAGCCCTTTTGGTACTCAAGCAAATATAAAAGATTTTTATTCTATTAAAAAAAATTTAATTTTTATTAAAATTTTCATTTATTTTTATTTAAAAAGTAAACATTATTAATATTTACTTTAACTAATATAGGATATATATGAATACAAAAATATTTGAGATGTTAATAAGGAGAACTGGTCTACGCAGAGATAGCAAAGCTGAGATCATACAGTTAAATAGAAATGAAAAAGCTTTCGTAGATGAGGATAAAGAATCTATCGAATTAGCTGAGGCCATTTTTGAAGAGAATAATATGTTTCATTTCCGCAAACCAGGTCCTGCTATGGATTACATTTTGCACAAATTAATAAATGATAGGAAGCTTTTCGAGGAAATGAAAGATAGAGGTACAAGTATAATACGTCTTTTTTCTTTGTTATCAATGTATCATGGTCGTCTCAATTGCTGTGTTATAAGAAAAGGAGGGTGTATTACTGAGTGTGGCATACTTGATTACGCTGGCACCTATCCAGAACTAGTGCCTTTAGAGGACTTTATACTTATTGAGCCTTCCTCGTACCTCGAGTACATTGTGTTTGACAATGAGAATATCAGAAATAGGTTAGCTGAAGACTTAACTGAAGATAAAACAAAATTAGATATCTTTTTGAATGGAATTTTAGCAACAAAGAATTCGGATTTAGTATTATCTTGTATTAACAAGATAGAGGTTCTTAATGAGGGAGATAGATATTTTGTTAATCTCTTACAGAAAAACGGCATGCTAGACTACATCTTAAACAAAGATGATACAACACTTGCAAAATCAACTCTAAAGGAGTTGTTGAAGCTTTCTATTTTGCAGGAAGAAAAAAGCACTGAGTTAGAATCTCCCCAAGCTTCAAGTGTAAATGTTAGCAAAGCTCAGCAACATTGTAGTATATAGCTGGTGATAAAGTTTAAAATAATTGCATATACTGAGGCTCATTTAGGTATAGAACCTCAGTGGTGCTTAATTTTTCAATTTATGGTAGACTAGTAGCCCTACTATGATGTGGATCTATGCTCGCTTATAACTAAAATTTCACTTCCACCAAGGGGATATTATTCCAGCTATTGCTTCCATAGTCATCAATCGAAGCGTTTAAGTAATCTGTATCAAAGCGTACGGGCACATCAAATTCGAAGCTCGCAGTGATTATCGCATCTTTTACTGGTGGCTTCATAAATGTTATTTCTCCCGTTGAATAATTTACTGAATATTCACTCTCTTCTTTACCATTTAAATAAATCTTTACTGTCCCATGTACTGGCTTTTTGATCATACGTATATGCTTATCTTCCCCACTTACATAAGTTTTGATTAGCTGAAAAGTCGTTTTTTTGTTATCTCCTATACCAATCTCTTGATTAATGGCTATAAAATCCGACCAATCCTTAAAACGAAACCCTATTGCTTTACCTTTTCGTGCATGAAAAAATGTTATTAGTTCTAGTAGCTGCTCGTTTGATCTGACCCCGTAAGCTATGTTGTATCTAGTGCGTGCATGAGACCAATTGATGTTGCGCTGTTCACAACCATTGTGAGTTGTTAGAGGTTGTCCGGAAACAAGTAAAAGGCTATAATATCTGAAATTTTAGTACGGGGTAAAGATGAGAAAAAAGTATCCAACAGATCTAAGCGAAAGGGAATAGGCAAGAATAGAAAAACACTTCAGAGTATCATACAAGAAAGGAGGAAGGCCGCCAAAGTATAGCAAAAGAGAAATATTAGAAGCAATTTTCTATGTATTGCGTACAGGGTGTCAATGGCGGTATTTACCAAATGATTTTCCGCTATGGAAGACTGTGTATGAGCAGTTCAGGCAATGGAAGAAGCAGGGAATTTTTGAGAAAATGAATTATGAAATTACAAAATATAGTAGAAGAAAAATAGGAAGGAATGAGCAGCCAAGTGCCTGTATAGTAGATAGTCAATCTGTAAAGACTACAGAAAAGGGGGGATCAAAGGCTATGATGGAAGTAAAAAAGTAAAGGGTAGAAAAAGGCATATAATTACAGACACTCAGGGTTTTATACTAGGTTGTTACGTAGGCGCTGCTAACGAAAATGATAGAGATGGTATTAAAATAGCATTAAACAATATGAGAACAAAATATACTAAAGTTAAAAAAATGTGGGCTGACATGGGATACCAAGGAAGAAATTTAAAGAATCACATAAAGGAAGAATATGACATAGATATTGAAATTGTTACAAGGCCTCCATGTAGATTTTGGGTGCACAAAGATACGCCACCTGAGCTACTACCAACAAGAGAACAAGGGTTTAAAGTACAGCCAAGAAGATGGGTTGTAGAAAGGACTTTTGCTTGGGTTAATAGGAATAGAAGGCTATCGAAGGAGTATGATTTACTCACAACATCCACTGAGAATTTCATATACCTAGCTATGAGTAGGGTTATGTTAAAGAGGGAATATGCTTGAATTTACTTGTTTCCGGACAACCTCTAATACCAATTCTCATTGTTGTCCAGTCAAATAGGAAACATTGCAGAGTTGTTTAATTGTGGAGCTGGCAAGAGAAGTAATAAATTTGCACAAAGCACCCTCAAGTAGAGCAATTGTATCGTATATTTTATTGCGCAAAATGTTCTGTTTTATATATAACCAAAGCCTCTCAACAGGATTTAGCTCAGGTGAGTATGGAGGTAGGTATATAATGTCGATATTTTTAGGTACCTTTAAATTTTTTGACCTATGCCAACTAGCACAGTCCATAACGAGAAAAGCCTCTCGTGTTTCTAGATATTGCGAAATTTGCTCAAGAAATATGTTCATGCAATCAGTGTTGACATTTGGTGCAAATAAGCTAGAACTCTCTCCATTTCTAGGATTAACTGCACTATAGAGATAGAAATTTTGCCTACCTAATTTTGTTTTAACCTGTGTTCTAATCCCCTTTTTAAACCACCCATGTCCAACTTTTGAATGTGTGCCAAACCGTGATTCATCAAAGAAAAATAGCTCTTTTTCTGGATACTTGCTAATAGCTCAATTGAGATTTTTTTTTGAATTCCTCTTGTTTGCTTTTATCTTGTCCATTATGAACTGGTCTTGGTGTAATATATGAGAATTTCATCTTTTGCATATGGCGGTGTACTGTAGATTTGCTGATATTTAATCCGAACTTTTCCTGGATTCTTATTCTCATTTCTTTAATGGTGATATTAGGATTTTCTTCTATCCACTCTTCAATTTGCTGTAGTTGAGCCTGATTTAATTTAGTTTTTCTACGACGTTGTGAAGGAGCAAACAGTTTTTCTTCTCTGCCAATTTTCAAGAGTTTTACCCACGAAGTTAGTGCGCTTCTTGAAATGCAATATATTTTTGCTACAGCCGTTATACTGTACTTTTTTGCTGCAATTACAGCATTTAGTTTTTTTGAAACATATGCATTATTCCTTACTTTCTTCAGCATTTCTTTTGCTGATTCTACTACTTTTTCATCCAATAATTTTGATCTTAATGCCATTTAAACCTCGCTATTTTACTTACTTCAGTATGGCTTTTCTTCCATCATTGTCCATCTGTTTGCCCTGTAATGGGAATTGGTATTACAACGTCAGTGGAAAATTCCGGTCCTCCAGTGGAACCATAAGATATATTTTCTGGAAATCTAATTTCTGTGAATGACATATGTCCTCCTGAGAAAGTAAAATAGTTTGGTTGAAGAAAATGTTGTAATTTGAAAGCGTTTCACATAGTAAATGACGCCATGGAAAGTGGATGAGACCACTGAGTTAAACTGCTGTCATACCCACAATTACCATACTCAGGTTCATTTGAGTTGTCAAGCAAAAAAATAAAATTTTATGGCAAATTGAAACTAGCCTTGCTTGTGACTTAATTCATCTACTTTTTTGCGTAATACATTCAAATCAGTTGCTCCTACAAACAGGCTATCTCCAATTATTAAAAAAGGTGTACCACCTACTCCCAAATCTCTTACTAGAAACCTACTGTTGTTTATCATTTGCTCAATTTTGTCCGCGTTATCTTTTATGGAATCATTAAAATCGTCCTCATCAATCCCTATGTTTTTCACTATATCCAATATGCTTTCGTCTGAAAATTCTCCTTTGTGACTTAAAGCAGCATGGTGAAAATCGAAATATTTTTCTTTATCGAGAAAATAGACAGCTAAAGCACTTTTTGCTGCCTTTAAAGAAGCGTTACCAAGTATTGGAGCATCCCTAAAGATATACTTAATTTTGCCGTCGTTAATTAACTGCTTTATATCATTCTTTATAGCTTTGCAATGTCCACAAGAATAGTCAAGGAAGCCTACAGCTATAACACTACTATTTTCATTTCCGGAGTAAGGATAAGTAAGGTCAAATATTTGATCCTTGTATTGTGAAATTTTACTTTTGGTTACATTATCTCGAGCAGCGTAACTACTTTTAATCGACTCCTCTTTGAGAGTTTTTATGATCTTATCAAAATTTCTACTTATATAATTATCTAATTTCTCACCTATATAATCATCGTTTAGCATTTGGCTGCGATTTGAGAGCCAATTATTTATTATCGGCAAGCTTGCTATTGCTATTATTAAAATTAATAAAAACGATACCCTAGACATACAATTTATTTAAAAACCTACAACATAAAACTTTTAGTACACATTTATCTGTATATTAAAAGAAGCATCTAATGTTAATACATAAAAACATTTGTATCAAGTGTATTTTATAGCCAATTTTGCTGCAAGTACAAACTTTACGTACAATGAAACTCAAGCACATTACCACAAAGTTCATCAGAAGACTTGGTGATGAGGGTGGTGAAACATTTTGGTAGTTGATTATCTTATAACTGCCATGTATAATGCTAACAAACGCGGCGATAAATATTGGTAAAAAAAAGGAAATAGCCATTCTAGGAAGTAAGCTTCTCTTTTTCCCATTTGCTGAGTTTATTGCAGTGTATGGTCGCGTCGTGTGGGTGTAATAAAACAATTTTTCAGTCAATATGCCGATAATTTTAAATATTCTATATGAGTGTCATAATGAAATTTTTAAAAACTCTTTTTAACTTAACGTTGTTAGTGTTTTTTATAACTCCTCCAGTTGAACCAAGGTGGACTAAGTATGAAGATGCTCCCATTGAGATCAAAATTTCTAATAGTACCATTAATATTAATGGGGATGGTACTTATGAATTAGAATCAGAACTCCAAGCAAAAGTACTCAAGGAATCTGGGCGTAGTGCATTCTCCCCATACAGTCTTATTTATAATGGTGATAGTGCAGACCTCACTATTTTAGAAGCTAAAACAGCTTACAATGGGAGGGAATACGTAGTCGCTAAAAACATGATAGAGGACAAGGCGTTGGCTAGTCCTCAAGGTTTCGATCAGCTAAGGCAAGTAACCATATCATTTCCTAAAATGACAATTGGTGCAGAAGTATATCCAAAATATAAACAAATTCATAAAAAAGTTCCTATTGATAATTTTTATGGTTTGCACTTTTCTTATTATGGGCGGTATTTTCAAGCAGAGAATACTAAAATCAATTCTGAGTTGCCTCTAGAGATTAGAGTGAATGATCCAAGAAACGTATTAAAGATCGCTGAGGAGAAAAAGAATGGTGTACATTCTATAAGCATTACTTTAAAAAAGGCAATTTATGAAGGTTTGATAAATGAGCCACATAATGGAATATTGAATTTTAAGCACAATACTTGGGTATCACTGTCAAGCCTATCTAAATGGGAGGATTTAGCAAAAAAATTAGCTCCTGGATATTATAACGTCATTACTCAGCCACTTCCTACAATTTTTACGGCCATAGCAGAATCTGCTGCCAATGAGAGTACTGATGAAGAGAAAATTAACGTTGTTACTTCTTTGTTGAATGAGAAAATTCAATACACGGGAGATTGGCGTACAGTGTCAGGACGATTTTTTCCAAGAGATTTAGAGAAAATTGCTGATTATCAAACTGGAGATTGTAAGGATTTTTCTGTTAGTACGGCTGCTATTTTACAAAAACTTGGTTACAGAGTTCAACCTACTCTAGTTATGAGAGGAATTACTAGCATTCCTAATTCCGAAGCATTACCTAATCTGGGTAATTTTAATCATACGATGCTCAGAGTAACAAATAAAGGTGGAAAAATATATTGGATTGATCCGACTAATAAGGTTAGTATGGCACAAGGTATTTTTCCAGATGTTGCTGACAAAGTTGCTTTAGTATTGGATTCTAAAGAAGTTAGCTACACAAAAATTCCTGCTGTACAAGCTGAAAATTCAAAAATTATATCCCATAGTGAATTAACTATACAAGATAATGTTGTAAACGAACGTGGTCAGCTTACTATGCAAGGGGAGTCAGCTATGAGCTTAGCAAGTGCTGGATTATATTACTCAAACGAGCAGTTAAGAGATTCTGTTTTTTATATAATTAGTGGGGTATATCTTAATGAAAAAGAAAAGAAATTCTTAGAATTGCCTGATCTTACTTCGCGTAATGTAGAGGATCTTACAATTAAGTATGAATTACAACAAAAAAATAAAGTTTTTAGGACGAACCTAGGACTTGTTTTAACTTTAGAAAATAATTTGCTTAATGGTGTCGTAAATACAGTTTCTGACCAAGTGTCAGACATTTTTATAGGTACTCCTCATACTCGTGAAACGCATACGGTAATAAAAGACATTGCGATTAAAAACTGTGCAGAATTGAATTTTGAAATAAATTCTCCATGGTTATATGTAAATAGGTCATGTAAACATCAAAATGGCAGCACAGAATTAAATGATATAGTAGCTATACAGAAAAGCTTTATTACCAATGAAGAGTTAAACACTACTGAATATAAAAACTTAAAAAGCGAGCTGGAGAATAATTTTTCTAGAGCCTCTATAATAATAAGTGAATAGGTTGTACTGGGAAAAACACTTCTTAAAAGACTTAAAATCTTTAAAATATGTACAACAACTTACGTGACTTCATTAAAGCCTTAGAGGAAAAAAAAGATCTGATTAGGATTAAGGAGGAGGTTTCAACTGTTCTTGAAATGACAGAAATTCACCGCAGAGTTTTGTCAAACAAAGGACCAGCTATCATCTTTGAAAATGTTGTCACAGAAAACGGCAAAAATTCGATTCCAGTTTTAGTGAATTTATTCGGTACTATTGAAAGAATTGCCTTGGGACTGAACATAAATCCTGGTGAGCTAAGAGATCTTGGTAAACTTTTAGCATTTTTGCAATCACCTGAGCCGCCAAAAAACTTTAAAGATGCTATAAAAATGTTTCCTTTGTTGAAAGTCGTGTTATCGATGCGAAGTAAAGTCGTGAGCAAGGCTCCATGTCAAGAGGTAGTGCTAACCGGAGATGAAGTGGACCTAAGTCTACTGCCCATTCAAACATGCTGGCCAAATGAACCTGCACCACTTATTACCTGGCCAATTGTGGTAACGAAAGGACCCACGAAAGAAAAGCAAGATAATTTTAATCTTGGAATATATCGTATGCAGGTTATAGATAAAAAAACAACACTAATGCGTTGGCTTGCACATCGTGGTGGTGCAGGTCACCACAAACGATGGAAAGAGAAGGAACAAAATATGAAATTTCCTGCTGCTGCTGTGATTGGTAGTGATCCTGCAACGATTATTGCTGCGGTAACTCCAGTGCCAGAAACATTGTCAGAATACCAATTTGCTGGACTACTGCGAAAGAAGCCGCTTGAGCTTGTAAATTGTAAGACTGTTCCACTTCAAGTACCAGCTCACGCGGAAATCGTTCTGGAAGGCTATGTGAGTTTGGATAGCTATCAAGACGAAGGGCCATACGGAGACCACACTGGCTACTATAATTCTGTTGAGCAATTTCCTGAGTTTAATATTACTGCAATTACTATGCGCAAAAATCCAATTTATCTCAGCACTTTCACTGGCAAGCCACCTGATGAACCATCGATTCTTGGTGAAGCACTCAATGAAATTTTTGTGCCCATTCTTATTAATCAATTTCCAGAGATAGTGGACTTTTATCTGCCGCCGGAAGGTTGCTCATATAGAATAGCGGTAGTGTCGATAAAAAAATCCTATCCAGGGCAGGCAAAAAGAATTGTTATGGGCATACTTTCTTTTCTAAAGCAGTTTTTATACACGAAGTTTATTATCGTTGTTGATAATGATATAAATGTACGTGATTGGAAGGAAGTAATGTGGGCAATGTCAACGAGGATGGACCCTGTGCGTGATACAATCATGATAGAAAGTGTACCTATTGATTATTTAGACTTTGCTTCCCCTGAAAGTGGACTTGGAGGTAAAATGGGATTTGATGCGACAAATAAAATCCCGCCTGAAACCAAACGAGAATGGGGAAAGAAAATTAAAATGAGTGAGGAAATAGTAAGAAAAGTCACGGAAAAGTGGGAGGAATATATGGACTAGACTTCTTGCATAAAAGCAGAAAAAAGTTTGGCGTTTTTTATAATGCCGTAATTAGCATTAACTGATAATTGTGATTTAAGTTCGTCACAGTGCCCTTTTTTTGTCATCCTATAGCTATACCGCCGCGGTATCTCTTAGCCGCTAACAAGTAGTGGGATGACGAGCTTATCGTCATCCTGCCGCGAACCGTCATACCGCGATTCATTCGCGGTATCTCAGCCGCTAACAAGCAGCGGGATACTTAGGGATGACGGTTGTTGTTTAGCTGTAAATATTAAGAAATTTACCAAATGAAAAAAAAGGCAAAAGAAGCCCTGGGGTTATTATCCGCTTTAAAATATTGGCGTTTTTTATGTTTTAAACGCTTGACAAGCGAGATTCAGCCGCTTTTAATTGCAACTAACTTACGCTGCAAATGTTTAAGAAATTTACTAAGCAGAAAAAAAGACAAAGAATCCCCGAGTTAGCTAGTCTTTTACTATCTCTGTCGAGTATTGGCATTTTTTGATGTCTTGTAACGCTTTATAAGCGCGTTCAGCTTATTTAGATAAAAATCTAGATGTAGATGAAGTTTTGTAAAGACATACAGTATCTATATACTGCAAAAAATTGAACATAAGACGCCGATACATTAAGTAATCCTTACCTTTTAATCTGCAGATTGGCGAAAGCAAATACAACAGCTTCAGTTTCATGATAAGAGGGCTGGCGGAGTTTGTCAAGCAAGTTTTTTTGTTTCTGCGGGCTACCTGAGTCTATTGATTTCATTAGAGCCGAAACTCTTGAGACCTAGGTGATAATTCTATCTAAAAGAATGCCGAAAAAGAGCAGCAACCCTACGTAGGAGTTATTTTTAAATATGGACATGCATTGACTGGGATCGTCAGGATTGAAATTTTTGTATTGGCGGTGAAATATGAACCCTACAGCAAGTAGAGCAATATAAAAAATGTTATTTAATGATGATAAAATACCAGCATATAGCCACGTCATAAGAGATATTAAATAAAATCTTTTCAACCAAGATTTTGTTGTATCACCAAAATATAATGCGGTAGATTTCATCCCGAGTTTTTCATCATCTTTTTTATCTTGATGGGCGTATATGGTGTCATAGCTAAGTGTCCAAAAGACGCATCCTATATAAAACAGCAAGGATTCTATACTGATCTGGTTTGTTATTGCTGCTGAGCCCATGAGCGATCCCATATTGAAGGTAAACCCTAAGAACAATTGTGGCCACCAAACATACCGCTTTAATAAAGGGTAAGTAGCTATCATACACATTGAGATTATTCCAAGTATGAGTGTAGTTTTATTAGTTAATAATAAGATTACCAGGGCAATAGACAGTAACAGTGAAAGTAAAGCTAAAGCCTGCTTTATGTTTAATGCACCACTTGCAAGTGGCCTATATTTTGTTCGTTCAACGTGCGCATCTATTTCCCTATCGAAAATGTCATTGATTATGCACCCTGCGGGTCTCATTAAAAATGCACCTATAGTAAACAAAACAAGGAGAAAAAGAACCTGATACGATAGAGAAGTTGAGGCTAAAAGAATACCGCTCAAACTGGGAAATAGCACAAGCCACAAACCCGTTAAACTGTGCAACCTCATTAATGAAAAGTAACGATTGAAATGCATTAATTAAGTGTGATTATGTAATATTTTGCTTACATTAACAAAATTATCGAACGCTAAGTCAGGCTTGAAAACTAGTTCAGGTATAAATCGCAAATCAACATAACACAATATAGATTTACGTATTGACCATGCAGATTGGTTCATTTCATTAACAACAGTATTAATATCACAATTATTCTCAGAAGGATCTCCAGTGCGTCTTTTTTCTGGATCTAAGTAGTCAGCTACTTGAATATTCAATGAAGATAACACAATATATACATCTGCTTTTTTCAAATCTTTACTTAATTTTACGTCAGATACCGCTACATTTTTATTGAACACCTTACCTTCCATTAGGACTCTTGATATCGCTCTATGCAATACCGATGCTATTTTTAGGTTTCTAATTTCCTTTTTCATATCCAGCTACTATAATACCCTTTCTTCTTGCACTAATTGATAAGCTTCTAAAATATCTCCAACTTTAATATCGATATTACCCTCTAGTGATACTCCGCATTCAAAGTTTACACCTACTTCTTTAACATCATCTTTAAATCTACGTAGTGCTTTTAACTTTCCTTCATGCACCAATTTGCCACCACGCATTACCTTAATTAAAGAATCTTTTCTTATGACTCCATCACTTACGTAACATCCAATGATATTACCAGCTTTAGATACGTTAAATATTTGCCTCACAGATGCAAAGCCAACACGAACCTCTCGTGTAACAGGCTTTAACATTTTAGTTAAATACATTCTCATGTCGTCAATGAGCTCGTATATTATGTTATAAGTATGTATTTCTACACCTTTTTGTTTTGCCAAGTCCCTTATTTTTGAATCCACTTTTACATTAAAAGCTAAAATTACTGCACTTGATGCTTCTGCAAGCAGCACATCTGAATCTGTTATCCCTCCTACTGCTTTGTGTAGGATATTTAATTTCACTTGGTCTTTACCGAGTTTATCAATTGAACTTGATATTGCTTCAATAGAACCAGTTACATCGCACTTTAAAACTACAGATAGTTCTTCTGTTTCGCTGTTATTACGACTGAATATATCTAAATTATTGTCGCCCAAATCTTCTTTCTTTTTCTTGATTAACTCTAGCCTGTATTCAACAATTTCACGCGCCTGCTTTTCAGAATTTATAACAACAAATTTATCTCCAGCATTTGGCACACCATTTAGACCAGTAATTTCAATTGGAGCGGAGGGTAGTGCTGCTTTTTCTCTTTGACCGAGGTGATTAACCATACTACGTACTTTGCTGTATGTTGTACCAACTACCAATATATCACCAACCTTTAACGTTCCTTCCTCAACTATCAATGTGGCTGATATTCCTTTCGCTTTATCTATTTTGGATTCTATTACCCATCCAAGTGCTCGACAATCTTCTATTGCTTCTAGCTTCATTAATTCAGCGATTAACAAAATCGTCTCTTCTAGTTTATCTAAATTAGTTTTCTTTTTTGCTGATACTGGCACAATCATAACATCACCACCAAGCCCTTCAGGGGTGAGATCATATTGAGGCAAACTATTAATTATTTTTTCTACATCACCAGGCTCAGATTTATCAATTTTATTAATAGCAACTATAATGGAAACATTTGCTGCTTTTGCATGATTTATTGCTTCAACTGTTTGTTTCATGATTCCATCGTCAGCTGCAACTACTATTACAACTATATTAGTAATATTGGCACCACGTGCACGCATCGCAGTGAACGCTTCATGTCCTGGTGTATCAATAAAGGTAATTTTTTGCTTATCTTTTGTCGTTATTTGATAAGCACCTATGTGTTGAGTTATGCCACCTGACTCTCTTTCTGCAACATTAGATTCACGAAATGCATCGAGCAATGAGGTTTTACCATGATCGACGTGTCCCATAAAAGTGACGATTGGTGGTTTAGGTTTTTTAGGCAGGCTTTCTCTGCCTTCTATAAAAAATAAATCTTTTTCTCTGTTGGTATCGCTCACTCGTTTAGCCATATGATTAAATTTTTCCACTATTTCACATGCTATATCTGGATTCACCAGATCATCTACTCTATAACTCTCACCGACTTCTTCTTTGAACATTTTTAGCACACTCTTGCTATCTTCTGCCATGCGAATAGATAACTCCCTGATAGTTATTTTGTCTGGTATAATAACTTCTCTTGATATATTTTTACCCTTGGTAAACTTTGACTTTCTACTTCTTATACCAAATCTTTGCTTAAATACAGGGGGTTGTTCAGTTTTTTCATCTATTGCCTGTGCAATTACCAGTTTAGAATGCTTAGAATATATATCTTTGTTGACTTTAGAAGACTTTTTATCGTCGCCCTCATAGTCAATATTATCTTCTTTTAGTTCAACTAAGTGAGTATCACTTAAAACTTGCTTATTTATTTCTTTAGATAAAGTGTCCGCTTCATTTTTCTCGTCAATCTCTTTATTGCTGTCTTCTTTTGCTGTTTTCTCTTTTTCTTCTCTCTGATTTTTTTCTTTCAGCAAAGCAGCATTCTGCACAGCATTAATGCGGAAAATTTGTTCTTTCTCTGTTAGAGAACCTAATTTACTCTCGTCAAATAAATTATGTTCTTCTGCATCATGAGATTTTTTTCTTCTTTTTTTTACTATTGTAGCTCCAGTACTTGGGCTAGTTGAAGAGTTTAAATTGAGGTCTAATTTAAGCTTGCTTAAGCCTTGGAGCGTTAATTTTTTATTACTGATATCTTCATTATTCATATTATTTTATTATATTAACCCAAGCTTTTTACGTGCTTCTATGATTATTGAGTCTACTGTATCTTTTAGATTTTCTGAATTCATCTTATTATCAGCTGAGGAAGAGAGTATGCTGCAAAACTCATAACTTGATAAATCTGCTATGTCCTCTAAAGTCTTAATATCATGTTTACTAAGAGCAATTTTATTGTCTATTGATAAAGTTAAATTGATTACATCATCTTCCATACCTAGACTTTTTAGCTCTTCTATTTTTCTATCATTTTCTGCTTTCAGATACTTGTTTGCTCTATTGTGAAGTTCGTTTGCAATATCCTCATTAAAGCCCTCTATTGAAGCAAGCTCTTTAATTGAAGCGCTGGATATATCTTCTACGCTTGAAAAACCTTCTGTCACCAATAGCTGACCCATAATCTCTTCTAAGTTTAAAGCTTCAGCAAATAAAGCTGAACATTGACTAAGTTCTTTACTTCGCCTTTCTGATTCTTGCTGAGTGCTTAATATCTCAATTTTCCATCCAACAAGCTCTGAAGCTAATCTTACATTCTGGCCCTTTTTTCCTATAGCTAAACTCAATTGATCTTCAGCAACTATTAATTCTATGCAATTTTCATTTTCATCAATAATAACCTTCGATACTTCTGCAGGAGTAATGGCTTTAATAACAAATTGACCCAAATCTGAGGAGTAATTTATAACGTCAATTTTTTCACCATTTAATTCGTGTATAATGGTTTTTATTCTATCTCCCTTAACTCCAACACAAGCACCTACTGGATCAATGTTCTTGTCAGGAGAGAAAACAGCAACCTTAGACCTTGAGCCGGCGTCTCTAGCTATACCTTTAATTGTTACTAACCCATCAGCAATTTCTGGTATTTCTTGATTTAATAATGCCTCTAAAAAGCCTTCATGAGTCCTAGAAAGAATAATTTGACGTCCATCATCAGAGCGCTTAACAGTCTGTATATAAGTTTTAACTTTATCGCCTTCACGAAATGATTCACCACCGGTTAAATTTCGTAATGGAAGATATGCCTTAGTGCCATTTATGTCTATAATAAGATCTGAATATTCTACTTGTTTAACAATACCATACCTTATTTCTCCCACCTTATCTTTAAATTCCTCATATTGCTTTTTTGACTCTTCATCTTTAATTATTTGAGCAATTTTTTGCTGGGCAATTCTTGCTGAAGCAAGATCAGTGTTAAGAGAGAGTAATTCACTAACAGTATCTCCAATTTTTGCATCTTCTTTTATTAATTTAGCTTGTGTCAGCGTAATTGATTCATACTCAGTATTCTCTTCTCTATTTGATTCGTCATCAATAACTTTTAGTTTTCTGTATGAAGTAACTTTGCCTGTGTTTCTATCTATATTAACTACAATTTTACTTTTGCTACCATATTTTTGATAAGCCACTGCTTCTATAGCACTTTCTAGTGCCTTTATTACAACATCAAAATCTAAACCTTTTTGAAGTGAAAGCTCTCCTGCTGTTTTTATTACATCAAGGCTTCCAACTATGTTATTCTTGTTACTTTTCTGCTTAACACTGCTTTTACGATTAGCAATCATAATAAATAAATCCAATGTAATTAGTTATAATTATAGCTCCAACGGGCAAAGAACACTATCTTAAATGTTAAATGATTGCTAATTTAAGTCAAGTTTTTTCATGTCTTTGTATAACAAGCAACGCAGGAGTAAAGAATAAAGTTAAAACCGTTGCAACCAATATTCCACTTGCTATGGTTGTTGAAATGTCAACCCACCACTGGCTTGATGGAGCATCATATGTGATTTGTAGCGTAAAAAAATTGATATTTAACCTGGTAATCATCGGTATTAAACCAAGAACTGTGGTTGCAACGGTAAGCAATATTGGCCTAACGCGAGAAATTGCAGCGTTTATTACACATCGCTTGATGTCATTTTTGTGTACCTTAATTTGGTGATGAAAGGCATCAAGTAATAGTATGTTATTATTCACTATAATTCCCGCCAAAGCAATTATCCCCACTCCACACATAACAACTACGAAAACTTGTTGGATAAGAAAGAAAACAAAAAACACACATGTTGTGGATAAAAACACTGCTGTCATTACGATAAATGTATGGCATACATTATTAAACTGTGTCACTAATACCAATATCATTAGTGTAATCGCTAATATAAAAGCCTTTAACAAAAATGCTCCTGATTTTTGTTGGTCTTCTTTGTCGCCTTTAAAATCAATTTTTACTCCCTTGTCCCAATCCTGGGCAATAGAATTCTGAATGAACTTTACTCTTTCATCAACAAGATAGCCAGTATCAACGTCAGCAGAGATTGTCACTATGCGTAATCCATCAATCCTGTTTAGTTTGTTTACCTTTTTTTCGGGAGCATATTTTACTATATTGCTCATAGGATACGGGCCATTAACTGTATTGATAAAAAGATTGTCTATAGTCTTCATGTTGCGATCCTTTCCAGGGAAACGGAGTACAATATCGATTTCTTCATCCGTGTTATTTGGTCTATATTTTCCAATCAACACTCCATTTGTAACCATCTTTATAAAATCGCCAATGGTTGCAACACTTACTTCAGAGCTTGTAGCCTTACTCTTATCAACACTCATATTCCACTCTATTTCAGGTGCTGATCTGCTATCTTGAATATTTATAAACCCGGATGAAGGTTGGTTCATAATTTCTAGAATTTTCTCTGCTGCTAAATTCAAACTGGATACACTCCCGCTGAGGTTAATTTGTATTGGCTTGTCAGCCGACGGTCCTGGCTTTTCCTCTTGAACATTAATTATTATTCCTTTCATGTCTTGCACACTGCTCCTTATATCATTTAGTATGTGCTTAGCTTTGCGCCTGAAGCGCCAATCCATAAGTTCTAGTTGTATTCTGGCGATAACGTTGTCTGAAAATGCTCCTGATCTAGCATAAGAAACATGAATTTCTTTTTCAATGCTCAAAATGCGTTCTTCCACTTCTTTGAGTATCAGATCTCGTTCTTTGGCTGATAAGCTTTCTTTTGCTTTAACACTGATTAAAATATTATCTGAATCCACTTTCGGAAAAAACTTTACTCCAGGACCAAAAGTAAAGTACAGCACACTAAATGAAAACAAAACGAATACAGTAGCACATACGAATTTTTTAGGATTATCCAAAACCTTCTCTAGCATGCGTACGTAAGCTCTTATTATAGGCCCAGCATTTTTTATTTCACCACTTTCTATAGCACTCATTTTTTTTATTTCTTTTTTTGAAGTTATCGAAGGCTTACCAAATATTGCACCAAGTGTTGGTATAAAAACCAAAGCCATAATGAGCGATCCAGTCAAAGTTAGAATTATTGTAATTGGTATGTACTGCATGAATTTACCAACAGTATCAGGCCAGAATAATAGAGGAAAAAACACTGCTAATTTAGTTAACGTTGATGATAGAACCGGATAAAACATATCACGAACTGAAGTGTAAAAAGCTTCTACTTTATCCATTCCGCAGATCATCTTTCTATCGGCATATTCGCTGATCACAATTGCATCATCAACCAGCATGCCAACAGCCATAATTAAACTGAAGAGCACAACGATATTTAAGGTTATACCCATAAAGTAAAGAGCTATTATCCCAATGAGAAAGGAACCGGGTATCGAGAGTGCCACAAGAATAGCAATCCTTGTTCCCATAGAAAGCATCATTATGATCAATATTAACAACACAGCAAATATTATGCCGTTTTCCAAGTCATCAAGCACATCGCGGACGTTTTTTGACTGGTCGTTTAAGTACACCACTTTTAAATTTTCAGGTAATTGATCTTTTGCCTTATCCATTAAGTATTTTACTTGATTTACTGTGTCTATTATGTTTTTTCCGTTACGTTTTGAAATTTCTAGCATGACACTAGGTAATCCATTAATGCGAGCAAATCCTTGGTGATCCTCAAACCTAGGGTATACTTTTGCTATATCTTTGATTCTCAAAACTGCATCGCCTTGAGATCTAATAGGAATATTCATAATATCTTCTATATCTTTTAATAACCCTGATATTTTAATCGAATATTTACCGGCCAGTGACCCAGCTCCCACTAGTCTATTATTGCTTGATATAGCTTGGAATATTTCGTTTGATTGAATGTTATATTTTGTTAGAACTGTGGGCTCAATTATAACTTCCACTGTTTCTTTACGAATACCTGCCACTTCAACTTTGAGAACATTTGGCAGAGATTCTATTTCTTTCTTTAACTTGCGTGCTATTTCAGTTAAGGCTCTTTCTGGCAGATTACCAATTAAGCCAACATTTAATATGGGAAATAGACTCAAGTTTATTTCATTTATTATTGGAGATTCCGCTTCAACAGGTAACTTCGATTTTATGTTTGAAAGCTTTGAACGGACATTATCGAGCACTTCTTTATTATCATACTCTGTTCCAAATTCGAGTATCATGTGAGCACCATCATTAGTTGCAAAAGCTCTCAATTCTCTTACACCTTCGATGGATCTTAGTTCATTTTCTATAGGAAGCACTAATAGCTTTTCACTATCTTGAGCAGAAATCCCAGGAAGTCCAACAAACACGCTGATTATAGGAATCTGTATATCAGGATTGCTTTCCCTTGGCATTTTTACATAAACGTATGAACCGAAGATAAAAATTACTATAAGTAATAATACCACCGCCCTGTTTCGCTCTATGAGTAAGCTCTGCATGTTGAATGTTAGCTGAATATGTGTGTTTGTACAATATTATAGTCGAGATACATTGCATATTAATTAATCCTTGTGTAGCTTTAAAACTTTATGCAAATAATAAAAATTTTCGCAAAGTTGCAAGTATAAGAAAATTCCTGTATAATAATTCTAGAACAGTATTTGAGAGGTTATTATGGTGGCAATTCTAAATGTAACAAAAGGCAAAAATAAAGTTATTGTGTCTGGATTAGCTGGAGCTTTATCAGCTTTAATATTTTTAACAGCAATCCACATTGCCGCAAAGATAGCCATTATCGTTTCTGCTGCTGCAGTTACTTACTTATTACTTTCGCTGATTCATAAAATAAGAACTAAAGCTGAAATTACTCGTGTTTCAGGAGATAAAGTTTCAGAAGATGAAGGTGAAGAAAAAGATACCGTAAAAGAACCAAAAAGAACTGAAACTGAGCTAGAAGAAGAATTAAAAAATAAAAGAGCAGAAGAAGAAATGAAAAATGGACTACCTAAACATATGGATTTCAAAGGTAATTCACTTTCTAAAAGCGCTGATACTAAAGATAGTCATTCCGTTTCTAGTGCTACAAATATTGTTATGGAACCTTTACCTAAACACATGGATGCGCTTGGTAATCTACTTCCTGAAAGACCAAGTGCAAATATTAGTATAGAATCTAAACCTGAGAGAAAACTATCTCCTGCAGAGTGGCTATTACAGTGCGGGAATGTAAATAATGATGTGAGGGAAGTGCTAAAACAGCCAATTATCCAACAGCCACTTAACGGGTTAGGGTTTTAGATGTAGTTGCTATATCAAACTCTCCATCTTATATTGAGGATCAGATGCAATGCCATACACTCTATTTGGCGGAGCAATTTTGTTCTCTATACCAAAAACTATACCTTCAATTATTGCTGTGAGTACTTTTTCAAGGTTGCAATCTGCTCCAGGAACACGGTGCTCTAGGCGGCATCTTTTGGAATCGTTGCCAAAATAGGGAATTCTTATTGCAGCAGTTCTGTTATTTATTCCCCAACTAATCGTAGTTGGAGTGTGAATATCCGGGTACTGAAATCTTAAATATGAATCATCATTTGGAGCAAAAAACAACATATGTTTTTTCATCATTGCACATAATCCACCAATACTATGAATCAGATAGTCACTGTACTTTTGCTCATTGATATAAAATAAGTTATCGTTATTTGAATTCACGAGATTAACATGCACATTTAATGCACTGCCTGCTCTATCCAAATAGGGCTTTGCTTTAAAAGAAATATTCCCACCTAGTTTTTGTGCTGTTTCAGTAAGTGATTGTTTTGCTAACTCAAAATGCTTAATTAAATTGTCGGAGTTCGTATAACAACCACTTTTTATCTCATACTGATGTGTAGAATTCTCCTTCTCGCAAGAAAATTCAAGAGATGCTATTTTATTTTTGATGCTATTCAGAAATAAGTATTCTTTTTCTATTCCTTCAATGTAAAACTCTAGTTCAATACCGAATACAGCATAACAACTCAAATTACTTAATATAATCATAAATTTGCTTCAGTAAATCTATATTAGGTTAGCTATACTTATATGAATACTTTACTTATTTGCCAGTAAATTTAACATCTTAT